>CAVPPX010000041.1:0-23985 GCA_963707355.1 uncultured Alphaproteobacteria bacterium | reverse complement strand
GTGATTGATTTTGTGGTAATTTCGTAGCCTAGAGTAGAAAGTTACGTGGTGCCCAGGGGCGGAATTGAACCACCGACACCGTGATTTTCAGTCACGTGCTCTACCAACTGAGCTACCTGGGCGGCTGGCGCCGTCGAGACGCAGCGCGCGCTTATAAGCGTCCGCGCCGCGCCTTGTCCAGCTTACGCGCCGGGTCAGGTTTGCGAGGCGTTCAAAGCCGGGTGGCCGGGATCTCGGCGCGCCGTCCCGCCATCAATATGCCGCACTCGAGACCGCAATGCTTCGCGCGGTGATTTGTGATAAAAGACAGACATCATGCGCTTGGTTATTGCTTGTCTTCCCGCCGCGTTGGTCTGTGCAGCCGCGGTTTTCCTTCAGGCAGCGCCCGCCGCCGCCGCTGATCTTCCGACCGCGCCGTCGAGTTATCCGGCGCTCGGCCCCGGCGGCGCCGACGCCGCGCCCGATTATTGGGCGGGCCTCTCGGTAAGCGCGGGGGTCTCGGTCTGGGGGGCAAAGGGGTCAAGGGCGGCGTCGGGGGCGAAACCGACCTGACTTATGAACATGTCTTCGACAACGGGATCATGCTGGGGGTCCAGGCGTCGACTGGCTACATGCCCTATCTCCAGACGAGCCCCGGGTTCTCGCAGTTTACCGGCGGCGCTTTCGCCGGCGGCTCGGCGATCGTCGGGTATAATTTCGGCCAGGTGACCCCGTACGTCATCACTGGGGTCGATTTCGTCCGCTCGACGCGGTTCAGCAGCGGCGCTTTCAACGCGAGCAACTCTATCAACACCGTATTCTCCGGACCCGGCGCGGTGCAGGCGGTCGGCACGTTCGGCGTCGGCGTCAACTATCGCATCACCTCTAACTTCAGCATGGGGCTCGAAGCGATCGTGCACACCAACCCCAGCAGCGGCCCGTTTGCGCCATGGCCGTAGCCCACCTGTCGCCTCGAGCCCCAGCGCAGTGCTACGCCCACCCCCGATCGCCAAAGCCTGAATGACCCCCAATGCATGACCTGTCCCGCCGGGCGCTGCTCGTCAGCATCGCGGCCGCTTCCGGCGCGCGCTTAGCCGCCCCCGCGGCCGCCCAGACCGACGCTCCGCCGGCCGCGGCTCCGGCTCCCCCGACGTTCGGCTACCAGGACGTTGTGAAGCGGGCGCGGGATCTGGCCGCTGCCCCCTTCGATAGCGCGATACCGCCGCTGCCCGACGGTCTCGCGACCCTCGATTTCGACGGCTGGCGGGATATTCGCTTCAAATCCGACAAGCCGCTTCTCGGCCAGGATGGGGCCAATTTCCGGTTGGAGCTGCTACATCTCGGGCACCTGTACAAGCGTCCTGTCGTCGTCAACGTCCTGCGAGACGGCATCCCGGCGCCGATCCCCTATGCCGCGAATCTATTCGACTATGGCCGCGCCAAGCTCGGAATCTTGCCGATCAATCTCGGTTTTGCCGGCTTTCGCCTGCGTTTTCCGATCAATGCGCCCCATGTCTGGGACGAAGTGATCGCGTTTCTCGGAACGAGCTACTTCCGCTTCCTCGGCCGCGGCCAGCGCTATGGCCTGTCGGCGCGGGGCCTTGCGATCGGCGCCGCGCCCCGTCTCAATGAGGAATTCCCGTTCTTTCGCGAATTCTGGATCGAGACGCCGGACGCGACCGCCGAGCACATCGTCATCCATGCGCTGCTCGATGGCGAATTGGCCACCGGCGCCTTCCGCTTCGATCTGAACCCTGGCCAGGAAACCTACATCGACGCGAACGTCACTTTGTTCGCGCGCAAACCGACGCCGGCGCTTGGTCTCGCGCCGCTGTCGTCGATGTATTTCGTCGGCAAGGCCGACCGGCGGTTCGTCGAGGACTTCCGCGGCGAATTGCACGATTCCGACGGTCTTCTCATGCACACCGGCGCGGGGGAATGGATCTGGCGGCCTCTGAGCAACCCGGCGAAACCGCAGGTCTCCGTCTTCCTCGACGCCAATCCACGCGGATTTGGGCTGCTGCAGCGCGATCGCAACTTCAGCGACTATGAAGATCTCGATCTCGCCTACGAACTCAGGCCGAGCTACTGGATCGAACCGCACGAAGGTTGGGGCGAGGGCAGGGTGGAGTTGGTCGAATTGCCGACCAGCGACGAGACCAATGACAACATCGTCGTCGCCTGGGCGCCCAAGCAGGGGCTCGACGTCGGCAAGCCCCTCGTCTTCGGCTATCGCATCACCTCCCTGACCATGGATCAAAGCCTGACGCCCGGTGGTCGCACGGTTGGAACGTTCCGCGTCGCCGCCCGCGCGTTGGGCTCCCCGGATCCGCCGCCACCACCGGGGACTACGCGCTTCCTCATCGATTTTTCCGGCGGCGACCTGTCTTATTACATGAGCGACCCCTCGCTCGTGGAGACGGTCGCGACCGCGTCGACTGGACGGATCCTCCGCACATTCCTCACCCCTAACGCCCATGTCCGGGGATTCCGCGCCGGTATCGACGTTGGCATCGACCCGGGTCAAAGCACGGACCTGCGCGTCTTCCTGCGCGCCGGCCCCAAAGCCTTGACCGAGACCTGGACCTTTCCCTGGCGGGCCTAGGCGTCAATTCTCGTCAAGGTTAAGAATACAACCGTGGCGCGAACTCGGTTCAACTAAACGCCAGTAAACGCTAATAAACGTTAGTAAAATAGTTGGCGTTTACTAGCGTTTATTTTTTCGAATCGTGACTTTTCAATGGGTTACGGCCGTTTGGAGTAAAAAAATTTTCGCCCGCCCTCGGGAACCCGTTCTGGTTGTAGATGCGGCCGCGAGCACGCCGATGCGAGGATCTTTGGCGCGGTCGGGAGCTCTCGGCGATCGAGTTTCTCATTGCCCATGATCGTAGCCGAGGTTTCTTCTTTGCGCAAGATAATGTCGATAGATTACGGAATTCTCGCAGCTCGAGGCTAACTCTCCTTAAGCCGGCGAGACGATTATCGGCAGCGCGATAGAGCCAGCTCAATCGGGCGGCGTTCGGCCCCCGTCCGTCCGGCCCCGACAGGACGGCTCAGCCGCGTCAGGACGACGGCGTGCGCCGGTGGAGTGCGGCGGGTCCAGCGAAATGCGTATCAGCGTTGGGCATTTTATGAATTTGCGCAAGCAAAACGAAAAATAGCCACCTTACACGAACTTAACGAGATTGAAAACATTTGTTAATTTGCAAATTGAAATCGACAGCCTACGTTCATCTTCGCCGTCTATATTTAAGTCGGGAAACGAAGGAATCCTCTCCTAAAGTATAACCGCTTCGGTGGTGGGGAATGATATGCGCGATTGGTTTGTTGGTCAAAAAATTGTTTGCGTCAATGCGCAACCGATTGACGGTGTCAGAAACCGCTTTGTTGATGAATATCTCAGAGAAGGTAAAATCTACAAAATAAGAAAAATTGTTGGCTTTAATTTCAAATTCCCTCATAAAAGCGAAGAGAGACTTGCCTTTAGATTGGAAGGTGTTGTTCCCTATTTGATTGACGGCATAGAATACGCCTTTTTCCATGGCCGATTCAAGCCGCTTGAAGACCAAGATGAAGATCAAGAAATCGATATTTCGATATTCTTGAACGGACTGCGCCAAGTGAACGAAGGTTCATTCGCCCTCAGGAATGAAGATATTCGGGAATTCGAGCCGGCTACCTAGCACGACAAGCGGCGAACCCAACGGCTTTCGGGATGACGCCGCTTCTCCTTCCGTAATCGCCCGCCACGGGGAAATGGCGCGGCTTTTCCCGCGACCAAGGCCCTCGCCAAGCCCTTGCATTCCGACTGTTTCATCGAAGCGTTTTCGCCATTGAATCAGCCGGACTTTCCTGCTAGCGGCTGGCGCTCGCCGCGTGGGCTCCCCACATGGCGATCAAACCCTGGGCTTCCGCCGCCGGCCAAATACGCCGGCTCAGCCGCCAAAAGCGGTGACAAGGGTCTCGCGCCGATTACGCGCGGACCTTTCCGGTCGGCAGACGCCTGAACGTCAACGCGAACCCAAAGCCGGCGTCGCCCGAACAAAAGGGCGCAATTAGGAGAACCAATGGCTTCCATTCAATCCCTGGCGCCGACGCGCGAGGATTTCACCGCACTATTGAACGAGACCTACGGCGACGACGAGGCGTTCGAAGGAACGGTCGTCAAGGGCAAGGTCGTCGCGATCGAAAAGGACATGGCCGTTATCGACGTCGGCCTCAAGACTGAAGGGCGCGTGGCGCTCAAGGAATTCACCAATCATGGACGCGACCCGGCGCCTGGTCTTGGCGACGAAGTCGAAGTCTATCTCGAGCGGATCGAGAACGCGCTCGGCGAAGCGGTCATCTCGCGCGACAAGGCGAGGCGCGAGGAGAGCTGGGTCAAGCTCGAGCAGGCGTTCGAGAAGAACGAGAAGGTCGAAGGGGTCATCTTCAACCAGGTCAAGGGCGGCTTTACCGTCGACCTCGATGGCGCGGTCGCCTTCCTGCCGCGCAGCCAGGTCGACATTCGCCCGGTGCGCGACGTTGGCCCGCTGATGAACGTGCCGCAGCCGTTCCAGATTCTCAAGATGGATCGGCGGCGCGGCAATATCGTCGTTTCCCGCCGCACCGTGCTCGAGGAGAGCCGCGCCGAGCAGCGCCACGAGATCGTCGCCAACCTCGCAGAGGGCCAGATCATCGACGGCACGGTGAAGAACCTCACCGACTACGGCGCCTTCGTCGACCTTGGCGGCATCGACGGCCTCCTGCATGTGACCGACATCGCCTGGCGGCGCGTCAACCATCCGAGCGAAGTCTTGACCATCGGCCAGCAGGTCAAGGTGCGCATCATCAAGATCAACCATGAGACCCACCGCATTTCGCTCGGCATGAAGCAATTGCAGGAAGATCCGTGGTCGAACATCGAGACGCGCTACGCCGTCGGCCAGAAGCTCAAGGGCCGCGTCACCAACATCGCCGACTACGGCGCCTTCGTGGAGCTCGAGCCCGGCATCGAAGGCCTCATCCACGTCTCCGAAATGTCCTGGACCAAGAAGAACGTCCACCCGGGCAAGATCGTCTCGACCAGCCAGGAGGTCGAGGTCCAGGTGCTCGAGGTCGACGCCTCCAAGCGCCGCATTTCGCTTGGCCTCAAGCAGACGCTGCAGAACCCATGGGAGGCTTTCGCGGAGAGGCATCCGATCGGCTCGGTCGTCGAGGGCGAGGTCAAGAACAAGACCGAGTTCGGACTGTTCGTCGGCCTTGACGCCGATGTCGATGGCATGGTCCATCTCTCCGATCTCGATTGGAGCCGGCCTGGCGAGCAGGCGATCGAGGATTACAAGAAAGGCGACACGGTCAAGGCCAAGGTGCTGGACGTCGATGTCGAGAAGGAACGCATCGCGATTGGCATCAAGCAATTGGCGGATGACCCGTTCTCGGCCAAGACGGCCGGCGAAGAGGGCGAGGGCGAACTGCGCAAGGGTTCGGTCGTGACCTGCGAGGTCATCGAGGTCAAGGACGGCGGCCTCGAGGTGAAGATCGTGGGGACGGACCTCACCGCCTTCATCAAGCGCAATGAACTTGCGCGCGACCGCGGTGATCAGCGTCCCGAGCGCTTCTCGGTCGGCGAGAAGGTCGACGCGCGCATCACCCAGTTCGACCGTCGGGCGCGCAAGGTCGCAGTCTCCATCAAGGCGCTCGAAGTCGCTGAGGAGAAGGAGGCGATTGCGCAATACGGCTCGGCCGACTCGGGCGCTTCGCTCGGCGATATTCTTGGCGCGGCGCTGAAGGCCCGCGACAGGGGCGAGAAGGCCAAGTAGCGGCCCGCCAACAGCTTGAACTGAAAGCCCGCGCGGGAGCGATCCCGGGCGGGCTTTTTGTTGGCCGCACCTCTAAAGTCCGGCGCTTCCCCCCGCCGCCGTTGTCCGCGGAAGCCTTGCCGCGCTCAGCTCTCGACGAGGAAGGCCGCGTCGACGGGCAGTTGCAGGCCGGTCACCAGCGCGTTCGTCTGCGAGGCCATGCCGACCACGGCCAGAAAATCGGAATATTGCGCGTCGGTCATGCCCTTCGCGCGCGCCGCCGCGGTATGCGAATGGATGCAATAGGAGCAGTTGTTGGTAATTGAAACCGCGATATAGATCAGTTCCCGAGTCAAGGGATCGAGCGGTCCGGGCGCGCCCATAACCATTTTCAGGGCGCTCCACGTGCGCTCGAGAACCTCGGGCTGGTTAGCCAGACCGCGCCAGAAATTGTTGACGAAGTCCGACTTCCGGGTCGCCCGGATATCGTCGAAAACCGCTTTGACCTTCGGGTGCGCTTCCGCCTCCGCATCGGTCCAGAGCTTGACTGTGGCCATCCTCGCCTCCATGCGAACGCGTCCCCGAGCGGCGGGCCCGCTCGGATTACCGGAGAGCGTGTAGCATGGCGGCGACGATCCCGAGGGACCGCTCAGCAGGCTCGGTCAAGACGGCCTTTTTGTTGGCTGGTCTGAGCTCAATCACAGACTTGTGTAGGCGAGGCGCTCCGTTATACTAGCATGTCAGCGAGCGGACCGCCGTTCGCCGTTCCGGGTGATTCCAGGATGGCGCAATGTATTTCTGCTTGACTGAAGAAGGAAACTGCACTCGACGGCGACGGGCTTCGATGAGGCCCACCGATCGAGATGCAAAGGGAGGAAGAGCATGAAACATTTCCGCCATATCGTTGTGGCCGCTGTCGGCGGCGCCATGTTGACTGCGGCATGCGCGTTCTCAGCGCCAGCCTTCGCAGCCGGGCCCGAAGTCGTGGCCGGGCCGCCTTCCGATCCGAGTTGCTTCGTGCCCTGGTCCGACAAGACCAAGTTCTTCAAGTGGCCGGCCAAGAAAGGGCCTTTCCGGATCGCGCTTGCCAACGGCTTCATCGCCAACACCTGGCGCATTCAGATGATCCAGACCGCTAAGGCCTTCGCCGCGCAGCCTGACATCGCCGCCCAGCTCAAGGAGTTCAAGGTCGTCTCGACCGGCGAAGACGTCGCGGCACAGATCGCCGCAGTTAACAATTTCATCGATTCCGGCTTCGACGCGATCGTCGTCAACGCCCAGAACCCCTCGGCGTTCAAGCCCGTTATCAAGCGCGCCAATGATGCGGGCGTCGTGCTGGTGGCGTTCGACAACATCCTCGACTCTGAAGATGCGATCAACGTCGACGTCGACCAGAAGGGCCTCGGGGTCTATTGGGCGCAATGGCTCGACAAGCACCTGCCGAACGGCGGCAAAATCCTCGAAATACGCGGCGTCTCGGGCACGTCCGTCGATCGCGACCGTCACGACGGCATCCACGAGACGCTGGATAAGAGCGGCAAGAAGTGGGACGTCGTCGAAGTGTACGGCAAGTGGGACGATCCGACGGCGCAGAAGGTAACCGCCGACGCGATCGCGGTGCAGAAGCACTTTGACGGCTACACCGCCCAGGGCGGCGACACCGGCGTCGTGCAGGCCATCATGGACGCCAAACAGCCATTCGCCCCGTTCGGCGGCGAGACCGAGAACGGCTTCCGCAAGTTCTGCGCGAAGTTCGCCGATCAGGGCCTGAAATGCTCGTCTGGCGGCACGGGGCCGGCGCAGGTCGCGGTGGCGATCAAGGTCGCGCTTGCTGCGCTCAAGGGGCAGGTGGTGCCGCAATCGGTCAAGCTGCCGCTGGCGACGGCGGAGGATCCGAACTTCAAGGACAACGAGAACTACTATTCCAAGCTCGGCGACAATTTCTTCGTCGGCAACTCCTTCCCGACCTGCAACATCAACTTCAGCGCTGCTGAAATCATGGGGCAGTCGAAGGAGAACAAGTAGTCATCGACCAACTCGGCCGCCGGGGAGCGACTTCCCCGGCGGCCGCGGCGAGGCCGGCGCGTCGCGGCCCCAGGGCGTCTTTGAGGGGCGAGGGTAAGCGGCGTGAACCGAGCAGAGTTGACGGCCTCGCCGATCCTGCGCATGGAGGGCGTTTCCAAGCGCTACGGAGGCGTGCGCGCCCTCGCCAATGCCGACCTCACTGTGTTTGCCGGTCGCATTCACGCTATTCTCGGAGAGAACGGCGCGGGCAAATCGACGCTGATCAAGATCCTCGCCGGCGTGGTCGCGCCCGACGCCGGCCGTATTCTCCTTGACGGAACCGAAGTCGCTTTCGATTCGCCGGCCGCCGCCAATCGCGCCGGCATCGTCTGCATCTTCCAGGAGCTTTCGCTCGTTCCCGAGCTTTCGGTCGCCGACAACATCGCGATCTCCAATCCGCCGCGCCGTTTCGGCCTGATTGACCGCCGCGGGCAGCGGCGCCTGGCGGAGGATGCGCTCGAACGAGCGGGGGCGCCGGACATCCATCCGATGGCGCTCGTCAAGGACTTGGCCTTGTCCCGCCGCCAGATGGTGGAGATCGCCAAGGCGCTGGCTCGCCAGCCTCGCGTCCTCATTCTCGACGAGGCGACTTCGGCGCTCACCGCCGCTGATGTCGCCAAAGTGTTCGTCGTACTCAAGCGGTTGCGGCAAGAGGGGTTGGCTCTCTTGTACATTTCCCACCGCATGCATGAGATCGCCGAGCTTGCCGACGAGAGCACGGTGTTCAGGAACGGCGCCAATGTCGCAACCTATGCGGCCGGGACGAAAACCGACAACGAGGTTGTCGAAATGATGATCGGGCGCGAGTACAGCCACATCTTTCCGCCGAAGCCCGCGGCGCGCCCGAAGGCTCAGACGCCGCTGCTCGACGTGAGGAATCTCAACTGGGGGGACCGGCTGCGCGACATCTCATTCAGCGCCGACGCCGGCGAAGTCGTCGGCCTCGGCGGGCTCGACGGACAGGGACAGCGGGAATTGCTGCTGGCGTTGTTTGGCGTCCTGCGTGGCGTTTCCGGTGAGATCCGGGTGGAGGGCGCGCCCGCTTCGCCTTCGAGCCCGCACGCCGCGAAGGGAACGGGCATCGGCATGGCGCTGATCCCCGAGGACCGCAAGACGGAAGGTTTGATGCTGCCGATGTCGGTGCGCGAGAATCTCTCGTTCGCCGCGCTTCGACGCGTCTCCAAGGGCGGGGTGATCGATCGCGCGCGCGAATCGAAGCTCGTCGGCGAGCTCATGAATCTCCTGGAAATCCATGCGGCCGGGACGGACATTCCGGCCGGCGCGCTCTCGGGCGGCAATCAGCAGAAGCTGGTGATCGCCAAGTGGCTCATGGCCGAGCCGCGCATCATCCTGCTCAACGATCCGACGCGAGGCATCGACGTCGGCACCAAGCAGGAAATCTATGCGCTGTTGCGCCGGCTCGCAGACCAAGGCGCTGCAATCGTCTTCTACACCACCGACTATGACGAATTGATCGGCTGCTGCGACCGCGCGCTTGTGCTCTATGACGGCGCGATCAGACGCGAACTCGCCGGCGCGGAGATCACCGAGCGGGCGCTGATCGCGAGCGCGCTCAACATTTCGCCCGAAGAGGCCGCAGCCGGGGCGCCGGCGCAATGAGCGACTGGCGCTATGTCCTCGCCCAAAACCGCGCGACCCTTCTCGCAATCGTCTTCTTCGTCGTGATGTTCGCGATCTACACGAGCAACCATCCGGCTGGGTTCAGCGCCAATGTCGTGCAGACGGCCGCCAACAAGGGCGTGCTCCTCGCGCTGGTGGCGATGGCCCAGACTTTCGTCGTCATCACCGCCGGCATCGATCTCTCGGTCGGCGCGGTGCTTGTTCTCACCAATTGCCTCGCCTCGTGGATCGTCGTTGGAACAGCGGCCAGCGCCACGCTCGGCGTCCTCGGCGTTCTTCTGACCGGACTCGCCTGCGGCGCGATCAACGGGCTCATCGTCATCTATGGACGCCTGCAGCCGATTGTCGCCACCATCGCAAGCGGGGCGGTGTTCTTTGGCCTCGCCCTTCTTTTGCGCTCTGTCCCGGGCGGCGACGTGTACGGGCCCCTGGCCGACGCGCTGACGGGGCGCATCTTTGGCTTCTTGCCCGCGAGTCTGGTCACGCTCGCCGTCGTCGTACTGGTCGTTTGGGTTCCCTACAGCCGCTCGGCGATCGGCCGGGCGGCCTACGCCGTCGGCTCCTCCGAAAGCGCAGCCTATATGTCGGGCGTCCCTGTCGGCGCCGCCAAATTTTGCGCTTACGTGCTGTCGGGACTGACCGCCGCGCTCGGCGGGCTTTTTCTCACTTTCGTCACCTATTCCGGAGAAGCGTCCGCCGCCAACGGCAACACCTACACGCTCTTCTCAATCGCCGCGGTCGTGCTTGGCGGCGTCTCGCTGTTCGGCGGCTCGGGCAGCGCGATCGGCGCGATCTTCGGCGCCTTGATGTTTCGCACCATTGGGGATCTCCTCTTCGTCTTCAATCTCGACCCGCTGTGGCAGCCGCTCTTCCAGGGTCTCGTGCTGCTCGCCGCGGTCTGCGTCGGCTCGGCGAGAGTGTTCCAGGTCCGCAACCGGCTGGAGCTTTTCCCGTGAGCGAGAACGCCGAGACGGGATTTGCGGACGCGCTCAAGCGGCGGATCGATCCGCCCGTCGCGATCGCCTTTGGCTGCGTGATTGTGATGCTGTTTCTGGGCTCGCTCTATTCGCGCAGCTTTTTGTCGCCCGAATATCTTTTGCAGCAATTGAAAGTCGCCTCCTTCCTTGGCGTCATCGCTACCGGGACAATGATCGTCATTCTGCTCGGGCAGATCGACCTCTCCATTCCCTGGGTGGTCGCCGTCGGGGGCATGATGTCGACGGCCGCGACCGGATGGGGTCCAGTCGGCGAGGCTTTGGCCATTCCGTTCGGGGTGGCTTGCGGAGTGGCGCTCGGCCTCGTCAACGGCTTCGGCGTCGCTTACCTGCGCATCCCCTCTATGATCATTACGCTCGCGGTCAATGCGGTGGCGCAGGGGCTGATGGTGGCCCATACCGGCGGGTTCTCGCCGCAAGACGCATCGTCCCCCGCGATGCGCACGCTAGCGACCGGCGAATTCCTGTTCGGGCTGCCGAATGCGCTGCTCGTCTGGGCCGTGGTCGGCGCCGCGGCGATCTTCCTGCTCAACCGCACCACCTTCGGCCGCGCCGTGTACGGCATCGGCAATCGTGAGCGCGCCGCTTATCTTTCAGGCATCAACACCCAGCGCGTGGTGCTGATCGCGTTTGCCCTTGCCGGCGGTCTTTCCGCCTTCGGCGGCGTGCTGCTCGCCGGATACGCGAGCAAGGCTGCGCAAGCGATGGGCGACGCGTACCTGTTGCCGGCGATCGCCGCCGTCGTGCTTGGCGGCGCGTCGATCCTCGGCGGACGCGGCAGCTATCTCGGCACCGTCGCCGGCGTGGTCCTTATCACGCTGCTGCAGTCGATCCTGTCCGTGGTGCAGATGCCGGAGGCGGGGCGACAGATCACCTACGGAATCGTCATCGTCGCCATGCTATTGCTTTACGGACGTGAGAGCCGGACGCGATAAGCCGGCCAAACTCGAATTGACGCTTGGCGCCTTGCGTCGGGCTCTTGGCGCAGCGATATCTCACGGCGCGCCAAGTTCGCCATTTGCCGTCGAGCACCGAAGCATGAGTTTTCTGGACGACCTCGCGTTCGGACCGAGCGGCGGTCGGAAGGCGTGGACAAGGGGCATCTTGATCGCTCTCGCCGCTCTCGCGGCGGTCGCCGCGCTCCTCTATTACACCGTGTCCGGCGACTACGCGTTCCTGAGAGCTTCCGTCCTGACCGGAGCGCCGACCGGGGCTTATCACGCGCTGGGCGATAAGCTCGCCGCGCGGGCGCTTAAGAAGAACGGCCACTTGAAGGTCGTGGCCACAGCGGGATCGGTCGAAAACATCGCCCGCCTCGTTGGCGAAAACGGGCATTGCGTTCCCGCCTTCGCTTTTGTGCAGGACGGCGTGCCGGCGCCGGCCGACGCCGGCCTGACGACCCTTGGGCGGCTGCCGCAGCCGGAAACGCTGTTTCTGCTCGCCCGGCGCGGGCGGGCGATCAACACCTTCAACGACCTCAAAGGCAATACGGTCGGGATCGGCCCGGTAGGTTCGGGCACAGCCAATCTGATGCAGCAATTGTTGGAGAATTCCGACCTCAGCGGTCTCGATCTGAAACCGTCCAATCACGATGTCGAAGCGCAAGCGGGACTTGTACGCGACGGTCAGCTCGACCTTACCGCCTTCGTCATGAACGAGAACGGGGAGCTCGTCCGTACGCTCATGAACAAGTACGATCTCGAGATCGTCGCTCCCGCGGACATCGAAGGTCTGGTAGCCCGAGACAAGTGGCTGCACCTGGGTCGAATTCCTGCTGGCTATTACGACATCGCCAAACCTATCCCTGCGACCGACAAGCTTGTCGCGCAGGTCGACACGCTCATCATGACCAATTCGTGCGTGCATCGCGCGGAGCGGGTGGCCTTCCTGATGCTGCTCAGCGAGGAGTTCCCCAATTTCGTTCGTGTGAACCCGCCGCCCTCCGCGAAGTCGCAAGACAGTGCGCCTTTGGCGGACGAAGCGCGCGAATTCTTCGCCAGCGGCCAGCCCGAACTCGCGGACAAATATTTCCCCTGGCTCGTGAACCTGATGTCGCCCGCTTATTGGATCTATCTGGCGATGGCGGCCACGGTCCTTTTGAACGCGACGGGCGTCTACAGTCGCTTCAGGCTCTGGCGCATCGACGCCAACCGGGGGCTGCTCGAGACTCGGCTCAAGGCGCTCGCGTATCCAGGTCTTAGCGAGGAGCAGATCAAAGCGCGCGCGCATTCCAGTATCACGCGAGACCAGATCAAAGCGCTTCCGCCCGAGAATGTCATCCAGACGCCGCAGGACCGCAAAGCAGCGGAAGAGCTGATCAAGGAATTTGACGCTCTTCATCGCCGCTGTGAGGAGCAACTCGTCTCATATGTCACGCCGATGGGCTCGGAGATGTATTACCGATACCAGGAATGGCTGATCGACGAAGCGAAAGCCGTGCTTAGCGCGCTGCTTCGCTCGCCGAGCAACAAGGCCTCTTAACGCGCCGGCTCGCCAGAAGCGCGCTGCAGCCTTTCTCAGGCCGCTGCGGCTTCAGCCGCGGCTGGCTCTGCTTCATTGCGATGATAAGCGCCGGGGCAGGTCTTCATCCGCTCGCGCAAGTCCGCGATCAGCCACCGTCCCGCTCGGCCTGGCAGGCGGCCGCGCTCATGCACGACGGAAAGAGGCAGCGCGATTTCCTCCTGATTGGCGATCGCGAGCCTCTTCAGGCGACCAGCCTCGAGGTGTTCGGAAACCATGTGGCTTGGCATGTTGCACCAACCGAAGCCGGCGAGCAGGAAATCGAGCCGGGTCGAAAGATCCGCGAACCGCCAGATATGGCGACTGAGAATTCCGCCCGACAGGTTCTGGGTCAGCGGCGTCCGGTCGGTCAGCACAAGCTGGACATGAGGCTCGAGCGCTTCGCGCCCAAGCGGCTGGCGCAGGGTGGCGAGCGGATGGTTGGCCGCCACGACTGGCCACATCGCGATCCGCGTCATGAACTCGCTGACGAGATCGCACGGGCTTGTTGGCGCGATCGTATAGATCGCCAGCCTGGCGGCGCCGTCGCGAAGCCGCTGCTCCGCTCCCCCGAGCGCCTCGGTGTAGACCGACGCGGGCAGAAGCGGGAAGGCGACGCGCAGCGCCTTCAGGCTTTCCATCAAAAGTGGAATCGGCAGCATCGAGTCGACCGCCAGCGTGAGCTCCGGCTCGACGTCCTCGGCCATACTTTGCGCTCGCGCCCGGATGGCGCGCGCCCCCGCGATCAGCGCTCGCGCATCGCCGACAAGCGCTTTTCCCGCGTCGGTCAACTGTGGCGTCTTGCCGGAGCGATCGAATAGGACGACGCCAAGCGTCGTCTCGAGCGTCTGGATCGACTGGCTGATCGCTGATTGGACCCGGCCGAGCTTACGCGCGGCGGCCGAAAAGCTCCCCGCGTCGGCTACACCGACGAGAACGCGCATCTGGTCGAGCGTGAGCGAGTCGATCATCCATCACCTCCACAGATGGATACTAGCACAATTTTGCCAATTGCAACGATCGGATCAAAAGTCGACATCTGAACGCAGCGCAACAACTCGAGGTTCGTCCGCATGACTATTCACGTTCCCGACCGTAAGACGATCGAAGCGCAGTCGCTCGCGCAGCTATTCACAGAGGCGCGCACACACAATGTGTTTCGCGACAAACCGATCTCGGATGAGCTGCTTCAGAAAGCGATAGAACTGGCCAAGATGGGGCCGACCAGCGCCAATCAATCGCCGATGCGCGTCATTTTCCTGCGCTCGCACGCGGCCAAGGAGCGGCTTCGTCCAGCTCTGTCACCGGGCAACCTCGACAAGACGATGAGCGCGCCAGTCGTCGCGATCACGGCCTACGACGAGCAGTTCTACGAGCATCTGCCGTTCCTGTTTCCGCACGCCGACGCCAAGGCCTGGTTCGCGAGCGACCCCGTGAAAGCCGCTCGCGCCGCCTTCCAGAACGGCACGTTGCAGGTGGCCTATCTGATCGTCGCGCTGCGCGCGGTGGGTCTCGACACCGGACCGATGACCGGATTCGACAATGCGAAGGTCGATTCCGAGTTCTTTCCCGAGGGACACGTCAAGTCGAACGTCCTGATCAATATCGGCTACGGGGACGCAGAGAAGCTGTTCCCGCGCAGCCCGAGGTTTTCCTTCGACCAGATGGCGAAGATCCTCTGATTGCTCGCCCGCCGTTCAAGCTTGAGGAAATGAATATGGCGAAGGTGCTCGTTCTCCATTATTCCAGTTTCGGCCACATCGAAACGATGGCCCACGCGGTTGCGGAAGGCGCGCGGGCCGCGGGCGCGACGGCTGACGTCAAGCGGGTCCCGGAGAACGTCCCCGAAGAAATCGCCAAGGCCTACCACTTCAAGCTTGATCAACCAGCGCCGATCGCCAAGGTCGAGGAGCTCGCCAACTATGACGCGATTGTGGTCGGCGCGCCAACTCGCTTCGGCCGCATGCCCTCGGCCATGGGCAGCTTCTGGGAGCAGGCGGGGCAATTGTGGATGACCGGCGCCTTGCTAGGAAAAGTCGGTGGCGCGTTCACCTCGAGCGCGACCCAGCACGGCGGCAATGAGACGACCCTTTTCTCCATCATCGCCAACCTCATGCACTTCGGCCTGATCATCGTCGGTTTGCCCTACAGCCATGCGGCGCAAGGCACGCTCGACGAAATCGTAGGCGGCGCTCCCTATGGCGCAACGACGATTGCCGGCGCGATGGGTCAGCGCCAGCCGTCGAAGATCGAACTCAACGGCGCGCGGCATCAGGGCGAACTCATCGCCAAGGCCGCCGCCAAGCTCTCGGCTTAGTTCCGGCGAGGGCGCCAAGCTGCTCCCGTTTTCGACAACCAACAGAAAGCGACGACAATGACCAATGTTCTTCCCCGTTCCACCGCTTCGGCGCTGAACACGGCGTGGCTCGCGCCGCACGCGCGGTCGTTGCTGCGCATCGCAGCGGGGCTCGCATTTCTCGAGCACGGAACCGGCAAGCTCTTGGGCTTCCCCGCTGGCCTGCCGTTCATCGACAAGATGCCGACGGGCCTCATGTATTTCACCGGAACGATGGAGCTGGTCGGCGGCGTCTTGATCGTGCTCGGCTTGTTCACCCGCCCGGTCGCCTTCATCCTGTCTGAATTCATGGCCGCGGCCTATTTCATGGCGCATTTCCCGATCAGCTTCTTTCCCGCGATCAACATGGGCGAAGCCGCGCTGCTCTACTGCTTCATCTTCCTTTATCTCGCGGCTGCCGGCCCGGGCCCTTGGTCGATCGACAAGGAGTGAGCGAAAGCGCGGCGGCGACCTCGGGCGGTTCGCCATTGGAGGGAGTCGGTCCGGCTCCCTCTTGACGCCGGGCCCTCGACGTCGGCCCGGCGATCCATTTGGATTCTCTTGGGTCCTCGCCGTTTTGGTTCGAAAACCCCCGCTCAGACCTGTTGGATTTCCTTGGATTTCCTTGGATTCTCTCGTCCGAAATCGAGACTTTTCAATGGGTTACGCGGGTTTTTCCGCGAAAATTTTTTCCTCTCGGTTTTGCCTTGGCGTCAGAGGCGCGGGAACAGGGAGCCACCAGTCTTGACGCGCCGAAGCGCAGAATTGCTCATAGGGCAAGCTTAGTTCGGTTTCTGATTTTCTGCAATAAATTGTCGTCCGGCATGTTTCGACGCGTCTATCCAACAACTAAGCGGCTGCCAGTCGGCCGAGCGGCTGACCCCGCCGGCCACGCCAGAAGAGCCAGGAGACGATGGCGAAATTGAACGCGTTCCATAAGACGCCGTTCAGAAACGCCACGCGGTAGGAGCTGGTGAGGTCGAAGACGACTCCGGAGAAATAGCCGCCGAAAGCCATGCCGAGGATGGTCGCCGAAACCACAAGGCCAATCGCCGCGCCCGCGCGGCGAGGCGGCAAAAGCTCACGGCAGATGACCGCGTACATCGGCACGATGCCGCCCTGAAACAGGCCGAAGATCCCGGAAACGACGAACAAGGATTCGAGCCCGTTGAAATAGAGATAAAGCAGAAGCGCGACGCCCTGCATGAACGAGCCGATCATCAGCGTCGGCGTGCCGCCAATGACGTCGGCGACAAAGCCGGAGCCGATGCGCGAGATGATCCCGAGCAGCATCATGAGGGACAGCATCTCGGCGCCGCGCGCGACCCCGTAGCCAAGATCGCCGCAATAGGCGACCAGATGGACCTGCGGCATCGACATCGCCACGCAGCAGGAGAAGCCGGCGGCGATCAAGAGAACCAGCAGAAGTCGCGGCGATATGCCGACGTCGGCGCGCGCGGCCTCAGTCGCGGCCTCCGCCTGTTCGTAGGCTGCGGCGGACGGCCTGCGGCGCATCGCCAGCGCCAGCGGCAGGACAAGCGCGGCGACGATGATTCCTATGCCGGCATAGGTCGTGCGCCAGCCGATCAGCGGAATTGTGAGGCTCATCAGAAGGGGCCAGATCGTCCCGGCGAGGTAGTTTCCGGACGCGACAATCACCACAGCGAGTCCGCGCCGCTTGACGAACCAATGCGAAATGTCCGCCATCATCGGCCCGAAGCCGGTTCCCGCGCCAATTCCGATCAGCACATGAGCGGCCGTGAACACCGCCAAATTCGGCGCGTACCCGGCAAGAACGAAACCTGCGCCTATCGTCACAGCGGAGATGATCAGGGGCAGGAGGATGCCGAAACGGTCGGTCATGCGACCGAGCGCGATCGTCGAGAAAGCGAGCGAGCACATCATCAGCGTGTAGGGGAGGGAGGCCGCGGAGCGGTCGACGCCGAAATCGAGCTGCGCCGGCGGCAGGACCACGATCACCGCCCACATGCCCGCCCCGATCAGGGTCGCGATCAGCAGCGACACGGCGAGCCGGGTGAAGGCATAGGCGCCGTCGGGGGCGTATCGATCGACCGACTGCGGCAAGCTCGAAAATTGGTTCATTGCACAAATTTGCGCCATATAGGCGGTGATAGCAAATTCCATCGCGCCGGAACGCTTCGAGGCGGAAGCGCGTTAAACCAAGTCGAATTCGGGCCTAGTTTACGGCGCCATAATGGCGAAAGCGCGCAATTGCGGTGAACGTCAGACTTGGTGTACGTGTGGGTCTTCGTTACGCGACGACCAGTAAGCGCCGCCTGGGGAATAGATTGAGCAAGCCTTCAACGCCGCTTCTGGATCAAATCGAGACACCGGCCGATCTACGCAAGCTGAAAGAGAGCGACCTCACTCAGCTGGCCGACGAATTGCGCGCCGAAACGATCAGCGCCGTCTCGGTGACGGGCGGTCATCTCGGCGCCGGGCTTGGCGTGGTCGAACTGACGGTCGCGCTGCACTACGTTTTCGACACGCCGACCGACCGCGTCATCTGGGACGTCGGCCACCAGGCCTACCCGCACAAGATCCTGACCGGTCGGCGGGAACGGATCCGAACCTTACGGCAGGGCGGAGGCTTGAGCGGTTTCACCAAGCGCTCGGAAAGCCAGTACGACCCGTTCGGAGCGGCCCATTCATCGACGTCGATTTCGGCCAGCCTCGGCATGGCGGTGGCGCGCGATCTGTCCCACGGCAGCAACAATGTGGTCGCGGTCATCGGCGACGGCGCGATGTCGGCGGGAATGGCCTACGAGGCGATGAACAACGCCGGCGTCTTGAGCTCGCGGCTGATTGTCATCCTTAACGACAACGACATGTCGATCGCGCCGCCGACCGGCGCGATGTCGGCGTATCTCGCGCGACTTGTCTCGGGCCGCGCCTACCGGACGCTGCGCGGAGCAGCCAAACAGCTCGCGCGCCGCCTGCCCAGGTTCTTCTACGACAAGGCTCGGCTTACCGAGGAATATGGCCGCAACTTCTGGACCGGGGGCACCCTGTTTGAGGAGCTCGGTTTCTATTACGTCGGGCCGATCGACGGCCACAATCTCGACCATCTTTTGCCAATTCTGAAGAACGTGCGCGATGTGCAGGACGGACCTGTGCTCGTGCACGTGGTCACCAAGAAGGGCAAGGGCTATCCGCCCGCCGAAGCGGCCGATGACAAGTATCACGGCGTTTCCGCCTTTGACGTGATCACGGGCACACAGTCGAAGCCCAAGACCAACGCGCCCGCCTACACCCGTGTCTTCGCTAACGCGCTGGTCGAGGAGGCGCGTCGCGACGCGAAAATCGTCGGCATTACCGCGGCCATGCCGGACGGGACGGGGCTCGACCAAATGAAAACGGTTTTCCCCGATCGCGTCTTCGATGTCGGCATCGCCGAGCAGCACGCCGTCACATTCGCTGCTGGCTTGGCCACGGAAGGCTTCAAGCCCTTTTGCGCCATCTATTCGACCTTCCTCCAGCGCGGCTATGACCAGCTCGTGCACGACGTGGCGATTCAGAACCTGCCGGTCCGCTTCGCTATTGATCGCGCTGGGTTGGTCGGCGCGGACGGCGCAACGCACGCTGGCGCCTTTGACATTGCCTATCTCGCCTGTCTGCCGAACATGACGGTGATGGCGGCTTCGGACGAGGCCGAACTCGTCCATATGGTCGCCACGGCGGCGGCCCATGATTCCGGTCCGATCGCCTTGCGCTATCCGCGTGGCGAGGGCGTCGGCGTCGACCTGCCGAAGCAGGGAGAGGTCTTGCCGATCGGCAAGGGTCGGGTGGTGCGCGAAGGCTCGCGGATTGCAATCCTGTCGCTTGGCACGCGGCTTGGCGAAGCCTTGAAGGCGGCGGAAGAGCTCGCGGCGCGCGGCCTATCGACCACGGTCGCCGACGCGCGCTTCGCCAAGCCCCTCGACCGTGAACTCATTCTCAAGCTGGCCGCGACGCACAAGCTCCTCATCACGATCGAGGAAGGGGCAGCGGGCGGCTTCGGCGCGCATGTGCTGACCTTGCTGAGCGACGCCGGCGCACTCGAGCACGGGCTTAAGGTGCGTACAATGACCCTGCCGGACAAGTTCCAGGATCACGACAAGCCCGAGCGCATGTACGCCGCCGCCGGGCTCGACGCGAAGGGCATTGTCGCCAAGGCGATCGCGGCGCTGGGGGATGTCGAGCACCTTGCCTCGAGCCGCTCTGCATGAGCCAAGCCCCATCGGGCGATGAAGACGAAGCGCCGCATTCAGGCGGACGCGGCAACATCGCCGCCATCATCGCTGTCGTGGTGATCGCCGCGCTTGGTTACTGGGCTTTCAATGCCATCGACCAGCAGCGCAAAATGCAGAACTGCCTCGATTCGGGGCGCCGCGATTGCGCGCACTGGGTACGTTAGGATCCCCCGTAGCAGCCGCGATTGACTTGCTCGCGTCGGCGCGGCATAAGCCCGGCCTTGCAGCGGTTGCGTCAAGCGCCGCGTTCATTTTTTCGGCTCGCCGCCTGGTTGAATCGGCCATAGCGGCTGAGTTGGCGTTTGCGCGTTTAAGGTCGAGCACACCTCGATTTTTTCCGCCGACGATTGGAATTCGGAGACTAGCCCGTGAAGCGGACCTATCAACCCAGCAAGCTCGTGCGCAAGCGCCGTCACGGCTTTCGCTCCCGCTCGGCGACGGTCGGCGGCCGCAAAGTGCTTGCCGCGCGCCGCGCGCGCGGGCGCAAGAAGCTCTCCGCCTGATTGATTTACCGCGGCTTCGGCGCCGGCCGGTCGTTCCCGTGTCGGTGAAGACGCTGCGGAAGGGAGCCTTGACGCCTTGCATGAGGACGGCAACCCGAGCCCCGCCGGCGAACCGGTTGGCCGCCTGACCAGACGGGCCGAATACCAGCGTGTCTCGCGCGGGCGCCGCGCGTCGGTCGACACTTTCACGCTGCAGTCCCGCCGCCGCGAGGAAACGGGACAAGAAGCCGTCCCTGGGGCGCGCGTGGGACTGACAGTGACCAAAGGCGTCGGCGGCGCCGTCGAGCGCAATCGCGTCCGCAGACGGCTGAAAGCGGCCCTGCGCGCTGCGGCGCCTCTTGAGGCGGAGGGAGATCACGATTACGTGCTGATGGCCCGGCGCGAGGCGCTGGGCCGCCGTTTCGCCGCCCTCGTCGATGATGTCCGCGCCGCCTTTCGCGCCGCCCGGCGCGGCGACGCGAATGGTCGCGGACGCGGACCGGCCAAACGGACGGCGAAGGACAGAGACGCGCGAACATGAAATCCGAGGACACGCGAAACCTGTTTCTCGCGATCGCGATGTCGGTCCTGGTCATGGCCGCCTGGCAATATTTCTACGCCGGTCCTCTGTATCAGCGCGAGCACCAGGCGCAGATGGAGGCCAATCAGGCCAATACCGCGGCGCCGACCGAAGCCCAGCCAACCGGCCCGACCACCGCCTCGCCGCCGGGCGCTCCCGCCGCCGCGCTTCCGCCCGGCGCCCCGGCTAGGACGGCGCCCCAGACGGTCAGCGCGGCCTTGGCGGCCAGCCCCCGGGTGGTCATCGATACGCCCAGCGTCGGCGGTTCGATCGACCTCAAGGGCGGCAAGCTCGACGATCTTATCCTTAAGGATTATCATGAGACCGTCGACCCCAAGAGCCCGTACGTCAGACTCTTTTCGCCGCCCGGCGCGCCTGACTCCTATTGGGCCGAAACCGGGTTTGTGAGCCCAGCAGGAGCAAAAACGCCTGGTCTCGACTCGGTGTGGACCGCCGACAGGCAAACGCTGACCCCGACGCAGCCGGTGACGCTGACTTGGGACAATGGCGCAGGTCTCATCTTCAAGCGCGTCGTTGCTGTCGATGACAAATACATGTTCACGATCACGGACTCGGTCGTGAATTCGGGCGAGGCGCCGGCGACGGTGCAGCCCTACGGACTCATCCTGCGTCACGGCAGGCCGAATGTCGCCGGCTATTCGGTGTTGCACGAAGGATTTGAGGGCGTGATCGGCGACAAGGAGCATGCGCCGACCTACGCCGCCATCGACAAGGCCGCCGGTAAGCTCGAGACGAACAAGGGCGTTGGCGGCTGGCTCGGGTTCACCGACAAATATTGGGGCTCGGCGGTCATCCCCGAGCAGACCGCCCCGATCGAGGCCCGCTACTCGGCCAGCGGGACCGTGGAACCGGTCGACTACCAGGCCGATTTCCTCGGCAAGGAGCAGACCGTCCCGCCAGGCGCCACGGTCGAGACCACGACCCGGGTCTTCGCCGGCGCCAAGGAAGTCTCGACGATCGACAATTACGCCTCCAAGCTCGGCATCGAGAAATTCAACCTGATGATCGACTGGGGCTGGTTCTACTTCATTACCCAGCCGATGTACTGGCTGATCGATACGATCTACAAATTCGTCGGCAATTTCGGCGTCGCCATTCTGATTGTCACGGTGCTCGTCAAGCTCGCGTTCTTCCCGCTCGCCAACCGCTCGTACGGCTCGATGGCGAAGATGAAAAAAATCCAGCCGCAGATCGCGGCGCTGAAGGACCTCTATCCCGACGACAAGGTCAAGCAGCAACAGGAGCAGATGGCGCTGTTCAAGCGCGAGGGCGTCAATCCGGTCGCCGGCTGCGCGCCGATGGTGATCCAGATTCCGGTGTTCTTCGCGCTCTACAAGGTCATCTTCATCACCCTCGAGATGCGGCACGCGCCGTTCTTCGGCTGGATCCGGGACCTCAGCGCGCCCGATCCGACCAACGTGTTCACGTTGTTTGGCCTCATTCCCTGGGACCCGACGGCGCTGCCCGCCTTCGGCCATTTCCTCCACCTCGGCATCTGGCCGCTTATCATGGGCGTGTCGATGTTCTTCCAGATGAAGATGAATCCCGAGCCGGCCGATCCGGTTCAGAAGACGATGTTCTCCTGGATGCCGGTAATCTTCACCTTCATGCTCGGCACGTTCCCGGCTGGCCTTGTCATTTATTGGACCTGGAACAACACGCTGACCGTGCTCCAGCAATATTACATCATGACCAAGGCGGGCGTGAAGGTCGAGCTCTGGGGCAACCTCGCTAAGCTGTTCCCCAAGAAGACGAGCCCGGTGAAGACGCCGAGCGTATGAGCGAACCGGCGGTTGCGCCCGACTGGACGGAGGCCGGGCGCAAACTGTTCGCGGGCCCGTGCGAGTTCATCTTCGCCGCGGCGCGCTCGGACGGCTTGCCGCCGGTGGGACCGCCTGAGGTCGCCTTCGCGGGACGTTCGAACGTCGGCAAGTCCTCGCTCGTCAACGCGCTGACCGGCCGCTCCGCGCTCGCGCGCACGTCGCGCACACCCGGCCGCACACAGGAACTGATCTTCTTCGACCTCAACGGCAAGGCGCGGCTGGTCGACATGCCGGGCTATGGCTACGCGGCGGTCGCAAAAGCGAAGTCAGAGTCCTGGGGCGAACTCGCCCGTGACTATCTGCGCGGCCGTCCGTCTCTGTTGCGCGTATTCGTGCTCGTCGATGGCCGGCACGGCCTCAAAGAGAACGATCATGAAACGATGCCGCGCGCTCGACGCCGCCGCCGTCTCCTACGCGGTCGTGCTGACCAAGGGCGACGAAGTGAAAGCCGCCGACCAAGGCGCGCGGATCGCGGCGACGCTCGAGGGCTTGCGCAAGCACGTCGCCGCCTATCCGGAGGTGATCTTGACTCGTCCCGGACCGGCGATGGCGTCGCCGACTTGCGCGCGCATATCGCGCGGCTCCTTGCCGAGCGAGGCGGTTTGCACGCGGACGCTGCAACCTGATTTGTTTGGCGCTCAAACCTTCATGGGCTCGCGCAAGCGGGCAGCCCAGAGCCTATCCACTCATAGATGGCGTCAGGTTCCCCTTCCTCATTCGATGAGCCGTCGCAGAGTTCGACGCAGCTCTAAATCGCGCGCTCGTAGAACCGACGCGCGGATAGATTTCTTTGGAAGACATGCAAGCGTAGACCGCGCGGGCTTTCTTCCTTGGCCGCCGCGAGCAAGAGCGCGCCCAATCCCTGGCCTTGTAGCTGTGGCGCAACGTAGAGGTGCTCGAGAAAGCTGTTCCGAACCGACGCGAACCCACCCGTCTCACCGTTGCTCGAAACCACCAGCGTTGCGGAACTCCGCCGAAGGACAACGTCCCGAATCCATTCCAGAACCTCCGTGTCTGTGTAAAGCAAAGGTAGGTATGGCATCGCCGCGCGCCGTGGAGACGCGAAGATCGCGGCAATGAATTCGGCGTCCGCTTGATCGGCGCGCCTCAAGCTCCAATCATCGCCCAGCGCCGCTGGGCTTTCATTTTGCAGGCTCATCCCGGCAGGGAGCGATAGAACGCCCGCACGTCCTCCGCGAGGGCCTCAGGCTGCTCCATCGCGGCGAAATGGCCACCCTTCGGCATGACCGTCCAGCGGCGAATGTTCGTGAACATGGCCTCCGCCAGTGAGCGCGGGGGATGGACATCTCGCGCGGAAATTCGGCGTAAGCCGTCGGGCCGTGACGGCTGTCGCCATCCGCAGATGATCCAGGCCGATCGAGACGAAGATGATAGTGGAAGCTTAGAGGCGACCGCGGCGGTGAACCGATGAGCTGATGTCGGCGAGATCTGGTCGCGGGTCGAAGCGCTCTGGGCGTCGCCCCCGCAATCCGACCAGGCGCGAGAATTCTCTCACGATCCAACCGCGAGTCC
>CAVPPX010000040.1:0-78162 GCA_963707355.1 uncultured Alphaproteobacteria bacterium | reverse complement strand
TGCTGTTGGCGGCGCTTGCGGCGATGCCCGCCGCGGCCGCGACCGTCGGTGAGCGCCATCTCGTCGCTCACGAAGCGTCAGCCGCGCTGCGCAACGCCTCGCATAGCGACGAACTCCGAATCACCGTCTGGTATCCGGCCGCGCCCGGCGCGGTCGAGGCGCCGCTCGACATCGGCCCTCCCGGGAAGCCCCTCTTCACGCCCGGCTCCGCCGCGCCTGACGCCGCCTTCGAGGACGCCCGCCCGCGCCCGGTGATCCTGCTTTCGCACGGATTTGGCGGCACGGCGCGGATCATGGCGTGGTTTGGAACGGCTTTGGCGCGGCATGGCTATGTCGTGATCGCCGTCGACCATCCCGGCAACAATGGTCGTGACCCGATGACGGTCGCCGGCGCCGTTCTCTCCTGGGAACGGCCGGGCGACCTCGCGGTCGCGCTGGACAGGGTGAAAAGCGATTCGTCGCTCGGCCCCCATCTCGACCTCAACCGGCTCGGCGCGGCCGGCTTCTCGGCCGGCGGGTTTACATCCCTCGTCGAGGCCGGCGCACGTGTGGATTTCGACCGCTTTGTGCAATTCTGCGACGACCATCCGGAAGACGGGATCTGCGCGCCGCAGAGAGAGTTTCAATTCTCGCGCTCCGACGCCGAAGCGTTCCTTGCCGAGCCCGCCGGCGCGGCGGCGCTCGCTCACGCCAAGGACGATCTGAGCATAGCCGGAGTCAAAGCCGCCTTCGTGATGGCCCCCGCCATCGTACAGAGCCTTGCTCCGGAAAGCCTCAAGGACATGCGGGTCCCGGTGAAAATCCTGCTTGGCGACACCGACAAGGTCGCCCCGCCCGTAACCAACGGCGAAGTCGCCGCGGCGCTCATTCCCAGAGTCAAACTCACGGCGCTGCCTCATGTCGGCCATTACGACTTCCTTGCCGAATGCACGCCTGCGGGGGACGCGGCCGTTCCGGTATGTCCCACGGTCGTTCCACGCGGCGCGACACACAAGACGGCGATCGACGAGGCGATTGCGTTCTTCGACGCGACGCTGGGCGGCGATTAGCCGGTCACGATTTGGATCGTCGCCCGCCTCACGCCACGCGCCGGCCCCGCGGCCAGTTGACCAGCGCAAGCCCAGCGATGACCAGCACGATCGCCAGCGCAAACCCCCAGCTCACAGTCTCGCCGAACACGAGCCAGCCCGCGAGCACGCCGACCAGCGGGGTGATGAAGGTGAAAGCCGAGAGCTCGGCCACGGCGTAGCGGGTGAGCGTCCAGAACCAGAGCGCATAGCTGATGCCAGCGACAACGACGCCTTGCCATATGAGGGCGGCGGCCGAGGTCGTCGTCAGATGGGTCGGCCAGGCTTCGCCGAAAGCGTACGCCACAAGCGGCGCGACGAGCGCAGCGAATCCGATCTGATAGAGCAGCACCTTGATCGGATCGATGCGCCTCAGCGGCGTCGCCTTGATGACGATCGTCGTCGCCGCCCAGAGGGCCGCAGCCAGGAGCGCGAGCGCGTCGCCCGCGAGGCTGCCGCCTTTCGTCCGCCCAAGAAAGCCGCAAGCGACGCCAAGAAAGGCGAACGCCAGCCCGGCCCACTGGATGGGCCTTAGCCGCTCATCTCGAAGCAGGAACGCCGCGCCGACGGCGACAAAGAAAGGCGCCGCGTAGATGAACACCGTCGCGCGGGCGGCGGTGGTGAAGCGCAGCGATTCGTAAAGTGCGATGAATTCGGCTGTGAACAACGCGCCGGCCAGCGCCCCCGCCGCCTCCGTGCCGTCGATCTCGAAGACGCGGCGCTTGCTCCACAGCGCGTAGGCGATGACGCACAAAGCTCCGACGCCCGAGCGGATGCCGGTCTGGGCGATCGGCCCCACATCCGGCAGCGCAAGTTTGACGACGACCTGATTGAAGCCCCACACGACACAAAGCGCGAAGACGAGGGTCGCGGCGAACGCATCGAGGGGACGGGCATGCATCGCTCTCCCTCTCCGCTTGCGAGCGCAAAATCAAGGGCGGCGGGCCTTTCTTTGGACCATCGAGGGCGGGGGCGCCCGGGCAGGTGGCTGGGGCGACTTGTTTCCGCGTGAAATATTCGCTTAAGGAAAGGTCATGCGAGACGCGTTGTTCCCTGACCGCGAGGCCTTGGCCTCGATCTGCCGGAAGCACCGTATTCGGCTTTTGTCCGTATTCGGCTCGACGCTCAAGGGCACAGCTAAGCCCGACAGCGATCTCGACCTGCTCGTTGAATTCGAGCCCCACGCCAAGCCGGGCCTGATCGGCATGGCGAAGATCGAAATCGAGCTGTCATCTCTCCTGAACGGGCGGAAGGTCGATTTGCGAACGGCGGAGGATCTCAGCCGTCACTTCCGCGACGAGGTCCTGCAGACCGCCACGATCCAATATGCGGCGTGACGACGCGATTCGTATTCGACATATGATCGAAGCCGCCGAAGCGTGCGAGGGCTTCGTATCCGGCCGCAGTCGAGCCGAGCTTGAAACGAATGTGATGCTCCGTTTCGCTCTCGTTCGCGCTGCAGAAATCTTTGGCGAAGCAGCTTCGAAGGTGAGTCTTGAGTCGCGAGTGTCTGCTCCCTCGATTCCCTGGCGGGAGATCGTCGCGATGCGAAACAGGCTGATCCATGCCTATTTCGACATTGATCATGATGTCTTGTGGAAGGCGGCGACCGAAGAGATCCCTATGCTGTCGGCCGCGTTACGCGCGATTTTGCCTGGCGACTAACGAGACGATCGAGATGGGCGATCAAAAAATCAAGGGCGGCGGGCCTGTCTTTGGACCCGCCGCCCTCATTGGCCGCTCAAAGGATTAAACGTGTGTCGGGGTTCCTCGGAGGTCGGCCGATGGAGGTCCGGTGGAGGGCCGGACCTCGCCACTCTTGGCCTGGGCTTAGAGCCCGGCGAGATAGCTCGTCGGGTCGACCGGCGTCGATCCCTTGCGCAATTCGAAGTGAAGCTGCGGCGAATTGACGTTGCCGGTGTCGCCGGACTTGGCGATCACCTGCCCGCGCTTGACCTGTTCGCCCCGCTTCACGTCGAGTTCGCCATTGTTGCCGTAAGCCGAGACGAAGCCGTTCGGGTGCTTGATGAGGACGAGGTTGCCGTAGCCCTTGAGGCCGTCGCCCGAATAGACGACGGTGCCGCTCTCGGCCGCCCGAACCGACGTGCCGGCGGGAACTGAGATGTTGATGCCGTCGTTGCCGCCCGATTTGAATCCCTGAATGATGCGGCCGCGCGCGGGCCAGCGGAATTCCGGTTCCGTGCCGGCGGCGTCGGCTTGCGCGCCGGTCAGCGCGGTCTTCGATTGCGCCGCGCCCGATTCGAGGTTGCCCGTCGGCATCTTGTCGATCGCCGGTTTTTTCACCTCTGAGGATTTGGACGGCTCGGCCTCGGCAACCGCGGCGCCCTTGGACTCCTTCAAGTCCTTCGACGCAGACTTTTCCGTCTCCTTCTCGGCCTTGTCGGCTTTGGCGGTCTTCTCTTTCTCTTTGTCTTTCGCCTTCCTGGCAGACTTGGAGAGGTCAGCGTCGGCGACGTCCGTGTCGTGTTTCTTTCCGGCCTTTTCCTTTTCAGTGCTGGCGACCGCGCGGCCGTCGGCGTGATAGACCGGCACCACAAGGTGCGTCCCGCCCTTCACCTCAGAGGCGCTCGAAAAGCCGTTGGCGGCGAGAAGCGCGGAAGTGGGCACGCCGTAGCGGCCCGAAATTGTGTCCAACGTTTCGCCATCTGCGACGACGATCGGCGAACCGCCGGCGGCGGTCCAACCCGCGGCCGATCCACCCACCGCCTGGGGCTTCGAGAGCGAAGCGGTGCGCGTCGCGGACGCGGCGGACGCGGCCTGTGCGAGCGGCGACGTGGTCACTCCCGAGGTCGGCGCGGCGTGAGTCGTATTGCTGGCGAAAGGATTGGTGAACGGACTGTCGCTTTGGGAAAAGCGGGTGACGTCGGACGAACATCCCGACAGGAAAATCAGGCCGAGCCCGGCCATCGCGAGACGCGGAAACGCACGTCCTTTTACCCCCGCAACGCAATCACTCATCGGCTTCCACCCACGCCCACGCGACACGATACAAATGCAGTTTGCGCCGATCGAGTTAAGGGAAGGTTTAAGATGAATCGCCGGTTGACGATTATGTCGAAATTCGTGCGCCGATATGCGCCTTGCGGCTACAACGCGTCGCAATTGGATCCACCGCTTTCCCACCCGGCCTCGTCCTTTGAGACGCGCCTTCGGAGCTTCTCTGGACGAGGTGTGAGGAAACCAAAATGCAGCGCCGCTAGATTAAAGCGCCCGCGCCAGCCCGTGCTCGAGCGGCCTCATCCCGCGCGCCGGACCCAGGTCATGAGCCCCGCCCGCCACGCTCGTCGTGTCGGTCAATCTGACAATGTGCTGCTCGGCCCGCTCCGGGCCGTCGACGACCGCAACCAGGATCCCGCCTGGACGGACCAGACGGCGAAACGCTTCGGCCGGCGGCTCGATGAGGCCGTGGACGACGACCCGATCGAAGCGCTCCCCCGAGATGTGTCGCTCGAAGCCGTCCGCCCAGACCACCGCAACATTGGCGAGCCCGAAGGCCTTGATCCTCGCAGCCGCCTCCAAAGCCAGCGTCTGGAATCGTTCGAGCGACACGACCGTGTTCGCGAGCTGGGCCAACAGCGCGGCGCAATACCCTGTTCCGGTTCCAATTTCGCAAACACGGTGCTCGGGCTTAAGTTCGAGCGCGGCGACCATTGCGGCGACGATGGAAGGCGGCGGCGAGGTCTGTCCGCAGCCGATCGGCAGCGCGATGTCGCGGCCGGCAATGTCGGCGAACCGCGGCGGCATGAAGAGGGCGCGGGGCGCGCGCTCGAGCGCCCGCAAGAGGCCGAGGTCGTTGATGCCCCGCGCCCGCATGGCGAGCGTGAACTGGGCGCGTTCTTCTGATTCGGCCACGGTCATGACGGGTGTTATGCCGCCGATGTCGTTTCCTTTGCGTCAACGTTTTGCAAAAGCCTCCTCAAATCGCAAACGCGAATCATGATCGGTGAGGTCGAGCCTGAGCGGGGTGATCGAAATCTTCTTGGCCGCGAGCGCGGCAAGGTCGGTTCCCTCCGCCTGCTCGTAAGCGCCGCGCTGGAACATGAGCCAGAAATAGGGAAAGCCGCGGCCGTCGCGCCGCTCCTCGACCCGCATCAATTCGGTGTTGCGCCGGCCCTGGCGGGTGAGCTCGATGCCTTCCACCTCGGACGCCGAGCAAGCGGGAAAGTTCACGTTGACGAGGCCGCCCGGAGCGATCCCCGCGGCCAGAATCGTGCGAATGACCGGCGCGGCATGCGTTTCCGTCGCCTCCCATTCGATCTTCGGCCGTCCGACCGGGCCGCCATAGGCCTGCGACAGGGCGATCGAGGGAATCCCTAGAGCGCCCCCTCCATCGCGCCGGCGATGGTGCCCGAGTAGGTCACGTCCTCGGCGACGTTCTGGCCGCGGTTGACGCCTGAAAGGACGAGGTCGGGCGGAGCGTCAGCCATGATTTTCCTCACCCCCATGATGACGCAGTCGGTCGGGGTGCCTTTCAAGGCGAAATGGCGAGGTCCGATTTCGCGCAAGCGCAGCGGGTCGCTAAGGGACAGCGAATGGGCGACGCCGGACTGGTCGTTTTCGGGCGCGACCACGGTCACGTCGTCCGACAGCTCGCCCGCGATCAATTCGAGCAGCTTGAGCCCGGCCGCGTGGATGCCGTCGTCATTGGTGAGGAGGATTCGCATGGGGCCAGTTTTCGCACGGGGCGTGCGTCGAGGCGAGCGGGTTCTGCGGAAAAGAGGGGGAGGCGGGCCGCCTTCAGGCGCTATTGCGGCAGCGGGCCCAGCTCCGGCCAGCCGTCCGCGCTCCAGATGATGGGCGAAAACTGAAGCTTGGACGCGCCGGCGCCGTCGCCATCGTAATAATGATAGGCGAGCCGATCGCCCTCGGAGGTTTTCACCGCCTCCTGGCCGCCAGGGCCGATGAAGCGGCCGGTCGTGGCCAGCATGAGCGAACCTCCGCCCTCCAGCATCGCTTTGCCGTCCTCGTCTCGGTATGGGCCCTCGATCCGGTCGGCGCGGCCGACGCGGATGTTGTAGGTCGAGGCGACGCCCTTGCAGCATTGGTCGAAGCTGACGAAGAGGGTGAACTTGCCGTCATGCTCGATGACGGACGCGGCCTCGATCGCGCCTCCGTGGCGGCTGGCGAGTGGGATGCGCGGCGCATCCGCGGGGATGAGCTTGCCGGTTTCCGGGTTGAGTTCGCTGAGCTTGATCCCGGACCAGAAGGAGCCAAAGGCGAGATAGGCGCGCCCATCTGACGTATCGATGCGAAACGGGTCGATGGCGTTGAAATCGTCGCCATCCTTCGACATCAGGACGAGACCCTGATCCTGCCAGCCCTCGCCGGGCTTGAGCGGATCGAAGGCTGTGTTGGTCATGAGGCCGATCGCGCTCGTGTTGTGCCCGAAGCTCGACAAGCAATAATAAAGAGAGACCGTGCTGCCGCGCCGGCTGATCGAGGGCGCCCAGACATTGGACGGCTTGAAGCCGAGCGCGGCTCGCGCCCACGCCGGCGGACCTTGGCCGATCAGGCCCGCGTCCGTCCATCTGATCCCGTCCGGAGAGGTTTTCGCGCGGATCGCGCCGTGCGAAGGCCCCTGCTGTCCGGTGCCAAGAGCGACGAATTTCCCGCCGATTTCGATCACGGACGGATCATGGATTTGCACGTCGCCGGTTATCCGCGGCTGCGGCTCGGCCGCTCTGAGCGAAGGCGCCAGGAGCAGCGCAAGCGCCAGCGCCAGCCCCCGGCCCGTCTTTTTTCGCAAAACTGGCCGCACGCGGCGCTTGCCCGGCTATTGCTTGACCAGCACCTCGGCGCTCCCGACCCTGCGCAGAACGTTGACGGACACATCGGAAGCGTGGCGCTGCAGGAGGATATCGACGCGGGCTTCGCCAATGCCGAGCGAGCGAATGACGACCCGATCCAGAAAGTCCGGCAACGTCGGGCGATGAAAGCAGATCTGCTCCGCCTGGAAATCGAATTCGAGGCCCAGGCAAGCCTGCAACAGCGCCAGCGGCGCAGCGCTCGCCCAGGCCTGCGGTGAGCAGGCCACCGGATAGAGTGTTGGCCCTTTGCCGGGGGTGCGCCTGAAGCCGCAGAACAATTCCGGAGGCCGGCGCAAGTCCATGTAGCGCGAAGTGTTATAGAGACCCGCCAGGAGCCGCTGAGCTTCGTGTCTCAATCCATAGCGGGCGAAGCCGAGGCCGATCAGCGCGTTGTCGTGCGGCCAGACCGAGCCGTTGTGGTAGGACATCGGGTTGTACCGCGCTTCGGACGAGGCGATCGTCCTGATCCCCCAGCCGGTGAAGAAGTTCGGGCCCAACAGCTGCTCGGCGACCGCCGCCGCTCTTTCCTTCGAGACGATGCCGGTGAACAACAACTGACCGGCATTGGACGAGCGGACCCTGCAAGGGCGCTTCCGGCCATCGAGGGCGAGCGCGTAGGTCCCGATGTCGTCGCACCAGAACGCCTCTTCGAAGCGAATTCTGAGATCTTCGGCGGCGCGTTCAAGCTCGGCCGCGCGTTTGGCGAGGCCTTTGGCGCCAGCGATCTTCGCTCCGAGGCGCTTCGCAGCGTAGACGTAACCCTGCACCTCACAGAGCGCGATCGGGCCCACCGGGTCGCTGCCGTCGGCGTGAAAGATCGAATCGGCGGAATCCTTCCACCCCTGGTTGGTGAGCCCAGTCTCGCCGCCCTGATATTCGACGAATCCGTCCCCGTCCCTGTCGCCGTAAGTGTCGATCCAGTTGAGCGCGGCCTCGATGTTCGGCCACAAGTCCGAAACCGTGGCGAGATCGCTCGTGCGCTCGAAATAGAGGCCAGCAAGAATGACGAACAACGGCGTGCTGTCCACCGAGCCGTAGTAAAAGGCGAACGGCACCTCGCCGAGGCGCGCCATTTCGCCCGAGCGTATCTCGTGCACGATTTTTCCGGGCTCAGCCTCCGCGTCCTTTTTTTTCTCCTTGGCCTGGGTCGCAGCGAGGAACCGCAGCACGCCAGTCGCGACCGACGGATCCATCCACAGCATTTCGGTCGCGGTGATGATCGCGTCGCGGCCGAACGCCGTCGAGTACCAGGGGATGCCGGCGTAAGGGATGGCGCCTTGCGGCTTATCGGTCATCAGCATGTAGAGGTCGGCGACTGACCGGCACAGCACTTCGTTGAAAATGTCGTTGGACGTCTCGATCGAAGCGGCGCGAGCCGACAGCGCACGCAAAGCGCGACGGGAGTCGCGCAAACCGGTGAAGAATTGCCGGATCGGCCTCTGCTGGGGCGTGCTCTCTTCACACTCGACCGTCATGAACAGGGAGCTGTGCTCGCGGGGGCCAAGTTCGATGAGGAAGCGAGCGCTGCTGTCGTCGATCTTCTCCGGCGCCGGATCAAACCGGATGGTGGAGCGGCGAATGATTTCGTCGAGACCGTGGTACAAGAAGACGACGCCGCTCTCGTCGACCCGGGCTTCGATCTTGCCTCGACGTTTCCGACTATGGCCGCGAAGCTCGAAGATATCGGCGAAGTCCGCCGCGAAGTGGAACATGAACTCGAAGACTTGCGCCCCGGCGCCGAAGCTGCGAACGCCCAGCCGCTCATAACTCGCGCCGGCCCAGAGAAATTTCGAGCGGACAATCTGGATCGTATCTCGCGGCAGCTTGAGTTCGCCGCCCGCGAAAAGATCGGGGTTGGTCAGATCCGCTGTCAGCACGACATTGTCGTCCTCGACATTGGAGCTGAGCAGGAGCGGCCGCTGTCCGTCGACCAGAACGCGCAGATCGGAGAGGAAACGCGTGTCCTTGTGAAAGACGCCCTCCGCACTGCCGGCCCGAGAGGAGACGTCGCCGTAATGGTCGAACACGGCGAATGTATCGTTGTGCTTCAGGGTTCGGGGGCGACGCTCCAGTATGGAGGTCGTGGTTGAGATATAAAAAGGATTTGGGACCGCTTCTGCCTTGAAGTCCTCGAGCGAGGCTCGGCTGCTCGAGGTTCGTTGCTGTCAAACCGTCATTCCCTGTTCCTTATGTCCGGCCGCGCGCAAAGGCGGCTGATGTGCAGTGATTGCGGGCCCAAGAGGCGCCCGGACGAGCCGCGGTTCGACGCTGCGCCGCGCCCCGCCGGCGGCGCGCAAGACAGGTTCGGCCGCGAGCGAACAATATACGCGCACATAGTCGTGGGCTACGCGCTCAATCGTGAACCTCTGCTCGAAGCGCTCGCGCACCGCTTGACGGCTGAGGGAACGGGCGTTGTGGACGGCGTCGACCGCCTGGTCGATGTCCTCGACCATGAAGCCGCTGACGCCCTCATCGATCACTTCCGGGACTGAGCCGCGGCGCCAGGCGACGACCGGAGTTCCGCAGGCCATCGCCTCGATCTGGACGAGACCAAAGGGTTCGGGCCAATCGATTGGAAACAACAGCGCCGATGCGCCGCCGAGGAAAGCCTGCTTCTCGCTGTCGTTGACTTCGCCGATATATTCGACGCCTGGACCTTTGATGAGCGGGCGGATCGTCTCGTCAAAATAAATCTGGTCGACCTTATCGACCTTGGCCGCGATCTTGAGCGGAACGCCTGCGCGCCTGGCGATCTCGATCGCCCTGTCCGGGCGCTTTTCCGGGCTGATCCGGCCGAGGAACGCCAGATACCCGCCCTCGCCCGCGGCCGAAAACGAATAGAGATCTTTGGGAAGACCGTGCAGCACAGTCGCGACCCACTGCGCGCGCAGGAGCCTTCTCTGATCGTCAGAGATGGAGACGAGCGGCATCTCGGGGAATTCGTCGAGCAGCATGCGGTAGAAAGGAAGGTCCAGCCGGCCATGCAGCGTGGTCACCGAGGGCGTTCCCAGACTGCGGACGAGCGGGAAGTGAAAGTAATCGGAGTGAAAATGCGCGATGTCGAAGTCGCGGGCGCGCCGGCGGATCTTTTCGAGTTGCATCACAGTGTAGGGCGTGGCGTCGGTCACCTGCGCGAGGCGGAGCGCCGTCGGAGCGCACGAAACGAGCTCCGCCGCTGTCTCGGAAGTCGCCGCTCGCAAAAAGCGTCACCTCATGGCCCTGCCGCACGAGTTCTTCGGTCAAGTAGGAAACAATCCTCTCGGTGCCGCCATAGAGCTTCGGGGGAACGCTCTCGATCAGTGGTGAAATCTGTGCGATTCTCATTCCCGGAACTCCGTCTCGATATGCTACCGGGAGGGAACAGCCGGGAGGCCTCTGAAGTTCCATTACACCAAGACTGTGTTCGCCGAGTGTCAACAAGGCTTGATTGGCGACGGTATGGCGGACAAACTTCGCTATCCTAATCGTGATAAGGGAGCCCGGACGGTAAGCTATCGTCACCAAGACAAGGGAGGACGATGGGCCACATGAATCTTCAGGACATCGCCAAGGACGTGCTCGAAGTTCTCGGGACCGGCCGCCAGCTTGATCCTTTCTCCAAAGTCTATCCAGATTTTGGACTGAAGGATGCTTATAGCGTTACGGCAGCGGTCCGCGCAGAGAGAGAAGCGCGCGGAGAGCTTTCCATCGGCCGCAAGATCGGTTTCACCAACCGGACCATCTGGGAGGAGTACGGCGTCTACGCGCCGATCTGGGGCTATGTCTACGACCGCACGGTCCAGGACTTGCGCGCCAACTCCCCGCTTGTGGTTTCGCTGAGCGGCCTCGCCGAGCCCCGCATCGAGCCGGAGATCATGTTCGGCCTTGCGGCCCCGCCTGAGCCCGGCATGGACGAGCAGGCGCTCATCCGCTGCATCGACTGGATCGCCCATGGCTTTGAGATCGTGCAGTCGATCTTCCCGAACTGGTCCTTCCAGGCGTCGGACACCGTCGCCGGCTACGGCCTTCATGGCCGGCTTTTTGTCGGACCGCGTCATCCGGCGGCGTCACGCCGGGAGGCGTGGACGCGCGAGCTTTCCCGCCTCGAGATCGATCTCTTCCGCAACGGAGCCCATGTCGATCACGGCGTCGCGGCCAATGTCCTCGACGGACCCCTGTTCGCTCTGCGCCATCTCGCCGAGACGCTGGCGCGGGACCCCGAGAGCCCGCCGCTCGCCGCGGGCGAGATCGTGACCACCGGAACCCTCACGCGCGCCCTTCCGGTCGCTGCCGGCGAGGAATGGAGCACGAAACTCGCGGGTATTCCGCTTGAGGACGCTCGGATCCGCTTCGTCTGACCAGGCAGATTCCAAGCGCCATTTCGATCACATGCAATTCAATATGAATTCAATGTGATTCCCGCCCCATAAGGAGGTCTTGACCAGCCCACGGTGAAAATCCTTGTCTACAAATATGTAGCTTGACTTGTACCTGAGCCCAGTCGCAATCTTAGGTTGTAGAGTGATTCTGTCGTCAGATTTGACGGCCGTTGGTTGCGAAGTGCGGAGGCTAAGATCTTGGACATTCTCGCTCTTTACGGCGCCGGCAGCGCCATTACGACGATTGCATTCCTCGTCTTCTGCTTTCGCGCAGGCGAGGCGCCCTACAATGATTGAGGTTCCCTCCGAGCTCCTCAACGCCCTGTTCATGCTGCTCATCGTGGTCGCGAGCATTAACCGGTCAAGGCAGCGATTCTCGTGACGGAGCGCGTTGGCGCCGGGATTTATCGCTGACGTTCAGCCGGAGCGACCTCGCAGAATTAACACGCGCAGATTCTCGCATTCGAGCGTGACCTGATCGCTTGCGGCTTGACGCCAGGGCGGGACAATGCGGGCCCGCTTGGCTCGCGATCGCCCGGTTAGCGGCACGGACGCCCAGCGAGCAGGGGCGCGCGGCCGGCATGTGATCGCGCTCACAGCGGCGAACAGTGGATATTGCTACGTTTCGATCGCCAGGACATTGAGACTGGTTTGGGACGACGGGCGATAATCAACTCACGACGAAGGCTTCTCTCGGTCGTTCCGGGTTTCCGGGCGTCGCCCGGACTCCTGCGATAACGGGAACTCTTTCCACTTTGCGCCGTTGGATCCGGAAGATTGGGAGTTTCACCGATGCGAAACATAACCAGAACGAGCATAGCGGGCCTGGCCGCATTGGCCCTCATGGGATCCCTTGTCGCCACGACTGAACCATCCGCAGCCGCCGGCGTGCACGTCGGCGGAGGCGGCTTCCACGGCGGTGGCTTCCATGGTGGTGGGTTTCACGGCGGCGGCTGGCATGGCGGCGGCGGTGGCTGGCACGGAGGCGGCTGGCACGGAGGCGGCTGGCATGGCGGCGGCTGGCATGGCGGCGGCTGGGGCGGCGGAGGCTGGGCAGGCCCGGCTATCATTGGCGGATTGGCTGCGGGTGCGTTGCTCGCGGCGCCCTATGCGTACGGCGGTTATGGATACGGATGCAGGTCCTACGCGCCGATCTATGACGCCTACGGGAACTACATCGGCCAACAGCCCGTGTATGGCTGCTAGCGGGCAGCCTCGATCCTGGTGAGCCCGCCCATATAGGGCAGCAAGACGTCCGGGACGGCGACTGAGCCGTCCGGCTGCTGGTAGGTTTCGAGAACCGCGATCAGCGCTCGGCCGACCGCAACGCCTGAACCATTGAGTGTATGCACGAAGCGCGTCGACTTGGCGTCGGCGCTTTTGGTGCGGGCGTTCATGCGCCGGGCCTGAAAGTCGCCGCAGATCGAGCAGGACGAGATCTCGCGAAATCGCCCCTGCCCCGGCAGCCAGACTTCGATGTCATAGGTCTTCTGGGCCGCGAAGCCCATGTCGCCCGCGCAGAGCGCCATGGTGCGGAAATGCAGGCCGAGGCGCTTGAGGACTTCCTCGGCGCAGGCCGTCATGCGCTCGTGTTCGTCGCGCGACTGCTCAGGCGTGGTGATCGAAACGAGCTCGACCTTCTTGAACTGATGCTGGCGGATCATGCCGCGCGTGTCGCGTCCCGCCGCGCCAGCCTCGGCGCGGAAGGACAATGTCCCCGCGGTGAAACGGAGCGGCAGCGTTTTCTCGCCGACGGTGCTCTCGCGCACGAGATTGGTCAGCGGCACTTCGGCGGTGGGAATGAGCCAGGAGTGAGGCTGTAGATTGCTTATTGCGCCCTCAAATGGAGAACTCCTATCGTCAACCTCAAGCCTGTCGACGCTCTCCGCGACGCCATAGTCAAATATCGCGCGATCATCCTCAATCTCGGCGGCTCGCATCTCTGGAGTGCCAGCTTTGCCTTGATAGACGGCAAACTGATCGTCCTCGAACTTCGGCAATTGCGCGGTGCCGAACATCGCCGCGTCGCGCACCAAAACCGGCGGCGAGACCTCGACATAGCCGTGTTCGCTCGTGTGCAGGTCGAGCATGAATTGCTCGAGCGCGCGCTCGAGTCGGGCCAGCGCCCCCTTCAGTACGACGAAGCGGGCGCCTGACATTTTGGCGGCGGCGTCGAAATCCATGAGGCCCAGCGCCTCGCCGATCTCGAAATGCTCCCTGGGCTTGAAGCCCTCTGGGAACGTCGGCAGGCTACCGTGTTGGCGAAGCTCGACATTGTCGTTCTCATCCTTGCCGTCCGGCGTATCGGCGAGCGGCAGGTTAGGGATCGCCGCCAGCTGATCGTTGAGGGCCTTTTCGGCCTCCCGCTCGGCCGCCTCCAGCTCCGGCATTGTCGCCTTGAGCCCGGCGACTTCGGCGCGAAAATCGTCCGCCGCGACGCTATCCTTGCGCGCCATCGCGACGCCGATCTGCTTGGAAACGGCGTTGCGCCGTTCCTGGGCGCTCTGGAGCGCGAGGATCGCCGCGCGGCGCTTTTCGTCCAGCGCAATCAGCAATTCCGCGCGTGGGGTCAGGCCACGGCGCTCCAAGCCTTTGTCGAAAGCTTCAGGATTCTCGCGGATCGCTCGGATATCGTGCATGATCTAGCCTCGAAAAAGGCAATCGCCACAGCGGCCAGTCGCTGAAGGCTTTGGAGAGGAAGACGCGGAGATGAGGCAGCCCTAGCAGATGGCGGAGGGCAAGCTCAACCGCCGGATGGCATGGGCCGCGCGGTCGTCGGACGTCTGGTCAAGCCGTCAGTCGTTCAGGCTGTCCAGAAGCCTCGCGGCCTGTGGCCTCAGCGCGGCGCAGGTCATGCCCCGAGCGAAGCGTTCCGCGTCTTTCCGGTCCGGATTGGCTCGGAGGCGGTCGAGCTCCTGCTTCTCCCGGTCGCAGGCGGCGGGGTCCGCCGCGACGCTATCGCCGGGCGCTACGACCGCGCGTGTGTCATTCGCCTTCGAAGACGGCGCGGTCGACGCAACTCCCAGCACAGGATGCGGGCTTGGGTCCTCGGCGACGATATCGAGGCTCTCCATGAGCATGCGCGCCTGGGGGCGCAGGCGCTCACATTGGAGGCCGCGCCAGAACGCCTGGGCTGCGTCGATGGAAGGGTTCGCCCGCACGCGGTCAAGCGCGTCCTGCTCGGAGGCGCAGTCGGTGGCGGGCTTCCGCTCAGCTACCGTTGGCTGCGCCGCAGGCGGCGAAGTCAGGGGCGTTTGCGGAATTGGCGCCGGCATCGCGAAGCCAAGGCTTTCCATCAGACGCGAAAGTTGGGGCCGCAACTTCTCGCAACTCAGTTCGCCCGCGAAACGCGAGGCCTCCTCGTTGGTGGGATTGGCGCGCAGATGAACCAGGCGATCCTCGTCGCGCTCGCAGAGCGCGTCGGGCGAAAGCGGCGGCGCGACTTCCGTCCTCGCCGTCACCAGCGGGGCCGTTTCCGTCTTTGCCGTCTCCAATTTCTGCCGGGCGAGGAGCTTGTCGACCTCCGCTTGAGCGCGTCGCGCATAAGCGCCGTCCGGATGGATGGCAAGGAAGGCGCGCCATCCGTCAAGCGACGCAAACCGCTCCGTGGTCCGATAGTCCGAAGCCTCGTCGGCATCGGCATTCGCAGGCGGCGGGGCGGCCGGGCTCGTCGCCGCCGGGGGGACAGCGGCGACGCTCGGCGCTGCCGGGACAGGCGCTGGCACCAGCGCGACATTGTCGCCGCCCAGCGAGCCGTAGACGTAAGGCTCCTGACGATGGTTGGTCGCGCGCAGCACGTCATCGCGCACCTTGCCGAGCGCAAGGCGGATATCGAGGCCCGGCTGGGTGATGTATTTGACGAGCGCGGTCGTGAACGGGCTGTTGCGTCCGTCGCCGTCATACGAGACCGAGCCCGCCTTGGCCGCAAACGCGATCAGCGTGTCGGCGACCGTCGGGCCGACGCCGGCGAGGCCCATCGAGACGCCCCGGGTCACGCGCGCATCGTCCGCCGCGGGATGAAACGGATTCTCCCGGCAGGCATCCAGAATGATCAGGCTCAGCTTTTTGACGTGGCCCGCCGCGACCAGAATCCGGTCCAGCGACACCGCCTCATCGTCCATGTCGAGCACGCTGGTCAGTTTGGCGTCGACCGGAATGAGGTAGTTTACGCCTCCGATTTCCAAGCCATGTCCGGAATAATAGACGACCGCGACATCGGCGCTGGCTGCGCGATCGACAAATTCCCGAACCGCCCGCTTGAACTCGACGACGCCCAAATCGTGGCGGCGATCGACGGAATCGAACCCGGCTTTAATGAACAGAGTCGGCGACCGCATCGGCGTCGTTGGTCGGATTGGCAAGGACGCCGGCGTTCTCATATTTGCCGTTGCCGATGACCAGAGCGATCCGCCGTTCGGCGAGCGCGCCGCTTTGCGTCGCGAGCGTGATCCCCAGCGAAAACGCAAGACAGAACGCGAACCTGGCAAGGACGCCCATCGGCCAACCTCGCCGTTCCCCACCAAATCCCCTGGAGGAACGAGCGAAAAGGACATTCCCATGATGTCCTGTATGCGTCAATTCACGTCTCTCGCAACCCTGAAGCCGTTGGCATAATAGCGAACGTCTTCGTCATAACGAAACCGCGCTGCCGAGTGGACCGCGGCGGCTTTGTCGGCGAACGAACCGCCCCTGAGCACGTGAAGCGAGCAATCCCCGCTCATCCAGGCCGACCCGTCGCTCGGCGCGCCGCGAAAGGAGGGGTTCCAGCAGTCTTCGACCCATTCGGCGGCGTTGCCGGACGTGTCGTAGAGCCCAAAGGCGTTCGGGCGGAACGAGCCTACGACCACCGGTTTGCCGGCGTCGCCCACCCCGCAATCGGCGCATTGGGCGCGTCCAGTCCCAACGGTCTTACCCCACCAATATTGCAGGGTTGAGCCGCCACGCGCGGCATATTCCCATTCCGCTTCGGTCGGCAGCCGGTAGGGCTTTCCTGTCGTCTTGGCCAGCCAACCGATGAATACCTTGGCGTCGTCCCAGCTGACGTTGGTTACGGGTTCATCGCCGCGCCCCCAAGTCGGGTCAGGGGGAGAGTATTTGCACCCCCCCGCCGCCACGCACTTATCCCATTCCGCGAAGGTCACCTCACGGCGGCCGATGGCGAAGTCTTTCTTGATGGCCACTTTGTGGAGCGGCGCTTCGGCCGGCTTGGCGTTGGAGCCCATTTGAAAATCACCGGCCGGGACGACGACGAGCTCGACGCAATCCGGGCAGTCGCGAAACGTCTCCCCGGGCAATCGCGCTTCACCGGAATCGGCGGCGCATGTCGACATGCCGACGCAGAGCGCGAACGCGGCGCCCGCCAGCCCTGCGGCGGCGTTCCACAACCGATCTCCTGACCAATGCTGCGGGATGTGCGATCTCCGGACCATGCGCCTTGTAACCCCTTGGCGCGTCTTCTTTCCGAGAATTATCAACTCGCCAAAGCCCTAACAAGAACTCGAGAAAAAAGCTTCGCGATTCGAACCCCGGACCTTGAGAGCTTTACAATCTCCTCGATCGCGATAACAAATCGTTGTGAGGCTCGGCTCGAAAGCCGGGCCCGCGAAAGACAACGACATTGCTGGCGGCCCAAGGGTAAATCACGGGGTAACGCGCCAAAATCATTGGAGATCGACGATGAGGCGAACGGCTTGGGCGACGATCGCGGTCATGGCGGCCTTTCTTTTCGCTGGCCCCGCCTTTTCACAAGCCACCGCTCAGGGAGGACCCACGCCATCCCCACCGGGCGCCAAGGTTGAATTCATCGACCTCAAGGACGGCGCCGTCATCGGGCCAAAGACGACGATCCATTTCGGCCTGCATGGCATGGGCGTCGCGCCGGCGGGCACGAAGCGGCCCAACTCTGGGCACCATCATCTCCTGGTCGATACGGACCTCCCGCCGCTCGACAAGCCGATCCCCAATGATGAGAACCATCTCCATTTCGGCGGCGGCCAGACGGAAACTGAACTCACCTTGTCGCCCGGGCCGCATACGCTGCAATTGCTGCTCGGCGACGCCGACCATATTCCCCACACGCCGCCGATCTATTCCGACAAGATTCACGTGACGGTCGTAGAATCCACACCTGCCCCGGCTCCAGCGGCACAAGCCTCGCCGCCAGGAACGCGCCACCCCTCGCCTCCGGGCGCGCGCGTTTATATCGTTTCTCCCGATAACGGCTCTTACGTGCCGACCACATTCACAGTTCGCTTCGGCCTTGAAAAGATGGGCGTTGCTCCCGCCGGTGTGGACAAGCCGAATTCCGGACATCACCACCTGCTTATCGACACGGAGCTGCCGCCCCTGGATAAGCCGATTCCGAACGACGAAAACCACTTGCATTTCGGGGCCGGCCAAACCGAAGCGACCGTCACCTTGCCGAGGGGCCGCCATACGCTGCAATTGCTGCTCGGGGACGCCTCGCACGTTCCCCACGATCCTCCGGTCTATTCCAAGGTCGTGGTGGTCTATGTCGGCATGTCGCCGCCGGCGCCTCCGCGGGTTCGCCATCATCGGCGCTCCTACTTCCACGGGCGGGCTTGAGGGGAGGCTCACGCCGTTCGGAGATAGTGATAAGATCACGCGACGCCTGAAGAGCCCGCGAGCCTGATCCTTGAGCTGTTGCGCCAGATGCGCGCCGAACTCGGCGATATCCGGTCGGAAATGGCGACAAAGGCGGATTTAGCCTCGTTGCGAGCCGATATTGCCTCGGACGTGCACTCGTTGCGAGCCGACGCCGCCGCCGATTTCCTGACCACCCGTAAGGAGCTTAGCGAACAGATCGTCGGGCTGCGCCGCGCGGTGATCGACTACCACACGTCCGTTATCGGCCACGGCGTGATCATCAGCGAGCTTTAGGCGCGCGTGAGGCGCGTCGAGCAGCACCTCAACCTGGCCTCGCTCCACACCACTTGAGACGCGGTCGGCTCTATGTCGCGGGACTGTTCGCCGCGCGCTGCTGCGCCTGCGCTCGCCGCTTCTCGACCATCTTAACCGCGATCACCGAGCCCTCGTAGAGCAGGATCATCGGCAGGGCGAGCGAGGTCATGCTGATGAGGTCAGGCGGGGTGAGGATCGCGGCGATCCCGACCACCGCCACGATCGCATAGCGCCGCATGCGGACAAGATAGGCGGAGTCGACAATGCCGACATGGCCAAGAAGGGTCAGGATGACGGGCAGCTGGAAGGCGATGCCGAAGGCGAAGATGAGCGTCATGATCAGCGACAGATATTCGCTCACCTTGGGCAAGAGCTCGATCGTCGCCTCGCCCGGAACATTGACCTGCTGCAAGCGACACCGAAAAGCGGATCAGGAGCGGCATGACCACGAAATAGACAAGCAGCGCGCCCATCAGGAAGAAGATCGGCGTCGCGATCAGGTAGGGCCGAAACGCCATCCGCTCGTTGCGGTAAAGGCCTGGGGCGATAAACTTGTAGATCTGAATGGCGATGACCGGAAAGGCGATGACCGCCGCCCCGAACATGCTGAGCCGGATGTTGGTGTAGAACTGCTCGAGGAAATGGGTGGCGATCAGCGTCGCCTTTTCCGCGCCCACCACCCGCACGTAAGGGTAGGTCAGCACGTTGTAGATGTGGCGGGAAAAGTAGAAGCAGACGAAGAAGGCCGCGAGAAACGCGTAGAGCGATCTGATGATGCGAGCCCTAAGCTCGATCAGATGGTCCATCAACGGCGCCTTGGTGGCGTCGATGTCCTCTTGGCTCATTCCGCCGCGCTTCTCTGGGCGGCGGGCGCCTCGGGCTCTGCCTCCTTGTCGACCGGAGCGGGCGCTGCGGCGGGCTCGGGAGCGCTCAGAGCAATCTCCGGCTCGTCGATCTCAGACTTGCCAATCTCAGACTTGCCAATCTCGGGGATAGCCGCATCGGAAGCAACGGCTTCGGAGACGCTCGCCGAGGTCTCGACGGCCTTCGTCATGTCTTCGCGCATCAGGCCGACGGGATCGAAACTGGTGTCGATCTTCGCCTGGTCGTTGATCGCCTGGAATTCCTTCTTCACGCTTTCGAGGTCGGCCTCGCGCTCGACCTCGCGCATGGCTTCCATGAACTGGCCCTGGAACTCCGACGCCATCCGCCGCATCTTGCCGATCGTCTGGCCGACGGTGCGCATCACGCGCGGCAGATCCTTCGGCGGGATGACCGCCAAGGCGACGATCCCGACAATGATCATCTTGCTGATGTCAAGATCGAACATGGCTAACCGGGCGGGCTCCCACCGGCGTCAACACGGGCCGCCGCCATTCCTGTCGGCGGACGTTTCGCTTAAGGGAGGTCAGCTGACCTTGTGAACGTCGTTCGCGTCGACGCTGACCCGGCTCTCGAGCGGCCGGGGCGCGACGGGGGACGCCGTCGTCGGCTCATCGTCGTCGGCTAGACCCTTCTTGAACGATTTCACGCCCTTGGCGACATCGCCCATCAGGTCGGAAATCTTGCCCTTGCCGCCGAACAGCAGCAGCGCAACCGCGCCGAACAACATCCAGTGCCAAATGCTAAAGCTACCCATGGCCGTCATCCCATTGCTCGCCGCCCGGTCATAAAGCCGTCAGCGCATCCTCTCTTTGGCCCAAACCTAAGCGCCCAACAAGGCAAAAACAAGCTTGCCTTCACGGGAAAGGCGACATAGGCGATGGCCGTCCGTCGACAGCTTCGCCCGTGCGCGATCACGGGGCGCGCAAGCCGAGGAGTTCCGCGCCGCCATGAGCAAGACCGCCAAGCGTCTGAAAGAGATGGGCGTCGTTTTGCCCAAACCCGCGGCGCCGGTCGCGAATTACGTCGGGTTCGTCCGCGCCGGCCCGCTACTCTTCGTCTCCGGCCAGCTGCCGTTCGGAGAAGACGGAAAGCTCAGCGAGCGCCACCAGGGCAAGCTCTCGGCCGATTCCGAGGTCGATGCCGCGCGCGAGGCGGCGAGGCTCTGCGTCATCAACGTGCTCGCCCAGGCGCAGGCGGCGCTCGGCGATCTCGACAAGGTGAAGCAGGTCGTGCGGCTCGGCGGGTTCTTCAACGTCGAATTGAGCTCTGACGCCCTGCCCCAAGCGATGAACGGCGCATCCAATTTCGTCGCCGAACTGTTCGGCGATCAGGGCCGTCATGCCCGAACCACGGTTGGCGTCGCGCATCTGCCCCTCAACGCGCTGGCCGAGGTCGAAGCCATGTTCGAGATCGAGGCTTAATCCGGTCAACGCGCCATCCTGGCTGATCGAGCGTCCGATCGCCCATCGCGGCTTGCACGACAGCGCGAATGGCGTGATCGAAAACACGCTCAGCGCGGCGGAAGCGGCGATCGCCGGTGGCTTCGGGATCGAATGCGACATCCAGTTGAGCGTCGACGGCGAAGCCATTGTTTTTCATGACGAAACACTTGATCGTCTGATCGACGCGGCCGGTCCCCTTTCCTCCTTAAGCGCGGCGGAAATCGCCAAGCTCCGCATCAAGGGCTCGGCCGAGCCGCCTCCGGCCTTCACGGCGTTTCTCGAGACGGTCGCCGGCCGGACGCCGATCATCTGCGAGCTCAAGAGCCGGTTCGACGGCGACTGGCGCGTCGCCGACCGCGCCGCTGCGCTTGCCGCGACTTACGACGGCCCGCTCGCGTTCAAAAGCTTCGATCCCGATCTCGCCGCCTATCTGCGGCTCCGCCGCCCGCACGCACGCCCGGGACCTTGCCCGATCGGCCTCCTCGCCCAGGGCTCCTACGACGATCCCGACTGGGATTTTCTAACCGCCGAACAGAAGCGCGACTGGACGGATTTCGACCATTACGACCGCGCCCGCCCGGATTTCCTGTCCTTCAACGTCGACGACCTGCCGCACAAGATCCCGTTCCTGGTCAAGCAATTCACTGACGCGCCGATCATGGTCTGGACCGTGAAGACCGCCGAGCAGCGAGAGGCCGCGCACAAATGGGCGGATCAGATCGTGTTCGACGGCGACCCCGAGGCGAACAGATCCTGGCGGCCCCTGAGCTACGTCGGAACTCTCATCTACTGAGTCACATAGCGATCTCCGGGTAATTCGATGGGAACATCGCCCGCTTCGTCTGCTCGTCCACTTCTCTCTTGAAGGCATGATCCTTTCCGACCGCTTTGGCCCGCGCCGCTGCCGGGCGCGCGTCAATCTTTTCGTACAGGCGCTTGAGGTTCGGAAAATCGGCCAGCGGGTCGTCCGCGCCGGGCAGAACCCTCGCGGCGCGGCCGAGCCAGCCCCAGACCGACATGTCGGCGATCGAATAGTCCCCGACGATAAAGTCACGGCCGGCGAGGTGGCGGTCCAGAACCCGATAGTGCCGCTCGATCTCGCGCCGATACCGGTTCACCGCATAGGGAATCTTTTCAGGCGCCGCGTGCTGGAAATGCACCGCCTGACCGGAGAACGGACCGATGCCGCTGGCGATGAAGAAGAGCCACGACAAAAGCTCCGGGCGATCCGCGGGAGAACCGACGAACCGGCCAGCCTTCTCGGCGAGATAGAGCAGGATTGCGCTCGAATCGAACACCCGAGCCTCGCGCCCGCCCGGCCCTTCCGTGTCGACGATCGCCGGGACCTTGCCGTTCGGGTTGATGGCGCGGAAGGCGCCCGCGTGCTGCTCGCCTTTGGCCGTGTCGACGGGCATGAGTTCGTAAGGCATGCCGAGCTCCTCGAGCAGCAGCGCGACCTTGGCGGGATTGGGCGTCGGGTGGAAATAGAAGCGGATCACGGGGCTCTCCAGGTTGGAGGACGGTTAGCCTCGCGGCCGCTTGGGCGGCGCGGCGCGAGGGATAGGCGGCAAGCTAGGAAGTCTTGGCCTCAGGACCAAGACAAATTTCAGGTGACCGACGCCATGCGCGAGTCCGATTGCGCGCCAAAACCGCCGCGCCTAGTCTTCCGCTTCTGAAGAGGGCCATAGGCTTGACGCCGTTCAAAACCATCCGCACCCGGGCCGAGACGCGCAAAGGCGGCGCCGAAGCCCTCGCCCGCCTCATGCCGCCCAAGCCCGATCCGAAGGCGCTCGCGAAGCTTCGCGACGACCGCGTGCTCGCCGAAATGACCAGACGCGTGTTCTCGGCCGGCTTCGCGTGGAGCGTGATCGAATTGAAGTGGCCGGCCTTCGAGGACGCCTTTCTCGGCTTCGAGCCCGCGCGGCTTTTATCCGAGCCCGACGAGTTCTGGCATAAGCTGACCATGGACGCCCGCATCGTCCGCAACGGCGCGAAGATCATGTCGGTGCGTGACAACGCGCACTTCGTGCTCGACGTGGCGAAGCAGCACCGCTCGTTCGGCAAGTTCCTCTCGACATGGCCGCCCTCCAACGAGGTCGGGCTGCTCGAAGTGTTGGCCAAGCGAGGCGGGCGGCTCGGCGGCAATAGCGGCCAGATGCTACTGAGGTTTCTCGGCTACGACGCTTTCGTGGCGACGAAGGACGTGGCCGCCTGTCTCCGCGACGCCGGCCTCGATATCGCGGCGGCGCCGACCTCCAAGCGCGACCTCCTAAAAATCCAGGAGCAGTTCAACGCCTGGGCGAAAGACACCGGCCTGCCCTACAGGCACATGTCGCTCATCTGCGCCATGTCGATCGGCGAGAACTACGAGGGCGACAGGTATGGCGGCGACGAGGTCGAAGCGGATTAGGGTCAAAACCCAAAGCCTCTTTTCGGTGGCGGATGGCGGCCGGCGGAGAGCGCGCCGACAGGGTTCGTCTCGGGAAGGACCAAAGTCCGCGCCATAGCCGTCATTCCATTGCGAGCGCGAAAATAAGCTTCCCCGCCTTTTTGACAGACCTCGCTCCGGCGCCAAGGTTTAGATTTTGATCACCGGTCTAATGCTATCAAAGATGGGTTCGCCCACGGCTGCGAGCGCCTCGTTGAGATGGCCCCGCTTGCAGCTGCGCGCGCCTGATTCCTCAATCGGCAGGCGGTTGGCAAAGCCGAGCGCCGGCAGTGTGAGTGCAAAGACGGCGTCTGCGACTTCGCCACACACGTCGGCGACCAGCACCTTCTTGGCCAGACCCCAGATAAAGCGGCGGAAGCCAAGTGCGAAGTCGTCCATCGTGTTGGGCCGCTCCACCAGCGCGGGGGCGATTTCCCGGTATTTGATGATTGGCCCGGCCAGCATCTTCGGGAACAGGAAGACGAAAACGAGGTAGTCCCACAGGCTGGCGGCGGGGCGGCCGGTCTTGCGGTGGATATCGACAAGGTAGGTGATCTTCTCGAACACCACGAACGAAATGCCGAGCGGCAGGATCAGCCCAAGGTGCGGCACGGGGCCGAGGAACGGCTGCACCGTGCGCAAGGCAAAATCCGCATATTTGAAGACGAACAGCAGGCCAAGGTTGTTTGCAACCCCGATCACGAGGCAGGCCCGCGTCCAGGCGCCGTCGCGGGCGATGTGGCGGCCTAGGGCGTAGTCGAGAAGCGCGGAGGCCAGGACGACGAACACAAATCGCGGCTCGCCCCAGGTATAGAACGCCACGCTGATCGTCAGGATCGCGCTGTTGCGCCAGGATGCGGGCACAGCGTTGTAGGACACGATCGCCAGCGGCAGAAAGACGAACAGGAACAGCGGTGTCGAAAACAGCATCAGCCCACATCGACTCCCGCAAAGTGCAATCCACCCCGCATACCAACGCTTTGAAGCCGCGCCAAGGGAACGCCTGACGCCAGCCGCCGGCAGTCCGGGAAGTCCTTACTGTATGACCGCTATTGCGCATTTCTTCCCTACCCCGCCCATCCAGGAACGGCAGCATAGGGTGGAAACCAGTCAGCCGATTGGCTTTTGACCCTAAAGGCCCCCCTCACCACCCGCCAAGAGCGCCTTGAGCGCGTCCAGCGTGTCGGCTTCCGCAATCGGCTTGTCGTGGCGCCAGCGCAGCATGCGGGGGAAGCGGACGGCGACGCCGCTCTTGTGGCGTTTGCTGGGCGCGATGCCTTCGAAGCCAAGCTCGAACACTTGCGTGGGGTTGAGCCTTCGCACCGGACCGTAGCTCTCGACCGTGGTGCGCCGCACGATCGCGTCCATCTCCCGGATTTCCTTGTCCGTGAGGCCCGAATAGGCCTTGGCGAACGGCACCAGCTCGCGCGCGCCGGCCTCTTCGCCCGCGCTCCAGACGGCGAAAGTGTAGTCCGTGTAGACGCCCGAGCGGCGTCCATGGCCGCGCTCGGCATAGATCACGACGGCGTCGACGCTCATCGGATCGAGCTTCCACTTCCACCACACGTCGGTGCGGTCGCCGCCCTTGCGGCGGCCAATGCCATAGGCGCCGTCGCGCGCCTTCAGCATCAGCCCTTCGCGCGTGAGCGCGCGCGCCTGTTCGCGCTTCTCAGCAAGCTCCTCCCAGGTGTCGGCGGTGACGGTCGGGCTGATGCGGATCGGCAGGCGTTCGCCGCGCGCCTTGGCTTCGGCAAACAGGCGATCGACAAGCGCTTCGAGCAGAGCGCGGCGCACGTGCTGCGGCTCGGTTCGAAGATCGCGGCCCTCGCTCTCGAGCAGATCGTAAGCAATGAACGCGACCGGCAGTTCGCGCTTCGTCTTTTCGCTCACGATCTTGCGACCCAGTCTCTGCTGCAGGCTGGCGAAGATCGCGAGGCCATCGAGCGAATCGGTCGCGTAGTCGTGCTCCGGCGGGATGAGCACGACGAGTTCGCCATCGACGGCTGTGCCTGAGGGCAGCGCGCGCGCCAGCGGCTCGAGGTCGGGATAAGCGTCCGAGATCAGCTCTTCGCCGCGCGACCACAGGCGCCAGTCGTCGCCGCGCTTCAAGAGCTGCCCGCGGATGCCATCGTACTTCCACTCGACGATCCAGTTCGACAGCGGGCCGAGCGTGGCCAGCATGTCGGCCAGCGGGCGGCTCCACGATTGCGCGAGATAGAAGGGATAGGGCTTGCCCGCATCGAGCGCCTGGGCTTCTTTGTGCAGGACTTCACCGATCAGCCCCTCGAAATCCGCAGCCGTAGGGATCCGCCGCGCCTGCGAATAGCCGATCAGCCGCTGCGCCATGTGGCCCTCGTTCACCCCCGCGACTTCGGCCAGCGCCTTCACCACCTGCAGCCGCGACACGCCGACGCGCAGTTCCCCGGTAATGAGCTTGAAGAAGGCAAGTCGCTCATCGGTCGCGAGTTCGCCGACCCATTGCTTGAGCCTCGTGTACCGCTCCTCTTCGGGGAGCGAGGGAAGCGGGAGGAGCCGCTCGCGCATCCAGACGTCGAGCGAAACGTCTGCGCCGCCCGCGCTTTCGGGCAGGAGCAGCGACAGCATCTCGGCGACATCGCCGACGGCGCCGTAACACTCCGCGCACAGCCATTCGGGATAGCCCGAGCCTTCGACCGCGAGGCGCCAGAGAAGGCGCGACGGCGCGGTCTGGCGCGGCTTGCCCCCGCTCAGGAAATAGACCGTCCAGGCCGCGCTCGCCCATTGCATTGGCTCGGCCTTGGCGGCGGCGAAGAACTCGACCATCGCCGCCTGCTTGGCGCGCGTCGAGGTGCCGGAATCAAGCCGCCGGTAGAGCGCAGAGAAGGCTTTCACGCTTCGCCCTCTCGTGACGCTTCGCCCTCCGCCGTTGCGCCCTCGTCCTCGTCGTCGCCGTAAGCCGTCGTCAGCGCACGCGCGTCGAGACCCTTTTCGCGAAGGTAGCGCGTCAGCGTTTCCGTGTATCCATGCGTCACGAGAATGCGTTCCGCGCCGGTCGCCTCGATCGCGGCGATGAGGCCCGGCCAATCGGCGTGGTCGGACAATGCAAAACCGCGGTCGAGCCCGCGCCGGCGGCGGTTTCCCCGCACCTGCATCCAGCCGCTCGCAAGCGCGTCGGAATAGTCGCCGAAGCGCTTGAGCCAGGGACTTGCGGCGGCCGAGGGCGGCGCGACAATGAGAGCCCGCGCGAAGTCGCGCTTGTTCTCCCCCCGGATCGCAGTCCGGGGTCTGTCGCGAGCTGCGTCGGCGGCAGCGCGATTCCCGCCTCGCGATAGAGCGCGTTGATCGCCTCGACCGCGCCGTGACACACAATCGGCCCGAGCGTGGGATCGACATGGGCGATGAGCCGCTGCGCCTTGCCAAGCGCATAGGCGAACACAATGCTCGCGCGTCCCGCGGCGATGTTCTCGCGCCGCCAGGCGTCGATCGCCGCGAAAGTGTCGGCTTGCGGGCGCCAGCGATAGATGGGCAGGCCGAAAGTCGATTCCGTGATGAAGGCGTGACAGCGCACGGGCTCGAAGGCGGGCGAAACGCCGTCGCTCTCGAGCTTGTAATCGCCCGAGGCGACCCAGATCTCGCCCTTCGAGGCGACGCGAACCTGAGCCGAGCCCAGCACGTGGCCTGCGGGATGAAACGAAAGTTCCACCCCGTTGCGCGTCAGGATTTGCCCGTAGCTCGCCGTCTCGATCGTGACGTCGCCCAGGCGCTTGCGTAAGGCTGGCGCCGTGTCGCGATGGCAGACATAAACCTCGGAGCCGAAACGCGCGTGATCGGAATGCGCATGGGTGATGATGGCGCGCGCAACCGGGCGCCACGGATCGATGTGAAAATCGCCCGCGGCGCAATAGAGCCCGCGTTCGGTTGAAGCGATGAGGTCCAAGGTTGATCCGCGCTCGACGATGAAGGGCCGCCTACCTTTGCCCGCCCGAGGCCGAAATGAGCTCGCCCGTCACCCACGCGGATTGATCAGAGGCGAAGAACAGCGCGACCTGGGCGATGTCCTCCGGCTTGCCGAGCCGCCCCATGGGCAGGGAGAAGCCCAACGCCTTCGCCGACTCTGGCGCTAAGGCCGGCGGCGGCGAAGCCCTCGGTCTCCGTCATGCCGGGTCGGATGGCGTTAACCCGAATTCCCTTGTGGGCAAGCTCGAGAGCGAACTCGCGCGTGATCGTGTCGATCGCGCTTTTCGAGGCGGAATAGAGGAGGGTGTTGGGCGATGGGTTCGTGCTGGCGATCGTGCTGAATTTGATCACGCTCCCGGCCGCGCCGTCGAAGGCCTTCACGGCCTCCTGAATGGCGAGGATCGCGCCCAGCACGTTGGTGTCGAAGTGACTATGGAAATCCTGTTCGGTCACCGACTTCGAGCGGAGCGAACCTGTACACGCCCGCGCTATTGACGAGGATATCGGGCCTTCCCAACTTCGCCTTTGTCTCCTCGAACAGACGCTCCACATCATCGCGCTTGGCGACATCCGCCTGGATAGCGACCGCTTTGCCGCCAGCTTTGACGATCTCGCCGACCACGCGATCGGCGTCGGCCTTGCTCGAAGCATAGTTGACCGCGACAGCCGCCCCCGCCTTGCCGAAAGTTTGCGCGATGGCCGCGCCGATCCCCTTCGACGCCCCGGTGACGACTGCGACTTTTCCGGTCAGCTCGCCCACGCTTCCGCTCCCTTGGTCTCCTGCGCTTAGCCTGCTTGCGGCTGTTGGCGGGAATGTGGTCATGGAAGCTGAGGCGCGGCGATCCAATCCGGGACACGGAGCCCCTCAGCGCTGCTCAGCTGCAGGAATCGAGCAGATTGTCGGCGCCGACCGGCCACCACGCATGCGGGGCGTTGGCGTAGGAAGCGAGGATCAGGAATTGATCGTCGCCGTCCACGCGGGCCCCGACGACCACGACCGTCAGGTCGCCGGGCCCCTTCGCCTTGGCCCCAAGCTCCTCGGCGGCGAGCTGAAAAGGATTGACGTTCGCCAGGTCCGTCCCCCGGGATGCGATAGGCCCAGAACATCGTATGGGGGACGACGGGCCCGATCTGCGCCCATGCGCCCATCGGAACCTCCGGCGCAACGGCCGCGAGCGTGCGGCGGGCATAGGGACGGAGGCAGCTCACGTGGATGTGGAGCTGGTCCTGAGTCCTGACGACGGCCGAATTCACGAAGAGCGCGATGTCGTCGCGCTCCGGCGCCTCGCCGTCCGAATCCTTGAGGAACGTGCGCGCGCGCCAGGCGGCGTCGAAATAGTTGGGCGCCTCGGGCGACCGCAGGAACGGGTCCTCAACGCCCTTGATCCGCCGGGTTGGGGCGAGAACCGTGTCGTCAACGAACGGCGCACGCAGGACGACACTGCCGAGCGCCTCGCCGCCGGAAATATCGACCTCAAGGCACGGAAAGGGCTTTCCCGTTAGCTTGAAATCGGCGACGCAGGCGCGCACGACCTGCCACAGCACCATCCGATGGAGCTCCATCGCGAAAGCCGCGAACGCCGCCGACCCCGTGAGAACGGCGACCACGGCGAGGATCCGAACTGTCTTTGCGCCGCGCGTCACGGCTTCGTCCTGAGCATCGCGCTTGGGCCCTCTCACGAACGGTCCTGCGCGCCTAGCATAACGAGGCCATGAACCACAATTTTTGATTGCAAAGAGTTTGTCGTCCGATCGCGGCGCTTGTGCGGCTGGCGAGCCGAAATGCACGACCCCTACTGCGCCTTCTCTTGAGCCCAGTCGATCGCATAGCTCCCGGGAAGAGGCGCCTCCGCCAATGCTTCGAATGAAACGCGCCAGCAGTAAGCCTGGCGTCTAGCTAAGCGGCGCAGGCCGCTTGTTCACTCCTCCTTGAACCCGTATTCCGGCAGGCCCTGCTCGGCGCCGTAATATTTGTACGGCAGAAACTTGCCAGACATCGAGAGCCGAACGCGGTCGCCTTTCGGGTTCGCGAGCCGGTCGAGTTCGAGGTCGAAGTCGATCGCCGACATGATGCCGTCGCCGAATTCCTCCTCGATCAGCGCTTTCAGCGCCGGGCCGTTGACCATCACCAGTTCATAGAAGCGGTAGAGCAACGGATCGGTCGGCGGCATCGGCGTGCCGCGTGTCGGGATTTCATTGAGCATCCGCTTTTCGGGTTCCGACAAGCCAAACAGGCTCGCGGCCTTCTCGGCGAGCGGCTTCGGCAGCTTCATCTGTCCGAGCAGCGCGCCAACGACGAGGACCGGTGACATGCCGCCGATTGCGTCGGTGATGTGTTTCCACGTCCAGCCCTTCTCGCGCTTGATGTCGAAGATCTTTTCGGTGAGCTCAGCTCGCTTCATGGGTCGATATCCAGTTTGGAAAAGGGGTCGGAATCTCGCACCGATGCAAGAGACGATCCAGCCGAGGGTTTGTGGACAGATTGTTCGCGGTGGAAGCCGAAGTCGTCATGGCCGGGCTTGTCCCGGCTATCCACGCAGCTGCTAAGTGGATCGAGGCGAGTCCTTAAAGCGGGGCTCTTCGTCCCCCAGGACTTCAGTCGCGGCCGGCGCGACATCGGACACAGCCGCCTAAGCGGCGCCGCGTGGATGGCCGGGCTTGCCCTGGACAAACCCGGCCATGACGATAGACGCCATCCCTTCGATGACGCCGGGATAGGTGAGCGCGCATCGATTGCGACGTAGACACCATGCGAATGCTCCTTCACGGCGTGATCGCACTCCTCATCCTCGTCGCCCGCCTTTTGGAGTTGGGCCCTCGCGGGGCCGCCGGGTCGCGGTTTGGCCCTCTCTTAAGCCGGCTGGCCGGCATGGGAACGCCAGCGCTAAGGCTCCGAATTGTGAAAACAACGACAATTCGAGCCCGAAATTCACCTGTATTGCCCCGGTCACGACGACAAACAACGTCCAGAAAGGTGACGCGGGCCGCCTCGATTGCTAGGGAACGCCCCATGCGAATGCTCGTTCGCGGCGTGGTCGCGCTCGTCGTCCTCATCGCGGCCTATTGGGCTTGGGCGCTGGCTGGCGCCGCGCAGCTGGCGTCGGCGGCCGAGCGCGGCGACGCCGAAGCCGTGATCGAGCGTGTCGATCTGCAGGCGCTTATCCGCTCGCTCAGCGGCCAGATCGCGCGCGCCTTTGCCGACGAGAATCCAGAACTTCAAAAGCCGCCATCGGTTCGGCAGGGGGTCTTCCTCAACGGCGCCGCAGCCGAGATGCTGCTGCGCGCCCTTCTCACGCCCGAGAACATTGCGTCGCTCTTGAGCCAGGGACGCGTGGGTGTCGTCGGCCCAGGCGGAAAGGATGCCGGAACGGCCTGGGGCATGCCCTCGCTCGGCGAGGCGTTCCACGCTCGCCCCTGGCAGGTCCTGATGAACTCCCATTTGGACGGTCCGCGCAGCTTCGTTGTCGGCCTCGACAGTCCCGATGGGTTCTATCGTCTCCACCTCACTCTGTCCGGCCTGACCTGGCTCTTGTCGGGCGTCGACATTCCCGCGCCCATCAAGGCGCGGCTCATGCATCTCATCGCGCAGCGGATCGGCGGTGCCGTGGACGTGCCCACCCGTTGAATTCGGACGTGCCCACCCGTTGAATTCGGCTCTCGCCGCGCTGACGGTCGCTCCGCCGCCGGAAACAATCTCCTTACGAAAAACCAGAATGTGTGCTATCTTACATTCGAATACCCCCGCTCGCCGTTGCCAGAGCGGACGAAGAACGGAGTAAAGACTGTCCGTTTACAACCATCGAGGCGAGCAGAAGGAGGGGGAAGATTTTTTTTATTTAAATCGGCCGTAACCCATTGAAAAGTCCCGATTCGAAAAAATAAACCGTAGTAAACGCTAGCAAATTTACTAGCGTTTAAGCGCGTTTAGGCACGTTTATTGGTCGTTTACGAGAATAGGATTGCTCTCTCAGGTTGTGCTTGAGACCTCGTTAAGCAAGGCCCTCCAGCGCAATTGAACGTGAGCGACGCGATATTAACGCGTCGCCTCCGCGACGTCGACGACCCGGATCTGCGCCCGCTCCCGCCCGCCGAAGCGGTTCACGGAAAGCGTCCCGGCGAGATGCACCGGCGCGCCCTTGAGCCGGATGAGCGCCTCGCCAAGCTTCTTCTCGGAGGCGCGGAAGGCGATCCCCTCGACCGCCCGCCCGTCGCCCGCGACCGCGCGCAGGCGCAAATGGCGCCCGCCTGCGCCGACAGGCGTCACCTCCGCCAGGCGATGACGCGGCAGGGCGAAAACCGGCTCCGGCGCGCCCGCGCCATAGGGGCCGGCAGCCTCGAGGCGATGGACGAGTTCCGGCGTCGCCGCGGTCGCGGTCAGCGCCGCGTCAACCCTGAGGCCCGCTTCGGCGCGCGCCTTGGTTACCGCCTGGCCGAGCCGCTCCTCGAGGAAGGCGCGCCAGTCGCCGAGCCGCTCGGTCGCGAGCGTGACACCCGCTGCCATCGCATGGCCGCCCCCCTTGATCGCGACGCCGGCTTCGATCGCGGCGCGCACCGCCCGGCCGAGATCGACGCCCACGATCGAGCGGCCGGAGCCAGTCGCCAGGCCGCCGGCGAGGGTCAGCGCGAAGGCTGGGCGCTCGAACCTCTCCTTGAGACGCGCCGCGAGCAGGCCGACGATTCCCGGCGGCCATGTCGCCCCCGCCACGACAACCGCCGCGCCTCGCTCCTCCAGGCCCAACGCAAACAGCGCTTCCGCTTCAGCCTCCGCCAGCGCCTCGATCTCGATCTGCTGGCGGATGCGGTTCAGCCGGTCGAGCTCGATTGCGATCGCGCGCGCCTCGATGTCGTCGGTCGCGGTCAAGAGCCTGCACGCCGAGCGCCGCATCGCCGATGCGCCCGCCGGCGTTGATGCGCGGGCCGATGACAAAGCCCAAATGGTACGGCCGCGGCGGGCCGTCGGCGCCGGCAATGTCGAACAAAGCCGCGAGCCCCGGACGGCGGCGCTCACGCATGACCGCGAGGCCCTTGACGACAAAAGCGCGATTGAGCCCGATCAGCGGCACGACGTCGGCCACGGTCGCGAGCGCGACGAGGTCGAGGGAAGCGAGCAAATCCGGGCCTTTGCCGCCGTTCCAGAAGCCCGCTTCGCGCAAAGCGCGGTTGAGCGCGACGAGCGCCATGAACACGACCCCGGCGGCGCAGAGATAGCCGAGGCCCGCAAGGTCGTCCTCACGATTGGGATCGACGAGCGCCGCCGTCTTCGGCAGCACTTCCGGGGCCTGATGGTGATCGAACACGATCACGTCGAGGCCAAGGCGGCTTGCAAGCTCGAAAGGCTCGCGGCTGACGGCTCCGCAGTCGACGGTCACCACAAGGGTCGCGCCTCGCGATGCGAAGCTCTCAATCGCCTCGACATTAGGGCCATAGCCCTCGGTCACGCGGTCGGGGATGTGGACGATTGTCTCCAGCCCGCAGGCGTTCAGATATTCGCTCAAGAGCGCCGCACTGCACGCGCCATCGACGTCGTAGTCGCCGAAGATGGCGACCTTCTCATGGGCCATGACCGCACGCGTGAGGCGCTCCGTCGCCGCGGCCATATCGCGCAGGCTATGGGGGTCGGGCATGAGATCGCGAAAGCTTGGCGCGAGATGACGCTCGACCGCGTCCGGCAGGACGCCGCGCCCCGCAAGCACGCGGGCAATCAGCTCGTCATGCCCGCCGACTTGGGCGATGGCGAGCGCGTGCAGCTCCCCTGCCGCGTCGAGCCGAGGCCGCCACGGCTGGCCGAGCGCCGAGGTCTCAACGTCGAGGAAGTAATCGGAGGGCGTCAAAACTCCGCCTTGGATCCGGCGACGCGGCAACGTGCGAATCACTTGCCGCAGCGCGAATCATGACAGAATGCGCCTTGATTTCAGAAGGATTTTGCGGCCGCCGAAAGTCCGTCGTCCCCAGTCGTTTCCGGCGCGTTGGATGGAAACGCGAGGGTTCTGGACAGGCGCCGGCGGAGGATCTCAGTTGGATTGGCGCGATCGCGCCAACGATGTGAGCCGCAGCAAGCGACGACCAAGTGCCATCACATTCGCATGGAGGGGCAAGAATGTCTCATTTTCTGTCGGGCCTTCCGTTGTGGGCCCTGATCGCCCTGATCGTGGTTGTTCCGACCGCCTTGGCGATGATCGCGCAGGTTCTGATCCGCCGCTGCGTTGGCGTCGAGACGTTGGTCAAGAACAACGAAATCGCCGGTTTCAAATTCGCGACTGTGGGCGTCATCTATGCCGTTCTTCTGGCCTTTTCGGTCATTGTCGTATGGGAAAAGTTCAATGACGCGCAGACTTCCGTCGCCGAGGAAGCCGGCGCGACAGCCGCGCTCTTTCGTTATGCCGAGGGCGAAGAACCGGAGGCGGCGGCCTTGCGAACGGCGCTCGTCAACTACCTCAAGACGACAATCGACGAGGAATGGCCGGCGATGGGTCGCGAATCCGAAGCTCATGGGGTCACGCAGGCTCTCAACCGACTCTACTCGGCGGCGATGGCGCTCAATCAGTCCGGGACGAGAGACACGGCGGACATGTCGGAGGTCTTCCGGCAGATCGACAACGTGACGGCGGCCAGGCGCGTCAGGCTTCATCTCGCAACCGGGCTTGTGCCCGACGTGATTTGGATCGCGCTTTTCGCAGGCGCGCTGCTGACGATCGGTTTCACGCTCTTCTTCGGAAGCGAGAACCTGCTAGCGCAGGTTTCCATGACGGGCGTGCTTTCGCTTTTGGTGACCCTGGGCCTCGTCGTCATCATCTCGCTCGACCACCCGTTCACAGGGCCGGTCTACATCCACTCGGATGCGCTCTCCGCGGTGCTCGAGGAATTTGGCAAACCGCCAGGGTAGAGCGGCTTAAGGCGACCGTTCAGAACGCGAGGCGCCCGCCAACGACAGCAAGGGTGCCAGCCAGCAGCGGGCGCAGGATGCGGTCAGGAACGCGAGAAGCGAAATGGCTGGAAATCATAATGCCCGGAATCGAACCGACGAGCAGCGAAAGAAGCATATGGAAATCGACGGATCCGAGCCACCAATGCCCGGCGCCGGCGATCAGCGTCAGCGGCACCGCATGCGCGATATCGGAGCCGACGATGCGCACGATTGGAGACTTCGGGTAGAGCGTCAGCAGAACTGTGCCGCCGATGGCGCCGGCCCCGACGGACGAGATCGTCACCAGAACGCCGAGGACCGCGCCAAGCCCGATTGTGAGAACGCCGATCGTTTGCTCGCTCGCGCCGTCCATGACGCGGGCCAGACGGGCGAGCAGCGCCTTGCGGAAAATGAGCGTGCCTGCGGTCATGATCAGCGCGATCCCAAGCGTCGTACTGATGACGCCCCCGCTCGCCTTGGACGACGTTCCGAGATGCGCGAGAAGCAGGAGCGACAGGAGCGCTGCAGGCACGCTTCCATAAGCGAGGCGGCGCGTGATCCGCCAATCGACCGACCCGTGATAGGCGTGCACCGCCCCGCCGCTGATCTTGGTGATTCCCGCATATAGGAGATCAGTCCCGACGGCGGTCGCCGGATGGACCCCGAAGGCCAGAACGAGCAGCGGAGTCATGAGCGAGCCGCCGCCAACTCCAGTAAAGCCGACCAGGAGCCCAACGGCCAATCCGGAGATCGCGAAGACAGGATCGATGCCATGCAACATTGTCGAAGCCTGTTGGGTCGCCCAAAAATCTAATGTCGATTGAATTACTAGACTTTTGGTTCGACGTCAACCACTGCGGCTCTGGCGACATCTCGTCCTTTGCGCTCCTTGACGGCGAGATAAGCGCCGCAAGCAACGACCAGCGCCGCCCCGACGAGCGTAGTGGGGGCGGGCCAATCGCCAAAAATCACGATTCCGGAAATGATCATCCAGATGAGCTGAGTGTAGGTAAACGGCGTCAATGTCGGCGCCGGAGCGTATCGATGGGCGACGATCAGCATTCCGTGGCTGGTGGCCCCGAACGCACCCATCACTGCCATGACGACCCAGGTTCCCACTGATTTAGGCTGCTTCCAGACCCACGGCAAGATCGGAGTGAGAAACACGAGGCCGGCCACTTGCGTCCACGCGAGCGTCGTCTGGGGAGAGTCCGCGCCAGCGAGCTTGCGGGTGGCCAGCACGTATAGCGAATTGCAGACAACGCCCGCGATAGCGAGCAGAACGATTGGCTGAAATGTCGCAGTTCCTGGACGTGTCGCGATCACCACGCCAAGAAATCCGAGCGCAATTGCGATCATGCGTTCCGCGCTCACCTTCTCGCCCAGCACAGGCCCCGCAAGAAGAGCCACGAAGACGGGTGTGAGAAACGAGATCGTCGCGGTCTCCGAAAGCTGGAGCTGTCGGACGGCGAACACGTTTGCGGTCGTCGCAACGAATAGCAAAACGGAGCGCAGCAGCTGCAGTCGAGGACGCCTGGAACGTAAGAGCGCCGGCCGCGAAAATGGGCGCGAGGCGATGAGCGCGATCACCGCCGCCCCAACATAGCGAGCCCATACGATCTGTACGATCGGCAGTGAGGCGGTTAACCATTTGGCGCACGTGTCCTGTCCGGTGAAGCAGACCATCGTGGCGCACATGAGCCCGATCGCGAGAATCCGCATGCGGCGGTCCTCGTCTTCGGCCGAAGCTGTTCTTGCGACCGTCGAGGACGCCACCTCAAACCGCTTCGCGTTCGATGCGGATGACCTGGGGCCGCTCGCGCACGAGCCCGTCTTCAACAGTTCGCGCAAGCGCCTCCCGAATGGACGACTCGGTCGTGCCGTAGGTCATCAGCACGACCGGCGCGACCCCCACTGTGGCCGCTTCTTTCGTGGCCCGCTTTTGCATGATCGCTTCGAGCGAAATGAGCTGCTCGCCCATCCGCGCCGCGATGGACCCCATGGCGCCGGGACGATCGACCACAGCAAGGCGAACGTAATAACCGCCCTCATGCCGCTGCATCGGCACGCGGTCCGCCTCAACAAGCGATGCGGCAGGCCTGCCAAAGGGCGGCATACGGATCCCGCGCGCGATGTCGACGATATCGGCTGCGACCGCCGACGCGGTCGCATCGCCGCCCGCCCCGGGCCCGACCAAAGTCAGCTCCCCGATCGCATCGCCGTCGATCGAAACCGCGTTGAGCACGCCCATGGTCTGGGCGAGCGGCGCGCTCTTGGCGACCATGGTCGGATGCACCCGTTGCTCGACGCCGTGGGCGGTTCGTTCGGCGACGCCGAGGAGCTTGATGCGAAAGCCAAGTTCGTCAGCGGCGCTCAAATCGGCGAGCGTGATGGACTCGATTCCTTCGACCGAAACAGCCCCCGCGTCGATCTTGGCGCCGAAGGCGAGCGAAGCAAGGATCGCGAGCTTATGCGCGGTGTCAAAACCGCCGACATCGAATGTCGGATCGGCCTCCGCATAGCCGAGCTTCTGAGCCTCGTTGAGGCAGACTTCGAACGGAAGATTTTCGGTCTCCATTCGCGAAAGAATGTAATTGCAGGTGCCGTTGAGGATGCCGGATACGCGAGTGATCGCATTGCCGGCGAGGCTCTCCCGAAGGGTCTTGATGACGGGTATGCCGCCGCCCACGGCCGCTTCGAAGAGCAACTGAGCGCCCGTTCGCTCGGCAAGAGTCGCGAGCTCGAAACCGTGCTCCGCGAGCATCGCCTTATTCGCCGTGACGACGGAAGTCCCCCGCGACAGCGCGGCCTTGACCGCGTCGAACGCGACACCTTCAGCGCCGCCGATCAATTCGACGAAGATGTCGATGTTTGCGGAGGCCGCAAGCTCCGAGGCGTCGGCGAAGTAAGCAGCGCCGCCAAGATCGACCCCGCGGTCGCTCTTACGTCGCGCGCTGAAGGCGGTTACCGCTACGCCACGCCCCACCCGGCTCGCCAAGCCGGCGTCCTGCCGTTGCAGGAGCCGAACGAGACTCGTCCCGACCACCCCGAGACCGGCGACCCCCAGGCGAAGCGGGTTCGACATCTTCTCCTCGCTCCGCCCCGCGGAGAACTTGATTTCGAGCGAAATGTCCCGAGTCGCGACTGGAAATCAAGGATGAACTGGCGGCTTACCCGTATCGTTCAGCCGCCGACTTCTTCTTCTTCTTTCGCTCTTTGCGCGCTGCGTAGCGTGCGTCGCGCTCAAGCTTGCGCTCGTATTCAAGCCGTTCGGCTTCTTCTCGCTCGCGTTGGGCCTCCGCCTCGCGCGCAAGCGCTTCGAGCCTCAACTGCTCCTGGCGGGCCGCCTCCTCGGCGGCACGGCGGACGGCTTCAGCCGCCTCTTGTTCCACCTTGCGCTTGGCGCGCTCGATGTCGCGCACCTTTCGCGCCTCAAGAATCGCCTTGCGCTTCGTTTCGCGCTCGACGACTGCGGGGTCTGCCGGATCGTATTTCGAATTGGCGAGAAATTTTTCCGCCATCTCCTTGCGCGCCTTGGCGGCGGCAGCTTGGCGATCAGCAAACTTGTTGCCGTTCAAAAAGGACATTGGTTCCTAGTCGACTGGTTTGTTTGGGATGCGCGCTCATGACACAGCGTGAACAGAACGGCAATTGTTTTTGCAGCAAGGCGGCGATGCGCTGGCAGCAAAGCCTAACGATGTCCTGCGACACTTTCTTCGCGCCCGTCACACCTTAGCGGCCCCCTCTCCATGACTTCACATCCACGACCGCGTGATCGCCCAACTTCTCTGCACCGGCGGCGCGCAAGGCAAACCCTGGCTCGAAAAAACCGTCCGGCCTGCGAGGCAAATCTCTTGGAAATAACGCCGCGTCAACGCTATTAAGCGTCAATAAACGCGAGTAAGTGCTAGCAAAATAGCTAGCATTTACTGGCGTTTATTTTTCCCAATCGGGACTTTTCAATGGGTTACAGCGAATTCAAATAAAAAATTTCTCCCGCCTAAAGTCCCGCATCGCATCTCCCTCAGCACGCTCGTTCTGAGCTCATCGCCGCTCGCCAAAAGCAGAGCCGTAATTCTGACAACAGGAAATATATAACACAGACTTCTCTTTTTGCCAACCAATTGTCGCCAGAAAGATCGCGTGCCGCCGGCGTGTGTGTCTTCGCCTGCTACAATTCGATCGCATTATCTCGTCCGTAGCTAGACTCGCCCGCGTTTAGGGCAGCGGTTTGCGCCTTGGACATGTTTGAGACAAAAGGCAAGGCTTCAGTTCCTCTCGAGCCGTTCCGGATACAAGCCTTTCACATCCCCATGGCCATAACCCACACCGCGCCCGCCGCCGCCCAAACCGCAAGCTTTGATGATCGCCGGGCTGTTCGGTTCTGGCTCATCGCAGTGGCGGGCCTTGTCTTTCTCATGGTGCTGGTTGGGGGCGCGACGCGGCTCACCGAATCCGGCCTCTCCATCACCCAATGGAAGCCGGTCACCGGCGTGCTTCCGCCGCTGCGCGCGGCGGAGTGGCAGGCCGAGTTCGACCGCTACAAACAAATCCCGCAATTCGCTCAGCTCAATCCAGACATGACGCTGGAGGGCTTCAAGGCCATCTTCTGGTGGGAATGGGCGCATCGCCTGCTGGCGCGCATCGTCGGCGCGGCGTTCATTCTGCCTGCCCTGTGGTTCTGGTGGCGGGGCCAGGTGAAAGGTGCGCTCGGGCGGCAAGTCGCCGTCGCCACAGGCTTGCTGGCGCTCGAGCCGATTGTCGGCTGGTGGATGGTGTCCTCGGGCCTCAGCGAACGCACCGAGGTGGCGCAGGAGCGCCTGGCGCTGCATCTCCTGATCGCTGCGGCGACGTTCGGCGCGCTCATTTACGCCGCAATGGGCTTAAGCCAACGGCCCAAGGCGAACAGGGCCTCACGCGGCTTTTCGCTCTCGGCCTGGATCTTCGCAGCGCTTGTCTTCTGTCAGCTCGGCCTCGGCGCTCTCGTCGCTGGCTTGCGCGCCGGCCTCATCTACAACACCTGGCCCCTGATGGGATCGAGCCTTGTTCCTGGCGAGGCCTTTCGCCCAAATGCGCTGCAAGCGATGTTCGGCGATGCGGCCACGGCCCAGTTCGATCACCGGATGATCGCCTATGCCGTCGTCGCCTTCGCGATTGTTCAGGCGATCGCGGCGCTGCGCGCCGCGCCCGGCTTGCCGCTTGCAAGCCGCGCTGTTGTCCTTGCGGCCGTCGCCCTGCTCCAGGTCGCGCTCGGCATTGCGACGCTGCTTGCTGCTGTCCCGATCGAGCTCGCGCTCCCTCATCAGGCGCTGGCGCTCGCCCTCTTCGGCCTTTCGGTCGTCCACTTGCGCTCGACCGAGTTGGAGCACATGGCGTCCCGCGCTCGGTCAAGCAACTGAGCGAACCGGACTTGTCCGCCACAAAGCGCGGATGGCGACGATGACGAAGGCCGCCCCGCCCAGAATGGTGAAGATCGAAGCGATCCCGTGCACCGCCATGCCCGCTGCGGCGACGGTGTCGAGCGATCCGGCGCCGGACGGGGTTTTGCGCAAGGCGCCGTAGCCGCCGGCGACGAACATGGCGATCGAGGCGACGAACTGGCCGCCGCCGTAGAGGCCGATGAGGATGCGGGTCGCGCGGGGCGGCGCAGGCGGCTTGCCTAACTCCTTGAGGCCGTAAGTGAGGAGCATGCCAGCGCTCGAGACGCTGACCGCGGTGATCACCGCGTGATAATGCGCGGGCGTGCGGGTGTCGGAGCCGTCGATGAGGAAGCCCATCACGCCGCCGAGGGCGAAGAGCGCCAGCGACGTCGCAAGCGCAAAGAACGCCGGATCCCGCCATGGCCATGGGCCGGGCGCGCGACGCGCTCGGCTGACGAGTGAAACAGCGAAGATCAGCGTTGGCGCGGCGATCCCAAACTGCAGGAATCGAAACGCCTCGCGCTGATGATCCGAGAAGGGAGCGAAAATCGCGTAGAAGGCTGGCGCGGCGATCGCGATCAGCGCGATAAGACCGACAGAGGCAAGGAAGAGGCGATTATCGACCGCCTCTTCGCCCAGGCTCATGCGCGCAAGGATCGACCAGTTCGTCACCATAAGCGCGGCGTAGACGAATTGGAGCACGTGGCCGCCGCCCCAGAACAATTCATCGCGCGAGGCCAGCTCGCCGACCTGCGCGAGCAGCGTCGTAGCGACGCCAAAGCAGATCAATGCGAGAGCGTAGACAAAGCCGCCGAGCGCCATCGCGACCGCAAACGGCGGCGCGGAAGCGAGCCGTCCCGGCAAATTGACCAGAAGACGGATGACGGGCGCGAGCACGCCCAGGGCAAGCGCCAGGAGCCCGATGTCGTAGGCCGGATGGCGAATGATCGGGATGTAATTGGTGAGCTCAGGCTGCGTCGCCTCGAGGAAAGCCGGCGCGAACAGGCAGGGGAAAGCCAGGAGGACGGCGCCCTGCCCGATCCGCCCGAGCGGAAAGGCGCGCACGTCATTGCCCGCGAGTTTCAGCGTTGCGACGCTGACCAGGAAGGCGAAAATTCCTTGCAGCCAGATGACCAGCGAGAACACGACGTGGATCACGAGGCCCTTGTAGAAGAAGTCGATGGGCCAGAACGGCGTCTTCTCCATGCCCGGGATGCGCGACAGCGCAAGCAGAAGCGCGAAGACGCCAGCGACCGCGAGCGCGCCAACGGCAAGCCACGCCCATCCGACGAGCTCCCGGCGGACCGCGCTTCTCGCGCCGGCGGCGGATCGCGCGCGATCGAGGGAAGCGACTGTTTGGGCCGTTTGGGTCATGGAACGGTCAACTGCCGCTCATTGGATAGAGGTGGATCGCCATCACGTACACGACGAGGCCAGAGACCGCGACAAACAGCCACGCCGGGAACGTGAAACGCGCCAATCGCTTGTGCGTGGCGAACCGCTGTTTGAGTGCGTTGTAAAACGTCACCGGCACGAGGACCGCGACCACGAAGGCCATAAATACGTGAATCGCGAGCAGCGTGAAGTAGATCGGCCGGATCGCGCCATACCCGCCAAATTTCGCCAGGCCCGCGAACGCGTGATAGACAAGATAGACCGCGAGAAACGCGACGCCGAGGCCGATGGCGACAAACATCGTGCGCCTGTGCCCCTCGCGATCGCGGGCACGGATCAGACTGTAGGCGCGCAGCAAAACGATGATGGTCGCCGCATTGATAATTGCGAGCACGTGCGGCAACTCGCGAATGACATTCATGTCGGCGTCAACTGTGGTTGGGCATCATTTTCATCACGAAGCTGACATACACCGCCGCGGCCACCGCCGCGAGTACGACGAGTACGATCCAGTTGCGTCGCTTCACATTTGGGTCAGGGTTTGGCATTTTGCGATCGTTGGGCGGCGCAGGTCCAGCTTCACGTCTGGAAGACTGTACGCGCGCCACCAGGTTTAAACGCGTCCCCGCAGAATGACCTCGGCGAGCATCGCCGCGAACAGGACGAACAGGTACAGGATCGAGAAGCCGAACAGGCTCATCGCGGCCTTTCGCCGCGCCGATTCCTCGCCGTCCCGCAGGCGGTACAGGGCGAGCGCGCGCCAAAGGAATCCCGCGTTCGCCGCAACCGCGACAGCGCCATAGAGGAGGCCGACGCCCGGGATCAGCATCGGGCCCAGCGACGCTGGAACGAGCAGAATTGAATAGGCCACGATCTGCCGGCAGGTCTTAACCGGGCCGACGACATTGGGCAGCATCGGCACTCCGACCCGCTCGTAGTCGCCGCTGCGGCACAACGCGAGCGCCCAGAAATGGGGCGGCGTCCACAAGAAGGTGATGAGGAACATCGCGATCGGGCCTGCCGAAACGCTGTTCGTTGCGGCGGCCCAGCCGATCACGGGCGGCAGGGCTCCGGCCGCGCCGCCAATGACGATGTTCATGGGCGTCGAGCGCTTCAAAATCATCGTGTAAAGCGGAACGTAAATCGCGATCGTCAGCGCCAACAACGCAGCCGCCAACACATTGACTTTGATCGCAAGCGCGGTGACCGACACGATCGAGAGCAGAATTCCGATCGCCAGCGCTTCCACCGGAGGCACCACGCCGCGCGGGATCGGGCGCATCGCCGTTCGCGCCATATTGGCGTCAATGTCGGCGTCCCACCACATATTGAGCGCGCCGCAGGCCCCTGCCCCTCCGGCCATCGCCGAAAGCGTCGCGATGAGCTTCATCCAATCCATCGGCGCCGGGGCGAGCGCAAAGCCAACTGCGCCGGTGAATACGACGAGCGACATCACCCGCGGCTTGAGCAGGACCAGATGATCGACGACCCCGCTCCATGGCCGCGCAGGGCCCGGGTTACGGACGCGGCCCTCACGCGCAAGTGTTGTCGATCGAACTGTCACTCAGCTTCGCCTAAAGTCACGCGCCACGTCGGGGGCGCCTTCGAACGCCGTCGCGGCAAAGCGCGGGCGGGAGACCTCTACCATAAACGCGATGCCCGTCGACCGCAAAAGTGAAGCCGCGCTAGCTCGCCGCATTCGCCTCGCTGAGCGCGACCGCGCCGGTTTCGAATTGCAGCCGGGCGAGACGCGCATAGACGCCATTGCGCGCGACGAGCGAGGCGTGATCGCCCTGCTCGACGATGCGACCCGCCTCCATGACCAGAATTCTGTCGGCCTTCAAGACGGTCGCAAGCCGATGCGCGATCACCAGGGTCGTGCGGCCGGTCATCACGTCGTCCAGCGCACCTTGCACCAGCGCCTCATTTTCCGCATCGAGGGCTGATGTCGCTTCGTCGAGCAGCAGGATTGGCGAGTCCTTGAGAATGGCGCGCGCGATCGCGAGCCGTTGTCTCTGCCCTCCGGACAGCGTCACGCCGCGCTCGCCGAGCTTGGTCGCGTAGCCCAGCCCGAGCTCACGGACAAACCCGTCCGCCGCGGCTCGCCGCGCCGCTTCCTCGATCGCCAATTCGCTGGTCTGGCTACGCCCATAAGCGATGTTCTCGGCGACCGTCGCGCCGAAGATCGCAGCCTCCTGCTGGACGGGCGCGATACGCTCGCGCAGATCCTTTGGATCGACCGCCTTGACGTCGACGCCATCGACAAGGACCTGGCCCTCGTCGGCGTCGTAAAAGCGCATGATGAGCTGGAATATTGTCGACTTGCCGGCCCCGGAGGGGCCGACGATGGCGACGCGTTCGCCCGGCGCAATCGAGAAACTGAGGTCCTCCAGAACACGAACTTCGGGTGCGCTCGAATACGAGAAGGCGACGTGCCTGAATTCGATTGCGCCGCGCGGCGGCGAAGGCATGTGCGCGGGTTTCGCCGGCGCGACGATGCGCGGTTTGACAGCCAAAAGCTCGGCGATCCGCCCCGCCGAACCGGCCGCGGCGGAGACTTCGTTCCACACCTGTGACAATTCGCCGAGCGAAGTTGCGCCAAGCACGGCGAACAGCACGAACTGCGACAACAGTCCGCCGCTCATTCGCCCAGCGAGCACGTCGCGGGCGCCGAGCCACAGGACGAACACGACGCTGCAGAAAGCGAGCGAAACCGCAATCGCGATGAGGAGGGAACGGGTCGCGGCAGCCTCGCGCGCCGCGCGGTAGGCGCGTTCGATCTCTACAGCGAAACGCGCCTGACTGGCGCCCTCGGCGCCGAAGGCCTGCATGGTGCGCGCGGCGCCGAGGCTCTCCGCGGCGAAGGCGCTCGCTTCGGCGAGCGTGTCCTGCGCGCGCCGAGACCGTCGGCGCACAACGCGGCCGGAGGCGATCAGCGGCGCGGCGATCACCGGAATGGCGACAAGCACCAATGCCGACAGTTTCGGACTCGTGTAGACCATGAGCGCGGTGGCGCCGACGAACATGAAGAGGTTGCGCAAGGCGATCGAGGCCGAGGCGCCGAAGGCCGCCTTGATCTGCGTCGTGTCGGCGGTCAGACGCGACACCAATTCGCCAGTTCGCGCGCTGTCGTAGAACGAGGCGTCGAGACGCGACAAGTGCGCGAACACGTCGCGTCTCAAATCCGCGACAACCCGCTCGCCGAGCGTGGTCACGAGATAGTACCGGGTGGCGGCGGCCAGCGCGATGACGACCACCAGGGCGCCCATGGCGAGAAAATAGACGTTGATCGCGCCGCCGCTGTCTTTCGAGAAGCCGAAATCGATCATCGAGCGCAGCGCGAACGGCACGGCCAACGTCGCCGCGGAGGAGATTGTCAGCGCCGCGAGCGCGGCGAGCGCGCGACCGAGATAGCGCCGGCCATAGCGGACAAGCGGAAGCAGCGCCGCCACAGACCCTGCGCGGTTTGCGGGCTCAGTCGTCATCGCCCATCCATAGGAAGCATCGCTAAAGTCCGAAGAGCCGGAGGAGGAAGGCCGCTTTGTGACCCTCTGGCGCGCTTCCTACCGGCGAATATGGGCGAGTTGAAGGGGAGGCGCCATGTCAGCCGACCGGAATTGCGTCACTGGCGGGACGACGGCGCCCGACAATGTCCCGTCGAAATCAGGGGGTCCATTTGACGAGGGACACCTCGTGCTCGAGCCGGGAGGTTTCCGCCGGCTGCAAACCCGCGTCTCGAAGAACATCCTCAGCCGACTGGCCGAACCGGCCTTGGCAGAACACCGGCCTGCCGCCAGGCAGACGCACCTGCTCCGCGCGCGCGAGATAGAAGACGTCATAACCGATTTTCAGAAACAGGCTGAAAACCTCGGTTCCTCCCGCGATCGCCAGCGTCCCGGACCCACACCCGGCCGCGGCGCACGCTTCATCCAATGTAGCGCCGGCAGGGTTCCAGAGCCAGGTGTTCGGATTGTCAGGATCGGGCCTAAGGTCGGGCGCCCGCCGAGTGAGGATCAGGCGTCGTCGGGCGTGCGATTCGGGGTGGCCCTCGTGCGATAGGCGGCCATGGCAAACCACCTGCACCCGATCGAGCGCGTCGGAAAGAAAACGTTGGTCGGCCTCGAATTTGAGCGAGTTGGGCATGTGTCCGGTCGCATCCGCGATCATCCCGTCGGCGGACGCAATCGCATAGCCCTCAATCCGCAGATTTCCCCTCATTCTCAATCGCCCCGCTCTCTCGAAACGCGCCTAACGGTTGCGAGCCGAGCGCAAGCTTGACCGCCCCAATCATGCCTGTTGGGGTATATGCAAGCGTCGACTATAGGAAGCGCTTCATTCAAGAATCAAGAGGATCGCCGGACGGCGGGAAGAGCAAACGCGATGATTGCCATTCCGCCGACAATCGAAACTGTGCCATAGGCGCAGGAACAAGCAAGGACCGGGCCGCGATCGCGGTCAACAACGAAGGCTACTCGACACATGAACGGCCGCAGGCTTCTTCCTGGGAAGCCTATCCCTCCAACGGATATTCCCGACTATTCGATATTGCGCGACACTCTTGAGGAGGTCTTCGCCGAGCCGTTCCGCTCGCGTCTGAAGCACATTGCCGAGCTCGTGAAGCAATCCGGCGAACGCCTGGAGGGCAACATCTTCTATGCCGACCTTGACGAGCTTTACGTCGATCAGCCCCCCGAAATCGGGCTTGCTCCGGCCCGCCGCAACGTATGGCGTGCGGTTCGATTCAAGGAGAGGCTCCTCGAGATCGGCGTCAACGCTGGTCACAGCGCGCTGCTGGCGCTGTCATCGAACCCGCGACTTGAATATTATGGCGTCGATATCATGTCGCATGCCTATACAGGCGACTGCGTCGATTTCCTCAAAGGGGAGTTCCCCGGGCGCGTGCACTTGTTTACCGGCAATTCACGCGAAGTTCTCCCTTGGCTGGTCAGCCGCCGCGCCGAACTTGCGTTCGACATTTTTCATGTCGACGGCGGCCACACCGACGAAGTCTGCCGGTCCGACATGGGTAATTGCATTCGTATCGCCAGCGGTCAGCGCGGCCGGCATGTTCTGCTCGATGACGTCCATGCGAGCTGGATCTTCGACGTCTATTGCGAATTCGTATCTCGTGGGGATTTGAAGACCGAGACGTTCTTCGACGACTGGGAGGAAGCCGGCCGCAACGTGCTGGCGAGGATCGAGTGACTTCTGGTGGACGACTGCGAATTCGCGTCCTTCTGGCATGGACGGCTCAATCCATTCGCTTACGCGTGCCTCAGCTCATTTCCTCAAGCGGGCGTAAGCATGCGCGTCTTCACCTATGATCCGGATCTCGAGCTGCCTCCCGGGGTGCGCCACGCCGATGCGCGGACGGTCTGCCCGGACGAATCGCTGACCCACAGATTCATCGCCAACGGCAAGGCCTCGCTCGCCACCTTCGCGGATATGTTTCGTTATCGGATGATGCGGCAGACGGGCTGTTGCTGGATCGATACCGACATGCTTTGCTTAAGCAAGCCGGCCTTTGAGAACGATGGCTTCGTGTTTTGCCGCCAGGCCGACGCCGTCGGAACGAGCCTCGTCAACAATGCGGTGCTGAGGCTACCGCCGACGAGCCCGGCCCTTACCGAACTGATCGCCGCAGCGGACGCCGCCATTGACGTCGACCAGAGATGGGGTGCGATCGGCCCATTTCTGCTGACGCCGGTCCTCGCCAAATACGACCTTACCCGGCATGCGCTCAACTCGCACGTCTGCTATCCGATCGAACCCGAGCAATTCTGGAAGCTGTTCCTGCCTGGCTACCGTGAATGGGTCACGAACAAGGCGTGTGGCGCGAGCTTCGCGCACCTCTGGAGCGAGGCGATCGCGTGGAGCGGCTACGATTTCTGGGCTTCCCCGCCCCCGGGCTCGTATTTGCATGAAGCGTTCGAACGCCTCGGCGCGCTCAGCCGCTTTCGCAGAGTCGCGACCGAGGGCGAGATTCGCCGTGTGATGGCAAAGCCGATCGAAGAGTCGGAGCGCTCCGTGCGTCCAGACGCCATCGCTTCCGATTGATCAAATGACGGCCTCTTCCGGTTACTATGCAATCGGGGCTGGTTCGCGAGCGGCTCGAGGCGCAAATCGCTTCGATCCTTTCCGCCTCTTCTGACGATGGCGCTTCGGCGCCACAAGAAATGTCACTTTCACCGGCTGCGTAACAAATGCGCGGGCTTGTTCCTCAATCATACGGTCAGCCATCGTCACGCGCGTGCGCAGATGCCTGAGTTCGAGCAGCGATTGAATAAGAAAGGTCTCGACGATCCGGCCGCTAACCTGCGTGTCTTCGAAAACGCCCCACGCATAAGCGCCATCGCGCTTTCGCTCGAGGCCGATTTCATGGATCAACGCGAGGAAGGGCTTAAGGTCCTTTGGATCGATCATGTATTCGACCGTGAGCAGAATCGGCCCCTGGTCGTCCTCAATCGAATAGACGAACACCGGCGTCCGCCAATGCATCGAGGGAGTGAGATCGAGCGCGGCGGCGGTTTGCAGTCTCCACCGCGCGGTCAGGGCCATGCCGAGCGCCGCGCCCCCTGCAGCCAGAAAAAGGGCGGTGGGCACGCCTTCGACGCTGGCGACCTTGCCCCAAACCGCGCTGCCAAGAGTCATCGCGCCAAAAAACGCTGTGAGAAAAATCGCGAGGCCCCGCCCGCGCACCCACTCAGGCAATGCCACTTGCGCTGAGACGAACAGCGTTGTCATCATCGTGATCCACGACGCGCCCGCGATCAGGCTCGCGATCGCTGCGATGACCGGCTCTTCGGCAGCGCCGTAGAGCCCGAGCGCCACAATCGTGCCAAAGGTCCCGAGTGTGGCCAGCCGATCTGGGCCGAGCCGCGCCTTGAGGCTGTTGAGCGCGAATGATCCAAGAATCGAGCCTACGCCGATCATGCCAAGAAGGATGCCATAGACTTCCGGTCCGTTGTGCATCTGCGTGCGTGCGACTAGAGGCAAAAGAGCCCAATAGGCGCTCGCGAAGGGGAAAAAGCCGACGGCGCGGATGAGGGTCGCATCGATATCGCGATTGTTTCTAGCGTAGCGCAACCCAGTGCGCAGCGCGCTGAAGAGGCGCTCCGCGGGCAGCGTCTCTTTCGTCCGGCGCGGAGCCCGCCACCACAGCAACGCGATCAGGACGGCGATATTGCCCGCGCAGAAACACCAGAACGGCAATCCGATGCTGAAGGTCGCGATCCCCAAACCGGCAATAGCCGGGCCGAGTGCACGGCTGACGTTGTAGCTGGCGTTATTGATGGCGATGGCGCTGTCGAGATCTTTCTTCGGCACCAGCATCGGCGTGATCACCAGCCATGCCGGCGCGGCGAGCGCGCCGCTGCCCCCCAAAAGAAATGCCGTCGCCAGCAGCACAGTCGGCGTCGCCCAATGCAGTGTCACTACGGTCGCGAAAACGATTGATACTGCGGTCACGGCGATCTGAGCGCCGATCAACATGCGGCGCGCGTCGATGATGTCGGTCAGCGCGCCCGCGGGAAGGGTCAGGAGAAACATTGGCAGGGTGGTGGCGACCTGTACGGCCGACACCATCATCGGATCTGGATTAAGGCTGGTCATGAGCCAGTTCGACGAGGTGTCGAACATCGCGAACCCGACGTTCGACGCGGAGCTCGCGATCAGAATGACCGTGAACGCCAAATTGCCGAAAACGCCCCAGCCCCAATCACCCGCCGCTGGCGCGGCCGACTTGGCGGTGGACTCGCTGGACAACAAGATCCCCATTGGAAGAGCGAGAAATCGGGTGGCCACGACCTGCCCAATGTTCAGATCAAATGGCGAACAACGCGCAGAGTTTCAAGGCGCCGCAGTGCGAAAAGCGAGCGCAACGGACGGGTGCAGCTGCTCAAAAAGTGGGCTGGAGCAAATTCGCACAGATCCGGTCGGTGCCCGCCGCCACCTCAATCGCATCTGCGCAAAGCAGTTTCATGCGCTCGCTTGTCCGGTGTTGGTCTCGGCGAAGCGCGCCGCCACGAACTCGACAAATTTCGCGAGCGTGTGGCACTTCTCGGAGCAGGATTCCGCCAACCTTTTCGAGAGTGAACAGCCTTCTCTGGCCTGCTATGGCGTGCTCAAGAGCGACAAGAGCTGCACGCTCGTTTCACACCAAGCGCGCGGGTCCGGCAAGGAGCGACTTTAAGATGAACTTGCGCTTCGTTCAGGAGCCGCCCTCCAGCCGGTCAACGATGCTTGGCGCGTTCGCCCATCCGGCGTTCGCGATCGTCTGGACAGCAAGCACCTGCGCGCTGATCGGCATCGCCATGTACGACACGGCGTCCGGCTGGTTGATGACGACGTTCGACCTCAACGCGTTCGACGTGTCGCTGCTGCACACCGCAACCACACTGCCGATCTTTCTGTTCACGCTTCCCGCTGGCGCTATCGCGGACATCATTGATCCGCGTCGGTTGATCATCGCCGTCTCCTACGCGATCGCCGTATTGATGACGATCTTCGCCGCCGTGGTGGCGCTCGATTTCGTGTCTCCATTGCTGTTGCTCTTGACGACGTTCGTTCTCAGCGCAGCTTGGTCCCTTAACGCGCCCGCATGGCTTTCGATCACCCCGCAACTTGTGCCGAAGCCTGTGATGCCGGGAGCAATGGCTGCGCATAGCGTTGGCTACAATCTCAGCCGCACGCTCGGTCCTGCGCTCGGCGGATTCATCATCGTGCGCTACGGGGCGGCGGCCCCGCTTTGGATTTTTGTCGTCGCCAATCTCATGGTGATCGCGGCTCTGACTTGGTGGCGCGCGCCAGGCCGGCAGCGGGCGTCCCTGCCCGCCGAGAGATTGAGCAGCGCGCTCCGCACAGGCCTTCGGCATACCGCCAACAATCGCCTCATGTGGGCCACACTGGCGCGGACCCTTGCGATCTACCCGTTTACCGCGGCGTACTGGGGCCTCCTGCCGTTGATCGCGCGGCGAACCGGACAAGGGGCGGAGCACTACGGGATTCTTCTGAGCGCGATCAGCGTCGGAGCAATCCTTGGATCGCTTGGACACGAGAAATTGCGCCACAAGTTCGGGGCTGATCGGCTGGTTGCGGCCGGGACGATCCTGACCGCCATTGCCCTGACGCTGTTCGCCATCGCTCAAGATCTCCCGATTTCGCTTTGCGCCTGCCTGCTTGCCGGGGTGGCATGGGTCAACAACCTGACCTGCCTTTACACCTCCGCGCAGAATGTCTTGCCAGATTGGGTGCGCGGTCGCGGCCTCGCCGTGTTTCTGACCGTCATCTATGGGACAATGACTTTATGCAGCGCGGCCTGGGGCGAGATCGCCGCGAGATACGGACTTTCGCCCGCACTGCTCATCGCCGCCGGAGGCGCGGTTGCTGCGCTTCCCCTCACCTGGGGATGGAAGCTGCAGCCAGGACCGATTGACCTTTCGCCCTCCCAGCATTGGAGCCTGCCGGAAACCCAGGAGGAAATCGATAACGATCGTGGCCCCGTCCTGGTCAAGATCGAGTACCGGATCGACCCCAAAGACGGCGCGGCGTTCGTGCAAGCTTTGGACGAGCTTGGATTCGAGCGTCGCCGCGACGGCGCATTCGCGTGGGGAATCTTTGAGGACGCGGGGGACCTTGGCCGCTATGAAGAAGCCTATCTGATCGAATCGTGGCTCGAGCTCAAGCATTTGCGCGAGCGGGTCACTAACGCCGATCGGGTGCTCGAGGACGAAATCCGGGAGATGCTGATCGCTCCCCCCCGCATCGAATTTCTCATTGCGGCTGAACGCGGCGATCAGGCTCGGAATCGACGCGTCGAGCCAGCAGGAGCGTAGCTTGCGCATCCTTGTCGTCTTCGCGCACCCGCTGGAAACGAGCTTCGTCTCTGCGTTGCACGCGCGCGTTGTCGAGGTCCTGCGCTCCGGTGGGCATATCGTCGACGATCTCGACCTCCATGCGGAGAAGTTCGACCCGGTCATGTCACGCGAGCAGTTCGCTCACTATGTCGACATTGGGGTCAATACTCGCGAAGTCGAACCTTATGTTACGCGCCTACGGGCCGCCGAGGCGCTGGCGCTCGTGTTTCCGGTGTGGTTCGACGGCCTGCCCGCGATCCTGCAGGGCTATTTCCAGCGCGTGTTTCTGCCCGGCGTCGCGCTGCGCATCGACGATGCAGGCCTCTTTCACCCCAATTTAAGGCATCTCAGGCGCTTGGCCGCGGTCTGCACCTATGGCGAGAGCCTTGGCGACGTCGCCGCGAAGAACAATCCCGCGCACCGCTTCGTCCATTACAACATCGGCGCGCTGATCGATCCGAAGGGCCGGTTCGAATACCTTGCCCATTACAATATGAACTTCACCACCACAGCCCGGCGGGCGGCGTTCTTGAAGCGCGTCACTCGCGCGTTCGAGAGGTGGTGAGGGGCTGGCTAGAAGCTGTATTTGAACCCGGCAAACGGCCCGTACATCCACTGCTGGTAGCGGAAGCTTTTCGGCTCCAGGGTGATGGCGCTGTAGCCGGTGTCCTGGTGGGTATAGTTGTACATAACGCGATAGCCGACGGTCGTGGCGAAGTTCTGCGTCCAGTTGTAGCCGACGGAGGTGAGCGCCTGTCCGGTGGCGCTGTCGGACCACCCGCCGAGGTCGGCCAGCATATTCATGAACCAGCGGTCGCCGTAGCGATACTGCGCGGCGAAGCCGGCGACCGGATTGATCCAGTCCTTGTTCACGGTTTCAGTCCCGTTGAACAATCCGAACGGGCCGCTGACAGTGAGCTTGGTCCCGCTGTAGAAGTTGCGGGCGCCGACTGTGCCGTAGAGAGAAAGGTTCGGTATGCCGAGCGGCACGCGAACGCCGCCGAAGGCGGTGATGAACCCCTCGTTGAGGGTGAGGCTCGTCTTTCCGCCGTAGAGCACGCTGTCCGGGTTTTGTAAGACTCCGGACCCACCGATCCGCGCCCAGACGAAATCGATTCCGCCGATGAACGTATCGTTGCGGGCGACCACGCTCCCCATGAACGAACCTTGAAAGTGTTCGAGCACTTTACCAAAGCTCGCGTAATAGGGCAGCGTGGGCAGAGAACCGAAGCCGGTGCTTCCCGCGATGCTAGACCCCCAGCCGTAACCGGTGATCTCGTAACGCCAACCGGACGGCAAGGGCGGAGCGGCAATCTCCTCCGGACGCGGCTTTTTTGTGGGTAGGTCAGCCGCTGCGGCTGGCGCACCAAACAGTCCGATTAGGACAACCAGCGCCAGATAGACCCGCATTCTTTTGCCCCGATCCCTGCGGGGTCGCTAGATCAGATTCCGAGCATGGCTTGCGGTGCGCAAGCGCCAACTCAATCGCCCCCGATCCTCCATAGAAGGGAAATTGGCCTCCGGCAATAGCGAGAAGCGTCAAACCGCCGCCCGTGATCGACGACAAGACGAGTATGCTGTCAGGCGCTAAATCGCGTCTCCGGCCGCTTCGGTCTCGCCTTTGCCGACTTGAGTGAGCATCGACAAAACGAAATCCGGAGCAAGGAAGCGCGCGCAGGTTTCGCCACCAGATACCAGCGCCACCATGGAGTGGCCGTTCGCGCTCGCAATCATCGCGCTATCGCCCGGAGGAAGCGCTCGCGAGATCGGAGGGATGGCGACGTAGAGAGCGCGTACAAATTGGAACTGCTCATGCGTGAGCTTGGTGAGGTGCGCTACCGAACCGATTTTGGATACAGCCACGCACTGAGGCGCATCAGAGGTCAGCCACTGCGAGAAAACGCCGGCCTCCTCCGTGTAGTCCGGCGTGGAACTCACCACTTGCGCCGTTTGCACCGGAGACGTTTGAACGTTGATGCCGTACCCACTGAGGCCGGCAAATCCTGCCGCCGTCAAGGCCAAGAACGCGTTGTTCATGATGTCCTCCTAGGCGCCGAAATCGCTACGACGAAGAAGGAGAACAACGCGGCTGGCGACGCCCTTGTCGACCGGCCGGCCTTCCCGACGTTGCGGGGCCAACTCTGCGTGTCAAACGTCCGCGCACGCTATTGGTTCCGCTTTCCCGTCAGCGCCCGAGAGGCCGTCCAAGATCTTCGGACGTGATCTCGTGTGCCTGCCCCAAAAAGTCAGCGCCGCCCAAAGGGCGGCGCTGTACACACCATGCTTAGCTTGCGATTACAGACCGCAGAGCGCGGTCAGTCGGCCATTGAAGTCCTGGGTCACCCCACACCCTCCAGCGCCTGGCGCGCCATTCATAATGGCGACAGGCGCGGCGGTGAACGGAGCGGTAAACACACCCAGAGGTCCACCCGATCCCGGGGTGTACCCGTATGTGTTGGCGCGAACTTCGTTTGTGTACGGGGTCGGGGTATGTAGATCCCCCGGATTGCCGGCCACCTGCGCGAATGCCGACGTGGCAAGCAAAGCAGACGTGGCGCCAGCCAATAAAAGACCCGTTATTGCATTTCTCATTTCATGCCTCCTAAGCATGTCGGCCTACAACGATCAACTCGATGTAGGTTCCAGCACCCGGTCGAAAGGAATTCAGGCGCCCGTCAAACAGCGCCTGACCAATGGCTGTAAATGCTGGTGGCAAGTACATGGTACTCTTTGCGGCGAAGGCCAGAGGATACCCTACCGCCTGCCTTCACATATTAGTGAAGGGCACACGAAGACGTGATGACGTCTGATTATGTCGCTCCGAAGATTTTATGTGGATTAATATCATAAACTATACTTTAATCCGACTTGCCGTAACTCTACGGGTTTACATGGATGAACGGGGGCTTGTGTTCTCGCCTAGTGTCCCTCGACCCCGCGCTGATTGATCTCGGCCTCGAAGCGCTCTTGGACTTTGGCCGTTTGGCCCTTCCCGACGGTACTGTCGTTCCCTGGACCTGAGAACCCGGCCAAGGAATGCGACGGTCGTCAGCGTCCTAACGCAAACAGAAGGCCCGGGCGCTTTCAACACCCACTGATCGGATATCCAAATCAGTGCTAGACGGAGTAAGACGTTCCGACCTTCAGCGCCGTTTGCGGCGCAGTCGCGGATTTGGAGTCGCCATGCTTCCTTGCGTCTATCTCGTCCGCCACGGCGAAACCGAATGGAGCCTAAGCGGCCAGCATACGGGACGCACGGACATCCCCCTCACGGAAGAGGGCGAACGCAAAGCCCGAGGGCTCCATGAGCGCCTTAAGGGACTTAAGTTTGACAGGGTTTTCACCAGTCCCCTTCAGCGGGCGGCTCGCACGTGTGCGCTCGCTGGATTCGGCGACGCCGCCAAGGTTGATCCCGACCTGCTCGAATGGAACTACGGCGACTACGAAGGGCGCAAGAGCAGCGAAATCCTCGCCCACCGGCCGGGCTGGCTCCTGTTCCGCGACGGATGCCCGAACGGCGAGCAGCCAGCCGACGTCGGCGTCCGCGCTGATCGCGTGATCACCCGCCTGCGCGTCGTGGATGATCAGGCGATCGTGTTTTCCAGCGGGCATATCCTCAGGGTGCTGGCGGCCCGCTGGCTCGGCCTTGCCCCATCGGAAGGGCGTCTCTTCGTGCTCGGCACGGCGAGCGTCAGCATCCTCGGCTACGAACACGACAAAAACGAACCGGTGCTCTCGTTGTGGAACTCGGCCTAAGCCGATCCGCTGACGGACGAAGCTGCGCATTTCGAATATCGATTCGGAGCGACAATAGATTGCAGAAAATCGGAAATCAGATTAAGCTTGGCCTATGAACATTGTTGCTCTTCGATATCAGGACCGCGCGCGCCCGTTCCGACGCTTTTCGAGGCCATCATGGGCCGAGAACTAAAATTCGCGATTTATTCCGTGCAACCCATTGAAAAGTCACGATTCGGACGAGAGAATCCAAGGAAATCCAAATGAATCCAACCCTCGTGAGCGGGGCTTTTGGAGCAAAAAGCGGCGCCCGCCAAGAAAATCCAAATGATGGTTCGAACCAGTTGACAACCGACGGAATAATACACAGTAAATTAGATATTCATCCCTCAATGCGGCGGGATGGCCGACGTCCGCGCGGTCACATCAGGCAGCATCGATTGGCTCCAGCCGCCGCCGAGCGCGACAATCAGATTGACCGCGTCAGCCTGCAGCTGGCCCTGGGTCGACAATAGCGACTCCTCGGCTCCCAGCTGCTGCGTCTCGGCCGTGACGACGGCGGTAAAAGCCTGGGTCCCCGCCTTGTATTCGTTGAGCGTGATCTGCGTCGCCTGCCGGGAGATCCGCACGTCCTCAGCCTGCACTTTGACCTCGCGCGAGAGGATCCGAATCCCCGACAGAGCGTCCTCGACCTGTTGGATCGCCGACAAGACCGTCTCTCGATAAGTGGCGACGTCGGCCTGGTAGGTCTGTCGGGCCGCTTCCACCTGTGCAGTGGTAAGCCCGCCATTGAACAATGGTTGCGCCAGCGAATCCCCGATTGACCAGACGGGATTGGTGGGGCCGAACTCGGCGGCGAACGGGTTGCCTGAGTAGCCGATCAGGCCGGAGAGCGACACGACTGGAAAATAGCCGGCAAACGCGACGCCGATCTGAGCGTTGGCCAGGCGCATGGTCTCCTCCGCCGCCGCGACGTCGGGCCTACGCTCCAGCAGCGACGACGGCAGACCGACCGGGACCGAGGGAACGCGAGTCGCCAGGCTTCCGTGCGGGATCGATAGGCCCGCGGGCGGGCGGCCCATCAGAACCGCGACTGCGTGTTCGCTTTGCGCGCGCGTCACGCCGGCGGCGATCAGCGCCGCCTGAGCATTGAGCAACTGAGCCTGGGCCGTGATGACGTCGGACTTGGCGGCCGTCCCAGCGTTATACTGGTTTTGCGTGATCGTCAGCGAACGCTTGTAGTCTTCGATCGTCGCGGCGAGCAGGTTCTCGAGCGAATCCGCCTCTCGAAGCGTCACATAGGCGAGCGCGAGCGCCGATTGCGCAGCGAGGGTCGCGTTGGCGAGAAAGGCGGCATTCGTCTCCGCGCCTGCCTGCTGCACCTCGATCTCGCGCCGGATCTGACCCCAGACGTCGAGCGTCCACGTCCCCGAGGCTTCCGCGGTCAAATTCGTCTGCGAGGGCGAAGAGCGCGTCGCCGAGCCGATGCCGTTGACAGTGGGAAAGAGGCCGGCGCGCGCCTCATTGATGAGCGCCAGCGCCTCGCGATAGTTGGCCTCGTCCGCCTTGACCGTCTGGTTGGACACCACGACGACGCGCAAGAGCTGGCTAAGCTCCGGATCGTGAAAAACGGACCACCACTCGCCTTTCGGCTCGTTTGCGCGTGGCGTCGCGATCTTCCAACCCCTGATCTCCTTGAACTGCGGCGACACGATCGCCGCCGGCCGCTCGAAGTTCGGACCGACCGGCGCACACCCGGAGAGCCCAAGCGCGGCGACAAGCGGCGCCGCCCGCGCGAGCACCAAAAGTTTAAGCGCGCGTCTGTCCGAGGCCGGTTGCGTCCAGTCAACGCGCACCGGCGACAGGTCGGGCCGCGGGGGCTTGCCAACCCTTGTTCTCGCCCCCGTGACGCCGGCGAAGTCGTGGACGCACAAAGCGATAGTGAAGCTCCCCCTCCCGGCCGGCTTGCCTTGCCCAACCCCTTCTCGGCCGCTCTTTAGGCGCCATCCGGCTCCCCCGCGCAAGTCCCGCGCGAGAGCAATCACGAACACGTGTCGCCGCCTCACTTGGTTGCAAGCTTGGGCGCCGACGGGGAATGGCTCAGCCGTGCTGATGCGACCGATGGGCGCCCCACCAAGCAAGCAATCCAAGCGCGATCAGCACGACGCCGATTAGAAATATGAACAACCCGGCGTCCGCGACCCAAGCGACGACCGGCACCGCAAGCGCGAGAAAGGCGCCGGCGATGCAAAGCTTCCAGGTTCGCAAGTCGAGTCCCGAGATAAAAACTCCGAGCGCGAGCAGCGTCAGCAGAATGCTGCCCAAGGCGTCGTGTGTAACCAGGCCGTCACGGTTGCTCACGTGGATGAGATACATGGCGACGAGGAAGGCCACCCATTGGCCAAGCTGAAATCGCCATCATTTCGAACCGCCCGCGACCCCGCGGCAAATGCGACCAGCCGGCGCAGACACAGAGAAGGGCGACAATCGGGGTCATAGTGACCCAATAGCTCGCCACCGACACGCCCAGAACATTAGTCCACGAAACGCCGACTATGCCGATACCGACGATAGCAAAATAGGGGAGTTCAGCGAGCAGACTGATCCATTTTCCCGTCCCCCGGCGATGGGGCTCGGCGAAGCCGCCGGAAGACGTCGAACTTGCATTCGCCATGGCTAGCGTCCAGTCGCGCTTGGGGCGCAGAAGCGCGCCTGAACCCCGTTCCTATCATGCGCGCTGATGCCGACGCCATCGCTGAGCGTCCCTCTTTTTCTCCTAGCCATGCGGACCTGACCCGCCAAAGCTTGCTGAAGCGCACTTTCTTTCGTGTGGTCGAAGGCGCCCCAGAGCAAACCACCCGCGGGCGCTTCGCTAATCCGGCTTTGGCGTCCGCCGCCCCCTGACGCCGGTAATCTCGCCTGCTGCCGTCAGGTCCGCGCGCCGACGATCGCCCGCCAAAAACCGCTGTAGGCCAATTCAAAGCCGACGATCTCATAATTGAGATCGATCGCGTCCATCACCTCATAGGCGGAATTGTTACAGATCGAAAAAATGATCAGCCCGTCCTTCGATACGTGGCCACGCGCCTGGCGCAGGTAGGATTCCGTAATGCGCCCCTGCGGATCGCACAGGCTGTAGCGCTCGATGTCGTTTTCCGGGTTTTTGTCGACCAGCGGCGTATTGAAAACGATGAGGTCGAAATCCTTTTCGTCGATGTCCTCGAACAGGTCGGACTGAAACGCCGTCACGCTGACATTGTTGAGCTTTGCGTTCGCGATCGTCGCCTCAACAGCGATCGGCGAGATGTCCGTCGCCACCGTTCTCGACGTCCAATTGGCCGCCATATAAAGCGAAATGATCCCGCAGCCGCACCCGATCTCAAGCGTCTTGGCGATCAGATTTGGGTTCATCGCTTTGATATTGCGGATGAAAAATTCAGAGCTCAAGTCCGGCAGCGGGTGGTAAACGCCCGCCGGAACGTCGACCACAAGGCCGTCGGTAGAGATCCGCTCGGGAACGGCCTGACGACGAACCAGCGCCTCATGCGCGGCCGCAATGTCGAACATAGACGTATTGACCAGATTGGAAATTCCAAGCTTCCGAAGCACGGAGGCGCGCCGCGGCGCAATGCGCCGTTCGACCTTGAGATAGCCGATATTCATTTGACCTCGCCTTGTACTTGACGGCGCGAATTGGGTCCGTTCGGCCCCGGACGCAAAAGCGCGTTCGCCGGCCATACGTCATACGACAAGTTATTTGGTTTGTTTCAGGTTTCTCGCCCACGCTCGCTGTCATGCCAATCCCGCAACAACCAATGCGACAGCGCAGTCAGCAACAGATGAATTGTGATCCCCGCCACCGAAATCAAGAGCAGCGCAGCAAACATCCGCGGAATATTCAGACGAAACCCAAACTCGACAATGCGATAAGCGAGCCCAGACCCCTGCCCGGCGGACCCCGCGGCGATCTCGGCGACGATCGCGCCGATCAGCGCCAGGCCGCCGCTGATCCGGAGGCCGGCGAGAAAATACGGGAGCGCCGAGGGCAACCTGAGCAACATGAACTGCTGCATGCGCGATGCGCGATACATCTGGAACAGATCGACCAGGTTGTGGTCCGCCGAAGACAACCCGAGCGTGGTGTTGGCCAGCAAGGGGAAGAACGCGACAAGAAACGCGCAGACCAGGACCGCGACGCCGGGCGAAAGGTAGATCAGCAACAGTGGCGCGATGGCCACGATCGGCGTCACCTGCATCGCGACGGCGAACGGATAGAACGCACGCTCGACAAGTCGCGACTGTGCGAAAAGAATGGCAAGCCCGACACTGCCGATGATCGCGATCCCGAGAGCTTTGAGCGTAATCGACAGCGTCACCCATAGCGACGCAGACAAGGTCGGCCAATCAGTGATGAGGGTGGAGATGATGAGGCTTGGCGCGGGCAAAAGGTATGTTGGGACCGCGAAGTACCGAACCAGCCCCTCCCAGGCGAGTAACCCAAAACCCAGGGTGATGGCAGGCACCGCATAGCCGACAAAGTCGTCCCTGGTCACGCCGTCCCGCCCTTAAGCATCGTCGGCGGCCGATCGCCCATCGCGACATGGAGCGCTTCGGAAGTCTGGACGCAGGTGTCAGCGTAGGCTTTGCACAGCCGAAACCCCTCCTGACGCGACTGGGTCGGGTATTCGACGTTGATTTCAGCAACCGCCCGGCCGGGGCGCGCCGCCATGACAACGATGCGGTCCGAAAGATAAACGCTCTCGAATACCGAATGGGTCACGAACACCACCGTCGCCCCAAGCGAGGTCCGGAGCGCGGCCAAATCGTCATTGAGCTTAAGGCGCGTGATTTCATCCAGAGCGGCGAACGGCTCGTCCATCAAAAGGACCGTCGGCCGCGTCACCAGAGCGCGGGCGATCGACACACGCATCTTCATGCCGCCGGACAGCTGGCGCGGATACGCTTTGGCGAAACCCGCCAGCCCGACTTGCTCGAGCGCCTCTTCGACCCGCGGCCGAGCTTTTTCTTTGACACTCCGGCAAGGCGCAACGGCAACCATACGTTGGTGAACACGTCGGACCACGGCGTCAGTGTCGGCTCCTGAAACACGAAGCCGAGTTCCGGGCAGTTCGCGAGCCAAACAATCTCGCCGCGCGTCGGCCCCGTGAGCCCCGCCAGCAAGCGCAAAACCGTCGACTTGCCGCAACCTGACGGCCCAAGCAAGGAGAGGAACTCACCCGCCCGGATGTCGAGGTCAAGACCTTCGAGCGCCGTGACTTGATTGGCGAAGACCTTGTGCACGCCTCGCAAGGTCACGAGTGGCGGCGCGGTTACGGGGACCGCAGCTTCTTTCGTGAGCGTTGCCATCTTGTTCATGATGCAAACCCGCCATTCCGTCGCGTCCGTTCAGTCCGCGACATCCTCCCGATGCAGTGCAAATCGCATGCCGTCCCAGCTTGCTGCAAGAACTCGCGCCTTGCTTTTCGACATTCGCCTGCGTCCATCAAAGGTCACGCCTGCGCTGCCTCAATGCGCCTGAATCACGGACATCATAAACCTCGCTTTTCGTGTCGAACAACAGGTAATGCGAGAACAAGTCAAGTACAAGTGCCTTTAATTTGCTGCATTGCGGCGCCTTCGACCGGCGGACGTCCGCCGTTGTTGACGCCAGATGGCGCAGCATGCCATTCGCTTCAAACTCCGGCGCGCCGCACCAGAAGCTCCGGAAATCAGATCGAAACTGAACGCGGGCGCGGCCGTTTCGTTCCTTTGCTCCAGGCGTCGCGAATGGCCAAGGACTACGTCGCCGCCAATCTTGAAGCGCCGATTCTCGATCATCTCTTTCCGAACATGATCGAGGCGGACAAGGGCGCCTCGACCTGGCCCTATTTTCGCAAGCAAATCGACCATCCGTTTCGTGTCGACAGACGCAATCCGACGGTCGGGTTCATCAATCGCGATGAAGCTTCGATTCTCTACGGCAACGCGCGCGCGTTCAGGGGACGGAGCGGAATCGAGATCGGCGCATGGCGCGGCTGGTCGACCGTCCATCTCGTCGCCTCCGGCGTTGCGCCGCTGCATGTCGTCGAACCTCTGCTCGCGGATGCCGACTGGCGGCGCGAATTCGAGCAAGCGATCCGGGGGGCCGGCGGCGGCTCCACGACGATTCTCGTTCCGGAAGCGAGCCCCGCGGCCGTCCTTCGTTTGGGCGAAGCGGGAGCCCGATGGTCGTTCGCGTTCATCGACGGCGACCACGACGGGGAGGCTCCGTCTAAGGATGCGCTCGCTTGCGCGCCCTACCTCGAAACAACCGCAATGGTGCTCTTTCATGACCTGGTGTCGCCGCATGTGGCGGCGGGCTTGCGCGCGTTAGCGGCGAAAGGCTGGAACGTGATGGCCTACCAGACGGCGCAGATGATGGGCGTCGCGTGGCGGGGGGCGATCACGCCGGTGGCCCATAAGCCCGACCCAGCGCAACATTGGGAAGTGCCCGCGCATTTGGATGGGATACCCGTGTCGGGCGTCGCGACGGCTTAAGGGAGCCGCACACCTTCGAAAAGGAGAGAACCATGTCTCGAGACGCGCTAGGGATGATGATCGTCGCGGCCTTGGCGGTTGCCGCCCTGCCCTCACCCGCCTTTGCCGACGACGCCCAGGTTGCTCGCGGGAAATTCCTCGTGACGATCGCCGGCTGCTCCGACTGCCACACGCCCGGCGCCCTGCTCGGCTCGCCCGACATCAAGCGCTATCTCGGCGGATCCGACGTCGGCTTCGCAATTCCCGGCGCCGGCGTCTTCGTGGGGGAGAATCTGACGCCCGACAAGGAGACCGGCCTCGGCGCATGGACGGACGAGCAGGTTATCGCGGCGATCCGCACCGGCAAAACGCCCGAGGGAAGAGAGCTTAGCCCAGTCATGCCTTATCCGGCGCTGTCACACCTCTCCGATGCCGACGCGCAGGCGATCGTCGCATTCCTCAAGAGCCTCCCGCCCGTCAGCAACAAGGTCAAAAATTTCGGCCCTGACGACAAAGTCACGATCAGCGTCTCCGCCGTCTTGCCGCCCGACGTCTACAATGCGTTGCCAGCGCCGAAGAAGTAGTTCCGAACGAAACTGATCGTCACTTCGGGCGCAAGTCGAGGCCCACGCCCTTGTTGACGAACTGGAGCGTATAAGCCTTCTTGTAGTCGATGCCTGGCGGGACCACACCGGCCTTGACCATCTCCTTATAGAAAGCGCTCCAGCGCTCGTCCGTCATCGCGCCGATTCCGAGCTTGAGCGCGTCGCCTAAATCGACGATGCCGTATGCCTTCATTTTGCCGATCGAGAAGGCGATCTCGTCGTCCGTGATTTCCGGGTTCTCCCGTTTGATCGCCTCATTCGCCTTGGAATTGTCGCCATACAGATAATGGTACCAGCCGATGGTGGAGGCGTCGACGAAGCGCTGCACCATGTCAGGATGCTTCTCGACAAGATCGCGGCGCGTCTCGATGAGGGTCGAATAGGTGGAGTAGCCATAATCGGCGAGCAGGAAGACGTTGGGCTTGAAACCGCCCTGCTTCTCGACCTCGAGCGGCTCCGAGGTCAGATACCCCTGCTGGATCGAATGCGGCTCGGCGATGAAGGGGGCCGAATTGAAATTGTAGGGCTTGATGTTCTCGTCCTTGAAACCGTAAGCGAGCCGCATCCAGGCCCAGAAGGTGTTGACCGCGCCGGAGCTGACAAAAGCCGGATTCGCCGCCGGAAGGTCGGTCCATTTGTCGAGGCCGACGCCCGGGTGCGACATGAAGATCTGCGGGTTTTTCTGGAAGTGCGCGGCCACGGCGATGGTCGGAATGTTGTTCTGCACCGCCAGGAAATCGCCGATCATGTCGCCGCCCATGAAGAATTCGATCTTGCCGGCGATCAGGAGCATGCCGCCGTTCGACATCGGGCCGCCCTGGAGAATTGTGACGTCGAGGCCGTATTTGGCGTAAGTCCCGTCGACCAAAGCCTGGTAATAGCCGCCGGCCTCCGGATCGGCGACCCAGTTGGTGCCGAACGTGACCTTATCGAGCGCAGACGCCGGTCCGGCGAACGCGATCGCCCCCGCCAACGCCGCCATGATCGCAACGCGCATAGGAATCCCTCCCTCAGTCCAATTTCATCGGCGGTTCGGCAGCTTCGCCGACCTCGGCCGTGGGGTTCGTTTACGCTCGAGCCACGCCACTCGCACGGAGCGTTCTCGCCCTGGTGGTGCAGCATAGGGCCGAAATTCCAAGCGTCGAATACATTTTTCAACGTGCCATTCGAGGTAATCACCACAAGCAAGACACACGCCAAAAGGCTTTACCTTTCAGCTCGCCTCGCCTATGCGCCCCGTCTCTTCCCTGCCCTCGCTGAACACGGAGCCGACCATCGCATGCGCTTATGGATCAAGGACCCGCTCGCCATCCTCGCAGCCGATTCCGAGCGCGGAATCGTGGTCGAAGGCGGGGAGATCGTCGAATGCGTCGGGCGCGGCCAATCGCCCACGGTTCCTCCCGACACGACATTCAACGCCTCGCGCCATGTCGTGCTGCCGGGGCTCATCAACGCGCATCATCACTTCTACCAGACGCTGACGCGCGCCCATCCCGCGGGCTTCGGCAAGGAGCTCATTCCCTGGCTCGTCTCGATGGAGCGGGTGTGGGACCGCATGAATCCCGAAGCGCTGCGCATCGCGATCCGGATGGCGCTGGTCGAACTGATGCTGTCCGGCTGCACGACCGCGGCCGACCATCACAACCTCTTTCCCCCGAACCTCACGAACGCGATCGACATCGAGGTCGAAGAGGCGACGAAGCTTGGGATGCGCATGACGGTGACGCGCGGATCCATGGGCATTTCCGAGAAGGACGGCGGCCTGCAGCCGGACTCGATCGTCCAGGATTCCGAGACGATCCTCGAGGACAGCGAGCGCGTGCTCAGCCTCTATCACGACGCCAAACCGGGCGCGATGATCCGCGTCGCGCTCGCGCCGTGCTCGCCGCTCGCGGTGCCGAAGCGGGTGCTGCTGGGATCGGCCGAACTCGCCGAGCGCTACGATTGCCGGCTGCACACCCATCTCTGCCAGTCGCTCGACGAGGACGTCTATAGCGTCGAGACCTTCGGCGTGCGCTCGGTCGATCTCCTCGAGCAGGCCGGATGGCTCACGCCCCGCGCATGGGTCGCGCATGGCATCCATTTCAACGCAAGCGAGATCGAGCGCTTGGGGCGCGCGGGCGTCAGCGTCTGCCATTGCGCCGCCTCCGACATGGCCTTCGGCATGGGCGTCTGCCCGGTGAAGGAGCTCGAGGCGGCGGGCGTCGCCATCGGCCTTGGGGTCGACGGCTCGGCCTCCAACGATTCGTCGAACATGATGGAGGCCGTGCGCCATTCGCTGATGCTCCAGCGCCTGAGCTACGGGCCCTCGGCGGTGACCCCCTACGATGCGCTGCGCTGGGCGACCGAGGGCTCGGCGCGTTGTCTTGGGCGCGACGACATCGGGGCCATCGCGCCGGGCATGCAGGCCGATATCGCGCTGTTCACGCTCGACGAGCCGCGCTTCTCGGGCGCCCAGGAACCCATCGCCGCGCTCGCGCTGTGCGGCGCGCATCGGGCCGACCGGGTGATGGTCGCGGGCCAATGGCGGGTCATCGACGGCGAGCCCGAGGGCGTCGACCTCCCCGCCCTCATCGCCAAGCACAAGGCGGCCGCGCGCGCCTTCGCGTGAGGGCGCCTGAGCCGCGCCGCCCTGCCCTTACGGTCCGCGGATGCAACCGGTGGGCGAGCTCCCTGCAAGGGAATCCAAGGGAATCCAAGGAAAAAAGCTTGCATTTCCTTGGATTCCTTTGGTGGAATTGGGACTTTTCAAAGGGTTACGAGGAAAAAAATAAAAAAATTCCCCTCCGTCTCAACTCGCGTTCAAGGTTGTGCGAAAGCCTCCACGGCTTCCGTCTCGCCATACCCATCCGATCGGCCCACGCCAACCGCATCGATCCGACCAGAAGAAATCAAGATAGCATAGATTTTGTATTTTGGAAAGCAATTGCAGGCTCTTATAGCGGTCGGTTGGTCTCGCGGCGACTTGCGCGCTCGGCTTCGGGGTCGCTCGATCACCCGTCATTGGCGCACGGGATGGCGTAATACAGCTGAATTTCCGTCGCAAATCAGGCTTGAGGACACGAGAAATGACTCAATTCGCGAAACTTTTCGCTCTCGCGGGCGCGGCCGCCATCCTGGTTCTCTGCACCCCCGCCAATGCGACCGAGGCGCGCTACACGTGCAGCGACGGCTCGACGCTCACGGCAAACTTCTCCCCGCCCGGCGCCGCCAAGGGGAGCGTGGCGCTGACCTTCGCGACGGGGCGCGAGCTCAAACTGCCGCAGGTCCTGTCCGCCGATGGCGGGCGCTACGCCGACGCCGGCATCGAATTCTGGATCAAGGGGCGGAGCGCCACTCTGACGATGAAGGGCGTCAAAGAAACCTGCTCGACGCAATGATTTCGCGGTCAACTTCGACGAGGGAGAGCAAGCCGGCGCGGGCTCGAACTCGGGGGACCAGGCCCCGGCTCGGCCGCCTGAGGGCAGCGCGTCGGTCGACCGCCTAAGGTTGCGTCAGGGGCTTCAAGCCCTGTCTCGCGAATCGCGCCTCGCCGGGATCTGCGCCAAGACCCGAAATGCCTTAGCACTTATGTCGAGTTGTCTTTTGAGTTGTAGCAAGCAAAAAGTGTTTCGTTACCGCGCGGTCGCATCACAACGCGCGCAACTTTGCCCCGCGTCGGAGACCTCCCCACGCGGGGCTTTGTTTACAGCGGTCTCGGAGCGATCCTCATGACCTCTGGCTAGCGCCCGCGACAAGGCGGCGGCGGGACCACGCCGTGGGTTGGAAAAGTCATAAGTGAAGCGGAACCCGTTTCGCGGGTCGCTCGCAGTCAAACCGAGCGTCAGGTCGATGGATGACGCGCCCTTGCCGCGCGATCCGAGATCAAGGTGAGTGTCGGTGAAGAAGACCTCGGCCTGGCTGGTTCCGTTCGCGCGACGGTCGCCCCTCCGCCTGCGCCGCCCCGTTTTTCGCGCGCCCGACGCCTCGCCGCCGCGCCCGCCGAAGCCGACTCAAGCAGCGTCGCTCCGGCGCACTCGACGACGCGGGCACAGCCGCTTCCGCCATTGCCGGTGGTCGAAGACCCGGCGCTGCGCCCGTCAGCCAGTGCGCCGCTTGCCAAAGAGCGACCCGGAGCGCCGCGGCGCTGACGGATAGACCTCCGCCGGCGGCGCGGCCCATGGCGCGGATCATCGTCTCCCCTCGTGCTTCCCGAAAGGAACGGCGGCCTCGCCAGCAACAGCGCCGGTGAAGGCGGCCGGGCGATGATCTGGGGGGCGCGCGCCCCGTCGAGCGCACGAAATTTGGGGTTAAGCCCTATTTTATTCTTGCTTTGTTCTCGTTTCTCCCCTAGCGTTGTCCGACGACGACGAACGCCTCAGGCAAGCTGAGAAAGCGATCGTCCCTGACGAGAATTGTCGGCGGCAGGCGCGGGAGAACATAACATGAATACCGCTGGGCAAATCGCTGTGACGCTAGCCGCATTGATCGGCTTCGGCCGCCTGTTCCTGGCGGACGAGGGCGACAGCCACCGCCTGAGCGGAGTGCTCATCCTCGCCAGCCTGGTGGGTAAGATCGCGCTCTCGATCTGAGCGGGGCCGAAGGTGCTCGGCAGCCGGAAGACGCCAACGGCGGGATTTGCCGGCGCTCGGCTTTCCGGGCAAGAATTATCGGGCGATGACCCCTGAAGCCCTGCCGGAATCGATTACCCCCGAGGGACTGACGCTCGCGCTTCGCGGCTCCGGCGTGCTCGACCAAGGCCGGGTAAGCACGGTAGAGGCCGACACCGCGCGCTCGACGATTCTTCACGCATCGTTCGATTGCGCCTTGCTTACGAAGGCGAAGTCGTCGGCGCGCCGCGGTCGCTCATCTTCAAGACGGGATTGCCGGAGCGCCTCACCGGCGGCTGGAATGCTGGGAGGCAAGAGGTCGAGTTCTACGCCAAGGTCGCCGCCGCGACGCCGCCGGGACTTTTGCCTCAATGTTTCGAGGCGGAATGGGACCCCAAGACGAACGACTGGCGGCTCCTGCTCGAAGACCTCGGAGACTCGCATAAGATCGTCACGACTTGGCCGCTGCCGCCTACTTTCAGCGAGTGCGAGACCATCGTTCGCGCCTGGGCAAGGTTCCATGCGCGCTGGTGGGACGACCCTCGCCTCGGCAAGTCGATCGGAACCTGGGGCGACGCCGAGGCCATCGATCAATTCCTACGAAGGCTCGAGAGCAAGGTTGCAGAGTTCGAAGAGCGGCTCGGCGACCGTCTGCCGCCCGCGCGCAGAGACCTCTACAAATTGCTGCTCGATCGCGCGCTGCGTCTTATGAAGCGTACGGAGGGCAGGCATGGCGTCACGATCGTTCACGGGGATGCGCATGTCTGGAATTGCTTCTTGCCGCGCGACGGCCGAGCCGACGTGCGTCTGTTCGACTGGGACAGTTGGCGCCTCGGCGTCGCGACCGAGGATCTCGCGTATATGATGGCGGTCCACTGGTATCCAGATCGGCGCCGTTTGATGGAGAGGCCGCTCCTGGACCTCTATTATGGCGAGCTGCTCTCGCATGGAGTCAAGGACTATGACCGACGCACCCTCACCGACGACTACCGGCTGTCGGCTCTGTGGGCCATAGTAACGCCGGTCTTCCAAGCGAGCGCCAATATTCCGACCGTGATCTGGTGGAACAATTTCAGAGAATCCATCTCGCTGTCGAGGATTTGGAATGCCGCGAATTGCTGGGTTGAAAGCGTTAAGCATCTGTATGCGCCGGGACCGAAGCGCGACGCCTACCCGCCGTAGCCCGGCCAGCCGAAATGGCGATGGAGGTCCTCCTCGCTGACCTCGTCGGCCATCGCCAGCGGGTCCCAGGCCGGAGCGGACCTGACCTGATCGCGGGTGACGTTCATGTTGATGTGCTCGGCGAACCAGTCGATGTCCTTCACCGCATAGGGCGAAAGCTGCACGACCTTGCCCGGCCACCAGTTTCGCGTCGCGATGACGAGGTAACGGATGTCCCAATTGGCGTCGTCGGCGAGCACGTTCTCGACATGGCCGATGTCGCCATCCACGGCATGAACGATATAGCCCTTGAACTCGGCCACGCTGTGCAGGTGATCGCCGCCGTCAAGCGGTGGGTTCTGCGCGTCGGCGTTGCGCCGCGCCGCCTGTTCGACGATCTGGGATTCCGCACTCGCCAGAGGGAAGCCGCCAAAGGGCGAGGCGCCCCAATAAGGATCCCAGCCGTAATAATCGTAGAGGAGCGCCTCCATGTCTTTCGTCACCGGCTCGTCTTCGTGGGCGTGCGGGCCGGCCCCGATCTGCGCTCTGGCCAGCTTGACGGTCAGTCTCAGCGTCGCCGGCGAGCTCATCATCGGCAGGCCAGGCTTTGGCGAAAGCTCGAGCGGCGCAATCGCAGACGGATGGATGAACACCCGGCGGCGGCCGGGCAGCCAATCGCCGGCTTCGACCGCCATCCAGCGAAGCTTCCAGGTCTGATCGTCGAACAGGAAGTCCTTGACCGCGCCGACCGCGCCGTCGCTCGCCTCGACCGGACAACCCATGAGACCACTCACGGCGAATAGCATGGCCCAATCACTCCCGAGTTCGTCCGCGGCGCCTGTTTCGGCGGATCTCCATCAGCCGAACCGACAATCTGCGCTGTTCAGAGCGCCGCCACAAGCCGAACCCGGAATCCCGCGGTCCCGTCGGGTTATTCGGCGGCGGCCTTGGCGGCCACGGATTGCAGATAGCCGACGAAGCCGACCACGTCCTTCGCCAGCATCCGGCCGATGGCGCTGGTCGCGTAGACGGACGCCCGCACGGTTCCGTCCGGGCCGAGAACGAAACCGGCCGGCTGCAGATAGCGCGGATTCGCATTGACGAACGCTCCGGTCGCCGCCGCGACCGCGTCCACCTCGGCGCTGTGGCCGACCGGGAACTGCACATGATTTTTTGCCGCCGTGGCGGCGCTGGTCGCCTCGTCGTCGACCGAGAGCGCGACGACCTTGATCCCGAGGCCGTCCAGCGCCGGTTTCTCGGCCGCGTAGCCGGCAAGCTGCGCGTTGCAGAACGGGCACCAGGCGCCGCGATAGATCAGCACCACGCCCCACGATCCGGCGAGCGCGTCCGGCAGCACGATCGTGCCGCCGCCAATTGCGGGGACGGTCAGCTTCGGAAAGGTGTCGCCATTGTTCAAAAGAGGCATGCCGCTTCTCCATCTGCAATTGTCCTGGACCGGCCGGTCCAGGCGCCACGGCGAGAGTCCGCAACGAAAAGTGGACTGTCAAGTCCAGTTCTGCTTACTCTCGCTCATCGACAAAGGAGAATGGTTTTGCCGGGACGAAGCAAAGCCCGCTCGCACGGTGAGCGACCGCCGACCGCGCGCGGCGCGGCGACCCGAGCGCGCATCGTCGAGGCGGCGGCCGGCCTCGTCCACCTGCGCGGGGCGAGCCCGACCAGCCTCGAAGACATCATGGCGGCGAGCGCGACCAGCAAGTCGCAGCTCTACCATTACTTCGCCGACAAGGACGCGCTGATGCGGGCGGTGATCGAATTCCAGACCGGCCGGGTGACCGGCGGCGAGAGCGTAGACCTCGCGGCGTTCGACTCGATCGACAAGCTCAAGGATTGGCGCGACGGAATCGTGGCCATGAACAAGGCCGCCCGCGGAATCGGCGGTTGTCCGCTCGGATCGCTGGCGAGCGAACTGGCGGATCGTTCGGAAAGCGCGCGGAAAATGCTCGAGCACGGCTTTGCGCTGTGGGAATCCCATCTCGTCAGAGGTTTGCGGGCAATGCGCGACCGCGGCGCGCTCAAGCCCGAGGCCAAGCCGGAGGATCTCGCGACGGCGGTGATCGCCGCGCTGCAGGGCGGCCTGTTGCTGGCGCAGACCGCGCGCGCAAGCCGGCCGCTGGAACTCGCGCTCGACATGGCGATCGACCACATCGCCCGCCTTTCGCGCTGAGAGCGCCGGCCTTCCGGCCGACAATCGGGCCCCCCACACGCTACGGGCGCGGGCCCCCTACGAGCGTTAACATGAGGGGCCGGAAGGAGATTTGGAGACCCTCGTTTCGATCGTCGGCGGCGTCGGGCTTTTCCTTTTGGGCATGGCGGTGATGACCGGCTCAAGGCGCTCGCCGGCACCACGCGTCGATCATCCTCGGCGAGGGTGGCGCACAATCGGGCCTGACATTAAGCTTGGCCGGACTGCGGAGGCAGCGAGCTTGGACGCAATGCAGAGCAACAGTAGCGAACCCATCAACGCGCCCGATGCGACGAAACCCCGGATGCAGCCGTTTCTCGCCGTGACGGCGGATTTCACAAACGGGCGCGACTCGCCGCGCGCATTTCTCGAGCGCTGCATCGTCGAACTCGAGGCCTGGGAGCCGAAGATCGGCGCCTTCGTCACGCTCAACCTGGACGCTGCGAGGACGGCCGCGGATCGCTCCACGAACCGCTGGCGCGCCGGCAAGCCGCTCTCGTCCATCGACGGCATGCCGATCGGAATCAAGGACATTATCGAAACCATAGACATGCCCACGGAGAACGGTTCGCCGCTGTTCGCCGGCTACCGGGGGAATCGCGACGCAGCCAGCGTCGCGGCTTTGCGTGAGGCCGGGGCGGTGATTGTCGGCAAGACGGTGACGACCGAATTCGCCTGGATGCAGCCGCGCGCGACCAAGAATCCGTGGGACCTGACCCGCACGCCCGGCGGCTCCAGCAGCGGCTCGGCCGCGGCGGTCGCTGTCGGCGCGATCAGCGTTGGCGTCGGCACGCAAGTGTTCGGCTCGATCTTGCGGCCCTCGAGCTTCTGCGGCTGCTTCGGCTTCAAGCCGACGGTCGGCGCGATCAACCGCGGCGGCAGCCATGACGCGCTGTCCCAGAGCACGCACGGGCCGCTTGCGGCAAGTCTGCCGGAGGCGTGGGCTGTCGCCTACGAAATCTCCCGGCGAGCCGGCGGCGACCCCGGTTTTCCGGGACTCTACGGTCCCCCAACCTGCCCCGCGCCATCCAAGCCGCGCCGCCTTGCGATTCTGGAAACCGACGGTTGGGCGGTGGCGACGGCCGCGGCCAGGCAAGCGCTTGAGGAAGCCTCGGCGAAACTGAAATCAGCCGGCGTCGCGCTCGCATCGCGCCGTGACAATGAAAAGATCGCCGCGGTCGAGGACGCGATCCACGATGCGCGGGAGCTCTCCCATAACATCATCGCCTGGGAGTCGCGCTGGCCGCTCAACACTTACCGAGCGCGCGACATGAGCAAGCTTAGCCAGCCAATGCTTGAGCTCGCCGCGCGGGCTGAGGCGCTGACGCTCGACGACTATCGTCGCGACATCGAGGAACGCGCAAGGCGGCGTGCTGTCTATCACGCGCTGGCGGTGGAATTCGACGCTTGCCTCACCTTAAGCGCCCCGGGCGCGGCGCCGGTCGGCCTCAACTGGACAGGCGATCCGGCGTTCGTGATTCCGGGCTCGATGCTGGGCGTTCCGGCGATCACGCTTCCCGTCCTTCAGGACGGCGGCCTTCCGCTCGGGCTTCAGTTGCTCGGCTTCGCCGACGCCGACGCGGCGCTATTCTCGACCGCGGGCGGCGTGCTGGCGTGTTGGAACAAAGTTAAGTAGCGCGCGGCGATTGAGCAGATTGCGTAGGGTCTAACAACGACCGGTCATTGCGAGCGAAGCAAAGCAATCAGGGGTCTTGGGGCCTCGACGGCCCTCTGGATCGCCGCGTCGCCATAGCCCGTCCGGAAGGACGGGCGTCTCCCGACGCCCTGTGGCTCCTCGCGATGACGATTCCATTCCGTGTTTCACGCCGTCTCCTCCACGAACCGCAGGCCTTTGAGCGAACGAATTCGCGCGCGATCGTTGACACCGGGAACTGAAATCGCGCGGCCGCGTTTGACCGGCAGATGCAACAAGCGACCGGGCTTGTCGCTCAAGCGCCTCACGAGAATGTCTCCGATCCTGCCAATATCGTTTCTGGTCACGCTGCTTTGCGCCTTCGGGGCGGTCGAAGGGGTGCTGTTTCAGCAGCTCATGTTCGTCGGCGCGGCGCTCTCGGCGACGATACTCGTGTGCTCACTCGAGGCGTGGAGCGCGCGGGAAATTCCGCTGCGCAGCGACGACGAGATCCGGCTCGCGCAGTCGCTCGGACCGCTAACCGGCCGATCGGATCTGGTCGTTCGCGCGTTCGGCGCGTCGTAAGGGGGCGCTCGGTTGCTTCCGTCCGCAATGGCCAACGCCCACGCGAACAAGGTAAACTTTTCCTAATTTTTTCATCCGTCGCCACGGAACAAACCCATTCGGCCCCGGTTTCGCGAATAGGGCGAACAGCGCCAATCTTGCCGTCATTGGGTCACGATATGTCCCCGATCCTGCCGATTTCCTTTGTGGCTACACTGCTTTGTGTTCTCGTCGCCATCGACTGGGCCTTGTACCAGCAGATCCTGTTCGTCGGCGCAGCCCTGTCGGCGACGGTGTGGGTGTGTTCGCTCGAAGCCTGGAGCTGCCAGGAGGCGCCGGCAAAGAGCGAGGACGAGCACGGTCATCATTGATTGGTCGAGCGATAGATCGAAAGTTTAGAAGCTTTCCCCGCCGTCGACGGTCAGCACATGGCCAAGGATGTGACGTGCACGATCGCTGCATAGAAACAGGACCGCGTCAGCGATGTCGTCGCCGTCGGCGATGCGGCCGGCGGGAATGCGCGCCAGCACCGCCTTCTCGTCCAGCCGGCCAGTCTTCAAGTCCTGAAGCACCCCCTCGGTCGCGACGTGGCCCGGCGCGACCGCGTTGACGCGCAGACCCTTCGCCGCCCATTCGACCGCCAGGGTTCGGGTCAGGCTGTCGAGCGCCGCTTTCGTTGCGGAATAGAGCCCGAGGCCCGGCGCGGGCCGTCCGGCGGCGATGCTGCTGACGTTGACGATCGCGCCGCCGCGTTTGGCGGCGATCGCCCAGCGCGCGAAGGCCCGCGACGCATTGAGAGGGCCAATGGCGTTGACGGCGAAAAACCGGGCCGCCTCGACCGCATCCGCATCGATCAGCGGCAGAACGGCGAACAAAGCCGCATTGTTGATGAGGATGTCGACCGCCCCAAGCTTGTCGACGGTGGTCGCGATCATCCGCTCGCAATCGCCCGCCTCGGCGACGTCGGCCGGAACCGTAAGAACGGGTTGCCCGTGTTCCTCCTCGATCGTCCGGGCCGCGTGCGTCAGCGTCGCCTTGGTGCGCCCGGCGATGGCGACGCGCGCGCCCTCACGGGCGAAGGCGCGGGCGATCGCGTAGCCGATGCCCGCGCCGCCCCCGGTCACGACTGCGACCTTGCCGTCGAACTCAGGCTTCCCCGTCACGCCATCGACTGGAAGCGGCGCGCGAGCGCGCTGATGTGCTTCGCCGTCTCGATGTCGAGATCGGTGATCTTCATGCCGGCGTCGTGGGTGCAGAACGAGAAGGTCAGGATGTTGTAGGAATTGTGGAACTCGGGGTGATGGTTCATCACCTCGGCCTGGATCGCGATTTCGACGATGAAGGCGATCGCGTCGCGAAAGGTTTTCAGCTCGAAGCGAGCCTCGATGTTGGGCGCCTTCAGCGACCAGTCGGGCAGCTCGGCCAGCGCCGATCGGATCTCGGCGTCGCTCAGAATCTTATAATTCGCCATGGGTCTTGCTCCTTAACTCGCTTGGTGCGTCGCCTCACTTGGCGGCGTCGCCCGGGTTTGCGACGCTCGGCTGGTCAAGCTGAAGGATCGCCTGTTCGAGCGGCGCCGGCGCGACGCGGATCCAGCCGGTGTAGGGCTGACTGAACTCGAGGATCAGAAAGATCGCAAGCCCGATCGAGGCGCTGCCCAGGACGAGCATGGCAACCGACATCGGGCTCAATCTCGATAAAAGGCCCATGCTGGCGAACATGACGGACGACCAGAACGTCACCGCATAGACCATGGGCCAGGGGATCGGGGTCGCCGCCTGCAGCGACATGAGGAGCCGCTGCTCGCCGATGAAGGCGTAGTTCGCGCGCGCGGCCGAGAGCAGGTTCGTCTGCGCCGGCGTCTTGGCTTCGAGGCTGTCGAGAAACTTGTTCATGTCGGCCATGGCCCTGTAAGAGGCCTCGTAGGCCGCGGCGCGCGACGTATCGTCGCCCCAGAACTGTTCGTGCGCCCAGACGAGATCGGTCCTCAGGATGCTGCGGGCCTCGTCGGCCGCGGGCCCGAACTGGCGCATTTCGAGATCGAACTCGAGCGCGCGCGCGGTGATGGTCTGGAGTTCCGTCTGCTGGGTGCTGAAGACGCCGTAGGCCGTCCAGATGAGGAGGCCGTTGACCAGCACCGAGCAGGAGCGTCAATTGCCCGACGACGCCGCCGATCATGTCGCGGGTCTTGTCCGCCGTGTAGTGTTCCGGAAGGAGGCGCTGAAGCACGAGGCCGACAAGGCCGCCCGCGGCGATGACGGCGGTGACGACGACCGCGATGGCGAGCGAACTCATTTCCGGCAATCCGGCCTCCCTCGGACATCATTTCGTGACATGTCCGCGTGGACTCGTCCAGCGACCTTGCGCTCTCAGTTTTAGAGCACGAGAGATTCGGTCGAACCAAAGCTCGTCATTGCGAGCCGTCGCCCGTCCTTTCGGACGCGCCATGGCGAAGCAATCCAGGGGAACGTAGGGCGCCCTGCAACTCCTGGATCGCCGCGTCGCTTCGCTCCTCGCGATGACGAGATCGTCCGAACCGTGACGTCATGAAGGAAGGGTGTTCTTATGGATCTTCCCGTCCTTCATGATGATCAGGAAATTCTTCTCCGGGTTTTCGACGAGCGCGATGTTGGCGATCGGATCGCCGTCGACGAGGAGAAGATCGGCGAAGGCGCCTTCTTCAATAACGCCAAGCTTGCCCGGGTAGGGATTGCGCGGCCCGGATAGCGCGAGCAGTTCGCCGTTGGTCGCGGTGGCCATCCTCAATATTTCGGCGTTCTCGTACCAGCGCGTGAGATGGGTCAGCATCATTCCCTGGCGGGCGGCCTTTTCGGCGGAAAACAGCATGTCCGAGCCGAAAGCGGTCTTGATCTTGTACTCTTTCGCCAGCGGATAGGCTGTGTTCGTTCCCGCTATGACCTGCTCCAGATTGATCCGGCTCTGGCCCCCGAGCGGGACGGTGTCTTCCTCGCCGACGAAGGGTTGAATGCTCAACCAGACGCCCTTGTCCGCCATCCGTTTCGCGGTCGCTTCGTCCATCAGGTGCCCGTGCTCGACGCACTGGACGCCCGCAGCCATCGCGCGCTGGATAGCCGCCGGCGGATAGGCGTGGACGGCGACATAGGTGCTGCGGTCGGCGGCCGCCTCGACGCCGGCGCGCAATTCAGGCTCGCTGAAGGTCAGCATGTCGAGGGTGGTGCGCGGCGACGACACGCCCCCGCCCCCCACAAGCTTGATCTGGGACGCGCCCTGCATGAGCTGCTCGCGCACCCGCAGGCGCACTTCGTCGGCGCTGTCGGCGATATTGGCGGCGCCCGTCTGCTCCATAGGACTCACCGGGCCGCCGGGGCTTCGCGGAATGTCGGTGAGCGGCCGCAAGTCGCCATGGCCTCCGGTCGTGGTGATCATGGCGCCGCTGGGATAGATGCGGGGACCGGGCGAGAGCCCCTCGTCGATCGCCTGTTTGAGGACGAACGAGGGCCCGCCGAGATCCCGCACCGTGGTGAAGCCGCGCATCAGCGTGCGCTCCGCCTCGGCGCTGGCGGCGAGAAAGATGTAGCCGATCTCGGCCGAAAGCAGGGTCGGGATCGGCAGCGCGGCGAAAATCGAGTGCCAGTGCGCGTCGATCAGCCCCGGCATGACGACCCGGCCGCCGCAATCGATCGCGCGCGCCCCTTCCGGACCGGTGAGGCTCCCCGAGGCGACGGCCTTGATCCGGCCGCGTTCCACCAGGAGGCTCAATCCTCCGCGCAAGGTGTTCGACTTCCCGTCGAACAGGCGAAAATTCGTGAACACGGTGGGCGGCGGCGTTGACGAGGCTTGCGCGCGCGCCGCGCCGGGCAGGCCAAGGGCCGCGAGCGAGGCGCCGATCCCAGCCACGAATCCGCGGCGCGAAAGATCGGCGGTGATGCGGCGCGTCAGGAACCGGAGTTCGCCCCGACAACAGGAGCAGCCCGGACCCACATCTTCCGGCTCATCGCCTGACGCACAAGAGAACATGCGACTTCCTCCCCGGGCGGACGTTCCAAGCGACCCGACGCGTCTTGCGACCGAAAGCGCGGGCCTCAGGCCTTCGAGTTGGACGGCGTCTTTAGCGCCCCGGCTTTTGAAGCCAGGACTGCGTCGAGATCGGGCAAGAGAACGAGGCCGTCCTGGTCGCTGCCGGAGGAATGAACCACGATGATCGTGCAGGGCGCGGTGCTTTCGTTGGAGGGCGCATGCGGCACGTCCGCGGGAACGAAGACCTGCTCGCCGGCGCGGGCCACAAGCCGGTATTCCAGGTGGTCGCCATAATAGAGGGCGCACTCACCGTCGATGAGATAGGCGATCGTCTCGATGCCCTCGTGATAATGGACCTTCGCGCGCCCGCCCACCGGGACGGGCAGGACATTCATGCAAACGTGTTGCGCCCCGACCGTCTCCGAAGAGGCTCCGGCGCCATAGGTGAAACCCTGTTTTCCAACGTAGGTCTGGCCAGGTCTGATCACGCGGACTCGTTCGGCGGCGGAGATTGTCACTGGCCCTCTCTCCTGGATTTTCTCGACGCTTGGTGCCGCGGCGACGGCGCCAGCTTGCCAGAAATCGTTTGCCCTCTGTCCACGCGAAATCAGAACCGGAGATCGCGGCCAGGCGTGCGGGCTTAGAGAGGGTGTCCGGAAGATCGTTCGAAGAGCAGAGGAACATGTGGTTTTCCTCCGTCGGCGAAGCTCCTACCCGAACAGCGCGAGTCCTCTCGCGGTCAGTTCGCGCGCCTGATCGCCGGCGGGTTCCACCGGCCGTCGGCGACCTGAGGCTTCGGCGCATAGAGCCGAAGCGTCAAAGCGAGCGCGCCGCTCTTTGGCGACGGAAGCCAATTCGGTTCTTTATCAGGGCCGGGGTTTTCGTTCTGGACGTAGAGGTCGAGCGAGCCGTCGGCGCCGAACTTGAGCGCATCGCGGTCGCCGATCGCGAATTTGTTCAGCGGATTGGCGACCTGGAATCCCTCCTCGTCGTACAGCGTCAGCGACCAGAACGCGTGGACTGGAGGCAACTCGTCCTTCGTGAAATGGAGGACGTATTTGCTTCCTCCGGTGACCGGCTTGCCGTCCGCGTCACTCACGTTCAAGGGATAGATCGCATCCTCGACCTGATTGGCGCCGAGCCCCAACATCGCGACGATGGCGCGCTTGAGGTAAAAGTTGCCATAGACGCCCATGCTGTCGGTGTTCATCTGCCAGCCATTGGCGATGCGCGCGAGCGTCGGCGCCTTGTCATGCATGAGCTTGAGCCCCGCGGCGGCCGCGGCGGCGAGCGCGTCGGGGCCGACCTTGCTGGCGTCGAAACTCTTGCCAGGCTCGATCCCGATGCGCCTTAGCCGCGTGACAGTCGACCAGTCGGTGAGGTGAGGCGGGTTCAGCTTCATCAACTCCGCGCCGCGCTTGAAATAATCGACCGGCGCCATTCCGTTGATCTGCCGCACGGGTTCGGTCTTGGTGTCGACGGCCGGGTCGATCGCTTGGCTGACCGTCCGCGGGGCCTTTCCCCAATCGGCGAGCAGGGTGACCTTGTACCCGTCCTGGACCTTATGAACCGCATCGTAGTCCTTGACGCCATTGGTCTGGGTGCGGCCTATGATCCAGACATAGGGCGTGGGCGCGTCGATCCGCTCGACATCCGCCGGCGGCTGCCCGCTCCACCCAGGCGGAACGACGGCGAAACTCGCGGCGCCCGTCCCGTTCGTGCGTTTTCCCGGGACGGCGAAGACATCGCTCCACATGTCGAGCATGGGCAGCATGAAGTAGCGGCCGCCGGTGTCCGCGGTCGAGACAACGACAGGGCCCGAAGTGAGGTCGAGCCAGGCGCTCGAATAGAGCGTATCGAAATTCGGCCGCACCACCGCCCGCATGTCGGCGCTCGGAAACGCGCGAATGTGGGTGAATGCGTTCGCCGGTCCGCCCATGGGACTGACCTTGGGATCGAGGTTGATCAGCTGCTGGCGCGTCAGGTCCATGAGGATCAGAGGATAAAGATAGATGTAGGCCTCCTGCGCAATCGCCTGCGCTTCGTTGGCGTCAACCATGGTCCGTTCCTTCCTTCAATGTGCGCGCGGCTGCCGTTTCAATTCCGAGCGATCGTCGCCGCGCCGCGCCACTCGCCAATCGTTTCATCGCGCAAGTGGCGCCGGTCTAAATCACAGCGCATCAAATTGACATCAGCGAGGCCTCAGGCCCTGGCGAATTTGGCGAAGGCCTCCTTGTAGTCCGGATGCCAGCGGGACAGCGGCGGCCGGTTCTCGACGATATCGCCCGCGGCCCAAAGAATGCGGCGCTCATCCATTTCGCGCGGGACGTCGTTGTCGGGGCAAAGAATGTAGAAGTCGCCCGCCCCATCGCTGCCAGCATGAAGTCGACGACCTGTTCCGGCGTCCAGGCGGCGGCCGGCTTCTCCGTTCTCGAGCCCTTGGTCATGCCCGTGAAAACGAAGCCCGGAATGAGCAGATGCGCGCTTACATGGGCGCCTTCGATGTTGCGCAATTCGTGCGCCAGCGCCTCGGTCACGACCTTAACGCCCGCCTTCGAGACATTGTAGGCCGTATCTCCGGGCGGACAGGTGATGCCCTGCTTCGAGCCGGTGTTGACGATCGCCGCCGCCGTCCCCTGCTTGATCATGTCCGGCGCGAAGGCCTGGACCCCGTTGATCACGCCCCAGAGGTTGACGTCGATGATGCGCCGCCAGC
>CAVPPX010000039.1:0-39068 GCA_963707355.1 uncultured Alphaproteobacteria bacterium | reverse complement strand
GTCACGATCTTGGCCGCGATATCGTCCGGAAATCGCCGTTTCAGCTCGTCCCAGAACTTGTCATCCGGCCAGTCTTCGATCCGCGTGTCGAGGCTGCACTGGATGTAATAGCGGCTCAGCATGGGATTGCGCAGCGAAGCGAGCGCGAAGCCCCGCTCATGCCGGGCGTAGATGACATCTCCGACCGGCGGCGTCTCCGCATGATGCCGAGCCAGCCGAACGGATAGGCGCGTTCGAAAACCCTGAGCACGGACTTCGGAATACTCTGGCGCGACACTCCGCGGAACCCGTCGCAGCCGGCGATGAAGTCGCAGTCGAGCATCCCAGCCACGCCACCCTTGTCGTAGGTCACTTTCGGTGCGGGCGTGGTCAGATCGTGGAGTTGAACATTTTCCGCTGCTTCGACGATGCGTCCGCCGTCGCGTTCGCGGATCCGGTACAGTTCCTCGGTGATTGTGGTTTGCCGTCGATCACATCGGCCGCCGCTATGCGTCTGGTGTCGACCAGGGTCGCCGGCGGTCCTGCCAGGCGATAAGCCGCCGTCATGCCCGAGGCCTTCGCGGTCGATGCGTTCGCCGGCGCCCGAATCGCGCAGCACCTGAACGGGACCGAATTTGATACCCGGCGCGGATGCGCTTCAGCACGTAGGCTTTCGTCTGTCGCTCGATGACGACGCTGTCGACGCCTTGCCGACGCAGCAAATGGGAGAGGAGCAAGCCTGCCGGGCCGCCGCCGATGATTGCGACCTGGGTCCGGCGCATGCTTGTCCTCCTCCCGCGGCGACTTGTGGCCGGGCGCACTGTAGCCGCACACCATAGCCCTTCGCTAGACGGGCGTTCTTTAAGAACGCCCTTTGGAGCGCGGCCGGTCTACAATCCGACCCGCGACGCGCGCCTTTCAGCCGGCGCGCCGGCTGCGCCGAGCCCGACAGCCTCGAGCGCCCCGGCCTGGCGGCGCGCAACCGCTTCTTCGTCGAAGTCGGCGATCGCGTCCTCATACATGCGATGAAAGTTGAGCCGCGCGCCAAGGCGCAGGAACGCGCTGCCGAGGCCGATCGTCGCGCGCTCGAGAAACACGAATTCGCGCGGCACCGGCAAGCCACCGCCCTCGGCCTTCAAGGCCCGCATCACCTGGCCGATCTCACGTCGCCCGTATTCCGACGGTTTGACGCCGTCGGCGGCGGTGCGCACGCGATCGTCGAGAATCGGCCCGCACATGAATCGCGCCCACATGGTCATCGCCTCGATCACGCCGGGCGTGAGCCTCGCAAAGCCCCACATCGCGAAGGCGTGCGCGATTCGCGCCTTATCGTTCGCCTCCAGCGCGCGATAGAGCTCGACCACGCCGTGCACGAATTGTGGCGGAAAAATACGCACGCAGCCATAGTCGAACAGATTGACGCCGTCGACCCGACGCTCGCCGGCCTCACGCGTCGCAGCGACCGTGTAATTGCCGAGATGCGGATCGCCATGGATGACGCCGTAGCGCAGGAACGGGTGCCACCACGCGTCGAACAGGCCGACGGCGATCGCGTCGCGTGCATCCTGCGGCGCGGTCTCGAAGGCGGTGAACGGCTCGCCGTCGAGCCATTGCATCGTGAGCAGCCGCCGCGTCGACAGGCTCTCCTCGACTATCGGCACCCGGACGAACGGCCGGTCGGCGAGCATGACGCGATAGAGCCGGGCGATCTTGGCCTCGCGCTGGTAGTCGAGCTCCTCGCGCACCCGCTCGCGGATCTCGCGCGCCATCTCCCGGGTGTCGATCGCCGCGCTGGCGCGCCGATGGAGCGAGAACAAAAGGTCGAGATTGGAGAGGTCGGTCTCAACCGCCGACGCCATGTCCGGATATTGGAGCTTGCAAGCGAGCCGCTCGCCGCTGAGGCTCTGGGCTTGATGCACCTGCCCGAGCGATGCGGCAGCGGCCGGCTTGAGGTCGAAATCGGCGAAACGCTCGCGCCAGTCTGGCCCGAGTTCGGCCTGCATGCGCCGGCGCACGAATGAGGCGCCCATCGGCGGCGCCTGCGACTGGAGCTTCGTCAGCTCCGCGGCGAAATCCGCTGGCACTGCATCGGGGATGGTGGTCAGCATTTGTGCGACCTTCATGAGCGGGCCCTTCATCGAGCCCAAAGCGGAAGCGAGCGCCTTGGCGTCTGTCTCGCGGCCGCCTCCGCGGAGCCGATTGACGCCGACCTTGGCGGCGAACGCGCCGGCGTTGACGCCGAGGCGCGCGTATCGAGTGGCCCTCGCGCTCAGGCGATTGGCTTCATTGTCCTGATCCAAACCAAATTCCCGCAGAGAAGGTCCGCAAAGATGAGATATAGGCGACGCATCGACCAATTTCAGCCGCCAGGACGAAATGTGGGCGAAATCGCAATTTTTCCCAAGAGCCGCGCGCGGGGCTTTGCTATGCCCTGCGCGATCGCGAGCCATGTCTCTCGACACGAGACGGCGCGACACGGAGGACGAGATGATCTTGCGCTTGTGGCGCGGCTGGACGACGCCGGAGAACGCCGACCCCTATGAGGAACTTATCAGGGCGACGATCTTCCCCGGCATTCTCGTAAGGGCCATCGCGGAACTCGAAGGGCTCGAACTCTTCCGCCGGCCGATCGGAGCCGAGGTCGAGTTCATGACGCTGATGCGGTTCTCGTCATGGGACGCCGTGAAGACCTTCGCCGGTTCGGACTGGGAGGTCTCCGTCGTGCCCCCCGCCGCGCGCGCCGTGCTTGCTCGCTTCGACGACAGGGCGGCGCATTACGAAGTTCGTGTCGCGCCTAGAGTTCGGCTAGCCTATTCCATCGCCTCCAGTTCGCCGATCATGCGCTCGATCACCGAAAGGCCGATTGTCCAGAAGCCCGGATCCTTCGCGTCGAGGCCGAACGGCGGAAGCAGCTCGGAATAGGACTTCGATCCGCCGGCGGCCAGCATAGCGAAATAGCGCTCGGCGAACCCGTCGCTCGAGCGCTCGTAAACCCCGTACAGCGAATTCACCAGGCAATCGCCGAATGCATAGGCGTAGACGTAGAACGGCGAGTGAATGAAGTGCCCGATATAGGCCCAGTAGGTTTCATAGCCGGGTCTGAGCGCGATCGCGGGCCCCAGGCTTTCGGATTGCGTTTGCATCCACGCCTGGCTGATCTGTTCCGTCGTCAATTCGCCGTTGCGGCGCTCAAGATGGACGGCGCGCTCGAATTTGTAGAACGCGATCTGTCGCACGACCGTGTTCAGCATGTCCTCGACCTTGGACGCCAGCATCGCCTTGCGCTCGGTCGGATCCGCGATCGTCGCGAGCATCGAGCGGAAGGTCAGCATCTCGCCGAACACGGAAGCTGTTTCGGCAAGCGTGAGCGGCGTCGGCGCCATCAGCGGGCCGTTGACGCCGGCGAGCACCTGATGAACGCCATGGCCAAGCTCATGCGCGAGCGTGGTCACGTCGCGCGCCTTGCCGAGGAAATTGACCAGAATGTAGGGATGGGCCGACGGCGTGGTTGGATGCGCGAACGCGCCCGGGGCCTTGCCGGGCCTCACCGGCGCGTCAATCCAGCCTTCGTCGAAGAAGCGCCGCGCGATGTCGCCCATGCGCGGCGAGAATGCCCCATAGGCGTCGAGCACCATGTCGCGCGCGGTCTCCCACTTGTAGACGCGCCGCGGCGCGTTTGGCAGCGGAGCGTTGCGATCCCAATGGTCGAGCTGCGCCTTGCCGAACCAGCGGGCCTTCAGCGCGTAATAGCGATGTGAAAGCCGCGGATAGCCTTCCGTCACAGCCGCAACAAGCGCCTCGACAACTTCCGGCTCAACGCGATTGGCAAGGTGACGGGAATCGGCGACGTCCTTGAACTTGCGCCAGCGGTCTGAGGTCTCCTTGTCCTTGGCCAGCGTATTGGTGATCAGCGTAAAGAGACGCAGGTTCGCGCCCAGCGTGGCGGCCAGGGCGTTGGCCGCCGTTTCCCTGATCTTCGCGTCCGGATCCATGAGCTTGCCGAGCAGCGGCTCGAGCGTCAGGCTCTCGCCTTCGAAATCGAACCGCAGCGCCGCCATCGTGTCGTCGAACAAGCGGTTCCATGCGGCGGCGGCGCTGACCGACTTGTCGAGGAACAATCGTTCGAGGTCGTCGGCAAGCTGGTGCGGCTTCTCCTTGCGGATGTCCTCGAGCCAGGGGCGATAATGGCCGAGAGCGGGCGCCGCCATGGCGCCGTTCAACTTCGAATTGTCGAGGCGATTGAGCTCGAGTTCGAAAAACAGGACGTCGCCCGCTAGCGCAGTCACGCGCTCCTGGGCGTCGCCATAAAACTTTGCGATTCTCGGATTGCTGGTGTCGGAGGCGTAGAGCAGCGACGCGTACGCCATGATGCGCCCGGTCAAATCCTGCAGCGACTCGTAAGCTTTGACCGCGACGGCCAGCGGTTTCCCCGCATTCGGCTCGGCGGCAAGATCCGCGATCTTGCCGCGATAAGCCTCCGCGAAGAGCTTGGCTTCCTGTTCGGCACGCTCGAGATCGGCGGCGAAGGTGGCTGACTCCATGCTCTCGTACAAATCCTGAAGGCGCCATTCCGGCAGCGCGCCAAGGTCCGGCGGGGCAGGGGACGTCGACAAAGCGACATCGGAGACATGGAACTTCGAGCTCATCAACCAAGCCTTTGTGTTAGGCTGCTGCTAACGCTTCACGAGGGTTTGACGACCACAAGGCGGCGCTTTGCCGAGACAATGGGTCGGAACGGGACGTCATTAACATCGCATTTACCGTGATGCCACAATGTGGCGCAATGCGCGGCTCAAAGGCCGCCACGGGGGACGATGACCGCTCTCATTCTCATTGTTGACGACGATCCTATTCAGCGGCGCTTGCTCGAGGCGATGGTCAGACGATTTGGCTACAACGCCGAATGCGTGGAATTGGGCGAAGCGGCGCTCACGCGTCTCGAGGCGAGCGATCGGCCGCCGATCAATCTCCTGATCCTCGATCTCGTCATGCCTGATCTCGACGGCATGGGGGTGCTGGCGCGGATGCGCCAGCGCGATATCGCCGTCCCTGCGGTCGTCCAGACGGCACATGGCTCGATCGAGGTCGTCATCTCCGCTATGCGTGCGGGCGCGACGGACTTCGTCGTCAAGCCGGTCGGCGCCGAACGGCTGCAGGTGTCGATCCGCAACGCGCTGCGCGTCGATGCGCTCGAGGACGAACTCAGGCGGGCGACGCGGCGCAACGCCGGCGAACTCAGTTTCCGCGACATCGTCACCCGCGCGGAATCGATGGCGCGCACCGTGCGTCTCGCCGAGCGGGCCGCCAAGTCGAACATCCCCGTTCTGATCGAAGGCGAATCCGGCGTCGGCAAGGAGTTGATGGCGCGCGCGATCCAGGGCGGCTCCGACCGACGCGGCAAACCATTCATCATCGTCAATTGCGGCGCGCTGCCCGCGATGCTGGTCGAATCCATCCTCTTCGGGCATGAGAAAGGCTCCTTCACGGGGGCGACCGATAAGCATGCGGGCAAGTTCGCCGAGGCCAACGGCGGGACCCTGTTCCTGGACGAGATCGGCGAACTGCCGCCCGAAACTCAGGTCAAGCTGTTGCGCGCGCTGCAGGAGGGCGAGATCGATCCGGTCGGCTCGCGGCGCCCGGTCAAGGTCGATTTCCGCCTCGTCTCGGCGACCAACAAGAACCTGATCGAACTCGTCAAGGCGGGCCGTTTCCGCGAGGATCTTTTCTATCGCCTCAATGTGTTCCCGATTTCTATTCCGCCGTTGCGCGCCCGCCTCTGCGACGTGCAGGATCTCGCCGTGCGCTTTCTCGCCCGCTTCTGCGTCGAAGAGGGCAAGCGCATCCGCGGCATCGCCAATGACGCGCTCGCGCTGCTCACCGCTTATGATTGGCCGGGAAACGTCCGCCAGCTCGAGAACGCCATGTTTCGCGCCGTGGTGCTGGCCGACGGCGATGAGCTGACGGTCGCCGAGTTTCCGCAGATCGCGGCGCAAGTCGAAGGGTACGATGTGCGCATTCCGCCGGCTCCGCCCCCGATCGCCGCCGACCCGGCGGCTTCCATCGGTTTCCGGCAGGCCGCTCACGACCACCGCGATCCGCATTCGCTGAGAATGATCAGCGATAGCGGCGACGTGCGCATGCTGGAGGAGATCGAAACCGAGGTCATTCGCTTCGCCCTCTCGCACTATCGCGGCCAAATGTCGCAAATGGCGCGCAAGCTCGGCATCGGACGCTCCACGCTCTACCGCAAGCTGAAAGACATCGGGATCGCCGATGATGACATGCTCGGCGACGCTGCGGCATAATGCGGGCGAAGCGGCGGCGGATTTCGATGACGAACATTTCTACTCAACCTCGTCCTGAGGAGCGTAGCGCTAGGCGACGCGTCTCGAAGGACGCTCCAGGGAGCGCGTTTGCGCGCGGAGCGTGGGGCGGGCTCTTACGGTCAGGTTTGGGCGTCGTCTCGCTCGCGTTCGCTCCGAGCCTCGCTTTTGCCGCTCCTCAGTCGCCGCTGAAATCCCTAGCCGTTGACCTTGGCGGCGAGGTGCGGATCTTGGCTCCTTTTTCTTCTGAGTTTGCGAGGGGACCGTCCGGCCACGTCTCCTCCTCCCTTGTGGGGGAGGATCAAGGAGGGGGGTCGCGCCACCCTTCGCAACAAGAGAGCAGCGACGCCTGCGACAACGGTCCGCGCGAACCCCCACCCCGGCCCGCCCCCACAAGAGGGGGCGGGTGCGCTAACGCCATCGGTTCCGTTGAAATGCAGCTCGCGCTGTCGCCCGCGGCGTCGCTGAACTTCGGCGATATTGGCGAAGCCAGTCCGTTGGTCGCCGTGTTCGACAGCGCGGCGATCCAGAACCGTGGCTCCGGCCCTTCATCCCTGGATCGCTTCGCTTCCGCTGGCGATGACGGCAGTCGCTCAATCCAAACCCCGAAGGCGCTGGAGCCGCCCCCTCGGGACAACCCGCCGCCGGTCGTCTACGACCCGACCGTCGGGCCTCCGCTCTCGCTGATACAAGGGGCGCTCCAGGCGGCGTTGTGGCGACTCGTCGCGCGCGACGATCGCCGCAACCCTCTCGGCTCAGGCGATTGGCGCGCCGCCCGCGACGCGATCGCAGCTTTCTACGCCAGTCGCGCCTACGCGCCGATTTGGGTCGGCGAAAGCGGCCTGACCCAAGCGGGGCGAGCGGCGCTCGCGCAACTCGAGCGCGCCCGCGACGACGGCCTCAATCTGTCCGCTTTCGCTCTGCCCCGCGATCTGGGATCCGGCCTTGATCCGAACGTGATCGCCGAAGCCGAAACGACCATCGCTTCGGCGGTCGTCGTCTATGCCGAGCAGGCGACCGGGTCCCGTGTTCCGCCGTCGCATGTCTCGGGGCTCATCTTCGCGACGCCGCGCGTCGTCGATCCTGGCGCGGCCTTGGTGGAAACGGCCACGGCGTCAGACCCAGCCCGGCGGCTTGCCGACTTCAACCCGCCGCAGAAGGGCTATCGCGCGCTGCGTGACGAACTCAAGCGCCTGGAGAATCCAGGCGTGGCCGAGCGACGGTTCCGTGTTCTCAGCGCGGACCTTGATCCCGATCCGCTGCTTGATCTTCAGGAAGAGGGGGCTTCGCAGCGAACGAAACGGGCGCTCAACGCTCACATTCATACCGCCTCGGTCAGCGCCACATTCTCCGGCGCGACGGCGCGCGAGCGCGCGGCGATCCTCGCCAATATGGAGATGTGGCGCTGGGAGCCGCGCGACATGGGCGAACGGCGGATCGAGGTCAATCTCGCGGACTTTTCCGTCGCCGTGCTGGACGGCGATCGGGTCATTCATCAGGCGCGTGTCATCGTCGGCAAACCGGAGTCGCCGACGCCGATCTTCTCCGACGTCATGCGCTACGTGCTCATCAATCCGTCGTGGCAGGTGCCCGAACTCGATCATCAAGAAGGAAATGATGTCGAAGCTCGGCGCCTTGAGCCGGCGCGGCTACGAGGTGAAGACGATAGGCGGGCGGCTCACGGTCCGCCAATTGCCTGGTGACGACAATGCGCTTGGCCGGTTCGCGTTCATGTTTCCGAACGACCACGCGATCTATCTGCACGACACGCCGTCGAAGGATTTGTTTGACGAGGAAACCCGCGCCTTCAGCCATGGCTGCATTCGCGTCGAAGATCCGCAGAGCCTGGCCGTGCTCGTTCTTGGCGGCGAATCAACCGGCTGGACGGATGAGCGAATCGAGGCTGCGATCGGCGGCAAAGAGCGAACAGTGTTCTTAGCCCACCCGCTGCCCATTCACATCGAGTACTTCACTGATTTCGTTGATGAATTCGGCGAGCTGAAGGAGCGCCCGGACGTTTATGGACTGATTCGCAAGGTCGAGGTCATACTCGCCCGGGCAAGTCAAGATTGAACAGGAGGCGATATCGAGCTATACGCGAAATAGATCGCTTTTTGCCTTAACTGTGACGCGAGCGTCACAATGCGAACAAGGAGCGCCGGGACAGGCGCCCAGGAGGTCGCGGTAGGTCGGCGGGAGAGGCCGGCAAAAGCGTTAAGAGTGGGACACGATTGAGCACAGTCTGCCGGCTTCGCCGCCGGTCGTGACGTGTTGGGGAAGGATGGGTTATTGGCGGGTTCTAACCTGAGCAAGTGCGTAAGCCGCGGCGGAGCGGCAGCGCAACTGGCGGTGGCGGCGGCGTTTACGCTCGCCTGGCTTGTTCCGAACTCGACCGAGTCGGCGGTCGCCAATGGCGACACGCGGACGGTGATCCTCTCGGACCAGCACACCAATGAATCCGGCTCGTTCACCTTCATGGTCAACGGCGTCTACGACCAGGCGGTGCTCGACAAGCTGAACTGGTTCTGCCGGGATTGGCGGCTCAACGAGCCGACCAAGATGGACCCGCACCTCTTCGACATCATCTGGGAAGTCTATCGCAAGTCGGGGTCGACCCAGCCGGTCGACGTCCTGTCCGGCTACCGCTCGCCACAGACCAACGCGATGCTGCGCCGCCGGTCGCGGCAGGTGGCCGAGCACTCGCAGCATATGCAAGGCAAGGCGATCGACGCCCATTTCCTTGACGTCAGCACTGGGCGCATCCGCGATATCGCCATGCGCATGCAGGCGGGCGGCGTCGGATTCTACCCGACCGGCATGACGCCTTGGGTCCATATCGACAGCGGCTCGGTCCGATATTGGCCGAAGATGAGCCGCGACGCGCTGACCCGGTTATTCCCCGACGGAAAGACCGTGTTCATTCCCGCCGACGGCCAGCCGATGCCCGGCTACGAGCTGGCGCGGGCCGAGATCGAAGCCCGCGGCGGAAATGTGCAAGTGGCGAGGGGGGGCGGAATTGGCGGGCTCTTCTCCTGGCTGTTTGGCGGGGGCGGCGCGGATGACGCCGAGGAGTCCGGCGGGCAGGAGGCGACGACTACGGTGGCCTCGAGCGGCAACGCGCGCGGCGGTCGAAGCGGCGGCCCGCAGGTGCAAGAGGCGCCAGTCGAGGTCGCCGACGTGGGGCCGGAAGCGGTCGCCAAGGCGAAGCGCGACCTGCCCACGGGCGCCGCTTACGCCAGCGCCCCCGAACCTGCGCCGGCCGCCAAGCCGCAGGCGCCCGATTCCGGACCGGAGGCGGTGGCGAAGGCCAAGCGTAATCTCCCGACCGGGCCGACTTACGCCAACGCGCCGAAGTCAGCGCCGACGCCGCCCGTCAAGCCGCAGGCCGTCGCGGAGCTGGAGCAGCCCAACGTGGCCAGCGACGCCGTGCCGGACACTCCGGCGGCCCCGAAGTTCATCGCGCCGCTGCCGCCGCGGAAGCCGGCCGATCTTGCGGCTCTCGCGTTCGCAGACGCGCCCATGCCTCCGACGCGTCCGGCGGATATCATCCTCGCATCGAAGACGAACTCCGGGCAGGGCGGCGGCGCTTTTATCCCGCTGTCGAACAAGGCATTCGGCCCCGCGGCCCCCCGTGGATCGCTGCCGCAGGTTATTATGTCCGGTGTCGACCGCTCGCCGACGGGCGCGCTTGCGCTGGCTGACTTCCCCTCGGCTCCGAAATATGACGACGACATGCTTCTCGCGCGGGCTGCCGAACTCACGGCTCCCTTGCCGCCCATGCCGATCGCCATTGTTGGGGTGACCGATCCGACGCCCGCGAAGACGATGGCCATGGCCGACGCCTCGGCCGTCGAGCCGCAGCAGCACGGATGGGTCGCTCGCGCGGCGGCGAGCGCGGCCGAAGACATCGCCCAATTGTTCGGCGGCGTCTTCAGGACCTCCACGCCGGCTCAGGCAGAGCCCCGACGATCTGCGGGCTTCGCAGCAGCAGCAGTAGATCGAGGCTGCGCTCAGCCGGCGTAAGCGATCGCTACCCCCTGTTTTGGCCGCGCGTCGATATCGATCTAAAAGGTCGGCGGCCGCGGCCTTTTGGAAGCCGGCCTCGCTGACGGCTGGCCTTTCGCCCGCTCCCGGTCGAAGTGTTGAGCGCGTGTGCGATTCTGCGCGCGACACAGCGATTTCAATGGCTTAAGCTCATTTTTCTGCAACTCAATCAAGCCGTGGCCGACGAATTTTAGTGAACTAATATCTTAGCAAGATATTCTAGTCTGCTCTTTAATATAAGAAATAGTACTTCGACCAATTGAGAGGCAAGGCGCGCCTTGCGCCGGGGTGATGACGCCAGGCCACTAGAGCCTGCCGCATTTTGCCAGAACCAATGGGGTTAGCGCACCCGCCCCTCATAGCCCGTCGAGAGACGGGCGTTCTTCCGAACGCCTCTTTGGGTCGGGGTCGCGCGGACCGAGGAGATTATCGAATGCGCGATCGCTGGCTTGTCTCGTAGGACGGCCCGACCCCCCTCTGATCGCCCGGCTGCGCGGCTGATAATCTTCACATTAAAAATGAGCTTAGGGCGTCTGGAACAAATTGAGGCGCCTCAAAGTTCATCGTCGCTGGCTCACGATTTCGCGCCGAACACAGCATCAGGAGGGTACTTTGGGCCGTGGAATTTTGCTTTGGCTTCTCGGCGTTCCGATCCCGATCATCATCCTGATCGCGCTTCTCTACCACTAGGAAATCCTCGTACGCACGACCCCACTAGCTTTCAGAAGTCTACCATCGGCACGAGCATGACCGGGCGCAGCGCGGGTTCATTGTTCGTGTCAGCGCGAGGTTTGAACACATGACCCAGGCGACAGTCACGTCCCGTGCGCCCTTGTCGACAGTGGCGGCTGTCGATATGGCGATCGACACGTCTTCCGGCGTATCGTGGCCGGCTGTTTTCGCAGGCGCATTCGTCGCCGCGGCGTTTTCCCTGGCGTTGATGGCGCTGGGCGCGGGGATTGGTCTCGTCTCGGTGTCGCCGTGGTCAAGCAACAATCCTTCGGTAACCACATTTACCGTGCTTGCGGCGGCGTGGTTCATCGCCGTGCAGCTCTTTGCATCCGGCGTTGGCGGCTACCTCACGGGGCGATTGCGGACCCGTTGGGCGCGGGTGCACACGGACGAGGTGTTTTTTCGCGATACCGCGCATGGGCTCCTCGTTTGGGCGGTTGGCGCGGTCATCGCCGCCGCGTTGCTCGCGTCGGCCGCAAGTTCGGCCGTGAGCGGGGCCGCGCGACTGGCGGGCGCGGCGACGGAAGCTGTCGGCGCTGCCACCGGACAAGCGGCCGGCCAGGCGGCTTCGACAATGGGCGATCCGACCGCCTACTTCTCCGATATGCTTTGGCGCAGCGATAAACCGGCTCCGGGCGATCAGGCCGCTGCGACCGCGGAAGGCGGCCGGATCATGGCGCGCGCTTTGTACGCTGGCGATCTTCCCGCCGGGGACAAGACCTATCTCGCTCAACTCGTCGCGGCCCGGACAGGGATGAGCCAGCCGGACGCGGAGAAGCGCGTCACCGATGTCTTCGACCAGGCGCAGAAAGCGAAGCAGCAGGCCGCGGACAAGGCCAAGGAAGCCGCCGACGCCGCTCGCAAGACCGGCGTGGGCGTCGCTCTTTGGGCCTTCATTTCACTCTTGGTCGGCGCTTTCTCGGCCAGCTACATGGCCACGGTCGGCGGCCGGCAGCGAGACGAAGCGCCCCTCGTTGAGTAGGCGGCGACGCAACGGAATCGCGTGACGACCCTCATCCGGCCGACTGCGTCGGCCACCTTCTCCCGGAGGGAGAAGGGAAGAGGCGTCGGCGTTCCCCCCTCCCTCGGGTAGAGGGATTGGGGTGAGGGAATCTAGCTCTGCACGCCCTTGACGTACCAGTCGATGACCGCGAGATCCTTGTCTTCCATGCGCTGGCCCTTGGCGACGCGCTCCTTGCCGGACTGGTCCGCGATCGGGCCGGTGAAGACGTCGTAGGTTCCGTCCTTCCAGCCGGCGATGACTTTGTCGGCGGCGGCCTTCACGTTGCCAGGCAGCGCCTTGTTGTATGGCGACATGACGACCGTACCCTCCTTGAAGCCCCACCACGCGTCATCGGGCTTCCATGTTCCGTCGAGCATCGCCTTCCCGCGCGAGATGTAATAGGGGCCCCAGATGTCCTCGATGCCGGTCGCCTGAGTCTTGCGGGGCGAAGCGCGACATGTCGGCGCCTTGCCCGAAACACCAGACCTTGCTCTTCTCGCAGACCTGAAGGCCGGCCGGACTGTCGGTGTGCTGGGCGACGACGTCGCAGCCGAGGTTGATGAGCGTCTGCACGGCCGCCGCTTCCTTCGCCGGGTCGAACCACGAATCGATCATGACCAGCTTGGTCTTGATGTTCGGATTGACCGCCTGCGCGGATAGCGTGAACGAGTTCACGCCGAGCACGACCTCAGGCACTTTGTAAGAGCCGAGATAGCCGATCGTGCCCGATTTCGACATCATGCCCGCGATCGTGCCCTCGACCGCTCGGCCCTGATGAAAGCGCGAATTGTACGTGCCGACATTGTCGGCGTGCTTGTAGCCGGTGCAATGCTCGAACATCACTTTGGGGAACTGCTTGGCCACTTCGATCGTCTGATCCATATAGCCGTAAGAGGTCGTGAAGATGAGCTGGGACCCATTCTGCGCCAGGTCCTTCAGGATCGGCACGGCGCTCGCGTCCTCCTTCACGTTCTCCACGTAGCTCGAGACGACCTGACCCTTGAGCGCCGCGTCCATCGCCAGACGCCCTTTGTTATGCGCCCAGGTCCAGCCATAGTCGCCGATTGGGCCGAGGAAGATGAAGCCGACTTTCAGAGGCTCGGCTGCGAAGGCGGGGCGGCCGAGCATTGGCGTCGCCGAGAGGCCTGCGGCCGCAGTCTGCAGGAAGTTGCGCCGACTGATTGAGTTCACCTTCTTCTCCCTTTGTTCGGCCCAATCGGGTCGGAGACGTCAAAGTTCTCCGAGACCGTCAAACTTCATAGCAAAAAACATGCCTTAATACGCAGCGGAGTCGCATGACGCACCTCCCGACTCCCTCTCCCCGTGAACGGGGAGAGGGTCGGGGTGAGGGGCACGGGCGAGTGGCTGCCCACTGCTACAGCGTTTCCCGCCGCTCCAGCGCCGCCAGGATCGTCTCGAGCACCCCTTCCAAGTTCCGGTAGACGTCGTCGTTGCCGAAGCGAGCCACCCGGTAGCCGCGATCGCGTAAGACTTGTTCTCGCGCGGCATCCCGACGGCGCTCATCGTCGGTCGAATGGGTCGCGCCGTCGATCTCGATCACAAGTCTTTCCTCTCGGCAAACGAAGTCGGCGAAATACGGACCGATCGGCTCCTGCCGGACGAACTTGAACCCGCCGAGCGTGCGATTTCGAAGCCGTCGCCAAAGCTGGCGCTCGGCCTCGGTTTGATCTTGGCGCAGCGCGCGGGCTGTGCGCGCTTCGTAAATGCGCAGTCCGCGCATGCCCGGCCCCTCACCCTGGCCCTCTCCCCGCGGGGCGCGGGGAGAGGGAATTTACGGTTAGCTCTGGACGCCTTTGACGTACCAGTCCATCACCAGAAGATCCTTGTCTTCCATGCGCTGGCCCTTGGCGATGCGCTCTTTCCCGCTCTGATCCGCGATCGGGCCGGTGAAGACCTCATAAGTTCCAGCCTTCGTGCCTGCGATGATTTTTTCGGTGGCGGCGCGCACGTTTTCCGGCACGGCCTTATTGTAAGGCGCTATGTCCAGAGTCCTTCCTTCAAACCCCACCAGACGTCGTCCGACTTCCATGAGCCGTCGAGCATCGCCTTGGCGCGCTCGATGTAATAGGGCCCCCAGAGGTCGAGGCTCGCCGTCAACTGGGCATGCGGCGCAAAGCGCGACATGTCGGCGCCGTAGCCAAAACCATAAATTTTGCGCTTCTCGCAGACCTGTAGCACCGCTGGACTATCGACATGCTGGGCGATGACGTCGCAGCCGAGATTGGCCAGCGTCTCCGCCGCGGCGGCCTCCTTGGCGGGATCGAACCAGGTGTCGATCATCACGAGCTTGGTGGTGATTTTCGGATTGATGGCTTGAGCGGCAAGTGTGAAGGCGTTCACGCCCATCACCACTTCCGGGATCTTGAACGACCCGACAAACCCGATCGTTCCGGTCTTCGACATCATGCCGGCGATCGTGCCGATGACTGCCCGGCCCTGATAGAAACGCGAATTGTAGGTTCCGACATTGTCGGCGTGCTTGTAGCCGGTGCAATGCTCCCATTTGACGGCGGGGAATTGCTTGGCGGCTTCGATCGTCTGATCCATGTAGCCGTAGGAGGTGGTGAAGATGAGCGTGTGGCCCTGTTGCGCAAGGTCCTTCATCACCGGGATCGCGCTCGCGTCCTCCTTCACGTTCTCGACGTAGTCGGCGACGACCTGACCTTTGAGCGCATCGACCAGCGCCTTGCGGCCCTGTTCGTGCGACCACGTCCAGCCGTAGTCGCCGATCGCGCCGAGATAGACGAAGCCGACCTTGAGCGGCTCGGCGGCGAAACCGCTGCGAGACAAGCCTGGCAGCGCCAATCCCGCCGCCGCGGCCGTCTTCATGAGATGCCTTCGTGTGATCGTGCTCATCGTCTCTCTCCCTGATGATTCTTATGGTGGCTTAGCTGTTGGGCAGGAACGGGCGGCCGAGGCAGGCTGGCGCTTCGCTGCCGGCGACTTCGCGGGCCGAGATGACCGCGAGCGCGACGACGGCCGCGATGTAGGGCATCGCCGCCCAGAACTGCGACGGCAGGAACGAGAAGCCGGACGCCTTGGCGTAGAGCTCGAGCGTCATCAGCACGCCAAAAAAGTAAGCCCCCGCGAGCAATCGACCCGCCCGCCAGCCGGAAAACACCACGAGCGCCAGCGCGATCCAGCCGCGCCCCGCGGTCATCTGCTCGGCCCACATCGGCGTGATGACCATCGAGAAATAGGCGCCGCCAATTCCGGCCAGCGCGCCGCCGAAGGCGATCGCCGCGTAACGGATCGCGATCACCGGATAGCCGATCGAATGGGCGGAGAGGTCGTTCTCGCCGACCGCGCGCAAGATCAGCCCGGCGCGCGTGCGGTTCATGAACCAGCCAACCGCGAAGACCATGAGAAGCGCGAAATAGACGAGCGGACTGTAGCCGAACACGACCCGCCACAGCGGATCGCCGGCGAGCCAATCGGGAAAGACGGAATCGAACGACGGCACGATCATGCCCACATAACTCGCGCCGATCAGCGAGGAGAGGCCGATGCCGAAGATCGCCAGCGCAAGCCCGGTCGCCACTTGATTGGAGCCGAGCGTCAACACCAAAACCGCGAACAGCATGGATGAGGCTGCGCCGGCGACCGCGGCGGCGAGCACGCCAAACCAGGGCGCCAGATCGCCGAGATCGGGACCGTAGTTGAGGGTGACGGCGAATCCCGTCACCGCGCCGATCAGCATCATGCCTTCGAGCCCAAGATTGAGCACGCCGCTCTTCTCAACCACCAGTTCGCCCGTTGCGGCGAGCAGGATCGGCGTCGTCACGCCGACCACGGTGATAAGAGCGTCGATGAAGAAAGCGAGATTCACGCAACAGCCTCCGCGGGAGCGGCGCGCGGGATGTCGCGAAGGATCCGCAAGCGGTATCGAACCAGAATGTCGCTGGCGAGAATGAAGAACAGCATCATCGCCTGGAAGATGCCGGCGGTCGCGCTGGGCACATGCACCACGGTCTGCGCCACCTGTCCGCCGACATAGGTGACGGCGAGGATCAGCCCCGCCAGAAAGACGCCGATCGGGTGCAGGCGGCCGAGGAACGAAACGATGATCGCAGTGAAGCCGTAGCCGGAGGGGAAGCCCAAATTGATCTGCCCGAGCTGGCTCGAGGCCTCGAGAATGCCCGCCAGGCCCGCCATGCCGCCGCTGATCATGAGCGTCGACCAGACGGTGCGCGAGGCGTCAAAGCCGCCGTAGCGCGCGGCGCTGGGCGCCGCGCCGACGGTGCGGACCGAAAAGCCGTAGACCGAGCGCGTCGCAAGCAGCCAGAACACAAGTGTCAGCACAATGGCCACGACAAGGCCCGGCGGAATGTCGGTTCCGGCAATGGCGTGCGGCAGGAGTTGGGCCGGGGTGAACGGCGGGGTTTGCGGGAAATTGTGCCCGTTCGGATCTTTCCACGGGCCGCTGACCAGATAATTGAGCACCTGCAGCGCGACATAGACCAGCATCAGGGTCGAGAGCACCTCGGACACGCGGTAGCGGGTCTTCAAGAACGCCGGGATCGCGGCCCAGGCCATGCCGCCCACGATCCCCGCCGCGATCATCAGGGGAAGGACCCAGAAGCCTTGCGCATTGGGGAGAGCGAAGGCCACGCCCGCGCCCGCCAGCGCGCCGATGATGTATTGCCCCTCGGCGCCGATGTTCCAGATCTTGGCCTGATTCCCGAGCGACAAGCCCAGCGCGATGATGATGAGCGGCGCCGCCTTGGTCGCGACGTCCTGCCACTTGTACGAGGCGACTACGGGCGTGATGAAGGTCTCGTAAATCGCGCGTGGGCCATCGAAGCCGAGCAACTGGAAGATGATCGCGCCAAGCGCCATGGTCAGAAGCACGGAGGCGATCGGCGTCGCGATCTGCATGAAACGGCTCGGCGTCAGCCGTTTTTCAAGCCGGATGCGCATGCAGGGCCTCTGTCATTTCGACCGTCGCCGCCGGGTCGCCGTGCACGCCGCCCATGAGCAGGCCGATCTCTTCGATTGAAACCTCGCCAACCTTCATCGGCGCCGACAGGCGGCCGAGGTTGATGACGGCGATCGTGTCGCAAAGCGTGAGCAGTTCATCGAGGTCTTGCGAGATGACCATGACCGCCGAGCCACGCGCGGCGAGATCGACGATCGCCTGATGGATGGCGGCCGCCGCGCCCGCGTCCACCCCCCAGGTCGGCTGGCAGACGACAAGCGCCTCCGGCTGCTGCAGGATCTCGCGGCCCATGATGAACTTCTGCAAGTTTCCGCCCGAGAGGGAGCCCGCGAGCGCGCCCGGGCCGGTCGCTTTCACCGAATAGGCGCCGATCACTCCGGCGGCATAGTTGGTCGCCTTGCCGGAATCGATGAGGCCGAAGCGCACCATCGCCATCCGGTCGCGCCCGGTCAGCGCGCCATTGTCGGTGAGCGAGAACTCGCCGACCGCCGCGTGGCCGTTCCGCTCCTCCGGGACCGCGCATAAGCCTAGGGTGCGCCGCTCGGTGACGCCGAGCCGGCCGACCTGTTGGCCCGCAAGCGTGATCGCCTCAGGCGTCGGCGCCGGCGTCTCGCCGCTCATCGCGCTCATCAGTTCGTTCTGTCCGTTTCCGGCGACGCCGGCGACGCCGAAGATTTCGCCGGCCCTCACGTTGAGTGCGACATCCTTGAGCGCGACGCCGAACTCGCTTGGCTTCGGCAGGTTCAAGCCTTGCGCCGAGAGCTTGGGATCCCCGAAGCCTCGGCTCATCGGCTTGGCGATCTCCTTCAAATTGGCGCCGATCATCATTTCGGCCATGGAGCGCGAGGTCTCGCGCTTCGGATCGCAATGCGCGACCACCTTGCCGCCGCGCAGGATGGTCGCCGTGTCGCAGAGCGCCACGATCTCATGCAGCTTGTGCGAGATGTAGAGGATCGAGCAGCCGCTCGCGGCCAATTTCCGCAAGGTCTCGAACAATTGCTCGACTTCCTGCGGCGTCAGGACCGAGGTCGGCTCGTCCATGATCAAGAGCCGGGGGTTCAGCAACAAAGCGCGCACGATCTCGATCCGCTGGCGTTCGCCGACGCTGAGCGTCGAGACGACGCGGCGAGGATCGAGCTTGAGCTGGTAGGCTTCGAGCACCCGATTGAACTCCGCCAAAAGCTCGCGCGACGAGAGGCGGGAGTCGAGGCCAAGCGCGATGTTTTCGAGCACCGTCATCGCCTCGAACAGCGAGAAGTGCTGGAACACCATGCCGATGCCAAGGCGGCGAGCCGCGCGTGGATTGGAGATGCGGGTGGGTGAGCCGTCGAAGACGATCTCGCCCTCGTCGGGCGCGAGGATGCCGTAGATCATCTTGACCAGAGTCGATTTTCCCGCCCCGTTCTCGCCGAGGAGAGCGTGAATCTCGCCGGGCTTGACGCTCAGATTGACGTTGTCGTTCGCGCGCACGCCCGGAAACGACTTGCTGACGCCGACGAGCTTCAGGCGCAGGGGAGCTTCGACATTCACCTCGACTTCACCTCGCACCCGCGCCCTCATAAGGCCGCTCAGCCGCTTGCGTCGCAAAAACCGCGCCGCGCCTGCCCCATTCTGGCGAGGAGGGGTTAGGAGACACGCGGTTTCCTCCCGCGGTGCTTGGACCGGACGCCGCAGTTTTGGGCAACCGTAGCGAGGGCTGCCGAAGTGTCAAATGAACTGGCGTCAATGATCTGTGGAGTAAACCCATCGCGCGGCGCCCAGCGCTTTCGTGCTAGGCCTTCGCGGCCTCCCCGGAGCCGACGCCATGACCGCCCCATCTCCTCGCCCCTATGACGAGGCGCTGTTGCGCCGCGCCTTCGATGTCGCCAGCCGGTCGCGCGCCGCGGGCGATCATCCGTTCGGCTCATTGCTCGCCGACGGAGAGGGCAGGGCGCTCATGGAGCAGGGCAACGGATACACCAGCGAGGGCGGTGACCGCACCGCCCATGCCGAGCGGCTCCTCGCCTCACGCGCCGCGCGGGCCTATGACCTCGAGTTCCTGGCGCGCTGCACGCTCTACACATCCGCCGAACCCTGCGCGATGTGCGCGGGTGCGATCTATTGGGCGGGAATTGGCCGCGTCGTTTATGGCCAGACAGAGAAGGCGCTGAAGGCCCAGACCGGCGCGCACGAAGAAAATCCGACCCTCGACCTCCCCTGCGAGACTGTCTTTCGGGCCGGGCAGCGGCCGACCGAAGTCGTCGGCCCGCTGCTCGAGGACGAAGCGGCTCAGTTGCAGGCGGATTTCTGGAAGGCGAGGGACTAGGCGCGGTTCTTCCACTCATTTTGGGAGTCTGATAGCAATCCGGACTGTATCCTATTCTGCAGCGTCGACCCTGAGGCCGGTCTCGGCGAGCGACGCCAATCGACCAGGAGGGTTGATGGATTTTTCCGTTATCATGCCAGCCTATAACGTTTCAGGCATTATCGAACGCGCGATCCGGAGCGCTGCCGCGCAGACATTTCCGCCGCTTGAGATTCTCGTGATCGATGACTGCTCGACCGACAACACGGTCGAAGTCGTGAACGCGCTTGCGCGGGACATTCCTTCCATTCGCCTTCTCTCTACCCCCGTTAATGGCGGCCCGTCGCCTGCGCGCAATGTGGGCTTACGCGCGGCGAAAGGGGACTGGATCGCTTTGCTTGACGCCGACGACGCCTGGACGCCGGGCCGGCTTGAGCGCCTGTCGGAGGTGGCGAGGGAGACATCGGCCGATTTCGTCGCCGACGATCTGGTGATGTGGGATGCGGTCGCAGATGCGCAATTCAAACCGAGCTATTTCGAACTTCCGGATCCCCAGAAGCAAATCACGCTCGTCGACATGTTCAGCGCTGATGACAATTTCAATTTCTCAAAGGCGTCTTTCACGCTCATGAAGCCGATCGTTCGTCTCAAGTTTCTTGCCGAGCATAAGCTTGAGTACAATGAAGACATGAAGATCGGGGAGGATTTCACCTTTTACATCGAAAGTTTGTTCAACGGGGCGAAGGTCATCCTGATCAATGAAGCCTATTACATCTATTCGATGCCAAGCTCGCCCTCTGGGCGTTCCCCACATAGCCGCTCGATCCAGGACGTCAGCAAGCTTCCCGGCGTAAGCGACCTGATGAGTGAGAAATATGCAGATCGCATCGACCCGACGCTTAAGCGCGCCATGGACGATTTTCGGAAGACCTTCACTCTCCTTCACCAGTCTAACGTCGCTCGGACCTATCGCTGGTCGGGCCAATACGCTCAATATCTCGCCTATCTTGCCGCCAGGCCTGAGCTGACCCGGCGTCTGGTCTTCCGCGCCGCGATGAAAATCGGAAAGCGAATGGAGTGGCGCAGCCCTGCGGCTAAGACGACCAACTGATCACGAAACCGCTTCGACGTGGGACTGACGGCTGGGAGGATCAAATATCTGATCCGGGTCGAATTTTGCTCTTACCGTTTCAAACTTGTCCCATTCCGGATAGACCCTTCGCAGATATTCGATATCCTGGCGCTTGTGCAGCTTGCCCCAATGCGGCCGCCCGCCCAGGCGCATCATGACGTCTTCGAAGAGATCGAAGACCGTGAGCTTAATGGCCTCGTCCACGAACCAGTAGGTGTTGAAGAGAACCGCATCCTGGCCGGAGTTTGGTCCAAGATAGGATTGCTCGGAAGCTTTGAGAAACTTCATTTCCACAATCCGCCCCGGGTTCAGTTTGGCGAAATCCGACGTCCGCAGCCGCTCGACCGCGAGCGGCGCCTGCGACGCGCCGACGGCATATTGCATCGTCACGCCGACGTCTTGCGGCCTTTCGCTTCTAACGCTCTTCGCGGCGCGCTCCAGCGCAGGATGGAGGCTCGCGATCCGACGCAAGCGCTGCCTTCGCCCGGCGAACGCCCGTCGATTTCAGGTTCTGCTCGCCCCAGTACGGTCCGTTCCCCGCCACGTAGGGGCGAAATCCTTTTTGCGGCTCGACGCTCGTCTCCAGGCACTTGAGAACAAGAATATCCGCGCCAAGACTTCAATGCCCCCACATGTGCTCATACCGCTCCGCGAGGTTGGGCATCCGGGCGAGGAAATCGTCGATGGTCATTGAGAGTTCTTCGAATCGCACCCATGGCGTCGCCATCGCCTGAAACTCGACTTCGACGATGATCCCAAGCCACCCGACCGCCACGTTCGCCGCCCGCCTCTGTTCTTGCGCACTGGTCAAGTCGATTTTTCTCACTTCGCCGGACGGAAGGACGACGGTCATGGACTGCACGAAATCCGAAACCGTCCCCCATCGGGAACTCGTCCCATGGGTTGCTGTCGCGACGGCTGCGCCGATCGAACATTCCGTCAGGAAAGGCAACGAGGGTAGCGAAAGACCGGATCCGGCGAGAAGGCGCGTCAGGTCGCCGATGCGGACGCCGCCCTCCACGATAATTCTGTTCGTGCCCGGATCGAATTTCCGGACGCGATTGAGGCCCTTCAGCCGAATGGCGACATCATCGGCAATGATTTCCGGGCCTTGCGAATATCCATTGCCAAACGCTCTCACCTTCAGGCCGGAACGGACCGCCGCCGCAACGGCATTGCTGACATCCTCAACGCTGGCGCATTCGACAACTGTCCGCGGCCGAAAGGACAGGAAGTCGCCATAGGCCTTCAGGGTCTGCGTGCGCCCGTGAAGCAACGGAGCGCGAAGTCAATGCAGGAAGCGTGGCCGGCTTCACCGGCCGCTTGAGCCTGCTCGACTCGACCATGGCCTCGGCGACGGCGACGTCCCGCACGGCTTGGGCCGGAGAGCTGACCAATGCCGCGCCGTGTTGGACGGCGTCGATACAGTGAGAAAGGGTTTCGTAAACGCCGCCTGGCACGAAGAGATCGTCCATGACCGGAATGAGGCGCCTTCCGCCGTTGGTCTGGACGCGTATCCAGTTGTGACGAAAATCACGCGGGCTAAAGCGATTAAATCCGGCAAGCAACGTCCCCTTCGAGCCAGTCAACCGCAGGCCCTGGTCGCCTGCCGAGTAGGGCGCGGCGAAAGTCAGGCGGTAGGCCCCTTCAGCGCCGCTGGCGAAAGACAGGATCGCGGTGACGCTGTCGGCGGGCGGCAGATATTGAACGCGCTGGCTGACCGACGCGCTGACTTCCTCGATTTCGCCAGCGATCTTGCGCAGCAAGGCGATAAAATGAACGCCGTGATCGAGGATGTAACCCCCCGCATAACTGGGGGACACCCGCCATCGCTGATTGTCGGGCTTTTGGAACGAGAGATAGGTAAAATCGACGAAGCGGATCTCGCCCAGCGCGCCGGTGGCGACAATTTCTTCAACCATCTGAGCGGTCTTCTTGAAGCGCCAGTTCTCGGCGACCGCCCAGACCACCGGCCGGTCGAGCCGGGCGTGATGCTCCATCAACTCCACGCCGGCCGCCACTGACGGCGCGCCCGGCTTTTCGCTGATCACATGCTTGCCCGCGGAGAGAAAAAGCTTGATCGCGTCCGGCATGACCTCGATTGGCAGCGTCAGGTCGACGAGATCGACGTCCGGATCTTGCGCAACGTCTTCAAGCGACAGGTAATGCTTGAGGTCCTGGCGCCCATAGAGACCGCTAGCGCGCTTGGTGGACGCTTCGGATCGACTGCAAAGCCCAACAAGCTTGACGCGGCCTTCTCCTTCCAATCGCTTCAGGGCCGGGATGTGAGCAACACAAGCGAACCAGCCGCAACCCACGAGGACAACACGGACAGGTGTCGGCATGAAGAACCTCGAAGGTCGGAGGAGGGAAGAGCGCGCGGCTAAATATACAACACCTGCGTCGAGCCGAGGAGCGCAATTCGCCGCGCGTCGCCATTGCGCCGGTCGGAAGGCAGTGCCGGTTGATGGTCTGGGTATTCATACCCATTGACTGGATTGGGCGCCGCAGCGCGATTACAACCAAGCGTAGAGGAATTGAGGCCCGCGGAAGAAATAGCTGAAGATTACTTCATGGCATTCTCAGTAGACACCAAGTTTGCATCTTGAACATTTCGACCAGGGTCGCCATCCGCGGCCACCAAGGCCGCGTCGCGGGGAGAAATTCAATGGCTATGAGCGACGCAAGATTTGTGATTCCGCTCTCGCTGCTCGCTTGTCTTCCCGCCATGCCGGCCGCGGCCCTGCTGCCCGCGGTTTATTCCTTCAGCACCGGCGATCCCGACGGAAAGATGGCGACGGCCTCTCGCCCGCACAGCGACGGAATTTCCGAGATCGAGACCGGGGACGATTTCGTTCTGACGACAACCACCTCGATCACAAGCGCGACCTTCACCGGCCTGCTCACCGGCGATGGCAGCGTGAGCAACGTGCGGGTCGAGATCTACCGCGTGTTTCCGAACAGACTTCGAGCGACCCCCCCTCGGGGAACGTGCCGACCCGTGTCAACTCGCCCTCGGACGTCGCGTTCCTTGAAACCGACGCGGCGACCGGCGGGCTGCGGTACTCGACCAAGGTGCTCGCGGCGACCTTCACCGTCGGCAATTCGGTGCAGCCGGGGGGCATCCATCCCAAACCGGGCCAGACGACCGGCGGCGACGGCGCGGTCACGGGCGAGGAAGTGGAGTTCGATCTGAGCTTCACCCACGGTTTGCTGCTCCCTGCAAACCATTACTTCTTCGTACCTCAGGTCGAGGTCCCGGACGCCGACGGCAATTTCTTCTGGCTGTCGGCGCCGAAGCCAATCGTCGCCCCCGGAACATCGTTCCCACAGGGGTTCACCGACCTGCAAAGCTGGACCCGCGATGAAGGGCTCGATCCCGACTGGCTGCGCATCGGCACGGACATCGTCGGCGGCGCCACGCCTCCGACCTTCAACGCCGCCTTCTCGCTATCTGGCAACACGGTTCCCGAGTCTTCGACCTGGGCCATGCTGCTGCTCGGCTTCGCGGGTCTCGGTTTCGCCGGCTATCGGCACGGGAGAAAGGCTCGCCCCGCAACCGCATGAGCGGATACGAAAGCGGCTGAAGCTGCTTTCGAGTGACGCGCTTGCCTATCCTTCCTCCAGCGCCTCGGCCGCCAGAGCCAGGCGCTTGGCCATCTCCGGGTCGAGGCGCTTGGCGAGTTCGCCATGCGCCTGCTTCCAGTCGGCGAGCCCCGCCGCGAGGCTCTGCGCCCCTTTTTCCGTAAGCCATACGGCGCGTCGGCGCGCGTCCCGGTCGCCGGCGCCCATTTCGACGAGCCCCGCGGCTTCGAGCACTTGCAGGTTGCGCGACAGCGTCGACTGGTCGAGCCCGGTGCGCTGCGCGAGTTCGGTCAAGGCGTCGTCGCGGGCCAAAGCGATCTGAGCCATCAGGCCGAACTGGGCGAGGCTCAGGCTTGAATCCTGCATACGCCGGTTGAGGAAGCCCGTGATGCGGCGCGCCGCGAGCCGCGCGTTCCAACCCGCGCAGGCGTCGACCGCCGCGCGCGCATCGGCGACGAGCGTCTCGCGTAGCGGTTGCTTCGGCGTCGGCATCAACGTATGCAGATACATTATTTGTATCTGCATGGATAGGAGAAAGGCGATGCTGAACACCGCTGAGCGCGCTTACGGGGTCGCCGATCCATCCGAAGCCCGGCTGATGAGCGGGAGAGCGTTTCTCCAGGCGATTCTCGACGGCCAGCTGCCGGCGCCGCCGATCGCCAAGACGCTGTCGTTCTGGCTGACCGAGATCGGCGACGGCCTTGCCGTGTTCGAGGGCGACGCGGGGCCGCATCTTTTGAACCCGCTGGGGATCGTGCACGGCGGTTGGGCGCTGACCCTTATCGACAGCGCGGCCGGCTGCGCCGCCCACACGCTGCTGCCAGCCGGCGCCAGCTATGCGACAATTGAGACCAAGGCCAATTTCTCCCGACCGATCGCGAAGGACACGGGCCGCGTTCGCGCGGAAGGGCGCGCAATTGGCCGCGGGCGGCGCATCATCTCCTGCGAGGCCCGGGTCGTCGACGCCAAGGGCCGCCTTCTTGCGCATGGGACCTCGACGCTGATGGTGCTGGACCTGGTCGCGCCTAAGAAACCTGCGCCGGAGCCAGCTTAGCGGGCGTGGCGACGCGCGCCCGCGCCAGTCGGCGTCGTTCCTCAAAGCGTCCCGGCGCGGTCGCGCTCTAGCGTCGCATGTGGGCGGCCCATGCTGACTCGCGCTCATGCGCAATGAGAGGATCCTACACTGCGACGCTCGCCTGAACGAGAAAACCATTCACGCCGTCGGCGTCGTGGTCTAAGAACGCGCGCGCCTCGAGGCGTTGCTTTTGATCTGAGCGCTAACCCGTATTGCGACCGGAGGACATCCGAGATGAGGACCTTGACCTGCATCGCTGCGCTCAGCGCGGCTCTGCTGATGAGCCATTCCGCCTTCGCCGCCTCGGCGGTCGTCAAGGCTTGCAGGGCGGACATCAAGTCGCAATGTGGCGATGAGATGAAGTCCGGCGGCAGCGCGCTCAAGGATTGCATGAAGACCCATTTCTCCGATCTCTCGGAGGACTGTCAGGTGGCGATCATTCGCGCGGCTGCGGTCGGCAAGGCCTGCAAGGCCGACGCCAAAAAGCTCTGCGCCGACGCCAAGCCCGGCAAGGGGAGCCTGGCGCAGTGCATGAGATCGCATGCGGCCGACCTCAGCGACGGCTGCAAAGAGGCTCTGGCCAAAACGAGCGGAAAATAGTGGACCTGCGGCTCTGTTAGGCAAACCGCGCGCGCTTCACTTGACAAGCGGGCATGGCGCCCTCAGGCCAAGCGCGCGAACTTACTCGCTGGGAAGGTATCGATGAAAGTGATTGCTTCTGGCCTGCTGGCCCTCGGCCTGCTGGCCGTCCAAATCTCGGAGGCCGACGCGGCCGCCTGCGCCGCTGGTCGCTATCACGCTGGGTGCGTCGGACCGCGTGGCGCGGTGGTGACTGGGCATCGGCCATACGGCTACCACGGCGCCGCAGTGGTGCGCCCTGCTTATGGCGCGCGATGCGTTTGGCGCGGCGGCGTGCGCGTCTGCCGCTAGGCGGCAGCCGGGCCTCGCCCGTCGCGCAAGCTCGGGCGTCGCCGGCCTTTATCTTTCGCACTGGGTTCGGAGAATTCCGTTTTTCTGCGCAGGGTATGGTAGGAGAGCGCTCGACGGTTCTTCCGGACGATGCGCAGAACTCGTCTCGCTGCGGTCTAAGCTGGCAACGCGGCGCTCGGATGCGCAACGGGCGGACGCGAATAGGCGGATGGGTTGGGACGGCTTCAGATGGGATTGCCTCCGCGGGCTCGCGCGTCGATAGGTCGCGCCGCGCCGCGAGCAAATCGCCGACGAGGAACGCGCCCATGAGGGTAAGCGCCGTTCGGTTTGCCGCTGGGATCGGGTTCGTCGCCTCTGCCGCGCCGCTTCCCGCGACCGCCCAATATTTTCCGCCGCTGATCATTGTCCCGCCGCCGGCGCAGGACTATGCCGCGCCGAGGCCAGCGCCGAGGCCGCGGCCCGACAAGGCGAAGCCTTCTGATGCTCCTCCGCCTGACGGGCCAAAGGGGCATTATCAGGGCCGGACGTTCATCCCCGATCAGTAGCTGGAGGCTGTCGCCTATCGAGGCTTTCGAGCCGCTCTACCGGATCGGCGGAGCGTACTGAATGCCGCCGTTGCTCCACAATTCGTTCAAGCCCCGTGGAATTCCGAGCTTTGAACCCGCGCCGACGTTGCGGTCGAACACTTCGGCGTAATTGCCGACCCCGCGGACGATGCGCACCGCCCAGTCTTGGGTGAGGCCGAACGGCTTGCCGAAATCGCCCTCCGTTCCCATCAGCCGCTTGACCGCGGGCTTCTGCGACTTCATCGCGTCATCGATCGTCTTCGAGCTGACGCCAAGCTCCTCGGCATTGATCATCGCGAAGTTGACCCATTTGACGATGTTGAACCATTGCATGTCGTCCTGCCTGACGGCAGGGCCGAGCGGCTCCTTCGAGATGATGTCAGGCAGGATCATGTTGTCGGCCGGTTTCGCCAGCTTGAGACGCATGGCGAACAGCCCTGACGCGTCTGTGGTCAGCACGTTGCATTTCCCGGCGTCATAGGCGGCGATCATGTCGTCGGCGCTCGCCTCATGGACGGTCTCGTACTTCATATGGTTGGTTTCAAAAAAGTCGACGAAATTGGGCTCGGTGGTCGTGCCGGGCTGCACACAGACCTTGCTGCCGTCGAGTTCGAGCGCCGATTGGAAGTTGCGGCTTTTTGGGACAAGAAACGCCTGCCCGTCGTAATAGGTCACACCCGTGAACACGACGCGATTGTCGCCTTCGCGACCCATCGTCCAGGTCGAATTGCGGGACAGCACGTCGATCTGCTTGTTCTTCAAAGCGTCGAAGCGATCCGAAGCGGACAGCGGCACGTATTCCACCTTGGACGGGTCGTCGAAGATCGCCGCCGCCACAGCCCGGCAGAAATCGACGTCGAACCCTGACCATTTCCCTTGGTCGTCCTTGCTCGCAAACCCCTCCAGGCCCGGGTTGACGCCGCAGATCAGCGAGCCGCGATCCTGGACGGTCTTGAGCGTCTGGGATTGGGCGGCGACGCTGAACGGCAGCGTCGCCGCGAGGGCGAGGACAATCGGGATCATCTTGCGCATGAACCAGTCTCGCTTCCGTTTTTGTGGGCCGCCGACGTGGCTTCTAAAGAGCGACCGCCTGCCTGATGATCACCTTCGTGCCGACCGGCACGCGGTCGTAAAGGTCGATCACGTCGTCATTGACAAGACGAAAGCAGCCCGACGAGACGGCGTGTCCGATCGTCTGCGGCTGGTTGGTGCCGTGAATGCGATAGACGGTGCCACCGAGATACATCGCGCGCGCGCCGAGCGGATTGCCCGGACCGCCGGCCATGAAACGCGGCAGATAGGGCTGGCGCTCGATCATCTCCGGCGGCGGACGCCAATCCGGCCATTCCTGCTTGCGCGAAATCTTCTGCAGGCCGGACCAGGTGAAGCCGTCGCGGCCGACGCCGATGCCGTAGCGAAGCGCCCGGTTGTTGCCCTGAACGAGGTAAAGGAAGCGCCCTTTGGTGTCGATAATGATCGTGCCCGGCGCTTCGGTGGTGCGGAAGAACACCTCCTGCTTCTCGTAAGCGCCGGTGAGCTGCTCTTCGTCCGGCGTCGGCTGATAGCCGGGCTGGTCGACGACATTCATCTCGTCCTGGCCGGGGGTCGCGGCTCCGGCGCCCGCGCCCGCGAGAACCGCGAGCGCCGCGCCAAGCGCAAGCCGCAACAACAAACTGACTCGAACCGTCATGTGAACTCCGTCGATTGGGGGTCTAATCCCAGAATGGATCGCTGATTAGCGCTTTCCGCACCGCACGTAAACCGACGTGCCATAGCGACTGGCATTGTCCGGATCGACCCAAACCGTCGTGAACGAGTTCGCATCGACATTGGAGACGATGCGGTCGTCGGGGCCGCCTGGGGCGCCTGCCGGCCCGAGGTATGTTTCGCCGGTCGGTCCGCTCTTTAGGATCAGTTCCGACAATTCCTTCTGGTCGGCGAGATTCATCATCACTCCGCCGGTCGGGCCCTTGTCGATGACGTAAGGCCGGTTGCACTGCGCCTTCGCCTCTTTGATGGTGCGGGCTCGGTCCTCGTCCTTGTGATAGGCGGCGAAGCCCCACTTGCCGACCAGCTGGTCCGGGCTGATCGCTGGGGCGACGATTGCGGGCGTAGGCGCGGGCGTTTCCCCGCAGCCGGCGACAAAGGCGGAAAGCAGAACGACCAGCGCCAGCGCTCCACCGCGACGTGTGATCATCACCGGAAGCCCCCTTGTTATCGTCGCCGCCATTCAGGCGCATTCGAGCCGGCTTATGCCGAACCGTGCCGCTTTGTTACCGGAGTCCTCGCTAGCAAACCGGGCGCCCTCGGTCAATTCGCGCTCGCGGGCTTAATCGGCGATAGCGGTGGATGGCCGAGACAAGCGACTTAGACGAGGTCGGCGAGCCGCCCGCGGGCCGCTGACCGGACCAGGCGCTTCTCGGCTTCCCACTGATCGGCGGTTTCGAGCTCGGTCAAGAACTGCGCTTTGCCTCCGGTGAGCGCGGCGATCGGCAGGCCGTCGCGGTAAACCACCCGGTTGGCGGTGAGCGCGGAAAGCCTTTGTCCGGGCGTCAGGATGCCGATCAGATTGAGCGGATCGGCGCCCGACAGCGACACCCACTGGCCCGACGCCGGCCGCCGGCGCATCTCTCGCAAGAGGCCGACCGCGTCCGGCAACGCGAATTGTTCGCCCGAGAAGCCGGCGACGAATCGGCCCCCGAATCTCTCCCCGCGCCTCGAGCCGGCGGTACACGCGCAAGAGCTCCCGCCACGGCGGAAGCCACCCGGGCTCCTGCGTCAGAAGGCGCCAGAAGACGACACCGTAACGGGCGAGCAGCGTGCGCGCCGCATATTCGACCGCGGCGTCGCGAGAGTCGCCGCCGGCGTTCATCGGCGCTGCACGATTGATCATCGCCCAGCGGCCGCCGCTCTCGATGTCGAAGCTCAGCACGCGCCCGCGCCGCTTCATGCCGGGCGGCGGCTTGCGCTGCCCCGAGGGAACGAGGAGAGCGCGCAGGCCGCTGAAACTGTCGGAGGCCGCGAGCCCAAGCGCGGCGAGTTCGCCGAGCGCTTCCTCAAGCTGAGGGCGCAAGAGGCGAGTGGTTTCGGCCAGCTCGTCGAAGAATAAAGCGCCGCGCGCGCTCAAGGCATCGAGCACGGCCTGAGCGCGGCCGCTCATTGGGGCCACGCCGCTCTGCGGCGCGAGCGCCATCCATAGCGACGCCCGGCGGCGCTCGATGAGCGCGATCGGGGTCGCGCCGACCGGCGACACGTGGCGCGTCCGCCCATTGCCGTTGGCGGCGGCCGGCGGCGTCAAACGCGCCCATGAGGTTCGCCCGGCGAGGCATTGGGCGTCGAGCCACGAAGCCTGGTAGCCCTTGAGCCGCGCCGGCAAGATCTCGGTCTCCCATGCTTTTGCGGGCGCCTCGAAGCCTTCGAGCGCGCCCAGGATCACAGGCAGCGCGTCGGGCCCTTCGAGACGCGTCTCCTCCGCAACATGAGCCCATGCGAACAGGAAGCGGAGAAAATCGCGTGCGGCGACCGGCTCGATCTCCGACCGCAGCCGCCGAACCGTATAATGATGGATGCGCGCCAGGAGGCGGCGGTCGCACCATTGCTCGCCGTTGACGCCGGCGAGGAAACGGCCCTTGAGAATCGCCCCGTCGCTCTCGAGAGCGGCGAGGGCCGCCGTGATCGCGCCAGGCTCGAGCCCGAGCGGCGCGGCGAGCGCAATTGGCGTGACCGGCCCGAGACCCTCGAGCCTGCCGCGCAGGATCTCGACCAGGGCGCGATCCGACGACCATGTTTCGCCGGCCTGTTCGGCGGGCGCTGCGATCTCCGGCTCGAGGCGAGCCTGCGGCCAAACAGCTTGAAATTGAGGTAGCCGCTCAGCCGGAATCCACAGCGTCGCATGAGGGGCCTTGAGGCGGGCGACCCGCTTGTCGCGGGCCAGCGCGTCGAGCCATTCGCTCCAGCCGGGCGGAGCACGCGCCTCTGTTTCGGTCAGACAACCGAGCCAGAGCAGCGCGTCGTGAAGCTCCTCGGCGTTGACGGGATCGGGCCAAGCCTCGGCCTGAACCTTGGCGATCGCCTCTGGATCCAGCCGGCCGAGGTCGGACGCGTCCTGCGGATCGCGCCAGCGCCGCGCCATCACCGCCTGCGTCCGCCGCTCTTCCAGCGGCGCGTCGTCGAGGAAGGCGTAGGGTCTGGCCGACAGCGCCTCCAAGGCGAGCGGGGAGGGCGCGGTCAGATCGCATGAGACAAGCGCAATCTCGCCAGCTTCGAGGCGCCGAAGCAGGCGCTGCAGTCCCTCCAAGTCCATCGCCTCATGCAGGCAGTCGTCGATCGCCTGATTGGTGAGGGGATGGTCGGGCACCTCACGCTCGCCGACCAGGTTTTCGGCGCAGGCGATCTGGTCGGGGAAGACCGCCGCCACCAGGTCCTCCGCCTGCATGCGCAGGAACTGCGGCGGCACCTTCTTGCCGTTGCGAAAACGGGGCAGGGCGAGCGAGACGCCCGCGACCCATCGCCAGCGCGTCGTGAACATCGGCAAGTCCAGCATCGCCTGAATGAGCACTTCGCGCACGCTGTTCGAATGAAGGTAACGCGCGACGTCGCCAAGCTCGAAGCTGTGCGCCGTGGTCAGCGACAGCACGATATTGTCCTCGGTCGCCGCGGCCTGCAGCTCGAAATTGAACGTGCGGCAAAAGCGCTTCCGCAGCGCCAGACCCCACGCCCGATTGAGGCGGCTGCCGAAGGGGCTATGAATGACGAACTGCATGCCGCCCGCTTCATCGAAGAAGCGTTCGAAGACAATCGTGTCCTGTGTCGGCATTGCGCCAAGGGCCGAAAGGCTTGCGGCCAGATAATCGACAAGCTGATCGGCCGCGGCCGCGACAATTCCGACTTGCTCGACGAGCCAACGCCGGGCGCTCGCCCCGGACGAGTCGGATCGGAGTCGCGCTTCGATCTCGACGCGGAGACGCGAGACCGAGACGGACAGCGCGTCCGTTCGGCCGGGCGCTTCGCCAAGCCAGAAGGGAATGTTTGGCGGCTGGCCCTTGGCGTCCTCCACCCGGACCGTTCCGCGCTCGACCCGCTGAATGCGATAGGACGCGTTGCCGAGCTGAAAAATGTCGCCCGCCATGCTCTCGACGGCAAAATCCTCGTTCACCGTGCCGATGGTCTGGTTCTCCGGCTCCAGCAGCACCTGGTAGTCGGCGGTGTCGGGGATCGTGCCGCCGGAGGTGAGCGCGGTCGTGCGCGCGCCGCGCCGGCCGCGCAAAACGCCATTGACCGCATCGCGATGAATGAGTGCGCCGCGGCGGCCCCGGCGGGTGGTGAAGCCCTCGCCCAGCATGCGCACGACCGCATCGAAATCATCTCGCGCCAAGGAACGGAAGGGCCACGCGCGGCGCAACCGATCGTAAAGCTCGGTTTCCGACCAATCTTGCGCGGCCACTTCTGCGACGACCTGCTGCGCGAGCACGTCGAGCGGCCGTTCAGGGATCGCCAGGCGGTCGAGTTCGCCGCGACGGACGCTGTCGAGCAGCGCCGCGCACTCGACGAGATCGTCTCGCGAGAGCGGAAACAGCCGTCCCTTGGGCGTGCCGCCGATCGCGTGACCGGAACGGCCGACGCGCTGCAAGAAGGTCGCGATCGAGCGCGGCGAACCGATCTGACAGACGAGATTGACGTCGCCGATATCGATTCCAAGTTCGAGCGATGCCGTCGCCACCAGGGCTTTCAGCTCGCCGCGCTTCAGCCGTTGTTCGGCCGAGAGCCTGAGTTCCTTCGCCATGCTGCCGTGATGCGCGGTGACGGCCTCTTTGCCGAGACGGTCGCTGAGCTCGCGTGCGACGCGTTCGGCCATGCGGCGAGTGTTGACGAAGACGAGCGTCGTGCGGTGGTCCTCGATGAGCTCGATCAGGCGCGCGTAGATTTCCCGCCACACGTCCGTCGACATCACCGCCTCGAGCGGCGACGCTGTAACCTCCAGGCTCAGATCGCGCTGACGCTGATGGCCCGAATCGATGACCGCAACTTCCGCCGCCGGCTTGCCGTCCGCCGCAGCGCCGGCGAGAAAATGGGCGACGGAACGAATCGGATTCTGCGTGGCGGAGAGGCCGATGCGCTGCAGGCGGTCGCCGCACAAAGCCGCGAGCCTCTCCAGCGACAAAGCGAGATGGGCGCCGCGCTTGTTCGGCGCGACGGCGTGGATCTCGTCGACGATGACCGACCGGATGCTCGCCAGCATCGCGCGCCCGGACTGCGAGCCAAGCAGCACGTAGAGCAATTCCGGCGTCGTCACCAGGATGTGTGGCGGGCGCCGGCGCATTCGCTCGCGCTCGGCGACGGGCGTGTCGCCCGTTCTGACCCAGGTGCGGATATCGACATCGGCAAGCCCGCTCCGGCGCAGTTGCTCCCGGATGCCGGCTAAGGGCCCCTCGAGGTTGCGATGGATGTCGTTCGACAGCGCCTTGAGGGGCGACACGTAGACGACTTGCGTCGCCTGCGGGAGCTCGCCCTCGAGACCCTGCCGCACGAGATCGTCGATCGCGGACATGAACGCCGCGAGCGTCTTGCCCGATCCTGTGGGCGCGGCGATGAGGGTGTGGCGGCCGGCCTTGATCGCCGGCCACGCCTCGGCTTGCGCGGGAGTCGGCGAAGCGAAACTATCGGCGAACCAGCTCGCAACCGCCGGGTGGAACAGGGTTTCGACGACGGAGGGCGCTGGAGACGCGGCCGAACGCCGTCGCGCGCCGGTTCGCGCTGCCGAGATTGAAGCGAGGTCGGAGTGCAAGCTGTTTGGCCCCTCACGGACGCCGAGGGAATTGCGCCCGGCCTATATATGGCGCCGGATCGGGCTTTGGTCACCCTTGCCTCCTGGCGCCGCGGTCGCGGATCGCGGCTGGCGCGGTCCAAAGGGCTCCCGCAAGGACGCCCTTCTACCGACGGGCTATGACCGCGGCTACAGGTGGCCCGCTTGCCGAATGCGGCGACTTGCGCCAAGTCTCCGGCCTGCTCCGGCGGAGGGTCGAGCGCTCGGCCGCCTGCCGGCAATTCGCTCCGCCAAACCGGGAAAGCACCGATGACCAGTCAAACCCAGCCGACTCTTAGCCTCAACGACGGCGCAGCCATGCCGCAGTTCGGGCTTGGCGTCTTTCAGACGCCGCCTGATGAGACGGAGCGGGTGGTCAAAATGGCGGTCGATGAGGGCTATCGGCTGGTCGATACGGCCTCGATGTATCGGAATGAGGAGGGCGTCGGCGAAGCCCTGCTTGGCCGGAGCGACGTCTTCGTGACGACGAAACTCGGCAACTCGGATCACGGCTTCGACGAGGCGCTGCGCGCCTTTGACGCAAGCATCAAAAAGCTCCGCCGCGAGACGCTCGATTTGTACTTGATCCATTGGCCGCGCCCGCGCGTCAACCGCTATGTCGAGAGCTGGAAGGCGTTCGTTCGTCTGCAGAAGGACGGGAAGATTCGCTCGATCGGCGTCTCGAATTTCAACCGCGATCACCTCGAACGGATCATCGGCGAGACGGGCGTCACGCCTTCGGTCAATCAGATCGAGCTTCATCCAAAATTTCAGCAGAAAGGCTTACGCGCATTTCACGACCAGCATGGGATCAAGACGGAATCGTGGAGCCCGCTTGGCCGGGGTGGCTTGCTGAGCGAGTCTGCGCTTGTCGAGATCGCCGCCAAGCATCGGAAGACGCCGGCGCAAGTCGTCATCCGCTGGCATCTCGACAGCGGACTGATCGTCATTCCGAAGACGGTTCGGCTCGAGCGGCTGAAGGAGAACATCGGCGTCTTCGATTTCAAGCTCGATGGCGACGACATGAAGCGGATCGAAGCGCTTGATTCGCCCGGCGGCCGGATGGGGCCCGATCCGGCCACGGCGACGTTCTAACGCTTCGGGTTGAGGAGCCCCCTCGTCCTGAGGGCCGCGCGAAGCGTGGCGTCTCGAAGGACGCTCGACGGCGCGCGACCCGGACTTCCGGCGCTAAAAGTAACGAGTGACTCGCGAATGGCCCCACAAGTCATTGAAATCGCTCAAAACGGACTCGGCTACTCGCCACGCGGCGGAAAGACAAAAAGTCGCGCAGAAGCGCACTTAAATCCCTGAAATCATTGGCGCGCGCAAACTTGTGCGCGGGGACGCGGGCGGCGAGGTTTCCTACCCGGCCACCGGCCGCGCTCGCCTTGGCGAGGTCGATCTCTCCGGGGTGAGGCCATTCAGCGGCAAGCCAGATGCGCGGCAATCAATTTGAGTCTAGAACGAACCAGCCGCGCCATTGTCCTGGCGCGGACAACGAGCAAATCGTTCATTGCCGAGCAACGGGAGGAAACGAGACCATGAAACGCATACTTCTTGCGCTTGCCGCGGCCAGCGCGCTGTCGAGCCCCGCCTTCGCCGCCACCAAAATTGGCGTGTCGATGGACAAATTCGACGATAATTTCCTGACCGTTCTGCGTAACAGCATGGCGGAATACGCCAAGACGCAGCCGGGGGTCACGCTGCAGATCGAGGACGCCAAGGACGACGTCTCCAAGCAGTTGAGCCAGGTGCAGAACTTCATCGCCAACGGCGTCAACGCCATCATCGTCAATCCGGTCGACACCTCGGCCACAGGCGCCATCACCAAGGCCGCCGCCGACGCCGGCGTGCCGCTCGTCTACGTCAACCGAGAGCCGATCGACGTCGACAAACTCGGTCCGAAGGCCGCCTTCGTCGCCTCGAACGAGGCCGAGTCGGGCACCCTCGAGGCCAAGCAAATCTGCAAGCTGCTTGCCGGCAAGGGCAACATCCTCGTCATGGAGGGCGTGTTGTCGAACCAGTCGGCGGTGCAGCGCACCAAGGACATCCATGAGGTCATCTCAACCCCGGACTGCAGCGGCATGAAGGTCATCGCCGAACAGACGGCGAACTATGATCGCACGCAGGCTCAGAACCTGATGACCAACTGGCTGTCGAAAGGCCTCAAGTTCGACGCCGTCGTTTCCAACAACGACGAGATGGCGATCGGCGCTCTCCAGGCGATGAAGTCGGCAGGCGTGGACACCAAGAAGGCGGTCGTTGGCGGCATCGATGCGACGCAGGATGCACTCGCCTCGATGAAGGCTGGCGACCTCAAAGTGACCGTGTTTCAGGACGCCGCAGGTCAGGGCAAAGGCGCGGTCGACGCAGCGCTCGCGCTCGCGGCGGGCAAGCCGGTCGAGAAGAAGGTCTATATCCCCTTCCAGCTGGTGACCCCCGCCAACATGGATCAGTTCACGAAGAAAAACTGAGCTTCCTCAATGCCTCTCCGCCTCGCCGAGCGTTTCGGCGAGGCGAGGGCGCCCGGAGACGCCAGACCTCCCAGCGCCTCCGGGCTGTCGCGACGCCAAAGTCGTGTAGGACTGCCGTAGCCCTGAGGAAAAGACGACGCCGAAATCAGGATGGGACGAAGCGCCATGGCGACCATCAGTCCTTCGACGGCCGAAATTGTCAGGCAGAGCGGCGCCATTCCCGGCGCCGAATACCTGCTCGAGGTTTCGAATGTGCGCAAGGCCTTCCCGGGCGTGCTCGCGCTCGACGACGTGTCATTCCGGCTGAAGCGCGGTCATGTCCATGCGCTCATGGGCGAGAACGGCGCAGGCAAGTCGACGCTGATGAAGATCATCGCCGGGATCTACACGCCCGATTCCGGCTCCTTCAAACTCAAGGGGCAGGAGATCAAGCTGACATCGCCCCTCGACGCGCTGCAGTACGGCATCGCCATGATCCATCAGGAGCTCAACTTGATGGATCACATGACGGTCGCCGAGAACATCTGGATTCGCCGCGAGCCTCTGAACAGGCTCGGCTTCGTGCGTCATGAGGAGATGCGACGGCGCACGCAAGAATTGTTCGAACGCCTCGACATTCCCCTTCATCCTGAGACGGAAGTGCGTGACCTCTCGGTCGCCAACCGGCAGATGGTCGAGATTGCGAAGGCCGTGTCGTACGATTCCGACATCCTGATCATGGATGAGCCGACCTCGACGCTGACGGAACGCGAGGTCGAGCACCTGTTCCGGATCATCCGTTCGCTCAAGGATCACGGCACGGGTATCATCTACATCACCCACAAGATGAACGAACTGTTTGAGATCGCCGACGAAGTGTCGGTGTTCCGTGACGGACGATTTGTCGGCGAGCATCAGGCCTCGGATGTTACGCGCGACGAAATCATCAAGCTCATGGTCGGGCGCGAGATCACTCAGATGTTCCCGAAAGAGGTTGCGCCGATCGGCGACGTCGCCTTGTCGGTGAGAGACCTCTGCCTCGAAGGCAAGTTCCGTGGCGTGTCGTTCGATCTGCGCAAGGGAGAAATTCTCGGAGTGGCCGGCCTCGTGGATCGGGGCGCAGCAACGTCGCGGAGACGCTGTTCGGCGTGACGCCGGCAACCTCCGGCGCGATCCAGATCGACGGCAAAGAGATCGCGGTCACGAACCCCGGCGTCGCCATGGACGCCGGCATGGCCTTCCTGACCGAGGACCGCAAGGCGAGCGGTTGTTTCCTGCTCCTCGACATCATGGCGAACATGCAGATCGCGCTGCTGCGCCACGGTCATGCGACCGCAGGCTTCGTCAACGAGCGCAAGATCGAAGCGCTCTGCCAGCAGCAGAAGAACCGCCTGCGCGTGCGAACGCCGGATCTCGAAGAGCCGATCATCAATCTCTCAGGCGGCAATCAGCAGAAAGTGCTGATTGCGCGCTGGTTGCTGACCCGGCCGAGAATCCTCATCCTCGACGAGCCGACGCGCGGCATCGACGTCGGCGCCAAGGCCGAGATCCATAAGCTGATCACTGAACTGGCCGTACAGGGCGTGGCGGTGTTCATGATTTCGTCGGAGCTGCCGGAGGTCCTGGGGATGAGCGACCGAATCCTCGTGATGCACGAAGGTCGGATGACCGGCATCGTCGACCGCAAGGACGCAACTCAGGTCCGGATCATGGAGCTCGCATCGCAATAGCGCCGAAGCTCGAGGAGACAACCCCCGTGGCCACCGACATCTCGACAGTCGCCCCGACCTCCGAAGTCAGAAAAGCTGGACGCCGTCGCTTCCCGCCCGAACTCAGCATCCTCGCGGTCATGATCGGCATGATGCTCTTGTTCGAAGTCCTGGGCTGGATCTTCGTCGGGCAAAGCTTCATCGCCAATCCGCTGAGACTCAGGATCATGATCCTGCAGGAAGCGGAGATCGGCATCATCGCCGTCGGCGTCACCCAGGTCATCATCATGGGCGGCATCGACCTGTCTTCGGGATCTGTCGTCGGCATGACGGCGATGGTCGCAGCGAGCCTTGCGCAGGTCGCTGGCTACACGCACGCGATCTACCCGAGCCTCACGGGTCTCAACCCCATCTTTCCGGTGGCCGCGGGTCTGGTGTGCGGACTGATCGCGGGATTGATCAACGGCGCGCTGATTGCGCTAACCAAAATCCCCCCCTTCATTGCGACGCTCGGAATGATGGTGTCCGCGCGCGGAGTTGCCCACTGGTACACGAACGGCCAGCCGATCGGCAATCTCTCCGACAGCTTCGCGGCTATCGGCGCCGGCGGTGGCCCGTCATCATCTTCCTTGGCGTCGCCTTCATCTTTCACATCGCGCTGCGCTACACCCGCTACGGCAAGTTCACATACGCGATTGGCGCGAATCCGCTCGCGGCGCGCGTCTCCGGCATCAACGTCGAGCGCCATGTGATCATCGTCTATATGATCGCGGGACTGCTCTCCGGTCTCTCCGGCATCGTGCACACCGCGCGCGCGATCAGCGGCCAGGCCGGGGTCGGCGTCGGCTTCGAACTGGACGCGATCGCCGCGGCCGTTATCGGCGGAACCTCGCTCTCGGGCGGCGTCGGCCGGATGACCGGCACAGTGATCGGCGCGGTCATCCTCGGGATCCTGACCTCAGGCTTCACGTTCCTCAACGTCGACGCGCACTATCAGGAGATCATCAAGGGCGGCGTCATTGTTGCGGCGGTGGTGGCCGATCAGTACCGCCAGCGCCGACGCAAGGGCGCGTGAACGATGTCGAGATCGAAGCCGTCTTGCTGACCTGAGGCCAGCGGCCCGATCAGGGCCGCATCATCGCCACAGCGACGTCGCGATAGATGAGGGCGGCGCGAGCGAATCGTCCTTCGGGACATATTCGTCGGGCTGGTGAGCGACGTCGAGCGAGCCAGGGCCAAGCACGATGCCCACGGCGCCAACGTCATGAAAGTGAACAAGATCGCACCCGCCCGTCAGCCCGCCCGGCTGCGGAAACGTCACGCCATGCGTGCGGGAGATGGCGACCGCTTCGCGCACGAGCGGCTCGTCGACCGAGGTTTCCGTCGACCCGGCCTTCGCGCGGATCGCCGCGATCTCGGCGTCCACGCCGTAGTCGCGTTTCGCGCGCGTGAGCAGCGCCTGCAAGTCGTCCAGCGCGTCGTCCAGCGTCT
>CAVPPX010000038.1:0-38553 GCA_963707355.1 uncultured Alphaproteobacteria bacterium | reverse complement strand
TTCACCACACAGTCGAAATGCCGCCGATTGAGGAAGACTACAAAGCTCATCCTTGGGAACAGCCGCATATGGGGAATCCGACCGGCACGCCGGCCGCGATCCGGGCCGACGGATCGACGCTGAGGGCAGGCCCGCGCCAGCCCACCGGGGGCGATTACGAGGCCTGGAGCCCTGGCCCCTGAGGCTAGGCGCCTTCATTCCGCCGCCCTTCCCTAGCAAAGCGCCCGCCATGCACCTCTTCCGCCTGGCCACGCGATCCCACGTCGCGCCTATTCCGCAATCCCGATGACGAGGCCGATGCTGGCTGGCGCGGCGCTGGCTGCGGTTTCGGCGCTGACCGCGCCCGACCCGGCGCTTGCCGACAAGATCAGCAATCCGATCGCCGTTTTCGACGGCCTCGACAAGATCACCGGCCGCATCATTTCGTTCGAAGTGGCGATCAATGAGACGGTGCAGTTCGGGACGCTGCAGATCACGCCGCGCGTCTGCTATTCTCGTCCGCCGACCGATGCGCCGCAGACCGACGCTTTCGCCCAGGTCGACGAAATCGACGAGCAGAAGCAGATGAAGCGCATTTTCTCGGGCTGGATGTTCGCCGACTCTCCGGGCCTGCACGGCATCGAGCATCCGATTTTCGATATTTGGCTCACGGCCTGCAAAGGCGGCACGGTGGTGATCCACGATGCGCCGGTAGAGGCCTGGCGCCGAACCCGGACGAAGGTCCGCCGACCGACCTGGGCCCCGACGCAGCATCCCCCGAGCAGCAGGCTCCGCCCCCCGCACAAGCGGCGAAAAAGAAGAAGCCCAAGCCTCCGACCGTCGTTGCGGCGCCCGCGCCCGATGCGCAGTCGACAGCGCCGTTCGAGCCGGCACCCGACCCATCATCATCGACTGGCGGCAACGCACGCGCGCGCTGACCTTGGCCAGTCCGCTCATCCTGCGGTAGCATTCGCCAAAAGCCCACGTGCGATCGGTCGTGGCGGCCGCGGCGCGACTGGGAACGGAGGATCGCTCATGACCGCCATTCGCACCGCCATCAAGCCGACGCGTCGTCCCGGCGAACTCGGGGTTCATTCGGTCGACCGGTTCCATTTCGCTGTTCCCGATCTCGCGGTCGCCGGGAATTTTTACGGCGAATTCGGACTCGAGGTCGATGAAGACGGCGGACATCTCGCCATGAAGACGCGCGGCAATCCGCATGTCTGGGTCACGCTCGACGAGGGCCCGCGCAAGAAGCTCGGCCATATTGCGTTCGGCGCGTTTGACGACGATTTCGACCGCTTCGCCGAGCGGCTCCAAGCCTTCGGCGTCAAGCGGCTTGATCCGCCGCCGGGCGTCGAAACGAATGGCCTGTGGTTCCACGATCACGACGGCAACCTGGTCGAAATCAATGTCGCGGCGAAATCCTCACCCAACGAGAAGTCTGACTTCTTCGAGGTCGCCGGCGGTCCGGGCGTGCGCGGCGCCCCATTCCGGCGCGACGTTGCGCGCGTCACGCCCCGGCGCCTGGCGCATGTGCTCCTGTTCACGCGCGACGTCGAGAAAGCCGTTCAGTTCTATACTCGCACACTGGGTCTGCGGCTGTCCGACCGGTCCGGCGACGGCATCGCCTTCCTGCACGGGATCCACGGCAGCGACCACCATATGATCGCCTTCGTCAAATCGAGCGCGCCGGGCCTGCATCATCTGAGCTGGGACGTGGGCTCGGTCGACGACATCGGCCGCGGCGCCATGCATATGCTGGACAAGGGCTTCGCGCGGGGATGGGGCCTCGGACGGCACGTTCTGGGCTCCAATTTCTTCCACTATGTCGGCGACCCGTGGGGCAGTTTCAGCGAATATTCGGCTGGGATCGATTTCGTGCCCGCCGATTGCGACTGGAAGAGTGGCGACCACGCGCCGGAGGAATTCGTTCTACGTGTGGGGGCCAAATCCGCCGGACGATTTCACCCACAATGCCGAGGCATGAGGGCTTTGCCCCTCTCCCAATAGGGCGTTCGGAAGAACGCCCGTCTCTCGACGGGCTATTGGGAGAGGGGTTGAGGTGAGGGCATGCGCAAACCCTCATCCGACGCTTCGCGCCACCTTCTCCCCGGGGGAGAAGGGATGCTGCCGTCGGTGGCGGACGTCGAGATCGTCGACCATCATTAAGGAGAGACGGACGATGAAGCCCGTGCACCCCGGCAGGCTCCTTCGACGGGAAATGCAGACGTGCGGCCTCTCGGCCAACGCGCTGGCGCTGGCGCTCCGGGTAAGCTCCGGCCGCATCACCGACATCCTGAACGGAAAGCGCGGCGTGTCCCCGGAGACCGCAATGCGCCTGGCCCGTTATTTCGCCAACAGCCCGCGCTTCTGGCTCAATTTGCAGACGACATACGAGCTGGAGGTCGCGGAGGCGGAGCTTGGCGAACGCATCGCCGCCGAGGTCGCGCCGGCGGCTGCATGACGTCGGCTTCGACCGCCGGCGCGTAAACCCTCATCCGGTCGGCCCTAGCCCGTCCGCAAGGACGGGCGTCCCTTTAGACGCCCTATCGCGACCACCTTCTCCCGCAGGGAGAAGGGAACACATCGCTACCGCCACATCAGCCAGGCGGTTCCCGCCGCCCTGGCGCTACGCCCTTCGAGTTGGGGAAACCGCCACGAAGCAACTCCCCTGATCGGCTCGCGAGCTTGATCAGCCGACTGAAAGAGCCGACCGCTTTCGATAGCCGACGAAGCCAAGGCCCCCGAATCCGAGCAGCAACATCGCCCAGGTCGATGGCTCGGGCGCGGCGGCGAAGGCCACTCCGCCATAACGCAGTCCAGCCACCGGGCCGTCAAACACCGAGAACTCTTCGCCCGTCGGCAACGACGTGTCGCCGAGCGCGTCGGTGATCTCGACGATCTCGTTCGGGATCGGCGCCGTTGTCTCCCAAGTCGCTGCTGGTCGCGGTCGTCGCCCAGAACGTGACGGTCCCGTCAGCATTGAGTTCGCCGGTAAGGTTGCGCAGGCCGATCGTTGTCTCTCCGAAATCCCAGCCGGGGACAGTATCAGTGTCGCCGATCAGGCCCGCCTGCAACGTATAGTCGAGCGACCAAGTCCCATCCGATAGCGTCCACTTCTCAAGACCCGCATGGTCGGCCTGATCGACCGCGTCCCCCGTGCCCTCGTCGGCGACATAGAGCGTCGTCGAGTTGGCGAAGAAAAGGCCGAACGGGGTGTAGTCCGGTCCCGTCTTGGCGCGGTCGGTCGGGAGCCCTGGCAAAATCGAGATGCTTGCGCCTGAGGCGGTGGCCGACGTCGGAAGCGCGCCGTTCGGATTGCTGACCGTGTAGACTGTGTCGATGCCGTTGCTGCCGCTGCCTTTGGTGAAATAGAGGCTGCCATTGTAGTAGGTGACGCCGCGGAAATTGTTGTCCTTGCCCGCTTTGTCGCCCGGAATGGACTTATAGGTCGGATCGATCATCGAGGAGTTCGGAGCCGCACCCGGCGTCGCCACCTCGAGCCCGGTCGTCGTCGTCAACTGGGTCGGCGTTCCCGAGCCGTTGTTGGAATTGCCGGCCGTATAGTAGAGGCCGTTCGGCGCAAGCACGGCGGAGCGGCCATTGTTGCCGCCGTAGGCCAGGGTCTGCGTGGCCGTGTAGCTGCCGTCGGCGTTGAACGCCACCACCGAGCGATTGAACGCGTAGGTCTGATTGGCGCCCGGCGCGAAGAACGACGTCACCGGGTTGGTCGTGTCCTTGAAGGCGGTGGTGTCGGAGTTGGAGACGTCGAGATTGCCGACCCCGCCGCCAGCGTAGCCCATGAACGTGGCGGTGTATCCGGTCGAGGTTTTGGTCAGGTTAAGGCCGAGCTCGGACTTCGAGCTGAAGCTGGTCGAGACGATGCTCGGATCGAGGGTCTTCGACGCCAGGACCGCGCCAGTGTTGACGTTGAGGTCGGAAAGGCTGATCGCCGAGGTGACCCCGAACGATGGATCGCCCGATTCGTTGTTCCAAACCGTGTTGAGGGCGCCGTTCGACACTGCCGTCGACGTCTCGCCGGCGTTGGCGCCGGGGAGCAGCGACGTTCCCGCGACGAGACCCGCGACCGCGCCTACGTCCTGGTAGGTCGTGGTCGAAATGAGCAGCGAGTTGCCTTGGATATAGTCGGCGGCGCGCGCAGCGGTCGCCGCGAAGGCAAGAGCAAACGTGCTGCAACTTACGGTCAGCGCAAGACGGCAAGAGTTGGAAATGCCCATAGGAACGTCCCTCCGAGTCCCAGAATTGAAGACCGACTGCAGGTAGAGACCACGGATGACGCTCGGATGACGCGGCGAGGCATTCAATCAGCGAGATTGGCGGGCCGCACACTCGATCACCGAAATGTGATCTGCGCCGCGCGCTCATCAGGCGCTCAGCGCCGCGCAAGTTCGGCATCTCTTGCGGAGCCCAGCCCTACCGCCACATCAGCCAGGCTGTTCCCGCCGCGAGCGTGATCACCGTCAGCGGCGCGCCGACCTTGAAATAAGCCCAGAAGCTGATCGGCATGCCCTCCGCGCGAGCGCGTTCGGCGACGATGAGATTGGCGACCGATCCGAGCAGGGTGAAGTTGCCCGCAAGTGTCGAGCTCATCGCGACCACGAGCCAGGCGCGCTGCGGGTCGGGGAAAGTCGGTATGAACGGCCTCAGCGCCAGCACCGCCGGCACATTGCTCACGATGTTGGAAAGCACGGCGGTGAACAGCGACAGGCGCCAGACCATATCGAGGCCAAGCGTCTTCGCCATCGCGATTCGATCGGGCGTCAGCAGCGCCTTTTCCGCGCCCGCGACGACGACGAACATTCCCGCAAACAGGATGAGCAGCGGCCCGTCGAGCTCGCGGTAGATGCGGTGAGGCTTGATCTGGCGCGTGAGCAGCAGGAACGCGCCGGCCAGAATAGCCGCCTTGGCGGGGGCGACGCCGGCGAAGAAGGCGATCGCAAGCGCAACGCAGGTGACGCTCGCCTTGAGAACCTGGCCGCCATGCATGTGGCCGCGGAAGAGATGCGGCTCAAGCTCGCCCTTGAAAGCGAATTCCTTTGCATAGACGAGGCGGACCATGAGGATGACAACGACGAGACCGAATGCCGCGACTGGCGCGAGCGAGGCGGCAAACGCTGGATAAGGGATTTTGGAGAGCGTCCCGATCACCATGTTCTGCGGGTTTCCGGTGATCGTCGCCACGCTGCCGCAATTGGAAGCGGTCGCGACCGCGACCAGATAGGGAAGCGGATTGCGGCCGAGCGAACGCACCACCTGCAGCACGATCGGCGTCATCACGAGGCAGATCGCGTCATTGACCAGAAAGGCCGATAACACACCCGCCATCAATGTCACGGTGACGAGCAGGACGAACGGCGCGTGCGCATGATCGATGGCGAAGCCGCCGAGCGCCCGGAATGCGCCTGAGACCTTGAGATGCGCAACTACGATCATCATCCCGAGGAGAAGCGCGATGGTGTCGAAATCGATGGCGCGAAAGGCTTCTTCGAAACTCAAGGGCCCGAGCGCGATCATCGCCGCGCCGCCGAGAAAAGCGATGCCCGCGCGGTCGAGACGCAGGCCCGGAATCCGGCCCACCGCGACGCCGACGTAGGTTAAGACCAGGATGGCGAGCGCTATGGTGCTTTCGGGAGTCAAGAGCTGGCCGCCCCTTTGAGCCCAAGCGTCTCACGATCGTGGGCTATGGATTCTTCATCGCGCGTTTCCGGCATGAAGACGAAAAAGACGAAAAAGGCTATAGCCGCAGCGGCGCCGAGAGCGAGGAACGAGACGCTATAGCCGAAATGATCGACGACGACGCCGGCGGCCAGAGCGCTGATCGATGCGCCGATACCCTGAACAGTCGCGATGGCGCCTTGTGCGAGATTGTAACGGCCGGTCCCGTGCATGATATCCGCGATAACCAGGGGCGTGAGCGCCTGATAGATGCCCGCCCCAACTCCGTCGAGCAGTTGGATCGCAATCAGCCAGAAGGCGTTGTCAGACAGGGGATAGAGCGCCGCGCGGATCGGCAGGGCGGCGAACGCGATGAGGAAAAGCGGCTTGCGTCCCCAAGCGTCGGCTTTGCGCCCGACGAGAATCGCGATCGGCAACATGACGCCCTGGGCGGCGACAATGCAAAACGACAGCATCGCGGTCGCCTCTTGCGGAAACTGAAGCGCAAGCTTTTGTCCGACGAGCGGCAAGAGCGGCGCATTGGCGAAATTGAAAAAGAAGGCGCAGAGCGCGAAAATGACGAGCGGCCTGGTCCGGAAAAGAACACCATAGCCGGCCGCCGACGTGTGGCCCAGACGAGCGTTGTCGTCAGAGCCCGCATCTCTCGCACGCTCCTGATTGATGGCGCTTGCGGGGATGCTGAGCACAGCCGATGTGGTCAGGCCTGCGAAGATCGGGACCATGAGAAAGACCGCCCGTTGCGAAAATGCATATCCGATCGCGCCCGCCACGATGGCAATGGCGATGTTCCCGGCATGATCGAACGCGGAGTTGCGGCCCAGACGCCGGGCCAGGCCGGACTTCGGCGTGACTCCCAGAGTCAAGGCGGCGACCGCGGGAGCAAAGGCGTCGCCCGCGATCGCGAGAACCCCGAACGCGACCGCCATCGGCCAGAAGGTCGGAAGGCCGAAGATGATGAGGGAAGCGAAGGCCATCGCCGCGATCGACATCACGATGACGCCTCGCTTGGCCGGGGTCAGGTCGATCGCCGCGCCAATCGGCGTCTGGAGCGCAATGCCAAGCAGGCCGCTCATCGTCGCCACGACGCCGACCTCGGTCTGGCTCCAATGGCGCTCCGTCACCAGATAGACATTGACGAATGGACCGAGCGCGTTGCGGGCGTCCGCGGCAAAAAAATTGAGCGCGTCGAGCGCGTATGAGATCGGGATCAATGCCAACGTCCGAGCGCGGCTCGACCTCGAGCCCTTCACGAAACGCGTCCTGTCCGACTTCGTTCCGCCGGCGCCGGCCAACACGCCAAGCGCGCTGTCGCTCCGGGATTTTCATTGACAATGCGCTTCGCGCGGCTCGTTAACAGCCCCCATGCGCAAGCGTGCGGATATCGTTCTCGTCGAGCGTGGCTTCTTTTCGAGTCGCGCCCGCGCTCAGGCCGCGATCGCGGCTGGGCTGGTCAGCGTGGCCGGGATCGCGCTCAAGAAGGCCTCGGAAGAGGTGGCCGGCGACGCGCCGATCGAAGCCGAGGCGCCGCATCCCTGGGCGTCGCGGGGCGGAGTCAAGCTTGCCGTCGCGCTCGACGTTTTCGCGCTCGATCCCAAAGACCTCGTCTGCCTCGACGTCGGCGCCTCGACCGGAGGCTTCACCGACGTTCTGCTCGCGCGCGGCGCGGCGAAGGTCGTCGCCGTCGATGTCGGCCGCCGACAGCTCGAGCCGCGTCTCGCCGCCGAGCCGCGCGTCCGGTCTCTTGAAGGCGTCGACGCGCGCGCGCTCACCGCGGTTACGCTCGACGAAACGCCGGACGCGATCGTCATCGACGTGAGCTTTATTTCGCAGCGGCTTGTGCTGCCGCACGTGCTCAAATTCGCCGCTGAGCGGGCGTGGCTCGTAAGCCTCGTGAAGCCGCAATTCGAGGTTGGCAAAGCCGACCTCGTCAAGGGCCGGGTCACGAGCGAAGCGGCGCTCGAGCGCGCATGCAACTCTGTGCGCGCCACGATCGAAGCGCAAGGCTGGACTGTGCTCGGCCTCATGCCGTCGCCGATCCTCGGCGGCGCTGGAGCGCGGGAATTCCTCATCGGCGCGCGTCGTGGCTGAACCCATCGAGGAGGTTTCGATCGTCGCGCTTGATGCGCATGGGCATGGCCTCACCGCCGACGGCCTGCTCGTTCCCGGCGCGCTGCCCGGCGAGCGGGCGCTGGTCCGGCCCGAGGGCAAGCGTGCGGAACTTTTGGAGACGTTGAACCCCTCCCCAGAGCGCGCGGCGCCCATCTGCCGCTGGTTCGGAACTTGCGGCGGCTGCGTCGCGCAGCACATGTCGGCTTCGCTTTATCACGCATGGAAGCGCGGCCTAGTGATCGAAGCACTCAACCGCGAGGGCGTCGCCGCCGAGGTCGGGGACTTGGTTGACGCGCATGGCCCGGCCGGCGCCGCGCGACCTTTCACGCCCGCTTTCCCCACGGCCGGCCCGACGAGATCGGCTTCATGCGCGCGCGCTCGCACGACATCATCGCCATCGACGATTGCCCCCTGTTCAGTCCCGGCATGGGCGGCGCGATCTCAGCCGCTCACGCGCTGAGCGGGGATTTGCGCGGAATCATGAAGCCGCTCGATATCGGCGTCACCGCCATGCTCGACGGGCTCGATGTCGACCTGCGCGGCTCGGGGCCGTTCGGGCGCGCCGAGATGCAGAAGCTCACGCGAACGGCGGAAGCGCTCGATCTGGCGCGCGTCTCCAATCACGGCGAGATCGTGATCGAGCGCCGGCCGCCCCGCGTCGCCTTTGGCGAGGCGGTGGCGCGACTGCCGCCCGGCGGCTTCCTGCAGGCGACCGAAGCGGGGGAATCGTGGCTCGCGGACTTTGCCGGTCGGGCGCTCGCGGGCTCGAAAAAGGTCGCGGACCTGTTCTGCGGCGCAGGCGCGTTCGCGCTGAGGCTCGCCCGACGACATGAGATTTTCGCCGTCGATTCTGATTCCGCCGCGATCGGCGCGCTCGCTCGCGCCGCGGCGATGACGACGGGCCTGCGCAAGCTTGGGACAGAAACGCGCGATCTCTTCCGTCGTCCGTTGCGGCCCGACGAACTGACCGCGTTCGACGCCGCGCTCATCGATCCGCCGCGCGCCGGCGCGATCGAACAGGCGCACGCGCTCGCCGCCTCCGCTCTGCCGCTCGTCGTCTCCATCTCTTGCAATGCGGCGACTTTCGCCCGCGACGCGCGCATTCTTGTCGATGGCGGCTTTCAGATTGGGTCGGTGATCCCGCTTGACCAGTTTCGCTTTTCTGCCCATGTCGAACTCGCCGCTGTCTTTCGCCGACGGAAGCCGAAAGCGCGCGCGCGGAGGCTCCTCTAGGTGGACGTGACGAAACGAGAATCCACCGTCGCCGCCCTGCAAAATATTGTGGGCTCGCGGCATGTCCTGACCGACCCGGCGCTGTTCGCGGGCGCGCTCGTCGAGCCGCGCAAGCTTTATCAAGGAAAGGCGCTCGCGTTGGTGCGGCCGGGCTCGACCAAGGAAGTCGCGGATGTCGCGGCCTTCTGCAATCAGGCGCGAGTGGGCATGGTCCCGCAGGGCGGCAACACCGGCCTTGTCGGCGGGCAGACGCCCGACCTGAGCGGCGACGAGATCATCGTTTCGACCCAGCGCTTGCGTGCGATCCGCGAGGTCGACACCGACAGCAACATCATGATTTGCGAATCGGGCGTCACGCTCGGCGAAGCGCAGGCCGCGGCGCTCGCCGCCGATCGCCTGTTTCCGCTCTCGCTGGCGTCGGAAGGCACCTGCACCATTGGCGGAAACATCTCAACCAACGCCGGCGGCTTGAACGTCATCGCCTATGGCGCCACGCGCGATCTCGTCACCGGCGTCGAAGCCGTGCTCGCCGACGGCCGCATCGTCAACGCCCTGAGCAAACTGCGCAAGGACAACACCGGCTATGACGTGAAGAGCCTTTTCATCGGCGCCGAAGGGACGCTCGGAATCATCACTGCCGCTTCGCTCCGGCTCTTTCCCAATCCGCGCGCGCAGGCGACGGCCTTCGTCGGTTTGAAGAGCCCGGACGATGCGCTGAAGCTCCTGAGAATAGCCCGCGAACGGCTCGGCGCCGCGGTCACCAGCTTCGAACTGATCAGCCGCAACGCTTATGACATCGGGATTCGACATGGGGGGGCCCGGGCTCCGCTGCGCGGCGCCCACGACTGGTACGTTCTCATCGAGGCGTCGTCCCAGACGGCGAACGGACTCGACGAAGCCTTCGCCGGCGCGCTCGAGGCGGCGCTCGAGCAGCGCGTCATCGAGGACGCTTCGATCGCCGCTTCGCTCGAGCAGCGCGCGGACTTCTGGCAATTGCGGGAATGCCTGTCCGACGCGCAGGGCAAGGAAGGCGGTTCGATCAAGCACGACGTCTCCGTCGCGGTTGAACTCGTGCCGACGTTGATCAGGGAGGCGACGCCCGCGGTCGAAGCGTTCGCGCCGGGGGCCCGCGTGGTCGCCTTCGGGCATCTCGGGGACGGTAACATCCACTTCAACGTGTCGCAACCGGTCGGCGCCGATAAGCAAGCCTTTCTCGATCGTTGGGACGCGATGAACGAGATCGTGCACGGAATCGTCGCACGCCTCGGCGGTTCCTATTCCGCCGAACACGGCGTGGGTCAGCTCAAGCGCGGACTGCTTGCGAGATGGAAGGACCCCGCGTCGCTCGCAATGATGCGCCAGATCAAGGCGGCGCTCGACCCGAACGGAGTGATGAATCCGGGCAAGGTGCTTTGAGCCGTCCTCGGCGCGTCACTCCTTGCCCATGACCGCCAGCGCCTGCTCCAATGGCGCGGGCGAAGCGCGAAACAGCCCGGAATAGGGAGTGGAAAGCTCCAGAATCAAGAGGACGGCGCTTGCCACCGCGATCGAGCCGACGGCGAGCGCGATCACCGACGTGACCGTTCCGCGCGAGGTCAGCCCGAAGCCGCAGAAAAGACACACGACCCATCCGACGACGATCAGCAAGAGCGGATAGGAAACGGGAGCGGTGAGGGCGAAGGACATCTGCATTCGCGCCTGAGAGAGCGCGTCGGCCGCCGACGTCGCGGCGGCAAGCGCCTGCTTTTGCTCATCACTCGAGGGATGGAGGCCTTGCAGGACTTTTTCCCTGGCCCGCATGTTCTGGAGCGCCGAGGCGAAAGTTTCCGCGGCGAAATTGCTGTCGCTCTCGTTCGCGCTCCAAACCTGATCGATGGTCTTTCCCAGCGCCTCTCGGAGCTGCGCGCGCGCAGGGTTGGCCTCAAGCCCATAGTCGGAAAGCGCAAGATCGAGTTGCATGACCTTCGACGCCAAAGCTTGGATCTGCGTGTTCTGGCTTGAGTACACGCCGTAGGCCGTCCAGATCAGAAGGCCGGTGACCAGGGCGCACAGGAGCGTGAGAAGCCCGACGACCGCGGCGATCAGGTCACGCGAGCCGCCGGCTGTGTGATGCTCGGGCAACACACGCTGCAGCAAAAGGCCCAGCAGTCCGGCCGCGAACATGGCGACCGCGACGGCAAGCGCGAAGTCAAGTGAGTTCATTCCAACCCCCAGTAGAACTGCGGCAGTTAGCCGCTCCGCGCCGCAAGCGCAACCGCCGCGCGCCTGCATTCACATCCCTCCCGCGGCTCGGTCGGAATGGTGCGAATCATGCCGAGACGATAGGGTCGTGGCGCGTGAATTGTTCAGTACGCAAGCCGGACGGCGTTAGGGTATCAATCGCGGCGATGGAGACGTTCAAACAGCGGCGGCAGGCCGCGGCCTTAGGTGCGCTTGTTGTGCTCGGTTTCGGCGCGCCAGACGGGACCGCTTCGGCTGCGTGCGCGCCTAAGGATTTCAACAGCGCCAAATTCACCGTCTGCAGCTTCGATCCGCGTCATGACGACATTCGCCTGTTCCTCAGCGGGCCGGACGACAAGCCATACGGCTCGCTGGGAGCGCTGGCTTCAGCGCTGAAGAAGAAGGGCGAGAAGCTCGCATTCGCCATGAACGCGGGCATGTTCGGACAGGACCAATCGCCGGTTGGCCTTTATGTCGAGGACCGACGAAAGGTGCATGAGGCCGATACGCGGGGCGGCGCGACAAATTTTCACATGAAGCCGAACGGCGTGTTCTGGATTGGCGATAAGGTCGCGGGCGTGACCGAGACCAGCCGCTATCTCGCCGGTCCGCCGCCCGCGCGCTACGCGACGCAGTCCGGGCCGATGCTGATCATCGACGGCAAGGTGCATCCGAAAATCAGGCCGGATGGCACCTCGCAAAAGATCCGCAACGGCGTCGGCGCATGCAAGGGAGGCGCGATCACCTTCGCCATCGCCGACGACCCGGTGACTTTCGACACGTTCGCGCGGCTGTTTCGCGACGGCCTCGACTGTCAGAACGCCCTCTTCCTCGACGGCTCGGTGTCGTCGCTCTATGCGCCGGAACTCAGTCGCGACGACGAACCGGGGGCGATCGGGCCGATTGTCGGCGTCGTGCAGCCGGGCGTGTCGGAGAAGAAGTAGTCGCTCTGTCTATGGCTCCGCCGCAGCGTCAAGATTGCAGGCGGCAGCCTCAGACGCGCGGCCCTAAAGATCCGCCTAGCCCCAAAGCCGAAACGAGAGGGAAGCCGTTAGTCCGACCCCGGCATCGACGACGGATCCCGCAATGCGCGACGCAGGGCATGAATGATGACCTCGTCCCGGACGACTTCGTGAGGGATCGTCAGTTCGCGCCCCAATGAAAGGATGATCCGCCAAGAACTCAATGAACGCTTGAATGTGCGCCGCGCGCCGTTCGGAGACGGAGAGGAGATGCTGCTAAGCGCGACCTCGAGATCGGCCAGTGCAGGACGGGTATAGCCTATCCTCAAAGACTGTGCTTCGCCAGACGGCCAGCAGTTCATTTTCCGTCGCGAATTCCCCGCACGCCGCCGCAGCCCGCGATTCGCGCGATCGCCGCACGTTCTTCGAGTGTCAAGGGAAAAGACGCTCCATCGCCGCCGGCGAGTTGCAGCACCAGCCGCGCAATCTCGTCCTGCATCTCGCGCGGAAGATTCCGCGCCGCTGAAGATTCCGCGCCGCTTCGACCGCGCGATCAAGCAGTCTCGTCATGCGAAATAGAATACGCGTCATAGCGCCGCGGCGGAAGCGAAAGGCGTGGGCGTCTCGCTCCTTACGGAAACAGCCCGCGCATCTGCTTGGCCTTCACCACGCGCTCGACCCCGATCGCCATTGCGGCGGTGCGATTGGAGGCCCCGTCGCGCTTGGCTCTCGCGACAACCATGCCCCAGGAGCGGTCGAGCGCGCGCTCCAGCCGGTCCATCACCTCCTCGCGCGACCAGAAATATTGCTGCAGATCCTGCACCCACTCGAAATAGCTGACGATGACGCCGCCCGCGTTGCACAGGATGTCGGGAATGACGAAGATTCCGTCGTTGCGCTCAGCCAGTACGCGGTCGGCCTCAGGCGTTGTCGGGCCGTTCGCGCCTTCGGCGAGGATGCGGCAGCGCAGACGACGCGCGAGGTCGGCGTCGATCACCCGCTCGACCGCACAGGGCGCGAGCACATCGCAGGGCTGCTCGAGCAGAGCGCGCGGGTCGATCGCGGCCTCGCTCGAATAGCCGGCCAGCTCGCCGTTTCTTCCAGCGTGAGCGGCAAGCGCTTTCACGTCGAAACCTTTGGGGTCGTAATAGGCGACGGAGTGGTCGCTGACGCCGATCACCCTCACTCCCCGCGCCGCGAGGCCGAGCGCGGCATGGGAGCCGACATTGCCGAAGCCCTGGATGATTGCAGTCGCGTTGGCCGGCGCGATGTCCAGGGCGTCGAGCGCGCGAAAGGCCAGGAAGGCGACGCCGTGACCGGTCGCCTCACGCCGGCCCAGCGTGCCGCCGGAGCCGACAGGCTTGCCGGTGACGATCTCCGGCACCGTCACGCCCTGATACATCGAATAGGTGTCCATGAACCAGGCCATCACCTGCTCGTTGGTGCCCATGTCCGGCGCCATCACGTCCGTGCGCGGCCCGACGAAGGGAATCATCTCCTGCATGTAGCGGCGGCTGAGGTTCTCGAGCTCCTTGGGCTTGAGCGCGCGCGGGTCGACCGCGACCCCGCCCTTGCCGCCGCCGAAGGGAAGATCCGCCAGCGCGCATTTCCAGCTCATCCAGATGGCGAGCGCGGCGATTTCACTGATGTCGACATTCGGGGCGAAGCGCGTGCCGCCCTTGGCGGGGCCGAGCGCCAGATGATGCTGCACCCGGTAGCCGATGAAGACCTGAGTCCGATTGTCCTCCATGCGAACCGGACAGGTGACGACGATTGCGCGCTTCGGATAGAGCAGCCAGTCGCGTTCGTCTTCAGCGATGCCCAGATGGTCAGCGATGATTGTGACCTGATCGCGGGCCATTTCGAACACGGGGCCGGTAAAGAGGCTGCTCACATCATTTCTCCCACGCCCCGCAGACAATCTGATGATAAAGCCTGCGGACGCTGGCGAAACTGAAATCTGCCTTAAGGAATGGTTAGGCAGAGGACAGCATGGTCGCGCTCGCCGCCGCGCGGCTTGACTTCGCGCCGCGCCTGACTATTTTGCCGGCCAACAGTGGCCTTGCGATCCGTCGCGGGGCCCTTTTGGCGCGTCCGACGCGCCGTCTCGTGAAGGACGCAACGCCCATGGCCAAGGCCGCCTCGCTCAAGATCAAGCTGCTCTCGACCGCCGACACCGGCTATTTTTATGTCACTTCGAAGAACGCCCGCACCAAGACCGAGAAGCTGACGTTCAAGAAATACGATCCCGTCGCCCGCAAGCATGTCGAGTTCAAGGAGACGAAGATCAAGTAAGCGGGCTTTATCGCTTCGCAATTAAAAGGGCGCCTTCGGGCGCCTTTTTTGTTGGCTTCCGCTCAGTCCCGCGCGGCAAGGCGCAGGGCAGACATCTCGACCTTCAGAAGGTCGCCCCCAAGTCTAGGGCGCGCTGCGTTCGGATGGAATTGTCATTGCGAGGAACCACAGGGCGTCGAAAGACGCCCATCTCTCGATGGGCTATGGCTCGCAATGACGATCGTGGTTCGACCCAAATGCAACTTGCGCTAGACCCAGCTTACGAACAGCAGGATCACGGCCGCCGCGAGGCAGGCGATCGAGAGAAGGTTGGCTGTCAGCAGCGTGATGTTCTTCCACCAGAGGATGCGCGAGAGCCCTGCGCATAAAGCAGGCAGCCCTTCGAGCTCGGCCTCGGTGTCGGCGACGAAGTCGAAATCGCTAGGGTCTGCATTGCGCCAGATAGGGAAGCGTTTCTGCCCGGTGCGGGGAAACCGCGGATAGACCGAAATCAGCAGGTTCAGGTAGATGATCAGAAACGGAGACAGGATGACCAGCGGGGTCAGATACCAGGGATAGTGCTCCCGGTACTGCAGAACCGTACCCATCATGATCGCCACGAACAGCACGGCGATCAGCGCCTTGATGTCGCTCAGCATCATCGAGTCGCGGTATCCGGCGATGAAATTGCGCAACTGGGCGTTTTTGTCCTGGGCCATCAAACGCTCCGACTCGCCCCATGGAGGCGGCCCGGCATTATGCGAGAGAGACGTAGAGAAGCAGGACCATGGTCAGGATCACGCAAATGATCGCGACCAGAAAGCCAACGCGGATACACTGCGTCTTCCACCAAAGGATGTCGGACAGCACCGCGCAGGTCAGTTTCAACTGTTCGACGTCGTCCACAGTCTTGGCGACGTATTCGAAATCCTCCGGCGCGAGATTTCGAGCGACGAGGAAACCCTTGGCGCCGCGCTTGGGGTAACGCGGAATCAGCACCATGAACAAGAAAAAGTAGACGACCAGGAATGGCAGAAGCACGAGCTGGATCGGCAGGAAGCTCGGAAAAGACGTGTAATTCCAGAGAACCGAGCCCATCATGAAGGCGACGAACAGGAACGCGATGTTCGCCTTGAAATCGCTCGACCGGATCGCCTCGGTGTATCCGGCGATCAGACCGCGATAGGCCTGAACCGGCGTAGGAAGGGGTTTGTCCATTTTGACGCCCGACTGGTCCCTTCGCCGGAACGCGAGGTCTCTAAAGCTTTTTTAGCTTAGAGCGAAATTCCATTGATTGAAAGCGCTTTGCCCTGCTGCGACCCGAGTGCTTGACCGCGCCGCGGATCGTCGGTCGTCAGACTTGCGACCCGTGAGCGCGGCGCCGGATTGGATGGGAATGGGCATATCCCCTCGATCCGCTTACTTCCCCTCCTCCGGCTCATTGGCCGAGTCGGCTGGATCGGCGCCGTGCGAGCCGCCATGGCCAGGGCGCACGATCCGGTCGTCGCGCGCGGGCTCGGGCAAGGGCGACCAGGGACGGTTCTCAAGCGGGCTGCGGCCGCTCGCGAGCGTGAAACCATTGTCGCTCCATGTCATGCCGACTGCGCCAAGACGGGCGAGCGCCTGTTCGTCGAACAGATATTTCGCCTTGCAGCCGGCGGGCGCGCTGAGCGCGCTGACCACGACCTCGGCGCGCGCGCAGTCCTCGTCGAACGCCAGGCTATCGAGGACGATTGACAGCGATTCGCCCTCAGGCAGAGCGGCGACGCAGCCAAGGCGATCGCAAGGCGCGTCGAAAGCGCGCGCCTGGGCCGGATCGCGCCCGTCGCCGTCCGCCGTCAGCCATTGCTCGGCGGCGAAGGCATTGAAGCGCTTGCCGACCACCTCGATCGCGCCATCCGCGTCGCGAACCGCCGCGAGATCGCCGGATGGCGCGACGATGACGTCATAGCGCGGCCCCTGCGTCGCGCCGACGATCCCGATGAGCGCGAGCGGAATGGCGCTGAGCCTGAACATCCACGTCCGCCAGATGGTCGCGCTCATCACCGCGAGCGCCAAAAACGGCAGCGCGTAGGGCGCAAAGGCCCTCAAATGCACCGTCGAAGCGGGAGCCTGCGCGATGAAGCGCGCCACCCACAGGATGAACTTGATGCCCGCCCCGACATAGATCCAGACCGGCCCGTCCAGCCCAAGCGGATAGAGCGCGGCGCCAAGCAGCGCGCCGGGCACGGCGAAGACCTCGATGACGGTCAGCGTGAGCGGATTGCCGATCAGCACATAGGGGCTCAGATCATGGAAGTGATAGGCCATGAACGAGGCGGTGGCCGAGGTCGCGAGGGCGGTGGCGACGAGGAGCGCGAGCGGCTTCTCGATCAGATGGGCGCCGAAGAACGCTGACTTCGCCGGCGCGCCACGCTTAGGCACGAAGGGATCGGGATCGACATCCAGGGCCGCGATCCGCGACTCCATCACCGCGACCAGCGCGGCGACGGCGGCGAACGAGAGCTGGAAGCTGACGCCGAGAAGGGCCTCGGGCTCGATGGCGACGACCGCGAGAACCGCGAAGGCGAGATTGCGCATGGTCAGCGCCCGCCGGTTCATGATCACGGCGCCGAGCACGATCAGGGTCATGATCAGCGCCCGCTCGGTGCCGACCCGCGAGCCGGTCGCGATATCGTAGAAGACCGAGCCCGCCATGGCGACCGCCGCCGCCCACTTCTTGATCGGGTAAGTGAGCGCCAGCATCGGCGACAGCGCCAGCAGCCGGCGGGCGACGACAAAGATGATTCCCGCCACCAGCGTCATCTGAACGCCGGAAATCGTGATGATGTGGAAGATGCCGGCCTCGCGAATGAGGTCTCTGGCGTCATTGGAGAGAAAGTCGCGCTTTCCGGTGACCATGGCGGCCGCGATTGCGCCCTCGTCGCCGCCGATGATCGCGTTGACCCTGAGCGCCAGACGATTGCGCGCCTGATCGATCGCCGCGTCGAAGCGCTGGCGCCAACTGCGCGTCGCCCGGCGGAGGCACGCGCTGGATCGGCCCGAGCGTCGAGCCGACCGCGCCGACGCCGGCGAAAAACGCATCGCGGGCGAAATCGTATCCGCCGGGCAACGCCGCGCGCGAGGGCGGCAGCAGGCGCGCCTTGAGCTCCACATAGTCGCCGGCCGCGACGTCGGGCGTGTTGCGGGTCGTGACTCTGACCCGGCGCGGGACTTTCTCCTGTGGCATGCCGTCCGCGCTGACGACGCCGATCACCATGCGCGCGCCGATGGTCCTCAAGTCGACCTCTTCGACAAAGCCTTGCAGACTGACAATGCGGATGCGGTCGAGCACCGGCGCGGCGACCCGGGCCGTGCGCAGCGACATCGACAGGAAACCCGCGAACAGCGCCGCGATCGCCAGCGAGAGGCCGAGAGCCAGAGGACGCGTGCGGCAAAACCATGCAAGCGTCGTGAAGACAGCGATCACCAGCGCGGGCAGCCACATGACCGGCTCGCGGTCGGCCGCCAGGTTGAGCGCGACGCCACCCATTGCGGCGACCGGAATCCATAAGAAGAAGCGCCGCTCCTCGACCTCGCGCGTAAGCGCGCTTCCGAACGCGCCGCGCCAGTCCGGCGCCCACGCGGCGACGCGCGTGAAGCCGGCCGCCGCGGCGAGAGCGCCAGTGCGTGCAGGTATGGCCATCCGGGGCCAGATTAACGCCAGCGTGAGCCTGGGGAAAGGCCGCCAATTGGTCTAGGCGAGCCTAGGCCGTTTTGCATTGGACGGAGCTGGTTCGGCTGCCTTTCAGGCGGCGCACCGGACGCTTATCCGGTCGATTTGGATTTTCTTGGCCCACCGCCGTTTCGCTGCGAGGGCCCCCGATTATGAGGGTTGGATTTCCTTGGATTTCCTTGGATTCTCTCGTCCGAATCGAGACTTATCAATGGGTTACGCGGATAAAAGCGCGGAAAGTTTTTCCTCGCGGTTTCTCCCTGAGTTGGCGGTGCGGGAAGGGGCCTGTCGGTCTTGGCACGCAGAAGCTGCTCATCGGGCAAGCTTAACCCAATTTCTGATTTTCTGCAAGAGATTGACAGAGCCGGTTGCGGAATTGATGGCAGGGATTTCGAACATCCGAGCGCATGAAATTCCTTAGGCCGGGCGCTCGCCCCAGGTTGATAGTCCTGAGCCCTTCTGCCCGCTCGTGCGTGAATTTCTCGATTCTTGAAGCATTTTCCGCACTAGGCGAATTTTCGAGAGCCGATTCTAGGAACACGGATCACCGACTGAGAGCGGCCGTGTCGAGCACTCCAACGCCTGCAAGCGCGCTCAATGTTCGGTCCCGCGCGTCCATGTCTCCCTCGGCGTGGACTGGCTGGATGCAGACCTGATTGGCGCCCGCTTGCAAATGGGCGGCGAGACCGCGCGCGATCGTCGCCGCATCGCCCCAGAGCACCATCGCGTCGATGAACTTGTCTGAACCGCCGTCGGCGAGATCGGCTTCGGTGAAGCCGATGCGCAGCCAATTGTTGCGGTAGTTGGTCATGGCCATATAGCGATGCAGCTCGTGCCGAGCGAGACCGCGCGCCGCGGCGGCGTCTGTCTCAAGGCAAACCTTCTGTTCGACCACGAGCAGCTTGTTAGCCCCTAGAGCGGCTCTAGCTTCGCGCGTGTGTTCGGGCGTCACGTTGTACGGGAGGGCGCCCGCCGTGCGCTCCGCGGCCAGCTTCAGCATCAAGGGTCCGAGCGCGGCGATCATGAGAGGCCAATCGGTCGCGTTTGACGGATCCTCATAGAGCCCGTCGAGATAGTGACGCATGGTCGGCACGGGCTTCTCGTAGACGTGGCCACGTAGTTTCTCGACCATGGGCGCATGGCTGACGCCAAGGCCGAGGATGAAGCGATCGTCGTAGAGGCTGGACAACGTGCGCAGGCCGCGTCTCGCGGTGAACGGGTCGCGAGCGTAGATATTCGCGATTGAGCTGCCGATGATGAGCCGCTCCGTGTTCGCCAGCATGAAGCTCGCGATGGAGAGGGATTTATAGCCAAGCGCTTCCGGGTACCAGAACGTCGAATAGCCGATCTCTTCAACTGTCCGCAGCAGGCGCCTGATCCCGGCTGCATCCAAGCGGTCGATCGGATACCAGACGCCCAGCCTTCCCAATGGCCTCATGACTTGAACTCCCGAATGCGCCGCGTCGCATATATGGTGTCGATGATGCTGGCGACGTGGCGACCATCAAATCAGCGTGAAGCGCCGTCACGGGACTGCGCCATTTTGATCGGCGCCTTATCGTCCGCTCGCCGCTCGATTGCATCTGCGGTAGACATACCACATCATTCGTCGTCCGCCTCCAAACGTGGGGCGGACGCCAAACAGCTTCAAGGGTGGTTGAATGAGCGATTCGAGCGACGAAGCGCTTTCTATCCAGCTCGAACAGGCGCCGCTCGCTGAGCTGATCGACGCCGCGGGGCGTCTGCGCGACGAGGCGCATGGCCGCCACCTCTCGTACTCGCGCAAGGTGTTCATTCCACTCACCCATCTCTGCCGGGACGTCTGCCACTATTGCACTTTCGCCGAGCGGCCGCGCGCGGGACGGTCCGCCTATCTTTCTGCCGAGGAGGTCGTCTCGATCGCGCGCGCGGGGGCGGCCGCCGGCTGCACGGAGGCGCTGTTCACGCTCGGCGACAAGCCGGAGCTTCGCTACCGCGCGGCGCGGGAGGCGCTCGACGCGCTCGGGCACAAAACCACGATCGGCTATCTCCAGGCGATGTGTGCGCTCGTGTTGCGCGAGACTGGGCTCCTGCCACACGCCAATCCCGGAATCATGAGTCGCGCCGAGATCGCGGCCGCTAAGGACAGTCTCGGCCAGTCAAGGCATCATGCTCGAGTCTCTCAGCGCCCGCCTCTGCGAACCGGGCGGAGTTCACTACGGCTCACCCGACAAGCGGCCTGAACTCCGTCTCGAGACGCTGCGACTCGCCGGCGAACTCAGCGTGCCCTTCACCACCGGCATTCTGATCGGCATCGGGGAGACGCGCGCCGAGCGCCTCGAGGCGCTCTTCGCCATCCGCGATCTGCATCGGCAGTTCGGGCACATTCAGGAAGTCATCGTCCAGAACTTCCGCGCCAAGCCCGGAACCAAGCTTGCCGGCGCCGCGGAGCCCGATCTTGATGACCTGCTTTGGAGCCTCACCGCCGCGCGCCTCATCCTAGGTCCTACGATGAACATCCAGGCGCCCCCCAACCTGTCGCCGGGCGTCTATCCACGGCTGATTGCGGCGGGGATCAATGATTGGGGCGGGATCTCTCCCGGTCACCCCGGATCACGTCAATCCTGAGGCGCCGTGGCCCGCGATCACCGAGCTTGCCAAGCGTACCGCCGCCGCCGGCAAGCTCCTGGTGCATCGTCTCCCGATCTATCCTTCCTACTTGCGCGATCTTGGCGTCTGGACCGCGCCGGAGATCGCCACCCAGGCACGCCGCCTCAGCGACGCCGAAGGCTTCGCGCGTGACGACAATTGGGCGCCCGGAACGAAGGTCGCTCCACCGACGCGCGCGATCCACGCGCGCTCGGTCGACCCAGCGATCGAGCGCATCATCGAGCGCGCTCAAGGCGGCGCGCGTCTGGACGCGCCGGAGATCGTGCGGCTGTTCGCGGCGCGAGACGCCGACTACCGGCGTGTGGTCACCGCAGCCGACGAGCTTCGCCGGGCGGTCAGCGGCGACGTCATCCGCTACGTCGTCAACCGCAACATCAACTACACCAACATATGCTCCTACCGCTGCACGTTCTGCGCCTTCTCCAAGGGGAAGACGCACGAGGCGCTGCGCGGCGCGCCCTACGACCTAGCTCTCGAGGAAATCGTGCGCCGCGCCGCCGAAGCCTGGGAGCGAGGCGCAACGGAGGTGTGCCTTCAGGGCGGCATCCATCCGGACTACACCGGCGAGACCTATCTCGCCATCTGCCGCGCCATCAAGGCGGCGGTTCCGGATATGCACATTCACGCCTTCTCGCCCCTGGAGGTCACGCAAGGCGCGGCGACGCTTGGGCTCCCGATCCGGTCGTTTCTGGCCGAGCTCAAAGACGCGGGCCTGAGCACGTTGCCGGGCACGGCCGCCGAGATCCTCGACGATGAGGTGCGCGCCATCATCTGCGCCGACAAGGTGAACACGGCGCAGTGGCTCGACGTCGCGAGGACCGCGCACGGTCTCGGCCTGCGCACGACATCCACGATCATGTACGGCCATATCGAGCACCCCGTATCCTGGGCGCGGCATCTGATGGCCCTGCGGGATTTGCAGGTGGAAACAGGCGGCTTCACCGAATTCGTGCCCCTGCCCTTCGTGCACATGGAAGCGCCGATGTATCTCAAGGGCGCGGCTCGGCGCGGGCCGACCTTCCGGGAAGCGGTTCTGATGCACGCGGTGGCGCGGCTTGCGCTGCATCCTCACATCACGAACATCCAGACGTCCTGGGTCAAGATGGGGCCTGAGGGCGCGGCGGCCTGCCTCAACGCCGGCGCCAACGATCTCGGCGGCACTTTGATGAACGAGAGCATCTCTCGCGCCGCGGGCACCGAGCACGGACAGGAGTTTCCGCCCGAATCGATGGAGGACCTTATCCGCTCGCTTGGGCGAATTCCGGAGCAGCGGACCACGCTCTACTCTCCGGCTCCGGAGGAGAGGCGGCTCGCGTCCCTGAACGCCGCAGATCTCGCGCCCGTGGTTATGACGCCGCCAAGGAAACTGGTCGCGGCCGAATAGGCGTCTGCGCCGAGCACCCAACCGCCATTTTACCGGCGCCCCCTAATGTTTTCAGTGGGTTGGAACCCCGTTTAGTTCCGCGTTCAAAAAGCGCGCGTTGAGCCTTGGTGCGGCGGCGATAATAGCATATTATCTATGTGATTTAATCAGCTGCATTCCAATCACAAGTCGCCTCGCTCGCGAAGACCTCGGTCCGCCGCCAGAAGGCGGTCGGCAATGCCCGCTTGCTCAAGGAACGCGAGCGTCCGCGTTCGCACTCGCGGCGACATTTTGAGAAACGTGACGAGGTCGACGGGATTGTCGATGTCCATCCCGATCCCCGCGTGGCGAACGATGAGTGGCTCGATACCGCTGGCTCTCGCCGCATCGAGATGCGGATAAAAGCTGTCCTCGCCGAAGCGCAGCGGAACGGCGTCCGGCGGCGACATGATGATGGTGTTCGATCCGAGATCATCATGCGCGGGCACGATGGTGAACGCAGGCGCGGCGCGATGCGCGGCGAGGGTCGCAGCGACCTCGGCTGACGACGAGGCGCGGAATGTCGCCGGGCATGGTCATCATTCCGGTCTGCCCCTCGCGCACGAGCAGGCGAGCCGCGGCGGTGACGGCGCCGGTGTGGCCGTCCCGCGCGCCCTCGGTAACGATGCGCGCGCCATAGCGACTCGCAAGCGATGTCGCGGCCGGATCGACCGTGACGACAAGCACGCCGGCAAGCGCCTTCACCGCGCTCACCGCGTCGAGCACGTCCTCGAGCATCGCGTTGCGAGTAGTGCGACGTTCCTCCGAGCTTAACGCTGACGACAGCCGCTGTTTGGCGCCCTCGAATTCCTTGACGGGCACGACGGCCCAGACGCCGCTCACGCGACGAGGTCCCTGCCTGCGCTTCGAAGAGCCGAGTGCGTCCGCCGCCTCAAGGACGATGCGAGCCAATTGCTCTCGCTCCGCGAGATTGGTCATGAGCGTGGGCGCCAGCGTCACCTTCGGCGTGACATGCGCCGCCTCCTCCGCGTCACCGGCGTCCATCACATAACCATCGAGCAGTTCGCCATAGCGTTTAGCCACAGACGCGGCGCTCGGAATCATTCCGAGCTCCGTCATCATCTTGGCGGTCGGACCCTTGACCGCGCGTCCGCCGATGATGGGAGAAACCGCGATGACCGGCGCCGCGCAGGCCAAGAGAGCCTGACGCATGCCCTGCACGGCAAGGATCGGCTCGACGCTGATGAAAGGATTGGACGGGCAGATGATCAATGCGCGCAGTCGCTCGTCGCGCAAAGCCGCCAGAAGGTCAGGGTGAGGCCGCGCATGGTCCGCGCCGTCGAAGGCAAGCTCGCGCACGACAGGGCGGCACTGAAGGCGCACGAAATAGTCCTGGAAATCGAGCCAACCCTCATCCGTTCGCAATCGGGTCCGCAGCCGATCGTCGGTCGCCGGCAGCACGCGGGGACCAACGCCGAGGCGGCGGCAAAAGTCGGCGGTGATGGCGGAGAGACTTTCGCCCTGTCGCAGCCGGCGGGTGCGCTCGACATGAACCGCAAGGTCGCGATCGCCAAGGCGAAACCAGTCCTCGCCGCCGAGCGCAGAGAGTGTTTCCATGAACGCCCACGTTTCGTCCTGCCGGCCCCAGCCGAGCTTCGTATTGTCGAGGCCGGCCAGCGTGTACATCAGCGTGTCTGCATCCGGTGAGATATGCAGCCCGAGATGCTCGAAATCATCGCCAACATTGGCGACGATGATGAGATTGTCCGGCTTGACGACCCGGCTCAAGCCCAGCGCGAGCTTGGCCCCGCCGATGCCGCCGGAGAGCGCGACTACAAGATCCCGACTCATCGAAACAGATCCTCATTTGAGGGACGAATGAGGCTGGCCGCGGTCGATTCCGGCACGGACCAGCGCAGGCCCCGGATGAGGGCAACCGGCGCCGCCTCGTCCGCCTGCCCCATCACCAGCGAAGCGGCGGCAGCGACCTCGTCCGCGAAACCAATGACGCTGACCTCAAGCTTTCGGCCAAAAAGGTCTGGCCGTCCGCGCAGATCGATCAGCGCTGGAAGGCCCGCGACGCCGATCGCCACACCGGCTGTTCCCTGACGCCACGCACGTCCGAAGCTGTCGTTGATCACCACCGCGAGATCGATCCCAGTCGCTGCGGCGAGCCCATTGCGGAGCGTCGCTGCGCTGCGATCCGGATGCTTAGGCAACAGGAGCACGCGCTGGGCGCCGTCCGCTGGTCCCACATTCGATTGGTCCACCCCGGCATTCGCCATGATGAAGCCAAGCCTGTGCTCGACGATCAGCACGTTGCGGCGCGCCCGCACGACGCGAACGGACTCCGACAATATGACCTCAACGAGCCGCGGGTCTTTGTCGACTTCGGCTGCGAGGGCGATCGCCTGCGGAGAGGGCTTGATCGTTGCAAGGTCGACCACGCGGCCCTCGGCCTTCGAGACAATCTTCTGCGCGACGACAAGCACGTCTTGAGCGCGCGGCTCGACGCCGTTCAGCTTGAGGCTCGAGGCGATCAGTTCGACCAGGTCGTCGCCAGCCTTGATCAAGGGCAGGCCGTTCAAGGCAATGACCTCGAGAGAGGTCATGCGCTCTTGCGCGTTTCGTCCGGCGCGCCGTATCGGCGACGGAGGCGCGGCAGAACGTGCTCGGCGTAAAGCCGGATGAACCGCTCCTGATCGGGACCCGGCGCGTGAAAGACGAGATGATCGAAGCCGAGGTCGACGTAATAGCCGATCCGCTCGACATGCTCGTCCGGATCGGTCGAGACAATCCAGCGGCTCGCGGCGCGCTCGGCAGAGAGCCCGTCGGCGAGGCGCTCCATCTCTTCCGGACTGTGGACGGACGTCTTTTCCTCTGGCGTCAAGGCGAGAACCGCCCAATGGCGGGTGTCCTCCGTCGCGCGTTTCCTATCCGTGTCGAACGAAACCTTGACCTCGATCATCCTTGCGTAGTCAGGCGCTCGCGAGCCGGCCTCGGCGCGCCCTTCCGACACCTTCGGCAAGATCGTTTCGGTATAAAGTTCGCGCGCCTTGCCGCTGGTGCAGATCAAACCGTCGCCCATGCGACCCGCATATTTTGCGATCAATGCGCCGGCCGCCGCGACATAGATCGGCAAAGGCGTCGCGGGTCGATCGTAGATGGTCGCGTCCTTGGTGCGATAATATTGGCCTTCGAAGGTGACCCGCTCCTCGGTCCAGAGCTGACGGATGAGCGTGATCGCCTCTCGGAAACGGGCGAACCGCTCCTTAAAATCGGGCCATTCCATGCCGGTTGAGGGGACGTCGTTCAACGATTCCCCGGTGCCGACGCCGAGGACAATTCGATTGGGATACATGACCGCGAGCGTGGCGAAGGCCTGCGCGACGACGGCGGGCTGGTAGCGAAAGGTGGGCGTCAAGCACGCTCGTGCCGATGGTGATGCGCGACGTCACCGCGCCGAGCGCGCCAAGCCATGCGAGCGAAAAGGGAGCGTGGCCGCCATGATGCTTCCAGGGCTGGAAGTGATCGCTGATGAAGACCGAGTCGAAACCCGCCTCTTCCGCGAGGCGAGAAAACTGGAGCAACTCCGTCGGCCCGAATTGCTCTGCCGACGCCTTATATCCTAGCTTGAGCATGATCCCGCTCCGACGTCATGAGGCCTCACGGCCTGCGACGAATCCAATAGCGCAGACAGACAGGTTTGCGCGACCGCTCGTCGTCTCTCACGCCCGGGGCGGCGATGATGAATGCCTGTTTGAAACCGCGCCGCGAGTCGCGAGGAATTTGAACAGCCGAGCAACGGGCGTCGCAACGCATCACGAGGCCTTCCTCGCGGTCCACAGAAGCCACCCGGCTCCCGAGCGATGCCGCCCGTGCGGTTCGGCCGCCCCTCTAGGATAAGACCACGATCAGTCCTGGGCCTGCACCTTGCTGGGCTCGATTTCAAAGATGACCCTGACTTGGTCGGGCGAGGCATAGGGATACTTGTCCTTGCCGAGGTATTTCTTGGCGAGGGAATCGATATGCGCGTCTGCGCCCTCCTCGGTAACATGTCCGACCCGCCCGCGGATCTGGATGTACCGATAGGCATTGTCGGGGTCGAGGATCGAAAGCGCCACAGGCGCGCCTTCCGTCATATTGCGTGTCTTCACACGGCCTTTCGCGGAATTTACCCGGATCTTTCCGTTCGTGTAGTCGAACCATACCGGGGTCACTTGCGGCGTCCCATCCGGCATGACTGTCGCGAGGTGAGCGAAGCTCTTCTTGTCCTGCAGCAGATCTAGATACTTCGCTGGAATTTCCACCATGACTGCCCTCATCGCGTTCGCTTGCGTGACGTCCGCGGACGCGGACATCCGCAGGTGGTCGTCAGGCTAAGTCCGGGAGCCTCACATTGCAACAAGACGACGGCTTGGGCGTCTCCCCAGCCTGCTTGGCCGATCCGGCGCGCAGCGCTATGGTTCCTCCTTTCCAATTCTAGGAGAAAACGATGGCTGAAGCGAAACTCGCTCCGAACATGCCGGAATGGATGGTCAAACATGCGAACCTCTATCTCGCGAGCGGCGGGAAAGAGGGACAGATGTACAAGGTCAACGTGCCTGAGCGAGGGGAGATCACCGCGCCGGCGCTCCTGCTGACCACCACCGGCCGCAAGTCCGGCGACAAGTTCATCTTCCCGCTATTTTACGGGACGGAGGGCGGCAGCTACTTCGTCGTCGCTTCAAAGGGCGGCGCGCCCGAACATCCCGGTTGGTACCGCAACATCCTCGCGAACCCGGATGTCGAGGTGCAGGTCGGGACCAGGAAGCTCAAGGCGCGAGCGAGGACCGTCGAGGGCGAAGAACGCAGCCGCCTGTGGACGAAGGCGCTCCTGTTCTGGCCGCCCTATGCCGACTATGCGCTCAAGACCGACCGCGAGATACCGGTGGTCGTGCTGGACCCCGTTCATTAAAATCCAGAGCGCCGGCCGGGAACCCAAATGACGGACAAACAGCATCCCGAATGGATGGGAAAGAACCGCAAGCTCACGCCGGCGGAGATCAAAGAGTTTCTGCACGAGCCGGTGGTCGCGCGGATCGCCACCATCGACGAAAACGGCGTGCCTTACGTGACTCCGGTCTGGCAGGAATGGGACGGCGAGGCCTTCTGGATGGTCGTGCGGGAGCGGGCGGCCTGGATCGGTCATATCAAAAAGAACCCGAATGTCGGCGTTTCGTGCGCGCATGACAGCGGGACCTACAGGCGCATCGTCGCGCAAGGGAAGGCGGAGATCGTCTCCGGCCCGGCGCCGATGCAGGGAGACTGCCTCGGCGTCGCCAATCGCACCTCGGTGCGCTACCTCGGCGAGCGCGGCCCGGAATATCTCGTGCCGACCTACGACCGCCCGCGCTACCTGATCAAGATCGCGCCGACGAAGATGATCACCTGGGACGGGGTCGAGTGGGCCAAGAAATACACAGAGAAATAAGCCTTCGCCCGAGGGCTCGCCTCAGAGCACCTTCATTCGATAGACGCGCCGCGCATTGTCATGGAAAAGCGCCGACTGCTCGGCTTCGGAGAAATCTTGCACGATGGCCTTGAAGCCATCGAAGATGGCGTCGTAACTCGTCCATAGGCGGCCGACCGGGAAGTCGCTGCCGAACATCGATCGATCGACGCCGAAGCCTTCGATGCAATGAAGCGCGACATCGCGCAGGCTTTCAGGCGTCGGACTCGGATCGTAAGCGGTCAGCGCTGAAATCTTGATCAGGACGTTGGGCGCCGAGCCGAGCTGCTTCAGGCCTTCCTTCCATCGCAGCATACCGTCGTGGTCGCGATCGATCGGGCTGCCGCAATGGTTGACGATGAAGGTCTGGTTGGGAAAATCCCGCGCCAGCCGCGCGACCTCCTCGGCCTGGTAGGGATAGAGCATCAGCTCGAGGAGCTGGTCGTGGAGGGCGAGCAGCGCGACGCCACGGCGAAAGTCTGCCTCATCGGCGATGCCAGGCCGCGATGCGAATGATCGAGCCGGCTCGGTCGGATGCCAGCTCAGCATCTGCCGGACGCCGACGCAGCGCTTCACCTCGGCGAGGCGGTCAAGCCTTGCCGCCGCGTTCGGGGCCGTGAGGTCAGCGAAGCCGATGTAACGGATGGCGACGCCTGACGACTTGTCGAGCGTCTCCAGCCACTCGATCTCCGCCAGCGGATCGTCGGCGCGGTCCCAGGCGGCTTCTATGTGCACGGTGGCGACGACGTTCTGATTGGCGGCATCGCGCCGGTAATCATCGACGAGATAATTTCGTCGGATCGGCGCGAGATCCCCAAGCGCCTGAATGGCGCCTCCGGTGGGGCGAAGCCATGGATGCCGGTCCATGCCCAGATCCCAAAGATGAATATGCGGGTCTATGATCGGTCCGCGATACAGTCCGGCCATGCTCGAAGCTCCACGGGTCAAGTGTGATTTTCAATTACCGCCGCATCGGTGATCGTACGACCTGCCTGACTTCCGCCTACAATCGTCCGGTCCCGTCGCGCAAGCATGGGCGCGTTGACTTATCGAAACGCGGATCGCTAACGTGCGCATACGCCATTTGGCGGTTGGGGGACGGCGGGGCGACGCGACATCGAGGGGTGGTTGACGCGGACCCGGATCAGGCAAGCGACACTCGCGAACGGAGAACGCTGACATGAACAAGATGAATTTTGCGCAGGCTAGCCTCGCGTCTGTGGTCGCGGCCGGTCTCGCCCTCTTGCAGCTTGCAAGCGCGGGTTCCGCACTTGCGGCGGCCAATTGCATCAAGGGCGAGCACAAGGCGCCCTTCAAGATCGGCTGGGCCAACATCTATTCGATCCCGACATGGATGAAGGAGACGACCGGCACCATCGAGGATATGGCGAACGTGCTGAAGAAGCAGGGCCTGGTCGATAGCCTGACGATCACCGACGCCCAGGGCAACGCCAACACGCAGATCCAGCAGATCCAGTCGATGATCGACGCCAAGCTCGATGCGATCATCGTCGACGCCGGGTCGGCCACCGCGCTCGATCGTGTCATCGCCGACGCCTGCTCGAAGGGAATCGCGGTCACCAATTTCGACAGCCTTGTCGACACCAAGGACCTGACCACGAAGATTGACACCGATCAGCAACAATGGGGCAAGCTCGCTGCGGAATGGCTGGTCAAGCAGCTCAACGGCAAAGGCAACATTCTCGTCTTGAACGGCCCTGCCGGCGTCTCGGTCAGCGACGATCGGCGCAAAGGCGCCGAGCCGGTGTTCAAGGCCAATCCGGGCATCAAGATTCTGGCGGAGACCAACACGCCGTATAACGCCGCGCCGGCGCAAGAAGCCGTCACCAACCTGCTCTTCAGCAATCCTCAGATCGACGGGGTCTGGAGCCAGGGCGGGGCGCTCTCGGCCGGAGCGGTGACCGCGTTCGAGAAGCAGGGCCGCAAGCTCGTTCCGATCACAGGCGAGAACTATCGGCCATTCCTCGAGATGTGGAAGCAGAAGAAGCTCACCGCCTGGGCGACGCAGCAGCCGAATTGGCTCGCGGCCTTCGCGGTCTACGCGGCCGTTAAGGCTTTGCAGGGCGATGACATCCCGGCCTACATTGACGTGCCCCTGCCGATCATCGACGAGGCCAATCTCGACGGCTACCTCGCCCGAGCCAAGGACTTCGCGGCGGACGGCTACATCTATTCGCCTTACGATACGAAGCTGTTCGACGAGCTGATCGCGAAGAGCCTGAAGAAGTAGCTTCGCGCCATACAACAGCGCGGCGAAATGGGCGTGGATCAGACGATCCTTGAAGCGCGGAGCGTCTCGAAGGCTTTCTTCGGCAATCCCGTCCTTCGCGAGGTCTCGATCGAGCTCGTCGCGGGCCGCATTCACGCCCTGCTCGGCGAAAATGGAGCGGGCAAGAGCACGCTGATCAACCTGCTGTCGGGCACGCTCCGGTCCGACGGCGGTGAGATCCTGGTCGATGGCCGTCCGATCGCTTCTTTGACGCCAGCAGGAGGCGCATCAGCTCGGCATCGCCGTGGTGCAGCAGGAACTGAGTCTCGCGCCCCATCTTTCCATTGCGGAAAACATCGGCCTTGGCGCTTACCCTCGCCGGGGCGGTGTTGTCGATTACGGGCGCCTGGCCGCCGCAGTCGCGGAGATCGGCAAGGAACTCGAGCTCATCGAATCGCCGGATACGCCAGTGGGCCGACTGCCGCTCGGCCGCCGGCAGATCGTCGAAATCGCCAAGGCGCTCTTCATCAAGCCGCGCGTCCTCATCCTGGACGAACCGACGTCATCGCTCTCTGGCGCCGGACGTGGCGATACTGATGAAGCTTGTTCGTCGTCTGCGCGACCGTGGCGTAGCCATTCTCTATATCTCGCACCGGCTCAATGAGATCCTCGACTTCTGCGACTACGTTACCGTTCTGAAAGACGGATCGGTCACCGCCGATCGCCCCTTGGCCGGGCTTGATCCCGACGGCCTCATTCGCCTGATGGTTGGCCGCGACCCGCGGAACTTGTTTCCGCCTTACGTCTCGCGCGCATCAGGCGCTCTCGTCCTGGAGACGAAAGGCTTTCGCGCCGGGGGGGCGGTTGACGTCGATTTCGCGCTCCATCGCGGAGAAATCTTCGGGATCGGCGGCCTCGTCGGGCATGGGCAGGAAGACTTCATGATGGGCCTTTACGGCGCCGATTCGCGCCGAGGCCGCTGAGTTCCGCGTGTTCGCCAATGGCGCCGCCGTGCGCAGCGAGCCCTTCGCAAAAGTCGCCGACGCCAACGCATTCGGCGTCGCCTACGTTCCGGCCGATCGGCGTAAGGAAGGCCTGCTTCTGCCGCACTCGATCGACTTCAATCTGCTCCTGCCGTTGTTCGCCAGTCACAGCGCCGAGCGCCGCAAGGGAGCGCAGGAGAACGCAATCACCGAACGTCTCGCGCAGCGGCTCAATATTCGAGGCGACCGGCGGCGGCCGGCGCAGGCGCTCTCCGGCGGAAACCAGCAGAAGGTCGCGCTCTCGAAATGGCTGGCGCTCGAGCCGTCGGTTTTGCTTCTGAATGATCCGACGCGCGGCGTCGACGTCGAGACCAAGCGCGAGATCTACCTCGCGCTGCGCGCAATGGCGGCGGAGGGCAAAGCGGTTGTCCTGCTCAGCTCCGACACGCCCGAACTGGTCCATCTTTGCGATCGCGTCATGGTGTTCAACAAGGGCAGAGTGGCCGCCACTCTGCCGCACGCCGAGGCCTCGGAGGAAGCGATCGTAGCGGCCGCCATGGGCGTGCGAAAAGCGCCGACGCTGCACGGGGAAGCGGTTTGATGCTGGGTCAGGGAACGCGCCTCTATTGGGCGATCCAGTGGCGGCGTAACGAAGGCCTCGGCGCGCTGTTCCTCGTCCTCGCCGCGTTCGCGGTGATCTACGCAATCTTGTTTCCCGGCATTTTGTCCGTGGGCGCGATGGCCAAGTTCGTCCAGGGCTGGTTCCCGACGGCGATGGTCGCGGCGGCGGAAACCATCGTCATGCTGACCGGCGGTATCGATCTTTCCGTGGGCCCGATGGTCAGCCTCGGCTCGGTGGTGGCCGCGTCCACCATGCAGGGGCCGCTGGGGATTTTCGGCGGCGTCCTCGCGCTCCTCGCGCTTGGCACGGGCGTAGGCGCGATCGTCGGCGCTTTCGTCGCGATTGGCCGATACCCGGCGATCATCGTCACGCTGGCGCTCTCGTTCGTCTTGCGCGGAGTTGCGCTGCTCATCATGCCGCGGCCTGGCGGATTCGTGCCTCCGTCCCTGTCGGAATTCCTCGCCGGTTCTCATCCGACCGCGGCGGTTCTGCTCGTGCTGCTCGTCATCTTATGGAAGCTCTATCAAGCGACGCCCTTGGGCATCGGACTGATCGCAGTCGGCGACAATGCCGAAGGCGCGTATCGCTCCGGGGTCGGCGTCACGACCGTGCGCATGAGCGCCTACATCATCAGCGGCATTCTTCAGGCCTTCACCGGCCTCTATGTGGCCGCGCAGACCGGCTCGGGCGATCCCCTGATCGGCGAACCGCTGACGCTTTCCGCCATCGCCGCTGCGGTGCTTGGCGGGGTCGGGTTTCTCGGCGGACAGGGCGCCATGCGCGGGGCGCTCGCGGGCAGCCTGCTCATGAGCATCCTGATCAACGTCATGTTCTTCATGGGCCTGCCTTTGGTGGCGCAATATGTCGTCCAGGGATTGATCATCGTGGCGACGGTCGCGCTGCCCTTGATCCGCGCCTCTTTGCGGAGGGCGTCTTGAACGCGGTCCTGCGCTTGCAGCGCTTTGCGGCCACGTACAGCCGCTCGCTCGTCGCCTACGCGATTGTCGCGATCGCTATGGATCGCCGCCTCGCTCTTGATCGCGGGCTTCGGCGCCTACGCCCACCTGCGCTATATCGTCGAACTCGCCGCGGTGATCGGCCTCGTCGGGATCGGCCAGACGATCGCCGTGATCGGCGGCGGGATCGATCTTTCGGTGAGCGCGATCATCACCGTCACCGCCATCATTCTGCCGCTGGTGACTTTCGACGGCGACGCCACGGGGCTCGGCGCGATTGCGCTCGCGCTTCTCGTCGCCGCCGGAATCGGCGCGGTGAACGGGCTCGGCATCGGCTATCTGGGTCTGCCGCCGCTGATCATGACGCTTGGCCATGGCGACGATCCTGCAAGGGCTTCTGATCCTGATTGCCGGCGGAAGCGCGATCTCGGTCACCAATCCCTCGCTCGATTGGCTGGGCTCGACCCACTTTCTCACCATTTCGGTCAGCATCATCCTTTGGGCTTTCGTGGCCGCCGTTTGCCTGTTCTGGCTGCATGGAACGCGCAGCGGTTCGCTCATCTTCGCCATCGGCGCCAATCCGCTGGTCAGCCGCCTGTCGGGCGTGCCGATTCGCCGACTGACGCTGGCCACTTACGTCATCTCGGGGTTCTGCGCCGGCCTCGCGGGCCTTCTCCTCCTGTCGATGAATGGGCAGGGCTATGTCGGCATCGGCGACCCGTATTTGTTGTCGTCGATCGCGGCGGTCGTGCTGGGCGGCACCTCGATCCTTGGCGGACAAGGCTCGTATCTTGGCACGATCGCCGGAGCGGTGCTGCTGGTGACGATGACGGCGCTGATCACCGTCGTGAACGCCTCGGAGGGCTGGCGCAGCGTCATCCTCGGCTGCCTGATTTTGGCTATGCTGCCATTGTCGGGCCGCGACCAGTCGCGCTGAGAACGCGCGCGGGCTCCGCGGCCTCGAAGGAGTAAGAAAGTTGCTTGTCCAGGACTTGGATACGCCCTGCGCGGTGGTCGATCTCGACGTGATGGAGAACAATCTCCGGCGCTGTCAGACCTATCTCGACCGTCATGGGCTTAGCCTTCGCCCGCATATCAAGACCCATAAGATTCCGGAATTCGCCCACCTGCAGATCAAGCTCGGCGCGAAGGGCGTCAATTGCCAGAAGCTCGGCGAGGCCGAGGTCATGGTCGACGCTGGGCATCGCCGACATCCTGCTGACCTACAACCTCATCGGCCAGACCAAGCTCGACCGCCTCGTGGCCCTCGCCCGTAGGTCCGATCATCAAGGTCGTGGCGGACTCGAAGGAAACGGTCGAAGGCCTGTCGTCCGCCATGTCCCGCGCTGGGCTTGAGCTGCCGGTGCTGGTCGAATGCGACACGGGCGCGCAGCGTTGCGGCGTCACCTCGCCGGCCGACGCCGTCACGCTGGCGCAGGCGGTCGATCGCGCGCCCGGACTCAAATTCAAAGGGCTCATGACCTATCCGCCAAAGAACTCCACAGCGAAGACCAACGCCTGGCTGACCGAGGCGGTCGATCTCTGCAAGCGCTCCGGCCTCGCCGTCGAGACCGTCAGCAACGGCGGAACGCCCGATCTCTACAGCGCCCATGAAGTGACCGTCGCGACGGAGCACCGGCCCGGGACCTACATCTATAGCGACCGCATCCCTCGTCGAGATCGCATGGCTTCGGCTCGCTGGCCGATTGCGCGCTCAGGGTCCACGCGAGAGTCGTGTCGCACGCAGCGCCGGATCGTTGCGTCATCGACGCCGGATCGAAGACCCTGTCGTCCGATCTGCTCGGGCTTCAACGGCTACGGTCGCATCCTCGAGCATCCCGACTGGGAGATCTATGGCTCGAGCGAAGAGCACGGACATGTGCGTGCGCCGCCAGGCTCGGGAGAGCCCAAGATCGGCGAGCTCGTCACCGATCATTCCCAACCACGCCTGCGTGGTGACGAACCTGTTCGATCGGATCTATGCGGCGCGGCAGGGACGGGTCGAAACCTTCTATCGAAGTCGCGGCCAGAGGGAAAGTGCAGTGAGCCTTGCGACCCTCGCGCCCGCGCCCGATGTCGCTCGCCTCACTGGCCTGCTTGAACGGCTCGTCGCCATCGACACGCAGAACCCGCCGGGACGGGAGGTCGAGGCCGCCGCCCTGCTTGCGTCCGAGCTCGAGGCCATCGGCTTCGCTACCGAGGTTCGCCCGGTTGGAGACGGCCGCGCCAATGTCGTTGGGCGGATCGACAATGGCGACGGACCCTGTTTCGCCTTCAACTCGCATATGGACACCGTTCCGGTCGGGGGCGGCTGGACCAGCGATCCGTTTCGTCTGACGGAGCGCGACGGCAAGCTGTTCGGCCGAGGCGCTTGTGACGCCAAGGGACCGATCGTGGCCATGGCCGAGGCCGGGCGGCTCCTCGCGTTGCAGCGAGACCGCTGGCGCGGCACGCTGATCATGATGTTCGTCGCCGACGAGGAGATCAACGGCGGCGGCTCGAGGGCGCTCGCGAAAGAGCAGCCGAGGCCTGACTTGATCGTTATTGGCGAGCCGACCAACAACGCCGTCTTCGCCGCGCACAAGGGTTGTCTGCGCCCGCTTATCCGCGCCAAAGGCAAAGCCGCGCATTCCGGCCGTCCGGAGCTTGGCGTGAATGCGATCCTCGCCGCGAGCCAGCTCACGTCCCTGTTCGATGCGCGCGATCGCGAATTGAGGGCCCTCAACCATCCCCTGGTCGGCCACGCCAGTCTGTCGGTGACCCGTATTGCGGGCGGGATCGGGGATAACGTCATCCCCGAGAATTGCGAAATGGTGCTCGACCGGCGCCTGCTGCCGGGCGAGACGCTCGACGACGCGCTGGACGACTTGCAGGCTCTGCTCACGCGCGCGAAGCGCGACCACGGCGTGGACGCGGAGATCGCGGCGATCCGCACGAAGGCCGGGTCGACGGAGACCGCGCTCGACGAGCCGCTCGTGCGCGAAGCGGTCGCCATCTCCCGCGCGCATGGCGTGACGTTTCCGCAGCCGGGCGGGCTGACGGGCGGGTGCGATCTTGTTCACTTTCATGACGTTGGCGCCGTGGGCATCGTGCTTGGCCCTGGCTCGCTCGACGTCGCTCACCAGCCCGACGAATATGTCCCGAAGGACGATCTCGCTCGCGCCGCCCTCATCTATCGCGACGTCGCTGTGGCGATGATGCGGCCCTGATCGGCCCGCCGGCCTCAAGATCAGGTCAGCAAAAAAAAAAAAAAAAAAAAAAAAAATTTTTTTTTTTTTTTTTTTTTTTTTTTTTTTTTTTTTTTTTTTTTTTTTTTTTTTTTATTTCCCCCCCTCTTCGGTCAGCAAATGGCTTCGATCTCGACATCGTTCACGCGCCCTTGCGTCGGCGCTGGCGGTACTGATCGGCCACCACCGCCGCAACGATGACGCCGCCCTTGATGATCTCCTGATAGTGCGCGTCGACGTTGAGGAACGTGAAGCCTGACGTCAGGATCCCGAGGATGACCGCGCCGATCACCGTTCCGGTCATGCGGCCGACGCCGCCCGAGAGCGAGGTTCCGCCGATAACGGCCGCGGCGATCGCGTCCAGTTCGAAGCCGACGCCGACCCCGGCCTGGCCGCTGATGGCGCGCGCGGTGTGCACGATGCCGGAGAGACCGGAGAGCAGTCCTGCGATCATATAGACGATGATCACGTGGCGCTCGACGTTGATGCCGGAGACGCGCGCCGCGAGCGGATTGGCGCCAATCGCGTATGTGAACTTGCCGTAGCGGGTGTAGCGCAGCGCGATGTGAAAGATGAAGGCGACGCCAAGGAAGATGATGACGGGCCACCAGCCCGCGCCGATAGCCGCGAAGCTGTCGGAGAGATTGCCGATCGGCTGGCCGTTCGTGTACCAGTCGGCGACTCCGCGCGCGGACACCATCATTCCGAGCGTCGCGATGAAGGGCGGGATTTTGGTTAGCGCAATCAGCGAGCCGTTGATCAATCCCGCGATCAGTCCGCACACCAGACCCGCGGCCACCGGAAAGATCGGGTTGAGACCCGTGAGGCTCGGGTAGATCGCGTGCGTGTAGCCAGCGACCTGCGCAAGGCTCGCTGCGACCATCGCCGTCATGCCGACGACAGATCCCGACGACAGATCGATGCCGCCCATGATGATGACCTGGGTGACGCCGACGGCGATGATGCCGATCTCCGCTTCCTGCAGGATCATGATCCTGAGTCTCAGCGGATTGGCGATGAAGCTTTGCCCGACGAAGATCCAGCCCAGGACTTCGAACAAGAGCATCATGCCGATCATGACCGCGAGGATGCTGAGTTCGGGCGGGAAGCGACGGCGTCCAGCTTTTCTGACTTCGGAGGTCGGGGCGGCTGTCGAGATGTCGGTGGCCACGGGGGTTGTCTCCTCGAGCCTTCGGCGCTATTGCGATGCGAGCTCCATGATCCGGACCTGAGTTGCGTCCTTGCGGTCGACGATGCCGGTCATCCGACCTTCGTGCATCACGAGGATCCGGTCGCTCATCCCCAGGACCTCCGGCAGCTCCGACGAAATCATGAACACCGCCACGCCCTGTACGGCCAGTTCAGTGATCAGCTTATGGATCTCGGCCTTGGCGCCGACGTCGATGCCGCGCGTCGGCTCGTCGAGGATGAGGATTTTCGGCCGGGTCAGCAACCAGCGCGCAATCAGCACTTTCTGCTGATTGCCGCCTGAGAGATTGATGATCGGCTCTTCGAGATCCGGCGTTCGCACGCGCAGGCGGTTCTTCTGCTGCTGGCAGAGCGCTTCGATCTTGCGCTCGTTGACGAAGCCTGCGGTCGCATGACCGTGGCGCAGCAGCGCGATCTGCATGTTCGCCATGATGTCGAGGAGCAGGAAACAACCGCTCGCCTTGCGGTCCTCGGTCAGGAAGGCCATGCCGGCGTCCATGGCGACGCCGGGGTTCGTGACCGCGATCTCTTTGCCGTCGATCTGGATCGCGCCGGAGGTTGCCGGCGTCACGCCGAACAGCGTCTCCGCGACGTTGCTGCGCCCCGAACCCACGAGGCCGGCCACTCCGAGAATTTCTCCCTTGCGCAGATCGAACGACACGCCACGGAACTTGCCTTCGAGGCAGAGGTCTCTCACCGACAAGGCGACGTCGCCGATCGGCGCAACCTCTTTCGGGAACATCTGAGTGATCTCGCGCCCGACCATGAGCTTGATGATTTCGTCGCGCGTAACATCCGAGGCCTTATGCTCGCCGACGAATCGTCCGTCACGGAACACCGACACTTCGTCGGCGATCTCAAACAGTTCGTTCATCTTGTGGGTGATGTAGATGATACCCGTGCCGTGATCCTTGAGCGAACGGATGATCCGGAACAGGTGCTCGACCTCGCGTTCCGTCAGCGTCGAGGTCGGCTCATCCATGATCAGGATGTCGGAATCGTACGACACGGCCTTCGCAATCTCGACCATCTGCCGGTTGGCGACCGAGAGGTCACGCACTTCCGTCTCAGGATGAAGGGGAATGTCGAGGCGTTCGAACAATTCTTGCGTGCGCCGCCGCATCTCCTCATGACGCACGAAGCCGAGCCTGTTCAGAGGCTCGCGGCGAATCCAGATGTTCTCGGCGACCGTCATGTGATCCATCAAGTTGAGCTCCTGATGGATCATGGCGATGCCGTACTGCAGGGCGTCGAGGGGCGATGTCAGCTTGATCTCCTGCCCCTTGAGTTTGAAGGAGCCGGAATCGGGCGTGTAGATCCCGGCGATGATCTTCATCAGCGTCGACTTGCCTGCGCCGTTCTCGCCCATGAGCGCATGGACGTGACCGCGCTTCAGCCGGAATGACACGTCGTCGAGCGCGAGCACGCCCGGGAAGGCCTTGCGCACATTCGAAACCTCGAGCAGGTATTCGGCGCCGGGAATGGCGCCGCTCTGCCTGACAATTTCGGCCGTCGAAGGACTGATGGTCGCCATGGCGCTTCGTCCCATCCTGATTTCGGCGTCGTCTTTTCCTCAGGGCTACGCCAGTCCTACACGACTTTGGCGTCGCGACGGCCCGGAGGCGCTGGGA
>CAVPPX010000037.1:0-28859 GCA_963707355.1 uncultured Alphaproteobacteria bacterium | reverse complement strand
CGCTCGTCCGTAGACCCAACCGGTCGGCTGGAGCAAGCGGGCAAGCAGAGTTGGTCTCGGTTTGCCCCAGAAACGCGGGGCCTTCACCGAGCCGCCCCGGCGGATGGCAACAGGCCTCTCAGCGCGCCCATCGAGCGGTCGACCGCCCCCGCGCGCCGCTCGACCGTATCGCCGGCCGCGCGGGCCATGGCGCGCAGCCGCGCCGCATTGGCGAAGAGCGCGATCAGCGTCTCGCCCATGTCCTCCGGGCGCGCGACGGTAAGCGCGCCGCCGGCCTCGTCGAGCGCCGCGTAAGCGTCGGCGAAATTCCCGACCATCGGCCCGTGCAGAATGGCTGAGGCGAGCCGGGCAGGCTCGATCGGATTTTGCCCGCCGCCGGCGACGAAGGACTTGCCGACGAACACCACCCCGGCCAGGCGATAGAAAAGCCCGAGCTCACCGATCGTGTCGCAGATGTAAACCGCAGTCCCCGGACTGATCGTCTCGCCGCGCGAGCGCAGCGCGCAGCTGAGGCCCTGCTCCTCCAATTGCCGCAAGATCCACTCGCCCCGTTCGGGATGGCGCGGCGCGATCAGGGTCAGCGCGTCGGGAAACACTGGGCGAAGCGCTTGTGCGCGGCCGCCGCGATCTTCTCTTCGCCCTCGTGGGTCGAGGCGGCGATCCACATCTGGCGTCCAGACGTGAGGCCCGCGAGCTCGGCCAGCTCGCGCCGGTCGGCCGGCAGCGTCGGCGCGTCGAACTTGATGTCGCCGGCGACCAGGACGTTCGGCGCGCCGAGCGTCGAGAGACGATCGCCGTCCGCTTCGCTGCGCGCGAGGCATACGTCGAACTCCGCCAGCAGCGCGGCGATGAAGCGCGGCGCCTTCCCCCATCGGCGGAACGACCGCTCGCTGATCCGCCCATTGATCATCGCCAGGCGCGATTTCGAACGCTTCAGTTCGACGATCATATTGGGCCAGAGCTCGCTTTCCGCCACCAGCGCCGCGTCGGGACGCCAGCGCTTGATGAACCGCCGCACGAACACCGGACTGTCGAGCGGCGCATATTGATGCAGCGCGCCGGCCGGCAGGCGTTGCGCGAGCATCGCGGCCGAGGTCACCGTCGTCGTGGTCACCAGCGCGGTCGCGCCCATGCGCGTGATGCGCTCGACGAACGGCAGCAGCACGCCGGCTTCGCCGACGCTCGCGCCATGCAGCCAGACGAGCGGGCCCGGCGGACGGACGAGGCCGCTCAGGCCGCGCCGCTCGCTCATCCGTCGCGAATCCTCCTTGCCGCGCTTAAGGCGCATCGCCAGGATCGGGCCGGCCAACGGCGTCGCCAGGAACGAGGCCCATCGATAGCCAATGAGCGAGAGCGGAGCGGTCATCGCGGTCTGAGATCGGCGCCCGGGTCGCTTGCGCCGACCATGGCGTAGCCTTGCCGGTGCACCTCGTCGAGCCCGCGCTCGACCGCGAGCCGCGCGGCTTCCATCTCCTCTTCATCGGCGTTCGGCGAAACACGGATGAAGTCGCCGACGACGATGATTGCGCGCCCGAAGGGCAGTCCGAGCGAGGCGCGATCCCAGGTGTTGAACTGAACACGCCGGCTCATGACCGCGGCGGTCGGAACGATCGGCCGTCCGGAGAGTTTGGCGAGCGTCACGATTCCCCGTCCCGCAACGCGCGCGCTTGGGCACATCGGCGGTCATCGCAACCGATGAGCCGGATTCGAGCTGGCGCAGGAGTTCGCGCATCGCCGGGGCGCCGCCCTTGTAATAGTTGCGATCGGCTGGCCCGCCCGAGCCGCGCACCGGCGTTATCCCGAGACGTTCGGCGGCGAAAGCCTGGGCGCCGGCGTCTTCATGACGGGAGATGAGCACCGCGAGCCGATCCATGGTCACGGGCCGGGCGAAAGGCATCATCAAATGCTGGCCATGCCACATTGCCGAGATGAGCGGCAGGTCGTCCTTGATATAGGCGTCCACGTCTCGGGAACCGTGGTGAACCGGCTCGTGGTGCGAACGAACGACAAATAGGTCGCAAGCCCGAAGCCGATCGCCTCCTGCGCCCATTGCGATCTGCCTATTCGCCTCGCCATGCGGCGCTCAGGCCGTCCGGGTCGGAGGAACCGAGGTCGGGCTCGAGCAGACGATGCAGATGGACGATGTAATAGCGCGTTTGCGCGCTGGTCGACCGTCGCTTGCGCCTTGGCGCGCCAGGCTCGCTCGGCGCTGGCGTAGTCGGGAAAGATGCCGACGATGTCGAGCTTCCCGGGATCACGAAATTCGTGGCTTTCCAGCGATTTCAATTCGCCGCCGAACACCAGGTGCAGGCGCTGCGGCTTTGCCTCGTCTTGGGCCTTCGCGTCGGGAGGGGTCATGGATCACATTTCCTTGAGGTGCGCGCGGAGAGCCGCGGCCCGGCGAGTTGGCCCTTTGCCCTCGCGGCGGTGAAAACGCAAGCGTCCGAAAACCGCCGCCAGTCAGTTTGGCGGGGAGCCGGTGGCGATGCGAAACCCCTTGATGAGCCGGGGCGCCGCCGCGTCCGACGCAGCAAGGAGCGCGCCACGGCGCACCTGCCGGGAATTGTAGCGGAGCCGCTCGCCCGAGGCGTCGATGAGGCGCGCGCCCGATTCCTCGAGCAGGATATCGGCCGCGGCGATGTCCCAGTCACTCGAGTTTGCGGCCGAGACCGCGAAATCGATCGCGCCGCGCGCCATCAGGCACAGTCGGTAGGCGAGCGCGGGCACACGCGGAACGATCTCGATCAAGGCGCCGAGCTCGCCCGCCATCGCCTCGATGACGAGCTTGGGGCCGGCGGCGACGCGCGGCGGCCAGCCGGCGGTGGGTGGGAGAGTCGCGCCGTTGAACGTTGCGCCCGCGCCACGCGCCGCCGCATAGGTCTCGTCGAGGGCCGGCGCGTAGACCACGCCCGCGACCGGGCGCCCGTCAACGACCAGCGCCACCGAGACCGCCCAGCGCGGATCGCCAGTCACGAACGCGCGCGTGCCGTCGATCGGATCGACGACGATGAGGCTGCGGCGTGAAAGCCGCTCGAAATCGTCGACCGTCTCCTCGGAGAGCCAGCCGGCGTCGGGCAAGGCCGCCTGCAAGCGGCGCTTCAGAAGCAAATCCGCAGCAAGATCGGCGTCCGAGACTGGCGATCCGCCGGCTTTGGTCACGACGTGAGCGGAGGTTCGGGCGCCGGGATTGAAATATTCGAGCGCCAGCGCTCCGGCCTCGCGCGCGGCGGAGAGCAGAAGATCGCGCGTGGCAAGCGCGTCAGTGTCCGCGTCGACGCTCAAAGGGGAATGTCCATGGCGGAGGAAGCTTTGCCGCTTGCATTAGACGCACGCGCTTGGCCGCGCAACGATGTTCGGAGAGAGCCCGCTTCCGCCGGTCAGTGGCGGCAGCGCGGCGATCATCGGCCTATTCTATGGAGACCGCAGGAGGGGCAAGCGCTTCGCGAATCGCCTCCGCCACGGCGAGGCCGAGCAATTCATGCTGATCGACCTCGTAGTGGATGCCGTCGAGATCCGAACATCGGATGACCGCGCCGGCGTCCAGGAAGGCGACGCCCTCGCGTTCCGCGATATCGCGATAGCGCTGGCCGAGGAGAACGGACTTTTCCTGGCCGCCCTCGAACATTTCCGCGTAGTCGGTGAGCTTGGCGATCGGCGGCGGCGCAATCAAAAGGATTTTCGGCGGGCGGCCTTCCAGGCCTTGCCCATAGGCGCGGGTGAGAAAGATGAGGCGGCCCGCGCCTTCCGCGATGTCGAAGGCGGAAACGGAGAACCGCTTCTTCAAGTCGTTGCAGCCAAGCGAGAGGATCAAGAGGTCGATCGGCGCATGGCTCATGAGGCAGGGCGGCAGCGCATCGGCGCCGCAGCGATAGGGTTCGATCGGATCGTCGTGGACCGTCGTGCGGCCGTTGAGCCCCTCGGCGATCACCTCAAAATCCGGACCGAGCTCGCGCTGCAAGACGCTCGGCCATCGCTGCGCGCGCGGAAATCGTCCCCCGGTTGCGGGATCGTAACCCCAGGTGTTGGAATCGCCGAAGGCGACAATGACAGGCATTGGCTTAAACTCCCCTAATACGAACCAGTGACTACTGCTGGAGCAATCGGCCTTGGGATGGAAACGTCATTGCGAGGAGCCATGGGGCGTCGAAGGACGCCCGTCTTTCGACGGGCTATTGCGGCGAAGCAATCCAGAGAACGAAGGGCGCCCTACGTTCCCCTGGATTGCTTCGCCATAGCCCGTCCGGAAGGACGGGCGTCTTTCGACGCCCTATCCTCGCAATGACGGCGGTGGTTCGACCAAATCGCGGCACGCTTCTAGCCCTCGCCCTTCAGAAGCGCGTCGGCGATCGCCGCCCATTCTTCGTCGAGTGAAGTTTTGCAGACCGGCTTGCGCGCGCGGCGGTACCAATAGGCGGCGTTGCCGGAATCGCCCTCCTTGCGATGCAGATAGGCGTGCACCCAGTCCCCCGCCCCGCCCTCGTCGGCCTGCGCGGCGGCGTGCGCGCCGTCCCAGTTCCCCCGCGCGTCGAGCCACAGCGCACGCAAGGCCGGGCTCAACGCTTGCGGCGCCTCGGCGGCCGTGAGCGAGGCGCGGAAAGCCGAAAGGTCCATGACGGCGCTCCTATCTCGTCTCGCTCCAGAGAAGACGCCCCGCGAAGGCGCTCATGAGCGCGGCGAAGCCATAGTCGAAGATCCGCAAGGCGCGCGGGTTGCGCTTCGCCGCCGCGACAAAGTGGCCCGCCACAAGCACGACGATCGCGTTCACCGCGGTCGTGATCGCGATGAAGCCGAAGCCCAGCACGAACAGCTTCATGCTCGCATGCGGATCGCTCGCGCTGATGAACTGCGGCAGGAAAGTCACGAAGAAGAGAACGATCTTCGGATTGGTGAGGTTGATGAAGAGGCCGTTCGCGAACGCGCCGCGCAAGCCTCCACGCATCGAAGCGTCGGTCCTCAGCTTGAGCATAGAGCCATGGCGGACCGCGCGCCAGGCAAGCCACAGCAGATAGAGCGCACCGCCGATCTTCACCGCCTCGTAGGCCTCGGCCGAAGCCGCGAGCAGCGCGGAAAGTCCAAGCGCAGCCGCGAACGTGTGGACGACAAGCCCGACATTCGCGCCCGCTTGCGCGGCGAAACCTTGCGCCCTGCCGCCGGCGAGCGTGCGTGACAGAAAGAGCGCCATGTCCGCGCCAGGCGTCGCGGCGAGCAGGAAGCAGGCGAGGATATAGGCGGCGGCCAATGAGGGACTGGGGAAGAACGGCGTCATTGTATGCGCGCCGCCATCACCGCTTCAACCTCCTCGCGTCTCGGCAACGGGGCGACCGCGCCGTAGCCCAAGGTCGAAAGCGCCGCCGCCACATTGGCGAAGCGGGCGGCGGCGAAGGCGTCGCCGTGCCGCACATATTCGGCGAGGAAAGCGCCGTCGAAGCAGTCGCCCGCTCCGGTAGCGTCGACGGCCTTGACGCCATGCGAATAGATCCGCTCGCGCGCCTTGGCCGTCGCCGCCAGCGCCCCGCCACGGCCCATCTTCACCACGACCACGCGCGCGCCGAGTTCGAGGTAGAAACTTGCAATGGCGTCTGGATCTCTCAAGCCGGTCAGCGCTTCAGCGTCGTCGAGGCCCGGCAGCGCGATGTCGCACGCCCGCATCGCCTCGTGAATGATCGCCCGCGCGCGGCGCAAAGGCCACAGCTTCAGCCTCAGATTCGGATCATAGGAGATGAGCCGCTTGGCGTCGTGCGCGATGTCGATCGCGGCGAACGCGGCGTCAGCGGCGGACGAAGAGATCGCCTGGCTGATCCCGGAAATGTGCAGGATTTTCGTCTCGCGGATGCGGTCGACCGGCAGGTCGGTCTCGCCGATTCGGCTCGCCGCCGAGCCTGCGCGCATGTAGGAGAACTCATGGCCTTGCGCGCCATGGGTGACGAAATAAAGCCCGGTATGAGCGCCGCCGTTGACCACGATCCGGCTCGCGTCGACGCCTTCGTTGAGCCAAAGCTCGGTCAGCGCCTGACCGAACCGGTCGGCGCCGATGGCGGTGAAATAGGCGGCGTCGGCGCCAAGCCGCGCCGCCGCGATCATGGCGTTCGAGGTGTCGCCGCCGAACCCCTGCACGAAGGGTGCGCCGTCCTCCGGCTGGTTGAGTTCGACCAGCGCTTCGCCGATCGCGAGCAGATCCGACACGGCCTTACCTCGCGGCGACGAGCACCGCGACCCCGGCCATCAGGCCCCCGGCGGCGAAGAGGATGAGAGAGCTCACAATCATGTCCGTCGCCTGGGCTTGCGTCGCGCCAAGACGTTGAGCGTCTCGACCACAGAGGAAAAAAACATCGCGGCGTAAATATAGCCTCTTTCGATATGAAAGCCGAAACCGTCGGCGATCAGCGTCATGCCGATCATCAAAAGAAAGCTCAGCGCCAGCATCAAAACGGTCGGATTGCGGTGAATGAACGCCGCCAGCGGCCCCACGGCGACCATCATCACCCCGACCGCCACCACGACGGCCACGACCATGATCGGAAAATACTCCGTCATGCCGACGGCCGTGATGATGCTGTCGACCGAAAAGACGATGTCGATCATGATGATCTGGATCAGGCCGGAGATCAGGCCGAGTGGCGAAGCGGGCTTTTTCTCGGCCTCATCATCGGGATCGACGCGGTGGTGGATTTCGCTCGTCGCCTTCCAGACCAGGAACAGGCCGCCCGCCAGCAACAGCAGATCGCGGACGGAAAACGAGCGGCCGAGCACCGTGCCCAGCGGCTCGGTGAAATGCACGAGCCACGAGGCCGAAGCGAGCAGCGCCAGGCGGAACAGGAGCGCCAGCGACAGGCCGAGCTTGCGCGCGAGGCCCCGCCGGCGTTCGTCGATCCGGTTCGTGAGCAGCGCGATGAACACCAGATTGTCGAGGCCGAGCACGACCTCCATGGCGATCAGGGTCGCGAGCGCCGCCCATGCGTTGGGGTCTTCGGCCAGGCGAAGAAGATCGTCCATGCGCCGCTGAGCCCTCAGTCCTCAAGCTTCGACCCCACGCCGCCCGGGGCGCCCCAATCTAGGGCGCCGCAGCGCGTTTCCAAGCTTGGGCCTGGGATCGCGGGCTCAGTACTTATACCCAGGCGGGGCTTACCGGCCTTCGAGTCGCGGCGCCAGGGCCCAGATGGCGCTGATCCGGAGGCGCGGGCGCGCTCATGCGGGTCAAACGATGCGAGGGCCGCCTCTTCGGGGTCTTCCAGTCTGATGATGAGAGCGGAGGATGAGCGCCGTTGTCCGCAACATTGCAGGCCACAGAGGCCGGCGAAACCGACGAGCATCATAACCCAGGTCGGGGTCTCGGGAGCCGGCCCGGGCAGCAATGGTGGAGGCTCGGAGAGCCCCCTCAAATCAATACGTCAACCCAACGGGTAATATCTGACAGGGGATGGATTGGTCGCGCGCCAGCCCGAAATCCTTTGGCCGGCGCGCGCGTGCTTACTTCAGCGTGGTGCCGATCTCGTTGAACACGGTGCTGACTTGGGTGCCGACCAACGTGACGGCGGTGATGATGAACACCGCAATGAGGCTCGCGATCAGCGCATATTCGATCGCCGTCACACCAGATTCATCGCTAACAAACTTACGAACTCGAAGCATGGGATTCTCCTGACGCTCTATGGGCCCCTGCGTTCGCGAGCCGCGGCGGTTCCAAAACCGAGACTTTCGAAGTGGGCGCAGGACCCCGACCACGATGCAAAATCCCACTTGGCCGTTGCCAAGCGCTCGATTGGACGCTTAAAATTTTATCGAGCCCCGATTGCGGGACGTGATTGCTCGCGGATCCTTAATTTAGTGGCGATTTGAAGCCCGAAATGCGGCGCCTCAGCGCGTTCCGCCGCGTTCCGGCTCGCGGTTACGACGCTTGTGCAGCGAAGGCTTGGGCCGCCTCTTCGACCTGCGCCAGCCGGTCCTTGCCGAAGAACATGTCGGCGCCGACGAAGAAGGTCGGAACGCCGAACACGCCGCGCGCGACCGCGGCGGCGGTGTTGTCGGCAAGCTTCAGCTTGACCCGATCCGTCTGAGCCGCGGCGAGCAGGCTCGCGGAATTAAGGCCCGCGGAATCGACGCGCCGCGCCAGGACTTCCGGATCGTCGAGCTTGAGTCCCTCTTCCCACAGGCCCTTAAGCCCCATCTCGAGATAGGCGGCCTCGACGCCGGCCTCGCGGGCGGCGACAAACCCGCGCATCAGCATCAGCGTGTTGACGGGAAAATTCGGGTTGAAACGGAACTTGTCGATTCCGTGCCTGGCGATGAAGCGGCGGATCTCGAGCATCTCGTAATCGAGCTTGCCCTTGACGCCTGCGTAGGCGACGCCTGGGGCGACGTTGCCCGTCGCCTTGAAGATGCCGCCGAGCAGGCAGGGATTGATCGCGAGTCGGGCGCCGGTGCGTTCGAGAATCGGCGGCAGCGCGCGATAAGCGAAATAGGCGTTGGGGCTGGCGAAGTCGAAAATGAATTCGATGGTCGCGCTCATCACCAGGTCTCCGACCACGGCCGCAAGTCCATCTCGAATGTCCAGGCGCTGCGTTTTTGCCGATGGAGCCAAACGTAGTTTTTGGCGATCTCGTCGGGAACGAGAATCTCCTCCCGCGCCAGCTTTTCGGCGGCGTCCGGCATGAGCCCGCGGATGAAAGCGCCGTCGATCGCGCCGTCGATCACGACATGGGCGACGTGGATCCCCTTCGGTCCCAATTCGCGGGCGAGACTTTGCGCCAGCGCCCGGAGCGCATGCTTTGCGCCGGCGAAGGCGGCAAAGCCGGAGCCGCCGCGGACGCTCGCGGTCGCGCCGGTGAAGAGGATGGTGCCGCGGCCGCGTTCGATCATTCTCCGGGCAACCTCGCGGCTGGCGAGGAACCCGGCGAGCGCCGCCATCTCCCAGACCTTGGAATAGACCCGCGTGGTCGTGTCGACGATCGAGAAACGCACATTGGCGCCGATATTGAAGACGAGCACCTCGATCGGGCCGATCTCGCGCTCGATCCGTTCGATCAGCGCCGCGACATCGTCTTCGACGCGGGCGTCGAGCCCGAACGCGTGAGCCTCGCCGCCCTCCGCGCGGATCGCTTCCGCCAGCTTGTCGACCGCCTCACTATTTCGCGGCCGCCGGGTGACGCAGACGCGAAGGCCCTCGCGCGCAAAGGCGCGCGCGACCGAGGCGCCGAGCCCGTCGCCGGCTCCGATGATCAGGCAGACGCCATCTCCCTGCCCTGCCTCGCTCATGGCGGCGACACTACGACGGGAGCAAGTGAAGTCAACGGAAACTCACTGCCGAGACCTGGGTCAGTTCGAGGTCTGGCGACCTTTGTAAGCGGGCGCGAAATCCTGCGGCGGCGTTGTCACGGCGAGATATACGAAGGGTTCGCTGCTTGTGTTGGTGACGCCGTGGACCGTGCCCGCGGGCGTGCGCACGACGTCGCCAGCGCGCAACCCGTCTGTCCGGCCATCATTCATGAGAAGCAGGGCGCTACCCTGCTCAATGAGCCAGATTTGTTCGCTCACCGGGTGCGCGTGTCTTGCCGAGGTCGCGCCCGGCTCCATTGAGACACGCGTGATCGTGACTCGAGCGTCCGGCGCGTTGTTGGGCCACACGATCTGCACAGATCGACAGCCTGGATTGTGCAAAGTTGTGAAGTCCGTCGCCGAGAGCCGTTGAATGGTCACGATCGCGTCGCCCTCTGATTGTGTTCTTTGCTTCACGACCGGTGATACTGTGCGCGCGAGGTTCGCGGCGTCGCCCGATGACTAATGAGACGATCTGGCAAACGGCGACGATCGCTGCGAAGTGGAGTTCCGCGCAGCCGATGGGGCTGCGGGCGCGGCGGGCGTTCGCAGAAATTCGGGAATTCGATTCCGAGAGCCGCGACCGTTGGGAGGGATCGGGAAACTCAGTTGGCGCGAAGCGCGTCCACGCGCCGCTTGGCCGAGATCACACGCGCAAGGGCGTCCGGTCTAGAAGCCCCACTTCAGTCCGCCAGTGGTGTGGCCGCCCTGATCCTGACCCATGGAAATCGACAGGCCCCCCTGCGGATCTGTCGGAATCCGATACGAATAGCCAGGAAGGCCGCTGCTTTTTCTGACAACGGTGGTGCCCTCCGGCGGCGCGTAGGGGTCCGAGAAGCGGACGGAATCGTCGAGGCTCGCCGACTTCTGGGCGGTCGGGCGCTTCGCCTTCGCCGCGTGCGATCGAGCAATCTTCGGCGGATCGGGGGACAGGCTGTCGGCCAACGCCTGCGTACAGGCGACAGCGCCGAGACAGGTAACCATCAGACAAAGGCGATTCATCGCAGCGCCCTCTAAAATTCGCGCCCGCCGCAAGCCCTGTTTACCAATTGTTAATCAAACGTGAACGCTCACGCAACCCCCCATTCGCTCCCGTTCGATCACATTTTTCGCCGGCGGCCGCGGCGCGGGGCCCGCAGACCTGCGCGCCTCGTGCGGCGAAACCGTATCTGGCGTTTGGCGGAAAACACCCCACATGAATTAGGGAAGGGAGGCGCGCGGCATACGCCAAGCGAGGTTTTTCCGATGCGAAACCCCAGTCCGTTACCTGGACTGATCTTTGTTATCCTATTCGTGGCTGGCCTGGGGCTTGCGTACGCAAACATGAGCCCAGCGAGCTACGTCGCAAGCGTCGCGATTGCGGTCTTGAGCTTCATCGTCGCCTCGATCGTCGCCAGCGCGGTCAAAGTCGCCGACCAGTGGGACCGCGTGGTGGTGCTGAGGCTCGGCAAGTTCCGCAGCCTCGAAGGCCCGGGCTTGTTCTTCATCGTGCCGATCCTCGAGACCGTCGCCTATCGGATCGACACCCGCGTCATCACCAGCACCTTCAGGGCGGAACAGACGATGACGCGCGACACGGTGCCGGTCGACGTCGACGCGGTGCTGTTCTTCAAGGTGGTCGATCCGAAAACGGCGGCGCTCGACGTCGCCGACTACGGCTCGGCGATCAACTGGGCGGCGCAAACGGCGTTGCGCGACGTGATCGGCAAGACCCCGCTGGCCGACATGCTGGAAGGGCGCGACAAGCTCAGCGCCGAACTGCAGCGCATCATCGACGCGCGCGCCAAGCCGTGGGGGATCGACGTCATCGCGGTCGAGCTCAAGGACGTGCGGATCCCCGCCGCCCTTCAGGACGCGATGTCGATGCAGGCGCAGGCCGAGCGCGAACGGCAGGCGCGCGTGATATTGGGAGATTCGGAGCGGCAAGTGGCCGACTCGTTCAACGCCGCCGCCAAGATGTACGCCGACAACCCGACCGCCTTTCACTTGCGGGCGATGAACATGCTTTATGAGGGCCTCAAGCGCAGCAACGCCACCATCGTCATCGTGCCCTCGACCGCGGTTGAATCGATGCAACTCGGCGGCATGCCGACGATGGCGACCGTCGCCAGCGCCATCGCCCATGCGCAGCCTGCAGGCGGAGCGCGGCCGGGAGTTGCGCCAGCGGATTGAATTCGCGCGCTTCGGCGCGCTCGGACTCTCGGCTGGGGGAGCGTTACAATGGGCGAGGTGGACAGGAGTTTCGCCGGATCAATCCCGGACCTTTACGACACCTATCTCGTGCCGCTCATCTTCGAATCTTATGCATCCGACCTTGCCCGACGGGCCGTTGAGACCGAGCCGACGCGCGTTCTGGAAATGGCCGCCGGAACCGGCGTCGTCACCCGCGCCTTGGCCCCGCTCCTCGGCAAGCGCGCGCACTACGTTGTCACCGATCTGAACCGGCCGATGCTCGACAGGGCAGCCAGCCGGCAGGGTCCGGACGGGCGCATCGCCTGGCGACAGGCGGACGCGCTCAATCTTCCGTTCAAAGACGCCAGCTTCGACACTGTTGTCTGTCAGTTCGGCGCGATGTTCTTTCCCGATCGGGTCGCGGGTTATCGAGAAGCGCGCCGCGTGCTCAAACGGGACGGTCGGTTTCTGTTCAATGTTTGGGACCGCATAGAGGAAAACGAGTTCGCTCACGTGGTGACACAAGCCGTCGGCGCAATGTTTCCGAGCGACCCTCCGCGGTTCCTCGCCCGAACGCCGCACGGTTATCACGATCTCAAGCAGATTGAGGTTGAATTGAGGTCGGCAGGCTTTTCGGCGATCGAAGCGGTGACTCTTCAAGAGAGAAGTGAGGCCCCGAGTTCCCCGCCAAGCAGCGATCGCGTACTGCCAGGGCACGCCGCTACGCGCCGAGATCGAACTTCGGGACCCTGCTGGTTTGGAGGCGGCGACCGCCGGCGCCGCCGAGGCGATCGCGGAGGCGTTCGGAAAGGGGGCGGTCTCCGGAAAGATACAAGCGCACGTGATTACAGCGCGAGCCGAGCGCTTTGCGACCCCAGACTTCCCGGCGCCAGCGCATCCTTGACGACCCGCCCGTCCTTCATGATGATCAGGAAATTCTTCTCCGGATCGGCGATGAGCTTGAGGTTTTCGAGCGGATCGCCGTCGACGACAATGAGGTCGGCGAGCGCGCCGGCCTCGATCACGCCGAGCTTGCCTGGATAAGGATTGCGCGGGCCGGACATCGCCAGGAGTTCGCCGTTGACCGCGGTCGCCATCTTGAGGATTTCGGCCGGGCGATACCAGCGCTCGAGCGTCGTCAGGATCGCGCCCTGATGCCCTGTCATGCTGGAATCGAACAAGATGTCGGTGCCCCACGCCGTCTTGAGGTCGAACGCCCTGGCCAATCTGTAGGCCGCGTCCGTTCCCGCATAGACCTGTTGGGCTTTCGCCTCGCCTTCGGGCGTCGCCTGCGGATTTGAGAATTCATTGTTGAGAAACGGCTGAGTGCTGAGCCATATCCCGTTCCTGGCGATGAGCTCGGCGGTCGCCTCGTCCATCAGGTGGCCGTGCTCGATGCATTTCACGCCGCCGCGGATCGCTGTCTCGATCGCGCGCGGCGTGTAGGCGTGCACGGCGACATAGGTGCCCCAGTTTTCGGCGGCGTCGACCGCGGCGCGGAACTCGGGCTCCGTATATTGGCTGACATCGATCGGATCGTAGTGCGAGGACACCCCGCCGCCGGCGGCGAGCTTGAGCTGGCTTGCTCCCAACATGAGCTGCTCGCGAGCGCGCTGGAGGACGCGATCGACGCCATCGGCGATGGCGCTGCCGCCAATCGCCTCCACCCGACTCAGCGGCGCGTCGGGGGAAGCGGGAACCTCATAGGGAAAGCGGAAGTCGCCGTGGCCGCCGGTTTGCGAAATCATCGCGCCCGACGGCCACATGCGGGGGCCGGACACGAGGCCGTTGTCGATCGCGCGCTTCAGGCTGAACGCCGGGCCAGCCATGTCGCGGACGCTGGTGAAGCCGCGCATCAGCGTCTTTTTCGCTTCGTCGGCCGCGACAAGGGTGATGTAGCCGACATCCGCGGTCAGCAAGACGCTCACCGGCAGGGACGCCATCATCGCATGCCAGTGCGCGTCGATGAGGCCCGGCATCAGAACCCGGCCGCCGCAATCGACGACGCGGACGCCAGGAGCGAGCGGACTTTCGGCCGGCTCGACCGCCTTGATCGTCTTGCCCTCGATGACAACCCGCATGCCCTCGACGAGCGCGTCCGACTTGCCGTCGAAGAGCCGGAGGTTGGAGAACGCGACGGGCGCCGCTGAAGCCGCCGCAGGGGTCGCGGCCATGCCGCCTGATCCCGCGGCGAACGCGCCGAGCGTCGCGCCGGCGCCGGCCATGATAGAACCTCGGGAGAATTTTTGCGTCAGATGCGCGTTCAGCCGTGCAAAGGCAGGCGTGTGGCAGAGGCATCCTGCTGGACGCGACTTCCCCATCATCTGGCGCGCATAGAAACATCGCCCCCCCGAATTGACCGTTGCGCTGTCGTTGCGCCTCGGGAGAGCTATGTCGGATTGGCGTCCTCGTCGCAATCGACAGACGCGCAACTGTTAATTTAAGCCGGGGTGGGCGCGTCGGCCCTGATCAACTTTTCGTGTTTCAGTTCGGCCCACAGGTCGGCGGGGATGGAATGGCGGAAGGCGGATACGTTCTGCTGTGCCTGGGCGCGCGAAATCGCGCCCGGAATGATCGAGGCGACGATCGGGTGCCCAAGCGGAAAGTGCAGCGCCGCGGCGGGAAGCGGAACATGGTGGCGCGCGCAAACCGCCTCGATTTTCTTCACCCGCTCCAGGATCTCGGGGCCGGCGGGGGCGTAATTGTACATTGCGCCGGGAATAGCGCCGGTTGCGAGAATCCCGGAATTGTAGCCGCCGCCGACGATGATCCCGACGCCCCGCTCCTCGCAGCGCGGGAATTCGCTGTCGAGCACGTCCTGCTCGAGCAGCGTGTAGCGCATCGCCAGCAGGAAGAAATCCATGTCGAAGAGATCGAGAAAGCGCGGGATCGAGCCCATCGAGTTGAAGCCCGCGCCGATCCCGCCGATGATTCCGGCCTCGCGCAATTCCGCCAGCGCCCTCCATCCGCTCGTCTTGAGCTGGGTGAAATAGGCGTTGAGCGTCGCGGAATTGTGATCCCAGGGGTCGAGGTCGTGAATCAGCAGGACATCGACCCGATTGATTCCGAGTCGCTGCAGGCTGTCCTCGAACGAGCGCATCACGCCGTCGTAGCCATAGTCGAAGACAGTCTGGAACTCGAGGCCGCCGAGCCACTGATCCTTGATGGCGTTGGGGCCGAGCGGGCGCCGGAGCACGCGCCCGATCTTGGTCGAGATGACGAATTGGTCGCGCGGCTTGCGGTGGAGCGCGCGGCCGAGCGAATGCTCGGCCAAGCCCCGTCCATACCAGGGCGACGTATCGAAATAGCGCACGCCGCCGTCCCAGGCGGCGCCGATGATCGCCGCCGCCTCGGCGTCATCAATCCTGTCGAACAATTCGCCCAGCGGCGCCGTGCCGAGGCCGAGCTCGGTCACGCGGACGTTCGTCCGGCCAAGCTTGCGCGTCTTCAGGGGCGGGAGCGTTGCGCCTGTCATGTCTGAATGATCCCTGAGGGCCAAACCGCGAGCGCGCTATTCCTCGGGCTCGGTGCTGAAGCGCAGCGGGTAGCCTTTCGCCGCCCCCGCTTCGGTGCCGCGCGCGGCCTTGGTCTCGGCGATGTCCTGCGCGAACACGGCGACCACACAGACGCCTTTGCGATGCGCGGTCATCATCACGGCGAGCGCCTGGGTTTCATTGAGACGAAACACCGCCTTGAGGACTCCGACCACGAAGTCGCGCGGCGTATAGTCGTCGTTGAATAATATGACTTTGTGCAGGCGCGGACGCTGGACGCGCGTCTCGGTCTTCGTCGCAATCTTGGTGGCGGCCTTGCTCATCGTGCTCTCTTGCCGTCGCGGGTCGCGGAGGCGGCGATATTTTGCACCCTGGCGGCGCCGGTTTCAAGCCAGTTGCGAGGCTCGGCGCCCAGGCGCGATTTCAAACTCGACAGAAAAGCGCGAGTTCCGCGGCGCCGGCGATATTCTCCCAGGTTTGTCGCCATGTTAGATCATTTCGGGCGCCGATGTCCGCCGCCAACGAGCATCACGGACAGTTGTTGTCTCATTGGATCGTCAGATTGAACCGCGGCCGCGTTGATGGCGTTGAAAAGGCGACGGCGACGCCTTGGACCTGTGAGCCAGCGCGCCGTCCGAGTCCAAAGGAGGAAGGGAAATGATCGTTCGACAGGCGGCCGCAGTTGGGGGAATGGCGTTCATTTTCGGCGGCGCGCCGGCTTATGCGGGGCCATGCACCGATCGGATCTATCAAACCGACCTCGACGTCGCCAAGCTTCTGAATTCCGCTGCCGCGCAAGGGCGGACAAGGACGGAATCAACCTCCGCCACCATGCATCGCCAGCCAACTCCGGGGTCGATCGCCAGCGCCGAACAGGAAGCGGGCGATCTCACCAGCGAGGAGGCGCAGGCGATCACCGAAGCGATGGACGAGGCGCGCCGCGCCGATGATCAAGGCGACCGCGCAGGCTGCGAGAAAGCGCTCGGCGACGTCGACCGCATTCTCAAGCCGTAGGCCACGCGCGCTTGGGGCCGTCCGGCGCTCTGAGGAGGAACGCGTGCTGACGCCTAAAGTCCCGATGTGACCCTCGCCCCGCTGCTCGACGCCGCGCCGATCATCCGGCTCCACGCCGCTTTCGCCTTGGCGGCGGTCGGTCTCGGCGCCGTACAGCTTATGGCCCCCAAGGGCACGCTTCCGCACCGAACGATCGGCTGGGCTTGGGCGATCCTCATGATTCTGGTCGCGGGAAGCTCGCTCTTTATCCATACGATCCGAACCTGGGGACCCTGGAGCCCGATCCACCTTCTCTCATTGTTCACGCTCGTCGTGGTTCCCCTCGCCGTCCTTTCGGCGCGCCGGCACAATGTCAAAGCGCATCGTTCGGCGATGATCTGGATTTTCACCCTGGCGCTGGTCGTCACCGGGTTGTTCACGCTCGCGCCGGGGCGGATCATGAATCATGTGGTGTTCGGCGGCTGAGACTGGCGCCACGGGCGAACACGCGCCGGATAGGCCGAATCCGCGCTGGCCGGCGCCCCGTTCAACCCATTGTGACCGCAGTCATACGCCTTCGCCTTGCGGCGGCGGCGCCGCGGCGCCACAAGGCCTCGACCTGAAAGCCGTCCATGCGCCCCGCCGCCCTCACCGCCCTCATCATCGCGACCGCGCTGTTCATGGAGAACATGGACGGGACCGTCATTTCGACCTCGCTGCCGGCGATCGCGCTCGACCTGCATCAGGACCCGATCGTCCTCAAGCTCGCGCTCACCTCCTACATGTTGACGCTCGCGGTGTTCATTCCCGCTTCCGGCTGGGTCGCCGACCGCTTCGGCGCGCGCACGGTGTTCTGCAGCGCGATCGTCATCTTCACCCTCGGCTCGATCCTGTGCGGCGCCTCGTCCTCGCTTTCGACCCTCATCGCGGCGCGCGTGTTCCAGGGGCTGGGCGGGGCGATGATGGTGCCGGTCGGGCGCCTCGTGCTGCTGCGTTCCGTGGCGAAGAGCGACCTCGTCAGCGCGATGGCCTATCTCACCATGCCGGCGCTGATCGGCCCGGTCACCGGTCCGCCGCTCGGCGGCTTCATCACCACCTATTTTCATTGGCGCTGGATCTTCTGGATCAATGTGCCGATCGGTGTTCTTGGCGTTCTTCTGTCGCTCCGGTTCATCGACAATTTGCGCGAGCAGGCTGTGCCGCGCTTCGATTTCAGGGGATTCGTCTTGTCGGGCGTCGGCCTCCTGAGCCTCATATCGGGCTTGAGCATGATCGGCCGGGGCATTGCGCCTTATTGGCTGGTCGCGGCGATGATCGCGATCGGCGCGCTCTCATTGGCCGCGTACGTTCGGCACGCCAGCGACAAACCGGACGCGATCCTCGATCTCAAGCTGCTCAAGATCCCGACGTTTTTCGCTGGCGTCGGCGGCGGCTTCATCTTCCGGATCGGCATTGGCGCCATGCCTTTCCTGCTGCCGCTTTTGCTCCAGGTCGGATTTGGCCTCACGCCGTTCGCATCCGGCTCGCTGACCTTCGCCACCGCGGCCGGCGCCCTTCTGATGAAATTCACCGCGTCGACGGCGCTGCGCTGGATCGGCTTCCGCCAGACGCTGGTGTTCAACTGCCTGATTTCGGGGGCGTTCCTCGCCGCCTGTTCGCTGTTCACGCCCTCGACGCCGCATTGGCTACTGCTGCTCACGCTGCTCACCGGCGGATTCTTCCGCTCGCTCCAGTTCACTGCGTTGAACGCGATCAGCTATGCGGACATCGAGCAGCCGAAGATGAGCCGCGCCACCAGCTTCGCCAGCGTGTCGCAGCAGATGTCGGGAGCGGTCGGCGTCGCGGTCGCGGCGATTTGCGTGGAGGCGATCCAGGTCGGCTTCGGCGACACCGAGCTGATGGCGCGCGATCTCTCGCTCGCCTTCGTCCTGGTGGCGATCGTCTCCAGCCTGTCCGTATTCATCTTCGCCCGGCTGAAGCCCGACGCGGGGGCCGCGGTCTCGGGCCGGATGATTGCGACCAGCGAGGAGCGAGCGACCGCGGCGGCGGAGTAGGCGAGAGCACGCTCCGCCGCGTGGCTCGGGGGTTGTCGGACGGACACGTCGCCTTACAATAAGTCGTCATCGACAGTCGCCAGCCGTGTCGGGAGGGGCGGATGGATCAGCGGCGCGGCCGGAACATGCGGTGGCTGGAGCTTGGGGCGGTGCTCCTTGCGCTGGCGGGTGGCTATCTCATGATGCTGCGTCAATTCAACGTCACGGAATTGCCGAGCGAGCGGCATTTTGGCGCGATCGACCAGGTCGCGCCGGCGGGGGAAGTTTATCTCGAGCCGATCAGCGTCGACGCGCTCAACGACGCGATGCAGCTGCGCGCCTCCGTATCGCCGAGCCTATCGGAAAGCAAAAACGCGCACGGCGCCTCGGATCGCGATTTGACCTTATTGGTCAGCCACGACAACACGGTCGAGGAAGTCAAGTTGGCGGCGGGCGACCATATGGCCAGCTCGACCTTCGAGGTCGATCTGAATGAGGGCAGCGTCACCCACTACCCATTGGACTCCTATGTGGCGCGGGTCGGCGTCGAGCTCCTGGACGGAAAGTCCTCGCTTAAGCTTCCGGCCAGGGTCACGACGTGGGAGGGGGTGCTCGGGTATGGCCTGCATACGACAACACAACCCGGAGCCGATCCGAATGACGTTCAGCTGACGACCACGATTGCGCGCAGCGGCGCTTTTGCGCTGTTCGCGCTATGCGCGTATGCCGCAATGCTGGCGCTCGGCTGTTGCGCGCTTGCAATCGGCGTCCTGACGTTTATCGACGTGCGTCGCGCGGAGGCGACGTTGATCGGGGCCCTCGCGGCAATCTGCTTTGCTCTCCCCGTGCTGCGCAACGCCCTGCCGGGCTCGCCTCCGCTCGGCATCCAGGCGGACATGTGGGTATTTTTGTGGACCGAACTCGCGTCCGTGCTGTCGCTTGCGCTCTTGGTTTTCAGGTGGGCGAAAGCCGGTCCGCCCCCTGATGCAGGCGGGCGGCCAGCTTTATAAGATCGTCACTACCACGTCGGCTTGGAATAGGCTGGCGGATAGGTCACCGGATTGGCGAAGCACTTCTTGACTTCCTGCTCAAATTTCGTGACGTCGGTAATGCCTTTGTTGGTCACGGTCTCCCGGCAATAGTTCAGAGTCATGGTCCAGCCCGGCGGGCCGCCGCCGCCTCTTGCAAGAGCCGGCTGAGCGCCTCCCGCCGCGAACGCGAAGAGAAGCGTTAGCCGCAGGGCGCTGCCGCGCGCCTCACGCCGGAGCGAGACCTGCGCCTCACTCGAGCAGATCCGGCTGCTCCTTGACGATGCGCGCATAGAGAGGCTGGAACTGGAACCAGCCCGAGAACGGGCTTCCCACGATCTTAAAAGACTGCGCGGCGGCTTGCGGGGAAATGAGCTTCAAGCTTTCGCCGCTCCTCAGCGCGGCTTCCGCGATGAGCTGCACCTGGCATGACCGCTCCATGGTGATGAACCACCACACCGCCTCGTCGACCGTTCCCCCGACCGTGATCAGGCCGTGGCTCTGCAGGATCGCCGCCTTGCGCTTGCCGATCGCCTCGGCGATCCGCTGGCCTTCGTCGAGCTCGACCGCCACGCCGCCGAAATCGTCGTAGACCGCGTGGTCCTCATAGAACGCGCACACGTCCTGGGTGATGGGCGCGAGCGGGCGCCCGAGCGTCGAAAAGGCCCGCCCGTAGGTCGAATGGGAATGAGCGGCGGCGTTCGCGTCGGGCCGCGCCGAATGGACGCGCGAATGGATGACGAAGGCCGCGGTGTTGACCGGATAGTCGCCCTCGACAACATTGCCCTTGTGATCGCAGCGGATCAGGTTCGAGACCTTGATCTGGCTGAAATGGACGCCGAAGGGATTGACCCAGAAGGTGTCCGTAAACTCCGGATCGCGCGCGGTGATGTGCCCCGCGACCCCCTCATCGAAGCCGAATTTCGAGAACAGCCGGAAGCCTGCAGCGAGCCGCTGCTTCCGATGCAGCCGCTCGTCCGCCGGATTGTCGAATTTCGGCGGCGTCGGCAATTTTCCCATCATCGCCGCCGGATCGACGGGGGCCTTGGTCTGGACGTTCATGATTGTTCCTCCCGGCGTCTGTCTCGTGTTGGCTCCAACCATACAACCGACCGTCGCCCGCGTCAGCAGGAGGATTGGTGAGGGGAAAGAGGCGCCAGGGCTCGATTATGGCCACCACTTTTTCGCTAAACTCTATTTCACCCGTTGACGCCCGGTAAAACTTTCTCTATTGCACCGCACTATTATCCCTTCCTTCCACTGTGGGTTCCCAATGATGAGCTTGCCTATCTCTATGTCCCGCTGGCAGCGCGGAGTCGCTGCTGCTGCGCTTGTCGCCCCAGTGTTCGTCGCGACCCTCCCGGCTCACGCAGCCGTGCTCACCGCGGAGGACATCCTTCAGCAATTCAACGCCGTGGTCACCAACAATTTCTCCACCAATTCGGATGTCGAAGGCCGCCTGGTCGCGGGCAACATCAACAACGGCGGGAGTTCGACATTCTACGAGAAGCCGAATCCCTCGAGTTCTCCCTCGTCGTTTCAGGGTGTGAACGCCTTGACCGTCCAGAACTGCCCGGGCTGCAACGTCAACAATGGCGGCGGCGTGAACTTCGTCACCAGCAATGCCGGCACATTCAATCTCAATGGCGGGGGCTCGGTCGCCCAAGACAACCCCGCCTTCGCGATCAGCGACTTCACCACGCCGCTCGACGCTCTTCAGGCGAAGCTCGCCGGAATGATCGCCAACAGCAACTTCACCACCCCCAACAACAACAGCCTCGTCTTTGACGTGACCCCGGACGCGAGCGGGACCGCCGTGTTCGATATGACGGCTGCCGAACTCGCGGGGGGACCGGGGGACAATTATAACATCACGTTCGCCAACGAGACCTCGGCCTCCACGATCGTCATCAACGTCACCGGAAGCTTCACCGAGGGCGGCGGCGAAAACTTCAACGGCGATACGTATCTCGACAGCCATGTGATCTGGAATTTCGAGGACGCGACCGGCGTCAGCGTCAAGTTCTGGCATGGCGCGGTCCTGGCGGGCGACGCGTCGGTGACCAACAGCTCGCCGATGGAAGGCTTCCTCTACGCCAAGAATTTCACCGGCGGCGGCGAACTGCACGACTTCCCGTTCCAGGGGACCGTGCCGGGCGCGGTTCCTGAGCCCTCGACCTGGGCGATGATGGCGATCGGCTTCGCCGGCCTCGGCTTCCTGGGCTTCAGGCGCCGCAAGGCGGCGACAGCGTAAGCCTCACGGCTCCTGCCGCGCTCGCCTCAGGTTGGGCGCGGCAAATTGGCGAATCTCACTTCGGGGCGGGTTCCGGCCGCGCGCCTCTGAACCCCGTCGCCAGCAGATAAAGCTCGGCGCTGTCGGCGCGGCTGGCCTTCGGCTTTACATGGCGCACGCTCGCGAATTCGCGCTTGAGGCGGGCGAGCAGCTCGCCCTCGGCGCCGCCCTGCAACACCTTGGCCAGAAAGAATCCGCCTGGGCCCAGGACCTCGCTGGCGAAATCGGCGGCGAGCTCGACCAGGCCGATGATGCGCAACTGGTCGGTCTTGCGGTGACCGGTGGCGTTGGCCGCCATGTCGGAAAGCACGCCGTCCGCGAGGCCGCCCAGCCATTCCCGAAGCTCATGCGGCGCCTTGGGATCGTGGAAGTCCATCTGCCGGAACTCCACCCCTTCGATCGGGTCCATCGCCAGGAGATCGATGGCGATGACCCGTCCCCTGCCCTCGCGCGCGCCCACGCGCTCCGCCGCGACCTGGCTCCAGCCGCCGGGCGCGGCGCCAAGATCGACGATGCGCTCGCCCCGCTTCAACATCTTGTGCTTGTCGTCGATCTCGATGAGCTTATAGGCCGCGCGCGACCGGTAGCCTTCGCGGCGCGCCTGGGCGACGTAGGGGTCGTTGAGCTGGCGCTCGAGCCAGCGGGCCGAGGCGACCGTGCGCTTGCGGGTCATCTTGACCCGAGTTTTGAGCGCCCGTCCGCCTTCGCGGCCCGAGCCGCCCGTCGTCACCAGCGCTCGCGCGGGCGGCGGTGCGGACCGACCCCGTCGGCGCGCATCATATGACTGAGGATTTCCTCGCGTAAGCCCCGGTCGGCGATGCGCAGCCGCTCGGCGGGGAAATGGATGCGGATCGCCTCCAGGATCGCGCAGCCGGCGAGCACCAGATCGGCGCGTTCGTGGCCGATGCAGGCGTTGGCGGCGCGCTCGGCATAGCTCATGGCGCGCAATCGCGTGATCGCGGCATCCACCTCCGCCCGCCCGAGCCACAGTCCGTCGACCGCGCGCCGGTCATAGCGCGGCAGATTGAGATGCACGCCCGCAATGGTCGTGACTGTGCCGGAGGTGCCAAGAAGATGGAAACGGTCGCAACGCGTCTCGTCCGCCACCCGGGCGACGAAAGGAGCAAGCGCGTCCGACACATGGGCGGTCATGGCGACGAAAGCTTCCTCGCTCACGTCCACGCCGCCGAATGTCTCGGCCAGCGAAACCACGCCGAGCCTCAGCGACTCCCAGGCCTTCACCCGGTTCGTCGCCTGCGGCGCGCGAGGATCGAAGCCGAGCCATATGATCTCCGAGGATCCGCCCCCGATATCGAACATCACGGTCGACTGGGCGTCCTTATCGGCGAGGTCGCCAACCCCGGCGGCGGCGAGATGCGCCTCGGTCTCGCGGTCGACAATTTCGAGCTCGATGCCGAGCCGCTCGCGAACCACGGCGACGAAGTCGGACCCATTGGCGGCCGAGCGGCAGGCTTCGGTGGCGATCGTGCGGGCGCGGGTGACCCCGCGCGCCACCATCTTGTCGCGGCAGACCTTCAAGGCTTCGAGCGTGCGCGCGATCGCCGCCTCGCTCAGGCGTCCGGTCAGCGAAAGCCCTTCGCCCAGGCGAACGATGCGCGAAAACGCGTCGATGACGCGGAATCCCTGAGCGGTCGGCCGCGCGACCAGCAGCCGACAATTGTTGGTTCCGAGATCCAGCGCCGCATAAGTCCCGCCCCAGCCATTGCGCGCGCCGGCCGGGTTTTCAGCTGAAAACGGCGTGTGAAACCCAGAATCTGGACTCCACGTCGAAACGTGACTCGAACCCACTCCCACCCCGCCTCACGCCGCCTTCGCAGGCGGCGCCCAGTGTCAAAAGAGTGTAGCAATGTTGACGGCGGATGCAACGCGCTTGGTTGCAGGTCAGGATTTGAAGAACGGATGACGAACCTTGTCGCCCACCTTGAGCCCGATCGAAGCCGCCATCCCGCCGTTCAATTCGAGCACCGCGATGCATGGACCGCCGGACGGAACGACGCGCTCGGACAAAGGCTCGGCGTTGGCGGCGATGTGCGTCACAACGCCTGAGGGCGCAATGAAAATCATGTCGAGCGGGATGTAGGTGTTCTTCATCCAGAACGCCACCGGCGCCTCGCGGTCGAACTCAAACAGCATGCCATGATCGGCCGCCATGTAGCGCCGGTCCATGAGTCCGTGTTCGCGGGTTGCGTCGTTGTCGGCGATCTCGACCTGAAACGCGTGCCGTCCGGTGGAGGTGACGATCTCGAGCGAATCAGGCCCGCCGGCCTGCGCCGGAACGCCAGCGGAAGCGGCAAGAAGAGGATGAAGGCGAGCGCCGCCCATAGCCGAACTCCGATCGCCCTCATCGCCGCTCCTCGGTCCTCGCGCGCTCGTCGCGCGAGGCGCTGAAAGCCGGGTTCAAGAGCAAGCGGAAGAGCGCGTCAAGCGCTCACCCTTAGCGAGGTCGAAGGACGTCGGCCTCAAAAGTATCTCTCAAGGCGACCCCCGAATTACTGGTAACGCTCAAAGATCCCTCATCCTGAGGAGCGATGCGCAGCATCGCGTCTCGAAGGATGTTGCAGCTCGCAGTTTTATTGGCGCCCGCTGGACCGTCCTTCGAGACGCGCCTTCGGCGCTCCTCAGACGAGGGAGTCAGTGCGGCGCGAAGCTTCGAACCGTCGAGCGGCCTCACCTCGGCCGCCATCAACCCCTTCGGCCCCGGACCAAATCGCGCCAGCATGCTGTCGCCCGGCTTCGGATCGACGAAGCCATAGCGGCGCAACGTCTCCATATGGACGAAAATGTCTTCGGTGCCCTCGCCGCGGGTGAGGAAGCCGAAGCCCCGGGCGCGATCGAACCACTTGACGATGACGATCTCGAATTCGCCGACCGAACTCGCCTGCGCGCGCGTGCGCGGGGGCGGAGGTCGGCAACCGAGGCCGGGTCGGGCTCGGTGATCGAGAGCACCCTGAACACCTGCAAACCGCGGTCGCGCCGCTGAGCCTCGGCGACGACGCGGGCGCCTTCGCGAAGGTGTGACCCCTCGCGTCTCAGAACGGTCACATGGATGAGGACGTCAGCCTCACCGCTGTCCGGCAGGATGAAGCCATAGCCCTTGGCGGCGTCGAACCATTTGACTCGGCCGGCGATCTCGACCAGCCCGACTGGGCGCTCGCCGCTTTCCGCTACACGCGCCATCGCTTCCGACGGCTTTACGAATTCATCGCTCATTCGGCCCCCACTCTACGCTTCGGCTGCACATCCTCGCCGCCAGTGAACCTCTTGCGCGTCGCGATTGGGACCATCCGCTCGGCCCCCGCCAAACGGCGAGATCCGCAACGCAAGTGGTTGGTCCCCAAGATAGCAAATCGCTCGGCGCTGAATACAGGAAACACGCGAAACTTGAGCGTGGCTGTGGATTGGACGAAAAAAATCCCGCCGGCCGCGATGGCCGACGGGATCATGCTAGTGCACGCAGCGCGCCGCTGCGCGATGGCGACTGTCTGGTCCGCTATTCGCCGTCGTCCTCCGGCTCCGGCGGCGGCGTCAGGCCCTCGAGCCCGCGCAGCAAATCCTCTTCGGTCATGCGATCGAACTGAACGTCAGCGCCGGCTTCGATCTCGGTTTACATCCGGATTGACCATCGGCGGAGCCGCTTCGGCTTCCGGCTCGTCGATCTCGACGTGCTTCTGGAGGGCATGGATGACATCCTCGCGCAGGTCGCCAGGCGTGAGCTTGCCGTCGCCAATCTCGCGCAGCGCGACGACCGGATTCTTGTCATTGTCGCGCTCGACCAGGATCGGAGCGCCGGACGAAACCGCCCGCGCGCGATGGCTGGCCATCAGGACCAGATCAAATCGGTCTTCGACCTTGTCGACGCAATCCTCGACGGTGACGCGAGCCATGGAGATTCCTCGGCTGTCGAAACGATGAGCGAAATGGAAGCGCGCCTCGTAACCGCAAGGCGGGGAGATGCAAGTCATTCCAGCGCAGGCGCTTCGGCATTTTTTTTTTTTTTTTTTTTTTTTTTTTTTTTTTTTTTTTTTTTTTTTTTTTTTTTTTTTTTTTTTTTTTTTTTTTTTTTTTTTTTTTTTTTTTTTTTTTTTTTTTTTTTTTTTTTTTTTTTTTTTTTTTTTTTTTTTTTTTTTTTTTTTTTTTTTTTTTTTTTTTTTTTTTTTTTTTTTTTTTTTTTTTTTTTTTTTTTTTTTTTTTTTTTTTTTTTTTTTTTTTTTTTTTTTTTTTTTTTTTTTTTTTTTTTTTCGCGGGCGCTTCGGCATTTCGCGCCAGGAGGCCCCTCGGCGCGCCACCTTCATCCGCGCGATGACGCCCGCGAGAGCCGTAGCGAAGCGCTCGACGTCCGCTTCCGTCGACCCCCGGCCAAGACTGAGGCGGATGGCGCCGCGCGCCAGCTCGGGACGACGCCATCGCCGCCGGCACATGCGACGGCGCCACCTTGCCCGACGAGCAGGCCGAGCCCGAACTCACCGCGACGCCGGCGAGATCGAGCGCAATCATCAGCATCGCCGCCTCGACGCCTGGAACGGCGAAGCAGACGGTGTTGGGCAACCGTGGCGCGGTCTCGGCAAAGATCACGGCGTCGTTGGCGACCGAACCGACGGCGGCGGCCAGGCGTTCGCGTAGAGTCCGGCGACGCCGGCTCCGCGTCCAGTTCGGCCAGTCACGCACGCGCGGCGGCGCCGAAAGCCGCGAGCGGCGCGACCGATTCGGTGCCCGCTCGCCCGCCGCGTTCCTGGCCGCCGCCCCGCATGAGCGGCGCGCCCAGATGATCCCGGCGCGCGCCACCACAAGCGCGTCCGCGCCCTTGAGGCCGCCCATCTTGTGGGCGGACAGCATGAGCGCGTCGGCGCCAAGCGTCGCGATATCGCAAGGCGTCCGTCCGGCCATCTGCACCGCGTCGCAGAACAGGAACCCGTCCGCCGAATCGACCAGCGCCGCCGCTTCCGCGACCGGCTGGATCACGCCCGTCTCGTTGTTTGCCCCCTGCAGGGCCACAAGCGCGCGACCGGGACGGCGACAGGCGGCCTCGAGCCAGTGAGATCGATGCGTCCGTCCGGCCGCAAAGTCGCACTTCGGCGCGAAATCCATGTCCGACAGGACGCAGGGGTGTCGCTGGCGGAGACGATGAGGCGCTCGAGCGGCGGTGCGTTGGGGCCGCCGCCGAACTGGGGATTGATCGCGGCATTCGCCGCCTCGGTGCCGCCGGAGACGAACGTGACGCAGCGGGAGGTCACGCCCGCCAGCCGCGCGACCTCGCTCCTCGCGTCTTCGACGATGCGGCGCGCGGCCCGGCCCTCGGCGTGGACCGACGAGGGATTGCCGGTTGTCTCCATCGCTGCGAGCGCCGCCTCGCGCGCATCCGCGCGCAACGGCGCGGTCGCGTTATAGTCGAGATAGGCTCGGTTCAATGGGCTTGCTCGGCGGCGGTCACGGCCCGATTCTCCGCCTTGGGTGCGAAAACCGTGGCGGACTTTGCGGTTTTTCCTTGCAATTGCCGGCGGCTAACGTGCTATGAGGCGGCCTTCGAGGCGACCCCCCGTCGACTGACCGAGACAGATTTGCGCTCGATTGCGCGCCGCAAGGCGTGACGGAGCGCAGTCGACACCCGACCGGGGGCGTTTCAAGGCATTGTGAAGTTATCATGCCCGAGGTTTTCTTCACTGTGTCACGTAAGTCGGCTGGAGGGTCGTTTTCACCCCGCGAAGCAGCGCCGGGCGCCGATGGCGGTAGTACTTCGTTGTCATCCGCAATTTGGCGGGGACAATGAGTAGACCCGAGTGTGTATGACGCTTGTTATAGTTTTGTCAGACGCCGGTTTTCCGTGTGTGGCTGAACTACCGCGGCGTTCGGTCGTCGCCGCGCGTCTTCGACCGCGCAGGCGCGGGGCGAGTAGTGGGGACGCCGCGTCCGCCCTCGACTGCGGCCCCCTCGATGAGGCCGGAGGCGCGCGCCTGCTGGATCGCCGGCGTGTCGTTGGTCTCCCTGTGGATCAGCATGCGGCTGGCCCGATGCGCAGACCCGGTTCAAGGGCTCGTCCAGATCGCCCCCCCAGCCAATCGCTTCGATTACAGCTTGTTTGCGCCTTGCCCCTCGTGAGGCCTGTTCGTCCACAGCGACCAAAGATCGCGTCGCGCCGCTGGAGGGGGTTATGGCGCTGATTGAGAAACTGAAGACCCACCAGGGCGTTACTCAAATGAGGCGCGCGGTCGTCCCCGAGGCGAACCACTTCTTCGAGGATTGTCATGGACCGGCTGCGGACCCCGTCGTCGGCGCCTATCTCGACAAGCGTCTCAGCATGCCGCATCATGCGCCGTTTTCCATTAGCGGGGGCCGGGCGAGGCCGGTGGCGCCGGCCCCGCGACAGTCCAATGGAGGCGCGAATCCAGTGTCCCTGATCGCGACAGCGGGTCAGGCGTCGTCGAGCGCCTGGCGCGTTCGCGCCGTTCGTCACGGTCGACGCCGAATTCCTGCCGAGGCGACGTTCTGGCCAAAACTGTGTGTCGTCCAGGTCGCCTCTGACGACCAGCGGTGGCGATCGACGCGCTGACCCCAGGGCTCGACCTTGAGCCGCTGCTGCAGCTGATGGCCGACGAAGACATGGTCAAGGTGTTCCACGCCGCCGAGCAGATCTCAAGATCTTCTGGAAGCCGTCCGGGGGGTGCCAATTCCGCTGTTCGACGCCCGGTCGCGGCGATGGTGTGCGGCTATAGCGAGCAGGTTTCTTCCTACGGCGAGTCGTGTGATGGATGCTGCCATGTGGGAGTCAACGATGTCGTCGCGGTTCACCGATTGAGCACGCCGCTAGCGTTGAGGCGCCGCAGATTTCTTACGCGATCGGCGACGTGACCCATCTGCGGGACGTTGTCAGGCGCTATCGAGAGCAGGTCGCGGCACGCGGGGCGTCAATCCTGGCTGAACGACGAGATGAAGACACTGAACTCGCCTACGCCTTCGAGCAGCATCCCGAGCGCGCTTCGAAGCGCTACAAGAAGACGAGGCGCGCAAGCCGCGCGATCTGGCGATGCTGATGGAGCTCGCGGCCTGGCGCGAGAGCGAGGCGCAGGCGCGCGACGTGCCCCGAGCGCGCATCCTCCCCGAGCGAAGTGCTGATCGAGCTTGCGCTTGCCGCGCCGCGTAGTGCGGAAGCGCTCGCCGATCTGCGCGCCTTCCCGCAAGGGCATGGAACGCTCGCGTGCGGGCGCAGAGATTCTGGCGGCGGTCGAGCGCGGGTTCGAGCGCGACCCCAAGACAGTGCCGAAGATCGAACGCGAGCGGCGCAACGGCGTCGATGTGGGCGCGACGGTCGATTGCTCAAAGTGCTGCCGAGGCAAGTGAGCGAGGACAGCGGCGTCGCGGGCGAGCTGATCGCCACCGTCGACGATCTCGAGGCGGTCGCCCAAAACGACCAGGCGGATGTGCCTGCGCTCAATGGCTGGCGGCGGAAACTGTTCAGCGACAGGGCGATCGAAGTTCGAGCGCGGCCGCCTGGCGCTGACGGTGGGGAGCGGCAGAGGTC
>CAVPPX010000036.1:0-12264 GCA_963707355.1 uncultured Alphaproteobacteria bacterium | reverse complement strand
ACTGCGCGGCGGCTTGCGGGGAAATAAGCTTCAAGCTTTCGCCGCTCCTAGCGCGGCTTCCGCGATGAGCTGCACCTGGCATGACCGCTCCATGGTGATGAACCGCCGCGCCGCCTCGTCGACGTTCCCCCGACCGTGATCAGGCCGTGGCTCTGCAGGATCGCCGCCTTGCGCCTGCCGATCGCCTCGGCGATCCGCTGGCCTTCATCGAGCTCGACCGCCACGCCGCCGAAATCGTCGTAGACCGCGTGGTCCTCATCGAACGCGGCGCGCGTCCTGGTTGTCGGCGCGAGCCACGTTCCAGACGTCGAAAAGGCCCACCCGTAGGTCGAATGGGAATGAGCGGCGGCGTTCGCGTCGGGCCGCGCCGGATGAACGCGCGAATGGATGACGAAGGCCGCGGTATTGACCGGATAGTCGCCCTCGACAACATTGCCCTTGTGATCGCAGCGGATCAGGTTCGAGACCTTGATCTGGCTGAAATGGACGCCGAAGGGATTGACCCAGAAGGTGTCCGATAAATTGCGGATGCGCGCGGTGGTGTGCCCCGCGACCCCCTCATCGAAGCCGCCTTGGGGGAACAGCCGGAAGCCTGCAGCGAGCCGGCTGCTTCCAGATGCAGCCGCTCGTCCGCCGGATTGTCGAATTTCGGCGGCGTAGGCAATTTTCTTATCATCGCCGCCGGATCGACGGGGGCCTTGGTCTGGACGTTCATGATTGTTCCTCCCGGCATACTGTCTCGTGTTGGCTCCAACCATACAACCGACCGTCGCCCGCGTCAGCAGGAGGATTGGTGAGGGGAAGAAGCGCCAGGGCTCGATTATGGCCACCACTTTTTCGCTAAACTCGTATTTCACCCGTTGACGCCCGGTAAAACTTTCTCTATTGCACCGCACTCTTATCCCTTCCTTCCACTGTGGGTTCCCAATGATGAGCTTGCCTATCTCTATGTCCCGCTGGCAGCGCGGAGTCGCTGCTGCGGCTTGTCGGCCCCGTGTTCGTCGCGACCCTCCCGGCTCACGCAGCCGTGCTCACCGCGGAGGACATCCTTCAGCAATTCAACGCCGTGGTCACCGACAATTTCTCCACCAATTCGGATGTCGAAGGCCGCCTGGTCGCGGGCAACATCAACAACGGCGGGAGTTCGACATTCTACGAGAAGCCGAATCCCTCGAGTTCTTCCTCGTCGTTTCAGGGTGTGAACGCCTTGACCGTCCAGAACTGCCCGGGCTGCAACGTCAACAATGGCGGCGGCGTGAACTTCGTCACCAGCAATGCCGGCACATTCAATCTCAATGGCGGGGGCTCGGTCGCCCAAGACAACCCCGCCTTCGCGATCAGCGACTTCACCACGCCGCTCGACGCTCTTCAGGCGAAGCTCGCCGGAATGATCGCCAACAGCAACTTCACCAGCCCCAACAACAACAGCCTCGTCTTTGACGTGACCCCGGACGCGAGCGGCACCGCCGTGTTCGATATGACGGCTGCCGAACTCGCGGGGGGACCGGGGGACAATTATAACATCACGTTCGCAAACGAGACCTCGGCCTCCACGATCGTCATCAACGTCACCGGAAGCTTCACCGAGGGCGGCGGCGAAAACTTCAACGGCGATACGTATCTTGACAGCCATGTGATCTGGAATTTCGAGGACGCGACCGGCGTCAGCGTCAAGTTCTGGCATGGCGCGGTCCTGGCGGGCGACGCGTCGGTGACCAACAGCTCGCCGATGGAAGGCTTCCTCTACGCCAAGAACTTCACTGGCGGCGGCGAACTGCACGACTTCCCGTTCCAGGGGACCGTGCCGGGCGCGGTTCCTGAGCCCTCGACCTGGGCGATGATGGCGATCGGCTTCGCCGGCCTCGGCTTCCTGGGCTTCCGGCGCCGCAGGGCGGCGACAGCGTAAGCCTCATGGCTCCTGCCGCGCTCGCCTCAGGTTGGGCGCGGCAAATTGGCGAGTCTCACTTCGGGGCGGGTTCCGGCCGCGCGCCCCTGAACCCCGTCGCCAGCAGATAAAGCTCGGCGCTGTCGGCGCGGCTGGCCTTCGGCTTTACATGGCGCACGCTCGCGAATTCGCGCTTGAGGCGGGCGAGCAGCTCGCCCTCGGCGCCGCCCTGCAACACCTTGGCCAAAAAGAATCCGCCTGGGCCCAGGACCTCGCTGGCGAAATCGGCGGCGAGCTCGACCAGGCCGATGATGCGCAACTGGTCGGTCTTGCGGTGACCGGTGGCGTTGGCGGCCATGTCGGAAAGCACGCCGTCCGCGAGGCCGCCCAGCCATTCCCGAAGCTCATGGGCGCCTTGGGATCGTGGAAGTCCATCTGCCGGAACTCCACCCCTTCGATCGGGTCCATCGCCAGGAGATCGATGGCGATGACCCGTCCCCTGCCCTCGCGCGCGCCCACGCGCTCTGCCGCGACCTGGCTCCAGCCGCCGGGCGCGGCGCCAAGATCGACGATGCGCTCGCCCCGCTTCAACATCTTGTGCTTGTCGTCGATCTCGATCAGCTTATAGGCCGCGCGCGACCGGTAGCCTTCGCGGCGCGCCTGGGCGACGTAGGGGTCGTTGAGCTGGCGCTCGAGCCAGCGGGCCGAGGCGACCGTGCGCTTGCGGGTCATCTTGACCCGAGTTTTGAGCGCCCGTCCGCCTTCGCGGCCCGAGCCGCCCGTCGTCACCAGCGCTCGCGCGGGCGGCGGTGCGGACCGACCCCGTCGGCGCGCATCATATGACTGAGGATTCCCTCGCGTAAGCCCCGGTCGGCGATGCGCAGCCGCTCGGCGGGGAAATGGATGCGGATCGCCTCCAGGATCGCGCAGCCAGCGAGCACCAGATCGGCGCGTTCGTGGCCGATGCAGGCGTTGGCGGCGCGCTCGGCATAGCTCATGGCGCGCAATCGCGTGATCGCGGCATCCACCTCCGCCCGCCCGAGCCACAGTCCGTCGACCGCGCGCCGGTCATAGCGCGGCAGATTGAGATGCACGCCCGCAATGGTCGTGACCGTGCCGGAGGTGCCAAGAAGATGGAAACGGTCGCAACGCGTCTCGTCCGCCACCCGGGCGACGAAAGGAGCAAGCGCGTCCGACACATGGGCCGTCATGGCGTCGAAAGCTTCCTCGCTCACGTCGACGCCGCCGAATGTCTCGGCCAGCGAAACCACGCCGAGCCGCAGCGACTCCCAGGCCTTCACCCGGTTCGTCGCCTGCGGCGCGCGCGGATCGAAGCCGAGCCAGATGATCTCCGACGATCCGCCCCCGATGTCGAACATGACGGTCGATTGGGCGTCTTTATCGGCGAGGTCGCCGACCCCCGCGGCGGCGAGATGCGCCTCGGTCTCACGGTCGACGATTTCCAGCTCAATGCCGAGCCGCTCGCGAACCACGGCGACGAAGTCGGACCCGTTGGCGGCCGAGCGGCAGGCTTCGGTGGCGATCGTGCGGGCGCGGGTGACCCCGCGCGCAACCATCTTGTCGCGGCACACCTTCAGGGCTTCGAGCGTGCGCGCGATCGCCGCCTCGCTCAGGCGTCCGGTCAGGGAAAGCCCTTCGCCCAGGCGAACGATGCGCGAAAAGGCGTCGATGACCCGGAATCCCTGGGCGGTCGGCCGCGCGACCAGCAGCCGACAATTGTTGGTGCCGAGATCCAGCGCCGCATAAGTCCCGCCCCAGCCATTGCGCGCGCCGGCCGGGTTTTCGGCTAAAAACGGCGTGTGAAATCCAGAATCTGGACTCCACGTCGAAACGTGACTCGAACCCACTCCCACCCCGCCTCACGCCGCCTTGGCAGGCGGCGCCCAGTGTCAAGAGAGTGTAGCAATGTTGACGGCGGATGCAACGCGCTTGGGTGTAGTTCAGGATTTGAAGAACGGATGACGAACCTTGTCGCCCACCTTGAGCCCGATCGAAGCCGCCATCCCGCCGTTCAATTCGAGCACGGCGATGCATGGACCGCCGGAAGGAACGACGCGCTCGGACAAGGGCTCGGCGTTGGCGGCGATGTGCGTCACAACCCCTGAGGGCGCAATGAAAATCATGTCGAGCGGGATGTAGGTGTTCTTCATCCAGAACGACACCGGCTCGTCACGGTCGAACTCAAACAGCATGCCGTGGTCCGCCGCCATGAACCGCCGGTCCATGAGACCGCGTTCGCGGGTTGCATCGCTATCGGCGATCTCGACCTGAAACGCGTGCCGTCCGGTGGAGGTGACGATCTCGAGCGAATCACGCCCGCCGGCCTGCGCCGGAACGCCAGCGGAAGCGGCCAAGACGAGGATGAGGGCGAGCGCCGCCCATAGCCGAAGTCCGATCGCCTTCATCGCCGCTCCCCGGTCCTCGCGCGATCGTCGCGCGAGGCGCTGAAAGCCGGGTTCAAGAGCAAGCGGAAGGGCGCGTCAAGCGCTCACCCTTAGCGAGGTCGAAGGACGTCGGCCTCAAAAGTATCTCTCAAGGCGACCCCCGAATTACTGGTAACGCTCGAAGGATCCCTCATCCTGAGGAGCGATGCGCAGCATCGCGTCTCGAAGGATGTTGCAGCTCGCAGTTTTATTGGCGCCCGCTGGACCGTCCTTCGAGACGCGCCTTCGGCGCTCCTCAGGACGAGGGAGTCAGTGCGGCGCGAACTTCGAACCGTCGAGCGGCCTCACCTCGGCCGCCATCAACCCTTTCGGTCCCGGACCAAATCGCGCCAGCATGCTGTCGCCCGGCTTCGGATCGACGAAGCCATAGCGGCGCAAAGTCTCCATATGGACGAAAATGTCTTCGGTGCCCTCGCCGCGGGTGAGGAAACCGAAGCCCCGGGAGCGGTTGAACCACTTGACGATGACGATCTCGAATGCGCCGACCGAGCTCGCCTGCGCGCGCGTGCGCGGCGGCGGCAGATCCGGAGCCGCGGCCGGGTCGGGCTCGGTGATTGCGAGCACCCTGAACACCTGCAAGCCGCGTTCGCGCCGCTGAGCCTCGGCGACGACGCGGGCGCCTTCGCGAAGGGTCGTGAATCCATCGCGCCTGAGAACGGTCACATGGATGAGGACGTCAGCCTCGCCGTCGTCCGGCAGGATGAAGCCATAGCCCTTGGCGGCGTCGAACCATTTGACTTGTCCAGCGATCTCGACCAGCCCGACCGGGCGCTCGCTGCTGTCCTCACTACGCGCCGTCGCATCCAACGGCCTTACGAAATCATCGCTCAATTCGGCCCCCACTCTACGCGTCGGCTGCACATCCTCGCCGCCAGTGAACCCCTTGCGCGTCGCGATTGGGACCATCCGCTCGGCCCCCGCCAAACGGCGGAGATCCGCAACGCAAGTGATTCGGCCCCCAAGATAGCAAATCGCTCGGCGCTGAATATAGGAAACACGCGAAACTTGAGCGTGGCTGTGGATATGGAGAAAAAAAATCCCGCGGGCCGCGATGGCCGACGGGATCATACAACTGGACGCAGCCGCGCCGCTGCGCAATCGCGACAGTCTGGTTGCGCTATTCGCCGTCATCCTCCGGCTCCGGCGGCGGCGTCAGGCCCTCGAGCCCGCGCAGCAAATCCTCTTCGGTCATGCGATCGAACTGAACGTCAGCGCCGGCTTCGATCTGAGTCTGCACATCCGGATTGATCATCGGCGGAGCCGCCTCCGTTTCCGGCTCGTCGATCTCGACGTGCTTCTGTAGCGCATGGATGACATCCTCGCGCAAATCGCCAGGCGTGAGCTTGCCGTCGCCGATCTCGCGTAGCGCAACAACCGGATTCTTGTCATTGTCACGCTGGACCGAAATCGGCGAGCCCGACGAGATCGCCCGCGCGCGGTGGCTGGCCATCAGGATCAAATCAAATCTATTGTCGACCTTGTCGATGCAATCCTCGACGGTGACGCGAGCCATGGAGACTCCTTAAGCTGTTGAAACGGGCGGCGAAATGGAAGCGCGCCTCGTACACCGCGCGGCGCGCGGATGCAAGTGATTCCCGAACAAAGTAGTGCCTCGGCTTGAAATTCCGGGCGATTCAGCCAAGGTGACCTAACATGCTGCGCGTCCAAACAAGCTTTCAGGACACACCGGGCGACGGCTACTATTTCGTTTTGCTCCACGACGAACGTCCGCTCGTCGAACAGGTCGAGACGCTCGGGCTGCGAGATCGTGACGCAGTCATTTTGTGGGAGCCAGACTGTGGGGACTTCACAGTTGAGGCTATTCTCCTTTTTAACTTTAAGCACCCTATGATGCTTGAACCCGCCTTATGGGCGAAGGCTAAGGTTTCAAGACTCTGGACACCTCCTCGAGCTTCCGCATCTTGGACAGTTAGCGCCAGGACGCCCCGGCGCGCCGCCCGCATTCGCGCCATGACGCTTGCGAACGCCGCAGCGAAGCGCTCGACGTCTGTTTCTGTGGACGCCCAGCCGAGACTGAGCCGAATGGCGCCGCGCGCCAGCTCGGAACGAACGCCCATCGCAGCCAGCACATGCGACGGCGCCACCTTGCCCGACGAGCAGGCCGAGCCTGAACTCACCGCAATTCCGGCGAGATCGAGCGCGATCATCAGCGTCGCGGCCTCGACGCCGGGAACCGCGAATGAGACGGTGTTGGGCAGCCGCGGCGCGTGCTCGGCAAAGATCATTGCATCGGCGGCGACCGAGCGCACGGCCGCGGTCAGGCGCTCACGCAGCCCAATCAGGCGCGCCGGCTCCTCGTCCAGTTCGGCAAGGCACGCATGCGCGGCGGCGCCGAAAGCGGCGATCGCCGCAACGGATTCGGTGCCCGCGCGCCCGCCGCGCTCCTGGCCGCCGCCTCGCATAAGTGAAGCGCCCAGACTGACCCCGGCGCGCGCCGCGACAAGCGCGCCCGCGCCCTTGAGACCGCCCATCTTGTGGGCCGACAGCATCAGCGCGTCGGCGCCGAGCGACGCGATGTCGCAAGGCGTCCGCCCGGCCAATTGCACCGCGTCGCAGAACAGGAACCCGTCCGCGGCATGGACCAGCGCCGCCGCTTCCGCGACCGGCTGGATCACGCCCGTCTCGTTATTCGCGCCTTGAAGCGCCACGAGCGCGCGACCTGGACGGCGGCAGGCGGCCTCGAGCCAGTCGAGATCGACGCGTCCGTCCGGTCGTAAGGGCGCGACCTCGGCCGTCGGAAACCGATGCCCCGACAAGACACAAGGGTGCTCGCCGGCGGAGACGATGAGCCGCTCGAGCGGCGGTGCATTCGGGCCGCCGCCGAAGTGAGGATTGAGCGCGGCGTTCGCCGCCTCGGTGCCGCCGGAGACGAACGTGACGCTGCGGGCGCTCACGCCCGCGAGCCGCGCACCTCGCGCCTTGCGTCTTCGACGATGCGGCGCGCGGCCCGGCCCTCGGCGTGGACCGACGAGGGATTGCCGGTTGTCTCCATAGCCGCAAGCGCCGCCGCGCGCGCGTCCGCGCGAACGGCGCGGTCGCGTTATAGTCGAGATAGGTTCGGTTCAATGGGCTTGCGGCGGCGGCGATCACGGATCCAATTCTCGCGTTTCCGGCCAAATCCGCGGCGGACTTTGCGGTTTTTCCTTGCAATTGCCGGCGGCTAGCGTGCTATGAGGCGGCCTCCGAGGCGAACCCCCGTCGACTGACCGAGACAAATTTGCGCTCAATTTCGCGCCGCAAGGCGTGGAGGAGCGCAGTCTACGCCCGACCGGGGGGCGCTTCAAGGCATTCGTGGAGTGTTCATGCCCGAGGTTTTCTTTACCGGTCCCGCCGGTAGGCTGGAGGGTCGTTTTCACCCCGCGAAGCAGCGCAGGGCGCCGATTGCGGTGGTGCTTCATTCTCATCCGCAATTTGGCGGGACGATGAACAACCAGATTGTCTATAACACCTATTATAGTTTCGCCGAACGCGGGTTTTCCGTGCTGCGCTTCAATTTTCGCGGCGTCGGGCGGTCGCAGGGCGCCTTCGACCACGGGCAGGGTGAATTGTCGGACGCCGCTTCCGCCCTCGACTGGGCGCAATCGATCAGCCCGGAAGCGCGCGCCTGCTGGATCGCCGGCGTCTCGTTCGGCTCCTGGATCGGCATGCAGCTCCTGATGCGCAGGCCGGAGATCGAGGGCTTCATCTCGATCGCCCCCCCTGCCAATCGCTTCGATTACAGCTTCCTTGCGCCCTGCCCCTCGTCAGGCCTGTTCGTCCATGGCGACAAGGATCGCGTCGCGCCCCTGAAAGAGGTTATGGGGCTGATCGAGAAACTGAAGACCCAGAAGGGCATCGCGATCGAGCACGCAGTCATCCCCGAGGCGAACCACTTCTTCGAGGATTGCATGGACGAACTGCAAACCGTCGTGGGCGCCTATCTCGACAAGCGTCTCGGCATGCCGCGTCATGCGCCGCCGCCCGTCCGCAAGGACCGGGCAAAGCCGGTCGCGCCGCCTCGCGAAATTGAATAGAGACGCGAATCCAGTGTCGCTGATCACAACGACGGACGAGCTCGCTCAGGCCTGTCAGCGCCTCGCGCGCTCGCCGTTCGTCACGGTCGACACCGAATTCTTGCGCGAGACGACATTCTGGCCAATTCTGTGCGTCGTCCAGGTCGCCTCCGACGACGAGGCGCTCGCGATCGACGCGCTGGCCCCCGGGCTCGACCTCGAGCCGCTGCTGCAGCTGATGGCCGACGAGGACGTGGTCAAGGTGTTCCACGCCGCGAGGCAGGATCTCGAGATCTTCTGGAAGCTCTCGGGCCTCGTGCCGACGCCGCTGTTCGACACCCAGGTCGCGGCGATGGTGTGCGGCTATGGCGAGCAGGTGTCCTACAGCGAGCTCGTGCAATCGATCTGTCATGTCGGAATCGACAAGTCGTCACGATTCACCGACTGGGCGCGCCGCCCGCTGGCGGAAGCGCAGATTGCTTACGCGATCGGCGACGTGACCCATCTGCGCGACATTTATAAGGCGCTGTCGAAGCGGGTGGCGGCTTCCGGGCGCCAATCCTGGCTCGACGACGAGATGAAGACGCTGATCTCGCCTTCGACCTACGAGCAGCATCCCGAGCGCGCCTGGGAGCGCTACAAGAACAAGGCGCGCAAGCCCCGCGATCTCGCGATGCTGATGGAGCTCGCGGCCTGGCGCGAGAGCGAGGCGCAGGCGCGCGACGTGCCCCGCGCGCGCGTGCTCAAGGACGAAGTGCTGATCGAGCTTGCGCTCGCCGCCCCGCGCAGCGCGGAAGCGCTCGCCAATCTGCGCGCCTTCCCGCGCGGGATGGAACGCTCGCGCGCGGGCGCGGAGATTCTGGCGGCGGTCGAGCGCGGGTTCGAGCGCGACCCCAAGACATTGCCGAAGATCGAGCGCGAGCGACGCAACGGCGTCAATGTCGGCGCGACCGTCGAACTGCTCAAAGTGCTGCTGAGGCAAGTGAGCGAGGACAGCGGCGTGGCCGGCAAGCTGATCGCCACCGTCGACGACCTCGAGGCGATCGCCCAAAGCGACAAGGCGGATGTGTCTGCGCTCAGTGGCTGGCGGCGGAAATTGTTCGGCGACAGGGCGATCGAACTCAAGCACGGGCGCCTGGCGCTGACCGTCGAGAACGGCAAGGTCGTGACGCTCGAATGGAAAGACGCCGAAGCGCCGCCCGCCGCGGATTAGGATAGGCCGGTCGCAGGTCCGGTCGATCCGTTTGGGTTCTCTTGGTTTATGGCCCTTTCGCTGCGACCCCCCCCGATTTGGAGGGTTGGATTTCCTTGGATTCTCTCGTCCGAAACTAGACTTATCAACGGGTTACGAGGGATTTTGCGGGAAGATTTTTTCTCGCGCCCTTTCCGGGTAAGAAGCGCCGGAACGGGCCCGCGTAATCTTGGGATACGGAAGCCCACCCTGTTCATGAGGCGAGCTTAAGCCGGTTTCTGATTTTCTGCATGGCTTGTCGCCCGAGCGTCGCAGAGTCGGTCGCTCTGATAAGCTAGGTACGGATCGCGAAGTGTGTTCTAGATCTTAGCGCGGCGCACGGATTTCGGCTCTAGCGCTTCCATCCGCCGCCGGCCGTATCGACGAAGGCCGGCGATCACCACGGAGGAGACGCGGGATGGCTTCCTGGCACCTTCAACAAATCAACAATTCGGGTAGTCCCGCCATACCGGGCGAATATGTCGCCACCAACGGACCCGTGGCAGGGCTTGTTCTTGCTGACGGCATACCCTTTCAATCGTTTGAACCGGGGTGCGTGTTCGTGTCGGTCTACCAAGACCAGCAACATTTTTCGTACATCGATCCCAATGCCAATATTCAGGACGCGTGGTACGATCCGAGCGGCTGGCATATTCAGCAGATCAACAACCGCGGCAACCCCTCCATACCAGGCGAGTCCGTCGCCACCAACGGACCCATGGCGGCGAAAGGCCGCTCTCCATTCGTCTCAGTCTATAACGGCCAGCAACACTTCGTGTACCTGGATACACACGGTAATATCCAGGATGCTTGGTACGATCGGAGCGGCTGGCATCTTCAGCAAATCAACAACCCAGGCAACCCATCCATCCCGGGAGAATACGTGGCCACGAATGGGCCGGCGACTGGCGCGACACCGTTTGTCTCCGTCTATAATAATCAACAGCACTTTACTTACATCGATAACAACAGCAACATCCAGGACGCGTGGTACGACCCAAGCGGCTGGCATCTTCAGCAAATCAACAACGGAGCCAACCCCTCTTTACATCGCGAATACGTCGCCACCAACGGGCCCGTTGCTTACGCTACGTTGTTTGTTTCAACCTACAACGACCAGCAACATTTCACGTACATTGAAGCGAATGGCAATATCCAGGACGCGTGGTACGATCCAAGCGGCTGGCATCTCCAACAAATCAACAACCCAGGCGCCCCTCTATACCTGGCGAATACGTCGCCACAAACGGGCCGGCGGCACGCTTGGATAGCAGTCTTTTCGTCTCCGTCTATAATAATCAACAGCATTTCACTTACATCGATAAGAACCACAACCTCCAGGACGCATGGTGGGACGGCGACGCCAACGTATGGAAGCTGCAGCAGATCAACAACTCTAACGGACCGACAATTCCGGGTGAATATGCAGCGACCAACGGACCGGAAGTGGCGCGCCAGGTTAACGTGCCCCTATTCGTCTCGGTCTACAACAACCAGCAGCATTTTGCGTACGTTGACGTAAACTACAACATTCAGGACGCGTGGTGGGATGGCGACACCAATGTATGGAAGCTGCAGCAGATCAATAACTCGAGTAATCCGACGACAAATGGTGAGTACTCCGCCACCAATGGACCACCATTGGCGGTTGGCGAGGTAGCGACTTTCGGTCTAATTGTCAGTGTCTACAGCGGCCAACAGCATTTCACATATGTCGATAGCAACGGCAACATCCAGGATGCCTGGTACGGCTAAAGACCAGTCAAGCATTCCGTCTTCCGCTTGCTGGCCGCCAAGCCGCACGCCATGATTCCCCGCTAAAGAGCTGCCTACCCCATCTCGCTGACCTGCCCGTCCCGGATCGTGACGCGGCGGTCCATGCGGGCGGCGAGGTCCAGATTGTGGGTGGCGACGAGGGCCGCGAGGCCGCTCGCCCTGACCAGCGCCGCAAGCGTGCCAAACACGTGATCGGCGGTCTTCGGATCGAGGTTGCCGGTCGGCTCGTCAGCCAGCAGCACCCGGGGGCCGTTGGCGACCGCGCGCGCGATCGCGACCCGCTGCTGCTCGCCGCCGGACAATTCGGCCGGGCGATGGCTCTCGCGCTGAGCGAGACCGAGATAAGACAGGAGTTCGCGCGCGCGGGCCGCGGCCTGAGCGCGCGGCAGCCCCGCGATCATCTGCGGCAGGACGAGGTTCTCGAGCGCGGAGAACTCCGGCAGCAAATGATGGAACTGGTAGACGAAGCCAATTTCCGTGCGCCTCAGCGCGGTCCGCTTGTCGTCGCTCATGGTCGAGGTTGCGGCGCCGCCAATCTTCACTTCGCCGGCGTCGGGCCGCTCCAATAGGCCCGCCAGATGCAGAAGCGTCGACTTTCCAGCGCCGGACGGCGCGATCAGCGCCACCGATTGGCCAGGCAAAAGTTCGAGCGACGCCCCGTTCAGGACTTCGACCGTCGTGTCGGCCCGTCCGTATCGGCGCTCCACCGCGTCTAGGCTCAGCGCGGCGACCCGGGCCTGGTCATTCATAGCGCAGCGCCTCGACCGGATCGAGCCTGGCCGCGCGCCAGGACGGATAGATCGTCGCCGCGAGCGACAGGATCAGCGCCAGCCCCACCACTGCGAGCACGTCGTGCGCCTCGACCCGCGAGGGCAATTGCGACAGGAAGTAGAA
>CAVPPX010000035.1:0-26235 GCA_963707355.1 uncultured Alphaproteobacteria bacterium | reverse complement strand
TACCCCATCTCGCTGACCTGCCCGTCCCGGATCGTGACGCGGCGGTCCATGCGGGCGGCGAGGTCCAGATTGTGGGTGGCGACGAGGGCCGCGAGGCCGCTCGCCCTGACCAGCGCCGCAAGCGTGCCGAACACGTGATCGGCGGTCTTCGGGTCGAGGTTGCCGGTCGGCTCGTCAGCCAGCAGCACCCGGGGGCCGTTGGCGACCGCGCGCGCGATCGCGACCCGCTGCTGCTCGCCGCCGGACAATTCGGCCGGGCGATGGCTCTCGCGCTGAGCGAGACCGAGATAAGACAAGAGTTCGCGCGCGCGCGCCGCGGCCTGAGCGCGCGGCAGCCCCGCGATCATCTGCGGCAGGACGAGGTTCTCGAGCGCGGAGAACTCCGGCAGCAAATGATGGAACTGGTAGACGAAGCCAATTTCCGTGCGCCTCAGCGCGGTTCGCTTGTCGTCGCTCATGGTCGAGGTCGCGGCGCCGCCCGATCCTCACTTCGCCGGCGTCGGGCCGCTCCAATAGGCCCGCCAGATGCAGAAGCGTCGACTTTCCAGCGCCGGACGGCGCGATCAGCGCCACCGATTGGCCAGGCAAAAGTTCGAGCGACGCCCCGTTCAGAACCTCGACCGTCGTGTCGGCCCGCCCGTATCGGCGCTCCACCGCGTCTAGGCTCAGCGCGGCGACCCGCGCCTGGTCATTCATAGCGCAGCGCCTCGACCGGATCGAGCCTGGCCGCGCGCCAGGACGGATAGATCGTCGCCGCGAGCGACAGGATCAGCGCCAGCCCCACCACTGCGAGCACGTCGTGCGCCTCGACCCGCGAGGGCAATTGCGACAGGAAGTAGAACTCGGACGGAAAGAGATTGGCGCCGGTGATCCAGCTCAAACCCTTGCGGATCGGCTCGACGTTGTAGGCGACGAGAAGCCCAAGCGCGAGGCCGACGCCCGTGCCGACGAAGCCGATGGTCGCGCCGGTAATGAGAAAGATGCGCATGATGGCGCCGCGGGTCGCGCCCATCGTGCGCAGGACGGCGATGGCGCGCGCCTTGTCCTGCACCAGCATGATCAGGCCGGAGATGATGTTGAGCGCGGCCACCAGCATGATCAACGTCAGAATGGCGAACATCACGTTGCTCTCGACCGCGAGCACGTCGAAGAAGCTGCGGTTGAGCTGGCGCCAGTCGGTGTCGATCATCGGCCGCCCCTGCGCCGGCTCAATTTTGGCCCGCATCGCGTCCATATTGTCGGGATCGGCGACATAGACCTCGATCACATTCGCCTGGCCGTCCTGATTGAAGAAGGTCTGGGCCTCGCCCAGCGGCATGAAGATGAAGGTGTTGTCGAAGGTGGTCATGCCGATCTGGAAGATAGCGGCAACCGTATAGCTCTTCATGCGCGGGGTGACGCCGAACGGCGTCTCCGCGCCATGGGGCGCGATGATGGTGATCTTGTCGCCGGTCCTCAGGCTCAGATGTTCCGCGAGCTTGGAGCCGACCGCCACCCCCTGGCCGGAATCAAAGCCGTCGAGGGAGCCCTGGATGATGTGGCCCTCGACGCCGGGCAGGCGCTTGAGATCGCGCCCGCGAATGCCGCGCACGAGCACGCCGGACGAACCGTAGGGGGAGCTTGCGAACGCCTGGCCCTCGACCAGCGGCAGCGCCAGAGTGACGCCTGGAACCTTGCTGACGCGCGCCGTCACCGCATCGTAGTCGGTGAGCGGCGTCTCGACCCCTTGCAGGAACATGTGGCCGTTGAGGCCGATCATCTTGTCCATGAGATCGTGGCGAAAGCCGTTCATCACCGACATGACGACAATCAGCGCCGCGACGCCAAGCACAATGCCGAGGAACGAGAAGCCGGCGATGACCGAGATCGAGCGCTGGGCGTTGCGCGCGCGAAGATAGCGAAACGCGACCATCCATTCGAAAGCCGAGAAGGCCTTGGTGGCCGGGGCCGTCTGGGGAGCGGTCGCCTCCAGCGCGATGGCCGTCAAAGCGCGCCTCGCGGCAGCGCCCCTTCCCTTCTCCCTGCGGGAGAAGGTGGCCGACGAAGTTGGTCGGATGAGGGACTGGGCCAAAGCTCGAAGCGCGCCGAACCCTCACCCCCAACCCCTCTCCCGTAGGAGAGGGGAGTCCTGCTCCCGCCCCCGGGAGACAGCAGCGCCCCTTCCCTTCTCCCCGCGGGAGAAGGTGGCCGACGAAGTTGGTCGGATGAGGGACTGGGCCAAAGCTCGAAGCGCGCCGAACCCTCACCCCCAACCCCTCTCCCGTAGGAGAGGGGAGTCGCCGCCCCTTCCCTTCTCCCTGCGGGAGAAGGTGGCCGACGAAGTTGGTCGGATGAGGGACTGGGCCAAAGCTCGAAGCGCGCCGAACCCTCACCCCCAACCCCTCTCCCGTAGGAGAGGGGAGTCGCCGCCCCTTCCCTTCTCGCTGCGGGAGAAGGTGGCCGACGAAGTCGGTCGGATGAGGGACTGGGCCAAAGCTCGAAGCGCGCCGAACCCTCACCCCCAACCCCTCTCCCGTAGGAGAGGGGAGTCCTGCTCCCGCCCCCGGGAGACAGCAGCGCCCCTTCCCTTCTCCCTGCGGGAGAAGGTGGCCGACGAAGTCGGTCGGATGAGGGACTGGGCCAAAGCTCGAAGCGCGCCGAACCCTCACCCCCAACCCCTCTCCCGTAGGAGAGGGGAGTCGCCGCCCCTTCCCTTCTCCCCCGGGGAGAAGGTGGCGCGAAGCGCCGGATGAGGGCGCCCCTCGTCACGCCTGCCCGCCAAGCCGGGCGATCGCGGCATCGACGCTGATCAGCTCGCGCTCGCCGCCCCGGCGGGTCTTGAGCTCGACCTTGCCCTCGGCGAGGCTCTTGGGACCGACGATCGCCTGGTGGGGCGCGCCGACCAGATCCATGGTCGCGAATTTCGCGCCCGGCCGGTCGTCACGGTCGTCGTAGAGCACGTCGACGCCGGCTTTGGCGAGCGAAGCGTAAATGCGCGCGCAAGCTCCATCGCAGGCGGCGTCGCCGACTTTGAGATTGATGAGCCCGACGCGAAATGGCGCGACCGCCTCCGGCCAGATCGGGCCGTTGTCGTCGTGGTTGGCCTCGATCAGCGCGGCGGCGAGCCGGGTCGGCCCGATGCCGTATGAGCCCATGTGCACGGCGTGCTCCTTGCCGTCCGGTCCGTTGACGACCGCCTTCATGGGAGCCGAGTACTTGGTTCCGAAGTAGAAAATATGGCCGACCTCGATCCCGCGCGCGGAAATCTGGTCCTTGGGATCGAGCCGCTCGAATGCCGCCGCATCGTGCTTGTCGGAGGTGGCGGCGTAGAGCGAGGTCCACTTGTCGACGACGCCCTGCATCGTCTCCACGCTGCCGAAGTCGATATCCTCGGGCGGCGTCTTGTAGGCGAGATAGTCGCGGTGGCAGAACACTTCGCTTTCGCCGGTCGACGCCAGGATGACAAATTCGTGACTGAGGTCGCCGCCGATCGGGCCAGACTCCGCCCGCATCGGAATAGCGGTGAGCCCAAGCCGCGCGAACGTGCGCAAGTAAGCCGTGAACTCCTTGTTATAGGAGTGGCGCGCGCCCGCCTGATCGAGGTCGAACGTATAGGCGTCCTTCATCAGGAACTCGCGCGAGCGCATCACGCCGAAGCGGGGCCGCACCTCGTCACGAAACTTCCACTGGATGTGATAGAGATTGAGCGGCAGATCCTTGTAGGAGCGGACCGAAGCGCGGAAGATCTCGGTGATCATCTCCTCGTTGGTCGGCCCGTACAGCATGTCGCGGTCGTGCCGGTCGCGGACGCGCAGCATCTCCTTGCCGTAATCGTCGTAGCGTCCGGATTCACGCCAGAGATCAGCCGGCTGGATGGTCGGCATGAGAACCTCGATCGCGCCGGCGCGGTCCTGCTCCTCGCGGACAATGGCGCAGATCTTGTGCAGCACCCGGACGCCGAGCGGCAGCCAAGCGTAAGAGCCCGCCGCCTCCTGCCGGATCATGCCGGCGCGCAACATCAGCCGATGCGAGACGATCTCCGCCTCTTTCGGCGTCTCCTTCAGAATGGGGAGGAAATAACGGGAAAGACGCATGGAAGCGGGCTCAACGGACGCGAATCGGCCGGGAGCGCTACGCTCCCCGACGGAGCGGCCTTATGGCTGCAAAGGCCGGGCGGAGCAAGCAGCTCTGAGGCTCAGGCTCTCTCTCGCTCGCGGGGCGAGGGAGGGGGTCAGGCGCTCGTTGCAAGACAGGACGCCAGCTTAAGCGTTATCTTGCGGTCCTCAGGTCGGAACGGGAGACGCCATGCCGCGCTGGCGATGGATATTGACTCATGTCACGCGCCGCCTGTGGTTCCGGGCGACGCTGATCGGCATGCTCGGCGTCGCGGCTGCGATGCTTGCCGCGGTGGCCGAGAACTACATCCCCTGGAAGCTGCCCTGGGACATCGGCGCCAACGCGGTCGACAGCATTCTCACCATCATTGCCTCCAGCATGCTGGCGGTGACCACGTTCTCCCTAAGCGTGATGACCTCGGCCTATGGCTCGGCTGCGAACAATGTCACGCCGCGCGCCACAAGGCTCCTGAGGGAAGATCCGGTCACCCAGAACGTCCTCTCGACCTTCCTCGGCTCGTTCCTGTTCGGCATCGTCGGCATCGTCGTCCTGAAGACCGGCGCCTATGGCGCGCGAGGGCGTGTCGTCCTGTTCATCGTAACCATCGGCGTGATCGCGCTGATTGTCCTCTCGCTATTGCGCTGGATCGACTACCTGACCCATTTCGGTCAGGTGGGAGAGACGACGAAACTGGTTGAGAAAGTGACGCGGGAGGCAATCGAAGCGCGCCTCAAGGCGCCTTCGCTCGGCGGCGCGCCGCTTCTCGATCCGGCGAACGAGATCCCGAAGTCAGCCGTCGCTGTCGCGTCGCAGGCCATTGGCTATGTCGAGCACATCGACATGGCGGCGCTGTCGCGATGGTGCGACGCGGCCGATGCGGAGCTGTACCTGACGATCAATCCCGGCGCTTTTGTTTACGCCGACACGACGCTTGCGTGGTTCAGGGAGAAGGCGGACGGCGGGAGCGACGAGGAGATGGCGGCGGCCGTGCGCAAGCCTTTCTCCATCGGCGAAACGCGCAGCTTCGACCAGGATCCACGTTTCGGCCTCGCGGTGATGAGCGAGATTGCGTCGCGGGCGCTTTCGCCAGCGATGAACGACCCCGGCACGGCGATCGACGTCATCGGGCGCACGACGCGGCTCATGGGCCTGTGGGCGAAGGGCTGCGCGCCGGAGGCGCTGCCAAAGGAAACCCCTTATCCGCGCGTGCATGTGCCGCCCCTGACAGCATACGACCTGTTCGAGGACGCCTTCATGCTGATTGCGCGCGACGGCGCGGCGATGGTCGAAGTCCAGCTGCGCATCCAGAAGGCGCTTGGCGCGCTCGGCCGTATGGGGGACGAAGCGTTTCGCGCCGCGGCTCTTCATCAGGCCAATCTCGCGCGCGACCGGGCCGAGGCGGGTCTCACTCTGGCCGCCGACAAGATTCGGCTCCGGGAGGCGACGCAGGACCTTTAAGCCGCAGACGCGAGCGGCGGGGCGATCCGGTCGTTCCGGACCGATCGGCGCCCAGCCGCCTGACAACGACTGGGAAGGCGATCCGGGCCAGCCGCCATGGCCCGGATCACGGTCTTTTAGAGCTGGACGAACCCGATCTTGCCGTCGGCGCCCTTCTTCCAGACGTACCAGACATAGTCGACGGTCGTGCGGTCGCCCTTCTTGTCGTAGGAAATGTCGCCGATCACGGTGTGGAAGGGCATGCCGGAATGCATCACTTCCGCGACCTTCTTCGGATCGAGCGAGTTCGCCTTCTCAGCCGCCTGCTTCATGATCTGCACAGCGGCGTATGAGTAGAGGGTGTAGCCCTGCGGGTCGAACCCCTTCGCCTTGAACGAGTCGACCGCCGCCTTGGCGTTCGGATTGTTGCGCGGCTCGGGACCGAAGGTCATCAGCGTGCCTTCGACGCCCGGGCCGCCGATGGCCGCGAACTCGCTGTCGGTGATGCCGTCGCCGGAGATCATGATCGTCTTCATGCCCTGGTCGCGCATCTGCCGCACGATGAGGCCGCCTTCGGTATGCAGGCCGCCCCACATCAGATAGTCGGCGCCCAATTCCTTGATCTTGGAGACGATCGCGGAATAGTCCTTCTCTCCTGTGTTCACGCCCTCGTACAGCACTTCCTTGACGCCGAATTTGTGCATGTTGTCGAGCGCGGCGTCGGCGAGCCCTTTGCCGTAGGTCGTCTTGTCGTGGATGACCGCGATCTTCTTGCCTTTCAGCTTGTCGCGGGCGAGCTCGGCCCAGACCATGCCCTGCTGGTCGTCGCGGCCGCAGGTGCGGAACGCGTCCCACAGCTTGCGGTCGGTGATCTTGGGGTTGGTCGCCGATGGCGTGATGAACAGGACGCCGTTTTCGGCGTAGACATCGGAAGCGGGCATCGTCACGCCGGAGTTGAAGTGGCCGACCACGAACTTGACGCCGTCGCCGACGAATTTGTTCGCCACCGACACGCCCTGCTTGGGGTCGGAAACGTCGTCGCCCACTTCGACCTCGATCTTTTGCCCTAAGATTCCCCCCGCCTTGTTGATGTCTTCGGCGGCCTGCTGCACGCCTTGAGTGAGTTGAGCGCCGAAGGCGGCGTTGGCTCCGGTGACGGGTCCGGCGACGCCGAGTTTGAGCTGCGCGTGAGCGCCGCCCGCGAGCAGCAACGACAGGGCGAGCGGGATGGACTTCAGAATGGCTGTCCGCATGTTAACCTCTTAAGCGTGTTTGACAGGTTAGCTTGCGGACACTAGCCAGCGCACCATAACTTGTAAAGATGCAAATGACGGTTATATCGCCCGACCTTCCCTCTCGCGCTGGCTCGCTGGACCTGATCGCCGACGATCTCGCGCTCGACTTTGCCAACACCGAATCCGGCCGCGGCTTTCCCTCGCATCAGAACCACTTGCGCGAGGCCGCGAACGTCGTGGAATGGCTGCGGCACGCGAAAGCCTTGCCCGTCAAGGAGGCCGACTGGCTGCGGAAGCGTGTGGCCGAGCGCGCGGATCTCGCCGCCGATCTCCTGGCGCAGGCGGTCGCGCTTCGCGAGGCGGTCCACGATGTCGGCGCCGCGCTCGGGCGCCACGCCAAGCCGCCCGAAGCGGCGCTCGCCAGTCTCTCCGCTCTTCACGCGCGATGTGTCGCCAAGGCCGAGCTTGCGCCTGGCGTTGCGTCGTGCCGCTGGCAGTGGAGCGTGCGCGTTTCGCCGGTCGAGGCGGCGCTGGGTCCGATCGCGCTCGCGGCGGTCCGGCTGTTCACAGAAGGGGATTTTCACCGCATCAGGGAATGCGGCGGCCACGCTTGCGGCTGGTTGTTCTATGATCGCAGCAAGAACAACCGCCGGCGGTGGTGCGAAATGGAGGTCTGCGGCAATCGCGCCAAGCAGCGGCGCCTCGCGGCGCGGAGGCGCGAGGCTTGAGCGGCCGTCTGGCCCTTCTCCTGATTGTTCTGATCGCCGCCGGAACGCTTGCAGGCTGCTCGCCGGTCTTGGAGACGGACCAGGCGCGGCTTTGCCGCATGGCCCTGCCCGCATTGATTCCGCAAGATGAGCGGATCGCCATACTCAAGCAAACGCCTGACGCGGACGGGCGCGGCCTCAGCGTCGCCTTCACCGCTGAGACGCCTGGCGAGGAGCCTCAAAACCATTTCGCCGCCTGCCGCTTTCGAGAGCCGGGACGGCCACGCGAATCCCGCGACCTGACGTCGTTCACCCTCGACGGCGAGCCCCTATCGGAAGCCCGGCTCTTCTTTCTCATTCGCTACTGGCTGGCGACGCCGGAGGGCCGCGCCGCCGACCCTGCCCCCTTGGGCGACTTGAGAGCCCTGCCCGTCGCGCCGCACGCGGTCGCCTATGGGCTGCAAATGGCGCTGGATGGGCTGCCGCTGGCGTCGATCTACGCGCTGCTGGCGGCCGCCTATTCGCTGATCTACGGCCTGATCGGGCGCATCAATTTCGCCTTCGGCGAAATCGCCGCCGCCGGCGGCTATGCGGCTGCGATCGCCGCGCTGGCCATGCTCGGCTGGCCGCCCGCTCCCTTGCTGCTCGCGGCGTTCGTGCTCGGGGCCGCGGTCGCCTCGGCCTGGGGGTTCGCGTCGGCGCATGTGGTGTTCATTCCGCTTCGCCGGGCGCGCGGCCAGCAGGTGCTGGTGGCGACCGTGGGCCTGGCGATTTTCTTGCGCGAGCTCCTGCGTCTCACGCAGGGCGATCGGTCGAGCTGGATGAGCCCGCAGCTCAACCAGCCGTTTGCGCTCGCGCGCGCGGGCGACTTTGTCGCCGTCGCCACGCCGATGGCCTTTGTCGTCAGCGCCCTCACGCTCGCCGCCGGTCTCGTCCTCATCGTCATCTTTCGCTTCAGCCGCCTCGGGCGCGAATTGCGCGCCTATGCCGACGACCCCCTCGCCGCCGAGCTGATGGGGATCAGTCCGGCCGCGATCACGGTGCGCGCGTTTGCGCTATCGGGAGCGCTTGGCAGGCCTCGCCGGCGCGACCATGACGGCGGCCTTTGGCGCGGTCGGCTACGGCCTCTCGGCGACGCTCACCTTGAAGGCGCTCACCGCGGCGATCATCGGCGGCATCGGGTCGCTGCCCGGCGCTTTCCTGGGCGGCCTCATCGTCGGCGCTATCGAAACGGGTTGGTCGGCTTTGTTCCCGATCGATTACCGCGACATCGCGGTTTATGCGCTTTTGACCGTCTTCATCGCGCTGCGCCCCTCGGGCCTGCTTGGCCAGCGCCAGGCGGTCACGCACAACCTATTCCCACGCCGGTCTTGACTTGACGTGGGCCGCTCCCACATCCTGACCGCGCTGGGTGAGCTCGGCGTGTGGAGGCTCCAATGTCCAATGCCTATGCCGCAACGCCGCCGAATGCGATGCGCTCCGACGCGCTCGCGGGCGTCCGCACGCGGCGTATCCTTGCCGTCTGCATCGATTTCGTTCTGGTCAGCTTGCTGGTGGCGGTCTTCTGGATCATTTCCATTATGCTGACCTTCGGGCTCGCGCTCTTCTTCCTGCCGCCGATCTATCCGTTCGTCGCCTTTTTCTACAACGGGCTCACCGTCTCCGGGCCCAGAATGGCGACGCCCGGCATGCGGGCGATGGATCTCGAAATGCGCATGCAGGACACCGGCGCGCGGGTCCCGTTCATCAATGCGGCCGTTCAGGCGGTGCTGTTCTACGTGAGCTGGTGCTTCCCGCCGATCTTCCTGGTGTCCCTGGTCAATTCGGAGAAGCGGTGCTTGCATGACATCATCGCCGGCGTCGTAATCGTGCGGAGGCTCTGATTCGTCAGCGGGTCGCAATGCCTGAGGACTGCTTAACACCGGCGACGGATTCCGGCGGAGAGTTGGAGCCGGTGTGAGCAGGGAAGCGCGCGACGCCCCGCAGTTTTACCTGACCGCTCCGTCGGCATGCCCCTACCTGCCCGGCCAGCAAGAGCGGAAGATTTTCACCCATCTGGTCGGCAAACGGGCCGGCCCCTTGAACGACCTCTTGACCCAGACCGGATTCCGCCGCTCGCAGACGATCGCCTACCGGCCCGCGTGCGAGAGCTGCCGGGCCTGCGTGTCGGTGCGCGTGCTGGTGGACCATTTCCGTCCGTCCGAGAGCCAGCGCCGGGCCATGCGGGCGAACGCCGACGTTGCGGGCGTCTTCGTCGCGCCGAAGCCAACCAACGAGCACTACGTCCTCTTCCGCTCCTATCTCGACGCCCGGCATCCCGAGGGCGGCATGGCCGACATGTCGTCGCTCGATTTCGCCATGATGGTCGAGGACACCCATATCGACACCGTGCTGACCGAATATCGCGCGCGCAGCGGAACCGGCGATCAACCGGGCTCGGGGCCGTTGCTCGCGGTCTGCCTGACCGACCGCCTCGCCGACGGCCTGTCGCTGGTCTATTCCTTCTATGATCCCGACGTCGCGCGCCGGTCGCTGGGCAGCTTCGTCATTCTCGACCATATCGAGAAGGCCCGCCGCCTCGGCCTGCCCCATGTCTATCTCGGCTATTGGGTCGAGGGGTCGAAGAAGATGGGCTACAAGGCCGCCTACCTGCCCCAGGAGCGCCTCGGCCTGCACGGCTGGGCCAGGGTGGAGCGGTAGGGTTCAGGCGACTGCGCGGTTTTCGCCGCCTTACCTACGTGGCCGACACGGCCTTTCGGGCTTGGCGATAGCCGATGAAGCCGAGCCCGGCAAAGCCCAGGATCATCATCGCCCAGGTCGACGGTTCGGGAACCGCCGTAAAGGTCAAATTGAACGCCAACTGTTCTGGCATGATCGTCCAGGCGCCGGGCGAGAGGACGTCGAACTGAGCCGCCAATTGGCCCGCTGGCGCCGTCGAGGTGGTCTCGGCGCCCCAGGTGCCGCCCGGCTCGGGGTTGTTCTCCTCGATGAAGAACCAATATTGCGTCCCAGCCGTCAAGCCAGTGAACGGCGGAGAGGTCACGTTATACGCGTATTCGTCATATCCTCCTGGGCCGCCAATCACGTTGCCGGTCGCCGTCTGGTTCGCGGCGCCGAAATCCAGCGACACGATCACGGCGCCCGGCTTCCCGTTGTCGTCGGCAAGGTAACCAAGCGTAAAGTCGGGCGTATCGCTGCAGGTGGTCGCCGGGTAGCAGCCGCCCCACCAATGGGCGTCTGTCACGACGCTGGAGCCCGGCGCAAGGGTAAGGCTCATCGCGACCATCGCGGGCAATTCGGCGTACAACGTCCCGAGCTGATCCGGCCCGCCGCCGTTGTAGACGACAGCCGCCGATGCGGGCGCCGAAGCGAGCGCAAGCAGAAGCGCCGCCGCTGAAGCCGTTCTCCTCCCCGAAATCAATTTTTTCACTTCGAACCCCCTTGGATCGGCAAGCTCGCGAATTGCTTTCGAGGCACACCCGCCCAAGTAATCCCGACGCCGCCGCAAAGTAAATTTCCACCAACACTGCCTCTTGTCAATCCAATCGTTGCGGAGCGATATCTGGATTGCTTCATCAAACCTTCATCTTGGGTCGCTCGCGCCGAGGGTGGTGGCGGATCCTGGGCGATGATGCTCTTCGCCGGCCCCTCGGCGCAATGCTGGTGCGACGCGCGCGGAAGTCGCCGGCGACGGCCTGACAGTTCGGCGACCCGCGCGCTAAACACGAGGGCGGCGTTCGCTCCGCTCTTTTGGCGAGTCCCTGTCTCTCAGCCGGCGCCTCTCAGCACTCGATGAAATTGACCGCCAAGCCGCCGACCGACGTCTCCCTGTATTTCGACTGCATGTCGGCGCCGGTCTGGCGCATGGTGGCGACGACGCTGTCCAGCGAAACGCGGTAGGTTCCGTAGCCGTGCGGCGCCAGCGACGCCGCGGCGATCGCCTTGACCGCGCCGAAGGCGTTCCACTTGCGCGCTACCCTCTAACTATAAATCAGTGAATCGAATTCCCGACAATTTCTTGCCAGAAACGCGCGGCGGCGTCATGCTGGCAGAGGTTCGGGACTAGCGAACGACCGGGCTCGGATTGAAGGAGAAAATCGCTGAAATCGACTCCTGGAACATCTTGCGGTCGGGCGCGTGGACAGCGGAGCGAATGCGCCCGACAGGCGTGGCGCACGCCGCGCTGATGACCAAGAAACGGGCATCAAAATATTTCTGCCGAAAATCGCCCGTAACCCATTGATAAGTCTCGTTTCTGACGAGAGAATCCAAGGAAATCCAAGCTTTTCCAACCCCTAAATTCGGCCCTTTTCGTCTCCAAAAGGGGGCCCGCCAAGACTTTCCAAATCCTGCGACCCCGCCCCTCAACACTCGACGAAATTCACCGCGAGTCCCCCTAAGCTCGTCTCCTTGTATTTCGACTGCATGTCGGCGCCGGTCTGGCGCATGGTGGCGACGACGCTGTCCAGTGAGACGCGGTGCGTCCCGTCGCCGTGCAGCGCCAGCGACGCGGCGGCGATCGCCTTGACCGCGCCGAAGGCGTTGCGCTCGATGCAGGGGATCTGCACCAGGCCGCCGATCGGATCGCAGGTCATGCCGAGGTGATGCTCCATCGCGATCTCGGCGGCGTTCTCGATCTGCTCGTTCGTGGCCCCGAGCGCGGCGCATAGACCTGCCGCGGCCATGGACGACGCGACCCCGACCTCGCCCTGGCAGCCGACCTCCGCGCCCGAAATCGAGGCGTTGAGCTTGAACAGGGCGCCGATCGCGGTCGCGGTCATGAGGAAGTCCGAGAGGCCCGCTTGGGTAGCGCCTTCGCAATGGTCGCGGTAATAGCGCAGCACCGCCGGAATGACCCCGGCCGCGCCATTGGTCGGCGCGGTGACGACACGCCCGCCGGCAGCGTTCTCCTCGTTGACCGCCATGGCGTAGACGCTGACGAAATCCATGATCTCGTGCGCGGGGTGAAAGTTGCGATGTGCCGCGTCCGTCAGGCGGTCGTGGATCGCCTTGGCGCGGCGCATGACCTTCAAGCCCCCCGGCAGCGGGCCGGAATGCGCGAGGCCCCGATCGACGCAGGCGAACATCACGTCGAGGACGCGCTCCGCATGGGCGTCCGCCGCGCCTTCAGATCGCAGCGCCGCCTCGTTGGCGCGCATGAGTTCGGCGATCGAGAGCCTGGCTTCGCGCCCGCGCGCCAGAAGTTCGGCCCCCGAGCGAAAGGGATAGGGAAGCTGCGGTTCGGCCGCGGTCGCGTTGTCGCCAGCGCCGTCGCGAATGATGAAGCCGCCGCCGACCGAGAGCCAGGTTTCATCGGCGAGCGCCTTGCCCTGCCCGTCGCGCGCGACGAACCGCATCGTGTTGGGATGGCGCGGCGCGGGCGTCAGCGTGTCAAAACGAATGGCGCGCTCGGGGTCGAAGGCGATGGCGCGCTGCCCGGCGAGGTTGAGCGCTTTTGTCTCGCGCACCGGCATGACCAGCGCCTCGGCGGCGTCGAGGTCGATCTTATCCGGCGCCTCGCCGCTGAGGCCCAGGATCACCGCCTTGTCGGTGGCGTGGCCTTTGCCGGTGAAGGCGAGCGAACCTAACAGCGCAACGTCGACGGTCGCGACCCGGTCGATCGCGCCCGTCTCGACCAGCCCGCCCGCGAATGCAGCCGCGGCCTTCATCGGCCCGACCGTATGCGACGACGACGGACCAATGCCGATCTTGAACAGTTCGAAGACACTGATCATCGCTCAAGCCTCGGGCGCTCACCGGATTCGGCGGCCGCCTGAGGATACTAACTCAATTTGACCAAGCCCAGGCGCGGGGACGCGATGACCGCCGATCGGCGCCGGCTACGCCGCCTGGTGTTTGGCCGAGAGCGCCGGATAGTCGGTGGCGACCAGATCAGGATTGGCGATATAGAGCCTCAGCTTTTTCCGACCAGCAACACCGACCTCCTGGCGATTTTCTTGCGCTTGAATAAAGTTCGAAGGCAAGGATGGCTGCCCCTGGAAGCTGAAGACGGCGCAGATTGCGGGCTTGGCGTCACTCGCCATTTAGCGCTCTGGCGTCAAATTGGCAGTACCAATACGCGATCCAAACGGATAACCTGCCAGACAAACCTGGAACGCGCGAACATGGGAGGAGCGTCGATGACGGCGTATTTGTTTCGAAACGCCCAGATTTGGGACGGCGAGGCTGACGAGCGCTACTCAGGCGAGGCGCTCGTTGTCGGCAATCGCATCACGAAAATCGCTCGCGGTCAGGGTCAGATCAGCGCCGAATCGGCCGCCGAAACCATCGATAGCTCGGGTATGACGCTGATGCCCGGCTTGGTCGAAGGTCATTGCCATCTCTCCTTTGTCGGCCCGACGCGCAATCAGGATCTCGGCGAGATCCCGCCGGAGGAGCACCTCCTGCGCACCTGCCGCAATGCGACGCTGATTCTCGATCACGGATTCACCTCCTGCTACTCGGCCGCGTCCGCCAAGCTGCGTCTCGACGTGGTCGTGCGCCAGGAAATCGAAGACGGCTATCTCGCCGGCCCGCGCTATCGCGCCGCCGGGCCGGAAATCACGGTCACCGGCGGCCTCGGAGATGAACGCAAGCAGCATATGCACGCCGAAAGCTTCGGCATGATCGCCGACGGGCCGGATGAGATCAGACGCGCGGTTCGGCTTTGCTGCCGCGAGGGGGTCGATAACGTCAAAATCAACATTTCGGGCGATGAGTTCGTGTCCAACGCGCGCGCCGAGATCACCTCAATGAGCGAGATCGAGGTGGCGACCGCGGTCGAGGTCGCCCATGAGTGGAACAAGCGCGTCGCCTGTCATGCGCGCGCGGCGGCCTCGGTGAAGCGGGCCGTTCGTAACCATGTCGATTGCGTCTATCATTGCGACTTCGCCGACGAAGAAGCGCTTGACATGCTCGAGGCGGCGAAGGACCGCGTCATCGTCGGCCCCGCGTTCGGTCTCGTCCATAACGCGGTCTACGAGGGCGACGCGGTCGGCATGACCCGCGACGTCGTCGAGTCCATGCACCTGCCGCGCAAGCTCGAAGCGACCTGCCGCACCTACGAGCAGATGCGGAAGCGCGGGATCAAGGTGGTGATCGGCGGCGACTATGGATTCACGCTTACACCGATGGGCCAGAACGCTCGCGACATCGGGCACTTCGTCAAGTTCTTCGGTTACACCCCGGCGGAGGCGCTGCGATGCGCAACCGCGGTCGGGGGCGAATTGATGGGTCATAAAGGCGAGCTCGGCGTCGTGAAGGCTGGCGCGCTCGCCGATCTTCTGCTCGTCGACGGCAATCCGCTCGCCGATCCATCGATCCTTGTCGGACCTGGTCGCTTCGCGATGATCATGAAGGACGGCAAGATGCATCGCGACCCGCGCGCCCGCGCTCTCCACTCCGCGCGTCAGGCGGCGGAATAGCGCCGCGGGAGACTTCTGGTGGAGCGCGCGCCGTTCGCCCTCGAGATGCTGAACATCAGCAAGACCTTCCCCGGCGTGCGGGCGCTGGACGATGTGAGCTTCGGCTGCGCGCGCGGCGAGGTCCACGCGCTCTGCGGCGAGAATGGCGCGGGAAAGTCGACGCTGATCAAAATCCTTGGCGGCGCCTATCGCCCCGATCGCGGCCGGATTCTCCTCGATGGCCATGAGGTCGAATTTTCTCACCCCGTTGCTTCGCGTCGCGCCGGCGTCAGCATCATCCATCAGGAGCTGAGCCTCCTGCCGCACCGAAGCGTCGCGGAGAACATCTTTCTCGGCATAGAACCGACGCGCTACGGCATGCTTGATCGGCGCAAGATGCGCGACGAATCAGAGCGTCTGCTCGCCCGCCTCGGCTCGTCGATCCGCGCGGAGACCGGCGCGGGCGATCTGTCGATCGCCCAGCAGCAGTTCGTCGAGATCGCCAAGGCTCTCGCCATCGATGCGCGTATTCTCGTGATGGATGAGCCGACGGCCGCGCTCGATCGCGATGACGCGGCGCGTCTTCTCGATCTCGTCAAGCGCCTGAGCGGGGAAGGCGTGTCGGTCATTTACGTCTCCCATCGAATGCCGGAGATCAAAACAGTTGCGGATCGGGTCACTGTGCTCAAGGACGGCCGGACGGTGATGACCGCGCCGATCGGCGAAGCGCCGACCGGCCGGCTCGTGCGCGCCATGGTCGGCCGCGACCTTGCCGATTTCTATCCGCCGCGCGCCGCCAAACCCCCGGGCGCTCCGGCGCTCGTCATAAAGGGCGCCGCCAACGATCGTCTGAGCAACATTGACCTCACTGTGCGTGCCGGCGAGATCGTCGGGGTGGCGGGAACTCGAGGGCGCAGGCAAAAGCGCGCTCGGGCGAGCGATCGCGGGGGACGAGCCATTCGAGCAGGGGTCGGTGGAGATCGCGGGCAAGCCGCTGACGCCCCGCAACCCGCGCTCCGCGATCGAAGCGGGAATCGGACGCCTGTCCGAGGACCGCAAGCGCGAAGGCTTGCTCATGCAGCAATCGCTGCGTGATAACGCGACCCTTATCCAGCGCGCGTTCGCAAGCCCATTCCGCCCGCCAGGCGCCGACACGATGTCGAACGCCGAAACGGACCAGCGGCTCACGCAACTGGACGTGCGGGCGGCGAGCTTCGAGCAGGAGGCCGGACGGCTCTCGGGCGGCAACCAGCAGAAGGTCATCGTCGCCCGCTGGCTGGCGCGCGATCCGCAAGTTCTCGTGTTCAGCGAACCGACGCGGGGAATCGACGTCGCCGCCAAAGCGGCGATCTACAAAATCATGCGCGACCTCGCCGACCGGGGCCGGGCGATCCTGATGATTTCCTCCGACCTTCCCGAGATCGTTGGCGTCAGCGATCGCATTGTCGTCATGCGAGGGGGCCATGTCGCTGGCGAGCTGCCGGGCGGCGCGTCCGAGGAGGACGTGATGGCGATCGCCGTCGCGCACGACGCTCACGAATTCTCTGGGCGCGGCATGAGCAGCGCAGAGGTTATTGCCTCCGGCTTTCCGCGCAGGCGCGCCCCAGCGGCGCCTCTCCTGCTGCTTCTTGGCTCTGTCGCGCTTTATATTGGCGTCGCGTTTTCGACTGGGCAGACCAGGATGCTCGAGGTCGAGGGCGTGGTCGGTCTCCTGCAACGGATGGTCGCGCTGGGGATCGTGGCGATCGGGCAGACCTTCGTTATCCTCGCCGGATCGATCGACCTCTCGGTCGCCAATCTGATCAGCGTCGCGGCGGTGCTCGCCTCGTTCATCATGCAGGGCAGGCCCGACATGATGCTCGTGGCTGTGGTCGCGGTGCTCGCGGTTTCGGCGATTGTCGGGCTCATCAACGGCGCGCTTATCTCGCGGCTGCAGGTCAGTCCCTTCATCGCGACGCTCGGCTCCGGCCTGATCCTGCAAGGTCTGCTGTCGGCGAGCTTCACCAATTTTGCGGGGTCTGTGCCAATCGAGTTTCAGGCTGTCGCCTACGGCGCCCTTGGCCCCCTGCCCTATTCGGTGATCGGCCTCTTTCTGCTCGCGATCCTCGCTTCGATCCTCATGAGGGCGACAAAATTCGGCGCGCATCTTTACGCGGTCGGCGGCAACGCCGAAGGGGCGCGTCTTGCGGGCATCCGCACCGATCTCGTGACCATTGGCGCGCATGTGCTGTGCAGCCTGACGGCGGGCATGAGTGGCCTTTATCTCGCGAGTCGCCTGCGTTCCGGCGCGCCGTGGGTCGGGCGCGATGGCGTCTATGATCTGGAATCGATCGCCGTCGTGGTCATCGGGGGAACATTGCTCGCGGGCGGGCGGGGCGGCGTCTGGGGGACGCTCGCGGGCGTATTGCTGTTCGCGGTCCTCGACGCGTCGTTCAACATGCTCGACGTCTCGGCCTATCCCAAGCTTGTGTTGCGTGGCGCCATCGTTATCGCCGCGGTCGCGGTTTACACGTTCCGATCGCGCGATCTCGCCGCATGACGATCGCGCTGAAGGAGATCCGCCAAGGACAGGCTTTCGCGCAGGCGGCGCGGCGCATCAATGTCGCCGTCGTCGTCTTTTTGCTCTTCTACCTCGTGATCGGCTTGCTGCAACCGAACTATTTCGAACCAGCGGGCGCGATGAATTTCCTGCGCCGCGCAGCGCCGCTTGCGATTGTCGCGGCGGGGCAACTCTTCGTGCTGGTCAGTGGGGGCTTCGACCTTTCCGTTGGCTCCCTGGTGACGCTGACCGTCGTCGGCGGCTCAATGCTGACCGCGAACGATCCCGGCAACACGTGGTGGGCGATCGCTGTCCTCTACGCTATCGGGCTCCTGGTCGGTCTCATCAATGGGGCGGTGGTCGCCTATCTCCGCACGCCATCGATCATCGCGACGCTCGGGACGTTGCTGTCGGTCAACGGCGTTTCGATGATGTGGTCTGGCGGATCCCCGCGCGGATATCTGCCTGACAATTTCCGGATGTTCGGACGTTTCGTCTTTCATGATGTGCCGGTCGTGAAGATCTTCCCCGTCGCCATCGCTGTGCTCGTCGCCGTCTGTGCGCTCGCACGATGGGGCCTGCATGGGACGGTGTTCGGGCGGCGCGTCTTCGCCATAGGCGATAACGCGCGCGCGGCGCAGCTGGCCGGCGTCGAGGTTGGTTCAACGCGGATCGCGGTCTTCGTCATCTCGGCCCTCGCGGCGGTGACAGCCGGTATCCTGCTCGGCGGCTTCGGCGGCGTCTCGGTGGACGTGGGGGTCGGCCTCGAGCTGCAGGCGATCGCCGCCTGCGTCGTCGGCGGTGTGCAGCTCATGGGCGGCCGAGGCACACTGGTCGGAGCGGTTGCGGGCGCTCTCACTCTGACGGCGCTTTTCACATTGCTGACCCTGCTCGGGTGGCCACAACCCCTGAAGGAGACGGCGCAGGGTGTCATTCTGATCATTGCGGTCGCGTTCGGCGCCTGGCGCCGGCGCCGCACGGGATAGCGGGCCGAAGGTCCGCTGGTGAAGCCGAGAGATTCGGCGACAGGGAGGAAAGAGGAAAGTGATGAGACTGTTCAAATTGATTGCGCCCGTCGTTACCGGCGTGGCGCTCGCGGGAGCGGCGCCTTATGCGGCGTGGGCGCAGAATTTCGACGACCCGAAGGAGTTCCAGGCGGCGCAGGACCTCCTCAAGATGACCCCATCAGGTCCGGAGGGAAAACCGTGGGAGCAAAATCTCGGCGGTAAGGAGGTCGATACCTCCAAATACAAGAAGCCCGGCCCATACCGCATCTGCTTCTCGAACGCCGGCGTCGACAACCCGTGGCGCGTCGTCGGCTGGACCAACATGCAGGCGCAGGTCGACGTTCTGAAGGACGATATCAAGTCCTTCAAGGCTGCCGATGCTCAGGGCAAGGACGACAAGCAGATCTCCGACATCAACGCCTTCGTCGAGAGCGGCGATTGCGACGCCTTGATCGTCTCGCCGAATACGACGGCGGCGTTGACGCCGGCGGTCGAAGCGGCTTGCAAGAAGCTGCCAGTCATCGTCTTCGATCGCGGCGTGCTCACCACCTGTCCCGTGACCTTCGTCAATCCGATCGGCGGTTACGGCTGGGGCATCCAGACGGCGAACTTCATCGTCTCCAAACTGCCGAAAGGCGGCAAGGTTCTCGCTTTGCGCATTTTGCCCGGCGTCGACGTGCTCGAGACGCGCTGGTCGGCCGCCAACCGCATCTTCAAGGAGAATGGCGTCAAGGTCGTCGGCGCCGAGTTTACCGGCGGCGACAACGCCAAGACGAAGCAAATCGTCGAGGACTACATCAACCGCTACGGCAAGATCGACGCGATCTGGATGGACGCCGGCGCGACGGCGGTCGCCGCGCTTGAAGCCTTCGAGGATTCCGGCCAGCCCTATCCGATCATCACCGGCGAGGACCAGGAAGACTTCCTCAAGAAGTGGAAGGAGAAGGGCCTGACCGCAATGGCGCCGACCTATCCGACCTATCAGTGGCGCTCGCCGGTCATCGCGGCGGTGAAGGTGCTCAAAGGCGAGCCCGTGATCGGTCCGACCTGGAAGCTGCCGCAGCCGGTCATCACCCAGGCCGACCTCGACAAGTACGTCGACGACAAGATGCCGCCGCTGCACTACGCCATGTGCGGCTGCAAGGACCTGCCCGGCTATCCGCAGCGGTGGGGCGGCAAGTAAAGTTTGAGATCACGAGCGGAGGACACGTCCTCCGCTCGCGCCGGTAACGCTGGCATTGCGGAAGCCGCTCTCAGTCCGAAAGGAAGCCCATCTGTCCTGGGTGTCGGAACGCGGCGCGCAAGTTGCTTAGGCCGTCCCTGGCCAAAGCATCCTGGCTCTTCGCCAACGGCCGCCAGATAGAGACCGCTCTCGCAATTTCGCGGACTTCCGGCGTGAAGGCTTCGATCACGATCGGCCCCTCATAGCGTGCGCCCCTGAGGGCTTCGGCGATCGCCTTCCACGGCAAATGATCTTCCCCGGGCGTTCCGCGATCGTTAGAGCAAGCGTGAAATTCTACGATACGGCCAGCGGCGCGCCCGATCGCGGCAGGAATATCCTTCTCTTCGATATTCATGTGAAAGGTATCGAGCAGAAGACCGACATTCTCCGCGCCGACGTCGTCGACCATTTTTATCCCCTGGTCGACTGTATTGACGAGATCGGTCTCGAATTGGTTGAGCGGTTCGATCGCGAGCTTGATCGAACGCTCGGCCGCATAAGAGGCCGCCTCTTTCAGGCCCCTAACGGATCGGTTCCATTGGGCACGGCGCGCGTCGTCAGGGAGAAGACGGGTGTTGCCAACGGCCGCATACATCGGCCCGGAGACAAATGGGCTGCCGAGGTCCTGCGCGAGGTCGATACATCGGCGGAGGTAAGACATTCCGGCTTTGCGAACCGAACTCGTCTTCGGAACTCAGATCACGGTCCGGACCGAATGCGCCGCAGACCGTCACGCCGAGGTCCACACTCTTCGCCCGCGCGCGGATCGCGGGAGGATCAATCGTACCGGGGTCCTCGATGCAGATCTCAATCAGATCGAACCCGAACTCTTTTATGCGATCGACAAGATCAAGAGTTGCGTTGGAAAACGGTGAAACCCAAATGAATGTGCTTGCGCCGTACCGCATCGCCCTGTTTCTTCCCTCTATTCGCGTCCGACGGCATGGGGCCAATGAGCGACGCGATCAAGAGCGTTGGCGAATTTTACGAGCGAGATTTCATAAGTTTGGCTGGCGACTCCGGCAGGGCTCGAACCTGCGACCTGCCGCTTAGAAGGCGGCTGCTCTATCCAGCTGAGCTACGGAGCCGAACCCATGAGCCGACCGGCTCCACCTAACACTTTAGTGCGACCAGGGGACAACACGGTTCGGTGCGAAATTATCGGAATAAGATAGGATCTTGGTCTCGACCCGCTTCGGCTCCTCGACGCGGTAGGCAATGCCGCTGCGCTCGGCATAGGCGATCGCCTCTTCCTTGCTGTCGAACTTGAGCTTCACCTGCGAGCGCATGTCAGATGAGCTTGTCCAGCCCATCAACGGCTCGATTTCACGCGGCTTCTCGGGCTCGTATTCGAGCAGCCAATTGTCTCTCGCCTCACCCGACTGCATGGCGTTACGGGCAGGCTGGTAGATGCGAGCGGTCATGACGGTCCTAAGTCTTTTTCCCTTATGACTGGTCGGGGCAGCAGGATTCGAACCTGCGACCTGAAGTACCCAAAACTTCCGCGCTACCAGGCTGCGCTATACCCCGTTCTTTGGGCTGTGGGCTATCATGGGGCAGAAGCGCGGACAAGGGTAGCGGGCCTTCGACGCTTGGCCGCGCGCCTCGCCTCACTTCTCCGGCGCGACGACGCGGATATGGAGCTCGCGCAATTGCCTCGGCGTCGGCGGCGACGGCGCGCCCATAAGCAGGTCCTCGGCGCGCTGGTTCATCGGGAACAGCGCCACCTCGCGCAAATTCTGCTCGCCTGCGAGCAGCATCACGATGCGGTCAACGCCCGCCGCCATCCCTCCGTGCGGCGGGGCGCCGTAGTGGAAGGCGCGGTACATGCCGCCGAATCGCTCGACCACCGTCTCTTCGCCGTAGCCGGCGATCTCGAAGGCCTTCAGCATGGCCTCGGGACGATGGTTGCGGATGCCGCCCGACGCCAGTTCGTAGCCGTTACAGGCAATGTCGTATTGGAACGCCTTGATGGCGAGCGGATCCTTGCCGAGGAGCGCTTCAAGTCCGCCTTGCGGCATCGAGAACGGGTTGTGCGAGAACTCGACCTTTTTCTCCTCTTCATCCCATTCGTACATCGGGAAATCGACGACCCAGGCGAATTCGAACCGATCCTCGTCGACCAGCTTGAGCTCCTGGCCGACTTTCGTGCGCGCGAGCCCCGCGAATTTGCCGAATTTGTCCGGATCGCCGGCGACAAAGAACGCGGCGTCGCCAGCCTTGAGGCCGAGCGTTAGGCGGATCGCCTCGACGCGCTCAGGGCCAATGTTGTTGGCGAGCGGCCCGCGCCCGCCCATGCCAGTGCGCCTTTGGGTCGGCGCTAAGCGAAGTTTCGTCCTGAGATCGGTCGAAGAACAGAATGTATCCGAGCCCAGGCTGGCCCTCGCCTTGCGCCCAGGCGTTCATGCGGTCGGCGAATGTCCGCTGGCCGCCGCCGGGAGCAGGAATCGCCCACACTTCGTTCTTTTCGACCTCGAGCAAGCGGGCGAAGATCTTGAAGCCCGAGCCGCGGAAATGCTCGGAGACGTTCTGCATCACGATCGGGTTGCGCAGATCAGGCTTGTCGGACCCGTATTTGCGCATCGCTTCGGCATAGGGAATGCGCGGCCAGGGCGAGGGGGTGACGGGCTTGCCGCGCGCGAACTCCTCAAACGCGCCCCGAATTACCGGCTCCATCGCGTGGAAAACATCCTCCTGCTCAACGAAGCTCATCTCGATGTCGAGCTGGTAGAACTCGCCCGGCAGGCGATCGGCGCGCGGGTCCTCGTCGCGGAAGCAGGGCGCGATCTGAAAATAGCGATCGAAGCCCGCCATCATCAGGAGCTGTTTGTACTGCTGGGGCGCCTGAGGCAGGGCGTAGAACTTGCCGGGATGAATGCGCGACGGCACGAGGAAGTCGCGCGCGCCTTCGGGGCTCGAGGCGGTGAGGATCGGGGTCTGGAACTCGAAGAATCCCTGCCCCTTCATCCGTCTGCGAAGCGAATCAATGACTTGACCGCGCAGCATGATGTTCTGGTGAAGCTTCTCGCGCCGCAGGTCAAGGAACCGGTACCTGAGCCGCGTATCCTCAGGGTACGGCTGGTCGCCGAACACCGGCAGCGGCAGATCGCCGGCCGGCCCCAGGACTTCGATCTCGCGCAGATAAGCCTCGATGAGGCCAGTCGGCATTTCGGGATTTTCCGTGCCTGCCGGGCGCTTGCGCACCTTGCCGTCGACGCGAATCACGAATTCCGAACGCAGCTTCTCCGCTTCGCGGAAGGCGGGCGAATCCGGATCGACCACGCATTGCGTGATCCCATAATGGTCGCGCAGATCGATGAACAGCAAGCCGCCGTGATCGCGGATGCGGTGGCACCAGCCTGAAAGCCGAACGTCGGCGCCATCCTCGGCGAGGGTCAGGGCGCCGCAGGTATGGGTGCGGTAGCGATGCATGATAAGGGTCTTTTTTGGCGTCTAACAGCGTTGAACCGCGGTGCCTAAACGAAAACGAAGAGAGGGGAAAGCGCCAAGTCCGCGAGGCGCGCCCCGCCCGTCGTCGAAGCCTTGACCCGGAGGATGGCGACGCGCGGCCGATTGCGGAAGAGAAGGTCATGGCGGCGGTATACGTAGATCTCGGCAGCATCGGCTCGAAATGGCCCACGGCCTGCAGGACGGCCGTGGCCCACCTGAACCAACTGTTCACGCAGAACTCGATCGGCGTCTCGCTTGCCTTGATCGGCCAAGGTGGACCCAGAATCACGGTTCGGACCGATCCCTCGATCAAAGGGACGCTTCACGGCCACACCCAAACCCGGACCGCCTCCGGCCAGCTGCTGAGCGCCACGGTGTCGCTCCCGGTCAAAGCGTTGATCAACACGCCGCAGGGCATGCGCGAGGCCGGCTCCGGCGTGCTGGAGGTCATCGTCGCCCACGAGTTCGTCCACGCGTTGGGCCAGGTGCAGCACTCCACGTCACAGCTGATGTGCAGTCCCATGACCCCAGTGCCCGGCGACAGCCCCGCCGGCGACGTCCTCCAGGGAAATGGAGTCGACCTGCCGCCGCTCGCTCTCGCGCCCGATACGATCAACCTCCTGCAGTCGCTCTGGCCATGAGAGCCGCGTCGGCGCGCACAGCAAAATCCCCGTCACAGACTCGTCTTCGGCGACCGTCCGCCATTTACTGTGATGGCGGACGCGCCTAGGTTCATGCCCGCCGCAATCGCATGCGCTTCCGCCGAAACGAGAATAGCTCATGACTGCTTCGTCCCTTGTCGCCACTGCCGACCTCTTCACACGCGAGGACTTGGACGGCGTCGTCACCCTGACGCTCAACACGCCGCGCAGCCTCAATGCGCTGAGCCTCGCCATGCTCGAGGCGCTGATCGCCGAGTTCGAGGCGATCGCCAGCGACGATCGAGCGCGGGTCGTTGTGCTCGCGGGCGTCGGGCCGGCGCTCAGCGCCGGCCATGATCTCAAGGAAATGCAGGCGCACCGGAATGATTGCGACCGAGGCCGCGGGTATTACGTGGAATTGTTCGCGCGCTGCTCGACCCTGATGCAGGCCATCGTCGCGCTGCCGAAGCCGGTGATCGCGGCGATCGAGGGCGTCGCCACCGCGGCCGGCTGCCAGCTCGTCGGCGCCTGCGATCTCGCGATTGCGGGGGAGAAAGCCCGCTTCGGCCTGTCGGGGGTGAATTTCGGCCTCTTCTGCTCGACGCCGCTGGTGGCGGTCGGCCGCGCCATCCCGCGCAAACGGGCGATGGAGATGGCGATGACCGGCCAGCTCTACAGCGCCGCGGACGCCGAGCGTTTCGGCCTCGTCAACCGCGTGGTTCCGGAGGGCCACGCCATCGAAGAGGCGCAGGCGCTGGGCGCGGCCATCGCGCAGCAATCGGGACCGACGCTGGCGATCGGCAAGCGCGCCTTCTACGAGCAGATCGAGCAGCCGCTCGACCAGGCCTATTCCGTCGCATCGCTGGCGATGATCGACAATCTCGCCGAAGCCGATTGCGTCGAGGGCATGAGCGCGTTCATCGAGAAGCGCCGGCCGACCTGGGAGAGGGATCGCGGCGATTGAACTCGCGTATCACAACCCAGAGGCGAATCGCTAAGTTGGATTAAACGCGAGTAAACGCCACTAAACGCGCTTAAACGCTAGTAAAATAGCTGGCGTCTACTAGCGTTTATTTTTTCGAAATCGAGACTTTTCAATGGGTTACAGCCGATTCAAATAAAAAATTTCCGGCTCGGTTTTCTTGGCTACGCCACTCGCGCGTTGGGTTGCAGGAATCGGGCTCTGGGCTGCGCGTTTCCTTCTCCCGCCCGAACGCGTGATTGTGATCCGACCATTCCGAACGGATGCCATAAACTTCGACTTATGGCAAGGTTCTGCTTCGGGCGATTCTACTCTTCGGGCTTGCAATTGGCGCAGAACGCATTTGGGTCGACGCGCCCCTGTAGCCGCGAGGGCGGGCCCAATCCACAATTGCCAGGCGTCACACGAAGGGACAGAATTGGCCGCCCTGATTCCAGGAGAATGAGTCGGAAAATGAAAAAACCAGGATTGGACGGCCGTCATCGCGACAAGGACGGCGAGATTCAGCAAAAGCGCGGCGACACGCTCAACAAAAATCTGTCGAAGCCCATTCCCCAATTTTCACCGGACGCGACGCTCGGCAAGATGAGGAAGAAGACGGGCAAGATCAGCGAGACCGCCGTGAGACGCGCGGCGGCGAAACTGGCGAAATAGCGCTGACGCGCTCGCCGCGCCGGCCGTTCCGGGATTCGCCTCGCGACGGGCCGCGGGACCGCTCGGCGCCGGCGGCTCCTCTCGTTTGAGACGCACCGAGCAGTCGCACCATTATCGCCGGATGGACCACAAGCCCACCGGCCATGCGCGGTTGCTGCAATTCATCGATCTTGCAGCAACCTTCGTCCTCGCGATCCAGGGCGCTTCGGCCGCCACCGTGAAAGGGCTGGACGCCTTTGGCATCGTCGTCGTGTCCATTGCGACGGCGACGGGCGGCGGCATCCTGCGCGACCTTCTGATCGGCGCCTGCCGAGGCGCTGCGCGGCTGGCCAATCGTGACCGCCGCCCTCCTGGGTTCGTGCGTTCCTCGCGATCTGCGTTGGCGTAAGGATCGTCGCGACCCGGCAGCACGCCATTCGCCGACCGCAAACCTGCATGAACGCGCCGGCCGCTCTCCAATGTCGAGCAAAAAAGCGCCCCGCGTCGGGAGGGGCCGACGCGGGGCAGAACGGCGCGCTTAGGGCTGGGGGGCAAAAAATAAGCGCGCCGAGCCCTGTATACCCGGCAGGCGCGAGATTGTTCCAACCAGGCTGGAAGACAAGGTTTACGTTGTTAATTCAGCGCCGATCGCAGAACGGCGACCGCGCCGGGATCGGACCTCATTGACGCCGATCCCGCAAGGCCGCCGCCGCCCCTGCCAAGTCCAGGGGCGCGCGGGTGTTGGGCGTATCCGGGCTGCCGGGTCGCGCCCAGTTGCCAATTCAGGGGCCATGTTCCGACACTCATCGCAATCAAAGCTTTGCGTCGGTCAGACCAAGCCTCGCCCCCATGCCCGTCAAAATGCCGGGCTCGGAGTGTCAGTG
>CAVPPX010000034.1:0-68147 GCA_963707355.1 uncultured Alphaproteobacteria bacterium | reverse complement strand
TCGGGTTCGAGGACCTGGTCGAGGGCGTGTCGATGTCGGAGCAGGTCGACGAGGCGACCGGCATCGCCAAGCGCCTCGTGATCGATTGGCGCTCGACGCCGCGCACCGCGGGCCTCAAGCCGGCGATGGTGATCAAGGGCAAGGACGGCAAGATCGCCAAGCTGCCGCGTGGCGGTGACGCGCGCTATCTGCTGTCGGTCGAACTCGATCCTTTCGTTCGAGCCGGGAGCGACGGTGCGCGCGGGCGACGTGATTGCGCGTATCTCGATCAACAGCGCGAAAACCCGCGACATCACGGGCGGTCTGCCGCGCGTGGCGGAATTGTTCGAGGCGCGTCGGCCGAAGGATCACGCGATCATCGCCGAAATCTCCGGCACGATACGGTTCGGGAAAGACTTCAAGAACAAGCAGCGCGTGACCATCGAGCCGAGCGAGGAGGGCGCCGAGGCGGTCGAGTACCTGATCCCGAAGTCGAAGCACATTCACCTTCAGGATGGCGACGTGATCGAGAAGGGCGAGTATATCGTCGACGGCAATCCCGCCCCGCACGACATTCTCGCCATCAAGGGCGTCGAGGAGCTGGCCGCCTATCTCGTCAACGAGATTCAGGAGGTCTACCGCCTGCAGGGCGTGCTCATCAACGACAAGCACATCGAAGTGATCGTGCGCCAGATGCTGCAGAAGGTCGACATCGTCGATGCGGGCGAAACCGACTTCCTGATCGGCGAGCAGGTCGACGCGTCCGATCTCGAGGCGGCCAACGAAGCGGTGACCGCCGAGGGCAAGAAGCCCGCGGTCGGAACGCCGGTGCTGCTCGGCATCACCAAGGCGAGCCTGCAGACCCGTTCGTTCATCTCGGCGGCGTCGTTCCAGGAGACGACGCGCGTTTTGACCGAGGCTGCGGTCAACGGCAAGGTCGATACGCTCGAAGGCCTCAAGGAGAACGTCATCGTCGGCCGGCTGATCCCGGCCGGAACGGGCGCGGCGGTGGCGAAGCTGCGCTCGATCGCGGCGATGCGCGACACCCTGATCCTGGCGCAGAAGGCCGAGGCGGCTGCCGCCGCTCCGGCTCTGCCGCTGGCTGCTCCGACGCCGGAGCCGGCTCCGGCGCCGCGCAGCAAGGCGCGCGCTCCGGCCGAGTGAAGCGAAGGCCTTCTCTGACGAAAATTGAGCGGCCTTTGGGCCGCTCTTTTTTTGCCCGCGGCGCTCGCCAAGTCGCCGGCCTTGTCGAACGATTAGACAGCGCCCTATTCTTCGGGCTGAAGTGAGCGGCGAGAAGAGAGCGCCGTCGCTCGGGAGGGAACGCGTGCAATCGCTGCTCATAGAATGGGAGGCGCTCTGCTCGCGTTCCCCAGTGCTGCGATTTGTCGACATCGGCCTGCGCGGTTTCGGGCAGGTCATGTTTCAGGACAATCCCTTGACCGGCGTCCTCTTTCTGGCGGCGATCGCGTGGGGCTCGATCCGTGGCGGGCGTTCCGCATGTGCTGCTCGCCGGCGTTCTTGGCGTCGTCGCTTCGACGCTGACCGCAATCTGGCTCAAGGCTGACAAAACGGCGCTGATGGCCGGACTTTACGGCTATAACGGCGTGCTCGTCGGGCTGGCGCTCGCGACCTTCCTCGCACAAGGCGCCACGCTCTGGATCTATGTCGCGCTGGGCGCGGCGGTCTCGACCGTGGCGACGCTAGGGACGGCGAGCGCGCTCAAGCCGTTCGGGACGCCTGCGCTCACAGCCCCGTTTGTTGCGGTCACCTGGATCATGCTGCTCGCGACTTATGGCTTCGCCGGCCTCTCCGGCGCGGCGCTGCCGGCGGCGGGGTCGTCGCGCCCTTCGAGCCGGCCGCGCCCGTCTCGGTTGGGCTCGGAGCCTATCTCGCGGGGACGTTCCTATCGATCTCCCAGGTGTTTCTGAAAGCGAGCGTCGTCTCGGCGCTTCTCTTTCTTGCCGGTCTTGCCGTCAGCTCGGTCCCTGCCGCTCTGTTCGCGCTCGGCGGCGCGATGCTCGCGGTCGCCGTGGCGCACGCCTTCGGCGCGGAAAGCGATCTTGTGACCCAGGGCCTTCTCGGCTTTAGCCCGGTGCTGACGGCGATCGCGCTTGGCGTAACTTTCCGCCGGCCGAGTCTTGCGACAACCCTCTATGCCGCGCTCGGCGTCGTCTTCACGGTCGTCGCGCAGGCGGCGCTCAACGTCGCGCTGCGTCCCTTTGCGCTGCCGGCGCTGACAGCGCCGTTCGTTCTTGTCTCCTGGATGTTCTTGCTGCCCGGCGAGCGGCCTGCGGACAGTTCAGAGTTGGACTGAGGCCGTCGTCATGTCTTCTGGGCGGCTTCGGCGTCGAGATCATCGCTGTAGCCGAAGCCGGCCCTGAGCGCCACGATCACAGGCACGAGAAACGAAGCGACGATGCCGGCGGCGAACCCGTTGTTGTAGAGATTGAGGCCGGCGTGCAGCGGCCCGACCGTCAGCGCCGCCGCCGAGTGGACGAAGCCCGCGACGATTCCCCATCCGAAGCCGAAGCGGCCGGCGATCGGCGCGAGCGTCGTTCCGAACAGCGCCGCAAGCGTTAACGACGGATCGGCGGGGCTGGCTGAGCGCGCCAACGCGCCCAGGAAAACCCCGATCATGACGGGCGCGATGTTGCGCGGATGTTTTCCGAACGCTGCGAACCCGACGATCGTCAGGATCGCGCCGATCGACGGGCCATTGAGATCGCCGCCCGTCGCCAGGACGTAGACGACGCCGATCGCCCCTGCGAGCCCCATATTGGCGAGCGCCGCGCCGAACCCGGCAAGCGCGATAAAATCCGTCGGAGACCGGCCCGACGTCTTCAGAATGATCGGCAGACGTTCGAGCGCGCCCCGGTCGAAGGCCCAGCCGACGACGACCATCGAGGCGAAGACGAGGCCGAGGAATATGCCGAGGAGTCTGTTCGCCCCGTTTGTCCAGATGAAGACAGGGTCGGGCACGTAGCCGAACGCCTTGTACATCGCGACGACGATCGTGCCGACGATGCCCGCCGCGAACCCCATATTGTAGAGGCTGAACCCCATATGCGCCCGGGAGAGGTGCGCGGCCGCGGGCGGAAGAATGAAGCCGACCGCAAGCCCGGTCAAAGCGCAAGCGGGACGCTGACCATCGGCGTGAGGTCGGTGGAGAACAGGATCTCGGAAAAAATCGGCGCGAGCGCGCCGCCGAAGAACGCCGTATTGAGATGCGCACGGAAGGGCTCGCCGCGGAACCGCGCGTAGAGCGCAACGCCCGCGACGATCGGCCAGACATTGAGAAGGTTCTTGCCGAACAGGCCGAAGCCGAGCACGAGAAGAGAGCCGCGACGGACGCGCCCGTCATCTTCGCGCCGGCGCGCCAATAGACGAGGGCCCCGCAAGCGTCAGCAGCCCCGCGCTCGCACATCCCCCGCCGATTCCGCCGACCCCGAAATAGTCGGTGAGCAGCGCGTCGCGGGTGGTCAGGATCGCGCTTAAGCCCCGCAGAACGTCGGCTGGGGGCTGAACCAGGAAGCCGAACACGACAAAGGCTGCCGCGTAGGCTGCAACGACTCCGAGGATCAGAGTGTCGGACGCCAGGCGAGGCGCCGATGCTCGCTGTCCCCGTCATGCTTCCTCCGCGGCGATCCGATTCCCCGCTGCCCTATCTGATTTTTCGGGCCTTTGGCCAGCGAGCGCCTTCACCTCGGTCGCGCTTTCTATCGGATCCCAGCGGCGCGCACGCCGCGGAGGCCGCGATCTCAAGCGCGCGCGAGCACCTGGACGGCGCGGTCGAGCTGCGGGTCGCCGCCCGCCGCGTAGCGCGAGTCGAACGGGACTTCGATCGTCGGCGTGACGCCGACCCCTTCGAGGCGCTGGCCGTCGACCAGCACGTCCTCGACCGCGAGCAGGAGCAGCCCGTCGTCGCCGATCAGGAACGCCGTCGCCGCCAGCACCGCGCCTTCGGTGCGATGGCCGACGAGCTCGCCGAGCCGATATTCCTTGAACCCGTAGGCGAGCACTTCCTTGCCGCTGCGGGTGCCCTCGTTGATCAGAGCGGCCACGGGCTTCCGCCATTTGACGTCGACGAAGCCGGTCTCGCCGTTGCGGCCCGTGATCTTCATCGTGGGCGCGCGCGGATTGAAAAGGTCGAGATATTGCGGTTGCGCGCCGCCCCATCCGCCGCGCAGATCCCAGACCAGCGCGTCGGCGTCCTTGAGCGGTCCGTCGGACATCAAGTCCTCGAGCGCGGACTGGATCCTGCGGCTCGCGTAGGACCAGACATGCACGTATCCAATTTTGGCCTTGTCCGTGACGATGATCCGCGCGCTCTCTTTAAGGCCGCGCAGGAACATCTCGTTCGGGTGAAGATCGGCCGGCGACACGCTGATCGCGATCGGCGCGGCGCCGGAGGCGCGGCGGATCTCGAGCGAGACGGGCGATCCGACCTTGCCGCGGAAGGAGCCGACCGGGCGGAACGGACGATTGTCCGCCGATACGATTTCGTCGCCGAGCAGAACGCCGGCCGCATGCGCGGGCGCGCCCTCGATGACCCCGGTTACGAAGGTGCGGCCCTGATTGTCGGCCTCGGTGAACACGCCAATTCCCGGATAGGAGACCTCTCCCCTGGGGAAGACCCGCTCAAGGCCGCGATGCTCGAGCGCGCCCACGAAAATATCCGCGAGCTGGTAATAGGCTGGGTCCTCGGGCGTGTAGAAATGGGTGTGCGAGGCGCCGAGCTTCGCCAGCATCGCGTTGATGACCACCGCCGCGTCTTCCCGCGAGCGCGCGGATGCCGCGTCAGGACGGAAGCGGACGCGCTGCTCCTGCCAGTCGAGGCCATTGAGGCGGGGATCGTAGAAGCGGTCGCGCACCAGCTCCCAGACCTGGTCGAAGTCCGCTTGATATGACCCGGCCGGCGCTTCGTCGGGCTGGCTTGGGGCTTGGGCGCTCGCAGGCCGCGCGCCGAGCGCGCCGATCGCCGCAAGAGCCAGGATTTCCCTTCGTGTCGCACTCATATGGTTTTCATAGGCTCCGGCTGGCGGATCGATGGCTCTAAGACGGCTCTAAGCGTTGCTAGCGTCCAATCCCGGCTCATCTATGGTTGTCTGAGGCGTTTTGGCGGCGCGGTTTCTGCTCGACGCGGCCGATCAGACAAAGCAGGACGCGCCCACACGCGGCTAGCTTGACAATGATTCCCGCCGGCACAAAAAGAAAGGCCGCCCGTAGGCGGCCTTCAGTGCTTCCGTGGACTCGACTTACGCCACCAGGGCGCGCGCCTTGGCTGGCTGCGCCGGAACGCGGCATAGCCCAGGCCAGCGAAACCGAGCGCCATCATTGCCCAGGTCGACGGCTCAGGCACTGATGAGCCCATGTCGAACTCGAACGCGTTTCGCGATGAGCTGGCTGTGAAAAACAGAATTGGTCCAGCAGTGTCGCGAATGTTGAACCACTGATTGTCGTTGGGGTTGTTGTGAGCGCCGAATCCATCGACGCCGAAGACTCCGGCGGCCACCAGTTGCGAGCCGGTGACGCTATCCTGGGTGTTTACAGAGGGTATCGTAAACACAGTCAGCACGTTGTCGTAACGAGGCGTCCCGTCCGGGTTCGTCATCAATGCGTCGATTGAGCCCCAGTAGATGTTGAAGGAGTTCGGAAGACCGGCCTCCCCATTCGCGGGGTTAAAGATGACTTCGGCGCCGTGGAAACCGAGGGGATTTACGCCATTCACCCCGTAGAGATAATTCGTGGAGTCGCCCATCGGCGCGGCGGAGATGCCGTTGGTCGTACCGTTCTCAACGGCGCCGTCGCTCGAAAACTGGATCGGCCCGCAATAAGCGGAATCGCACACGGTCGAATTCTCTAAAACCCCGTTGGTCCGGTCGGGACGTCATCGAACGTTGTGGGATTTTCCGGCGAGATCTGAGTGATGACCAGGTTGCCGAAAACCCACGACGCAGCGTTGGCGGCCGTCGTTAATCCAAGCGAAGCTAGGCAAACAGAAAATAGCAGCTTTTTCATAGCAACCCCGATAGAGAATGCGTAAGACAACCTGGGCTGACGTACAGAAGAAAGCAATTAGGACTTCTACCTACACAATGGCATTGGCGTCCGTTCGAGGCGGGGAAACAGAGAGCCGCATGGGCCGGTTACGGGCGCAAGCCTAGATGCGCGCAAGCACCGGGGCGGCGCGGTCGGCGGGACAGATGCAATATGTCCGCCCGCGCGACGGCGCAAAAACTTCCCTTCGCTGCCGATTATGACAGCGAAAGGGGTTGACGCGCAGGAACCGCTTGAATATGTTCCGCGCACTTTCGACAGGCCGTAGAGCTTCGCTGTGTTTGACGACGCGTCGGACACCCAACGGCTCTAAACGCTGACGATCCTACCGATGACGAGCCATACCGGCCCTGAGGGGCCGGTTCTGTTTCGCACGATCGCGGTCCTTGGGCCGTGATCCTCTGCTTTCGGCGGCGCCCAAAGGCCCATGTGGCTTTGAGGGGCGCTGTCGGCTTCGCGCGTTGCCTTGTCGGCTTCGCGGGAAGGTCAAGCGTATGGAATTCGATTTCTGTTCGGTTAACGCCGGACGTCTTGGGAACTGAAGCTTAGGGCCGACATGCCGACGATTAGTCAATTGATCCGCAAGCCGCGGCAACCGAAGACCTACCGCGAGAAGGCCCGCCATCTTCAGGCGAGCCCGCAGAAGCGCGGCGTGTGCACGCGCGTCTATACGACGACCCCGAAGAAGCCGAATTCGGCTTTGCGCAAGGTCGCCAAGGTGCGGCTGACCAATGGCTTCGAGGTCATCGGCTATATCCCCGGCGAGGGCCACAACCTGCAGGAGCACTCGGTGGTCATGATCCGCGGCGGTCGCGTCAAGGACCTGCCCGGCGTCCGCTACCACATCCTGCGCGGCGTGCTGGACACCCAAGGGGTGAAGGACCGCAAGCAGCGCCGCTCGAAATACGGCGCCAAGCGTCCGAAGTAACCCTGAGCGCAAGCGAGGGTCATCCTCGGGCGAGCGCAAGCGAGACCCGAGGATCCAGACGAGAGCAATTTCACGGCCGGTCCGCCGGCCCTGACGAAGAGAGAGAGTTAGGCGATGTCACGCCGACACAGCGCTGAGAAACGCGAGATCATCCCGGACGCCAAATACGGCGACGTGGTGGTCGCGAAGTTCATGAACACGATCATGTACGAGGGCAAGAAGTCGGTCGCCGAGGCGATCGTCTATGGCGCGCTGGATGGCGTCGAGGCCAAGGCCAAGACCGACCCGCTCGCCGTCTTCAAGCAGGCGCTCGAGAACGTGGCGCCGTCGGTCGAGGTTCGCTCGCGGCGCGTCGGCGGCGCGACCTATCAGGTCCCGGTCGAAGTGCGCACCGATCGCCGGCAGGCGCTGGCGATCCGCTGGATCATCACCGCCGCGCGCGACCGCAACGATAAGACCATGGTCGACCGGCTGTCAGCCGAACTTCTCGACGCCTCGAACAATCGTGGCGCCGCAGTCAAAAAGCGCGAGGACACGCACCGGATGGCGGAAGCCAACCGCGCCTTCGCCCACTACCGCTGGTAAGCGGCGGTCGGCCAGGCAATCGGGATCAGGGATCATGGCGCGCAGCCACGCTATCGAGGACTATCGTAACTTCGGCATCATGGCTCACATCGATGCTGGGAAGACGACGACCACTGAGCGCATCCTCTATTATTCCGGCAAGTCGCATAAGATCGGCGAAGTGCACGACGGCGCTGCGACCATGGACTGGATGGAGCAGGAGCAAGAGCGCGGCATCACCATCACCTCGGCCGCGACCACCACCTTTTGGCAGGACAAGCGTCTCAACATCATCGACACGCCCGGCCACGTCGATTTCACCATCGAAGTCGAGCGCAGCTTGCGCGTGCTCGACGGCGCGGTATGCGTGCTCGACGGCAATCAGGGCGTTGAGCCGCAGACCGAGACCGTCTGGCGTCAGGCCGACAAATATAACGTGCCGCGCATCGTGTTCGTCAACAAGATGGACAAGATCGGCGCTGACTTTTTCCGTTGCGTCGAAGAGATCAACACCAAGGTCGGCGGCCGTCCGATCTGTATCCAGTTGCCGATCGGCTCCGAGTTCGAACTTCAAGGGCGTCATCGACCTTCTGCGCATGAAGGCGGTCGTCTGGGAGGACGAGGGGCTTGGCGCCAAATACCACGACGAAGAGATTCCGGCCGACCTCAAGGCAAAGGCGGAAGAGTACCGCCATATCCTGATCGAAGCTGCGGTCGAGATGGACGACGATGTCATGAGCGCCTATCTCGATGGGCAGGAGCCCGACATCGACGCCCTGAAACGCTGCATCCGCAAGGCGGTGAAGCAGATCTCGTTTGTGCCGGTCCTCTGCGGTTCGGCCTTCAAGAACAAGGGCGTACAGCCGCTGCTCGACGCGGTCGTCGACTATCTGCCTTCGCCCGTCGATCGCGGCGGCATCAAGGGCCACGATGTCGACACGGGCAATGAAATCGTCCGCATGCCGAACGATAACGAGCCCTTCTCGATGCTCGGCTTCAAGATCATGGACGACCCGTTCGTCGGCACGATCACCTTCTGCCGCGTCTATTCGGGCAAGATCGAGTTGGGCACGACGGTTCTCAATTCGACGAAGGAGAAGCGCGAGCGTGTCGGCCGCATGCTCCTCATGCACGCCAACAACCGCGAGGACATCAAAGAGGCTTACGCTGGCGACATCGTCGCGCTCGCGGGGCTCAAGGATACGCGTACGGGCGACACGCTCTGCGACATGCAGAAGCCGGTCATCCTCGAGAAGATGGAGTTTCCGGAGCCGGTCATCGAGATCGCGATCGAGCCCAAGTCCAAGGCCGACCAGGAGAAGCTCGGAGTGGCGCTGGCGAAGCTCGCCGCCGAGGACCCGTCCTTCCGCGTATCGACCGATCAGGAATCCGGCCAGACCATTCTGAAGGGAATGGGCGAACTTCATCTCGACATCAAAGTCGACATCCTGAAGCGCACCTACAAGGTCGATGCGAGCATCGGCGCGCCGCAGGTCGCCTATCGCGAGCGGCTGACGAAGAAGACCGAGATCAACTACACCCACAAGAAGCAGACGGGCGGCACGGGTCAGTTCGCCAAGGTCGTTCTGGTGTTCGAGCCGGCGGAAGCTGGCGCGGGGTCTTCGTTCGAATCCAAGATCATCGGCGGCGCGGTGCCGAAGGAATATATTCCAGGCGTCGAAAAAGGCATCAATAGCGTCATGGGGTCGGGCGTGCTGGCGGGTTTCCCGGTTGTCGATGTCAAGGCGACGCTGATCGACGGCGCGTATCACGACGTCGACTCCTCGGCGCTCGCCTTCGAAATCGCCTCCCGCGCGGCGTTCCGCGAGGGCCTGCAGAAGGGCGGATCGGTTCTGCTCGAGCCGATCATGAAGGTCGAGGTCGTTACCCCCGAGGAGCACACAGGCTTCGTAATGGGCGATCTTCTGTCCCGTCGCGGCCAGGTGCAGGGGCAGGATATGCGGGCCAACGCCGTCGTCATCAACGCCATGGTGCCGCTGTCCAACATGTTCGGCTACGTCAACCAGTTGCGCTCCGGCACGCAGGGCCGGGCCAACTTCACCATGCAATTCGACCACTACGAACAGGTCCCGACGGGTATCGCCGCCGAGATCATCGAGAAATTCAAGTGAGGCGGCGTTCCGCCTCTTGCGAATGAAGGGCCACGAGAAGGAGTCCGGCTATGGCCAAGGAAAAGTTTGCGCGTAACAAGCCCCATTGCAACATTGGCACGATCGGCCATGTCGACCATGGCAAGACGTCGTTGACGGCTGCGATCACCAAGGTTCTCGCGGAGACGGGCGGCGCGACCTTTACCGCCTACGACCAGATCGACAAGGCGCCCGAGGAAAAGGCCCGCGGCATCACGATCTCGACTGCGCATGTCGAGTACGAGACCAAGAAGCGCCACTACGCGCATGTCGACTGCCCTGGTCACGCCGACTACGTGAAGAACATGATCACCGGCGCCGCCCAGATGGACGGCGCGATCCTGGTCGTCTCGGCCGCCGACGGCCCGATGCCGCAGACCCGCGAGCACATCCTTCTCGCTCGCCAGGTTGGCGTGCCCGCGCTCGTCGTCTATCTCAACAAGGTCGACATGGTCGACGATCCGGAGCTGCTCGAGCTCGTCGAGCTTGAGGTGCGCGAGCTGCTTTCGCGCTACGAATTCCCGGGCGACGACATTCCGATCATCAAGGGTTCGGCCCTGATGGCGCTTGAGAACAAGTCGCCTGAGCAGGGGCATGATTCCATCCTCAAGCTGATGGACGCTGTCGACGCATACATCCCGCAGCCGGAGCGCCCGAAGGACCAGCCGTTCCTGATGCCGGTGGAAGACGTGTTCTCGATTTCGGGCCGCGGCACGGTGGTCACCGGCCGCATCGAGCGCGGCATTATCAAGGTCGGCGAGGAAGTCGAGATCGTCGGCCTCAAGCCCACCCTCAAGACGACCGTCACCGGGGTCGAGATGTTCCGCAAGCTGCTCGATCAGGGCGAAGCTGGCGACAACGTCGGCTGCCTCCTGCGTGGCACGAAGCGCGAAGAAGTCGAGCGCGGCCAAGTTTTGTGCAAGCCCGGCACGGTCAAGCCGCACACCAAATTCAAGGCCGAGGCCTACATCCTCACCAAGGAAGAGGGCGGGCGGCACACGCCGTTCTTCACCAACTACCGACCGCAGTTCTATTTCCGCACGACCGACGTGACCGGCATCGTGGAGCTGCCGCAGGGCACGGAAATGGTGATGCCGGGCGACAACGTGACGATCGACGTCTCGCTTATTGTTCCGATCGCGATGGAGGAGAAGCTTCGCTTCGCCATCCGTGAGGGCGGCCGCACAGTCGGCTCGGGCGTTGTCGTTTCGATCACCGAGTGAGGCGATGCGGCCAGGGTTCAGGCGGGGCTGACGCTCCGCCGCCCGGGCTGACAGGGATTTGACACATGAACACGCAGAACATCCGCATCCGTCTGAAAGCGTTCGATCACCGCGTGCTCGACGCTTCGACGAAGGAGATCGTGTCCACGGCCAAGCGCACCGGCGCTCGGGTTCGCGGTCCGATTCCCCTGCCGACCCGGATCGAGAAGTTCACGGTCAACCGATCGCCGCACGTCGACAAGAAGTCGCGCGAGCAGTTCGAAATTCGCACGCACAAGCGGGTGCTCGACATCGTCGACCCGACGCCGCAGACGGTCGATGCGCTGATGAAGCTCGATCTCGCCGCCGGCGTCGACGTCGAAATCAAGCTGTAAGGGGATTTGGCGAGCGTCTTTGAACCTCTTCAAAGGCGCTCACGAAGGACAAACGCCAATGCGTTCAGGCATTATTGCAAAGAAGCTGGGCATGTCCCGCGTCTTCACGGACGCAGGGGACCACGTGCCGGTCACCGTTCTCCAGGTCGAGAGCTGCCAGGTGGTCGCGCATCGCACCCAGGAAAAGAACGGCTATACCGCCCTTCAGCTCGGCGTCGGCAAGGCCAAGGTGAAGAACGTGTCGAAGGCCGAGCGTGGCCGCTTCGCGGTCGCCCATGTCGAGCCGAAGATGCGCCTCGCCGAGTTCCGGGTCGAAGAGGACAAGATGATTCCGGTCGGAGCGGAGATCACCGCCGACCACTTCACCGTCGGGCAATATGTCGACGTCACTGGCGTGACGATCGGCAAGGGATTTGCAGGGCCGATGAAGCGCTGGAACTTCCGTGGTCTGCGCGCCACTCACGGCGTCTCGATCTCGCATCGTTCGCATGGCTCGACCGGCGGCCGCCAGGATCCGGGCAAGACCTGGAAGAACAAGAAGATGGCCGGCCATATGGGAACGGATCGCGTGACGACGCAGAACCTTCGCGTCGTGCGCACGGATCCCGAGCGCGGCCTTATTCTGGTCGAGGGCGCGGTGCCGGGGCACGCCGGAGGTTGGATCGCAGTGCGCGACGCGGTGAAGAAGCCGTTGCCGAAGGATGCGCCGCTGCCCGGCAAGTTCCGCGTTCATGCCGAAGCGGGCGCAGGCGCCCATCGGCCGAAGCGGCGAAGGGAGAGTGACGCCATGAAATACGACATGACGTCGATCGACGGCTCGTCCGCTGGCTCGCTGGAGCTTAGCGACGACGTATTCGGGCTCGAGCCTCGCGCGGACCTGATTGCGCGCATGGTGCGCTGGCAGCTCGCCAAGCGCCAGGCCGGGACGCACAAGACGCTGGGGCGCGCCGACATCCATCGCACCGGCAAGAAGATGTACAAGCAGAAGGGCACGGGCGGCGCCCGTCACGGCTCGGCGCGCGTGCCGCAGTTCCGCGGCGGCGGACGCGCCATGGGCCCGGTGGTGCGCAGCCATGCGCACGACTTGCCGAAGAAGGTGCGGGCGCTGGCGCTGCGGCACGCGCTTTCGGCCAAGGTCCGCGCCGGCGGCCTCGTGGTGTGGGAAAGCGCTCACATTGAAGAGGGCAAGACGAAGACGCTGCGTCTGTCGTTCGAAAAGGCGGCGCTGAAGAATGCGCTTATCATCGACGGCGCCGAGCCGCAGACGAAGTTCGCTGTCGCCGCGCGCAACCTGCCGGAGATCGACGTGCTGCCGGTCCAGGGCGTCAATGTCTACGACATCATGCGGCGCGAGAAGCTGGTCCTGACCAGGGCCGCGGTTGAGGCGCTGGAGGCGCGGTTCAAATGATCAAGGACGCGCGCCACTACGACGCGATCGTCGCTCCCGTGATCACGGAAAAGGCGACGCTCGCATCCGAGAGCAACCAGTTCGTGTTCAAGGTCGCCCGCAATGCGACCAAGCCGCAGATCAAGGCGGCGATCGAGCAATTGTTCGACGTCAAGGTCACGGCGGTCAATACGCTCTTGCGCAAAGGCAAGAACAAGGCGTTTCGAGGCGTTCGCGGACGCCAGCAGGACATCAAGAAAGCGATCGTCACGCTGGCCGACGGCGATCGCATCGACATGACCACCGGTCTCTAGAGGAGCGAGAGGCATGGCGCTCAAAACATTTAAGCCGACGACCCCGAGCCTTCGTCAGCTCGTCATTGTCGACCGCAGCGAGCTCTACAAGGGCAAGCCGGTGAAGACGCTGACTGTTGGCAAGTCCGAAAAGGGTGGACGCAACAACACTGGCCGGACCACGGTGCGCTTCCGCGGCGGTGGTCACAAGCAGACCTATCGCATCGTCGACTTCAAGCGGCGCAAGCTCGATGTCGCGGCCAAGGTCGAGCGGCTGGAATACGACCCCAACCGCACGAGCTTCATCGCGCTGATCAAATATTCCGACGGCGAGCAGGCCTACATTCTGGCCCCGCAACGTTTGTCTCCTGGGGATGAAGTGATCTCCGGCCTCCAGGTCGACGTGAAGCCCGGCAATGCAATGCCGCTCGCCAACATTCCCGTGGGCACCATCGTCCACAATGTTGAAATGAAGATCGGCAAGGGCGGGGCGATCGCCCGTTCGGCCGGTTCGTACGCCCAGATCGTCAGCCGCGATCAGGGCTACGTTTCGCTGCGCCTCAGCTCCGGCGAGCAGCGGCTCATTCATGGCCAGTGCTTCGCCTCGGTCGGCGCGGTGTCGAACCCCGATCACATGAATACGTCGATCGCCAAGGCCGGGCGCAGTCGCTGGCTCGGACGTCGTCCGCACAATCGCGGCGTCGTCATGAACCCGGTCGACCATCCGCACGGCGGCGGCGAGGGCAAATCCTCAGGCGGCCGTCATCCGGTGAGCCCGTGGGGCAAGCCGACCAAGGGCAAGAAGACCCGGTCGAACAAGGCGACCGACAAATTCATCGTCGCATCGCGCCATGTGCGCAAGAAGAGAGGCTGAGCCATGACGCGATCGATCTGGAAGGGTCCGTTCGTGGACGGTTATATGCTCAAGAAGGCTGACGTCGCGCGCGGATCCGGCCGCTCCGACATCATCAAGATCTGGAGCCGCCGCTCGACGATTCTGCCGCAGTTCGTGGGTCTGACGTTCGGCGTCTACAACGGCCACAAGCACATTCCGGTGCTCGTGTCGGAAGAGATGATCGGCCACAAGTTCGGCGAATTCGCGCCGACCCGCACCTTTCACGGCCATTCCGCCGACAAGAAGGCCAAGAGGGCCTAATCACCGATGTCCAAGCCGTCCAACCCGCGCCGTCAGGCGGAGAACGAAGCCAAGGCGACGACGCGCATGCTGCGCGTCAGTCCGCAGAAGCTCAACCTTGTCGCCCAGCTCATCCGGGGCAAGAAGGTTGCGACCGCGCTTGCCGATCTTGAATTCTCCAACAAGAGGATTTCGGTCGAGGTCAAGAAGACGCTCGAATCCGCGATCGCCAATGCCGAGAACAACCATGAGCTCGACGTCGACGATCTGGTCGTCGCCCAGGCCTGGGTCGGCAAGGACATGGTTTTGAAGCGCTTCAGTCCGCGCGCGCGCGGACGGGCAGGGCGCATCGAAAAGCCGTTCGCCAACATCACGATCGTCGTGCGCGAAGTCGCCGCCGCCGACGCTAAAGCCGCTTAGAGAGAGTCGAGATGGGACAGAAAATCAATCCGATCGGGCTGCGCCTCGGCGTCAACCGCACCTGGGATTCGCGCTGGTACTCCAGCAAAGGCGAATACGGCAAGCTGTTGCACGAGGACATGAAAATCCGCGACTTCGCTGACCAAGGGCCTCAAGCAGGCGGCGATCTCGAAGATCGTCATCGAGCGTCCGCACAAGAAGGCGCGCATCAACATTCACTCGGCCCGCCCCGGCGTCGTCATCGGCAAGAAGGGCGCCGACATCGAAAAGTTGCGCAAGCAGGTCGCCAAGCTGACCAGCTCGGAAGTGGCGATCAACATCGTCGAAGTCCGCAAGCCGGAAGTCGATGCGACCCTGGTCGCCGAATCCATCGCTCAGCAGCTCGAGCGCCGGGTGGCGTTCCGGCGAGCGATGAAACGCGCGGTGCAGTCGGCGATGCGGCTCGGCGCGGAAGGCATCCGCATCAATTGCTCGGGCCGGCTGGGCGGCGCGGAAATCGCGCGTCTCGAATGGTATCGCGAGGGTCGAGTGCCGCTGCATACCTTGCGCGCCGACGTCGATTATGGCGTCGCCACCGCGCACACCGCCTATGGCACCTGCGGCATCAAGGTTTGGATCTTCAAGGGCGAGATCCTCGAGCACGATCCCATGGCGCAGGACAAGCGCCTTGCCGAAGCCGACCATTCCTCCACCCATCGTCCGCGCCGGGAACCGCGCGAGCGCGAAGCCGTCTGACGGGCGCGTGAGCCGAGAGTACGCCACCATGATGCAGCCTAAGAAAACCAAGTTCCGCAAAGCCTTCAAAGGCCGCATTCATGGCAATGCGAAGGGCGGGTTCGCGCTCAATTTCGGCGAGTTCGGACTGAAAGCGATGGAGCCGGAGCGCGTCACCGCGCGTCAGATCGAGGCCGCCCGCCGGGCGCTGACCCGGCACATGAAGCGCGCTGGCCGCGTCTGGATTCGTGTGTTCCCGGACGTGCCGGTGTCGAAGAAGCCGATCGAGGTGCGCATGGGCAAGGGCAAGGGCGCGCCGGAATTCTGGGTGGTCCGCGTTGCGCCTGGCCGCATCATGTTCGAGGTCGACGGCGTGGCGGAGCCGATCGCGCGCGAGGCGTTCGCGCTCGCGGCGGCGAAGCTGCCGATCAAGACGCGCTTCATTCAGCGCATCGCGGAATAGGAGGCGCTTGAGCCATGAAAAACGCCAGCCGTCTTTCCGACATTCGCGTCATGACCGAGGATCAGCTCAATGACGAGGCGCTCAAGCTTAAGAAGGAGCAGTTCAACCTGCGCTTTCAAAAGGCAAGCGGGCAATTGCAGGACACCGCGCGGGTTCGCGTCGTGCGCCGCGATATCGCCCGCGTCATGACCGTCGCCGCCCAAAAGCGCGTCGCGGCGAAGGCCAAGGACTGAAACTCATGCCGAAGAGAATTTTGCAGGGCGTTGTCGTCAGCGACAAGCAGGAAAAGACGCTGGTCATAAAGGTCGAGCGCCGTTTCACGCACCCACTCCTGAAAAAGACCGTGCGCAAGTCAAAGAACTACCACGCGCATGTCGAAAACAAGACCCAGAAGGTCGGCGACACCGTCTCGATCGAGGAGACGCGGCCGATCTCGAAACTCAAGCGCTGGATTGTCGTCGGCGAGACGGCGCCGAAGGCGTGAACTAAGAAGGCGGCTAGGCCATGATACAGATGCAGACCAATCTCGACGTCGCCGACAATTCGGGCGCGCGGCGCGTGATGTGCATCAAGGTTTTGGGCGGTTCGAAGCGTCGTTACGCCTCGATCGGCGACATCATCGTCGTGTCGATCAAGGAGGCGATCCCGCGCGGCCGTGTCAAGAAGGGCGACGTGATGAAGGCGGTGGTGGTGCGCACCGCCAAGGACATCCGCCGCGCTGACGGGTCGGTGATCCGGTTCGATTCGAACGCCGCGGTGCTGATCAACAATCAGTCCGAGCCGGTCGGAACCCGCATCTTCGGGCCGGTTCCGCGCGAGCTCAGGGCCAAGAATCACGTGAAGATCATCTCGCTCGCGCCGGAGGTGCTCTGATGGCCGCTAAGATCAAAAAGGGCGACCGGGTGATCGTCACCACTGGACGCGATAAGGGCAAGCGGGGCGAGGTTCGCCAAGTGATGCCGGAGGATGGTCGCGCCATTGTCGCGGGCGTCAATCTCGTGCGTCGCCATACGCGCCAGACGGCGCAGACCGAAGGCGGGATCATCAGCAAGGAATCGACGATCCATTTGTCGAACCTGGCGATTCTCGATCCCAAGACGGGCAAGCCCACGCGTGTCGGCTTTAAGGTTCTCGACGACGGCCGGAAGGTGCGTGTCGCCAGGGGTTCCGGAGATTTGATCGATGGCTGATACCAAGGGCGGGAAAGGCGACAAGGGCGCCAAACCCGGTAAGACCGATAAGGCGCCTGCCAAAGGCGGCAAGCCGGAGGCGGCTACGAGCTCGAAAGAGGCCAAGGCCAAGTCGCGCAAGGAAGCCGGCGCCGAGGTTGCCTCGGCCGGCGCGGTCAAGGCCGCGCCGAAGGACTATGTCGCGCGCCTTAAGAAGCTTTATCGGGACGAGATTGTGCCGCAGCTCACCAAGGAGTTTGGCTACAAGAATCCGCTCGAAGTGCCGAGGCTCGACAAGGTCGTGCTCAACATGGGCGTTGGCGAGGCGGTCAACGACACCAAGAAGGTGACCTCCGCCGCTGCCGACCTCGCGCTGATCGCCGGGCAGAAGCCGGTCGTCACCAGAGCCCGCAAGGCGATCTCGACCTTCAAGGTGCGCGAGAACATGCCGATCGGGGCCAAGGTGACGCTGCGTCGGACGCGGATGTACGAGTTTCTCGATCGTCTGGTGACGGTTGCGCTGCCGCGCGTGCGCGATTTCCGCGGCCTCGATCCGAAGTCGTTCGACGGGCGCGGCAATTACGCGCTTGGCGTCAAGGAGCACATCATTTTTCCCGAAATCGACTACGATAAGGCCGAGGCCCAGCTGGGTCTCGACATCGTGGTCTGCACGACAGCCAAGACCGACGCGGAAGCCCAGGCCTTGCTGAAGGCGTTTAACTTCCCCTTCCGGCAGTGAGCCTGGCGCTCAGACGCGGAAAACGGAGCCGATGAATGGCAAAGAAGAGTGCGATTGAAAATAACCTGCGCAAGCAGCGGCTGGTGAAGAAGTTCGCCGCCCGCCGCAAGCGCCTGCTCGACCTCGCCAATGATCAGGCGCGTCCGATGGAGGAGCGATTCGAGGCGCGCATCCGCCTCGCGGCGCTGCCGCGTAACGGCGCGATCATTCGCGTGCGCAATCGTTGCCAGGTGACCGGAAGGCCGCGCGGCTATTATCGCAAGATGAAGATGTCGCGCATCGCGCTGCGCGAACTTGGCAATCAGGGCCTGATTCCCGGCCTCGTCAAGTCGAGCTGGTGAGGAGGCAAAGATCATGGCGACGAACGATCCCCTCGGCGATATGCTCACCCGCATCCGCAACGCTCAAATGCGCAAGCGCGGCAAGGTTTCCACGCCTGGCTCATCGCTGCGCAAGAACGTGCTCGACGTTCTCGAGTTGGAAGGCTATATCCGCGGCTATTCGACCACGGATTACGGCAATGGCCGCTCCGAGTTTGAAATCGAGCTGAAGTATTTCGACGACCAGCCGGTCATCCGCAAAATCGAGCGCGTGTCCAAGCCCGGCCGCCGGGTCTATGTGACGGTCGACGCGATGCCTCGCGTCGCCAATGGGCTCGGGGTGTCGATCGTGTCGACGCCGAAGGGTGTGATGGCCGACCATTCCGCTCGCGAAAACAACGTCGGCGGCGAGGTCCTGTGCACCGTCTTCTAGGCGGCGCCGAGTTTAAGCAAACGGATTAGAGCAATGTCCCGCATTGGCAAGAAACCCATCGTCATTCCGTCCGGCGTCACCGCCAAGCTTGAGGGCCAGACGATCGCCGTCAAAGGCGCGAAGGGCGAATTGAAATTCACCGCGCCCGAAGAAGTCGCGATTTCGATCGATGGCGGGGAAGTGCATGTCACGCCGCATGGCCAGGACAAGCGTTCCCGCGCCATGTGGGGCACGGCGCGCGCCCAGGTGCAGAACCTGGTCGGCGGCGTGACCCAGGGATTCGAGAAGAAGCTCGAGATCAACGGCGTCGGCTACAAAGCCGCGATCGCCGGCAAGAACCTGCAGCTCTCGCTCGGCTACAGCCACGACATCATGTACCCCATTCCCGCCGGAGTGACGATCACCGCGGCCAAACCGACGGAAATCTCGGTTGCCGGCATCGATAAGCGGCAAGTCGGCCAGGTCGCCGCTGAGATCCGCGGTTTCCGCGGCCCTGAACCGTATAAGGGGAAGGGCGTGAAATATGCTGGCGAGTTCATCTTCCGCAAGGAAGGCAAGAAGAAGTAAGAGGCGACGGCATGGCTCACTCCCAAACCACAGCGGATCGACGCAAGGCGCGCGTGCGTCGCGCTGTCAGCGCTCATTCGGGCGGCCGCCCGCGGCTCAGCGTTTTCCGCTCCTCGAAGCAGATCTACGCCCAGGTCATCGACGACGAGCGGGGCCACACTCTCGCGGCCGCTTCCTCGCTCGAAAAGACATTGCGCGAATTGATGAAAACCGGCGCCGACATTGAGGCCGCGAAGCGCGTCGGCAAGGAGCTCGCCGAGCGGGCGAAGAAGGCCGGCGTCGACAAAGTGGTGTTCGACCGCGGCAGCTACATGTATCACGGGCGCGTCAAGGCGCTGGCGGATGGCGCCCGCGAGGGTGGCTTGGACTTTTGACGGGACGCAATGGAATCGAGCGGCGCTCAGCAACGCGCCGCGATGATCGACTGATGGAAGAAGCCAATGGCGCGTGAAGGAGAAGGCGGCCGCGGCCGCGATCGCAACCGCGAGGAGCGCGACAGCGAGTTTGTCGATCGCCTCGTGCATATCAATCGCGTGGCGAAGGTGGTGAAGGGCGGGCGTCGCTTCGGCTTCGCCGCGCTTGTCGTCGTCGGCGACCAGAAGGGACGGGTCGGCTTCGGCCATGGCAAGGCGCGCGAGGTGCCGGAGGCCATCCGCAAGGCGACCGAAGCCGCGAAGCGCGGCGTCGTGCGCGTGCCGTTGCGGGAAGGCCGCACGCTGCATCATGACGTCAACGGCCGCCATGGCGCGGGCCGCGTCGTGCTGCGCGCGGCGCCTGCCGGCACCGGCATTATCGCCGGCGGCCCGATGCGCGCTGTTTTCGAGTCGCTTGGCGTGCACGATGTCGTCGCCAAGAGCCAGGGCTCGTCGAACCCCTACAACATGGTGCGCGCCACCTTCGACGCGCTGGCGCGCGAAGACAGTCCGCGCTCTGTCGCCCAACGGCGCAACCTCAAGGTGTCGACGCTGCAGTCGCGCCGCCAGGGCGTCGAAGCCGACGCCTCCGATTCGTGAGAGCAGACACGATGAGCTCCGACAAGACCATAACGCTGGAACAGACCGCGAGCGCCATCGGCCGGCCGGGCTCGCAACGCGCGACGCTCAAGGGCCTGGGCCTCAACAGGATCGGGCGCAGGTCGCGCCTCGCCGACACGCCCGCCAATCGCGGCATGATCGCCAAAGTCGCGCATCTCGTGCGCGTCGTCGACGGCCAGTAAGGACGCCGCCATGAAGCTCAACGAAATAAGAGACAACCCCGGATCGTCGAAGGCGCGCATCCGCGTCGGACGCGGCATCGGTTCGGGCAAGGGCAAGCAGGCCGGCCGTGGCGGCAAAGGCCAGACGGCTCGCTCGGGCGTGCGCATCAAGGGCTTCGAGGGTGGCCAGATGCCTCTGCATCGCCGCCTGCCGAAGCGCGGCTTCACCCCGCCTGCGCAACTCGACTACAACGAGGTCAACCTGGGACGCGTTCAGAAGGCGATCGACGCCGGCAAGCTCAGCGCCGCCGAGCCGATCACGGTCGAGAGCCTCATGAAGGCCGGCGTCGTCACGCGCCGGCGCGACGGGGTCAAGATTCTCGGCGTGGGCGAATGGACAGACGAAGGCGGCTTTCGAGGTCGAGACCGCGTCCAAGAGCGCAGCGGCGGCGATCGAGAAGGTCGGCGGCAGCCTCAAGACGCTGCGCAAAGAAGACGCTCCTTCCGCCTCCTGAGCGTCGATCCTCGAGGTTGGCATTGGCCCGCGCGGCGACCATATGCTAGGGGCGTTTCCGCCAAAGCTGGCCTTGGCTGGCGGAAGCGACATGATATAAGATGGGGCGCCGTTCCTGAAGCGCCGCCCGGAGCAAATCCGCCATGGCGTCGGCCGCCGAACAACTCGCAGCCAATATCAACTGGTCAGCCTTCGCCAAGGCCGACGAACTCAAAAAGCGCATCTGGTTCACGCTCGGCGCGTTGGTCATCTTTCGGCTCGGGACCTACATCCCGCTTCCCGGAATCGACTCGAACGCGTTCCAGGCCGCGTTCCTGGGGCAGAAGCAGGGCGTGCTCGACATGTTCAACATGTTTTCGGGCGGCGCCGTGCAGCGCATGGCGATCTTCGCCCTCAACATCATGCCCTACATCTCCGCCTCGATCATCATCCAGCTCTTGAGCTCGGTGATGCCGTCGCTCGAGGCGATCAAGAAGGAGGGCGAGCAGGGGCGCAAGGTTCTCAACCAGTACACGCGCTATCTGACCGTCGTGCTCGCGGTCTTCCAGGCTTACGGCATCTCCATCGGGCTCGAGGGTCGGGCCGGCATCGTCAGCGATCCGGGACTGATGTTCCGCATCTCAACGATCGTGACGCTGACCGGCGGCACGATGTTTCTGGTCTGGCTCGGCGAGCAGATCACGTCGCGCGGCGTCGGCAATGGATCCTCGCTCATCATCTTCGCCGGCATCGTCGCCCGGTTGCCGCAAGCGGTGGTGCAATTGTTCGAGCTTGGCCGCCAGGGGTCGATCTCCACCGGGCTCGTGCTGGCGGTCATCATCATGGTGTTCGTCGTTGTCGCCTTCATCGTGTTCATGGAGCGGGCGCAACGCCGCGTGCCGATCACCTATCCGCGCCGGCAAGTCGGCAACAAGATGTACGAGGGACAGAGTTCGTTCCTGCCGCTCAAGCTCAATACGTCCGGCGTCATTCCGCCGATTTTCGCCTCCTCGCTGCTGCTGTTGCCCACGACCGTCGCCAATTTCGCCCAAGGCTCGACGAGTTCGGGCGTGTTGTCGACCATCTCGGCGCTGTTGGGGCGCGGCAGCGCGCTCTATCTGATCCTCTACGCGGCGTTGATCATCTTCTTCGCCTTCTTCTATACCGCGACGGTCTTCAATCCCTCCGACACCGCGGACAATTTGAAGAAGCACGGCGGTTTCATCCCCGGGCGTCAGGCCGGGCGAGCGCACCGCGCAATATATCGATTACGTCCTCACTCGGATCACGGTTCTTGGCGCGCTCTATCTTGCCGTGATCTGCCTTCTGCCCGAATGGCTTATTTCCTATGCGGCGCTGCCGTTCTATTTTGGCGGCACCTCGCTCCTGATCGTGGTCAACGTGACGATGGACACCGTCGCGCAGATTCACGGTCATCTGCAGGCGCATCAATATGAAGGCCTGATCAGAAAGGCCAGGTTGAAAGGGCGGAAGCGATGAACCTGATACTGCTCGGGCCACCGGGGGCCGGCAAGGGCACGCAGGCGCAGAGACTGGCCAAATCCCTCAATATCCCGCAACTATCAACTGGGGATATGTTGCGCGCGGCGGTCGCGGCAGGAACGCCGATCGGGCTCAAGGCGAAGGCGGTGATGGAATTCCGGCGCCCTGGTGTCGGACGACATCGTCGTCGGCATCATCAACGACCGGATCGATGAGCCGGACGCGAAGTCGCGGCTTTATTCTCGACGGTTTTCCCCGCACGTTGGCGCAGGCGCGCGCGCTGGAGACCATGCTTGCCGCCAAGGGGTTGAGGCTCGACGCCGCGATCGAACTGACCGTCGACGCCCCTAAGCTTGTCGAGCGAATTGTCCGCCGCGCCCAGGAAGCGAGCGCTGCCGGGCAGCCCGTGCGCAAGGACGATGATCCGGAAGTGTTCAAATCGCGCCTTGCGGCGTACGAACGCGACACGGCTGCGGTGACCCCGTTCTATCGCGAGCGCGGCCTGTTGCATGAAGTCGACGGCATGGCCCCGATCCAGGATGTCGCCAAGGCGATCGATTCGGTCCTCTCGGTGGTCGCCGCCGCGTGACGGCGCCGTCGCCAGAGGCGGAGGCGCTCGTTGAGCGCCGCGGCCGCGCCGGCGTCATCGTGCTCAACCGCCCCAAGGCGCTGAACGCCCTGACCCTGACTATGGTCAGGCTGATTGCGACCGCTCTCGACGAATGGGAAAGCGACGCCGCAGTCGACCGGATCGTCCTTCTCGGCGCGGGCGAGCGGGCGTTTTGCGCCGGCGGAGACATCCGGCGCCTCTACGAGCTCGGCCGCGCAGGCGATCATGATGCCCAACTGACTTTTTGGCGTGAGGAATATCAGCTCGATCGGCGGATCAAGACCTATCCGAAACCGATCGTCGCGCTGGTGGACGGCATTGTGATGGGCGGGGGTGTTGGTCTGGCGATGCACGCCGCGCATACGGTCGCCGGCGAGCGTTTCGTCTTCGCGATGCCGGAAGTCGGCATCGGCTTTTTTCCTGATGTCGGCGCATCGTGGCTTCTGCCGCGCCTTCCCTCTCGCGCCGGCGTCTATTTCGCGCTGACCGGCCTGCGGGCTGATGCGGGCGACGCTGTCGCGTTCGGTCTTGGCTGAGACCTTTGTTCCCAGCGCCGCCTTTCCCGCGCTGGCGCAGGCGCTGGAAAGCGAGGAGCCGGTCAAGACCGTGCTCGCCCGCTTTGCCGCGCCGCCGCCCCGTTCAGCTCTGACGGGCGAGGCAGAAGCGATCGAGGCTTGTTTCTCGGGTCTCGATCGGGATGCGATCCTGGAGGCGTTACGCGAGGCGGAGACGCAAGGCCGAGCCTTCGCGGCGCCGGCGCGAGCGGCGATGCTGGAGAAGTCGCCGACCAGCCAGGCGATCGTGCTCAAGCAGATGGCGTTGGGCGCGAGGAATGATTTTGACGAGGCGCTGCGGATGGACTACCGCATCGTCTCGCGAATTTGCCGCGGCCACGACTTTTACGAGGGCGTTCGCGCCGTGATTGTCGACAAGGACAATCGTCCGCGCTGGGCCCCGCCGCCGTCGCGGGCGGAGATCGACGCCTATTTCGCTCCCCTCGGCGACAGCGAGCTCAAGTTTCCCGGCGCGGGACGCATGAAATACATCATGCGCCAGAGCCGTGACGGCGCGATCGAACTTGTCGATCGATCGCCGGCGACAGACCGAAGACCACGATCTCATGTCGGCCGATTTCGCGGCTGGGCTGGGAGACCGTGCTCATCTGGTACATGCGGACGCTGGCTTGGGTCTGGATGGCGAAGGGTCTGTTCCACTGGGCGATCATTCTCGGCGCGCTTCCCGAGCGCTTGGCCAATTCACGACGATGGCGCTCCCTCTGCAGGCGACGATCGTGGCTTTCGCCTGCCTCGATTTGCTGGCGGCGATCGGCCTCTGGCTCGCCGCGGCCTGGGGCGGGGCGATCTGGCTCCTGTGCGCGGTGGTCGAGGCCGCTTCGCCGATCCTCAGTCCGCGCGCGGCCGCGATCGGATATGGCGGCGCTCTGTTGAACCTCGCGCTGGTGGCAGGTTATTTCCTATTGAGCTGGCGGGCGGCGCGCGGACGCGCCTGACGCTCAGTTCCGCAGCGTTCGCCTGCCGAACAGCGCGGGCCGCCTCGCGTTTGCGTCCTGTCAACGTAAACAAAGCCTTTGATTCAATTGAAATTTACCACCGCGTGGAAACTTTGGATTCATCTTGACTTTTAAACTCGTATTCACGCGCTTCCGTTACAGTTCTACTCATAAGAAGACCGAAGGAACGCTCGGCAGTTGAGTGGCGAAGAGGCGGGTGTGCAATGATTAACGCAGTCAAAACACAAGATATTGCGGTTAGGGTTGAGCCTGAGCTTCGGGTATCTGGCTTGTACCTGGAGACTTTGACGATGGTCGAGCGGCTTCATCGTCGATTGCTGGACGTTATCAAGGATGAGTTCGACCGTCGGGGGCGATCCGACATCAACGCGGTGCAGGCGTTGCTCTTGTACAATATCGGCGACAAGGAATTGACCGCCGGCGAATTGCGCACGCGCGGCTATTATCTCGGCTCGAATGTTTCCTATAACGTCAAGAAGCTGGTCGAGATCGGCTTCCTTCATCATTCCCGCTCGCGCATCGACCGTCGCTCGGTTCGGATCAGCCTGACCGAGCGAGGCAAAGAGGTCCACCGCATCGTCGCCGGGATCTACGAGAAGCATGCGCGCACGATCGAACAGATTGGCGGCATCCCTGGCGACGACTTCGTTCGGATGAACGCCTCCCTGCTGCGCCTCGAGCGATACTGGACCGACCAGATCAAGTATCGGCTCTGACCAGCGCCGCTCGGCGCCTTCGAGTCCAAAAAAAGTGGGGCTGGGGCCTCCCTTCGCGGGAGCGCCCCACTTTGCGTTCACCCGGCGTTAAGCGGGCGGCCATAAAAACGCCTGAGTGAGACCTATGGTGCGTGTGGAACGGCCGGGGCTTTCGCAGTCGTCGCAGCGCGCTTCCAGAAGGTCGAGGCGTGGGCGGTCAAGGCTCGAATGAAAGCCGTCCGTTCTTGGAGATTTCAGTTGATGGGTGGCATGACCGTCTCGTGGCTTTCGCGCCGCGCACTTTTTAGCGCGACGGCATGCGCTGCTTTCGCCGTTGCTCTGGGATCGATCCCGTCCAGGGCCCAGGAGCAGGACGTCAGCCAAGCGGAATGGCCGCAGAGCTACGAAACCTCGCCGAAGATGGCTATCCAGCGCGAGGCGACTCCGATCTTGTCGTCGGCGACGGTCGACGCCACGCAGGCGGCCATCCAGAAATATCAGGACATCGTCGCCCAGGGCGGTTGGGAGACGGTGCCGGCTGGCCCTGAGCTGCGCGTCGGCTCGAGGGGCGGGGCGGTCGAGGTCCTGCGCCAGCGGCTGGTCGCATCTGGCGATCTCGATCCGGTCGCGGGTTCGGGACCGGTCTACGATTCGCTCGTCGAGGCTGGGGTCAAGCGATTCCAGGCGCGCAACGGCCTCAATCGGAGCGGCGTGGTCGACAAGGATACGCTCGCGTCGCTCAACGTGTCGGCGGCCGCCCGTCTCCAGCAGCTGCAGACGAATCTCGTCCGCCTGCGCGCCTATTCCGGCGACCTTGGCGAGCGCTTCGTGATCGTCAACCTGCCGGGGGCTTCCGTCGAGACGGTCGAGAACGGGGTCGTCTATTCGCACCACCGCGCCGGCGTCGGCCGGATGGACCGTCAGTCGCCGATCATGCAGACCAAGGCGACGGAGATCAATTTCAATCCCTACTGGCACGTGCCGCCTTCGCTCATCAAGAAGGATCTGATCCCGAAGATGAAGGCCGACCCGAACTATCTTGCCGAGGAAAAGATCCACATCCTCGACAAGGATGGGCAGGAGGTTTCGCCGTCCTCGATCAACTGGAACTCCGACGAGGCGACGCATTTCAGCTATCGCCAGGATCCCGGCAGTGAGCTCGACGCGCTGGGCTTCGTGCGCATCAACATTCCGAACCCCTATGGCGTCTACATGCATGACACGCCGGAGAAGGGCGTGTTCGGCGACGACTTCCGCTTCGTCTCGTCGGGCTGCGTGCGCGTGCAGGACGTGCGCGACTATGTCGCCTGGCTGCTTAAGGATAATCCGGGCTGGAACCGCGACCAGATCGACGAAGTCATCCGCTCCGGCCAGCAGCAGAACGTAAAGCTGACACAGCCGGTGAATGTCTACTGGATCTACGTGACCGCCTGGGCGACGCCTGACGGCGTCGTTCAGTTCCGTCCCGACATTTATCAGCGCGACGGCGCGGGCCCGGGCCCGGTGGCTTCCGCCGTTCCGGTTCAGCCGCTGGCGCTGCCGCAGGAATAAGCGCATGCCCGGTTGAGCGCCTGCGGTTTTGCACGCAACTCAATCTTTTCAATGATTTGGCCTCGTTTTTCTGCAACTTGCAACGAGATTATCCCAAGCGTATAGCAGTTTTGTTCAGTAAATAATCGGACCGATGAGTCCGTACAATGACTTGGACATTGCACAGGCGCGATGCTCGACAAGTCCCTCTGACTGGGGATAGCTACTCCGCAGACTAACGAAGGCTGGAAGCGCCTCCGCTTGCCGGAGCGGCGCTTTTTTGGTGCGCAATCAGCCGCTTCGCAACGGCCCCGGACGACCGGCGGGAGCGAGACTCATGTCGAACAGCAATCGGACAGCTGGGTGTGGCCGCCGCTTCGCAGTGAAGTTTGCCGCTGCCGCTTTATTCGGAGCGGCGATCGCCGGGCCGCTCCCCGCTTGGGCTGCCGGCGCGTGCGCGCTCGTCCCCAACGGGAGGTTGCCGTCCCAAATGATCCTGCAATGCGGCCAAACCCTGACGGTCCGCCCCACTCCAGGCACTACCTATCAGCCCTTGTACAAGAAGGGCGACCCGCTCCCGGTTGCAATCCGCCTCACTGATGGCGCGTTGCTCATCGAATTTCATCCGGCAAAACCGAATGAGAAGTTTCAAATCTTGACGCCCCTCGCGATAGCCGCCGTCCGCGGCACGAAATGGGCGATGGACGTCACGAAAGCCCAGACCTCCACGCTTGTGGTCACGGGCACTGTGGCGGTGACCAACCGGCGCCTGAATCAGTTCGTTGTCCTTAACGCAGGGCAGGGCGTCGACATCACGCCGACCGACACGTCCATGGTTGCGAGAACGTGGGGAGACGAGCGGGTCAGGGCGCTTCTTTCTCGTTTCGGAGAGTGAATGGCGACCGAGCGGCCGGGACCTTCCCGGCTCCTGACCGGCGCTTTTCTGGCCACGGCGCTCCTCGTCGGCGCTGCTCTGGGCGCGCAAGAGATCAATGGCCTCGCTTCTCCCGCTGGACCGCATCGAAAACCTGACCCTCGACTGGCGCTTCCTTCTTGCCGGCGCCCGTCCCGCGCCCTCCAGCGTCGTCATTGTCGCGATTGACGATGAGACGCTCAGCGAAGCGGGAAGCGATGCGCCGCCGCGTGAAATGATGGTTCGCCTCGTGCGGGCGTTGGCGGGTTTTCATCCCCGATCAATCGCGATCGATATCGCGTTCCTCAACCCGCGCGATGCCGACACGGACGCAAAACTCGCCAGCGCGCTCAAGGCGGGGCCGGCTGTCGTCGCGGCGATCGGCGATTTCGATGTGGTCGATCCCTCGAACGCAACAGCCGAACCGGGCGATCTGGCGTTGGCGCCGAAACCGTCCTCCGTTCTCTGGCCGATCGACTCGATCCGCGATGCGGCCCAAGTGGGACTAGCCAACGTTTCAACGGATTCGAGCGGAGTGCCTCGCTACATTCCAATGATCTATGAAACGCCAGACGGCGTGATTCCGTCTTTTGCACTCGCCGCGGCGTCCCAGGCCCTGGAAGCCCAACCGGTCTTGGGTCCTGACCGGATCGAGATTGCAGGCCAGTCGAGAGCAATGGACCTCGGCTATCACATGCCGTTGCGCTTCTACGGGCCCGAGGGAAGCTTCAGGCGCATCAGCGCAGTTCAGGTCCTCCGAGGAGGACTCGACCCGGAGGCGCTCCGCGGCAAAGTCGTTATTGTCGGCGTTACCGCCACAGGCGCGTCCGACGCGTTTGCGACCCCGTTCGATCGCGTTGCGCCAGGCGCGGAAGTCTTCGCGACCGCAATCGGCAATCTCATGGCCGGCGACGGGTTGGCGAGGACGCCATCGACCCGCCGCCTCGATGCAGCCGCAGCGGTTGCGCTTCCCGTTCTGATGATCGCGCTCATGGCGATGCGCGGCGCGGCGACCGGGCTCACGCTCGCAAGCCTGGTCTTCGCCCTCTGGCTTGCGGGAAGTCTTTCTCGCCTTCGTCAACGGATACTGGCTCAGCATCGCGACGCCGCTCGCTTCGGTCGTGCCGTTGACCGTCGGTTTCGCCGCGGCCCGTTCCATTGTCGAACGTCGCGCGGGCGTGAAGATCGCCGCCGAGAGGTCGACGTTGGCCAGGTTTCAGTCGCCGCTCCTTCTCGATCAGCTTCAGAGAGAGCCCGACTTTCTGGAAAAGCCGGTCCGCCAGGATGTCGCCGTGATGTTCGTGGACCTGTCCGGGTCGACGGGGGTCTCGGAGGCGCTTGGGCCTGAATGGACGCGCGATCTTTTCGGCGCGATGCAGACCCTCGTCGAGGGCGAGGTCACCGCGCATGGAGGCGTCGTCATCAATTACATGGGCGACGGGGTTCTGGCGGTGTTCGGTTTGCCGAAGCCGCGAAGCGACGACGCCGCGCGGGCGCTTGCCACCGTCGAGGCGCTTCACGAGTCGATGACGGCTTGGTTGGCCAACCTGCCGCTCTCGGCGCGGGAACGTCTGGATTTCCGGATCGGGCTGCATTTCGGCCCGGCCATTCTGTCCCGGCTGGGCTCCCCGACCCAACAGCAGATCACCGCCACGGGCGACACCGTCAACGTCGCGAGCCGGCTTCTGGAAGTGGCCAAGCAGCAGCATTGCCGCATCGTCGTCACGGAGGATCTTTTCCAAGCCGCAAGCGCGACGGCGCCGATGGCAAATATCGATTCCGTACTCTACGCGCCGCTCACTGTGTCAATTCGCGGTCGAGCTAGCGATTTGCCGGTTCGCATCCGAACCCTGACGGCGTCCATCAGTGGGAGGGAGCAGGCCGGTTCACGCGGCGGAGTGCTTTGGCTTGCGCCCGCGCCGCAGGCCGATGAGGCCGAGGCCGGCGAAACCGGCTGCCATCATCGCCCAGGTCGAGGGCTCGGGGACGGCAGACCCGTCGAGATCGATCGTTACGTAGCCATTGCCGCTGTTGACGCCTGACAGGAGCACCTGATGGGCAAGCGTCAAAGGCAGAAAGGAGCCGCCGCCGCCGCCGCCGCCAAGCGCGGCGCCGCCACCGCCGCCCGAGAAGCCGCCGCCGCCGCCGCCGCCCGTGAAGCCGGCAGCTCCGCCGCCGCCAAATCCGCCGGCCGCCAAAACGACCCCGTAGGATGTGATGCTCGGGGCGCCGGCGCCGCCGGCGACTGCGGTGCTCGAGAAGCCCCCGGTTAGCACTCCGGCCCCGCCGCCGCCGCCGCCGAAACCGTCGGTCCCTGCGCCAGCCCCTCCGCCTATCCCCTCAGAGCCGCCGTTGGCGCCGGAATTCCCGGCGCCTCCCGCCACTGTCGCCTGTCCGGGTCCGCCGGCGCCTAAGAAGCCACCCCCGCCACCGCCGCCCGCCACAGCGAGATACGAGCCGTCGGTGATGTTGAAGGCGAAGCTGCCGCCCCCACCGCCGCCGACGCCCCCGAATTGGAAGTCCCCGTTCCCACCCGCGCCGCCCGCTATCACGGCCAGCACGGTCCCGGCGGACAGGACAATGTCGCCCCCCGCCTCGGCGCCCAAACCGCCAGGGAAGCCACCGGGCACGAATCCACCGCCCGCCGCGCCATAGGCGGTGATGTCATAGACGCCGGTTGTCGGCACGGTCCAGGTGACCAGCGATCCGGTGAAGTCGAAGGTCATGGCGCCAGCCTCGGCGGCGGCCATGGTCATCGCCAGGGGCGCGCCGGCCAGCAGCATGCCCTTGATCCAAAAATTGCGGTTCATCTCCAGCGCCTTTCAATTGCAAAAGGACCTCATGGAGAGCGACCCCGTCGCTGCCAAAGCCGCCAGCAACCCGTGGCGGATGCGGCCTGCGGCCCGCGTGGCGGCCCAAAACCGCGCGCGCCCCATTATCGCCACAACAAATTGGCGCGCGTGTGACTGCGGGAGAACGAGACGGGAGCGAGACGCGCGAGCGCGCGCGAACAGGGCGCCCCTGCTCCCCGCTCGCGGGGAGAAGGTTAGGATGACGGGCCGGCGGCAAGACCTGCCAATCGCCTTCCCCCTCACCCTCAAGCCTCTCCCCGCAAGCGGGGCGGCAAGTCCGTCTACACGCTCGCCTGATCGGCGATTTGCCCGAGGCTCTCCTCGCGCCCCAGCACCGCGAGCACGTCGAAGATGCCGGGCGAGGTCGAACGCCCGGTGAGCGCCGCGCGCAACGGCTGAGCGACGATGCCGAGTTTTGCGCCTTCCTCTTCGGCGTAGGCGCGCACGACAGCCTCCGAGCCCGCCGCCGTCCACTCACTGAGCGCCGTGAGTCGTGGCAACAGGGTCTTGAGATGAAGGCGCCCGGCGCGGGCGAGAATCTCCTCGGCCTTCGCATCCATTTTCAGCGGCCTCGTCGCGAACAGGAAGCCGGCGCCGTCGAGCAATTCGACCAGCGTCTTGGCGCGCTCCTTCAAGCCCGGAATCGCGGCGTGAAGCTGAGCCCGCTTATGCTCGTCGAGTTTGGCTGCGACCTCCGGGCCGCCCGGCAAATAGGGCAAGGCGTCGATCAGCGCCTTGAACAATTCGTCGTCGCCCGTCGCGCGCATATAATGTCCGTTGACGTTCTCGAGCTTGGCGAAGTCGAAGCGCGACGGCGAGCGGCCGATCGCCCCGAGATCGAATGCGGCGATCAGCTCTTCGGTGGAGAAGAATTCCTTGTCGCCGTGGCTCCAGCCGAGGCGAGCCAGATAGTTGCGGAGAGCCGCCGGCAAGTAGCCCATCGCGCGATAGGCGTCGACGCCGAGCGCGCCGTGCCGCTTCGAGAGTTTGGCCCCGTCCGGCCCATGAATGAGCGGAATATGCGCCATGATGGGGACGTCCCAGCCGAGCGCCTGATAGATCTGGGTCTGTCGCGCGGCGTTGGTCAAATGATCGTCGCCACGAATGATGTGCGTCACCCCCATGTCGTGATCGTCGACGACGACGGCGAGCATGTAGGTCGGGTTGCCGTCCGAGCGTAGCAGCACGAGATCGTCGAGCTCCTTGTTGGCGAACACGACCTTGCCTTGCACCTTGTCGTCGATGATTGTTTCGCCCTCTTGGGCGGCGCGCAGCCGGATCACGGGCTTGACGCCTGCCGGCGCTTCGGCCGGATCGCGGTCGCGCCAGCGGCCGTCGTAGCGCATCGGCTTCCCCTCGAGTCGGGCCTTCTCGCGCATTTGCTCGAGCTCGCCCACGCTGGCGTAACAGCGATAAGCGCCGCCAGAGCCAAGCAGCTGCTCGGCGACCTCGCGATGGCGCTCGGCGCGCTGAAACTGGCTGATCGCCTCGCCGTCCCAGTTCAAGCCGAGCCATTTGAGCCCATCGAGAATCGCGTCGACCGCTCCTTGCGTCGAGCGCTCGCGATCGGTGTCCTCGATGCGGAGCAGGAACGTGCCGCCGAAGCGCTTGGCGTAAAGCCAGTTGAACAAAGCCGTGCGCGCGCCCCCGATATGCAGAAAGCCGGTCGGCGAGGGCGCGAAGCGGGTGATGACGGTGGGCATTTGCGGGGCTCGAAGCGCGGGATTTGGATCGAGCGCGTGGCTCTAGCAGAAGCGGGCGCTCGCGCGCAAAGGCGCGTTCGCGCTAACCCGATCATCCGCTCCCATCGATCCCGCGACAGCGCGCCTCAGGTCAGCTTCCGCCTGGCCTGCGCGTCTACCTCGTCGGCGAACACTTCGGGCGGCCAATTCTCCTTGAGCGCCTGGCGCATCAAGTCCTGCTGGGTCTTGGGCGCCATGCCCCCTTTTGGCGGATCGCGGTCGAGATTGGTCGGGAACGAATAGCCTTCGGCTGAAGCCGCGATGGCGTTGTCGGCCTCGGCCGCCGTGATCGCCTGATCGCTCAGAAGATCTTTCAGCGCCGGATAGAGTTTCAGGCTCATCTTGAGCCGGTCGACGCTCTCCATCGCGCGGCCGAATGCCGAGGAGACCTGCAGCAGATTGGCGATGCGGCGCACATCCTTCGAGCGATTTGTTCCCGCGGCGTGGAACAGGGCCGGATTGAAGAACACCGCGTCGCCCTTGGCCAGCGGCAGCTGGACGTGATGCTTGTCGAAATAATCGCGAAACTCCGGTCGCGCCGTCGCCATGTAGCCAGGCAGATAGCTTTGCGAGAACGGCAGATAGAGCGTCGGTCCGGTTTCGATCGGCATGTCGCAATGCGCGATCGCGCCTTGCAGCGTCAGCACGGGCGAAAGACGCTGGACGTGGACGGGAAAGCGCTCGATTATCGATGCTGACTGAAACCCGAGATGGTAGTCGCGGTGCGCGACCTGAGCGGCGCCGCCCGGATTGACGACGTTGAGCTGCGAAGTGATCTGATAAGAGGGTCCGAGCCATGCCTCGCTCACCAGCGCGATGATTGCGTTGGCATAATAGGCGGCAAACACCCCCGGGTCGCGCAGGCACAGTTTTTCGAGCGCGTTCCAGACGCGGTCATTTGCGCCCGGCTTGGCGAAATGATCGCCGCCGCCGACGTTGCCCGCGCGCTCTTCCTCGATGATCGCCCAGAAATGATCATTGGCTTGGTCGATCGCTTTATGGTCGGCGAACGCGCTACGAATGACGATGATGCCGGGTCCGTCGGTCAGCGCGTCAACCCATTCCGCCATCAGTTCCTTGCGCGCTTCGGACGAGGCGGCGGCGCTGCGCGTTTCGAGGCCATCGTAGACAAGCACGTTGGACGCGACGTCGCTGGCATAGGGATAATCCGCTCGGGCGAGCGAGCGCTCGACCTGCCGTTTGAACTCTTCGAGGTCGCAGGAGTCGGCCGTGAGCCACACCCGGTTGGCTCTTAGTCGTCTGGCGTTGTCGTCCTTCATGAGCGTTCCTCCGTGCAATCATTTCTGGGGCCCAGTATAAGAGCGGAGACCAGCAACATCATTGCGCCGACCCATCAAAAACCCATCAAGCCGCCGCCCGTGCCTCACCCGTTTCTCATCAAGGAGATCGCGCTCCAGGCGGGCCTCAGCGAGGCGACCGTCGATCGTGTGCTCAACATTCGGGGCGGCGTGCGCGGGCATACCGCTGAGCGCGTCAAGCAGGCGATCCGCGAATTGCGCGGGCAGAGCGAGCAAGCTGGCCTGACGGGTCGCAAGTTCGTCGTGGACGTCATCATGCAGGCGCCGGACCGCTTCTCCGAGGCGGTGCGGGTTGCGCTCGAAGGCGAGATGCCGACATTGCGGCCTGCGGTCTTCCGCGCGCGCTATCACTTCAGCGAAATCGTGCGCCTTGCCGATCTTGCCGCGCTCATTGACCGGATCGGCGCGCGCGGAACGCATGGCCTGTTTCTTAAAGCGCCCGACGAGCCTGAGATCGCTTCGGCGGTCGATCATGTCGTTGCCCGCGGAATCCCGGTCGTCACGCTCGTCACCGACGTGCCCAACAGCCGCCGCGCGGCCTATGTCGGCATGGACAACCGAGCCGCCGGCGAAACGGCGGCCTATCTCATCGGCGAATGGCTTGGCGGCGCGCAAGGCCAAGATCCTGGCGACCCTGAGCAGCAATCGCTTTCGCGGCGAGGAGGAGCGGGAAATCGGATTCCGGCGGGCGCTCCGCACGCGCTACCCCAATCTTCGCATCATCGAAGCGAGCGAAGGTCTCGGCATCGACCAGGCGACGGGCGCGCTCGTGCGCAAGGCGCTCGCCGCCAATCCCGACATCGTCGGAGCTTATTCGATCGGCGGGGGAAACCGCGCAATGGTCGAGGCGTTTCGAGCGACGGGGCGGACGTGCCGCGTGTTCATCGGCCACGACCTCGACGCGGACAATCTCGCGCTCCTCCGCGAGCGCAGGATCTCGGCGGTGCTGCATCACGACTTGCGCGCCGACATGCGCTCGGCCTGTCGCGTCGTCATGCAGGCGCATCGCGTGTTGCCGCAAAGCGCGCCTCCGCCGCCGTCCCAGGTTCAGATCATCACGCCATTCAATCTGCCGGGGACCTGAAGCAAGTTGCGTTCGGATTGAATCGCCATCGCGAGGCGGCCGAAGGCCGACGCGGCGATCCAGGAAATCGTCAGGCGCCCCGCTTCCCCTGGATTGCTTCGTCGCTTCGCTCCTCGCAATGACGACCGCGATGGCAAACAGCGCCTAGGGCGCGCGCCGCCAGATCGTCATTTCGACATTATGCGCCGGATCGAGCGGCAGCGTTTTGGAAAGCTTGAGGCCGTGCTGTTCGAGCACGCTCGCTGCGGTCACGCCGGCGTCGCTTGCGGAGAAGACCGACCGTCCGCCGGGAAGTTTGACTCTATGCGCGCGCGACAGATGAAACCCGTCAAAGCCGATCATGAGGAAGAGATCGAACACCACCTGGCCGCCGCCCACGGCGACGACCCCGCCCTTCGGCAGAACCCGGGCCGCGACTTCTTCCCAAGTCGTGCGACGCGGGTCCCACCACCAACCGTCCGGGCGCTGCTCGAGGCCCGGCGCCTCGCGTGAAACGACAAGACGCAAGCTCCGGTGGACGTTGGGCTCGAGCTCGTGGCTGCGCCGGGCAAACACGACAAGGTTCGCAACCTCCTGCGCCCGCTGGTAGAGCTCCCAGTCTTTTTCGTTGCGCAGCGAAGTCGGCGTCAGTCCGTCGGCGCCGGCGATCTTGTCGTCGTCCGAGACGATGGCGTACCCGGTGATGTCCAGACTGCCCGACATGAACACATGGCCTCCCGCGCGGCGAAGATAGCGAAAACCCCCGGCCTGCGCCAGCAGGCGCGCCGTGAACGCCGCGGTCAGTCGCCGGCGAGAACCCGGGCGTCCTTGAGCTGCGCCTCGGTGATCGGGATCATCTTGATCGCCAGGGCGTGGAGCTTCTCATACTCGCCCCACAGCATGTAGTCGCCATAGAGGGTGAGAGCATTGGAGTGGTTTTCGCCTTGATCGGCGACATAGGCCTTTTCGAAGTCCGCGCCCGACTTCCCCCGCAACGCCGTCAGGCGCGTCTGATGCTCCTCGTCGAGCGTCGTTGGAACCGTCACGCCTGATCCTTCGGCTGCAACTTGAAGCTCTGCTTCCGCGCTTCCATGGTCCTCCACCATTCGACGTGCAAAAGTCTTCACCTTGGGGTCGCCGGCGCGGTCGATAGCGAGCCGCGATTCCTCGATCGCGAAGAGATTGCTGTTCGACGCGCGGGTCACGAAGTCGAGTTCGGCGCTGAAGTCCGCTGCCCGCGCGGGAGCCACGGATAAGGCAAGAGCGACGACAATCGCGTGCGTCAGGTTCACGCTCTTGTCTCCCGGGCCACAGGTCGCGCCGTGCTTCATTACGATGCCGACACCCTCAGCCTAGGCATGAACCCGTCGACATGCAAAGCAAAGCCTTTTGTTTTATCGCGCCGCGCGTGGACGTCCTTCGCTACGCCGCCAGCGCGCCCAGCGACCGCTGCATCGCCGCCATTCCCGCTTCGATCGCCTTTGACAGATAGCCGCGGACGTCGTCGGGCAGGAAGTCCACGGTCCATACAACGGAGGCCAAGCCGTCCGCCAACTCGGAAACCTGGAGCGCGGCGTCATATAGTGGCGGGTGCGGCCGCCCTCGGCGGTCCTACGAGCCTCCGCGCCGCATCGTCAGGCCTGACGAAGCGATCGCCAGACGAATGCTGGCGCCTGGGGACGGCTCGAGCCTGCAACAGCGGTCCATACCAGCGCGCTCATGATCGCAATGTGCGTCATCTCGGAGGGATCAAGCGGTCGATGGGGCGAATCTGTTGTGCGGAAATTCTTCCCTCACTGCTGCTGTCGCGCTTTGGCCCAGGAGGGCGCAAGGCTCAGCGACCTGTGCCTCCAGCATGACCCCGCCAATAGCGTGGAACAAACTTAAACGAACTGAACGTGAGCTACCAACGCAATATCAGAAAGTTACGTGGCGCCCAGGGGCGGAATCGAACCACCGACACCGTGATTTTCAGTCGCACAGTGGCGCAGCGTAACAGATTGTTTTCATAGTATAAATGGCTCGGAAGATATTTTCAGTAAGACGCTAGAAAAGTTCTCGAACTTCGAGTTCGACGTAACAGGACCGCACCAGCGTCGTCCCATTGCCGAAAACAACCTTGATCAGCGGGCATCGTCTGCACATGATTATGTTCTATTGTCGCGTTGCTAGGCCGGAGCCATCATCGAAATAGCCAGCCGCCGCGGCACGCCGAGATCGAGCGCCAGACGGTCGATCGTGAGGTCCTCCGGCATCGTTGCCGTGTCATACTGCACTGGATCGGCCTCGTATCCGCCGAATATCAGGCCGCTCTCGCACCGCCGCACATAGTTGGGCGCGATAGGTCTTCCCGAGCGCGAGGATGCCCATAAGGATATTCGCATGCTTTCGCAGCAATCTTCACGACGGCTTTTCAACTCGATCTATCGCGCTCCGCCGTGTTGCACTTGCCATAGGCCCTGGCCCATTCTCGCTGGGAGATGTTACAACGCCTCTGCGAGTTGTCCTTCGACGTATAATCTGCGGAATCCGCGCGCGTCAGTTGTCGGGCGGCGCTTCGCTCGTCAGACGCGTCACGATGAGCGCAAAAAGGATGATGGCCCCATAGGCCGCGTCGATCCAGAACGCGGCCACCTGCGAGAGCGTCAGCACGTTTTGCAGGAGGCCGAGAAGGATGACGCCGCTGAGCGCGCCGAGGATCCTTCCCTGGCCGCCGTTGAGGCTGATGCCGCCGATCACCGCCGCGGCGAACACGTAGAATATCATGTTCTGGCCTTGGCTTGCCATGACAGAGGCGATGCGCCCGGTGAGCATGATGCCGGCAAGGCCGGCAAGGCCGCCGCCAAGCACGTAGACGGCGATCGTGATGCGATCGACCGGAATACCCGCGACGCGCGCTGCCTCGGGATTTCCGCCGATCGCATAGATCGCACGGCCGAAGCGATGATACCGCATGACGGTCGCCGCCACGGCGTAAAGGATACCGGCGATCCAGACCGAGACAGGAACGCCGAGCCATTTCGCGGAGCCTAGATAGAGGAACGAGTTCGGGCAGATTGAACAGGGTCTGGCCGTTCGTCGTGCCGAGCGTCGCGCCGCGCAGGAGGATGAGGACGGCGAGTGTCGTGATGAACGCGTTGAGGCGCAGCTTCACGATCAGAAGTCCGTTGATCAGTCCGATCAGGAGCCCGATCGCCAGCACCACCGCAATTCCCGTATAGCCGCCCACGCCGACGCCGGAGCCGCCGATCGATGTGTCCGACACCATGAGCCACGCCGCGATCATCGGCGCAAAACCGACCGTCAATTCCAGAGACAGGTCGAACTTCCCACAGAGCAGAATGATTGATTCCGCAATGACGAGAATCGACAGTTCAGAGGACTGCTGAAGGACGTTCATCAGATTCTCGGGGAGGAGAAATCCCGGACTGACGAAACTGCCGACGATGATGACGACGATGATGACGGGGATCAGGAGAAGGTCGCGCGCGAGGAACCTGCCCAAGAGGCCCGTTATTCCGGCGCCGACCTCTGTTTGGACTGCGTCGGAGTTCAAGCTCTCACCAAAGTCCTTCCATCGCCGCGACGACATCGTGCTCGCGCCAGCCGCGGGTAAACGTTTTCGTGATTCTTCCCGAAAGATGATGTCGAGCCGGTCGCAGATCGCGAGTTCGTCCAGATCGTCGGATACAACAAGAACCGCCATCTTCTCCGAAGCGGCGGCGATGACCCGGAACAGCGCTTCCTTCGAGGCCACGTCCACACCCTGCGTCGGGGCGACGAGGACAAGCACTCTCGGTTCCGACGTCAGGGCACGCGCGACGATCGTCTTCTGCTGATTTCCTCCGCTGAGCTCGACGATCGGTTGTTCGCTGTTTTCGGTGACGATTCCAATCTCACGGATCTTCTGTTGAGCCGTTGACGTCCGACGCGAAGGTGACACAAGGCCCATAGCCCCAAGTCGGCCGAGGACGCTGACCGTGAGATTTTCGGCGACCGAAAGCAGCGGGAAGATCGCGCGGTGATGACGGTCGCGCGGGACGAATCCGACGCCGGCCGCGCGCATCGCCCCCACGTTTCCTGTGGGCGCCCTCACGCCGTCGATGCTCACCTCGCCCGAAGTGGGCTTAAGCAGTCCAGCGACGACTTCGGCAACATGGTCCTTGCCCGAGCCCGCCAGGCCCGCCAGGCCCACGCATTCGCCCGGCCTGATATTTAGGTTGATCGCATCGACATGCCCTGCCACCGTCAGACCGCTGATCTCAAGTCCCCGGGCATTCTCAGGAGCGGCACTCCTGTCTCTGTGATCGGCGGATCGCGCTGACATCGCTGCTTCGCCAACCATTGCGCCAATGAGCTTGTCCTTCGGCAGATCGTCGAGGGATGCGTCGGCGACGACCCTCCCGTCGCGGCTTTCGCATAGAAGGCGCCGAATTTGGCATAGAGGTTAAGAGGCTGTGCGACCGTAACGTCGACCAGGCCCTCACGAAATCTTGTCGATCGCGAAAGGCGTGCCGTCAACCGTCGCAAGGAAGATGTGGTTCGGCTCGCCGACCTTTGTCTGCTTCCCGGCGCTCTTGAGGACGTTGAGGACGCCCGCAAGCATGACCGAGTCGCTCTGCATGTAGATGGCCTTGAGATCCGGCGTCGTCGTCACGATCGTCTGGGCTTCGGCTGTCGCTTTGTCGGCCTTCCAGTAGGTTGGCTTCTCAATAATCACGTCCACTTCTGGGATCCGACCAAGAATTACTATCCCTGGCTCAACGATCGTCCACTGATCCCTTTTCGCTACGGCGACTATTCCGCGATCTGCCGTCCCTATCTCCCTCGCGATTACAAGCGTGACGCCACGACGCAGCACAACGTCGTGAAGACCGTCTATATCGAAGCTGAGTGGGACCCCAAGGACCCCATCGGCGAGATGGAATACATCGCCCGTCTTCGGCGCGAGACGGGCTGGCCCAACGTCGCCGTCGGTCAGGCCTGGCTCGACAGCGCGGACCGCGCCGGAGTGTTGGAGCGCCTGGCCGCGTTCGATTTTGTTCGCGGCGTCCGTCACAAGCCGCGCTCTAACCCTAAGCCACACATGGCCGCGACTGGCAGCATGGTCGATCCGCACTGGGTTGAAGGCTATGCGCTGCTCGCCCGGCACGGGCTCCGGTTCGACCTGCAGACGCCGTGGTGGCATCTCCACGAGGCTGCCCAACTGGCTGACCGGTATCCCAACATTCCGATGATTCTTCTGCATTCAGGCTTGCCGGCCGACCGCAGCCCGGAGGGGATCGTGGGGTGGAAGAGCGCAATGGCAATTCTTGCCAAGCGCCCCAACGTGTCGGTCAAGATCTCCGGCATCGGACTGCCGGGGCAACCTTGGCTCGTGTCGAACAACCGCAATATCGTGCTGACCATGATCGATCTCTATGGCGTGGACCGCTGCCTGTTCGGGAGCAACTTCCCGGTCGACAGCGTCTGCGGCGATCTCGAGACGATCTTTTCCGGCTACAAGGCGATCACGGCCGATCTCGGACCCGAGGCGCAGGCCAAGCTGTTCCACGACAACGCGGTGCGGATCTACGATGTCCGCTAAGCCCTCTGTCGGCTATGTCGGCGTGGGGCTGATGGGCGGCTCGATGGTCGAGCGGCTGGTCACCATCGGCTATCGCGTTCAGGCCTTTGACAACGATGCGGCTAGGCTTGCCGCGGCGCATCGAGCCGGCGCGCGTTGCGTGGAGAGCCCGGCGGACGCGGCGCGCGGCGCGGATTTCGTCATGCTCAACCTGCCGTCCGCTCAGGCGGTCGAGGAGGCCGTGTTTGGGACGACGGGCCTGGCGACCGCCTTACGACCCTCGCAGCTCGTAGTCGACTTCTCGACCATTCCGGCGGTCGAGTGCCGGGACTTTTCCCGCCGGCTTCATGAGAAGACCGGCTGCAACTGGGTCGATGCGCCGGTCTCGGGCGGTCCGCCGGCCGCTGCCGCCGGATCGCTGACGATCATGGCGGGCGGCGCCGAAACGGATATCGCGCGGCTGAGATCATTGATGGACGATGTCGGGCGGCAGTTCACCCATGTGGGTCCGATTGGTTCGGGATCTCTCGCCAAGACGATCGCGCAACTCGTCGTGTGCTCGAACTACGCGGTTCTGGCTGAGGCTGCCCGCCTCGCCGAGGCGGTGGAAATCGACGCCGCCATCCTGCCGAGCTGCGTGCGCGGGGGACATGCGGACGGCGAGTTGATGCGCCAGGTCTATCCGCGCATCGCGGCCCATGATTTTGCCCCCCGCGCTTACGCGCGCCAGTTGCTGAAAGACCTGGAGGCTGTCCAGGAGCTGTGCCGACGCCGATGTCGGCTCAGGCCACGCAGCTCTATCGCCTGATGGTCGCGGCGGGCCTCGCCGAAATCGACGGCTGCGGGATCTACAAGCTTTTCGAATCACAAGCCCCAGCCCCCATAGTGGCTGCAACGCCGACATTGGAGGACGCCCGTGAGCACTGAACCCTTCGGTTTCGTTGGCTTGGGCCCGATGATCGAGAAGGCGATCGAAGCGGGGCTCACGGTCCACGTGTTTGACACCAACCAAGCGGCCCTGGACAGCGCCGCGAAACTCGGCGCCAAGATCGAGAAGAGCGCCGCCGGAGTCGCCAGCGCCGTCGAAGTTGTGTTCGTAAGCTTGCTGAATGCGCCGATCGTGGAAACGGTTGCGCTCGGCTCGGATGAAATCATCGAAGGAACGCGGGTCAAGCACTACATCGATCTTCTACGACCGGCCCGACGGTCGCAATAAAGGTCGGCCGCGCTTTTCAGGATCACGGGATTTCTGCGCTCGACTGCCCGGTCAGCGGCGGCATCGTCGGCGTCAAGAACAAGACCCTTGCGATCATGGCAAGCGGCCTGAAGGAGACGCTCGACCGGGCCGATCCCTTGCTGCGAAGCTTCACGAAGACCTTCGTGCATATCGGCCCGGAACCCGGCAAGGCCCAGATCGTCAAGCTCGCCAACAACATCCTCATGGCAACCAACATGCTGATCGTGGCTGAGGCCATGGCCTTTGCCGAGAAGGGCGGCGTCGATCCCAAGGACCTGTTCGAGGTGGTCAACAATGGCTCCGGCCGGTCCTGGGTGTCGGAGATCGCCTATCCGAAACATGTGTTGACGTGGCGCTATGACCAGAACTTCCGCATCGAACTCATGAACAAGGACGTAGCGCTCTGCCTTCAGGAAGCTGAGAAGCTCGGCGTGCCGATGTGGCTTGGCGCGGCCGTCCGCCAATATTGGCAGTTCACAATGACCCAGGGCATGGCGAGCCAGGACAGTTCGCGCATCGCGGCCCTTGTCGAGCAATGGGCTGGAATCGAATCCGCCAGTGAAACTGCCGCGGCGCCATGACGACGCAAAACAAGTCGGCCCTGCTCGACATTTCTCTTCCCGCGCCACCGTCCTTCCGGCTTGACGGGAAGCGCGCGCTTGTCACCGCCGCCGGGCGCGGCATCGGGCTCGCCGGCGCCGCGGCGATGGCGAAAGCGGGAGCTCATGTCACGCTGGTAGCCCGATCGTCCGAGGAGATCGAACGCCTGGCCCGTGCGATCGAGCGGGACGGCGGGCGGGCCGAAGCGGCGACGCTCGATGTGACCGACATCGGACGCGTCGAGCGAGTTCTATCCGGTCTCGAGCCGTTCGACATCCTCCTTAATAGCGCCGGCACCAATCAACCGGCCCCGTTCCTCGATGTGACAGCCGAGCAATACGACACGATCATGGGGCTCAACGTCCGGTCGTTGTTCTTCGTCAGCCAGGTTGTTGCGCGCCGCATGCGCGAGGCGGGTCGTCCCGGCTCGATTATCCACATCTCCTCGCAGATGGGACATGTGGGCGCCGCGACCCGCACTGTCTATTGCGGCTCGAAATGGGCCATCGAGGGCATGACGAAAGCGATGGCGGTCGACCTCGCGCCGTTCGGCATTCGGGTCAACACCATCGGCCCCACCTTCATTGAGACCCCGCTGTCGACGCGCTTTCTCAACGATGAAGCCTTCAAGGCCCAAGTTCTGGCGAAGATCAAGCTCGGTCGCATCGGCCGGGTCGAGGACGTCACGGGCGCCATCGTGTTCCTCGCGTCGGAGGCTTCGTCGCTCATGACCGGATCAGCGGTGGTCATCGACGGCGGCTGGACGGCGGACTGAACGGAGAGGGACGGCATGCTGCTCAAGGACAGGACCGCGATCATCACGGGAGCCGCGTCGCCTCGTGGCATCGGCAAGGCGACGGCGCGTCGCTTCGTGGAAGAAGGCGCGCGGGTGGCGATCTTCGATCTCGACGCCGCAGCAGCTTCTAGCGCGGCGACCAGCCTGGGAGGCGGGAACATGGCCTCGCCTGCGACGTGCGCGACCCGGCTCGTTGCAAGGCCGCGGTTGAAGAGGTCATCAAGTATTTCGGCGCCGTCGATATCCTCGTGAACAACGCGGGCGTCAGTCAGCCTGACAAACTGATCGAGATATCGCAGGAAAACTTCGATCTCGTCATCGACGTGAGTCTGCGCGGCAGCCTCAACATGGTTCAGGCGGTGGCGCCCGGAATGCAGTCGCGGCGGCGCGGCAGCATCATCTCGATCGGCTCGGTGGCCGCTCAGATCGGCGGAGGGATTTTCGGCGGCCCGCACTATTCAGCCGCTAAAGGCGGCGTCCACAGCCTCACGAAGTCGATGGCTCGGGAACTCGCAGCATTCAATATTCGCGCGAATGCGATCGCGCCCGGAACCATCGACACCGACATCTTCGCGGGCAAGCTTGAGGACAAGAAAGCTGGCATCGTGGCCAACATTCCGCTCGGCCGGCTCGGGACGCCCGAGGACATTGCCAATGGATGCCTCTACCTCGCCTCAGATCTCTCGTCTTATGTGACGGGCCTCATTTTGGACATCAACGGTGGCCGGTTCATGCACTAATTGGGGCGGCAGCCTCAAGGTTGCCAGTACGGCGCGGTGGGTGTCGACAACGACTAAGTCGGGGAGGACGTGAATGATCGCGACCACGGAGGCGCTGGCGCTGGGCGAGGCGAATGGCATCGACCCAACGGTGCTCTCAGAGGTTTTGCGCACGAGTTCCGGCGGCAACTACGCGTTGGAGAAATACAGCCCTTATCCCGGCATCATGCACAACGTGCCGTCCTCGAACGGATTCAAGGGTGGCTTTCGCTCGGACTTCCAGCTCAAGGACATGCGGCTCGCCAAGCAGCTGGCCGCCGAGATGAAGATCCGCACACCATCGGCGATCTCGCCTGCGATCTGTTCGAACTGCATTGTCGCCTTGGCTACGCCAAGCTCGATTATTCGAGCATCATCACCATGCTGATGAACGTAGCGGGCGATCCCGGGCCCGATCGGTCATGACGGCTGCCCTCGCCATCCACGATCCGAACTGCTCGACGTGGGACACGCCTGCGGAATCGGGGGCGGATCATCTCGTAGCCGTCGGCTACCATGACGAAGGCGTCGCCGCCTATCTGTCGACGCTGCGCCCGCTCTACGACGCGATGAAACGCTGTCTCGGCCAGATGGCCGATCTTCTGCTCCTGCTGCAGACCCGCTCCCTCGACCCTCATCGCGCCGGCGTTACGCATGATGCGATGCGCGAGATTCTCGCCGAGCTCGCGGATCGCCTGCGCGCATTGAAGGCGCCAGAAGGCGCGCAACGTCATTTCCGCGGTCTCGAAGCTTTGATGTGTCAGCTCCAGGCCGGCGCGGAGCAGTTGAACCGTCAAAAGGACCTTATCGATCCTGCATCCGCCGACCTCGATGCGCTCGTACGAAGGCTGTTCGCGATCCAGTACGGATTGCTCGCGGCCGCGGAACCGCGCGCGGGTCTCTCGCCCGTCGACTTCACGGCTGCATGCTGCACCTGTCGCCCAAGATCAACAAGACAAGAAGACTAGCTCACGATTGAGGAGGAAAACGTCGCTCTATTCGATTACGTCCTCGAATACGGTTATGTTCCCGAATATGACAAGAGCGGCGTGATTTACGGAGCTCACAACGAAGGTTATGTCAAGCTTCCCTATTGCTATGCTGTGATTAAAGGCCAGGATTGGGCCGCCATGGTGGATGTCGGCTACAACGACAAGGATTATGGGGAATATCTCGGCAATCTGTTCAATGTAAAGGACTGGAGTCCGCCAAGGGACGTCCTCGCAGAGATTGGCCTAACGCCGGAGCACATCAAGGCCGTCTTCATTACGCATGCCCATTTCGACCATTTTGGCAACGTTGAGGCGTTTCCCAACGCGACCTTTTATATCCAGAGGAAGGAGCTGCAGGATTGGGTATGGGCGATGTCCCTACCCGATCGGCTGCGATGGATCCTATCGGGCATTGATACCGGAGATATCTTGCGCGGCGTTCAGCTCGCGCGGGACAAGCGGCTCGTCGTCCTCGACGGCCCAATGGAAAACGTCTTCCCCGGGATCGACCTCAAGGTCGCTTACGACAGCCACACCTGGGCTTGCATGTGGGTCTCGGTCCGCAATGATGGTCAGGCGCCGTCGAGCGATACCTGGGTGCTTGCAGGGGATCTCGTCTATCAATTTGAGAATCTGCATGGCGCATCCAAGCAGCTGAAAATCGACGATCTCTATCTTCCTGTTGGTCTGGCGACCGGAAGCCAGTTCAATCTCATCATGGCTACCGAGGCGATGATGAAAGAGGTGGGCTACGAAGCGCGCCGCGTCATCCCGGTTCATGAAGCGAGGCTCGGCACAACCTTCCCGTCGCGGACCACGATGCACAATCTGCGCGTCAGCGAGATCTGCCTCGCGGACAAGGCTTTCTCGGCGGTCGGCTGATATGAAGATCGATCCTGAGGTTGGACAAGCCAGCCTCCGCGCATCCCGCGGGCCGTTGCGTTTTGCATCGTTGCGCTCGACGGGTGGCATTCTGCTCGCCACGATTCTCCTGTTCGTCGTCGGCGGCGTGGTCGCGCCCCAGAGCCTCAACTCGGCCGCGCTGAACGGGATGTTTCCCTTCGCGGTCGTCCTGGCGATCGTGGCCCTGGGCCAGACGCTGGTCATTCAGCAGGGCGGAATTGATCTGTCGGTTCCCGGCGCCATATCCCTGAGCGGGTCATGGTGTCGTATTTCGGCACCGGGAGCGTCCCCGGGAATTCGACGCTCGGGTTCGCGCTCATTCTCGCCTTCCTAGCGGCGGTGGCGTCCGGGCTGATCAATGGTCTCTTGGTAAGCCGCATTCGCGTCGCGCCCATTGTGGCGACGATTGGCATGAATGCGCTTTTGTATGGCTTTGTGTTGAAAATCTCGGGCGGCACTCGGTGGCCGTGCCGGCCAGTCTGGCGGCCTTCGCCAACGGCAAAGTGTTCGGATTGTCGAATCTGGTTTACTTGGCCTTCGCTGTCGCCGCGGCGGCTGTCGTTGTCGTAAAGAAGACGACGTTCGGCCGCACCTTCGAAGCCGTGGGCGCCAACGCGCGGGCAGCGCGCGCCGCTGGCGTCGTCGCTAATCGCTACACGCTCTTTGCTTAGGCGACGGCGAGCTGCCTCTATTGCCTAGGCGGCATCTTGCTGGCCGGTCTGATGATGCTGCCGAGTCCCTTCCAGGGCGACACCTATCTCATGCCCTCAATCGCCTCGGTGGTTATCGGAGGAACGTCGCTGTTTGGTGGCGTCGGCAATCTCGCGGCGAGCGCCATCGCGGCGCTGTTCCTCACCCAATTGCAGCAGCTCGTGCTGACCACGGGATCAAGCATCGGCGTCCAATACCTGTTTCAGGGAGCGGTCATCGTGGTCGGCGTCGGCGTCTACAGCCTCAATTGGAAGATGATCGCAGCCTTCTTCGAGATTTTCACCGCGAAAACTCAATCTGTTCCCGCGGGTCCATCCTGACCCGGCAAGCCATTCGGGGGGAAAAATCCTCCTGAATAACAGCGAAACGTATCAAGGAGGAGAAGACGACATGAGGGCAACACAAAATCTTAAGCCTGGGCGTTGCCGACGCCGCCGCGGTGCTGGCGGGTCTGCCGCCGGCTCAGGCCGCCTCGGACTGGTGCAAGCAAATCGCCAACGGCATCTATTGCGCAGAGCCTGAAAACCCGCCGCCGAGCTTCTGCGGAACGAAGCCCGTTTCGCTCGCCCTCGCCGACGGTTTCGCGGCCAATCCCTGGCGCCAGATGACCGCGGCGTCGGCCATCAACGAGGCAGCCGGTGCCCCAACGTGACGAGTTGGACCCATACGGATGGACAGGGCAACACCCAAAAGTCGATTTCCGACGTCAAGGGACTGGCCGCCAAGGGGGTGAATGCGATTATCGTGTTCCCCGACGCCGGTCCGGCCATGTTGCCGGCCATCCGCGACGCGCATAAGCAGGGGGCCGCGGTAATCCCGTTCCGTGCCGAAGTCTGCGGCAAGGAGGGGACGGATTATAACGCCTTCGTAGGGACCGACTTCTACGTTCAGGGCAAGGCCTGGGGCGACTGGCTGGTCGGCGCGCTGAAGGACGGCGGCAACGTGGCCTATCTCGGCGGACCGCCGGGCACCAGCGAGAGTACGGACAAATCCAGAGGCCTGCACGACGCATTCAAGGGCCATCCTGACATCAAGTGGATTGGCCAGGAACCGTTCGAGGTCACCAACTGGGATCCGAGCCTGATCTCAAAGGCGCTGACGGCGCTGATCGCACGTTATCCCAAGGTCGATGCGGTCGTGGCCGATTTGTCGATCCCAATTCTTACGTCGAACGCGTTTCCACGCGCCGGCAAGGAATTGCCCGTTATCGCTGGCGAGGACGCCAATGGATTTGGCTGCGAGTGGGAGAAAGAGCATGCGGACGGCAAGAAGTCGAACTAGCAGTTCATGTCGACGAGCGCCGAGCAGTGGAACAGCCGTCTCGCGGTGCGCTGGGCTCTCGCTGACGCCGCCGGCGGCAAAGTCGACGAGCCGTTGATCATCGTCGACAGCAAGGGCGGCAAGCACACCGTCGCAGGACCGGGCGACAAGATCGTCCACACCTTTGTGATGGACGACTCCCTCAAGGGCATCGTCTTCTGCGATCCGTCCCTGCTGGAATCGGCCGGCAATGGAACTGGGCTCACCCACGCGCAATTGCTTTCTGCGCTCAAGGGCGGTCTCTAAACGTCCCTCTAGACTAAAATAAACAGGAGGCGGCCGGCGGTCGCCTCCTGTTACGGCGTCAGATTTCTGCAATCGAGGACGAATCTCGGGGCGCTCATCGAGCAAAAGGTCGCATCGCCGCAAGTTGTGAAAGATACCGAGGTGGCGCTGCGCCTGACCCATGTGTCGAAGAGATACGCCGGCATCGTCGCCGTGAAGGACATTTCCTTTGAGACGAAGCGCGGCGAAGTCCACGCGCTCCTGGGCGAGAACGGCGCAGGAAAGTCGACCTTGATGGGCATCGCATCGGGCGTGGTGCGTCCGGATGCCGGCTCTGTCGAGATCTGCGGCGCGACCATCGAAAGGCTCGCCCCCGCGCAGGCGCAGAACCTCGGTCTCGCCATCGTTCATCAGCACCCTGCCGTCCTACCCGAATTGACGGTCGTCGAAAATATGCTCCTCGCCATCCCGGCCAGTTTGAGGCGCGGCGGCGGCGGCGAATGGGTCGCGGCCCAGCTTCGGCAAGTCGGTTCGACGATCGATCCGCGCATGCGGATCAGCGAGGTCGATATCGCGCAGCGCCAGCTCTACGAACTTGCGAAAGCGCTCGCAATTGAACCCAAGGTGCTGATCCTTGACGAGCCCACCGCCGCGCTCACGGCGGATCTTGTGCAAATCCTTTTCGAGAAAGTCAGGGCGGCGGCGGCCCGAGGCGCGGCCGTCATTTATATCTCGCACCGCCTCCAGGAGATTCGTCAGATCGCTGATCGGGTCACGGTGATGCGGGACGCCGAGATCAAGGGCGCAGCGCGCGTCGACGAGATCTCGGACGACGAGATCCTCCGCCTCATCGTAGGGCGTACCTTTAGCCACGCCTTTCGGCCGAAGGGGGCGACGCCGAAGACGGACGCGGTCGGCCTGTCGGTGACAGGGCTTACGGGCGAGAACTTCTACGACGTCTCGATGACGGCCTGCGGCGGTGAGATCGTCGGAATCGCGGGCATCACGGGCAACGGCCAGAGCGAGTTCCTGCGGGCTCTGGCCGGCCTTGTCTCCGCCAAAGGAACTGTGACGCTTTTCGGGAAGCCCATGGCTCTTGGCCGCCCCGAGGGCGCCCGAAAGGCAGGGGTTAGCTACCTCTCGTCCGATCGGCAAAAGGAAGCTCTGTTCATGAGTTTGTCGGTGCGGGAGAATGCGGCGCTCTCCGCTCTTCCGCTGCTGTCGAGATTTGGTTTCGTGAGCCGGCATGAGGAATATGCCTCCGTAGAGGAGCAGCGGTCGAATTTGGCCATCAAGAGCGCTGGCGTCGATTCCAACATCGGCTCGATCTCGGGCGGCAACCAGCAGAAGGTCGTGCTTGCCCGAGCGCTCCTTTCCCAATCATCGCTGGTCCTCGCCGAAGAGCCGACTGCCGGAGTCGACGTCGGCGCGCGCATGGAGATCTACCGGATTCTCCGCGACGTCTCAAATCAGGCGCGCCGGTCGTCATCGTGTCGTCCGACAAACTCGAACTCGAAGGATTGTGCGACCGCGTGCTCGTCTTCTCGCGCGGGCATGCCGTGGGCGAGCTCGCCGGCGCCGACGTTACAGAAGAAAAGGTCGGCCGCCTGATGGTCACCGCCACTTCGCACCGTCGAGCGGGTGACCGAGCGAATGCGCGAACTTCGCCCTCCGGGGCTGGTTGGCGTGAGAAGGTGACGTCCTTCATCGCCGGAGACTACGTATCGAGCGCTGTGCTGGCGGTGCTCATCCTGGCGATCGCGGCTTACGTGACCGCCAACAACCCGCGCTTCATTTCGTTTTTCAACATCCAGAAAATGCTGTTGTTATGCTCCGCCCTGACTTTTGTCGGGTTCGGTCAGATGTGCACCGTATTTACGGGCGGTATCGACCTGTCAGTCGGCCCGCTCGTTGGACTTTGCGTGGTGATTGCGTCCTTCTTCTTCGGCGACATCGGCGCTGTCCCCACCATGGCCCTCGGCACCCTGAGCATTTTGGGGGCCTGCGCGATCGTGGGACTTCTGAACGGCTCGCTTGTGCGTTTTGGAAACTTTATCTCGGTGGCCAGCGACGCTCAGCGTCTATATCATGATCCAGGTGTCTCCGTGCTGCTGAGGCCTTTCCCTGCGGGGAGCATCGACGTCGATGTCATCACCGCCATTCAGACCAACATCTTCGGCATCCCCGCGTCGTTCGTCGTGGCGGCGGTCCTCGCAGTGCTGCTGGAACTGGCGTTGCGCTATACACGGTGGGGCTTGAGTATCCGAGCGGTCGGCTCCAACGAGGCGTCAGCCGCCAAGATCGGCATCCGAACCTCTTGGGTGATCGTGGGCGCCTTTCTCGCCTCGTCTCTGTTGACGGCGCTGGGCGGCGTGATGGTGATGTCGCAACTCGGTATCGGCGATCCGAACCAGGGCGTTGAATACACGCTAGGCAGTGTGGCTGCCGTGGTGCTCGGCGGCGCAAGCCTGTTCGGCGGCCGCGGCTCGTTCGTGGGCGTGTTGTTCGGCGCCTTGTTGATCCAGGAAGTGAACTCGGCGACGACCTTCCTCGGACTCTCCCAGGCTTGGCAATATTGGTTCATTGGCCTGCTGACGCTTTGCGCAGTCGCGGTCTATTCGCAGGCCCGCCATCTCTCAAAGCAAGTCGCTAGCTGAGATAGACGGGCAGGAATTGCGGTTACGCAGATACTGACGACATGACCGACGCCTGCGGTAAAGGAAAGCGTCATGCCCCAGGCTCGCCACCGCTACGTGCGGCAAGATCTCTATCTTGCCGCAACCGAAATAGACGTCGCGCCCTACAGTCAGCGCGTTGGCCGCCGTTACCGCCGGCGGTCGGCGCTCCTCGCGAAGGCGGGCTGCGCGTGGACCCTCCCGGACTAGAATTCATAAAGCGCAATCTGACCCAGTTGCGACCACACGTCGTTTCCGACCTGATTAAAGGGACGGCCGTCGAGAGCACGGCCTGTGATGCGTATGCCAGCCGCCGATCGAGCTCCTCTTTTCATTTACTAAGCTTCGGTAGCGGCTGTACCTCGCGCTCATAGGAAAACGATGTTTGGTCCGACCGGGGTTGCCCGACAGCTTAGGTCGCGGGCAATCTCCGTGATCGACTTGCCGTGGACCAAGTGCTCGTACCGTATCTGGCCGATCGTCTCCGCAATCGGCATCCCCCCGCCCGCTTCGTGCCAAAGTAGGCAGCTGAGCCGACCATGGTCGCCCAGGGGGTTCTGTGCGTCAAGTTCTGCAAATGGCGGTCACGGATGGCGGTCAGGCGGCTTGGAGTTGGGTTTTCTTGTGCTCTTTGAGATCGTTCATGTTGAGGGGGCGGTTGGCAAAGGCGTCCAGGCTCTCGTCCAGGCGCTTGTTGATGGCGGAGATGGCCGAGGCCGAGAAGGCATGGCCGCACAGCTCCTCGGTGATCGCCTTCACCTTTCGGGTCGAGACGCCCTCTGTCAAGCCCGAGGGCAGGCTTCCATCTCGGCCAGCGTGGCGACCAGCGCCTGCTCGGAGCGCTGATAGCGCTCGAAGAGTTCGGTCGAGAAGCGGCCGTCGCGATCCTGCGGCACGCGCAGCTCGAGCTTGCCGACGCGGGTGACGAGGGTGCGGGTGTAATAGCCGGAGCGATAGCCGAGCCGGGCAGCCGTACGCTCGCCCTTCTCGGCCCCGAGCGCGTCGGTCATCTCGGCCTCCAGCATCTCCTGCATCACCGCGCGAACAATCTCGCGCAGCCCATCCGGGCTCTTGCGAAATGGCTCGTTGACGGCGACGATCGCAGGCTTCGCTTCACTCTTGGTCATGGCGGCGGTTCTCCCAGGAGAATCAGGTGACTGGACATCGCCAGCCTGACATGACCGCCTCTCGAATTCAGCGATTTTGCAGAACCTTCAGCACGCTACTAGTGGCGCGATTTGATCATAGCGAAGGGGTACAAGCTCTTGAGCTTGATCCGGGCGTCGTTGGTTGTGAAGTGCCACTCAGCGACGGCGTGGGTTTTGTTTCGCTGGCGGACCCAGGCGTCGACCTGGTTGATGATTGCCTGTTTGTCGGGGATGCGCGCCGGTCGAGGCATTGCGAGGCGAGGACGCCGAGTTCGGATTCGGCCAAGTCCAGCCAGGAACCGTGTTTCGGCGTGTAATGCCATTCGAAGCGCTCGACGAGCCGCCTGGCCTCGGGGGCGGGAAAGGCTTCGTAGAGCGATGCGGCGGCGTGGGTGTTGAGATTATCCTGGATGAGGACGATCGTTTCGGCTTGCGCGAAGTGGACGTCGGCCAGGTCTTTCAGAACGTGGGCGTAATCGACGGCGGTGCGGCGGTCGGTGACCTTGACGTGGCGCCAGCCTTCGAGCGGCGCAAACATCATGAACAGGTTGGCCACGCCGTTTCGCGCGTATTCGTAATCGACGCGGGCCGGAAGCCCTGGCTGCATCGCCACCGGCGCGTGCGTTTCGGCGACGAGTTGCTTGGAGGTCTCGTCCAGACAAACCACCGGGCGGTCCGGGTCGCGCGGCCGCGTGTAAACCGACAGCACGTCCTCCATCGCCGCTACGAACGCGCCGCTGGCCTTGGGCGGGATGACCCAGTATTTGCGGCGGTGCGGCTGGAGCGCGTTTTTTTGAGCACCCGCTGGATCGTTGAATTGCTGGCGGCCTCGACGATGCCGAACTCCACCACCTTGCTCTCCAGCAGTCGCAGGCTCCAACGCGCATAGCCTTCGGGCGGCTTGGAGCAGGCCAGAGCAATCAGGCGGGCCTCCTTCTCGCCGTCGAAAATCCGCGGCACGGCAGGCGAGGCAGGCGCCCTGCGGCTCAAGACGGCCTCGAGCCCTTCTTCCACCAATTGCTTGCGCACCCGATAGACCATGGAAACGCTGGTCTCCAGCGCCTCAATGATCCGGCTGTCGCTCCAGCCTTCGCCGTCATCCGATACGTCGGCCTTCAATAGGATGCGCGCCTTCAGAAGCCGCTGCGCGGGGCTCTTGCCCTTCCGGATCATCGCTTCAAGATGCTGACGTTCTTCCGCGCTCAGCCGCACGACGTACCGCTTCACCCAAGGCGTCTTCGCCGCCATAACTTCCCCCATCGCTGCAATCGCGATGGATAAGGAATCGCTAAATCCTTTCGGAATTATTGAAGCGGGCCACTAGTTGGGGCGCACGGTCTCGTACAAGACCGCGATCCTGCGCTCCGCGAGCAGATCCTCGAGGTCACGAAAGCTGAGTGTGAACTGGAGACAGAGCTAGAAGCATCGGACGGTCAAGTGAATCCATAGCCTGCGGCTTGGAAGTAGTTTGCGCATTCTTGTGGGGTGAAGAGATCGCAGATTTGGCCGATGGCCTTCCAGAGTTCGTCGATGGTGCGCATGGCCATGGCGCGCAGATGCGCCTTGAGTTTGGCGAAGGCCATTTCGATGGGATTGAGGTCGGGGCTGTAGGGCGGCAGAAACAGCAGCCAAGCGCCCCGCTCGCGGATGGCTTGCTCGGCGGCCGGGCTTTTGTGGGCGGGCAGGTTATCCAAGCTGATGGTGTGGACGACGCCCGCACCGGCATCGGGCTCAAAGGCGAGCCGTGCCAAGATGGTTGTCGTTGAAGCAACCCATCTGAAGGAGCGCCGTCCTTGGGAAAGTCTATCACCGATTGTTCTTCTGTCACGACCGTCGGGCTGGACGTGGCCAAACACGTCTTTCAAGTTCATTGCGTCGACGCATCAGGTCGAGTTGTCGTCAACAAATCCGTGAGACGCAGTAAGTTGCTGGAGTTCTTCGCCTCCCTTCCGCGGTCCGTTGTCGGGCTCGAGGCCTGCGGTTCGTCACACCAATGGGCGCGCGAACTGATCAAGCTGGGTCATGACGCCCGGATGATGCCGCCTGCTTACGTGAAGCCTTATGTTCGGAGGCAGAAGAACGACGCCGCGGACGCGGCAGCAATTTGCGAAGCGGTGACACGACCTTCGATGCGTTTTGTCGCCGTGCGCTCGCTCGAGAACCAGGCTACGCTGATGCGCCATAAGGCGCGCGAGATGCTGGTTTCCCAGCGGACCCAACTGTTGAACGGGCTGCGCGGACATTTGGCCGAAGTCGGGGTGATCGCCCCGCAAGGTCCGAAATACGCCCGCGAACTGGCTGATCGCATCGAGGCGTGCGATGAAACCATTCCCATTGAAGTGTGCGAGGCGCTGGCGCTGCTCGTCGTGCAATTGCGGAACCTCGATGAAGCAATCGCTCGGCTTGACCGGACGATCGCCAAGCTCGCGCAGCAGGATGAAACGACGCGGCGATTGATGAGCATCCCGGGCGTTGGCCCGATCACCGCATCGGCGATGGCGGCAAGCGTCCAAGACGTGTCGAGTTTCGCAGGACCGCGCGAGTTCGCCGCCTATCTCGGCCTCACCCCAAAGCAGAATTCCTCCGGAGGTAAGCAGCGATTAGGGCGCATCTCAAAGATGGGCAATCGGGAGTTGCGCAAATTGCTCGTTGTCGGCGCGCATGCCGTGCTGTTTCATCGCAGACCTCACACGGACCCGCTGCGCCTGTGGGTCAAGGCGCTTATCGAGAAGAAGCCGTTCAAGCTTGTCGCCGTGGCGCTCGCCAACAAGATGGCGCGGATCGCCTTCGCAATCTTGCGAGACAAGACCGTCTACCGCGGAGCTCCGGCTTAAGCCAGATCGGGAAAGATTGTCGCCGAGGCTAATCGCTTGCAGGCGGACAGGAGTCGAGGGTGACCAGGAGGTGATGTGCAGGAAGCGGATTGATCCCAAAGCCCGTGGCATCGTCGGCGCTCTGAGCGCGACAAGTTGATTGGGCACAGGATCAGCGGACAACATCAGGGCCAGTGGGATCCTCATTCCCGCGCAGAAGGCCGAAGACATGACCGCACCCGAGACCCGTACAGAACTGGAAATAACCCTTGATCAGCGCGCGTCGTCCAGACATGACGATGTCGTCTTCTTGCAGCGTTGGGACGAGCTGGGTGCGCACGTAGGTCTCGAAGATCGCCCGATCCATCGGCGCATCGATGACCCACGGCGCCGTCAGGGCGCCGCAGCGCAGCCCGGCGACGAAAGTCTGGGTCTTCCAATGGCCGAAGGGGGCCTTGGAGCGAAGGCGCTCGCCCCTCTCGCAGCGTCCGCGCGCCCGGGTCATCTTGGTGTTGGTTCCCGTTTCGTCGATGAACACCAGCCTATGCGGCTCGGTTTGCATCTTGGGCTGTCGTTCAGCCTTCCACGCCTCGCGCGCCTGGCGCACATCGGACCGATCGCATTCGCTGGCCTGAAGGCTTTTTTTTAAAGCTCAGGCCGTTGCGGATCAGCCAGCGCGACAGCGAGGCGGGGTCGGCTTTCACTCCGCTGGCGGCATGGAGTTCACCGGCCAGCTCCGGCATGCTGATGTCGTCCTTCTCCGCCACGCGGCGCAAGATGAAGACACGGTGCGGGTCGAGCTTGCTGTGCCGCCAGCCGCCGAGCGCCTTGGGCGTAACCGCCCCGCGCTCGCGAAAAGCCGTCATCAAATTGATCACAAACGAGGGCGACACCCTGAAATGGGCCGCCGCCGCACGCCGCGAATGCCCGGCCTCGACGTGACTCACCACACGCTCGCGAAGATCAAGCGAATAGGGCTTCGGCATCGCAAATCACCTCCAATCCGGAAGTGAATCACATTCTCCTCCCCGCCGGAATCCCCGACGATTCAATCTGACCGTCCGATGCTCTAGAGCCAATTCGCCTGATGTATGACCTCGGGTGGGAACGGACATCCGGCGCGGCTGACTTTCCTCATCCCCTGGCTACAGCGCCTACGTACATCCAACAAGCTGCCGCCGGCATGACAAAGCCTCCCGAGGGGTCTGTTTGAGTTGGTAGGCAAGCTGAGCTCGTGAGAGGCCCAGCATGCGCGCAGCGGCGGCGACGTTGCCGTTGCAGCCCTCCATTGCCTTCCGATACAATTGGCTGTTGAGGACGCTCAGGGAGAGCGGTCCGGAGGAGAGATCACGGGGCGCCTCCGCCGCGACTGCACTATCTTGAATTGCTTGCGCGGTCGAAGGGAAAGGCACGCTAAGACCACGAATGAGATCAGCGCCAATCGGGATGCCAACCCGTCCTCTGATCAGTGCCGCAGTCATGAGCGCATCGAGCTCGATAAGATTGCCGGGAAGATCGAGCGCGGCGAGTTCGTTTCGCGCATCTTTGGCGATCCGACGAACTTCCACGCCGTGCCGCCGCTCCGCGCGCCTGAGCAGACATTCCGCCAGCGCCGGAATGTCCGTACGCCGCGCTCGAAGAGGCGGCATGGACACTGGCGCGACAGCGAGCCGATGGAGCAGACCCTGATCGAAGTGGCCGGATCCGCGAAGCTGTTCGACGGTTCGCCGGGTAGTGGCCGCGATCCGGACGAAACCGTCTTCGAGCCTGCGGGCAAGGCGTTTCTGAACGTGCAGTGACAGAAGATCGACATCAGTCAAGACAATGACCGTCTGTGCGCGACGAGGCCGGCGTCCCCGTCCCGGACGCACCGGGTCTTCCGTCAGAATTTCCAGCGAAGCCATGTCCAGCGTGTCGCTGGCGACGAAATCGAGAGTGACGTCGTCTCCAAATCGGGCTTGTCCCCAAGCGCACGCGGCGGCCCGCTTTCCCGTTCCCGATTTACCGGTAATCAGCAAAGGAACGTCGAACTTTGCCACCTGTTCGAGCCGCTCGCGAACGGGCGCGAGCAGGAGACTGGTCACGGGATCCTCATGCTTGAGACGAGAATGAGACGAGTTTGAACGAGCCGCCGCAACGGGCTCTACCGGCACGATTTCGCGATGGTAAAGTTGGACCAATTCGTCCTTTTCGCCCCAGACCTCCGCCGGTTTGCCCATCACGCGGCAGCAATCATGCTCCATGCCAAGGCACTCGAGTTCCTTGTAAACGATAAGCCGTCCAAGGCAGCGTGTGGCGTAGCCGGACGCGTAGCCGACCTGAGACCAGCACACTGTCTCTGCGGACGCGCCGTGCCGTTGGCGATATTCCGCCGCTTCCGCGCTGCCATACCAAAGGAATTCCCCCGAGAACTTGCCTTTGCGGAAGTCGAAGTCATTGTGGACGGTCTTCAGCCGTACGCAGCCGCAAAGCATGTGGAGCCGCGTCCCCGCCGTGAACACATCTCCGGGATCGAGTCCTGGCCAAGACTTTCGCACGAAATCCGCGTCCTCTGCGCCGGAGCAAAAGCCGAGTCGTGTCAGCATCACGAAGGCATCGTCGCGTCCGTAGTGTTCGACGAGCTGGTCCCGCAGACGGCTCATCTGACTGGCCCGCTGCAGGATCAGCCGTTCCTTGTTGAGACGGATGCTGCCGCTGCTCGGGCTGAAGACTAGCTGCCGCAACAGCTCCCGGAGCGTCGGACGACCGCCCCTGTCGAGCAGAGCCTCCTCGTCACTGGTGACCTGCAACGCTTTCTCCCTCGGCGCGGACGACGCCCCAACGCTTCGATGATATTTGATCAAATGGTGAGATCAATCGATCATATTGTCAAATTGCGTAAAGCCTCTACTGCCCCGCGCCACGCGGTGGCCAAAACACGATTCCTAAGATCCTCTATTTTTCAAATAGATAGCGACAGGAGACTGCCCGCCGTGGCGTACTCAGCATAGGCAATTGACAGAGAAATTTTTCCGGCACTAGCGTCCATCAGCATAAAAATTTCGGTGAGGAGGCGCGCTCATGAACTACCCATCGCAAATTGTTAAGCTTCCCGCAGAGCCTTACGAAGGCGCGATCAAGAAATACGCGCGCGAGGGGGCGTATATCGCTGGGGACGACGCCAAGAATCCATGGATACCGTTCGGCGAAGCCGCGGCGATCAAGCATTTCTGCTTCGACGTTCGGACGAATTCGGTAGCAAATATACTGTGGGTGAAGGGCGGCGGACGCATCGGGACCCACAAGCATCGCGGCGTTGTTTCCGCGATCACGCTTGAGGGATCATGGGCCTACTACGAATATGACTGGACCGCGCGCCCTGGCGATTTCGTTTACGAATTGCCGGGCGCCGCGCACACGCTCTACTCGGACGATCCGAATGGCATGAAGGCGCTCTTCTGGATCAATGGGCCGATCGAGTTCTACGACGCGGAAGGAAAGTTCGACTTCACGGCCGATGTCTTCTGGTTCATCGACCATTACACTCGCTACTGCGAGGCCAATGGCGTGGAAATCAACAAGGACATGTTCATCTGACAATACGCGCCGGCGCGAGATCGACAGGAGGCGCTGTGTCATTGCAAGAAATGTTCGACGTGGCGGGGAAATCGGTCATCGTCACCGGCGGCGCGAGCGGAATTGGGCGCGCCTATGCGGAAGTGATGGCCGAGAACGGCGCGAGAGTTTGCGCGTTCGACATCGACCGGGAGAAACTTGATGACATGGTCGAAGCGCAATGCGCCGCCGGCCACGATGTTTGGGGTCAGCTTGTCGATGTGACCGACCGCACGCGCATGGCCCAGGCCTTCGAATGCGTCGCCGATCGTCACGGCCGCATCGACATTGTGTTCGCCAACGCAGGCATTGACGCCGGGCCGGGGTTCCTGACGCCCGAACGCGTGCGAAATCCCAAAGGAGAGATCGACAACCTCGACGACCACCATTGGGATCTCGTGATCTCGACGAATCTTACGAGCGTCTTCAACACCATCAAGCTCGCCGCCAGACACATGAAGCGCACCGGCGGTGGCCGGATCATTGCGACCTCGTCGATCGCTTCGCTTTACAACGAGCCGATCGTCGGCACGCCCTACATGCCCGCGAAGGCGGGCGTCAGTCATCTGGTTCGACAGGCCGCGATGGAGCTCGGGCGTTACAACATTCTTGTCAACGCGATCGCGCCCGGGCCGTTTGTCACCAACATTGCTGATGGCAGGCTCCGCAACAAGGAAGACCGAAAGGCCTTCGAAGACATGTCCGTGCTTCACCGAATTGCGGACGCGTCCGAAATCAAGGGACTCGCCCTGTTCCTCGCCTCGCCCGCTTCTTCCTACGTGACAGGGGCGCAGATGGTGATCGACGGCGGGCTGCATCTGCGGCCACTCGACTGAGAAGATCGACAGCGAGGCGCGACCGGCGCCGGTCGCGGTCGAAAAATGAGAGCGTGCAAGAAGACGTTACAACGGGAGGAAACCATGACAGCACATGACACGACTGAGGCTCGTGCGGGACTTACGCGCCGCGCCGCGCTCAAGGCCGCAGCCGCCGCGGGCGCGACCCTGGCGATGCCGGCGATCGCCTCCGCCGCGGGCGATGACACGATCCGGATAGGATTCATCAGTCCGGTAACCGGTCCGCTCGGTCTCTTCGGCGAAACGGATTCCTACACGCTCGAGAAAATCCGGAAGCACTTCGCCAACGGTCTCGAGATCGGCGGCAAGACCTATCAGGTGAAGGTCTTTGATCGCGACGCCCAATCCGATCCCAACAAGGCTTCCGAACTCGCCGGCGATCTGATCCTCAACGAGAAAATTCATCTGATGATTCCGGCCTCGACGACCGACATCATCAATTCGGCCGCCGATCAATGCGAGCTCAACGGCGTGCCGGCGATCTCCGCGGGGGCGCCCTGGCAGGCAGTGGTCATGCCTCGCGGGGGTGACAAGAAGCCCTTCGAATGGACCTATCACTTCTTCTGGGGCCTCGAGGACGTGCTCGCCACTTACGTGGGCCTTTGGCAGACAATCGAAACCAATCGAAAGGTCGGAATGCTCTTCCCGCGCAACGCGGACGGAGAGACCTGGGGCAACGACAGTTACGGCCTTCCCCCCGCGGTGCGCAAAGCCGGATTTGAAACCGTCGTGCCCAGCATGTTCCAGCCACGAACGAACGACTTCTCGGCGCAGATCGAGAAATACAAGGCTGAGAATTGCGACATCGTTGGCGGCATCACCTACGTCTCCGACCTCAAAACCTTCATCACGCAGGCGAGTCAGCAGGGTTTCCACCCGAAGGTCGTGACCGTCGCCGCCGCGTTGCTTTTCCCGTCCGGCATCGAGGCGATGGGCAAGCTGGGAGAGGGCATGAGTTCGGAAGTGTGGTGGACGCCCGCCTTCCCATTCAAATCGTCGCTTACCGGAGAGACGAGCCGCGACATCGCCGACGCCTGGGAGAGCTCGCAGAAAAAGCAGTGGACTCAGCCGCTCGGCTACTCGCATGCCCTTTGGGAGGTGACCATCGACACGCTCAAGCGCGCCGAGAACCCGCTTGATCGCGCCTCCATCCGCGATGCGCTTAAGGCGACGGACCTCGCTACCCTGGTTGGGCCAATCAAGTTCACCGGGCAGCCGCATCCCAATGTCTCCAAGACGCCTGTCCTAGGCGGCCAGTGGGTCAAGGGCGAGAAATGGCCGTTCGACCTGAAGATCGTTGACAACACGGCGAGCAAGATCATCCAGCCGGAAGCAAAGCTAAAGCCCATTGCATGGACCTAACCACGACGAGCGCGAAGACGGCGGAGCCCATTCTGAGCGGCCGCGGCTTGGGGAAATCCTACGGCGCGCTCCGCGTCCTTCACGAAGTCGACTTCGACGTCTTTCCCGGAGAGGTGCTCGGCGTTCTCGGTCCAAACGGCGCCGGCAAGACGACGTTGTTCAACCTCATCAGCGGAGACGCCCGACTTGACGCGGGAGTGTTAACCTTCGCTGGCGCGAGGCTCCAGAGCGAAGCGCCTCACAAGCGCTGCCGCCGCGGCATCGGGCGGACCTACCAGATCCCGAAGCCCTATGCCGCGATGAGCGCGTTCGAGAACCTGCTGGTCGCGTCGATGTTCGGCGCGCAGTGCACGACACGGGACGCCTATGAGCATTGCACTGCGATCCTCGAGGATTGCGGCTTGGCGGATAAGGCCAACAGGTCTGCCGGCAAGCTGACGCTCCTTGACCGAAAGCGACTCGAGCTCGCTCGCGCGCTTGCAAGCAACCCCAAGGTGCTGCTGCTCGACGAAATCGCGGGAGGGTTGACGGAAGAGGAGTCGCGGCTGCTCGTCGATCTGGTTCGACGGATAAGGGAGCGCGACGTGACCGTGGTGTGGATCGAGCATGTGCTCAACGCGATTCTCGCCGTCGCCGACCGCATTCTCATGCTGAACTTTGGCGAGAAGATCGCCGAAGGGCCGCCTCAGGCCGTGCTTGCCGACCCCGAAGTCCGCCGGGTCTACATGGGCGTTGAGCCATGACGTCGCGACCGCCCCTTCTATCAACTCACCGCCTTTCGGCCGGGTACGGGGACTTTCAGGCCCTCCACTCCGTCGATTTTGCGGTGAATGCCGGAGAGATCGTCGCTCTGATCGGAGCAAATGGAGCCGGCAAATCGACGCTTCTCAAAGCGATCGTGGGATTGATCCGCGTTGCGCCCGACATGGTCCGCCTCGAGGAAGGGCCCGTCGGCGGCGAAGCGCCCTATGCGTTGGTGCGCCGCGGGATTGCAATGGTGCCGGAGGGACGGCGACTCTTTGCGGGCATGAGCGTGGAAGACAATCTGAGGGTCGCGATCGACCATGCAGCGACGGGCGAGAGACAGGGCGGAAAGATCTGGAGCCTAGATGCCCTGTACGATCTCTTTCCCGCCCTGCGGGAACGCCGACGTTCGCCAGTGGACGCGCTTTCCGGAGGACAGCAACAGATGGTCGCCATCGGCCGCGCGCTGCTGACCCAGCCGCGCGTGCTGCTCTGCGATGAAGTGTCCCTCGGTCTCGCGCCGCGCGTGATCCGGGACATATACGACGTCATCCCGTCGATCGCCGCTTCAGGGGCGGCAATCGTGCTCGTCGAGCAGGACGTCGCTCTCGCGCAGAAGGCGTCGAACAGACTGTATTGCATGCTCGAAGGACGCATCACTCTCTCGGGCCGTTCGGATGCGATCGCCCATGCCGACGTCGCCGAAGCGTATTTCGGAATCCGTCATGCCATGGCTTGACGCGGTCATCCAGGGGATCCTGCTCGGCGGCACCTACGCGCAATATGCGCTCGGCATGGCGCTGATGTTCGGCGTGATGCGGATCGTCAATATCGCGCATGGCGATCTCATCATCCTCTTGGCCCTGATCGGCATTTCGCTGGCGTCGACATTCGGCTTCGGGCCATTCACGGTCATGGCTTTGCTCGTGCCCCTTGGCGCGGCGATTGGTTGGCTGTTACAGCGCGTCGTGCTCAATCGGGTGATTGGCGACGACCCCCTCCCATCTATCATCGCCACCTTCGGCCTCTCGATTGCGCTGCAGAATCTCATGTTGCAGGTCTGGTCGGCGGATACGCGCTCGCTGCCCGGCGGCGGCGTGGAGGCGGCGTCGATCCAGCTCGGCGGCGTCTATCTCGGCATTCTGCCGCTCATGGGTCTCGGCGTTGCGATCCTCTTGACTGCGGGACTTGATGCGCTGTTGCGCTTTACCCGCTTTGGCCGGTCACTGCGGTCCGCCGCGGCTGACGTTGAGGCGGCGACGATCACGGGCGTAAATCCCTGGTCCGTCTACGCGTCGGCCACAGCAATTGCCGTCGGCATTTTGGGCGTTGCGGCGGTATTTCAGTCGTTGAGGTCGACTGTGTCGCCGTCCGACGGGCCGGCCCAGCTCCTCTACGCCTTCGAGGCGGTGATCATCGGCGGTCTCGGGTCCATTTGGGGCGCGTTTCTCGGCTCTAGTGTGCTCGGAATCGCCCAAGCCGTCGGTTTCCGGATCGATCCTGGTTGGGGCGTGCTTGCAGGCCATGTTGTGTTCCTGGCGGTGCTGGCCACACGGCCGCGCGGCCTCATGAGCCGGGGCTGACGATGTCCGCCGACCAGGCTCTCTTCGAGGTCGGACGCGCGCATCGAACGCCGCCATCGAAAGTCAGGGTGCAGCGTCAAACCGTATCGAGCCGCATCGCGCTCGCGGTCTGCGCGCTTGCAATTGTCGTCATGGCGGCCATGCCGTGGTGGGCTGATTCAGGGACGATCCGCCGCGTGGTCGAGTTCAGCTGCTATCTCGCGATTGCGCAGATGTGGAACCTGCTCGCTGGTTATTCCGGGCTCGTTTCGGTGGGTCCGCAAGCCTTTATCGGAGCGGGCGGTTACGCCCTGTACGTTCTCGCCCTCAATTTCGGGATCAACCCGTTCCTGGCGGTGGGCCTCAGTGTTGCCCTGCCGACTTTGCTGGCGGTTCCGACCTATGCGCTCTTGCACCGACTCGACGGGCCCTATTTCGCGATCGGGACGTGGGTGATCGCGGAGGCGGTGCGGCTACTCACGACCAATCTCGACTATGTCAACAACGGCGCAGGTCTGACTTTGCGCGTGATGTCCCGATACAGCGCGCATGAGCGCGAGATCGGCATGATATTCCTTTGCGTGATCCTCCTGCTGACGACGGTCGGCGGCCTCCTTTGGCTGCTACGATCCCGCTATGGACTGGCGCTGACGGCGATGCGGGATAACCCAATCGCCGCCGAAAGTCAGGGCGTCAACGTGCGACGCTTGCGATTCATCGTCTTCGTCTTGGCCGCCGCCGGTTCGGGGCTCGCCGGCGCGATCTACTACATGGCTCAGCTCCGGATCACGCCAGCCTCGGGTTTCAATCCGCAATGGGCCTCGGTCTGCATCTTCATTGTCATGGTGGGGGGCATTGGCTCAATCGAGGGGCCGATCATCGGCGCCCTGATCTACTTCATCGCCGATCGGTTCTTCTCTCAATACGGCGCGACCTATATGGTTGTGCTCGGGGTCGTCACGGTGTTGGTCGCGCTCTATGCCAGGGGCGGCGCCTGGGGGCTGATCTGCCGCTTCGGCGATGCGCCCTGGTTCCCGGTCGGCCGCAAACTGGTGCGCTCGCCCGATTAGCCGGGTCCGCTTGGGGAAGAATTCCTCCATCTTCGCTCGACGAGGCTTGTCAATGAAAGCCGCAATTTTCCAGGCGTTGGGACAACCCCTCAGCATAGCCGAGGTCGAGAGTCCACGACCACGGCGCGACCAGGTCCTCCTCAAGATATGCCGCTGCGGCATTTGCGGCAGCGACCTTCACATGACCGCTGAGCCTGTCTTCGGCATATCGTCCGGATACGTTCTCGGCCACGAGATTTCGGGCGAAGTGATCGAAGCCGGACTCGAAGCCGACGATCTGAAACCCGGCGACCTGGTCAGCGTCGCGCCTTTGAACGGATGCGGCAAATGCTCGCGTTGCCTGGCGGGAGAGCCCGCCTGGTGCGAGAGCATGCAGCTAATCGGCGGAGGCTACGCGGAATTTGCGGCGATCGCCGGCCGCCAGTGCCGCAAACTGCCATGGGGAATCAGCGCCGCGGACGGCGCCCTCGCTGAGCCGCTCGCGGTCAGCCTGCACGGCGTAAGGCGTTCGGGCATGAGGCCGGGCGATCGGGTGTTGATCGTCGGCGCTGGCGCGATTGGCCTCGCCATCGCCTTCTGGGCCCGGCGTCTCGGCGCCCGCGAGGTCATCGTGGCGGATCTCCATCGCCTTCAGGAGCAACGCGCAATGGATCTGGGCGCGACCGCATTTTTCACCTCGGATGAGTCGCTGGCCCGGCGGGTCGAGGAGAGATGCCCGAGAGGTCCTGACATCGTCTTCGAATGTGTTGGCAAGCCTGGACTTATCGATTTTTGCATTTCTCTGGTCCGCCCAAGAGGCAAAGTGGTCGCGCTGGGTCTTTGCACATCGCCCGATCATATGGATTCTTTCCGCGCGATCTCGAAGGAGGTCGATATCAACATGTCTGTTTTTTTCGACATGCATGAGTTCGCCCAAGCCATCGAAACCCTCGACAGCGGGCGGTTCGCGCCGCAGCATCTGATTTCCGAAACGATCGGCCTCGTCACGCTGCCGACTGTTTTCGAGGCGCTGCGTCAAAGGACGACACAATGCAAAGTTCTGATCGACCCGTTCGGCCGAAGCTGAAGAGAGGCTCGCGGGGAGGCGTTGTCACGCCGCGTCGGGCTTCTGTCCGGCCGGCATTGTCACATGAATCGTTTTTACTGGTCGTACTTACCACCTGGCAGGAGTCGGTTTCAATAAAGTCAATGAGTTAGCGAAGCAGCCGAGGACGGGCAGGGAGCCTTTACTTGCTAGACGTGACAATGCCGTATCAGGGGCTCATCGACCCCAGGCGGCTGGTCTTCATCGATGAGACCTGGACCAAGACCAATATGACCCGCCTGCGCGGCTGGGCGCCAAGGGGAGAGCGGCTCGTCGACAAGGTCCCGCAGGGCAAGTGGAAGACCGCGACTTTCCTCGCCGCATTGCGCAACGACCGCATCGACGCGCCCTGCCTGTTTGACGGGCCTATCAACGGCGAGCGTTTCCGCGCCTATGTCGATCAAATTCCTCGCGCCGACGCTGAAGCCGGGCGACGTCGTCATCCTCGACAATCTCGGCTCCCACAAGGAAAGGCGGTGCGCAAGGCGATCCGGGATGTCGGAGCCCGCCTCGTCTTCCTGCCGAAATACTCCCTCAACCCCATCGAGCAGGTCTTCGCCAAGTTCAAGACCCTACTTCCAAAGGTCGGGGTGCGAAGCTACGAGGCGATCTCGGACGCCTGCGGCAAAATCCTCACCCAATAACCCGCCCGCCGAATGCGCCGCCTATGTGAGGAACGCAGGATACGCATAAACCCAAATGCAGACCGCTTGTTTTATGACTTTTCGCGCCGAGAAGGCGAGAAGGAACCGCTGAGAGAGGGTGGCTGCCCTCTCGTCAGCGGCGAGGGTCGGATCGGGAGTACGCTGACCGTTTAACGGGTCGAGCTAGAGTTTGATCGCCCTCGTCTTTTCCTTTGGCCTGAACGGATACCCGGGGGCGAGCCCCGAATGACAAGCAGAGGCGGGAAAAGATGAACAACGATACCATTGGCGTCGATGTGTCGAAAGACCATCTCGACGCCTATCGGCTGGCCGACGGCGCCGCGCGGCGGTTCGCCAATGACAAGGGAGGCCACAAAGCGCTCATCAAATGGCTGGCGCAGACGCCTTTATATCGGGTCGTGTTCGAACCAACTGGACCCTATCATCGCGCCGTCGAACGCGCGCTGGGCATCGCTGGCGTTCCGTTCGTCAAGGTCAATCCGCGTCAGGCGCGCCGCTTCGCCGAGGCGACCGGCAAGCTGGCGAAGACCGATCGCCTGGACGTGGCGATTCTGGCTCGTATGGGCGCCTTGCTGGAATTGCAGGCGCGCCCGGCTACAAGCGAGATCCTGCTCGAACTGAAGGAGCTTTACGTCGCTCGCGAGGCCCTGGTGAAGGATCGAACCGCGGCCAAGAACCGCGGAAAGGTTCTGACGCTCTCGCTGTTGAAACGTCAGAACGCTCAGCGCCTCGAACAGATCGATCGGCAGATGGCCACTGTCGAAGCGGCGATCCTCCAGATCATCGAAGCCGATGCGAGCCTCGCTGATCGCTTCGCCATCCTCACCAGCATTCCCGGCGTATCCACCATCACCGCCTTTGCCTTGCTGATCGCAAGGCCCGAGCTCGGCGCCCTCGAAGCCGGCCAGGCCGCCAACCTCGCAGGCCTCGCGCCGATCGCCCGACAGTCAGGGCGCTGGGCCGGTCGCTCATTCATTCGCGCCGCGCGCGCCGACGTCCGTCAAGCGCTCTACATGCCCGCCCTCGTCGCCGCACGCTTCAACCCGGACATGAAGGCCAAATACGCTCACCTCATCGAAACCGGAAAGCCGGCAAAGGTCGCCTTGACCGCAATCATGCGAAAGCTCGTCGTCCTCGCAAACGCCCTCCTGAAGGCCAATCGCCCTTGGACGCCAAAAATCGCTTGATCGATACGGATACTCTAGCGGATCGTCGGGTTCTTACCGCTGAGCTTAGTGTCGCCGTCGGGAGCTTCATGCGCCCCGACTGCCGTCCAAGGGCATTATGAGACGATCGACAGGGCCGAACCAATGAATTCGCACTCGCTATCCTTGATTTAGGGCGGGACGAGACGAAGGCAAGGAGCGAAGTAGCAAATGCTCAAGCGACGAACCGTGACCAGCGATGTCGCTGACGTCATCCGCCAGCAGATCATCGACGGCACATACAAGGGAGGCGAGCAGGTTCGGCAGGAGGCTCTGGCCGCTGAACTTGGCGTGAGCCGCATCCCCGTCCGCGAGGCGCTTCTTCAACTTGAGGCAGAAGGCCCTTTGCAGGTCCACACCCACCGCGGCGCCATGGTTGCTGCGCTGTCGGCATAGGATGCGCAGGAGATCTTCGAGGCACGGGCCCTCATTGAGCCGTTCCTCCTCAGCAAGGCGATGGCGCGACGAACGCAAGCCGATGTCAAGGCCGTTCGCAACCAAATCCGGGAATTTCAGTGTCCCAAATGAACTGATCCCGCACACCAGATTTCAGCGCACCAACCGAGCGCTTCGTGAGCTTGCCGCGCATATCCTCGCTACTCCCGGACCCTTAGAGCCTGACTCAAAAGCCTACGCGCGAGCAAGGCGTCTGATGGCGAATTGGATGGCGGCCAAGGTTATGAAGGCGGCGAGCGTTTCGGCGAGGTTCTCGTAGTCCTTGGCCAGACGGCGGTTGCGGCCGAACCAGGAGAAGGTTCGCTCGACCACCCATCGACGGGGCAGCACGACGAAGCCTGTCATGTCATCCGAACGCTTGACGATTTCGAGCCGGAGTCCCGGCAATCTGGCGACGGCGTCTTTGACCTGACGGGCGTTGTAACCGGCGTCGGCCCAGACGAGCTCCAACCATGGGAAGCGCTGGCGGATCTTGTCGAGAACCAGCGCCGCGCCGTCACGGTCTTGCATGCCGGCGGAGTGGACGATCACCCGCAGCGGCAGGCCTTCGACGTCGACGAGGGCGTGCACTTTGCGGCCCTTCGCCTTCTTGCCGGCGTCATAACCCACTGCGTCCTTTTCACTCCGGCTCGCGGCTCCCCCTTTTCCGCCGCTTTCAGCGACTGGCTGTCGAGGATCGCGGCGGTCGGGCTGGCCTCGTGGCCGAGCGCTTCGCGCAGCGCCATGTGGAGCTCTTCCCAAATGCGCTCCCACACGCCGTCGCGCTGGAACTGGCGGAAGATGTTGTAGACCGTGGAACGCGGAGGAAATGCGCCGCGCGGCAGATACCGCCAGGGACAGCCGGTGCGCAGAAGATAGAAGATCGCATTCATCGCCGCGCGCATGTCGGTCTTGCGCGGCCGTCCGCCCGGCTTCGCCGCCGGGATCAACGGTTCAAGGCGCTCCCACTGCGCATCAGTCAAATCGCTCGGCAGACCTCGCCCAGACTGTTTGTAAATCTCCCTGTGCGCCTGCGTCCACATCGCGAATCAAAGCCTCCGAGCCATCTCGGAGGCGGTAAATCACGCCCTAACCCCAAGCGCCAGAAGCTTTTGGGTCAGGCTCTTAGAAAGGAGCGGCTGAGTCTTGCACCAATGGAATTTCTCAGCAAGGCACCAGCAGGCTCCGGCGGAGAGCTCCCGGATAGCCCAGCGTAAGATCGCAAAGCCACGGCAGACCAGATCAACTAGCAGGCTGTTGAAGAAGTCGCTGGTCAGTGAGATTGGGCTGTGATTCTTTCGTCTTGGGCTTGGGCGGAGGGAATCGATGCGAGGCGGGGACGAGCGGTCTGGGGCGCTGTTTAGCTACGTCGATTTGGAGACGCGGGTCGGCCAGGATCACCCGCTGCGGACGATCCGCATGGTCGTGAACGAGGCTCTGGCGGGGCTCTCGGGCGAGTTC
>CAVPPX010000033.1:0-79964 GCA_963707355.1 uncultured Alphaproteobacteria bacterium | reverse complement strand
CAGCCGCCGCGCGCCGGGCTCTCGAGGCCGACGAATTGCAGCAGCGCCGGGTCGTTTCCTTCGGGACGCTCTTCGCCACGCTGCTTGCGATCATGGGATCAGAGGCGACCGAGCCCCCCAGCATAGGCCAGGAACACAGCCAAGGACAGGATCGTCGCTGAGGGTGCTCCGTCCAGACGCGACGTCCGAATCAGTGGTGTAGGACTCGACCGGATCTCGAAACGGCTCACGGCCAATTTCCTGCTCGAGCTGGTTTTCCTCTTGAGCGGGCATTCGTCTCAAGGCCGAGGTTACGAATGCCCGTGCAATGCGTTGGGCGCTCCTCGGACCAAGGAACGACGTCTCGCATGCGGAGTATCGTAAACCTGCGAGCCTCGCGGCGCCGTGACGGGGCTCACAGTTCTGATTTGGCGAGCGACGCGAAGGGCTGGCAAGCCAATGGTTTGGGTCGCCGCGAGGCAGATGCGCGATTCTGCACGCGACCCAAGTTTTTCAAGCTCTTAGGCTTATTTTTCTGCAACGCGAACACACCGTGCGGCGTTAGGCAGAAATGACGTATACGATTTGTTTTTAATCGATATCAGGCCGGCTTTCCTCCGCCTTCGGGCCCCGTCGGCGCGCCTCGTCAAACGCAGACCCAAACGACTGTCCTTCCGCGGCGGCCGCCAGAGCGCGGCGCGAAGCGACTCGGAAATGACGTCGCTGAGACTGATATCGCTCGATCCGAACTCGGACAGCGCCCGGCCGCGGCGGGATCAGAGGCCGCTGCCCTCGTGGTTGATTTTCGCCGTCGCCACGTCGTCCATCATGGTCAGCAGCTTGTCGGGGACCGGCATCGGCGTGCAGGCCTTGTCGCCATCGATGAAGAAAACGAGGCCGCCGAAATCGCCGTCAACCTTGGCCAGCGCGGCCTTTCGCCATAGGGCAGCCCAGGCGGCGTCAGCGGATTCATGGCGTAGATGCCGCGCAGGAACTCCCACTGCTCCGGCGTCAATTGGATCCATTTGCCGTTGTGCGCTTCGATCGCCTTCTTCGGCACAGAAATGTCGGTGCAAACCCCGCTTTCGGCCGCAAACGCGTATTGAGGCGCGATCGCCAGAAGGGCGGCGAGGGCCAGTGAAGGCTTATTCAACATGAGGACCTCCTTAAGGTCGGAGCCCTCGCTGGTTGTTTTCCTCCTGACGAACCTTTCAAATCGTCCTTGCGCCGATTGACGCGGTCACCGAAGCTCAAACCCTAGCACAACAGGTTTAATCAAGAATTATGCCAAGACCAGCCGCGCTTCTCATTTGCCCGTGATGTAGGTCGCCTCTCCCGCGAATACGACAGGCCTCTCGGAATTGTGACTGTGCGCCCGCTTGCATGATTTCGCGTGGAAAAGCGGTCTCTAAGAGCCAACACTCGCGCCGATGCGCTTGATTTCCCATTCCAGCGCAATCCCGCTCGTCTCGAGGACCCGCCGCCTGACCTCCTCGCCGAGCGCTTCGAGATCGGCGGCGGTCGCGGCCCCAGATTGATGAGAAAGTTGCAATGTAGGGTCGACACCTGGGCCCCCACGCGCAAACCCCGGCATCCTGCCTTGTCGATCAATTCCCACGCCTTCTTGCCCGGCGGATTCTTGAACGTCGAGCCGCCGGTCTTCTCGCGGATTGGTTGCGAGGCCTCGCGGGCGCGGGTGATCCGCTCCATCTCGGCTTCGATCGCCTTGGGCTCGCCGGGGCGGCCCTGAAACGTTGCGCCGGTGAACACAATGTCGTCCGGCGCCAGGCTATGGCGATAGGAAAAGCCCATTTCCGCGTTCGAAAAGACGCGTTTGGCGCCGGTCCGGTCGAAGCCCGTGCGCTTCGATAAGCGCGTCCTTGACCTCGCCCCCATGCGCGCCGGCGTTCATGACCAAAGCGCCTCCGATCGAGCCGGGCACGCCGCGCAGGAACGCCAAGCCATCGACGCCGGCTATTGCGGCGGCCTTGGCGACATAAAGGTCGGGCGTCGCGGCTCCGACGACGATCCGCGAGCCGTCCATGATCTCGACCGCGCCGAAGGCCCGGCCGCCGAGCCGAATGACGAGCCCGGCCACGCCGCCATCACGCACGATCAGGTTCGAGCCGAGACCGATGGTCGTAACCGGGATCTCGCGCGGGAGAGCCGACAGGACATAGGCGAGATCGTCCTCGTCGGCCGGCGAAAACAGGGCCTCAGCCGGACCGCCGACCCGAAACCAGGTCGCCTCCGCGATCGCGACGTCGGCTGTGAGGCGTCCGCGCAGCCTGGGCGCCCGCGCCTTTATCTCGTCGACCAGCCCGGGAAAAGGCATCGGCGAAGCGTCAGGCCTTGTCGAGCGCGGCGAGTTCGCCCGGCAGCGCATAGGCCCATTGGGTGATCGAGCCGGCGCCGAGGCAAATGACATAGTCGCCCGGCTTCGCCAGCGAATGCACCATGCCCGCCAATTTCTCGGGCGAGGGCAGCATCAGCGCGTGGCGATGGCCGTGGGCGGCGATCGCGGTCGCCAGCGCCGCCTTGTCGACGCCTTCGATCGGCGCTTCGCCGGCCGGATAGACGTCGGCGACGATGACCGTGTCGGCGTCGTTGAAGCAGGTGGCGAAGGCGTCGAACAGCGACGCGAGCCGGGTGTAGCGATGCGGCTGCACGACCGCGATCACCTTAGCCTCGGTCGCCGCCCGCGCGGCTCTCAAGACCGCGGCGATTTCGACCGGATGGTGGCCATAGTCGTCGTAGATGGCGACGCCATTCCATGTCCCCGTGCGGGTGAAGCGTCGGCGAACACCGCCAAACCCGGCGATCGCCTTGCGGATGACGTCGATCGGCGCGCCAAGCTCATGCGCGACCGCGATCGCCGCGGTGGCGTTGAGCGCGTTGTGGCGGCCGGGCATCGGCAGCGCCAGATCATCAATGAAGGTGGCGCGCCCCGTCGCCCGATCACGGATCAGCGCCGAAAATCGGGTGACGCCGCCGGCAAGATTGACGTCCATAAGGCGCACATCGGCTTGCGGATTCTCGCCATAGGTCAGAATCCGGCGGTCTTCGACTTGGCCGACGAGTTCCTGCACGGTCGGATGATCGAGGCACATGACGGCGAAGCCATAGAACGGCAGGTTTCCGATCAGCGCCAGAAAGGCGTCCTTGATGGCGTCGAAGGTCTTGAAGTGGTCGAGGTGCTCGGGATCGATGTTGGTGACGACCGCGATGTCGGCGGGCAGCTTCAGGAAAGTGCCGTCGCTCTCGTCCGCCTCGACCACCATCCAGTCGCCAGCGCCAAGCCGTGCGTTGGTGCCATAGGCGTTGATAATGCCGCCATTGATCACCGTCGGATCAAGCCCGGCGGCGTCGAGCAGCGTCGCCACCAGTGACGTGGTCGTGGTCTTGCCATGCGTGCCGGCCACCGCCACGCATTGCTTGAGCCGCATCAGCTCGGCCAGCATCTCGGCACGGCGAACGACGGGAATGCGCCGCGCCCGCGCCTCGACGACCTCGGGATTGTCGCGCTTCACGGCGGACGAAATGACGACCACCGCTGCGGCGCCGAGGTTGGCCTTGTCATGGCCGACGAATACGGTCGCGCCTTGCTCGCGCAGGCGCTTGACGTTGGCGTTGTCGCTCAGGTCCGAACCCTGGACCTGATGGCCCAGGTTGAGAAGCACCTCGGCGATGCCCGACATGCCGATGCCGCCGATGCCGACGAAGTGAATGGGGCCGATCTGGTTCGGCAGTTTCATGCTCTAAAAACCCCCAGCGGGCCCGTCTCCCGCTCAAGCGGCGCGAACAACGTTCGACCGCATAAGGTGATTCCATTGATTTGGGAAACACGGGGGCCCTTGACGCTCACAGGGTCGAGCGGTCAATGGCCCTGTCCGCTTCCGCGATGCTCTCCGGCCGCCCGACATGCACCCAGAGCCCATCGAGGCGAACGCCGTAAAGCCGGCCCTTGGCCGCCGCGGCATGAAAGAACGGGGCGAGGCGGAACACCTCCGCCGTCTCGCCTGCAAACAACTGCGGCTTGACGATCCCGACGCCGGTGTAGACGAAGGGCGCCACGTGGCGCGGCTCCCGCGGGGCGAGCCGTCCGTCATGGCCCATGACGAAATCACCCGGCCAGTCGACGCCGACTGCGCCTGCGCCGGCTGCGACCAGGAGCAGGATGTCCATCGTCTCTGGATCGAAACTCCGGGCCAGGCGCGCGATATTCGAGCGCGGCCCCTCGATCCAGAACGCGTCGGTGTTGCAGATCAGGAACGGATCCCCGCCGATCAGCGGCAGCGCGCGCTTGATCCCGCCGCCCTGATCGAGCAGCTTCGACCGCTCGTCCGAGATGACGATCTTCGGCGCCGGCGCTTGACGAGGTGCGCCTCGATCTGGTCGGCGAGCCAATGCACGTTGACGATCGCCCGCTCGACCCCGTTCTCCGCCAGGCGATCAAGGCAATAATCGATCAGCGCCCGGCCATGAACCTCGACCAGCGGCTTCGGCAGCGTCTCGGTAATTGGCCGCATCCGCATGCCCAGTCCGGCGGCGAACACCATGGCCGTCTTCGGAACGGGCGGGCTCATCGGGCCTCAGCAATCAATCTTCAAGGTCGGATTGGACCGGCGGTGGGCCAAGCGCCCGCGGAAGGTGGTTCCGATACCAGACCGCAAGCGGTTGAAGCAACGGATGGGCGAGGTTGCGGGCCAGATAGCGCTCGATCCGCGGCAGGTGGCGCAAGTACTCAGGCTTGTGATCGCGCTTGTCGAGCCGGGCGAACAGGCCGAGGATCTTGGTGGCGCGCTGGGCCCCCATCGCCGCATAGGCGGCGGCGAAGCGCTGGGTGTCGAAAGCCGAATCGGCGGCCGTCCTGCGGCGCATATAGAGGGCGGCGAGACGCATCTCGAGATCTTCGGCCACGTCGACGCGCGCGTCCTGCAACAGCGAAACGACATCGTAGGCCGGCGGCCCGATCACCGCATCCTGGAAATCGATGAGGCCGATTCGCTGCAAGCCCTGCCGCTCCGCCAGCCAATGCAGATTGGGCGAATGATAGTCGCGCAGCGTCCAGGTCGTCGGCTCGGCGAGGATCGGCGCCAGAAGCTCGCGCCAGACGCCCAAGAACTGCATGCGCGCGCCCGACGGGGGCACCCGGCCCATTGCCGGCGCATACCAGTCGAGCACGAGCTCGACCTCGACCAGCATGGCTTCGATGTCATAGACGGGCAGTTCATAGGGCTCCTCGCCGGCCGACAGGCTCGGCGGCAGTTCGCGGCCGTGCAGATCAGCCAGAAGAGCAACCGCCGGCGCATAACGCGCGCCATCCGGAACGCCGTTCTGGGCGATGATGGCTGAACCGAAGTCCTCGATCAGGGCGAGACCCTCGCCGACGCTAGTGTCGATGAGAGCCGGCGCCGAGTAGCCGAGCCCGCGCAGGCCCTCGGCCATGGCGATGAAGGCTCGAATGTCGGGCGACAGCTTGGCGATGGCCGCGTAGGGCTTGCCGAAGCGGAGGATGGGCCCGTCCGGCCGGGGCGGCGAAATCATCAAGATCGCGGTCTCGCCGGTTGGCTTGGTCAGCCGCTCATAGGCGCGAACGGACGCGTCGCCCTGCAGGAATTCGCGGCTCGCGTCGCTCCAGCCGGAGCGCTCGAGCAACCTCGCGACGCCAAGCGCCAGCATCAGACGCGGGCGGACCGCGCCGAACCCACGCAACGACAGCAAACGAAAATCGGGACCGCGTTTGGCGTCAAATCGGATGTCGATCTCGAGCCGGTCCGCGGGCAGCGCTTGCGCGACCTTCTCCGGCCACTCGACGATCGCAATCGCGCCGTCGACAGCTTCCTCCCAGCCCAGATTGGCGAGTTCCGTTGGACCGCGCAGCCGGTAGAAATCGGCGTGCACCACCGGCCCGCGCGGGGCGTCATAGACCTGCATCAGGGTGAAGGTCGAACTCGGCGCCTCGAGCTCCGGCGCCTCGGCAAGGGCCCGGATAAGCCCGCGGGCGAAAGCGGTTTTGCCGGCTCCGAGATCGCCGGTAAGAGCGACGAAATCGTCCGGCTCGAGCCAGGCCGCCTGCGCCGCGGCGATGGCCAAAGTGGTCGCTTCGTCGGGGGACTCGAAGCTCCAAACACCCGCTTCTTCTCTTACACCGGCGAGACCGTTCATGCCCTCTACTGAACCGATTGGGTCTTCGGCGGCGCAATGAGTTGCGAGCTCGGCGCCGTCGCTCCTATTGGATCAACGGGAAAGATGCAGGTGACTGTCGTCCCCTCCCGTGGCGCTGTATCGATCAGAACGCGGCCTTGATGCAGTTCGACCATAGCTCTCACGATCGAGAGGCCGAGGCCAGGGCCGCGATGCCGGGAGCCGTTGGGAAAGGTCTCGAATCGCTCGAATACGCGATCGATCATCTCGGGGGGAATGCCGCGGCCGCGATCGCTGACCTTGAACACGATCTCATCGCCGCGTCGCATAGCGGCTAACGTAACGGTCTGGCCCGCCTCCGAATAGTTGATCGCGTTGGAGAGAAGATTGAACAGGATCTGGCGCACCCGCCGGCTGTCTGCGTGCAGCGATCCAACCCCGTCGGTCATGACGATGCGCAATTCGATCGCGGCCTCGCTCAAGCGATCCTGCACGCCCGCCGCCGCGGCCTTCATCGCCTCGGCGACATCGACGTCCTCGAGCCTAAGCTCCAGCGCCCCGGCGTCCATCGAGGCCAGATCGAGAATGTCGTCGATGATGGCGAGCAGCGCATGCGACGAATTGGTGATGAATCCGGCATATTCGACCTGCTTCGGGTTGAGCGGGCCAACGCCTCCGCCCGCCAGAAGCTGGGTGAAACCGATAATGTTGGTGAGCGGCGTGCGCAGCTCGTAGGAGACGTGGTTGACGAAATCGTTGCGCAGCTTTTCCGCTGCGATAAGCGCCTGATTGCGATCGGTCAGCGCGCGTTCGATGTTGACGCCAGCCGTCACATCCAGTGACGTCATGAGGGTCGCACCGTCCGGCAACGGCAGAGCGGCGCAATCGAGGATCAGCCCGTCCGTGCGCTCGATTCGCACCGTCCGGTTCTTGCGGTGCTGCGGAAGATCGACGATCACCGCCCTAAGCGCGTCGAACAGTTCGGGGTCGCCGCACAGCGGCTTGCAGGCGCGCGCGATCTCGTCGACATGCGGGCGTTCGCCGAGGACCGTCGGATCGAATTCGCCAGAGTTCCGCGAAGGCCGGGTTGAACAGCTTCATGCGCCCATCCGCCCCGAAGGCCGCCACCCCTTCCTTGAGCGCGTCCAGCGTTTCGCCCTGCACATGGGTGAGCGCGGTCACTTGGGAGGCGAGCGCGTAGCTCTGCGTCGCGTCGTCATAGAGATAGGTGACGCCGCCTTTCGGATTGGGGCTCACGACGACGCGGAGCGCCCGCCCGTCGGGCAGATGCCACACGGATTCGCTCGGCTCGATCGCCTGATAAGCGCTCAATTGCTGCGCCTTCCAGCCGCGGAAGTCGACCTGTTCCGGCAATTGCCGCTTGGCGCGCAGCTTATCGAGGATTTCGCCGTCGCTCGGCCCTTGATCGAGAAAGGCCGGCTCAAGCGACCAGATTTGCCGGTAGGCGGCATTGTACAAGGTGAGCCGCTTGGACTTGTCGAAGATCGCAACCGCCGTCGACAGCCTGTCGATCATGCGCGAATAGTCGTCCTCGTTGCGCTCCATATCCGCTCTCAGCGCCACGATTTCGGAAATGTCACGGGCAACGCCAGCGGAGCCGACCTGAGCGCTTGCCTCGACGGCTTCGAAGGTCCGGCGGGCGCCGCCGACGACTGCCGACCCACGGCGCTTCCAGGCTCCGGTCTCCTTGAGCGCCGCCGTCGCTTCGCGGCGGACCGCGGGATCGAAGATTTCGCCGCAGGCGGCGATCGCGGCCTCAGCGTCGGGGGCGTCAACGGCTTGAGCATAGGCGGCGTTGCACCAGACGATCCGGCCCATGGCGTCGCGCGTCCATGCCGGCATATCCGCGGTTTCGAGCGCGGAGCGCAGGCCGTCCAAGGCGCGCTCGGCTTCAGCGAATAAATCCCGCAACTGGGCTAGCTGAAGCCGCTCGCCCGAGACATCGCGGATGCGCATCACCGCACTGCCGGACACCGGGCGCCCGTCGAGTTCGAGATAGCGGCCCCGCAAGCTGACCACTGCGGCGGCGAAGGCTTCACCGCGGGTCAGCAGCCGCTCCGTCGCCTCCTCGATCTTGGCCGCCTGGGCCGGATTGAGCCACGAGCCGAAGGCGAGCACGCGCGACGACAGCGGCGAATCGGCGACGAGGGCGAAATCGCCCTCGATCGTCGGCTCCGCGTCCGGACGCTCCCAGGAGACGAGGATTTGCGGCTCGCTGCGCAGCATCAGCGCCGCGCGGTCGAGTTTGGCGTTGGTTCGCGCCAGCTCCGTCTCGAGCTCGACAACGCGGCGGGTCCAGATCCGGCGGCCAACCAGATGAAGGACCGCGGTGATCGTCGCCAGCAGCATCAGCGTCAATATGACAAGGCCGATGACATTGGCCTCGACTGACGCCATGTCGAACGCCAGCCGCGCCGGCCCGCTTAAGGACTGGGAGAGGTCTTGCGCACAGGCGAGCGCCCCCGCAAGCAGGTAAAGCGCCAGGCCTGCGGCCGCCCGGGCGGCGACCGCCCAGTTGAGCCGTCGCGTCTGTTGGCCAATTCCGGAGCGCTTCGCCCCGCTTAGCCCCCGCAACGAATCGCCTCCTCGAAGGTCCGAAATCAGCCCCTCAACAGGATTACGAAATGTTTGCCGCAAAGTCGTTAACCATGGGCGGCGTGAGGGGAAAGCCGGTTCGCCGATCGGGCGCTAGCGCTCGTGGGAACGAGACTGCGAGTAACAAGATGTGCCGATTTGCGCCTTCCGTCGCACTCGGAGCGCCTTCATCTTTGTTTAAATTTGTTTGTGTCCCGGCGGCTATCGCAGGAGGCCGAGGATATCCTTGATCGCGTCCATATTCGGACGCGCGATCGCGCGCGCCTTCTCGGCCCCATCGGCGAGGACAGCGTCGGTATGGGCCGGATCGGCCGCGAGCCGCAGCATCTCGGCGCGAATCGGCGCCAACTTGTCGATCGTCAGATCGGCCAGCGCGGTCTTGAACGCGGAGAACTGGCTGCCGCCGAAGCGCTCGAGCACGTCGGCCTTCGTCTCGTCGTTCAAGGCCGCGAAGATGCCGATGAGATTGTCGGCTTCGGGACGCCGCGCCAGCCCCTCGACCTCGCTCGGCAACGGCTCGGGGTCGGTCTTGGCCCTACGATCTTCTGCGCGACCGTGTCCGCATCGTCGGTAAGCGCGATGTAGGCGTTCTCCGAGGTGTCGGACTTCGACATTTTCTTTGCCCCGTCGCGCAGGCTCATGACCCTGGTGGCCGACCCCTGGATCAAGGGTTCGGGCAGCGGAAAGTAGGCGTCGCCGTGGCCGTGAGCGGCAATCGACGCGGCAAAGTCATTGTTGAACTTCTGCGCAATGTCTCGCGCCAACTCCAAATGCTGCTTCTGATCGTCGCCGACCGGAACGTGGGTCGCGCGATAGACGAGAATGTCGGCGGCCATCAGCACCGGATAATTGTAAAGGCCGACCGACGCATTCTCCCGGTCCTTGCCCGCTTTCTCCTTGAACTGGGTCATCCGGTTGAGCCAGCCGAGCCGCGCGACGCAATCGAGCACCCAGGCCAGTTCGGCGTGCTCGGCGACCCGGCTCTGGTTGAAGACGATGTTGGCCTTCGGATCGATGCCGCAGGCGAGAAAGGCCGCGGTCACTTCGCGGGTGGTGTGGGCAAGCTGCTCCGGGTCGTGGGGCATCGTCATCGCATGCAGATCGACCACGCAATAGAGGCATGGATGCGTCTTCTGCATCTCGACGAAGCGCTTGATCGCGCCGAGATAATTGCCGAGGTGCAGATTGCCCGTCGGCTGAACGCCAGAAAACACGCGCTCGGGAAACTTCGCCATTTTTTCGCTTGAGTTCGGAGCGGGAAGGGCGGCCCTTATGGCAACGCAGGCGCAGCCGCGCAAGGGGACCGAGCTCATGCACCGAGGCGCTTCCGTCGCCGGGCCATATCACCCGCCCGCGGCCGCGAAGAGCTGTGGGGTCGCAAAGCGGCGCCCGCGCCTAGCAGCAATTTTACCGGCGCCCCTAAAGGTTTCAGTCACTTACGACCCCGTTTAGTTCCGTCCTCTGGAACTCGGTCGTTTGGCGCAAAAATACATATTACTTATGTGATACGAGGAGGCCCCGGCAAAAGGCTCCTGCTTCAGGCGCCCGCGCCAGGCTCTCCATCCCCCACGCTGAGATCGACCATGATCTCGGCCGCCAGCTTTTCCAGCGCCTTGCGCAATTCGTCGAGCTTGAGCGCGGCAGGGACGTCGAGGCGGGCGGTGGCGCGAAACATCAGGGCGCCGGTGAACGGCTCGCCTTCGAGACCGCTCATGAACTCTTCGATGTTGACGCCAAGACGGTTAAGCGCCTGTGTCACATCGCGCACGATACCCGGCCGCTCCTTGCCAACGATCTCCAGCGTGACGAGGCGCGCCGGCTTTTCGGCCTCTGCCGCGGCGCCGCGCTCGATCGAGACCCGCAGGCCTGACGGCGCGAGCTTCGCCAGCGCCGATTCGAGCGGAATGAGGTTGTCGTCCGGAACCCTGACCAGCACCACGCCGGCAAATTTGCCCGCGAGCCGCACCGAACGGCTTTCAAGCCAGGTCCCGCCAAATTCGGCAACCTTCTCCGAAACCGCATTGACAAGCCCAGGCCGGTCATCGCCAACGAAGGTCAGAACAAGCGATGTCATGGGCGGCTCCTTGGCGCGATGCTGACGATCGCGCCGAAACTCTCTGAAATCCACCATGGCCGTCAGCGCCAACTCGATCGTATTCCCGGCTACGGCCCTCTGAACACCACTTTTAAATGACGAGGCGGCGAAGCATGACCGCTATCGAAGCCGGTCTTGCCGAGTTGCTAAGGACGACAAGCGCGCCCGCTTTGGAGCGCCCGTCGCGTCAGCTGTTCAGCTTCGTCGATGATCGCCTTGTCGTTGCGTAGCGACGGCGTGGCGATCAGCTGCATCCCGGTCCCGCGCAGCACGGCTACAAGAAAGACGGCGGCAGCCGTCGGATCGACATCCGATCGAATCGACTCATCCCCCATCCCGTCGCGCACGCGCTGAGCGAGGAACTCCCGGAACTGCGCATCGAGCTTGGCGAACCTCGGCTTAAGGACCGGGTCGCCTGCGATCGCTTCACCCCACATCTGCAGGAACGCCTTGGTAACGGGAGCGCGCTTCGCGATGTTCTCGAGGTAAGCGCAAATGGCGGCCGCCAGCCACTCCAGCCCGTCCTTGGCGTTGTCGGGAACGTGAAAGGTCTGGGCGTCGCGGAGGACGGCGTCGAGAAGCTTCTCCCGGCTTCCGAAATTGTGGGTGACGATGCCCCGGCTGTAGCCGGCGGCCGCCCCAACTTGAGCCAGGCTGACCGCGTGCGACCCATGGCGGGCGATGAGATCGATAGCCGCGTCCAAGACACGACGTTCGGTCTCGGCGCGACGCTGCGCCTGCGTGCGTTTAGGAGGCGACATCGGGGCGGCGTACAAGTCGCCGCGCGGGTTGACAAGCAAGTCCAGGGAACATAATAAACTTGCGTGTTATATCACAAGTTATTAGGAGCGAGTATGCCGAATCCACCGTTGGTGCTGGTCCATGGAAACCCGGAGACCGCAGCGGTTTGGTCCGCGTTTATCGGTGCGCTTGGTCGCGTCGATGCGATCGCGCTAACCCCTCCGGGATTCGGGGCGCCAGCGCCCGGCGGCTTTGATGTTTCGGTCAGAGGCTATCGCGACTGGCTCGTGTCCCAGCTGGAGCTTTTCCGCGAGCCCGTCGATCTCGTCGGGCACGATTGGGGAGGCGCGCATGTCGTGGCGGTCGCGATGGCCCGCCCTGACCTCATTCGCAGTTGGGCTTCAGATGCGCTGGGCCTGTTCGCTCCGGACTACGTCTGGCACAAGCGGGCCCAGGTGTGGCAGCAAGAAGGACCGGGCGAAGCGTCCGTGAGGGAGATCTTTGGCGGCAGCCTGCAGCAGCGCTTCGAGATCGTGGCAAGTCTTGGCATGCAGGGACCCGTCGCGGAACGGGTGGCGGCCGGCATGGACGACGCCATGGGTAGAGCCGTACTGTCACTTCTCCGCTCTGCGGTTCAGCCGGTGATGGCTATGGCCGGACGAGGGCTCGCGAACGCGCGCAAGCGCCCCGGGCTCGCGCTGATCGCATCCGGAGACGTCAGCCAGGCAAGCGGGACGGTCGAGCAACACCGCTGGGCGGCCGAGCAGGCGGGCGCCCAAGTCGCCCTGATTGATGTCGGTCACTGGTGGCCGGTCCAGGATCCCCAACCGGTCGCCGAGACGTTCTCAAAGTTCTGGGCGAGCCTGGGACCTGTGTAAGTTTGCCCTGATCTCGCGGGCTGGCGCTGGTCGAAGCGCCGTTTCGTACGCAAGCGTGTTTAAAGTATGAACCGGCTCAGATCGGCGTTCGCCGCGAGGTCGCCGACGTGACGCTCGACGAAATCGGCGTCGATGCGGACCTTTTCGCCGGACCGGTCGGCGGCGGTGAAGCTCACCTCGTCGAGCACCCGCTCCATCACCGTCTGCAAGCGCCGCGCGCCGATGTTCTCGACCGACCCGTTGACCTTGGCGGCGAGGCGGGCGATCGCCGCCACCGCATCGTCGGTAAACTCGAGCTCCAGGCCTTCGGTTTGCATCAGCGCCACATATTGCTTGATCAGGCTCGCCTCGGTGTCGGTGAGGATGCGCTTGAAATCGTCTTCGGTCAGCGAATTGAGTTCGACCCGGATCGGCAGGCGGCCCTGCAGCTCCGGCAACAGGTCTGATGGCTTGGCGATGTGGAAGGCGCCGGAGGCGACGAAAAGGATGTGGTCGGTCTTGACCGCGCCGTGCTTGGTGGCGACGGTCGTGCCCTCGATCAGCGGCAGGAGGTCGCGCTGAACGCCCTCGCGCGAGACGTCGGCGCCGCCGCGGTCCCTCGCGAGCGCAGATCTTGTCGATCTCGTCGAGGAAGACGATGCCGTTGCTCTCGACCTCGGCCACCGCATCGCGCACGACCGCGTCCTGATCGAGCAGCTTTTCAGCCTCGGCGGCGACCAGCGGCTCGTGCGCCTCCTCGACCGTCATGCGTTTGGCCTTGGTGCGCTGGCTCTTGCCGAAAATATCGGCGATGTTGATCGCGCCGATCGAAGCGCCGGGCATATTCGGCAGTTCGAACATCGGCATGCCGCTTCCGCTCTGCGGCAACTCGACCTCGATCTCCTTGTCGTTGAGCTCGCCAGCGCGCAGCTTGCGGCGAAAGGCGTCGCGGGTGGCGGCCGATGACGTCGAGCCGACCAGCGCATCAAGCACCCGCTCTTCCGCCTCCAGCTCGGCCTTGGCTTCGATGTCCTTGCGCTTGCGGCTCTTGACGAGCGCGATAGAAATCTCGACGAGATCGCGGACGATCTGCTCGACATCGCGTCCGACATAGCCGACCTCGGTGAATTTCGTCGCCTCGACCTTGAGAAACGGCGCGCCCGGCCAGCTTGGCGAGGCGGCGCGCGATCTCCGTCTTGCCGCAGCCGGTCGGACCGATCATCAGGATGTTCTTCGGCATCACCTCCTCGCGCATCGGCGAGGTCAGGCGCAAGCGACGCCATCGGTTGCGCAAGGCGATGGCGACGGCGCGCTTGGCGTCCCCCTGGCCGACGATGTAGCGGTCGAGTTCGGAGACGATTTCGCGAGGCGACAGATCCGTCATGAGGTCAGAGGCTTTCGACGATCAGATTGGAGTTGGTGTAGACGCAGATGTCGGCGGCGATGCGCATCGAGCGACGCACGATCTCGTCCGCATCGAGTTGCATCGGCATCAGCGCCCGGGCCGCGGCGAGCGCGTAATTGCCGCCCGAACCGATCGCCATCCCCGCCCCGAATTCGTCTCCCTCCGGCTCCAGAACGTCGCCTGAGCCCGATAGTGTGAAAGCCGTGCTCTTGTCGGCGACAATGAGCATAGCCTCGAGGCGCCTGAGGTAGCGGTCGGTGCGCCAGTCCTTGGCCAGTTCGACGCAAGCCCGCGCGAGTTGGCCGGGGTACTGGTCGAGCTTGGCCTCGAGCCGTTCGAACAAAGTGAAGGCGTCGGCCGTCGCGCCGGCGAAGCCGGCGATGACGTCGCCCTTGGCGAGGCGGCGAACCTTGCGCGCATTGGATTTGACGACCGTCTGGCCCATGCTGACCTGGCCGTCGCCGCCGATCACGACCTTTCCGCCCTTGCGCACCATCAGGATGGTCGTCGCATGCCACCCGGGCGAGCGGGCGGCGAAGTCGTCAGCCATGGGTGAAAGATCCTGAAAGTGCGGGCAAGCGCCGGATGTATGGGCGCAAGCTCCGCAGCGCAAGAGAGACTTGCGCCGCAACGCGCCGCCTCAAGGCTCGACAGTCTCGCGCTAGGCAGGATTGCCGAAAAGTGGATGCCGGTTTTCGGCTCAAAAGCCTGCGAAATCAAAGGAATCCAAGCAAGTTCGCGTTGGTCCGCCAACGCAAACTTGCTTAGTCGAAAGAATCCACCCAAATTGGGTTGGTCCAGGCGCGCCGTCGCGGCCCGTCAATGGCGACGATACGGAACCATTTCACCTGCGGGGGTTCGCGCCAGGCCCATTTCGCGACTTCGGCGAATTCGATCGTCGCATGGGTGAGCCCGCGTCCGACCCGGCTGAGGGACGGCGAAGCGCTGGTGACGAGCGCGATGGTGTGGACGGGAGAGCACTCAACCCGCACTTCGTTTTTTGTAACCTCGACGTCGTAGATACGCGGTCCCTGACTCGAATAGAACTCGCCGGCCTTCAACGCGCCGAGTAGGGACTCGGGCTCGAGCGTTTCCGATTTGACCATGACGTAACCGCCGAAGGCGTCGAGATCGCCGTTGTGGAAGTGCGCGTCGTCGCCGGCGACCGCCATCAGCCGCCGATCCTCGTTGCAGAGCTGGTCGAGCAGGTAGAACCCGTCGCCCCGATCGGTCAGGACCGCGCAGGTGTGATTGTAGACCTCGACCGCATGCGCGGCGCAAAGCGAACGCCCGTCCTCTATCGTCAGTTGCGACCACGACGGATGCGCGATGGCGACGAAGGCGCCCGCCTCCCGCGCTCGCTTCGCCAGAAGCGGCGCACTTTCGTCCGGTTCCGTGGGGGAAAAGTCGAACGGCAGGCCGGTCGCGATGATATGCCAGTATTCGCCGGCGCTCGTCCCCATGGCGTGAACCTCCGCGCCGATCAGGGTGGTGAAATCGTTGTGGCGCAGCTTGCGCGTGTCGGCGATCGGCCAATCGAACCGGCCCAGGAAATGATCGGACACCTGGAGAAAATCGTAGCCTGCGCGCTTATACGCCTCGACGACCTCCGCGGGGCTCAAGGCTCCGTCGGAGAGGTTCGAATGGGCGTGAAGATTCCCGCGCCAGAAACGGCCCGGCGTCGAGAAGGGACGAATCCGCATCCGGTCAGGTTGTCGGCTTCGGCGCGTTCGGTCAAGAAGATTTGACGGAAATTGACTGGCCATCCCACGAGTTACAGGCTGAAAATATGTTTCAACAAATCTGCGGGACGAGCGTCGCCTCGTGAGGCAGGCGCGGCAAAATCAAGGAACTAACCCTGTCACGTCGCGTGGCTTCGATCGCGCCTTAAAGGCGCCCGACGATCGTGGCCACACGCCTGACAATGCTCGAAATACGCGATAGCGGATCTATATGACGGAGTTCGAGCTTCGTGGCGCTGAGAGATGCGAAGTAACCTGGAGGTATGATGTCCTGGAATATGTTTTCACGTTTTCGCTCCGGCTCCGACCCGGAAATCGTCAGTTTCGCCGATTTGGAAGAAGCAATTGGAACCAACGCCTGGACGGTCATCGACGTTCGCGAACCGCACGAGTTCGCCTCGGGCCATATTCCAAACGCTGTCAACATGCCCATGTCATCATACGATCCCGCGGATCTGCCGGAAGGAAAGCCGGTCGTCCTGATCTGCCAGGCGGGCGGGCGGTCGCGCAATGCGCTCAATAAAGCGCGGACGATCGGACGCGAGGACGTAAGGCATTTTGCCGAGGGCATGAACGGCTGGCGCTCGCACAGCGGGCCGGTCACCCTGTAGTCCAGAAGCTTCAGCGCGAGTTACGCAAACAGTCGGACGATCTCAAAAGCTGTCTTGGCCCTTACGCGGCTCGCCGGCCACATAGGTTTGGCGCACCGCCCGATCGTCCCCGAGCGTGAGGAAGGCAAAGAGTTCGACCTCGATATTGCCGCCGGCCGTCTCCATCCGATGTGCGAGCGCGGGGGTCGCGCGCGGATCGAGCGCAATGAGGTCGGCTTCTTTGCCGAGTTCGATCGAGCCGATGCGATCGTCGAGACTGAGCGCCCGGGCGTTGCCGAGCGTCATGCGGTAAAACGCCTCGAGCGCCGGCCATGACTGGCCGTTGAGCTGCAGCACCTTGTAGCCCTCGGCCGCCGTGCGCAGCATCGAATAGCTCGTGCCCCCGCCGACATCGGTCGCAAGCGCGATCCGCACCCCTGCCCGCCTGAGCCGCGCCTGATCGAACAGTCCGGAGCCGAGGAAAAAATTCGACGTCGGACAGAATGCCGCGACGGAGCGGCTTTCGGCGAGCGCGGCGACCTCGCTGTCCTGCAAATGAATGCAATGGCCGAACACCGAACGCGGACCGGTCAGCCCCGCCTGCGCATAGACGTCGATATAGCTGCGCGCCTCAGGGAACAACGCGGCCACGCGCGCGATTTCCGCCTTGTTTTCGTTGGCATGGGTCTGGACGTAGCAATCCGGAAATTCGCGCAGCAAGGCGCCGGCTGCCTCCAGTTGCGCCTGCGTCGACGTCACGGCGAACCGCGGCGTGATCGCGTAATCGAGCCGGCCTCGACCCCGCCAGCGCTCGATCAGCGCCTTGCTCTCGTCGTAGCCCCGCTGGGCGGTGTCCATGAGCGCCGTCGGCGCGTCGCGATCCATCATCACCTTGCCCGCGATCATGCGCGAGCCCCGCCCTTCGGCCGCCGCGAAAAGGGCGTCGACCGACGCAGGATGCACCGTGCAATAGACCATCGCGGTCGTGGTGCCGGAGCGAAACAGCTCATCGAGAAAGAAATCAGCCACGCGCGCGCAATGGGCGGGATCGGCGAATTTCTGCTCTTCGACAAAGGTGTAGTTGGTAAGCCAGTCGAGGAGCTGCGCGCCGTAGGAGCCAATCACCTGAGTTTGCGAGTAATGGACGTGGGCGTCGATGAAACCCGCGGTGATGATCGCGCCGGAGTGATCGTCGATGAGCGCGCCTGGGGGGGCTCGGGCAAGAATGTCCGGCGCTTCTCCGACCGCCTCGATCAGACCGCAGTTTACGAGCACGGCTCCGTTCTCGATGAGGGAATAAACGCGCGAGCCGCTCTCGGCGGGATCATCGGTGAACGAGAGAACGCGGCCGCGAATGATGCGAGCGGCGGCGTTCAACGCAGAATATCCTTGAGCCGGAGCGCCGCGATTCGGTCGATCTCGGCGAGCGCGGTCTTCGTCTCCGCGTCGGCGTCGTTTGCCAGACGGTGGCGGAAAGCGGCGAGAATGTCGCTCGTGCTCTTGCCTTTAACCGCCATGATGAAGGGAAAGCCGAACCTTGCCCGATAGGCGTCATTGAGCTCGCCAAATTGGCGCAGTTGGTCAGGCGTAAGCCGGTCAAGCCCGGCGCTCGCCTGCTCGCGCGTCGAATCCGCGGTCAGCGTCTTGGCAAGCGCGAGCTTGCCGGCCAGATCCGGGTGGGCCTCGATCAGCGCGCGCTTCTGTTCCGTCGCGCCCGTAGCAACGGCTGAGGCGAGGGCCTCCGCCAGCCCTTCCGCCGTGTTGGCGTCGCTCGTGAGATGAGCGTCATAGGCCGCCGCCGCGATCCATGGCGAATGTTCGTACACGCCGCCGAAGCGCTCGATGAACAGCGTCCGGGTCAGCTCAGACGGCTTCCAGCCGCCCGGCGGCGGGTGTCTGGCGATCCAGTGCCGCGCGATGTCGAGGCGGGTTGGAATCCAGACGCGATTGTGGCTAAGCGCATAGTCGAGGAAGCGCGCGAGCGCGAGCGCGCGTCCGGGCCGGCCGACGAGGCGACAGTGCAGGCCGATCGACATCATCTTTGGCGCGACATCGCCTTCGGCGTAGAGCGTGTCGAACGAATCCTTGAGGTAGGCGTAGAACTGATCGCCGGAGTTGAACCCCTGCGGCGTGGCGAAGCGCATGTCATTGGCGTCGAGCGTGTAGGGCGTCATCAGCTGCGGGCCCCGCGGCCCCTCGAGCCAGTAAGGCAAATCGTCGGCGTAGGAATCGGCGCAATAGACGAACCCCCCCTCTTCCATCCCGAGCCGGACGGTGTTGATCGAGGACCGACCCTGGTAAAAGCCGAGCGGCCGGGCCCCTGCCACCTCGGTGTGAATGCGCACCGCCTCGGCGATATGGAGCGCTTCGATCTCCGGCGGGGTGTCGCGATAATCGATCCACTTGAGCCCATGGGTGGCGATCTCCCAGCCGGCCTCGTTCATCGCGGCGACCGCCTCGCGATTGCGCGCCATCGCCGTCGCCACCGCATAGACGGTGACCGGAACCGAGCGCTCGGTGAACAGGCGGTGCAGGCGCCAGAAGCCTGCGCGGGAGCCGTATTCGTAGATCGACTCCATGTTCATGTGCCGCATGCCAGGCCAGGGCGCGGCGCCGACGATCTCAGACAGGAAAGCCTCGGACGCGGCGTCGCCATGCAGGATGTTGTTCTCGCCGCCCTCCTCGTAGTTGATGACGAACTGGACCGCGATGCGCGCGCGCTTCGGCCAGTCGGCGAATGGCGGAGTGCGCCCGTAGCCGATCATGTCGCGCGGATAAGTTCCGGTGTCCGCCATCCTGCCGCTTCTCCGCACTCGCCGGAATGTGTGCCGTCCCAACGCTACGACAGGAAAGGCGTCCGCTCCAGCGGCCTACCAAAGACGGAACGAACATCCGAGTCCGCAGCGTGTGTTCGGGCGCGCGGCTGACGGACGGCTCAGGCCGCCGAAACGTCGACCAACTCGAAGCCTTCCTTCCGTGCTGCGTCGGCGAGGCGGTCGTCGAGCGTGACGACCTCAAGCGATGGAGGACGTCGTTCGGCCGCGATGAAAGCCGCCGCAAGCTGCAATGCGTCGGCCGCTCTTAGCGAATGAACGCGAAGAAACCTGAGCGCGTTCTCGCGCACGATCTCACTGGGTTCGATCTCGTGCCATCCATCAGCGAGCTGTTTCAACCGATCGAAGGCCAAGGCGGCGCCTTTCCCATCAAGCAAAGCGCCGCGCTCGAGACGGGCGAGCGCCGAAGCGCATTCCACCTGCGATCCCCACCATACAAGCAGATCTGAGTCTCGCCTCGCCAGCGCCTGCAGGGATCGCGTTGTGCTCTCAGCCACCAGCAGGGGCGCGATCGCCGACGCGTCCCAGAATTTCACCGCCCCTCCCGGCGCTCGTCGATGAGCGCGCCAACGGCCGACGCTCGGGAGCTGGGGGGCGGAGAGGTGAAAATAGCCGCCGGCGCGACAGTTCGACGAGGCCGCAACACGCCGTCTCGAATGAGGCGCGCCAATCGTCCGCTTGGGCCGCCTTCCTCGCCCCCGGTGACCGGCTCCAGGCGCGCAACGGGACGCCCCCGATCGACGATCAAGACTGGCTCGCCCCCCTTGAGGCCGTCGATCAAGGCGCTCAAGCCGTTTTTAGCCTCGGTAATGCTGGCTTTCCTCATATAGCTATAATAGCCTCCAAGATCACGCCACTCAAGGCCCTTACGCTGTGATCGACGCGAGCGGCCCGCTTGCGCGTGTCGGCATTGGAATCGGCATCATATGATGCTATATCTATGCCAAGACGGAGGCTGGACGATGCGCACCACGCTCGCGCTTGATGACGAACTGGTCGCCAAAGCGCAGGCCTTCACCGGCTTGAAAGAGAAGTCGAGCCTCGTCCGCGAAGCGCTCAAGGCGCTGATAGAGCGGGAAAGCGCCCGGAGGCTGGCTCGTCTCGGCGCAAGCGAACCGGAGATCGAGTCTGCGCCCCGACGACGGCCGACGCACGCTTGATCCTGGTCGATACCTCGATTTGGATCGACCATCTGCGCGCGGGCAGTGACTTGCTCGCCAAGCTGCTCGACGCCGGCCGAGTGCTGACGCATCCCTTCGTGATTGGCGAGCTTGCCTTGGGAGAGATGCGCCAACGGGGGACCATTCTGGAGGCGCTGTCGAACTTGCCCCGCGCCGAGTTGGCGACGGACGCAGAAGTCTTGGGCTTCATCAATGGCCAGGCGCTGTTTGGACGCGGGATCGGCTATCTCGACGTCCACCTGCTCGCGTCCGCGCGACTGACAGCCGGCGCTGAGCTCTGGACCCGGGACAATCGCCTCCGTTCCGTCGCCGACGAGCTTGGGCTGGCGATGGCGACTTAGCCTTTGGGAGCACAGACGCGCCGCGCGACGCGGCCACGTCGAGTGCGCAAAAATGCTAGAGTTGAGCGACGACGCTCCCATCAGCGTCCCGAGGCCCTCATGATCGACATAGCCCTGCGCTTCGAGCCGCCGTTCGCCCGCATCGTGCTCAGCCGCCCGGAGCGCCGCAATGCGATCACCCATGCGATGTGGCGCGCGCTGCCTGCCATCCGCGTCGCGATCGAGGCGCGGGAGGACCTGCTGGTGACGCTCGTCGAGGGCGAGGGCGCGCATTTCAGCGCCGGCGCCGACATTGCCGAACTCGGCGAGATCTACCGCGACGCGGCAGCCGCGCGCGACTATGGCGATGCGGTCCAGAACGGCCTCAAGGCGCTGATGGGCCTCGATCGCCCGACCATCGCGGTCATCAGCGGGGTCGCGATCGGCGGCGGCCTTGGCCTCGCGCTCGCCTGCGATCTGAGGTTCTGCGCCGCCGACGCGCATCTCGCGGTCCCCCCAGCCAAGCTCGGTCTCGTCTATGGCCATGCTGAGACGCGCCGCCTGATCGAGCTCGTCGGGCCCTCGCGCGCCAAGGACCTTTTGTTCACCGCGCGGCGGATCGAGACGGACGAAGCGCTGGCGATCGGCCTCATCGACCGGCGGGTGGAGACGGCATTGCAGGAGACTGTGCTGGGTTACGCCCGTGGGCTTGCGGACTTAAGTCAGATGTCGATCCGCGGGGCCAAGCGCGCGGTCGACGCCATCGCCGCCGGCATGAGCAAGGAGGCGCCGGGCTATCGCGCCCTGACCGAAGTGGCTGCGCTGGGGCCGGATTTCGTCGAAGGGCGGGACGCCTTCGCCGAGAAGAGGGCGGCGAAATTTGGCTTTCGCGGGCCGACCGCGCCGCTCAAACCCGGGTAGGACCGAGGACGTCGAGGAGAACGTTCGTATCGACGAGCGTCGTCACTTCTCGCCGCGGGTCAACGTCATGATCCCGTCGCCGCGGCTTGGCCTGACCGCAGGTTTGCCTCTCCCAGGCAATTAGCCCGTATTTGACGTACGGACGCCGATTGCGCGCATCAAGATCGTGACCTGGACCGCGATCAGTCGTCGCATGTCCTGCCCGCTCGTAGCGGTGGCGCGCAGTCCGCGCATGCCATAGGCCAGGGCGCGGGCCAGTTCCTCGGCCGTCGCTTCGATGCGCGAAGTACGAACCCGTTCACTGATCAGTTCGAAGACAAAGGACTCGAAATTGGCGTAGACCTCCTTGACTGCAGCGAAGCGCAAGTCGAACAGATCAGCCGCGTCGGGGTGGACGGCGGCGAGGTCGAAGCCATGGCTGCCCCAGGATTGGCAGGCATAGAGCAGCTTGGCATGGAGCCCCTTGTAGCGCTTCAATCCGGAGCGGATCTCGGCCTGCTTCCCTTCATCCATGTGCCGGATCACGGCCGTGAACAGCGCCTCCTTGTCCGGAAAGATGAGGTAGAGCGCGGGTCGCGACACTCCTGTCTCCGCGGCAATGTCGCCCATCGTGGCGCGGGCATAGCCATATCGGGAAAAGATGGCGGTGGCGCCGACGAGTATATGCTGGCGTTTCGATCCGTCGCTCCTCACCCGGCGGCCCCTCTCGTTGACAAAAATACGAATATTGTCATAACGTCGGATAACGTTCTAGTGAGATGACCCCAGGCCGTCCGGAGCAGCGCCACGCCTGCTTAGACCCTGGAGACGTATGATGAACTGTGAAGCCTGCCTGAAGACCTGGAACATCTATCAGTCGGCCTGGGGACCGATCGACGAGGCAGGCGCCGGCGCCTGCTACAAGAGAGCGTTGCAGTGGACTGCATCTACACCGACCCCGTTTCCCAGGTCCACGGAATTGAAGCGCTCTTAACCCGGATCGGGCAGTCGCAAGCGAAATTTTCTGGCGCTCATTTCCGCAACGACAGCTTCCTCGAGCATCACCGCCAGGGCCTGTTCCACTGGACCATGTACGATCGCAATGGATCGGTCTTCGTCAAGGGTACAAGCTATGGCCGTTTCGGAACGGACGGTCGGCTGCTGCAGATGACCGGCTTTTTCGCGACGCCGACTGATCACGCCTGAGTTGTCGCAGGCTTCATCCCATGCGCGCGCCTCCTACTGAAACGCCTTGCCCGCTTGCCGCTTTGCGCCCCATCCGTTTGCGAGAACTCATCCACAAGGCGCCATGGTTGGAGCCATGCCGAATGACCTCAAGCCTCCGGGCGACCCTCCGGCCTATGTCGATCCCGTAAGCGGCCGGAAATATCCGATCTCGGAGCCGCGCTGGCGCTGTGACACCGGCGCGCCGCTGATGATCACCGCCTTGCCGGGCATCGGGCGCGGCATGATCGACACCGGGAAACGATCCCTGTGGCGATACGCAGCCGCCCTGCCGATCGACGTTCCGGATCCGATCACGATGGGAGAGGGCTGCACGCCGCTCGTCTCTCACAAATGGGGCGGCGTCCCGGCCCTGTTCAAGCTCGAGTGGCTTTCGCCAACCGGCAGCTTCAAGGACCGCGGCGCCTCCGTGATGCTCTCGATCCTCCGCGGGCAGGGCGTGACGAAAGTTCTGGAGGACAGCTCCGGCAATGGCGGAGCAGCGGTTGCGGCTTATGCGGCGGCCGGAGGCCTTGCGGCGAAGATCCTCGTCCCGGCTTCGACAGCCCAGGACAAGATTGTGCAGATGCGGGCTTATGGCGCCGAGATCGAGCTCGTTCATGGAACGCGTCAGGACGCCAGCGACGCAGCAGAGCGCCAGGCCGCGACAATCTTCTACGCCGGTCACAACTGGCAGCCGTTCTTCCTGCAAGGAACGAAGACGCTGGCCTATGAGCTTTGGGAGGATCTCAAGTTCAAGGCGCCCGATAATGTCATCATCCCGACCGGCGCGGGTAGCAACGTCTTAGGCTGCGATATCGGCTTCGGCGAGCTTCTCCGTCGCGGCGAGATCGCAAGCCTGCCGCGGCTGTTCGCGGCGCAGCCGGAAAATTGCGCGCCGCTCCACGCGAGCTTCGTGGCCGGCTCCGATGATCTCACGCCAATCGACACCCGCCCGACGATCGCGGAGGGCGCGTCGATCGCCAGCCCCGTGCGAGCCCGCGAAGTCCTGACGGCCGTGCGGCGCTCTGGCGGCGCGACCGTCGCCGTTTCGGAAGTTGAGATCGAAAGGGCGCTGTTCGAACTCAGCCGGATCGGCCTCTACGTGGAGCCGACCTCCGCCATCGCAGGCGCCGCGTTCACAAAGCTCATCGAACGCGGCGCCATTCATACCTGCGGAGACGACTGTGCTCGTGCTGACTGGCGCTGGCCTTAAGACGACGCGACGCATCGGCGAGCTTATGGGCCCCCTGTAACACGGCAAAGGCAGCCGCACGGCGTTCGGCGCGCACCCGGCCAACTCCAAATGAGAGACGCCGGCCGTGGCCTCACGGCGAAGCCAAGGAACGCATGTCAGCGCCCAGCTATGGAACTCGAGGCCGTCGCGCCCTATATCTCGCGGCTCCAACAGGCGCTCAAGGCCAGCCGGGTGAGCCAGGGGTCAGCGAGACGAGGCCACCAATGGAAATGCAGCAAGTGATCTATTTCCGTGCGCTCTGCGAGGAGTTGAACTTTACTCGCGCAGCGCGCCGCTGCAGCGTCTCGCAACCTTCGCTGACACGCTCGATCCGCCTGCTGGAAGAGGAATTTGGCGGAGCGCTGTTCCACCGCGAACGCAATCACACCCATCTTTCCGAACTGGGGCAAATCGTAAAGCCGCATCTCGACCAGATCCTGGAGCAGGCCGAGGCCGCGAGCCGGGGAGCGCGCGGTCTGAAAGAGCTGACGGAGGCAAGGCTAAAGCTTGGCGTGATGTGCACGGTCGCGCCGAGCGACCTGGTCCAGCTTCTGATCGGTGTGCGCGCGCGGCATCCCGGCGTTCATCTCGAGGTCATCGACGCCACCGCGGAAGCCCTCGACCACCGGCTTCGATCGGGGCAGGTCGAGGCGGCGATCTTTGCGGGCCCGGACGAGGCGCGCGAGCCGCATCTGCACTATCTGCCGCTTTTTCGCGAACCGTTCGTCATTGTCATCGGGTTCGAACACAGGTTCGCCAACCTGGAGGCGGTGCGAGTCTCCGATCTCAACGCGGAAGAATATTTGCGGCGAATCAATTGCGAAGTCTCGGATGCCTTCGGACACAGTCTCGACGAACATAATAGCCGGTCGCGGACCGTCTATCGGAGTGATCGGGACGACTGGATTCTGGCGATGGCCGCGGCCGGCGCCGGCTACGCCTTCATGCCGGCGCGGTCGGTCGTCCATCAGGAGGTCGTCGCCAAGCCGTTGATCGATCCCGAGATCTGGCGAGAGGTCAGCCTGGTCACGGTCCGCGGGCGGCCGCATTCTCCGGCGGTCGGCGCCTTGGTCCGCGAAGCCATGCGAAGTCGGTGGGGGAACGAGCGCGCCCTTGCCGCCGTCCGGTTTGAGCAGCAGTCTCGAGGCGTCGACGCTCGTTCCCGACACAACGATGCGTTACGTCCCTCGCACAGCCCATAACGGCGCCCCAGGCCCAAAGCAGGCGGCACGACATCTACGATCCTGATCCAAGCTTGCGGGTGAAGCCGGCCAACGAAATATCCTGGCTCATCTGCATCACCGCCGCGTTCTGGACCTCGACATGGGCCGTTCTGCCGCGCCTGAAGGCGAAGACAAAACGCCGATAGTCGGGGCTGCTTCGGGGGAAAACGAGCCGGCACCGCGCGCCGTCGTCGCCGAACTTGCAGTCGTCCGTCGTGAGGATGCGGGAAAAAAGTTTCTCTCGGCCGCCATCGATCCAAATGGATAGCTTGGCGCCCGGATTGCCGACCTGATGCGTCTCGATGCGAAGGCCCTCGCCTCCCCCTTTGACGCCGAAGACGAACGCCACATTTGCCCCCGAGGGGTCGCCCGCCATCAATTGCGCGGGCTGCCTCGCTTCGACGTACGATGGCGCAAGCGTCACGGCGCAGGTGAAAAGCGTCGCCCCGATGAAAAGTCTGATCATTGCTCTATTCCAGGCGTGAGAAAGGGAAGCGCCGGGCCAACCGACCCGGCGCTCGCCTCGGGCCAAGCGTTCAGTTGATGCGATAGACGACGGGGCAGTTGACGATGAATCCGACCGCCTTCGGTTTCCCGCCCGCGATGCTCTCGACGATGCCGCGTTCGCCGGCGTCTTCGATGGCGATCGCATCCGTCATCTTGGTGCGGTAGCCCTTCTCGATTGCCGCCGCCGTCCATCTGACCGGAAAGAGGCGCCACAGCGGGCTATAGTCCAGATTGATCGTCGGAATGCCGCCGAGAACATTGAGCGGTCCATGCGTGCCCTTGTCGGAGAGCGCGCTGTCGAGGCCCTGGCGGAACGGGTTGTCGATGCCTGTCGGCCCGTTGACGAACACATAAATCCGTTCGGCGGCTTCCCCTGGCGAGGCGTCCTCAAGCGCAAACGGCACGTCTTTAAGGGCCGGCGTGTATGTCGCCCCTTCAAGCGTGGCGACGACCGGGTCGTTGGCCTCCGTGGACAGATAGAAGATCGGCTTTCCAAAGGTGTAACCGAGGGTCAGTTCGAGCGTCACGGTGCCGTCGCGAGGACAGATCTTGACGACCTTATCCTCGACCTTCGAATGGTCGACGTTGCCGTCGCACATCTTGTTGAGATCATCTTCCGAGACATTGAACGCCACCATCGGCATATTGAAGAGCGCGTTCTTGGCGTTGGCGAACTGCACCAGCGGTGAATAGTCGGCGTCCCCCACCGATCCGGGCTGAGCGGCCTTGGGCGGGAAGAAGTTCGGCGCCTCGCCAGGCGTGATGCTCCGTGCCGGCGAGAAGTCGACTTTTCCGGACTTGAAAACGATGATGCCGTCCTTGTCGATGCGAGCCTCGCGCGCGGCCTTGCCCGTCACCGCGTAGGCAAGCTTAGGCGAGTAGTCGACGCCGTGCAGATTGGCGAGATTGGGATCGGTCGTGTCGGTCATGATCGACCAGACCAATTCGCCTGAACTCGAGCCGCCCTTTCCGCAGAGGCAGGGTCGCTGTGCCTGCGTCAAGATCGACGATCGCGGACTTCATCAGCAGAACCGGCCCGAGGAAGGAGGGATCGACTTCTGAAGGCGACGGCTGCGCGGTGATGACCGCCTGGTCCGGGTAGATCGATTTTGGGGCAGGACGAATCTCGGACAATGGCGGACCTTCCTGGCCACGATTAATAACCGCGGCCGATGTGATCGCTGGCAGCCCAACACAAATCATTCCAGCAAAACAGAGCGCAGCGATCCGATCGCCGCGAAGGCGCAAGATATCGCTCATATCAATACTCCAATCACGTGTTCTATGGCGGCATCTAGCCGCAAGCCGATAGATTTTTGACTGATCACTATTATCGTTAATTGAGTCCTGCCGGAAATTCCTTGCTGCTATACTTTCGATAGCCGCGCGCTATTGAAGCGCTTTCGGCGGTCGGACGGTTCTGCCGACCCGCTGCGTGACGCGGCGCGGCCTTGGTCAAGCGATTTGAACTGTGCAGGGCCTGGTGGTTGACGCCTCGCGCCCGACCGGCCTATAAGCGCGCCCGAGCAAGGCTGGGCCTTAAAACCCGGCCCGTTTATTTTTGAGCGGCGCATTTCCGCCGCGGGAAAGAAAGTCCATGGCCAATACCAAGTCGGCCCAGAAAGCCGCCCGCCAGACCATTCGCCGCACGGCCGTGAACAAGTCGCGCCGCACCGAGATGCGCACCTACGTCCGCAAGGTCGAGGAGGCGATCGCGTCCAAGGACCCGAAGGCCGCCACTGAAGCGTTGAGCGCGGCTGAACCCAGGCTCGCCCGCGCGGCGCAAAAGGGCATCGTCCACAAGAACGCCGCCTCGCGCAAAATCTCGCGCCTGACCAAGCGGGTGAAAGCGCTCGCCGGCTGATCGTTTCGGCCGCCTCGCGTCCTCACCGGTTCCCCCGATGACCGACGTTCCGCCCGACCGGCTCAGCGTCGACCCCTCGAGTCCATTCTATGACGAAACGACGCTAGCGCGCGGGATCGGCGTGCGCTTTCGCGGCGTCGAACGACGCGATGTCGAAGAATATTGTGTCAGCGAGAAGTGGATTCGGGCGGCGGCAGGCAAGGCGCTCGATCGTCGAGGTCAGCCGCTCGTGATCAAGATGACGGGCGCCGTCGAGCCCTATTTTCTCGCGCCGCCGGCCGACGCCGCCGATCCAGGCTGACCGTCTGACGCCTCCCCTCTCCCATGGGAGGCGCTGGGGTTTTGCGCCCGAAGCGCGTCAAGGCCCTCATCCGGCCCTTCGGGCCACCTTCTCCCGGGGGAGAAGGAAGGAAGGGGCGGCGGCTTGAGCCGCTCCGGCTCGCCGCTTGCTTTTTCCCGCGCGTCCACTGGGTCGAGCCGAAGCTCGCTGCAGAGATCAAATCAGGCGCCAAGTTCATCTTCCCCTATTCTAAGGAACGGAGGGCGGCAGCCACTTCATCCTCGCCTCAAAGGGCGGAAGAGACCGCGTTTTTTCGAAGGGTCTCGCCCGTCGCAAATTCAGCGCGACCGGCTGGTGGGGGAGGTAGGACTCGAACCTACGAAGGCTTAGCCAGCGGATTTACAGTCCGCCCCCTTTGCCACTCGGGACACTCCCCCATGCCCGCAAGACCAGGTCTCGCGGACGAAAACGCCCCGGGCTGGCCGAGGCGGGTTGCGGCGAGGCTTATGTTGCCTGAGCGCATAGCCTGTCAACTGGAAATATCCCCTTGATCCGCCGGCGCGACCGCCGCGCCTGTGTGTTTCGGGCAGCCGCGATACGGATCGGCGCAACCGATCCAAGAGCTCTCTTCCGCCAGTGAACTCGGCGCCAAGCGCCTGAAACACGATGCCTCGCGGCGCCGAAGACTTAACGCGCGACGCCCTCGCCGATCAGTATGGCGCGCCGTCCTTGTGCGCCATTCGTCGCTGGCCGTCGATCGTCACAACGGCGAGATCGTCGTCGGGATAGTCCACAGCATCGCCAGCGGTGCGATCGCCAATCTCGAGATAGACGACGTCCTCGCCGGTTTCGTTGATGAGGCAATGAGCGTCGCCGCTTCCCGCCCTGAAGCCCGCGCACATGCCGGGGTGAAGAGCCGCGCGGCCGGCGTCGGTGACCAAGGTCGGACGCCCTTCGAGGATGTAGACGAACTCGTCCTGCTTCGTGTGGGCGTGGCGGAGAGCCGAGCAGCCGCCGGGCGTAAGGCGGGTGATGTTGACGCCGAAATTCGCCAGCCCAAACAAGTCGCCAAGCGGCCGCTTGTCGCGTCCGGACATGCGGGAAGCGAACGGCTCGGGATAGTTGGTGCGAAATGGCCGCGGCGGCGCCTCGGCGGCGAGAAGGGCGACGGGGCGCTTGGCGTCTTCGGGCATGGGGCTAACCTCTGCGCCCTAGATAGCCAGTCCGCGCCCGCGTGTCATCGCATCCCGCCCTAGCGGATCGCGCCCTCGAGCGCTAAATGAAGCGCTTAAACAGGAGGGCTGGCCCGTGGAAGGGTTCCTTATTCGCGCGGCAGTGGTCGCAATCGGCCTCTGGCTCGCCTCGAAGATGGGCCTGGTCGCATTCAATTCGACCGGGACGCTGATCGCCGCGGCGCTGCTTCTCGGCGTCATCAACGCTTTCGTGCGCCCGATCATCATCATCCTCACCCTGCCGATCACGTTGCTCACGCTCGGGCTGTTCCTGCTCGTGATCAACGCTTTGATGATCATGCTCGTGGCCTGGTTTTTGCCGGGCTTCTTGGTCGCCGGCTTCTGGTCCGCGGTCTTCGCCGCGATCGTCGTCAGCCTCACGAGCTGGGTCATGTCCGGCTGGATCGGCCCGCGAGGCCGGGTGGAAATCATGACGGTTCACCAGCCAGGCGGGCGCGGGCGCTGGTAACGCGGCGCTTGGGCCAACGAGCGGGAACTAGACAATATGTATTCATGGAGCTGCGCGAGAACCCTGGTGACTCCACACGCTTGGCTACATCCCCGTGTGAATTCATCTTCAAATTCACACGTCTTGACCCGTCGCCCGCGCTCGCCCGGCTTTGAATTGCACCAATAGCCTCTCTACCTTCGAGGTACTCGGCTGGATCACCCGAGGATGCTCGACCCACGACTGGAATCGATTTATTGTCCCCGCTTCAATCCGTTTCGGAGTGTCAACAGGGAGAAACAACTTAGTGTGAATTTCGCCCGCCAAGTCCGTATGGGTCCAAGGATAGAATTGGTAGCCCATAATCATCGCGTAGCCACCTGCACTTATCAGTGCGTCAGCCCAAGTCCTTGGCAGGGCTCGGGTCGCGAATACTGGCTTTAGACCCAGATGCAGGCAAAGCCGCACCTTGGTCACGAACTCCTCAATGCCGAGACAACCAAGCGCATTTTTACCTCAATCCCGTAGGCAACACCATTTCTTTCAAAAATGAAATCCAAATTGTGATCAGTCTCCATCCAGACACGGCCCTTGTGCTCACGAATTGCTTCTCCCGTCAGACGAGTTCGAGCGATGGAAAGCGGTTGCGGATCTTGTCGAGGACGAGGGCCGCGCCATCGCGATCCTGAAGGCCGGCGGAGTGGACGCACCCAGACGCCGTCACGCTGGAACTGCCGGAAGATGTTGTCGACCGTCGAGCGCGGCGGAAACGGGCCGCGTGGCAGACACCGCCACGGACAGCCGATGCGCAGGAGAGAGAAGACCGCGTTCATCGCCGCGCGCATGTCCGTCTTGCGCGGCCGCCCGCCGGACTTCGCCGCCGGGATCAGCGGCGCCAGACGTTCCCATTGCACGCCGCTCAAATCGCTGGGAAGGCCGTCCCCGACTGCTTGCAGGTCGCCCTATGCGCTTGCGTCCACATCCCAAATCAACGCCTCCGAGCCATCTCGGAGGCGGTGAATCACGCGCCGCTCGCCCGCGCCACAATCTTTTGCGTCAGGCTCTAAGCGTGCCCTGCCGGTGGCCGGCATGTCGAGGCCGCTGCGCGGTCGGCCGGCCGTTACTGCGCCCCGCCCGACAAAGGCGTAAGCCCGCGGAAAATCCGGCGCATACTTGTCTTTAAAATTTGCGCCGACGGCTGTCTTCGTGGCGCTGCTCGCAATCGCGCCTGCGCAGCCGCCCTTTTTCAGTCGCCGCATGAAATCCTGGCTCATGGGAAACGCCTATACGGACAAACGCGAACTCAGGGGTATCCGTTGCTTCTTGTGTCCAACGGACCGAGATAGTCGCGCTTGCTAAAATACGTCTCAGTGCCATTGTAGTACAAGTTCCGTCGAATTGACTTGGCTTTACGCCATCCATTGAGACGACTTCACATAAATATACATCAATTAACTTCTCTCTTCTCATGATTGGCGATTGAATCGTCTCGTCGCCCAATGCCGATATCAAAGTAAAGGGGTGAAATTGACGGACTTACGCGTAAGCGGCGCCGAGACGTATCACACGCACCGGAAGGTCTTAATCGATAGCTGCAGCGCCGCGGGGGCCGCAACCCTGCCGATCGTTGCTTTCACGGGCGAAACCTCGGCCGAACCCTCTCAATCGGCATCACAGGAGAACAAGTACATGGATACAGTCCTCACGACGGATGGCGTCAAGCTGTTTTATAAGGATTGGGGTAAAGTCCATTGTGGAGCGCTCCGGCAAAGCCGGAGCGCTCCATTGCGCTGCACGGCCTACAGCCTTAGGCATACCTACATCTGCCTTCGCTTGATGGAGGGGGCAGACATTTGTCAGATCGCCAAGAACTGCGGCACCAGCGTCGGGGTGATCGAGAAATATTACGCCTCCCACATCAAAACGAGCCCCGACGCTTCCACGATCAATGTGCGCAAATCGAAGATGGCCCCGATCCTGAAAGACCGGGAGAAAACGAAGGAAACCTCGAAAAAACGAGGCCGCCGTCCCGAGGCGGATCCGCGGTAATTTTCTTGGTCGAATCCAGCGCAAAGCCTATAAGACTTAACGGTACGCGGGCGTGGCGAAATTGGTAGACGCAACGGACTTAAGCGCGATTTGAGTGCCCTCCGGGAAACCGGAGATGCAGAACTGCTCAAAGTCGGGGAAACCTCGCAAGTGGCAATCCCGAGCCAAGCCCGCAGGACGAACATCCCGCGGGAAGGTGTAGAGACTAGACGGGCAGCACCTACAGCGAACGCCTCACCGGGCGAGCGCCAAGGTGAAGGGATAGTCCAGACCACGAACTGAGCTAAGCGCGAACGCGCGCAAAGCGAGGCGGCGAAAGCCGTCGTGGTAAGAAAATCCGTAGGGCCGCAAGGCCTGTGCCGGTTCAAGTCCGGCCGCCCGCACCAACCCTGCCAGGGGCGTAGCAAGCGTCAACGTCAACCGAGCATTGTAAGGCATCCAAAACAAAGGTTCTTACTATTGATGCGGTGTCGCCTTTAAACCTTTAAACGGCAGAGATCACGCAGCCCGCTGCCGCCGTAAGCCAAATAGACAGATATAGGCAGACTTTGGGTTCTGTGCGTCAAGTTCTGCAAAGGCGGTCATGGTGGCGGTCAGGCGGCTTGGCGGAGTTGGGTTTTCTTGTGCTCTTTGAGATCGTTCATGTTGAGGTAGCGGTGGGCTTCGAGCCAGTTCTCGTGGGTTTCGAGGGCTGGGGCGCGAATAAGGCGGCAGGCGTTTGAATTGGGGAAGATGCGCCCGACATAGGTTCGCCGCCTGATCTCCTCGTTGAAGCGTTCGAGCATGTTGGTGCTCTTGAGATGCTTATGGTGCTGGCGCGGCAAGCCGGTAGAAGGTGAGCGTCTCCTCGATGGTCTCTTCGACCCAGCTGACGAGTTTGGGGTAGCGGCTTCCCGATTTGGCGATTCCATGCGGCGAGATCCTGGCGAGCCTCCTCGATCGAACGCCTGTGGTAGAGCCAGCGCAATTCCTGCAGGCAGTCGTCGTCGGCCTTGCGCGGCAGATGGTCGAGGGCGTTGCGGAGGAAGTGGACGTAGCATCGCTGGAAGGCGGCCTCGGGCAGGACCTCGCGGATGGCGGAGCGAAGGCCCGCGTGATCGTCGGCGACGACAAACTCAACGCCGGTAAGGCCGCGTCGGCGCAGGCCGAGAAGGAAGTCTTTCCACGATGAGCGGCTTTCCCGGTTGGCCATTTCGACGGCCAGAATCTGGCGGCGTCCGTCCCCGCCGATTCCAATAGCGATCAGCACCGCCTGGCTCATGACCACGCCGCCATCGCGCACCTTCTCATAGCGCGCGTCGAGGATGAGGTAAGGAAAGGGCTCGGCGAGGGGGCGGTTGGCAAAGGCGTCGAGGCTCTCGTCCAGGCGCTTGTTGATGGCGGAGATGGCCGAGGCCGAGAAGGCATGGCCGCACAGCTCCTCGGTGATCGCCTTCACCTTTCGGGTCGAGACGCCCTGCACCCTCGGGTCAAGCCCGAGGGCAGCTTCCATCTCGGCCAGCGTCGCGACCAGCGCCTGCTCGGAGCGCTGATAGCGCTCGAAGAGCTCGGTCGAGAAGCGGCCGTCGCGATCCTACGGCACGCGCAGCTCGAGCTTGCCGACGCGGGTGACGAGGGTGCGGGTGTAATAGCCGGAGCGATAGCCGAGCCGGGCAGCCGTACGCTCGCCCTTCTCGGCCCCGAGCGCGTCCGTCATCTCGGCCTCCAGCATCTCCTGCATCACCGCGCGAACAATCTCGCGCAGCCCATCCGGGCTCTTCGAAAATGGCTCGTTGACGGCGACGATCGCAGGCTTCGCTTCACTCTTGGTCATGGCGGCGGTTCTCCCAGGAGAATCAGGTGACCTGACATCGCCAGCCTGACATGACCGCCTCTCGAATTCAGCGATTTTGCAGAACCTTCAGCACGCTACTTGACTCTGACACAACGCTCGGATCGGCGTCGACACATATTTGTAGAAACTCCGCGAGGTTGCTCGAGACGAGAGCTACCGCAGGATCGATGACAGCATTTGCAAGTCGCAGAGCCGATCGAGGGTACTGCCTGACAGAATCATCATGTGCCGGTTCTAGACACAACGTGTGCGCAATAGAATACAATTGAAACGGCACAACGAGGTCAATCACCGCACCCACCGCTTCAGGAAAAGCTTCTCCACATTCGAGCGTCATCAACATAAGGTTTGTTGAAATTGCCTCGCTTTCTGTTCGGCCGACCACGCCCGCCGTCGGCCAGAGCCGGTGAAGACCTCAAGCCGACGAAGCGCCTCCCCCTTCGATTTGTGCAAAAGCTCAGTCTCCGACACCGCCTAACTCGCTCTCGACTCAAGCCACGTCAGACTATCGACCCAGCACCACACCGCGGTAGGTACGGTCTAACGACCGCTTACGACCGAGCCGTCGCTTGCAATTCAACGGGAATCTTTGTGGCCGCTTCGGCGTATTCAGCGAGCGCCGTGGGTGACATGCCTAGTCTAGCGCGCGCTCGAAGGCGCTATCGAAACTTGACCCCCGCTGCCGACAACAGGATCAAGCCCTTGAAGAGCATGCGCAGCGGCCGTCTCGATCCGCAATCTGTCAAAGACCTTCCCAAGCCTCATGAACTTCCCAGTAATAACCGTGATTGAAGAGGTCCAGAACCCGACAGGAATGCGTCTGAACCAAGCGGCGCATCCGCGGCAACCGGAATAGGTGTTCGACATGGTAGCTAGGTCCTGCGGGATCTCGCACGGGATGCGGGTTCTTGCCTGCCAGATAAGCGTAGGGTGGAAGGCTGTTCTGCGGCAGTCAGCGAGGCCAGGACGTGGAAACAACAGCCACCAAAATTTTTGGCCCGCAAATTGTGAAGACGTCGCTGAGCCCAGGAGAAGCGCAAATCGAAGATGGCTCTTGATCAGGAGCGCCGTCCGGAAAACGACGCCTCTTTCTCACTCGCCCAGCAAGTCGAGATCAACCTCGCCGAACCGCGCCAGGATCATCGCGTCGTGAAACTCACCGGTCGCCGCATCGCCGGTGCGGGAAAATGCCAGAGCACCCGCGTGTTCGAGCGCGAGCGCGCGAGCCCGGCGTTCGGCTACGATTGGAGTTAGGACCTCACGAGCTTCACCCGCCCTCAGGTCGCCTTCCGCATCCCGATCGAATGCGATGACGACATGATAGGTCACTTGCAATTTCAGCCCTGCTTCAAATTGTCCGCTGAGGATTTGCCGGTGCGCATGTCGGCGACAACCTCGTCGGCGATCTTCTGCCCTTCGTTCAGGTCGCGCGTGCCTGCCCGTTCGACCGCGCTGATATGCACGAAAACGTCCGTGCCGCCGACGTCAGGCTGAATGAACCCAAAGCCCTTCGTTGCATTAAACCATTTCACTGTGCCGGTCGCCATGATGCACTCCTCTCGAATAGGCCACCCAACCTAGCCGAGCCCCTATTCATTGCAAGGCGAAGCCTTAGGCGATCAGCGCCGGAGGTATTGTCATGTCCCGAGAGGGATCCAAACGGCGAAGCCGCGCTTCGGCGCCGGCTCACGTTCTGCGCGGGGACCCGCAATATGCGGCGTCGAAACAATGTCGGCGCGCTTCCGCGGCTTATTCTAGATCACGCTGAGCACACGCACCGCTTTTGCCGCAGCGGACGCTCGATTCTCGACGCTGATTTTAAGATAAATCTGATCAAGATACTTGTTCACCGTCCGGTGGCTCAGACCGAGAATGTCGGCGATGTCGCGGTTCGATTTGCCGGCCGCTACCCACAACAGCACGTCGGCTTCGCGTTCTGTCAGCGGAAAGGCGTGGCGCAGCGCGATCTTCTCGGCGTTCTCGTCGGCGACCGAGAGGCGGAGCAGGATTTCGCTATCGGAAACTTTGCCAACATAGGTGATTTGTAGATAGCGCTCGCCGATTCTCATCCTCGCGTTCGCGTCCCGCTCGCTGGAAGGCGAGAGGCAGTTGGAGAGTTCAGGCGGGATTGTGAAGGCGCTCGTGTCATCATAGCCCAACACTTCGCTAAGCAACCGAGTCGCCTGCGGCGTGCACCAGACCGTGCGCCCAAGACTATCCACTGCAATTAAAAAGCGGCCGGTCATGTCGAGCGCGGCGCGCGCGCTTCTCACGCTTTGGGCGGTCGCAAGGTGCCGCGTCATTCGCGGTATGAGTTCGTCGGGAATGACGGGCTTCGTCACATAGTCGATTCCGCCTGACTGAAACCCGTGAATGATATGCTCGGTCTGGCTGAGGCCGGTCATAAAGATCACGGGTAGATCGGCATTGGCGGGATTGCCCTTCAGTCGGCGGCATGTCTCGAAGCCGTCGATGCCTGGCATGACCGCATCCATGAGCACAATGTCAGGCCCGACGCGATCGATCAGAGAGATGGCGGATTCGCCGGTCAGCGCGACGAGAACCGTCAAGCCCGCGTCTTCAAGAGCGTCCATCAGAAAGTTCAACGAGTTGACGGAATCATCGACGACTACGACGGTGTATCGGCTCTTCATCGCCTTTCTGCCCGTTTGATGAGATCCGAAAGGACTGCGATGAACGCCTGAAAATCGAGGTTGCGAGACATGGGCTCCAGTTTCGCGACCAGCCAAGCGTAATCGTCGGACTGGCTTGCGAGATCGGAGAGCTTCTGCCGGATGCCGCGCACGTAACCGATCTCGCCGAGCCGTCTGAGGTCATCCAACTCCCGCATGCTCGGTAAGATCTCGGTCCTCCTCTTCTCGCCAGCTGCCGCGACTACGGCATCGGAATTCATGAGAACTCTCGTTTACCAGAATCCATTCGAGTCCTAGAAGTTCGCCAAGCGTCTGCAATAGGCTGTCAGCTACGAAAGGCTTGATGTGCTCCGCGTCGTGGTGCTTCGCGCAGTCGCGATGCGTATCGATCTCATGCGCGTTTCCCGAAAGCATGACAATGCGGGAACCCGGCGAGACAGAGCTCCGCAACTCTTGCGCAACATCCCAGCCGTTCATTCCTGGCATGGAGACGTCAAGCAGCACTAGATCCGGTTGGCTGTCGCGCGCGAGATTCAAGCATTGGGGACCGGTCTCCGCTACGATGACGACCAAGCCTATGCGGCCGAGCAGTTCACTCATGATTGCGCAATGGGCGGGATCGTCGTCGGCAACGATGATTGTCCGCCTCGGACCCCGGTAACCAACGATTTGGCGCGACGTGTCGGGCTTGGCGCGCGGATGTGTAACCTCCGTCAGCAGTAGACGCACTTTAAAGGCGCTTCCCTCTCCTAGCGCGCTCTTCAGGCTGATCTCTCCTCCCATAACGTGCACGAGCATCTTAGTGATCGTGAGGCCAAGCCCTGTGCCCGGAGCGGCCATTCCTCCCGACTGCTTCGCGCGCTCGAACGGCTCAAAAATGCGGGTCTGGTCATACAGGTCTATGCCGCAGCCGGTATCGGTCACTTCGATATCGGCGAACATGTTCCGATAGTGCGCATGGACTTGAATGCGCCCACGCTGCGTGTACTTGACCGCATTGGATAGAAGGTTGATCAGGATCTGTCGGAGGCGCCGTCCGTCCCCGTAGACGACTTCGGGAACATTGCTGTCGATCGCGTAGTCGAATTCGAGTCCCTTGGTGTTTGCCTGAATGCGGAACATATCCGCAAGTTCGTGCAGCGCTTCGCGTAGAGCCACTTCTTCGCGGCGAAGGTAGAGCAGTCCCGACTCGATCTTCGAAATGTCGAGGAGCCCATCCACGAGCCCGGACATGTGCTCGGCACTTCGTCTTACGGTGTTGATCGCGTTCGACCGTCCTGGCGGAATTGAGCGGTCGTTCGTCAAGATCTGGGCGTAACCGAGGACGGCATTCAGCGGCGATCGCAATTCGTGGCTGATACCGATCACATACCGGCTCTTTGCGAGGTTCGCCGCTTCCGCCGCTTCCTTCGCCCTTTTTAACTCGGTGTTCGTCGCTTCCAGCGCTGCGTCGGTATGGCGATGAGCCTCAATCTCCTCGATTAGAAGTGCCGTTTGCCGTTCCGATTCCCATTGCGCGAGCCGCCGGCTATCACGCGCTAGGACGATCATCCAGGCGCCGACAGCCCCGCAGACGATTAGTGCCCAGAAAGTCGTCCACGACATTGTCGCGATCAGCGCAAGCGCCTCGGGGTGCGTCGCCCGCGCTTGCACATTCACAAAGATCACGATGCAGCCGACAAGAGCAGTTAAGGAGAGGAACACGGTCGCGTAATTGAGCGCCCAGCGGCGGGATATGACGGCCGTCTCTCCACCCTTCGGCTCTCCCAGCAAGTCGCTCAGTTGATTGGCTTGCCGTTGTGAAGGCTTGCAGCGATCGCCGCAACGCGCGTCGAGGGTGCAGCATAGCGAACAGATGGACCCGTCGTAAGCCGGACAACAAGCCATGTCCGGTTGGTCGAACGTGTACTCACAAACACAGCAAGTCTGTCTGCTAGGGGGGGATTGAGGGGGATCCGGCTGCCGGGCAAGATAGTAACGGCCGCCCGTGAGGAGGGCGAGGGCTGGCGTCGCGGCAAAGGCGGTGAATAGCCCGATGAATCCCGCGAGGGCTTCGGCACGCGGCCCGAGAAATCCAGTGAACGCAAGGAAGGCTAGAACCGTAGCGAGCGTCATTGCGCCGAAACCGACCGGATTGGCGCCCGGAAGATAGGCGCGCTTGAATTCGATGCCCTTGGGACTGAGGCCGAGTGGCTTATTTATTGCAAGGTCGGCAACTAGAGCGCCGATCCAGGCGACGGCGAGATTGGAATAGACCGAGAGAATGGCGCCAAGCGCGTGATAGGCGCCGAGCTGCGTGATCAAGAGTGAGATCGCTACGTTAAAAATCAGCCATACGACGCGACCCGGATGGCTGTGCGTAAGCCGAGCGAAGAAGTTCGACCAGGCGATCGAACCAGCATAGGCGTTGGTCACATTGATCTTAACCTGCGACACGATGACGAAAGCGACGGTCGCAGCGAGCGTGAGCTGGCTCGATCCGAACACGAAGCCGAAGCCCACGCGATACATATCCACGGGCTCAGTAGCCTCGGCCGGAGAAAGGCCCTGGTTCAGCGCCACAATGACGAGCAGTGAGCCCGCAAACATTTTTGCCCCGCCGATCAGGATCCAGCCGGGGCCGCCTGCGAGCATTGCGGACCACCAGCGCCAGTCGAACGTCGATGCATCCCGCGGAGGCATGAAACGCAGAAAATCCGCCTGCTCGCCGATCTGGCCCATAAGAGAAAAAACGACTGAGGCCGCGGAGCCAAACAGGGCAAGACTAAAGCCTCCGGTTGCATTGGACAGGCCGGTAAATTCGGTCCACTGCCGAAACGCGTCAGGCGCTTTCCAGGCGATCGCCAGAAACGGGGCGAGCTGGAGCGCTGTCCATAGCGGCTGAGTCCACAGCTGAAGGCGGCTTATCAGCGTAATTCCATAGGCGACGATCGGAATGATGATGATTGACGATAGCGCATATCCGAGCGGCAGCGGCATCCCGAAGCCGCGCTCGAGGGCTACAGCCATGATGGAAGCTTCGATGGCGAAGAAAACGAACGTGAAGATCGCGTAGACAAGCGACGACAGCGCGGACCCAAGATAGCCGAATCCCGCACCACGCGTCAGCAGATCGATATCGAGGCCATAATTCGCCGCGTAGTAGCCGACGACTAGCGACGTCAAGAAGATGAGAGTGCAGACAACCGTAATGGCGAGCGCGGCGTTGAAGAAACCGCACTGAAGCGTGGTCAGTCCGCCAATTGCCTCGAGCGCCAGAAACGAAATAGAGCCAATTGCGGTATTGGCGACTCGCGCATGAGACCACCGGCGGCCCGCGAAGCCGGTGAAGCGTAGCGCGTAATCCTCAAGCGACTGGTCGGCGACCCACTTGTTGTATTGCCGCCGGATCCTCATGATCCGCTGTGGCGCCGCCGTCAAATCAACCCTCGCTTCTAGCGGCTGCCTCGCCTTAAGCTAAACGAGGCAACATTGTAATCCGGAGCACGGCGCGTGGCCTAACTCAATGGCTGATCATCCAGGGACGGGCCGAAGGGAAGCTCTTTGCGGCCGCAGCGGCTCGCGCCGTTCCCGGTTTGGTGCTCTTCGGGCCAGTGCAGCATCCGCACCCCGTGCGGTGCTTCGAGGCAAGCTTCGGCTCGTTCCGCGCTCTCTCGTTCCGCGCCATCGCCCTGCGTGTGCCTGCGTCACTGCACGCGATCGCCGGCGCTCGCAGAAAGGCACGCGCCGACGAAGCTCCGCAATCTGGGCAGAAGAGCGGGTCGGCGCATTCCGCCATCGGGCGCAAAGCCGTAAACGGCCCGCATCGATCGCATTCGTAGTCGTAGAAAGGCATTTGGCCTCCTTATGCGATGGGGCGCACCCGGTCGGCCTACTCGAACCGATCGGGCCGCCATCACTGCATCGGAACTTCTAGACGTCCGGCGAGAGCGGCACTTCGATGGAGCCATCGAGGAACCTCTGCGGACCTGCGGCGCTTGGGTTGATGTCGAAATCGAAGATCTCGGTCGGTAGCCACAAGGTAGCGCAAGCGTTTGGGATGTCGACCACGCCCGAAATGTGCCCCTGAACGGGAGCCGTACCCAAGACGGCATAGGCTTGTGCGCCTGAAAAGCCGAACTTCTTCAGATATTCAATCGCGTTGAGGCAGGCTTGGCGATAGGCGATGTGCACGTCGAGATAGTGCTGCGCGCCGTCCTCGTCGACCGAAATGCCCTCGAAGATCAGATAGTCCTTGTAGGTCGGGGTGATCGGCGATGGTTTGAAGATCGGATTCTTGATTCCATACTTCGCCATGCCGCCCTTTAGAACATCGACTTTCAAATGAACCCAGCCAGCCATTTCGATTGCGCCGCAGAAGGTGATCTCGCCGTCGCCCTGGCTAAAATGCAGGTCGCCCATAGAGAGGCCGCCGCCCTCGACATATACGGGGAAGTAGACCTTCGCGCCGCGTGACAGGTCTTTAATGTCACAGTTCCCGCCGTGCTCGCGCGGCGGCACGGTCCGCGCGCCTTCGGCAGCGGCCTTTGTCTTTTGGTCCCCCGACATTCGGCCCATATGCGCCGTTTTCGCAAATGGCGGATTGGCCAGCGGAGGAACGCGAGACGGATTCGTCGCAATGAAATCGACCTCCCGCTTGTTCCATGTCTCGAGCAGCTTGTGATCGGGCAGACAGCCGATCAATCCCGGATGAATAAGTCCAGCGAAGTTCACGCCGGGAACATGGCGAGAAGACGTGTAGAGGCCCTTGAAGTCCCAGATCGACTTCTGAGCGAGCGGAAAGTGATCGGTGAGGAACCCGCCGCCGTTCTTTTTGGAAAAGAAGCCGTTGAAGCCCCATTCGTTGCCCGGAAACGCGCCGATGTCGAGCAGGTCGACGACGAGCAGGTCGCCCGGCTCCGCGCCCTTCACCCCGATCGGCCCAGAGAGGAAATGCACGATCGACAGGTCGATGTCTCGCACGTCGTCGGCGGAATTGTTGTTCTTGATGAAGCCGCCCGTCCAATCATACGTCTCGACGATGAAGTCGTCGCCCGGCTTCACCCAGGCCACCATCGGAATGTCGGGGTGCCAGCGGTTGTAAATCATGTCATTGTCGTAAGCAGACTGATTCAGGTCAATCTTGATGAGCCTGTCGGTCATTCGTTTCGCTCCTCGTTTTTGATCGGTGGGGTTAGCGCGTAAGCAGCTCTTTGATCGCCGTATCGACCTGGACGATGTCAGGGCTCGTTCCCCGGGGATCGCCGCCGAAGTGACCCCAGTCCGTTTCCTGGACGCGGAGCTCGGCGTTGGGCATGTGCTTGACCTCGTACTCGCTGTCCGCCGGCGGGAAGTAGAGATCCGTGGACGACGGCATGATGATCGCCTTGGCTTTGATGCCTGCGAGCGCCTTCTCGAAATTTCCGCCGTACTGGGGATCGCCCGAGATATCCGCCGTCTGCCAACAGTCGAGAAGCGTCAGCAGATTGTTCGCGTCTTTACTGAGGAAGAAACCTTCCCAGAAGTACATCAAGAAGTCCTCGAGGTTTGAGTAATTCCACGGATACGTCCGCCGGCTTTCCGCCAAACGGACGCTCGGGATCATCAGCTCCAGTTTCTTGCGATAGAACGTCTGCGAGAAGCCCCAACCCGCATAGACGCGGGCGGCGGCGCGCAGCCCTTTCTTCGGCGGCTCGTCATACATGCCGTCCTTGAACGCCGCATCGGCTGTGAGCGCCGCCTTCACGCCTTCGAGGAAGACGAAATTGTGCCGCGAACAGCGCGCGGCGCCGGCGAAAGGCAAAATTCGCTCGACCATGTCTGGAAAGGACGCGCCCCACTGGAAAGACTGGGCTGCGCCCATTGACCATCCGGTCACGAGCTTGATCTTCTCGATTCCGAATTTCTCCGTCACAAGCTTGTGCTGCAGCTTGATCTGGTCATAGACCGTGACCTTGGGAAAGCAGCCGCGATCGTATGGCTCGGGCGTGTTGCTGGGCGAGCTCGAAAAGCCGTTGCCGAGCATGTTGGGGCTGATGATGAAGTAGTTAGCTGGATCGACGGCCATCCCTTTCCCGATCATGAACTCGTTGTCCAAATGCGTCGCCGAGTACCAGGTCGGAAAGACAATGACGTTGTCCTTCTTGGCGTTCAGTTCCCCATAGGTCTTGTAGGCAAGCTTGGCGTCGCGAAGCGTCAGCCCGCTTTGCAGCACAGCGTCCCCCAGATCGAATGTTTCGTAGTCAGCCATTTGCTCTTCTCCTTGATGCGTCGACCGCGAGTGAGCGGGTTAGGATCTCCGCCCTAGATCCGAGTTCAGGCCCATGTGAGAAGTCGGCCGTGGTCGACCTCCCATGCAGCGAAAGCAGCCTCGCCAATCTGGAAAGGCGTCTCGAAAAACTTCCGCTCCGGCACGTAGACGATGAATTCGTCGTCGCCGACCGGATCGAGCATCACCTTCACAAATGACCCCTGGTATTCGAGGGTTCGGACGCGTCCCGTCAGCGTGACCAGAGACGGATCCACCGTGTCGGACGGCTTCAGCAGCACGATGTCGTCGCGCCGAACCGCGATGTCCGCGCGCGCGCCCCGATCCGGCCTCCTCGCCTCTGCGCATCGAACGCGGATCGGCTTCTGCTCGGGCGGCCGGATCGCGACGAACCCCTCAGCCGAGCTCTCCACTCGGCCCGAGATAATGTTCTGCCCGCCTAGAAACTCGGCGACGTAGCGATCCTTCGGAAATGCGTACACGTCGCGCGCAGGGCCAGCCTGACGAATCTGACCGTGTTCCATCACAACCACCAAGTCGGCGAGGGCGATCGCCTCCTGCTGGGTGTGAGTGACATGAATGAAAGTGATGCCCAGGTCCCTCTGCATCCGACGAAGCTCGGCGCGCATCTGGACCCGCAACTGTTCATCAAGCGCGGATAAGGGCTCATCGAGCAGCAAAACACGCGGTTCAGTTATGGCGGCGCGGGCAAGCGCAACGCGCTGCTGTTGGCCGCCGGACAGTTGGTTCGGCAGCCGGTCGCGCAACTCGGTGAGCTTCACCTTATCGATCATCGCGTCGGCGGCTTTGAGGCGCTCCGCCTTGGGCACGCCCGCGCACGCGCAACGAGAAGGCGATGTTGTCGCGCACCGACAGGTGCGGAAAGAGCGCATAGGACTGAAACATCATGGCCGTACGCCGTTCGACCGGCGGCAGGCCGACGACATTTTCGCCGCCGATCATGATCTCGCCGTCAGTCGGGTCTTCGTGTCCGGCGATCATTCGGAGGATTGTCGTCTTGCCGCAGCCTGAGCGGCCCGAGGAAGCAACAGTAAGCGCCGTCGGGAATTTTTAGGTTGACGCCGTCGACTGCCCTGCTCATGCCGTCGAAGCTCTTCACGAGGCCTACAAGTTCGATCTGTCCCTGACCTCTCGGCATGGGAATCCTCTTCAGTGGCTCGTCTGATGCTGCGCGCGGCGTTGCTGGAGCCTCGCGATGGCATAGAGGCTTGCGACGATGATGATGAAGGAAACGATGGTGGTGACGGTGCCGAGCGCGTAGAGCGAAGGCGAAGTGATGTTAGCGTCATGCTCCAGATCTCGAGCGGAAGCGTGTTGAGCGCGCCGGCCGTCTGCACTGAGCGCGCGAACTCGTCATAGGAGAGCGTGAAGCCGAACAAGGCGACAGCGACGAGGCCAGGCGCAAGCACTGGGATCATCACGAGACGGATCGTCTGCCAGCGGTTCGCGCCGAGATCGCGTGAAGCCTCTTCCCATACATGATCGAAACGCGACATGACCGCGAACATCACGAGGACGCCGAAGGGTAGCGTCCACGACAGATGAGCGCCCAGCGCCGAGCTGTACCAGTGCGTCTCCAGCCCAAGCGCGTTGAACAGGAGGCCCACTCCGATGCCAAGCACGAGGCCGGGCGCGACCAGGCTGCCGATCATCATCGTGAAGATCGCCGTATCGCCACGAAATTTCCGACGGAACGCCAATCCCGACAGAAAGGAAATCACGACGGTCAGGATCGTGACGAGGATCGCGAGCCAGATCGATCGGCTGAACGCGCCCTTAATGTCGCCGGTTTGAGCCTGGCTGAAAAGCTGGTCGAACCAATAGAGCGATGGAAAGCCGCGGACGGGGAACACAAGGTCGCCGCGCACGTCCTGGAAGGAAAGAATGTAGATGCAGAACATCGGGCCGTAGAGCGCCACGACATAGGCCGCGAATAGCGTCGCCAAGGCATAGAAGGTCCAGGGCCGCTTGCCCTTGGACGGCGCCAGCGCCTTTCTGCGGGCGAGACCCGGCGATTGTATTGGCGCGGCCGACCCTTGCGCTCGCGAAGTTTCGGCGGCGACCGGCTCGGCGCTCATCGCGTAATTTCCTTGCGGATGTCGACCGTGCGCAGGATCAGCGCCACCGCAACCATCAGTACGGCCGTCAGAAATACGGCGCTGGCCGCTGCCTTCGGATATTGCAGCACGCCGACGTCCTCATAGAAAGCGCCGACCACCGAAGCCGAGCCGCCGCCCGACATCACCTTCACGACGAAGAAGTCGCCCATGACGATCGAGATGACGAAAATCGAGCCGAGGGCGATTCCGCTCTTCGACAGCGGGAGGATGATTCAGACGCATCACGTCGAAACGGCTCGCGCCGGCGTCGACCGCCGCCTCGACGAGCTGCTTGTCGATGCGGCCCATCGAATTGAAGATCGGCACGATCATGAAGATCGTCAGTTGATGCACATAAGCGACCACGACCGCGAAGCTTGAAAACAACAGAAACTCGAGCGGCTGGTGGATGAGCCCGAGCTTTAGAAGTGTAGAATTGATCAGTCCTTGTTTGCCGAGGAGTGGAATCCAGGAGATCATCCGGATGATGTTCGAGGTCCAGAAGGGCACCGTGCACAAGAGGAACAGTCCGAGCCCCAGCAGCGGATTGCGAACGTGAAAGACCAGGAAATAGGCGACAAAGAAGCCGATCAGCAGACTGAAGAACCACGTGAGGATCGTGAACTTCAGCGTCGCCCAATAGAGATTGAACGTGAGGCCCGACGTCAAAATCTCCCAGTAATTGCTGAAGTCGAGCGCGGGCGTCATGCCGCCGAAGCCGTCGGTCTCGAACAGAACTCGCGGCCATGACAGCAAGGAGAGGCGCAAGGAAAAAAGGAACAAGCACTAGAACAAGGGGGGTGATGCAAAGCCAGCTGAAGACTTCCCCTCGCGAATTCGCGGTCGCAGCGGCGACCGCGGCGGCGGGTTGGGCCATTTATGAACTCCGGAGCCGGGAAGAGACGGGGCCGTTAAGAGTGAGTGATCGACCGGAGCCGACCGCCGCGGGCCTCCGACTAAGCGACCTTGAAATCGTTCCAGCGTTTGTTCATGTAGGCGGACTCGTCCATCAACGTGTTCCAGCACGAAATGTTGGTGACGCGCTCGATGAAGGAGCCGCCGTCCCGCTTGGCGCCGACCTGTTCCATCGGCTGACCAAACGGATCCTTGACGATCGCGGGCGAAGGCTTGCCTTCGTACCAATACTGCCACTCCGCGTCGGTCATGAACTTCTTCGCGGTCGAAGGCACCGGGCTATAGTAGCCGTAACGGCTAACGAAAGCGCCCTGCCAACCCGACATGTACCAGTTCAGGTATTCGTAAGCCGCGTCGAGCTTCTTGCCGGTGAGGTGTTTCATTAGGCCCATGCCATTGCACCAACCTCGGTAGCCTTCTTTGCCATCCTTGATATTGACCGGCGCATAGATGCAGGGAATCTGCTTGACTCTCACCGCCGCTACGGCCGGCGACCACATCGACTGGATGATGACCTCGCCCGCGGCCATCAGACTGACCGACTGCTCGAAGGTGGTCCAAGTGGCGCGGAACTGTCCGTTTTTCTTCAGCTCGATCAGCTTATCGATTGTGAAATCAATCTCAGGTTTCGTCATATTGCCCTTGTTGCCATACTTGATCAGGTCGGCGCTTTCAAAGCAGAGTGCGGCATCCATGATCCCAATCGCGGGCACATCGAGGATCGCGGCCTTGCCCTTATATTTCGGGTTGATCAGCTCCTTCCACTCCGTGACCTCGTGGCCGACGAGGTCGGGGCGGTAGCCCATGGAGTCGGCGTTGTAGACCTGCGGGACGTTGCTCATCCAATCGGTGACGCCGTCGTGCAGTTCGGTGGCGTCCTTGCTTGGCAGGTACAGCGCTTCATAGGGGGATATCCCTTGCCGCGGGATCTTGTGGCCATCGAGTTCACCCTTGGTGAAGATCGGCAAGAAGTTATCGAACTCCTTGATCTTCTTCGCCTCGATCCCTTGTATGACGCCGCGCTTGGTCGCGAGTTTCGCCTGCCAACCCTCAAGATCAGCGATATCGACCGTGTTCGGCTGAGTGATAAAGCGATTGATTGCGGCGGAAGTATCCAGGTTTTGCATCGTTACCTTGAAACCGAGATCCTTGGAGGCTTGGTCGCCGATCGCCTGAACCACGGAGTAGGACACGCCGACGTGACGCAGCTCGATATCCTTGATGTCCTGCGCCCAGATCGTGGGAAAACCGCGGATCGTGTCGGAGCCAACAAGTGCGCCACCGACAGCCGCCGCGCCCTTGAGGAGAGAGCGACGCGATACAGACGTGGGGCTAGCCGTAGTCGTGTTTGTTGCGTTCAGGGCATTGTCGTTTTTGATCATGGCACACGCCTCCACATGCATCTCCGCTCGTGCCCGGAGACGATCCATCCGTCTTTGAACTGATATTTCTTTGAAGCTTTGCCGCTCGCGCTGGCGGTGTCTATTCAAGGTCTCGCTGATGGATGAGCCTATGGTAGAAGCGACGATCTCGGACACTAGTCATTTGACTAGGGCGATTGTCCCAAACCCTATCGCCGTTCGCTTATGACGAGAGCTGGCTAACGAGATCACGATAGTGGGGCTGCAGAACCAGCCGTTCTACGCGCGCGCAAAACAAAAGGCCGAGTCCTTCGGCCAGCCCTTTTGGAGCTTGGCGTGGATGTCCGGTGTCGCCGTGGAAGCACGGGCACTTGATCGCTCCCTCTCTCAAGAGGTCGCCGAACCAGCGCTCGTGACCGCCTTATGACCTGCGTGCGGTGTTGCTCCTTATCGCCATGAAGACCCAGTCGACGCAACAACTTGTACTTTGGCGCAATATTGGGAATCGCTTATCTGGACGCCGACGTCTGATCCTTGAACCGGCGGCTCTGGCGCGGACAGACCGATCAGGCACTCGATCAGCTCGAAGCGGTGACGAGCGATTTCATCGACTTTTTGAAGGAGGGCCGATCTTCCGGCAGCGCGCCGCATCCAGCACCCTTCGCTCACCTAAGCCTGCGCCGCGACTTTCCATGCAATCGTCGCATTGCGAGCGCGCTAAACTGAGTTCTGACGCGCAACGTTCAAAGTGAGACCCCGTCTTCTGCTTCAGGTCCGGGCTAAACGGCGATCTTCTGAAGCGCTTGACGAACTAGCCACCGGAACAAGCTCTTCGTTCGACGATCGCGTGGGGATGTTCAAACCGACACCACCGTTGCTCCGGGCGCCCGACATCCCTGTATGTGGTTTTTGCGCCGTCACGCGAGACTGGGGTGGGAGTCCGAGCAAGCGCTCCGGCGGTTGGGCTCGGCCGACCGCCCATCACTTCTCTTGCGTCCCCCAGCCGAATAACGCATTTGGAACGGAGCGCGCGACTTCCGCCGCAGCCGGACGCTGCAATCGCTTGAGGCGAACGGGGATGGACACATATCGAATTCGGACGGAGCCCTATTACCGCGCGACGGCGGATGAGATCTCGCTTTTCGAGGTCGCTTACCGCAACCGGTTGCCGGTGATGTTGAAGGGCCCAACAGGCTGCGGAAAGACGCGCTTTGTCGAGCACATGGCGTGGCGGCTCGGTCGTCCGCTCATCACTATTGCAGCGCATGAGGATATGACGGCGGCGGATCTTGCGGGGCGCTATCTGCTCGCGGCTCAGGGCACGGTATGGCATGACGGGCCGCTGACGCTGGCGGTGCGCGAGGGCGCAATCTGTTATCTGGACGAGATCGTCGAAGCGCGGCAAGACACGACCGTCATCATCCATCCCCTTACGGATGCCCGGCGCGTGCTGCCGCTCGATAAGAAGAATGAGCTCGTGGAGGCGCATGCCGACTTCCAGCTGACGATCTCTTATAATCCCGGCTATCAGAGCGCGGTAAAGGACTTGAAGGAATCAACCAAGCAGCGGTTTGTCGCGATCGAGTTCGATTATCCCAAGTCCGCCGTCGAGGTCGAAATTGTGATTCGCGAAGCCGGCGCAGAACCGCAGCTCGCCGCAACCTTGGTCGATATAGGCGAACGGTCCCGGAACTTGCGGGGTCACGGTCTTGAAGAAGGCGCCTCGACTCGAATGCTGATCCATGCCGCGCGACTCGCCGGTGGCGGGATCCCGCTGGCGGCCGCCGTACAGTCCGGCATCGTCCTGCCAATCACAGACGATCGGGACATGCGCGAGGCGCTGACTGCTGCCATCACCGCCTGCCTGTGAGCGCCCGGGCGACCCGCGGCGAACCGGCTTCGGCCGATGGGAGCGCGCTGGCGCAGCTCAGGCAGATGGCGCGCCAGCGGCCTGCGCTCGCGGGCGGCCTTCGCCTCGCTCTTCGTCGCCACGAGGCCGCCTCTCTCGCCGAACTTGAGGCTTGGGCCGAGGCCGTGCTTCAGCTCGCCAACGCCAATGCGGGGCCGGTGGCCCTTTTGGGAGCGTTTCGCCTCACAGCCGTATCGTCCGCGCGCCCGGGAACGCTGCGGTGGCTTGCGACCGAGGTCGCCGCGGCGACCGAGCTTTGCCGTTTGGCCGGCGCGTCGGCGACCCGCAGCGCGATGGAAGCACGCATCGGCCTCATGAACTTACTGGATCGTAGTGCGACCGGATCCGAAGCCGCCTGGTGGCGGGGCCTCGCCCAGCTTGCCTGTGAGGAGCCGGAGGCAATCGCGGCCGCGACCGGGGCCAGCGCGGCAATACTGGACGCTTGCGGAACCGACGGCTTCGAGACCTTCGTCGCCACGGCCTTGCGCGCCTCGCAGGATCGTGGCCGCCGCATGGCCTTCCTCCAGCTCTCCGACCCCGAGGCCCGGCGCCTGCTCGACCGACTCGCAGGACGTTCCGCCTTCTCGGTCGAACAGCGGCGGCTCATGGCCTACGCCGCCGCGCTGTGGGGCGCGGGCGCGCCGATCCATCCAGCGTTCGGAACCGCTGGCGTCCTGCTGCCGCGCCGCGCGACGGTCACGGCCGGGACCGTCCGAATCCCGGAAACCTTCTCCGACGTTGCGCCCGAGCAGCTCAAGGACCTCTTTCGCGCCGCCGTAGCGCATGCGACGGCGCACCTGGCCTATCGGAGCCCGCGGCGCGAGCTGGGCTCGCTGAAGCCTGCGCAAGTCGCGCTCGTCGGCCTCGTCGAGGACGCCCGCGTCGAGGCGCTGGCTATGCGGCGCTTCCCTGGACTGCGCCGGCTGTGGGGGACGTTCCACACGGCAAAACCCTCGGCGCTGCGGGACGCTCCCTCCCTGTTCGCGAGGCTGGCCCGGACCTTGTTTGACCCAGACCACGAGGATGCAGACGGCTTCATCGCCAAGGGCCGCACACTGTTCGCAGCGGAGCCCGACCTTTCCGATCCCGAACTGTCACGGCGGATCGGGGGCGCGCTCGGCAACGACGTTGGCCAGATGCGGATCCCGTTCAACCCGAAGGCCTTCGTCATCGAGCCAGTCTATCGCGACGACAATCTGGGTTTCTGGGCGCTGCCGCCTCCGCCTCCCGACCAATCCGTGGAAGAGATGGAGGCGCCGGTCGAGGCGGCCCGGGTCGAGAAGCAGGAAACCGACGATCCGGAAGAGGCCGACCGGAGCGAGGCCGAGAGCCGGCCCGAGGAAAGGGGGCGCGCGCGCCAGGCTCCCTCCCGCGACGACGGGATCGTTGTGGCCCGTTATCCGGAATGGGACCGGACGGCTGCGATCGAGCGCGCGGACTGGACGACCGTCCGCGAGATCGCGCCCACCCCGGGGCCGGTTCACCGACTCGAGGAGGCCCTCGCCAAAGACCCCGGTCTCGTCGCCCGCATCGACCGGCTTGTGCGCGCCGCGCGGGTCGGACGGCCCGTCCGACTTAAGCGGCAGCCGGACGGGCTCGACCTTGATCTCGACGCCGCGATTGACGCCGCGAAGGCTCTCCGGACCGGCGAGATCCCGGACGAGCGTATTCACCTCCGCAAGGTCCCACGCAGTCGCGACATGGCGGCGACCATTCTGATCGACATGTCGGAATCGACGCGCGACCGCGTGCCCGCCGCCGGATCAAGCGTGCTCGACGTCGAGAAATACGCCGTCGCCGCGCTGGCCCGCGCCATGGGGGCGCTGGGCGATAGCTTCGCCCTGCGCGCTTTCGCCTCCATCGGGCGGGAAGAGGTGCGGATCGTCCGGGTCAAGGATTTCGACCAGACCTTCGACGCCGCCGCCATGAGCCGGCTCGCGGGGCTGAAGCCCGGTTACTCGACCCGGCTTGGCGCGGCGCTGCGCCACGCGGGCGCCGAGCTTGAGCCGATCGCGGCGATGCGGCGGCTCGTCCTCGTCTTGACCGACGGCGCCCCTCGGACATCGACGTCGCCGATCCCGCGGATCTGGTGGAAGACGCCCGGCGCGCGGTGCTCAACTTGCGGACGCGAGGCATGGACACGTTCGGCCTGACCCTCGATCCCAACGAGGAGGGCGCGGGCGCCGCCGTCTTCGGACGCGGCAACCACCTCCCGGTTCGCCGGATCGAGGATCTGCCGGGGCGCCTGTCCGAGCTCTATTTCCGGCTGGCGCGACGCTAAAACACAGGCGAGCGGCGCTAAAGCCCTTGGGGCTCTGCATTTCTACTGATTAAATGTGTCTATTAGACTGCCTCGCGTCTGGATGGAGTCGGTGTTTTGGATTCTCTTGGCTCGACCCCTTTTTGATCTGAATGCCCCCGATTTTGGGGGTTGGATTTCCTTGGATTTCCTTGGATTCTCTCGTCCGAATTCGAGCCTCATCAATGGCTTACACGGGATTTTCGCTGAAAAATTTTTCCTCGCGCTTTTGTCGCCGTCGGACCAGAACCGCAGCGCGGCAGCAGCGCGATTTGGCATACGGAAAGCTGGGATTGTTCATGGGCCAAGCTTAACTCAATTTCTGATTTTACGCAAACTATTGCAACCCGAGCGGTTCTCTTCTGCCCGCCTCGATCCAAAGCAACTTGCTCTGTCCGGCTGATGTCGTGACATCGATAAGTCGCGGCGGGATTGGCAACCAGCCAGGTCAGCGCGCCAGCGACGGCCTCCCGCTCGGGCGGCCGGAGGTCACACGGAGGCCGCGCCAGAGCGAGAACTTCCCAGGCGCCTGAAGGCTTCACTTCCGCCGGCGCGCGGGTATGCAACCAGTCAAAGCCTCGAAACCCGCCGCAAAAACAAGCTCCAGCCCGCGCGCTAACCCCCCGCCGCCTTTCGCGAGGAGGCGCACGCTCCAGCCAGCTTCGTTCGGCAGGCGCGAGGCGCCGGAAAGGACTCCGATCGCATCAAGCCGCGACTGCAGCGCTTCTGGATCGATCGTCCCGCCCAGTATGAGAACAGAGCCCATCGACCGCCAGCCGCCGAGCGCTCCTCCAAGGCCGGCGAAATCGTCGCCGCGGAACAGGCTGCGGTCTTCCACGAGCGTCCGGCCGCTCTCGGTCCGCACCCGCACCTCGGTCTCAAGGGCTGCGGAAGTCGCGGCGCCGCCCGAGGGATCGTGGGCGGCGAAGCCCTCCGCGAGCAGCGCCGAGGCGCCAGGATGCAGGACAACCTCGGTCGCGACGGCGAGCCTTGCGCCGGGAAACATCACGTAAGGATCCGTCGTCAAGGCGAGCGTCGCGCGTGGATGGACGGTCAGCCGGGTCGAGACCCGAATCGACTCGGCCGCCGCCCGATGAGCCACGGTCGCGGCTTGACTTGTCACATGCGCACATGCGTCCGGACGCGCCTCGATCGACAGGGCGAGGCGATCGCCGTGATAGAGGCCGCCTGAGGCTGATTGCAGATAAAGCGTGACGATGTCCGGCCGCGCCGCGTCGAGACGATGCGGCCGCGTGATGTGGAACGGATAAGGGACCGATTGGCGCGCGAGAAAAGTGCGGCCGCCGCCACTCGCGAAGCTCAAAGACGCTTCGACCTCTGAGTCAGAACGGGCGACTGTCGCCGCAACCTCGCCGACGGCGACCGGCGTGTTCATGGACGGAACAGAACAGCCTCGCAGATCGCGTCCGCGACGGCCTCTACCGCCTCGCCGCGACGCAGGCTCGTCGCGATGACTGGACGCCCGCCGCGCACGGAGGCGGCTTCGTCCAGCATGCGGTCGAGATCGACGCCGACATGGGGCGCAAGATCGGTCTTGTTCACGACCAGAAGGTCGCTGCGCAAAATGCCTGGACCGCGCTTGCGCGGAATGTCGTCGCCGCCAGCCACGTCGATGACGAAGATCCACCAGTCCACGAGATCGAGCGAGAAGGTGGATGCGAGATTGTCGCCGCCGGATTCGAACAAGATGAGCTCCAGGCCCGGAAAACTGGCCTCGAGTTCGTCGCCAGCCGCAATGTTGAGAGTCGGGTCCTCGCGGATGACCGTGTGGGGGCACGCGCCCGCCTCGACCGCCGCGACCCGCGCCGGGTCGATAAGGCCCGAGCGGCGGATGCGCTCCGCGTCTTCCTGCGTCACGAGATCGTTGGTGACGACAGCAAGGTTCACGCCGCGGGCCTGCAGGATCGGGATGAGCTTTTCGATCAGCGCCGTCTTGCCCGAACCGACCGGGCCGCCGATGCCGACGCGCGCGGCGGTTCCGACCTTCGCGGGAAGCGTGTCGTTCAGGAGGGCTCTCATCGCAGCATGTACCGCTGCGCGAGCGGCAGGCGCGCCGCCGGCTCGCAAGTCGCGAGCGCGCCATCGACAAAGACCTCGAAGGTTTGCGGATCGACGCGGATGTCGGGGCAGGAAATCATTCCAGAGCATGTCGGACTTGCGCAAGCTCCGCGTTCCACGCGCCGGCAGCAGCGCCTTGGAGAGGCCAAGCGCGGCGCCAAGGTTGCTCTCAAGCGCGCGGGGATGAACGAAGCAGGCGGAAAGGGCCGGCGCGGCGCGGCCGAACGCGCCCCATTGCGGGCGAAAGAGATCGGCTCGCAGGTCATCAGCGAGGCGGCGGAGTCGCCCATCGCGCCCCAGGCGATGAAGCCGCCCTTCACGACGAGTTCGGGCTTAATTCCGAAGAAAGCCGGACGCCAGATCACGATGTCCGCCATCTTGCCGTCCTCAAGCGAGCCGATATGCTGGGCGATCCCGAAGGTCCTGGCGGCGTTAAGCGTGTATTTGGCGATATAGCGTCGGATCCGCGCATTGTCGCCGCGATGAGGCAGGTCCTCCGGCAAAAGCCCGCGTTGATCCTTCATTTTCGAGGCGAGCTGCCAGGTGCGGCAGATCACCTCATGAATGCGACCCATGCCCTGGCTATCGGAGCCCAGCATGGAGATGGCGCCGATGTCGTGCAGCACGTCTTCGGCGGCGATGGTCTGCGGACGGATGCGGCTCTCGGCAAAGGCCACGTCCTCCGGGATTGCCGGGTTGAGGTGGTGACAGACCATCGTCATGTCGAGATGTTCGTCGAACGTATTGACCGTGTAGGGATTGGTCGGATTGGTGGAAGACGGCAGACAGTTGGCGATTCCGGCGACCCGGATGATGTCGGGCGCGTGGCCGCCACCCGCCCCCTCAGTGTGGTACATATGGATGGTGCGGCCGCCGATCGCCGCCAGCGTGTCCTCGAGGAAGCCGGACTCGTTTAGCGTATCGGTATGAATCTGAACCTGGAAATCGAGCTCGTCTGCGACCTTGAGGCACGCATCGATCGTCGCCGGCATCGAACCCCAGTCCTCGTGTATCTTGAGGCCGAGGCAGCCAGTTTCCATCTGCTCGACCAGCGAAGCGGGCTTGTGCGAATTGCCGCGGCCGAGGAAGCCGAAATTGATCGGCCAGTGCTCGGCGGCCTGGAGCATCTTGCCGACATTGAACGGGCCGCCAGAATCGATGCCGACCGTAATCGGCCCGAGCGATCCCCCGATCATCGTGGTCACGCCCGATGCGATCGCGTGCTCGCAGAAGCCCGCGGAATCGAAATGCACATGCACATCGATTCCGCCGGCCGTGGCGATCAGCCCTTCGCAATCGCGCACCGTCGTCGCCTGCGAGACGACTAGGCGCGGGTCGACGCCGTCCATGATCGCTGGATTGCCAGCCTTGCCGAAGCCGACGATGCGGCCATCCTTCACGCCGAGATCGCCTTTGACAATGCCGAGCACGGCGTCGATCGCGACGACATTGCAGAGCAAGAGGTCGAGCGCGCCTTGCGCGCTTGTCACGCCGGCTGCAAGACCCGCGCCGTCGCGCAAGGTCTTGCCGCCGCCGTGAAGGCATTCGTCGCCATAGACGGCATGGTCCTTCTCGATCACGGCGACGAGCGAAGTGTCGCCGAGACGGAGGCCATCGCCGACTGTCGGCCCGTAGAGTTCAGCATAGGCGCGGCGCGACAGTCTGGCCACGCTTAAGCCCCCTTGAAGCCGGCGGCGCGGGCGCGGGCGAGCGCCCCGTCGCGGGCCGCGACCGAATCGGTCGGGCCTTCGCTGAGGCCGTGGAAGCCGGTCACCTCGCGCCGCCCGCCATAGGTCACGAGCGTCACCTCCTTGGTCTGTCCGGGCTCGAAGCGCACCGCCGTGCCGGCCGGAATGTCTAGCCGTAGGCCAAAAGCGGCGCCGCGCTCGAAATCGAGCGCCTTGTTGGCTTCAAAGAAATGATAATGGGACCCGATCTGCACGGGCCGGTCTCCAGTATTCACGACCGTCAGAGTAACGCTGCGGCGTCCTGCATTGAGGATGACGTCGTCGCCCGGCGCCGGCATGAGTTCGCCAGGCTCGAGGGTGTCAGCCGCGCCACCCTCGACGGGGCGGATCGGCTGGTGCAGCGTGACCAGCTTCGTCCCGTCCGGGAACACGCACTCGACCTGCAGGATCGGGATCATGGCGGCGACGCCGGGCATCACGTCTTCCTGGGTGAGGATGGTCGAGCCGACGCTCATCATCTCCACGACCGAACGCCCGTCGCGCGCCCCTTCGAGGATTTCATCGGTGATCAGGGCGACGGCTTCAGGATGGTTGAGCTTAAGCCCGCGCGCGCGACGTTTACGCGCCAGCTCCGCCGCAGTGAAGATCGTCAGCCGCTCCATTTCGGTCGGCGTGAGCAGCATCGTCGGTTAGCCTCGTCAGTTCGAGAAAAGACGCGAATGCGTGAGCGCCTGCCGCATGATCGCGATGTCGAGCCATGGCGCGGCGCTCGCGAACATGATCGGGTCGCCGGGATCGAACGGCGTTTTCGTCAGCTCCGCGATCAGAGGCAGGCAATCGGAAACCACGCGCTGCGCGTCGAGCGCGCCGAGCGCGCCGAGCCGCACCGCCGCATTCGTCATCGCCGCGGCGGAAGCGTAGGCAGACGCCGCCATCGCGCCCTCCTCTGTCAGGCCGATGCGGCGCCAGAGCCAACCTTGCGCAACCGGCAGATGGCCGATGCAGCTTTTCGCGGCGATGGCGTCGCGCAGCGCGTCGGCGTCCGGCGTCAGAAGGCGCGCATGGGCGGTGAGGAAGGCGCGGCCGTTTCGGGCCGAACCGGACCTGAGCGGCTCCGGAATGGCGGCCGCGTCATAGGCGTGGTCGATTTCAGCGAGCCGCCCAAGGTCCGCGGCATGGAAGGCGTGCAGCAGGGCGGGACGATCAGATGTCGCCCAGCGCCGGCTCAGCGCAGTCTCGACAAGGGAGGCGAGCCCAGCGCGATCGAGCCGACCGAGCATCGCCGCGCTGCCCTCGACACCGTTCGAGAAAGCGAAGCCGCCATTTGGAAACGCGGTGTCACTTTGCCATAGGGCGGCGAGCAACGCGCGCATCATCAGTCGGACGGAAGGACCGAGGTGACGACCCGACGAGCCTCCAGCAGCGGGCCGAGCCGGGCAAGATAATGATCAACGGGCGCCTCGAGCGCCACGAGCAGCGCTTCCCCCTGAAAGCGTACGCGCCAGTGCAGATTCCCGGCCTGATAGCCGAGCTCGACCGCGTCGGCGAGGGAGCGCGGCTCGAGTCGCAGCCAGTGCTCCTTGTCGACGCGGACCACAAGCGCCCGCTCCTCGTCGAGCAGCAGCACGGCGCCGTCGAACAATTTCTGGTCGCGCGGCAGCGCGATCGCGACGTCCTCCCCGCCTTCGCTCCTGGCGCGGAAACGCCGCCGCGACATTTCATCGGTGGGCAGGGTCAGGATGTCCACGCGACCGCGATGCTCAAGATGATGCAGGCGCTCGGCCATCGCGGGCTCGACGCGACTTCCCAAAACACGGTCGATAAGGGTCATGAGGCGACAGTCCTGATCAACGAGAAAGAAGCTCCGGCGTGTTGTTCGGCGAGGACAGGAGGTCTTGTCCCAATCCGACTCGCAGGGATCGCTTGTGCTCCCGGAACGACATGGTTCGTTCTCACCCTTGCATTTGAAGCCGCGACGGCCGCTGGCCGCCGCGACACGCTTTGCCTATCGGGCGAGCGCCGGAGCGCTCTTTGGTCCGAAGGCGCAAAGCCCCCAGTAGACGACGCCGGCGACGACCGCCGCGGAAATCGCCGTGCAATATTCCGGCGCGAGCTTCTCGACCGCGAAGGCCGCGATGGAGCCCGCCGCCCATGCGGCGAAAGCGCTTGGACGCCAGTCTTCCATCGCCATCACGCCGGACCGCGTCAGATACTGGTCGACGAGAATGACGGCGCCGATCGGGGGAACGAGAATGCCGAGAAGCGACAGCCATTCGATGAAGAACGCCCAGACGTTGCCCGCCGCGATCACGATGCCGATCACGCCGAGCACGATCGCCATCAAGCGCATGCGCGTGCCGAGAATGCGGGACCAGCCCGTGGACGAATTGTAGAGGCAATGCGAGCAAACCGAGCCCAGGTTTACGTAGAGAAAGACGAACGCGAGAACGCTGAGCCAGCCGATGCCGAGGTGGTTCATGTAGCCGAACATGTTGTCAGTGCCGAACGGATTGGCGTTCGGAACCGCGAGAGCGGCGGTCATGACGCCGCCGACCAGCATCGCGACGAGGTTGGCGAACGGGAACGCGCTGAATGTCGCGATCCACGAAACGCTCCCCGTTTTCGCCCATCGGTTGAAGTCGGGCGTCACCGTGCCCGCGTCCGCGAAAAGCGCGATGGCGACCGTGAGGCCCGCGCCCATCGACATCGACGCCGCGCCGTTGTTTCCTGCGTAAGCCATGATTGCCGACCAGGTCGTGGTCGAGGCCGAGTGGAAGGCGACGAACAGGCCGAGGATCACGAAAAGCGGCACCGAGACCAGGCCGATCCAGTGCAGCCCCCGAACGCCGATGAAGGTGACCCCGATATAGAGCAGTCCGGCGATGACGGTCATCGCGACATAGTTGAGGCCGTAGGTGCTGCTGACCAGCGCGCCCGTGATGCCCGTCTGCACCGCGTACCAGCCGAGCAGCAACGTCGAGAGCAGTCCCGAGGCGACGACAAAGCCCTTCGTTCCGAAGACACGGCTCGCGATCAGGCCGAAGTTCATCCCCGTTCGCGCGCCGAGAAGGCCAAGCAGGCCAACATAGCCGAACATGAAGATATTGCCGATGATCATGGCGGTCAGCGCGCGCTGGAACCCCATGCCGAGGACCAGGATCGACCCGGTCATCGCGCCGGTGATGATCATCGGAAAGCCGATCCAGACCATCACGTTGGAGAACAAGCTTCGGCGCGCGCCCAAAGGCACCGGCTTGTGCTCGTATTCGTCACCGAGCAGGTGGTCGACCTGCTCTTCCGCGTCTTCCAAAGTCGAATGTCGCGTCGTCATTTTCGTGCTCCTGAGTCGTGTTGCTCGTGAGCCTCCTCAAGATCTCCCCGTTTCCTTTCATTGGCCGGCGGGCGGGGCTGTCGCGCCCGCCGGTTGCGTTCGATCACCGGTGGCCGACCGCTTTCTTGAACGGGATGCCCTCGATCGGCGCCTCTTCGGTGCCGATCGCGTCCCGGGTCATTTTTTCGACGAGTTCCCGGGTGGCTTCCGGATCGGCGATCCACTTGGCGTAGAAATCGTAGGGACACGCCGCGACGCCCTTGTCGCCATCGCCCGAATTGATCATGCCCGTGTAGCCACGGTGCAGCAGCTTGAAAAGATGGTTCTCCGACTGCCCGTTCTTGCGTGCGTCTCGGATGAGGAATTTCGACAGCTGGGCGTATTGGATGCCCATCTCCTCCTCGCCGCATTCGCCGAGTGTGCGACCGTCAAAGCCGATGATCGCTGAATGGCCGAAATAGGTGTAGACGCCGTCGAATCCGGCGGCATTGGCGACCGCGACGTAGCAATTGTTCGCCCAGGCCATCGCCTTCGACATCGTGATCTGCTGCTCCTTGGCGGGATACATGTAGCCCTGGCAGCGGATAATGAGTTCGGCGCCCCGCATCGCGCAGTCGCGCCAGATCTCCGGATAGTTGCCGTCATCACAAATGATGAGGCTGATCTTCATGCCCTTCGGGCCTTCCGAGACATAGGTGCAGTCGCCCGGATACCAGCCCTCGATCGGAACCCAGGGCATGATCTTGCGGTACTTCTGGACGATCTCGCCCTTGTCGTTCATGAGGATGAGCGTGTTGTATGGCGCCTTCTTGGGATGCTCCTCGTGCTGCTCGCCGGTGAGCGAGAACACGCCCCAGACCTTGGCCTTGCGGCAGGCCTCGGCGAAGATCTCGGTCTCGTCGCCCGGGACGGTGGAGGCTGTCTCGTACATCTCCTTGGCGTCGTACATGATGCCGTGAGTCGAATATTCCGGGAAGATCACGAGATCCATGCCGGGCAGGCCCTGCTTCATGCCGATGAGCATTTCCCCAATCTTGCGGGCATTGGCCAGAACCTCGGACTTGGTGTGCATTCGAGGCATTTTGTAGTTCACGACGGCGACGCCGACCGTGTCGTTGCTGGAAGAAATATCGCCGTGAAGCATGGGGCGTGTCCTTACGATGCTGTTATCCGGTGACGAACCATTCGTGCCGAGGAGACCGGGCGCTCACACGGCAAGATGACGGTGGATGAGGTCATCGGAGAGGTCCTCGCGGCCGCCGAAGGCTGCGACACGACCCTTCTCGAGCATGACGAAGGCATCGCCGGCCTTGCGCGCGAAGGGAATATTCTGCTCGACGAGGATGATCGTCAGGCCTTGTTCGCGGTTCAGACGGAGGATGATCTCCTCGATCTCCTCGACGATGTTTGGCTGGATGCCCTCTGTCGGCTCATCGAGCAGCAGGATGGCGGGCTCGGAGGCGAGCGCGCGCGCAATCGCAAGTTGCTGTTGCTGGCCGCCAGAAAGCAGGCCCCCCGAACGATTCAGGTTGTCGATCAGATAGGGAAAGAGAGCCGGCACGAGATCGGGGATCGCCCGGTTGCCGTCTTTGCGGGCGAAAGCGCCCATCAGGATGTTGTCCCTCACCGAGAAGTCCGGGATGATCTGGCGGCCCTGCGGCACATAGCCGATGCCGGCGCGGGCTCGCCGATAGGTAGGTTCGGTCGCGATGTCCTTGCCCGCAAACTCGATCCGACCGGTCGATTTGTCGGTGAGGCCCATCAGCGTCTTGAGCAGCGTCGTCTTGCCGGTCCCGTTGCGCCCCAGCACTGACAGCACCTGCCCGTCGCCGACCGCGAGCGACACATCGTGAAGAATGTGGCTGCGGTCGTAGAAGCTGTTGACGTTGGTGAGCTGGATCATCAGTGGATGCCTCCTGACCCGAGGTAGGCTTCCTTCACTTTTGGGTCGCTCTCGATCTGGCCGATGCCGCCTTCGGCGATGATCTGGCCGAGATGCAGGACGGTGATGCGCTCGGCGATCTCGCGTACGAAAGCCATGTCGTGCTCCACGACGATCAAAGTGTGGAGGCCCCTGAGATCGTTGATGATCCGCGCCGTCTTCTTGGTCTCGCCTGACGTCATGCCGGCGGTCGGTTCGTCCAGCAGCAAGACCTTTGGCGCCTGCACGATAAGGAGGCCGAGTTCGAGCCACTGGGTCTGCCCGTGGCTGAGATTGGCGGCGGTCTCGTGCTGCACGTCGCCCAGGGCGACGAGATCGAGCACGCTCTCGACGCGGTCGCGGCTCTCACCCGGAAAGCCGAAGCGGAGGTTGGAGAAGACGCTGCGACCCGGGCAACTTGCGACTTCGAGGTTCCTGCGGACCGAAAGCTCCTTGAACACGCTTGGGATTTGAAACTTTCGTCCAAGACCGGCGCGCGCGATGACGTGCTCCTCGCGGTTGGTGATTTCATGGTCGAACAGGAAGACGCGCCCCTCGGTGCTCTGCGTGCGCCCAGAAATCAGATCCATCAATGTGGTCTTGCCCGCACCGTTGGCGCCGAGAAGCACACGAAGCTCGCCCTCCTCGACGATGGTGGAGACGTTCGATACCGCCTTGAAGCCTGCGAAATCGACGCCGAGGCCATCGAGCGTGAGCGCCGAGGCCGCCATCAGACGGCTCCCTTGCTGGAGGTGGCTCCGAGCGCGTCGCGCGCGGGCCGGCCGGGTCGTCGCAAGAGCAGATCAATTGAGTCGTTGGCGAGACCGGCGAGGCCGCGCGGCAGGAACAGAACCACCAGGATGAAGATGAGCCCGATGATCGCCTTCCAGCTTTCGACCAGCGCTTGCGTCTCGCTCATCCCGGCTTCCGCCATGTTGATGAGGATAGCGCCGATGCAGGCGCCCAGCAGCGAGTTCCGTCCGCCGACCGCCGCCCAGACGACCATGGTGATCGAGAAGCTGAGATCCATGAAGGTCGGCGAGGCGAACTCGGCGACGTTGACGTACAGAAGTCCGGCGAATCCTGCGATGGCGGCCGACACCGCGAAGAAGAAAATCTGGTAGTTCGGGACGTCGAAGCCGAGATAGCGCGCGCGATTGGCGTCTTCGCGGACGGCTTGCAGGACCATGCCGGCGCGGGTCTCGACCAGAAGCCTGGAGCCGATGAGTGTGAGGCTGAGCGCAATCGCCACGACGTAGTAGGTGGCCTTGCTGAAGCTGTCGAAGTTGAAGTCGCCGACCGTGAAATTGCCAAGGTCGGTCAGGCCGTTGAAACCGTTGGTGAGCGGCTGGTTGTTGATAATGAGGAGCCGCACGAGCAGCACCAGCGCCAGCGTGATGATCGAGACGAACACGCCGGAAATGCGCTTTCTGAAAATGACCGCGCCGAGTCCTACGGCAATCAGCGTCGGGACCACGATCGCCATTACGAAGCCGAACCATTCGCTCTGAAACGGAATCCACAGGAACGACGTCTTGGTAATGCAACACAGCTCCTGCTTGGCGCCCGGCTCAGCGTTCCAGAACATGAAGTCCGGAATGGGCGTGTCGGAGGTCGCCTGCTGGCTGGTCGTGCTCGCGAGCTTCAGCGACATCGCCATCATGTAGGCGCCGACGCCGAAGAAGAGCCCCTGCCCGAGGTTCAGGACGCCGGCGTAGCCCCAGCTGAGGCAGATCGCGACGCCAAGCATGCCGAACACCAGATATTTGGCGATGCGATTGATCCAGAACTCGCCCATGACCAGCGGCGCCAGAAGGATGAGCGCGATGAAGATCGCATAGCCGGCGATTTCGACGCTCCGTCTGGAAATCATGGCTCAGCGCCCCTTGAAGGAGAACAAGCCGTTCGGCTTAAAGATGATGATGGCGATGACGACGCCGAAGATCACGGCGCGCGCAAGGATGTCATTCGAAAATGCGGCCACGACGCCGTTGATCTGTCCAAGCAATCCGGACGCCGCGAGCGATCCGAACAAGCTGCCGACGCCGCCCACGACGACGACGAGAAAGCCGTCGACCACGAGCGGCGTGCCCATGTCGGGAAAGACCGTCTTGAAGCCCGACATGAGCACGCCGGCGATCCCGGCCAGACCTGATCCGTAGGCGAAGGTGAGCGCATTGACGCGATCGACGTCGATGCCGCACGCCGCCGCCATCTGCGGATTGCGAATGATCGCGCGGACCTGCATGCCTATCGACGTGCGGTACATAATGAACCAGGTCACCGCGGTCATGATCAGAGCAATGACGATGATGACCGCGCGATAGATGTTGATGTCGGCGTCGCCGATCGTGATCGAGCCCGTCATCCAGTCGGGCACGTTCACTTTCTGCAGACCTGTCCCGAGTCCTTCGATGTGCCGGCCGAAAAACGAAGCGCCAAACTCCAGCCGCACCGCTTGCTGCAACAGGATCGCCACGCCCCATGTGGCGAGCAGGGTGTCGAGTAGCCGGCCGTAGAGGTGGCGGACGATCAGCCGCTCGATCGCCAGCCCGATTAGCGCCGTCACGACAAAGGCCACGGGAATGGCGGCGAGAAAGCCGAGGTGCAGCCAGATGCTCGACATGACCGTCGTGTATGCGCCGACCATCACGAGGTCGCCATGCGCCATGTTAATGACGCCCATCGCGCCATACGTGATGGCGAGGCCGAGCGCGACCATCAGCAGGATGGAGCCGAGGCTCAGGCCGATGAAGATAACGTCAAGCATTCGGATCCCCGAGCTTGGGATGGCGGGATGGAACGGGCCGTTCGTCCCGCGCAGGCGCTCCGCTCGCCTCTAGACCATGAGGCGAGCGGGCAATCCGTGCGGAAGTCGTCCTCGACGCAAACCCGCTATTTGGTCGACGCGAGCGCCGCCCTTAGCTTCGCCTTGTCAACGCCATTCGGCGTGCAGAAGAGATTCGTCGGCGTTTCGCCGTAGGCCGCGTACGGCAGCGGGAAGATCGGCTCCTTGTACGCGTCGACGATCTTTCCCTGCCCGTCTGCCTGCCATTGTGCGATGCGGGGCGTCAGCCAGGTGTGCAGGTTTTCCGGCTCGATCTTCACCTGGCCGCCGGGCGAATCATAGGTCTGGCCGCGCACGCCTTCCCGCACAGCGTCGGGCGCGGTGCTCTTGGCCTTCTCGACAGCCTGCTTCCAGATGAAAACCTGGAAATAAGCGGAGCACATCGCGTGATGGGTGACGGCTTTCGGGTCCTTCACGAAGGCCCGATAGCGCTCGATGAAGCTCTTGTTCTCAGGCAGGTCGATCGCCATGAAATAAGGGAACGACGTGTAACTGCCCGCGGCATATTCAGCGCCCATCGCGGCGATCTCGATTTCGGACGTGACGGTCGCGCAGATGGGCAGCTTGTCCTGAGTCAAGCCTTGGTTCTTGTACTCGCGATAGAAGGCGACGACCGAGTCGCCGACGACGTTGGAGAGCACCACGTCGGCGCCGGAGCCCTTGATCTTGTTGACCATCGAACCCCATTCCGAATGGCCGAGCTCGAGATATTCGTCGGCGACGTATTTGCCCCCGTTCTGCTCGATCAGGATTTTGCACACCTTGGCCATTTCGCGCGGATAGATGTAGTCCGATCCGACGATGAAAAACGTCTTCTTGCCGAGGGTCTTGATGATCCACGGGATGAAGTTCGACAGCTGCTGGTTCGGCACGGCGCCTGTGTAGACGACGTTTTTCGAGCACTCGAACCCTTCGTAATAGGTCGGATAGAAGTACATCGCGTTGCGTTTCTCGAACACCGGAAGCACCGCCTTGCGGCTGGCGGAGGTGTAGGAGCCGAACACCGTCGGCAGCTTGTCCTCTATGACGAGTTTGGAGGCCTTCTCATTGTAGGTCTTGGGGTCGGAAGCGCCGTCCTCCACGATGGCGTTGACCTGTTTGCCCATGACGCCGCCCGAGGCGTTGATCTCGGAGATCGCCATCAGCGTCGCGTCGTGCAGCGACTTCTCGATGATCGAGAGGCCGCCGGTCAGCGAGAAGAGCACCCCCACGTCGATCGTGTCGGCTGCCCATGCGGCTCCCGTTAGCAACGGGGGAGCAGCCAAGGCGGCGGCGCCCCCTATCCCCGTTTGAAGGAATGCGCGGCGGTTGATTGGCATCAATGGCCCTCCCAAGGCACAGGATCGCGTTCGCGCGTCTGTCGGGACGCACGTCTGGTCGGTCGCGTTCGACGGTCGAACAAAAACGTTCAGTCCGCGGAGCGGAGACTGGGTGGAATGACGCCGGGCGCACACCCCGACGCCAAAACAAAAAAGCCCGAACGATCCTTCCGGATCTTTCGGGCTTCAGCGCCAGACCGCCAACGACATTGTTGGGCGGCCAAATCGAGCATCGTGCTGCATCGCACATTGCCGACCACGACATTTAGGGTCGGGAATATTTCGTTGTCAAGAGCTCGTTGGCGTTGACAATCGCATTGGCCATTTCCTCCATCGCGATCCGCTTCGACATGGCCTGTTTGCGAAGGGTGGCGTAAGCCTCGTCCTCGGTCAGGTTCTGACTTTGCATCAGGATGGTCTTCGCGCGCTGGATCTTCTGGATGCCGGAGAGCTTGGCTTCGAGTTTGCGCACCTTCCGGGCGCGTTCGCGACGATTGATCCAGAGCGTTCGCGCAAGGATGACCGTCGTCAGGAGGCCGAAGGGCCGTATCGGCTTTTCCGTCACGGCCAGCGCGCCAAATTCCAGCACGAGCTGCAGCGTCGAGGGATTTTCGTAGTTTACGATCGCGATGATCGTGGGGCCTTCGTCGTTCTGGCCACGCAGAAGGTCCCGGATCTCCTCGCGCGCGTGGAAGTCGATCGCGAGCATCAATATGTCCGCATGCGCCGCCGGGCTGTCCGGGATCGGCCATACGGCCTCGACCGTACAGCCGATGCGTTTAAGATGCTCGACGAGGCTCTTACCCTCCTCATCCGGCGGATGAATAACCTGGACCCTCAGGTCGCGCAGATCGCGAAGAGCGCTCTTCGACATGCGATCGCGCCTCGGCGTTCAGAGCGCGCTCGACGTGAGCGGATCCGCGGACCAGTCATCCAGGCTCTGGATGACGCAATAAGGGTCGGGCTTGACTCGCATGCCGGGATTCCAGACGATCTGGAACCTCTTCGCGGCGTCGAGACGCGCAACGCGCGGCCAAAGAAAGGTGTGATTGTTCTCGGCGTCGATTCGCACCCGCCCCTGAGGCGCGTCGTATTCCGCTTCGCGCAGTTCGCGCAGCAGGATATCCGGGTCGTCCGTCCCCGTGCGCCGAAGGGCGCGGGCCGCCATATGCATCTGGAAATAGGCCGCTTCGGCGCAGGCCGAGACCGGGGCGTCCTCGCCGAAGCGTTTCTTGTAGTTGCGTACGAAGAGGCTCGCGGCCGTCGTCGCGAGCGTCTCAAAGAATGGCGCGCCCGTGATGTGGCCTTCGGCGACGTTCGCCGGCATCTTGGCCACCTCGACTTCGCTCGTCGTCAGACTTGCGATCGGCGCCTGCGCCGCGGTGAACCCGGCGTCGTGATAGGCCTGATACATTACCGCGGTGGCGCGCCCGACGACGGTTGAGAACACGACGTCCGGTTTGAGCTTCTCGATCTGGCGCATGGCCTTGCCGAAGTCGCGAGGCTCGGCGTCGAGCGGCACGTAAATCTCGTCCAGCACCCTGCCACCCGCCTGTATCACAAGGTCGGACATGATTCGGTTGGTTTCGTAAGGGTAGATGTAATTGGACCCGATCATCAGGAAGCGTTTGCCGTAGACCTGGAGCAAATAGCGGGCCAATTGCAGCGAATTCTGGTTCGGACAGGCGCCCGAATAGATGCAGTTCGGGGAATATTCGAAACCCTCATAGAGGGTCGGATAGAACAACAGCCCGCGGAACGCCTCGACGGCCGGAATAGTCATCTTGCGCGAGCTCGACATGTAGCCGCCGAAAATCAGCCTCACCCGATCCACGGTCAGCAGCCGTTCCGTGAGCGTCTGGTGTTTCTTCGGCGCCGATTCCGGATCAGTGACGATCGGTTCGATCGGACGGTCGAGCACCCCGCCGGCGGCGTTGACTTCCTCAATGGCGAGCAGGCTCGCCTGCAAAGCGTTCTGTTCGATGCCTGCGGTGACTCCGGTCTGTGAAAACAACAATCCGACCCGCCAGGGTTGTTTCGCCACGATTTCATTCCTCAGCAAATTGGATCCACCCGCCGCGGATTCGTCATATCGGGGGATCATGGCGACGTGCAAGCCGCCATCCTGGGCTCTTTCGTCCGTGGAGTCCTATCGCTGGATCGAAAGTGGGTCTGCCTGACTTTCCGTGCTGAGTTCGGCAACGCCTGACTTTCCGTGCTAAGCTCGGCAAGTGGAGAGGCAATATTCGGGCTCGTATCAGTTCGGCGCATGCGGGATTGTCACGTGAACTTGGGCTGGCCGAACGAGAAGTCGAAGGGCTCGCTCTTGTTCAGGCCGCAGTTGCCGCCCGCCAATTCTGAAACGCTTCGCCTCTGAGAGCGCGGAGCGTGTTGTGGGAAACGAGATGGCGTTAGGCGTTGAATGCGTTCTGGACTGCGGCATGGACGGACAGGAACCGTTGTGCTGATCCGGGCGATTTGAACCGCTGCATCTTCCGTTCGCGTCGACGAACCGGCAGGTGCGAATTCTCGGCCCGATTGTTTCTCCGCAGGGCCTGCTCATGGCGAGCCGTCAATCTCAGTTCGGACTTCGCTGCGGTATAAGAACGCAGCTGGTCAGTCACCAGCACGTCGGGCGCGAAGCCGTCCTTTTTGAGCAGCTTGCGCATCAGTTTCACGGCTGCCGTCTTGTCGCGTCGCCGCTGCACCAGCAGATCGAGAACCTCGCCTTCGTCGCGTCGACCGCTCGCCAGAGCCAGAATCGCCTGCCGGCGATCAGAACCGCCATCTCGTCCAGATGCCAATGCGAGGTGGGCCGATGACGTCAGCGGCGAAGTTTCTTGGCGAACAACGGCCCGAACTTCCACACCCATCGTCTGACCGTTTCATAGGAGACGTCCAACCCGCGCTCGGCCAGCAAATCTTCGACATTGCGGAAGCTGAGGGTAAAGCGAAGATACAACCACACGGCGTGCCGGATGATGTTAGGCGGGAATTGGTGGCGAGTGAACGATATCTTCATCGGCCATCTTACTCACGAAAGAGACGTCGGCGACCGTTGGCGTGACAAAACCTCTCGGGGGTTTTGGTCAGCTTCTGGTCGAGGATGTTCAGACCGATGGGTTTGTATCGGGTGCCCACGTGGACCCACTGCCGCCATTCGATCGGACGTGTAGCCGACCCGTCCGCGACGAATTCGAGCCCGGTTGACCTGTGCTTCCGACTTGGCGTGAGCGAAAGACCAAGCTGCGGCGGCCGAGGTGAGAAGCGCCACGGCCGCGACTGCCTTCTTGGCGTGGGGACTTCACGGGCGGTCCTCAGTCTTCGGAGTGGGTTTGGGCGCCGGCGGGTTGCCGACCTGCTCCTGCGCTGTGAATGGCGCGCCGAAATAAGGGAACTCCGTCCGTATCCTCGTTTTGTCCGGCGCCACGCCGTCAGCCAAAGCGAAATTACTAGCAAGGGTAATGATGACGTCCATGACGTCGTCCGCGAGGTTCGGCCGTTGAAGCTGGCGAAGTCGAAACTCGCGTCCGATCCGAGTTGGTAAGGCAGCATGATGGGACAGAGGCGATCGGCTACCTGGCCTCCATACACAGAAGGATTTGGGGGTCGAGCCAGCCAGATCACTGACGATCGCCGCGTGCTGTGCGAGGGCCGCCCCAAGCTTCTCGCGATCCTCGGCCGGTCCGGTCCAGTTATAAATCTCTCGCAACGCCTCGATCGACGATTTCGGCACCGGCTATTCGAGCCTTAGCGCGCTGAAGACGTTTCCAGTCGCCCGGCTGAAGATCGACAAATCATTCATCCAGGACCTCTCAAGCAATGAGAGCGACCGCGCCCTGGCCAGCGCGGTGATATCGCTGGGTCGACAGCTCAATCTGAAGAATCATCGCCGAAGGGGTCGAAACCGAGGATCAAATCGCCTTCCTTCGGCAACACGATTGCGATGAAATGCAGGGGTTTCATTTCAGCCGGCCGATCACCGCCAAGGGTGTCGCGGGATTGCCGGCGCCGCTTCGGACAGCAAAATCGGCAGAGCGGCTCGTCCTTGGCGAAGCGGACGACGTCGTTGAGCAGGGTCCGCTCGCGCCCCAGCCTAACGCTATCGCCGCGCCCGCGCGGGCGATGTTTTGCGCTCGGGCCGCACCGCATCGTCTGCGGCAGCGCGACCGACCCGGAGGCGCTGCTGCAGTTGATGCAGGGCGATCCGCCGCACGCCTCATCCTGACCGACGAGGGCTTTGTCACGTCGCCGTGCGGCGAGCACCAAGATTCGGCGCCTCAAGAAATCGTCAGGCCGCTGCGACCGCCGTCTGCCACATGTCCATAGCCGCAGCACGAAGCGCGTGATGGGTTTGGCTGAGGTGAGATGGCGTTGGACGTTGAAGATGTTGTAGACTGCGACATGAGTTGACAGGAATTTCTGCGCTGAGCCAGTGCTCTTGAACCGCTGCATCTTGCGCTCCCGCCGCCGCGTCGGCTGATTCGAATTCTCGGCTCCATTGTTCTTCCATCGCCCGCGCTCGTGGGAGTGCTCGATCCCAAGAACATGGACAGCGGCGTTGTATGATCGCAAATCGTCGGTGACCAATCGCTCGGGAACGAAGGTATATTTCTTCAAAAGTTTGCGCATCAGCTTCAAGGCTGCGTGCTTGTTTCGCTTGGATTGGACCAGCGCGTCGAGGACCTCGCCTTCGGCGTCGACGGCCCGCCAAAGGTAGACCATTCGGCCGTCGATTTTCAGATAGACCTCGTCCAGATGCCAAGTCCCATGCGGCTTTAGGCGACGCTTCCGCAAATCTGCAGCGATCATCAAAGATGGGCAATCGCTATTTGCGCAAACTGCTGGTCGTGGGCGCCCATGCGGTGTTATTTCACCGTAAGCCGCACACCGACCCGCTGCGGATGTGGGCCAAGAGGCTGATCGAGAAGAAACCCTTCAAGCTCGTCGCCGTGGCGCTTGCCAACAAGATGGCGCGTATCGCGTTCGCGATCATGCGCGGCACGACGGTCTATCGGGAAATTCCGGCGTAAGGAGCGCCGCTAGAGTTCGCAGTCGAGGCTCGCCAAGAGCGCCGCTGCAGAGGAATCGAGGGTGACTGAGAGGTGATGCGCAGGAAAACGGATTGATCCTGAAGCCCGCGGCATTGTCTGCGCAGTCAAGCGCGCTCGCGTGATGGGGGCAAAGGATCAGCGGACAACATCAGGGCCGGCGGACTCAATTCTCCGCGTCAAAGGCCGAAGACATGACCGCACCCACGACCAGCGCAACGCCGAAAATAGCCCTTGATCAGCGGGCGCCATCCAGACATGACAATGCCCGTCTGGGTGCAGCACTCGGACTTTAAAGGGCATGTCCATGCCGGTAGCACAGGCGCAGAGCGGGTCAACGTCCATTCGGCGCTCAGAGATCAACGTCCGCTTTCCGCCCAATTGAGGCGTCCAAGGCCGCGGTCAGTTAGGTCCGCAATACGTCGATTCGCGGCGTTCGATCGTGGGCGGCGAAGATCGCCATTGGGTCGGATCGAGCCTTTCCGCGTGTCAACCTCATACGGCAGCTTGGCGCAAATAGCGGTCATTCGCGCGACGTCGCCATCGGATCAAATCGGACCCATGGCGCGCGTTCGTGTTCGATCTCGGAACGGAAGAGAAGCGCCGGGGAGCGGTCCTTCACGCACGCGTCCCGTCCGGCGTTCGCCGTGACGCTGTTGCACACGCGTCAATCAATTCCTGCGGAGCAGCTTGCGCGGCTGCACCCGGTATGCTCCCTAAGCCTCGATCGCGAGCCAGCCTATCGGAGCGCCCTGATGAGACCAATTCACTGGCTGGCCGTCATTCCGTTCATCGGCATGCTGATCGGTCCGGCGGTCCATAACGAGGTGGATCCGTTCATCCTCGGGATGCCCTTTCCCCTCGGCTGGATCTCGGTTTGGGTCGTGCTGACGGCGATCATCATGGGCGTCGTCTATCTGATCGATCCGGCGAACCGCGAGGACGCGCCATGACCGCGGCCCTGGCCCTGATCGCGCTTGCCGCGCTCGCCGCCCTGGCTCTGGGCCTTGTCGCCCGCGGCGGGCGGGACATGGACCTCGAGCAATGGGCGGTGGGCGGGCGCGGCTTCGGCTGGATCCTCGTCTTCCTGCTGCTGGCCGGCGAAATCTATACCACCTTCACCTTTCTGGGCGCGTCCGGCTTCTCCTACGGGCTCGGGGCTCCGGTCTATTACATCCTGGCCTACGGCTCGCTCGCCTACGTGATCGCCTATTTCCTGCTGCCCCTGGTCTGGAGCTACGGCAGCCAGCACGGCCTGCACTCGCAGCCGGATTTCTTCGTCCGCAAATATGCGAGCCCGTCGCTGGGCGTGCTGGTCTCGATTGTCGATCTGGTGGCGCTGATCCCCTATCTCGTGCTGCAACTCACCGGCCTCGGCATCATCGTCACGGCGGCGGGCTACGGCGCGATTCCAAAGGACGCGGCGATCTGGATCGGCGCCGCGATCGTCACGGTTTATGTCATGATGTCCGGGATCCGCGGCTCGGCCTATACTGCGGTGGTCAAGGACATCTTGATCCTTGGCGTGGTGCTCTTCATCGGCATCTATCTGCCGCTGCATCTCTATGGCGGCATCGGCCCGATGTTCGAGCAGATCGCCGCCGCCAAGCCCGGCTTCCTTGTCTTCCCGGCAAGCGGGCAGAGCGTCGCATGGTTCATCTCCACCGTGCTCTTGACCGCTGTCGGCTTCTTCATGTGGCCGCAATCCTTCGCCGCCGCCTACTCGGCGAGGGACGCCCGCGTCTTCCGGCGCAATGCGATTGTCCTGCCGATTTACCAGCTTATACTGCTGTTCGTGTTCTTCGTCGGCTTCGCCGCCGTGCTGCAAGTGCCCGGACTGAAGGGGGCTGACACCAATCTCGCGCTGTTCAAGCTGGCGGCGCAGGAGTTCTCGCCGGCTGTGGTCGGCCTGATCGGCGCCGCGGGCGTCTTCACGGCGCTGGTCCCCGGCTCGCTGATCGCGATGACCGCCGCAATGCTGCTTTCCAAGAACCTGATTGGCCGATTGCGTCCAGAGGCGACCGACGCCCAGACCGTGGCCCTCGCCAAGTGGCTCGTGCCCATCGTGATGCTGGTCGCCGTCTATTTCACCTTAACCGGCAACGCGACGATCGTGACGATGCTTTTGGTGGGGTACAGCTTCGTCACCCAGCTCTTTCCGGCCGTCGTCGTGAGCCTGATGCCGCGCAATCCGGCGACGTCGGCCGGCGCCTTCGCCGGAATTCTGGTCGGCGCGCTCGTCGCCGCGGTCCTCAGCTTCACGCACGCGACCATCGGCTCGCTGTTCCCCGCCCTGCCGCAGGCGATCCGCGACCTCAACGTCGGCATCATCGCGCTTGCCGCGAATATCGTCGCGTTGGTCGCCGTCAGCGCGGTGAGCAGGCCGCGCACAGTCTCGGCGGACGCCACCTGAAGGGGCAAGAGATCAGTCTGCGACCGTCGGCGGTCGCCAGCGAAGGAGGGAATCAGCCCAACGTCGACTCCAGCCGTCCGGTGAGCGCAAATAGCGGTCATTGGTCGACAACGCGCAAGGGAGGAGCAGGCCGGCATCAGCGGCGTCGTGGTTCAGCCTTGCGGACTATGCGGCCCTCTGGCAGAGGTGTCCGACAGCTCATCCAGCGATGCCCGGCAGCGTGAAACGAAATCGCGCACCGGTGCCGCCGGATAGATCGGCTGCTTCCAGCCGGCCGCCATGCGCCTCCACAATCGATCGGCAGATGGCGAGGCCAATACCCATGCCGCCTTTCTTGGTGGTAAAGAAGCTTTGGAACAAACGATGAAGCTGGTCCTCGGGTATTCCGGGACCATTATCCTCAACCAAGGCGCAGACTTTGCGGGGGTCTGTCATCGCAGTCCGGATGAGGAGGCGGCGTTCTCGTTGGCCTGCCATCGCCTGCAGCGCGTTGACCGCGAGATTTGCGAAGACCTGCTGGAGTTGGACCCGGTCACCCCGCACAATGGGGAGGTCCTGAGCCAGATCGAGCGTCGCTTGCACGGCTTGGCGCCGAAGCTCCGGCCCAAGAACAGCATGACCTCTTCGACGACGTCGTTGAGGGCTAGCTGAACCAGCTCCGGCTCTCCGTGGGAAGCCATCGAGCGGATCCGCCGGATAACATCACCCGCGCGCCTTGCATCAGAAACCGTGCGCTTAGCCAGCGCGCGCAGTTCGCCGAGGTCGGGCTCTTGACGGTCGAGCCACCTGATCGCCGTCTCGCCGCTTGTGAGGATTGCCCCGAGCGGTTGGTTCACCTCATGGGCGATCGAAGCGGTCAATTCCCGCATCGAAACGCGCGCCGCATGAGCAAACTCGGCCTGCATGCGCGAGAGCTTCGCTTGCGCCTCGACGCGGTCGCTGATGTCCAACATGCAGACGAGGCTCAAAGCCTCCCGCTCGTCGTAAGCCTCAGGAAAGTGTGCGACATAGAGCGCGTCTCGTATCTGATCGTCAAAAGTGCGGATCTTCATCTCGGCCTCGAAGCGCGCGGCTCCTGAAAATCTCGCCGCCATGGACGCCTGGATGGTCTCGCGAGCTTCGCTCCAAACTCGGGGTGTTGATTTCCACTGAGAACTGACCCGGGCAGCCCGAGTTTTTCCACCGAGAACTGACCCATGTTCGAACCTCGCCCCCTTAGCCTTGGCAGGGGGCATCGGAGTGATCGACATGGAGTTATTGAGCGTTATTCGACGCTGGCATTATCGAGATCGTTTCTCGATCCGGGAGATATCTCGGCGCGCAGGACTGTCGCGGAACACGGTCCGCAAATACCTGCGTTCGGACAGCGTCGAGCCGAAGTTTAACGTCCCAGATCGGTCCAGCAAGCTGGACCCATACGCCGTCAAGCTATCGCAGATGCTGCGGCAGGAGGCGGGGAAGTCGCGCAAGCAGAAGCGGACGACCAAGCAATTGCACGCCGATCTGGCCACCCTCGGTTACGACGGCTCCTACAATCGCGTGGCGGCCTTCGCTCGCGACTGGAAGGCCGCTCGGCAACAGGAACAGAAGACTTGCGGCCGCGGCGTATTCGTGCCGCTGACGTTCTTGGCCGGCGAGGCATTCCAGTTCGACTGGTCAGAGGACTGGGCGGTCATTGCTGGCGAGCGGACCAAGCTGCAGGTCGCTCACGTCAAGCTCTCCTACAGCCGCGCCTTCATTCTCCGCGCTTATCCCCAGCAGACCCATGAGATGCTGTTCGACGCCCATAACCACGCCTTCCGCGTCTTGGGCGGCGTGCCGCGGCGGGGCATTTACGACAACATGCGCACTGCCGTCGACAAGATCGGCCGCGGCAAGGAGCGCCAAGTCAACACACGGTTCGCAGCCATGGTCAGCCACTTCCTGTTCGAGGCGGAGTTCTGCAATCCGGCGTCCGGCTGGGAGAAGGGGCAGATCGAGAAGAATGTCCAAGACGCTCGCCATCGGCTCTGGCAGCCGACGCCCAGCTTCCCCTCGCTATCGGCGCTAAACGACTGGCTGGAGAGGCGCTGCCAGGAGCTTTGGGCGCAGACCTCGCACGGCTCGCATCCAGGCATGATCTCTGACGCGTGGTCTGAAGAAGCCCAACATCTGATGCCGCTTTCCAGGCCATTCGACGGCTTTGTCGAATACGCCAAACGCGTCTCGCCGACATGCCTGATCCATTTCGACCGCAACCGTTACAGCGTGCCGGCGTCCTTCGCCAATCGCCCGGTCAGCGTGCGGGTCTATCCCGAGCGTATCGTCGTCGCCGCCGAAGGGCAGATCGTCTGCGAGCATCGGCGCGTCTTTGCCCGCTCTCACCAACGAAAGAGTACGACGACCGTCTTCGATTGGCGGCACTATCTGGCGGTCATTCAGCGCAAGCCGGGCGCACTCCGCAATGGCGCGCCGTTCGCCGAACTCCCGCCTGCCTTCCGGGCTCTGCAACAGCGCATGCTCAAGGCGCCGGGCGGCGACCGCGAGACGGTCGAGATCCTCGCCCTGGTCCTCCAGCATGACGAGCAGGCCGTGCTCACCGCCGTCGAACTGGCGCTGGAGGCCGGCGCGCCAACGAAGACGCACATCCTGAACCTGCTGCACCGGTTGATTGACGGCAAGTCGATCGACCCACCAGCCGTGAACCCGCCTAGCAGGGTGTTGAAGAAGTCAGGCGCGTTCGCAGACGAAACCTGAATTGTCGGCGTTATGGATGTAGAGGTGGCCGACGAGGCGACCGGCGGTACCGAAGACAGCCCAGCCGCGGCCGCAGGCTGGGTCGTTCTCATCATGTCCTTCCCACGAGAACTCTGCGCATGCGGAGCCGTCGCGGGCACTATAGCGGACATCGAGGAAGCCCTTCAGCGCGCCGAAGGCGATCTCGCCGTCGGCTGCGCCTTTGAAGGTCAAATGCGCCTCCTCGATGAGATCGAGGAAGTCGTTGTCCCAGACATCCATTTCGACGATGCGCCAGCGTCCGGCAAACGCCTTGGCGAGGGAGGGAAGCTTGGCCATCAGCCGGGCAACGCCAGTAGCTTGGGCAGCCGCACTAGATTGTAGGCGGCGGCCGCGAAGGTGAAAGCCCATCCGACACGGTCGCGGCCGCGGAACTTCGTCTTCTCCTGGCCGGCCACCACCTTGATCCAGCCGAATGCCTCCTCGATGCGTTTTCTGATCCGCTGGCTGGCGGCATAACCGCCGTGCCGGGTCGTGCGCCCATCGATCGCGGAACTTCGGCCGCTCGTGTTCTGCGCGACATGCGGCGTCACCTTCATCAAGCGCAACTCGTTGATGAAGTCTTCCGCGTCATAGGCCTTGTCGGCGCCGAGCGTGATCGCCTGCGGCCGGTCGGCGCGAGGCTCGATCATGTGCAGCGCCGCCACCCGCTCGGCATGACCGTCGGCCAGCGTCAGGCAGGCATCGACCAACAGGCCGTGACGGTTCTCCATCAAGCTATGTCCCATGAAGCACAGCTTCGCCTCCTTGCCTTGCCCTTTGCGGTAGAGCCGGGCCTCGGGATCGGTGGTCGAGGCATGCGTGTCGTTCGATCTTTTTTGGCCGTGGAAGTCCCTTTCGGTGTTGCGTCCGCCGCCCTCGGTCGGCCGTTCGCCCGAGCAATCCTTCGGTTTGACGCTCTTCATGGACGCCCACGCCTCGATCAGCGTGCCGTCCACCGAGAAGTGGTCGGTGGAGAGAAGCTTCTTCACCGTGGGCTGCGCCAGCACCGCCGACAGGAACTTCGCCGCGATGTCGCCGTCCAGCAGCCGATCGCGGTTCTTCGAGAACACCGAATGGTCCCACGCCGCGTCGTCGACGTCGATACCGACAAACCAACGGAACAGAAGGTCGTACTCCAGCCGCTCCATCAAAAGACGCTCCGAGCGGATGGAATAGAAGGTTTGCAGCAGCATTGCCCGCAGCAGCTTTTCCGGCGGGATCGAAGGCCGCCCCATCGGCGAATACAATGCCGCGAACTCTCGCTCCTCGGTCCATTGTCGCACCGCCAGCGCACGGTCGTTCGACCACGTTCCCAACATCGCTTCGTGTACGAGCGCGCCTACGGCCGGTGAATGCGGCCGCCCACGCACCGTCACCAGGCTCACTTCGCGGGAGAACTCCGGGTCCACGAGCGGCTTCGCGACCACGCCGTGTTGACGCGCGGAGCGTTCTGGCATGAAGGAATAGCCCATTCCCGCGGCTGCGAGTGCGAGAATCCAATCGTCGCGATCGCTGGAATAGACGATCTCATTGAAAAGGCCCTGCTGATTGAACACTGTTCGAGCAAAGTCCCCGTATTCGCAATTCATTCGTCGCAGATAAGGAGTTCCGATCAGATCCGGCACCCTTACTTCCTTTAGCTTCGCCAGCGCATGGTCCTGGGAGACCGCAACGACGAACCTTTCGCGAAACAGCGGCAGGTAATGGAAGCGATGGTCGCGTTCTTCTCCGGCCTTACAGAAGATCGCAACTTCGAGCTCACCGTTGCGGAGATCGTCGTCTATCTTGGCCGCGGGCGCGTCACCAATCTCGAGCAGAATGCCGGGGTGACGGGTTCGGACATTGCCCAGCAGCGAGACAAGATCTGTCGGCGCGATTGTGCACATGATCCCGAGTTTGAGACGCGTCGTTTTGAGTTCCCGGAAGCTTTGAGCCTGGCGTGCCGCGGCTTGCGCCTGATTGAAGACCTCGTCGAGGTGTGGCTTTACGATTCGGCCCAATTCGGACAGGTGCGTGTTCGACCGCTCTCGATGGAATAAAGCGCCTCCGAACTCCTCTTCGAGGTTTTTGATCGAGCGCGTGAGTGACGGCTGAGAAACCTTGCAGCGGGCTGCCGCGCGAGTGAAGTTCAACTCATCGCAAAGTGCACGGAAGTAGACGATCTGCTGCATTTCCATGGACGAGGTCTTTCACCGAAACATGGTGTAACAATGTGGTCCGCCGCGCGCGGTCTGAGGATATTAATCCCTCGAAACGGTACGGCCAAAGGCGGAGTCGACAAACCTCGACCCTTCGCGGCCGAAGCTGTCGCCGCGAAGCGCACATGATTCGTGTAAGAACCGGTGATTAAGGATCAGCGCGTTCCCGCAACCGCGCACCAAACAGCGTGTGCTTAACGCGGATGTGTTTGGCCGGCCTCTTAGTGGGACTCGTCGTCTGCTCCCGCGAGACCGATGTGAGCTTGCGAGATCACATAATCGGTCCTGGATGCGAGAGCGACGTGACAGGCCTCGCAGGTGTTCTTTGGTCGCAAGGAAGCCGTAGGATTGTAAGGCGGAGGCTTGTGACCGAAACTGAAGTATCCCCAGTGGCCGGGAGCATCGCTTAACCGCTTGTCGTCTTTCACCATCATGCCCAGGCCTGCAAAATCGCTTTCGAAGATGCCGGCGCCTGTTGGAGAACTGCAAAGAAACGTCGCAGGGTCGCAGCCCTGACCAATGCGTACCGCGCTAAACTCTTTGACGATTTGCGTTCCATCCGGCCAGCGTCCTGTTTTGCGGAACAGCGTGAAGGCATGCGGCTCCACGTAAGCGTTGAAGATTTCTGGTGTTTTGGTTGGCAGTCCGTCGAGAATGTTGACCCGGATCGGCTTGAGGCGCGTCCCGATGTGAACCCAGTGCCGGTATCCTCGCGGCAGGTTCAAGGAACCATCAACATTGAAAGACGCTACGGCGGCAGAGCTGGGATTCTGCGATCGCGCCATTGTCACGAGGCCTGCACCCGCCACGGCTGCCAAACTCGTGATCACGAAGGTTCTCAATTGTTTCATCATCGCGCCTTCGGGGGAACCCGGGCCGGCATCACGCCCTTTTGCTCGTCGCCGGAATAGGGTTCGCCAAAATATGGAAACTCGGGCCGAATGCGCTTCGCGTCGGGCCTCACACCGTCGCCCAGAGCAGTATTGGTGGCGAGAGTTAGGACGACATCCATGACGTCGTCGGCGAGCGCGCGGCCATTGATTCCGGCAAAATCAAAGGAGGCCGCTGTGCCGAGTTCATAGGGCAAGGTCGTCGGGCACAGCTTTTCAATGAGTCGCTTGGCATATTCCTCCGGTTCGGCCGCCGAGCCGGCAAGGCCTGTCAGCATAGCCGCGGCCTTTCCGATTTGGCTTGCGAACTGGGCAAAATCGGCAGCAGGCGTCGCCCGATTATAGGCTTCGTGCATATCCTCATCGGGCATGAATACATGTGTTATCAGGGGTAAGCCCCAGCGCGACACTTGAACTTCCGGTGCGTGGCCGATAAGCGAAACCGTGGCCCAGGACCGCACTCGCCCTTTGCCGATCATCGGTGTCGGGACTTCGAGCACGATAGCGCTGACATTGCGGCGCTCGAACAGGTTCTTGCGACTGAGAAAGGCCTCCGGATCAAACCGGTTGTCCTGGAACGCCGCAGTACGGAAACGTGCCAGCGCAACGCCATCGCCCGCGAACAGGTCGGGCGCCAGACCGGCAAGACCCGAACACCGGCGGCGGCATCGATCGTCTCGCCGGTTCGCCCGATTGCGATCATGTCGCCATCCAGCCCCTGTGTAGCTAAGGTGCCGACCGACCGCCGCACTTCGAACGACTGCACATGTCGATGTTCGTTTTGCGCACTATGCTCGACCGTTCCGAACCGCAGCTTGAAGGTCAGTTCCTCGCGCGCGTCGCCGTCCAAATCGAAACGGAAGGCATACAACCCCTCCTCTCGGAAGGAATCGGACGGCCGATAACCCGGCATCGGGATTGACAGTCATCGCCATCACCGTTGCGCCGGGTGCGCCCTCGAAGAGGTAGAAATCACAGACGTTGATCCGCGGATCTTCGCGCGCGGTTGGCGTGTCAAAATGATGGGACATCGGTCACATCCTCTCGCATGAGTTAGGGCGCCGAGCGCATGGTCACTGCTAGACGGCATATGGCGGTCGATGCTCCGTCTCTTCTGGAAAACGACCGATTTTCAAAGGTATGAATACGATAGCTCCGCGCTATAGGCTTCGGCCTTCTCGAGACTTCAAGACGAGTTTATTCAGCGTCTTTCAATCACTTGGCCGCCGCGATCATACTGCTCTTTCGAAGTAGCTTCTTCGAGTTGCGGCGCGGCTCAGGAGCCCGCTTTGTTCACACCGCTCGACGACGTCGCACACGTCATTCAGACTGCCCTGACGCCCGCCTTTCTGCTCGCAGCTTTGGCCGATCTGCTTGGCGTCTTCGCGAGCCGGCTCGATGGTGTCGCCGACCGGGTCGAACAGCTATCCCGTCAGATGCGAACCGACGAACAGGCGCATCACTACTGCGCGAGAGAGCTAACGCGGCTGCACCACCGATCGAAACATCTCGACGCAGCAGTGATGCTCGGCGCCGTCGGTGGAGGATTGAGCTGCGTGGCGGCGCTGCTCTTGTTCATCGGAGGCTTCGGACGATCGGTCGCTGCCGCCAACGTGCTTCTTGCAGCTTTCGGCCTGGCGCTCATCACGACGATCGGCTCGATAGCCGCATTTGTGGGCGAAATGGTGCTATCGAGCCGCTCGATCCGTTCCGAGATTTCCGTTCGGCAGTCGCAGGGCGTTGCACAGCAGCTATCGAGGCGATAGTCCATACGTTGCACGATGTCCTCTAAAGGAATTGCGCGCCTTCGGACTTTATCTCGAAGCGTAACTGTCGATCACGGAGGCTGTACCCACCATGTCCGTCTCGATCATGACGCTAGCCTCGAAGTTGCGGTGCTTCGCGGCGATACCGTCAAGGTCCGCGAATTTGCGAAGACAATCATCGCCGAACGTGGCGTCACACACGGTCAGGCTAGCTTCGTTCCCGTTTCAATCGACTTGGCTACACACATTCATGACGGCGTGTCGCACAGACACGTCCATACGCATCCGAAAAACTAGTCTCAATCTTTCATGGAAGTGGTTTGGGGGCATAGATGCACAACGGTCTGTCGAGCCTTTTTAGCGACGAAGGCACGAATTTGCGTGCCAAGGTGATCGGCATCTACCTTTTGCTGATCGCCGCGAATGTCGCCGCCTGGTTATGGGCTCTGACGGCGTTTCACAACTATCCCATTCTGCTGGGAACCGCGACGCTTGCCTACACATTCGGTCTACGCCACGCCTTCGACGTCGATCATATCGCTGCGATCGACAGTGTAACCCGCAAATTGATGCAGGAAGGCAAACGACCCGTAGCGGTTGGCTTCTTTTTTCCCTCGGCCATTCAACGGTCGTCGTCGCGCTTTCCATCGCAATCGCAATCACCGCTACGGCCCTTCAATCCAAGTTTGACAACTTCACAAGCATCGGCGGCATCGTCGGCACCTTGGTCTCGGCCTTGTTTCTGTTCGCGATCGCCCTCGCAAATATCCTTATCCTCATATCAATCCATCGGACCTTCCAAATCGTGAAAAACGGAGGAAAGTTCGTGGAGGAAGACCTCGACCTCATGCTGTCGAAACGCGGATTTATGGGGAGTATCTTGCGCCGCTTTT
>CAVPPX010000032.1:0-37122 GCA_963707355.1 uncultured Alphaproteobacteria bacterium | reverse complement strand
CGCCGCCGGGCGCATTGCCGCCGGCACCGCCGCCGGTGGCGGACTGCGCCAAGCTCAGCGAGTCCGTGGTCGCGCCGCCGACGGCGTTGGAGAGCGCAACCGAGGCCGCGCTCCCAAAGGCCGGGTCGGCGTTTCCGGCCGTCGCCGATCCTTGGACAACCACTGGGCCGCCGGACGATTGGCCGAACACAGCTGGACCTGCGCCCCCACTCGATCGTTGGGCCGAGCCGCCATCGCCGCCGTTGAGACCGCCGTTGCCGCCGATCGCATTCGCCGCCGCCGTCGCGTCACCGCCGTTTCCTCCGGTATTTCCACCGCCGGCAGTGCCTCCTGTCGCCGTCGTCGTGGCCGAGATAGTCCCGGAGGCGCCGGGCGTTGTTGTGGTGGCGGACGCACTCGCGGCGCCGCCGTTGCCGCCGAGATTCCCAGGACCGCCGCCGCCCCGGTCGCGCTCGACAGGCTCGAGCTGTTTCCCGAGGCGTCGGTCGTCATAGTCGTCGCGGAGGAGCTCGCGGGGCCGCCATTGCCGCCATTTGGCACGCCGCTTCCGCCGGCGCCCCGGTCGCGAAAGCGGAGTTCGTCGAATTCGACGGGCTATTCGCGGTCGCGGCGGCGTCCTTGCCGTTGCCTCCGTCTCCAGTGGTCGAATCCGCGCCGTCCAGCGAGCCTGGGATTACAGGAACAATGACCGTTTCGGCGATCGCCGGGGACATCGCGATAAGTCCGATGAGCGCGGCCGATAAAAGCAGCTTGGCTTTCATTGTTTCCTCCCCGCAGGCAAGTGGAGACCACGCCGACCCTGCTCCGGTTGGCCGCGCGCTTGTGCACTCTTCGACAAGCGCCTTGGAGAGATCGGAAACGCCGCCTATACCGCCGTTATAGGTGCCGTTTATGGTCCGTTTTATGACGCGGTAACCATCTACGCGACCGCTCTCGACTGGCCCTTCTACCTCGAAGACCGGTAGGCACGTGGACGGTGGGTCTCGCCCGCGTGGGCAATGACCGCCATTTGCGCGAAGCTGCCGGCTGGAATCGACGTTTAGCGGACATAGCTGACAGCGGCCTTGGACGCCTCAATTGGGCGGTAAGCCCACCTACAAGGGTCGCCTCAGGAAGGGCCAGGCCGGCGCCAGACCTGTCATTCCATTGCGAGCTCCGAAACAAAGGCTTCACCGCCCGAAGTGGAAGTTCATGTGCGTTGCGATTGGCGTCCCCTGCCCCATAAGCAGCGTCCATTTTGCCGCCCCTGCTGCTGGCGCCATCGCAATGGCGGCGCCCGAGGTGATTGATAGCGGCTTTTGCGGCGCAACCGAGCGCTAATTGTTCGCGTAAGCTTTAAGTCCGGAAGTTTACCGCGCTTTACCCGGTATCCTTTAGCTTGCAGAGCTTAACTGCGTGTAATCAGCGAGCGGCGGGAAAAAGCGCTAAATGTTAACCGTATATAGCTGCATCGTGCACGAGCACGATCTTCGCCTCGTGGCTCTGGCCGCGGTGATCTGCATGCTCGCATCGGTCACGGCCATCAGCCTGCTTCATCATGTGCGCGGCTCCAAGGGCCACATGCAAACGGTCTGGCTCTGCGTTTCCGCAACCGCGACCGGCTTTGGAATCTGGGCCACCCATTTCATCGCGATGCTGGCCTTCTCGCCGGGACTTCCAACAGCTTACAATATCACGCTGACGTTTCTTTCCTTGATGGCCGCAATCTTGCTGACGGCCCTTGGCTTGGCAGTCGCGACAGGCTCCAAGCGCCGCGCGTGGCTCGGCGGCGCCATTGTCGGCGGCGGCATCGCCGCGATGCATTACATCGGCATGGCGGCATTCGAGGTCGAGGGCCGCATCATCTGGGATCCTCTCCTTGTCACGGCGTCAATCGTGCTTGGAGGTCTCATCGGCGCAATGGCGCTGGCGGCGGGGTTGCGCAGCGCGTCACTCAGCTGGAAAATGCTTGGCGCCTTTCTACTGACCGCGGCGATCTGCGGCCTTCATTTCACCGCGATGGCGGCTGCCGCGATTCTGCCCGATCCGACCATTGAATTTTCCGCCGCGTCTTTGCCGGCCGGGTGGCTCGCGGTTGCGGTGGCTTCCGCAAGCTTGATCATCATCGTTCTCGCGCTCGCCGGCGTCGCCAAGGAACTGCGCGACCGTCGGCGCGACGATCTCGAGGCCGAGCGCATGCGCGGACTAGCCAACGCCGCAGTGGAAGGCCTCCTGGTTTGCGACGGCCAAACCATCGTCACCGTGAACGACAGCTTCGCGGCGCTCGTCGGCTTGGCTGCGAGCGAACTGGTCGGCGCGCAAGTTCGCCAATTTCTCCCGGATGAAGGCACGCGCCTCAGGCTTTTTGATTCCCCCAATGGCGCCCTCGAAGGCGATCTCCTCACGCGCGACGGATCGCGAAATCCAGTCGAGCTCATCATGCGCCAAGTCGATTTCGCCGGCAAACCGCATCGCGCCATCGCGGTGCGCGATCTTCGGGCGCGCAACAGCGCGGAGCAGCACATCCGCTTTCTCGCCCATCACGACTCGCTCACCGGGCTGCCCAACCGCAGCAGTTTCAATAAGAGGCTCGACCAGGAGATCGAACTGGCGATGTCCTCGGAACGCAAGCTCGCCATCCTGTGCCTTGATATCGACCGCTTCAAAGAGGTCAACGACCTGTTTGGTCATGCGGCGGGCGACAAGATGCTTCAATCCGTCGCCGCGCGGATCGCCAGCACACTCGATAGGGATCAGATGGTCGCCCGACTGAGCGGAGATGAATTCGCCATTATTCTGTCGGGTCTTTCCAACCCGGCTGCCGCCGGCCGCGCCGCTGAAATCATTATGGAGACCCTGCGCGCCGGAAGCGACAGGGCGGCCGAAGCGGATGATGCGTCAATTTCGAGCAGCATCGGCATCGCCGTCTGTCCCGACGACGCTACGGATCCGCATGTCTTGCTCACGCATGCGGACACCGCTCTCTATAGGGCGAAGAACGAAGGCCCGCGGAATCTATCGGTTCTTCGAGGCGTCCATGGGGGCGGCCGTCCGCGAGCGCCGTCTGTTGGAGCATGATCTGCGCCAAGCCATCGCGCGGCAAGAATTGCGGCTCGTCTATCAGCCGCTGAGGGAAATCCCGAGCGGCGCCGCTGTGGGTTTCGAGGCCCTGGTGCGTTGGAGGCGCCAGACCCGCAGGGACGTCGAGCCGTCGGAGTTCATCCCGATCGCCGAAGAGACCGGCCTTATTCTCTCGATTGGCGAGTGGGTGTTGCGGGAAGCTTGCCGCGAGGCGGCCACCTGGAAGCAGCCTCTCACCGTCGCGGTCAGGGCCCACCCCGAGTTACAATCCTGCGCCAGAGGACCTTCCCTTCTTGCCCTTCTTGCCCTTCTTGCCCTCTCCGAAAGGTGCGCCCATGGTCGCTCGTCGCCGGTCGGCTTCAACCGATCTTTCCGCTGTTGCAGGCCCCTTGTGCATCGGCGTCGACGTTTCGAAGGATTGGCTCGACATCGCCGATACGGCGGGCCGCGCCCTGCGGATCGCCAACACGGTCGCCGCCATCACCGAAGCCTTGGCTGGATCCTGGCCGCAAGGCCGCCGTGCCATGGTCTGCGAAGCGACTGGCGGCTATGAGCGCCCCCTGATGCTGGTGGCGGCCCAACTCGGCCTGCCGCTTCGCCGCGTGCATCCCAATCGCGCCCGCGCTTTCGCGTGAGGCCGCGGCGCGGCGCGGCCCAAGACCGATGCGATCGATGCTCGAATGCTCGCCCGTTTCGCCGCCTTCATCGCCGACGAGCCGGCCAGGCCTTCGCCAGCCCCGCAGACCCACGCGCTCGCCGCCCTGGTCAGCCGGCTCGACCAATTGAGCGACCTGCGTCAGGCCAAAAGCTGCCGCGCCCATCAGGTCCACGAGGCCAGCGTCAAGGCCTCGATCGGGGCGGTGATCGAGGTCCTCGACAGCCAGATCGACGCCATCCAGCACGCCATCGACGCCCTCATCGCCAGCGACCCTATTCTGACCGAAAAGGCCAGCCTCCTGCGCAGTTGCAAAGGCGTCGGCCCGAAGAATGCTCAGATGATCCTCGCTCGGCTCCCCGAAATCGGCGCGCTCGATCGCCGCAAGATCGCCGCCCTCGTCGGCGTCGCCCCGATCACCTGCAAAGGCGGCTCGTCCATAAACCACGCCAGCATCGCCGGCGGCCGTAAGCCCCTGCGCGATACCCTGTTCATGGCCGCCCTCTCAGCCAGCTCTCATAACCCGACGTTCATCGCCTTCCGCGACAGACTTAAAGCCAACGGCAAACCGCACAAGCTCATCATCGTCGCCGTCATCCGAAAACTCATCGTCACCCTCAACGCAATGATCAAAGCCAAAAAACCCTTCAAGCCCGCCTTGACTTGAAACACGGTAGATTGCTTCGCCTCGCTCGCAATGGCCCCGCTTATTTCATTATCCGCGCTGAGCCCCCGCCATGATGTCGCGGGTGCGTGGATAAAGCTCGCGGAAGATCGCATAGCGCCTTTCATAAAGGCGCGCGTTGCGCGGGTCCGGCTCAATTCTGAACGCGGCCGGGTTCCACTGCTTGATCGCTGATCTGGAGACGTCGCCGATCGCAAGTCTCGCCAAGAAGGCGTCGCCATAGGAAGCGCCGATGCTGACCTTTCGCGCCTCCTGCGCGAACCCGGAGACATCGGAGGTGGCCTGCGTCCAGGTCCGGTTGCGCAACCCTCCGCCCACGGCGACGATTGTCGCGGGCGCCGCCCCAGCTTCGGCGTAAGTGTCGAGATGTGTTTGGTCGCGAAGGCGATGCCCTCAAGAGCGGCTCGGTAGAGGTCGGCCCGCGTGTGCGCCAAAGTCAGACCGACGATCGCGCCCTTGGCGTCCGGATCGTGTAACGGCGTCCGCTCGCCTGAGAAATAGGGGAGAAAAATAAGGCCGTTGGCGCCCGGCGGCGAGGCTTGAGCCTCCGCCGCCAGCGCGGCCATCGCCGTTTCCGGACTGAGGTCTCGCGCGAGTTGGTCGGCGAACCAATGGGTGAGCGTCCCGCTGGTCGCTAGCCCGGCCATCGAGGCGGCTTGGTCGGCGAACAGCCACGGAGCATGCCAGAGCCGTGGATCCCGGATGCGCTCGGACCCGATCCGGACCGTGAAGATCGTCGAGCCGTACATCAGCATGAGCTCGCCCGGATCCAGCACGCCGACGCTGATCGCCTCCGCTGCGGCGTCAATCGTGCCGACGATCACGGGCGTCCCGCGCGCGAGCCCTGTTTGTTCGGCGGCGGTCCCCGTGACCGTTCCGGCGATCTCCGTCGTCCAGGCGATCTCCGGCAGGCGATCGAGCTCCGTGATGTCGGGCGCGAGGGTGTCGCTCCATGTTCGGTTCTCGATGTCATAGAGCGGCGCGACGGAGGACGCGCTGTAGTGGTCGGTCACGAAGCGGTCGGTCAGCCGATGCACGAGGAACGACGTCGAATTGAGGAACATTCGCGCTCTTGCGTAGATGTCCGGCCGGTTGCGCTTGAGCCACAGGATCTTCGGGCCGACGGCCTGCGACGTCAGCGCGTTGCCGCCGTGCGAGAGGATGCGATCGGCGCCGATGCGCGCGGTCAGCTCCTCGATCTCGCGCGCGGCGCGCGTGTCCACGCCATAGAGCACCGCGTTCATGAGCGGCGCGCCGTTCGTGTCGACGGGCAGCATGCACGGGCCGATCGCGCTCGCGCCGACGGCCTTCACGGCCGAGGCGTCAAGCCCGCTGTCAGAGAGGAGCTTTTGACTGAGCCAGACGAAATCGCCCCACCAGTCTTGCTCGGCGCGATGCTCGGCCCAGCCCGCGCGCGGCACGATGAGTTCGTGCGGGCGGGCGGCGCTCGCCAGCACGCGGCCGTCTGCGTCGACGAGCACGCCCTTCGATTCGTAGGTCCCGATGTCAATGCCGAGAGTGGCGTTCATTCAGGATAGTCGTCGCGATCGAGGCTGAAGTCCGCCTCAATGCTCGACAGTCCGGCGACGACCAGCACCGAGAGGCTGACAAGATCGGAGAGATCGCAAACCTCGAGAGCGGAATGCGTGTAGCGGCAGGGGAAGCCGAGGTCGATCGCGGCGACGCCGTGATGGACGAGCTGCACATAGGACGAGTTGGTGAGCACGCCGACTTGCGCGCTGCGCTGGAGCGGCAAGCCCGCGCGGTCCGCAGCGCGCTCAAAGAGCGAGACCAGCGCGGGATGCGGAATGGTGCCGTTCAATGTGCCGCGTCCGTGGAAGCTGTAGAGACTCATGGCCGGCCCCCCTCCTAGCGCAAGGTCGCCGCGAGCCTGCATATCAGGGGTGTCGGTCGCGAGCATCAGATCGAGCTGGATGGCGATGTCGGGTTTGAGCGCCTGGGCCGCGGGCATCGCGCCGCGCAGATTGTATTCTTCCTGGGTCGAGAAAACGAAATGGATCGTGGGCCGTTGACGAATGGGCGCGAGAAGCCGTGCGACCTCCGCGACCACAGCGCAGCCAGCGCGATCGTCGACCGAGGTTCCGGCGATCCTGTCGTCGGCAAGCGTGAAGGCTTTCGGCGCATAGACAACGGGCGACCCGATCTTGACGCCCGCGGACAAGGCGGCTTCGGCGCTTGAGAAGCCGGCGTCGACCAGGATCTCCTGGTAGGGAACGACGCGATACTTGTCTTCAGGGCTTGTCGCGTGATGGCTCTTGTTGCCGATGATTGCGCGAATGTCGCGGCCCTCGCCGACGCAGATGAGAAGCTCCTGGGCGGCAAGCGCCCGCTCAGGCACGCCGCCGAGACGTTCGAGTTTGAGGAACCCGTTCGGCTCGATTTTCCTGACGACGAATTCGAAGCTGGTCCATATGCGCGAACAGCATCACGCTTGGACGGTCGGGATCGCCTTCCGCGGTGGCGATCAAGTTGCCGAGCCGGTCGGTCGTCGTTGCAAGGCTTAGAGCCGCCATTTCGGCGGCGAGGCGCCGGCGCACACGGCCTTCGTGTCCGCTGAGGCCAGGGATCAGCATGAGCTCCATCGTGAGCGCCCGGAGACGCTCGCGCGACGGATTCGCGTCGGACACGGGAGCGCCGGCTATTTGCCCGCCCCCGCCGTGAGCCCCATGACGATGTAGCGCTCGAGGAAAATCCCGATGAGCAGAAGCGGCGCGATCGCCGCCGTCGCGAGCGCCGCGATCGTCCACCAGTTGATGCCGGACGAGCCGGTCTGGCTCGCCACCATGACAGGCAGGGTCTGCGCGTCAGACCCGGTCAGGAGGGAAGCGAAGAAATACTCGTTCCAGCAGAGGACGAGCGACAGGATGAAGGCCGCGACCATGCCCGGCAGCGCGATGGGCAGGACGATGCGGAGGAAGGCGCCCCAGATCGTGCAGCCGTCCACCAGCGCCGCCTGCTCCATCTCCATCGGGATGGTGTCGAACTGATCGCGCATCACCCAGATCACGATCGGCAGAACCATCAATGTGTAGATGAGGATGAGGCCGATCCGCGTATCGAGCAGCGCCAGCCCCTTGTAGAGGACGAGAAACGGCAGCGCGAGGACGACCGGCGGAAGAATCAGCTGGGACACGAAGAAGAAGGAGATGTCCTTGTTGCGCCAAGGGCCGAATTTGTAGTCGAAACGGCTGAGGCCGTAAGCGGCGAGCGATCCGATGACAATTGCGAAAGCAGAGGCGCCGACCGAGCAGATCACGCTGTTGATGAATTTGTCGACGAACTCCTCGCGTACGTTCGAGGTGTTGAAAATCGTGTCGGGAGAAAGGCCGAGCGATTGCCATCCCTTCCACCTCGGCATGAAGTCAACCCACGGAATGAGATGGCCCTGCGTAACGTCGCGCCCGAGCTTCATCGAGGTCGACAGGGTCCAGTAGATGGGAAAGAGCGCAATGAAGGTCCAGATGATCAGGAGCGCGTAGATCGCGAAGCGTCCGATAAGGCTGCCGAAACTCCGTGGCGCGACGGCGTCGTCGCGCTCATCGAGCGCATTGGCGTCCGCGGCGGCGTTCACGGTCATCGCCGGCTCTCCGTCATGGGTCGGCGCATCATGTCACCTTCCGCACGTAGCGGCGGGCTACGCTCAGGAGAAGCGTGATGAAGATGATGATGATGACGAGATAGACCTCGGCCACCATCGTCGCATAGCCGACATTCGAGCGATCGCGGTATTCGCGATAGACGAAGCTCGAGATTGTGTCGGTCGCGCCGGCTGGGCCGCCCGCCGTTACATTGATGACGATGTCCGCGAGTTTGAGTTCGAAGATGGTGCGCAGGATGATCGCCGTCACGCTCACCGGGAGCATGAGTGGGAACGTGATCTCCCAGAAGGTTTGCCAGGTGCTCGCCCCATCGACCTTGGCGGCCTCCTTCACGTCGAGCGGCAGCGCCTGCAGGCCCGCGAGAAGCAGGATCACCATGAACGGGATCCACATCCACGCGTCCATGGCGATAATGGTGGTCCTGGCGATCCACGGATCGGTGAAAAAGGTGACATTCTCCCAGCCGAGCCATCTGGCGAAATTCGCCAAAGGCCCGAAGCGGTTTTCCGTGAGCGACTTGCCGATCATCCAGCTCACGGCGACCGGGCTCAGCATGAAGGGCATGAGAAACGCGACGCGGAAGAATTTGCGCCCACGAATGTCGGCGTTCAGCGCGAGCGCGAGGCCAAAGGCGATCGCGTACTGAACGATGACGGTCGCCACATAGAACACCATGTTGCCGAGCGCGTTCCAGAAATAAGAGTCGGCCCAAAGGGTGCGCAGATTGTCGAGGCCGTTGAAATGAGGGTGGCCCTGCGCGTTGAGGTTCCAGTCGGTGAAGGCGACGGAGAAACCAAACAGGGTCGGGAAGATCACCATGGCGCCGGTGAACAGGAGAGCGGGCAGCACAAACAACCGCTGCCGTCCGAGCTCGCCGCGCTCCGCAAGCTGGGCAATTCCTAGCGCTACGCACCATACGAGGAACGCGTAGAGGGTCGGACGCCAGTCGGCGAAGCCGATCGAAGCGAGGCCCGCCGCTTCCGCGATTTGCAGCGCTGCGACAACAATTAGGATTGCCGAAGCGAGACGGAGGATCCACTTGCCGAGCGACGACCGCTCGGGAAGAACCTCATCGTGCGCTGCTTCAAGTCTCCCGCTGCTCACAGCGCTTCGTCCGCCTTCGCGTTTCGCGTTTTCGAAAGCAAAAACTCGGGGCAATTCCGCCCGCTACGCACGATGCGCGCGGACGAAATTTCCCGAGAATTGGACCTCTTAGGTCAGACCCATCGAAATCCGGTAGTATTTGATCTGGTTCTCCCGGCCGAGCTTGTCGGTCAGCTTTTCCCAGGCGGCGGCGACGTTATCGGCGCCCTGCTGCGCGGTCTGCTTGCCCGCGAACGTCTTCTGCAGTTCATCCTCGGCCATGCTATAATATTGGAAGATGCCTGGGATGCGCGGCTCGATCGCCGAGTTCGGGTGGTTGTAGGATGTCGACTGCGAGTCCATGTAGGATCCGATGTATTTCTTATCGTAGCCGGCGAGCGCCCACAGATCGAGGTTGGTGTGGCTCTTCCGGTAGGGCTGGAATCCCGAGGGATACGCCGCCGTCCACATCGACAGGTCCTTTCCGCCGAGATGGGCCGCCGCGCTCCAGGCGGCCTTCTGTCGCTTCGGATCGCTATCGACGGTTTTCATCACATAGATGCCCCAGCCGAGATAGGCCATATTCGGCGCATGGTTGGGGCCGCTGGCGAGCTTCTCCCACTTCTGCGTCCGGAAATTGTAGACGTCGTCCGAAGCAGGCAGGATGTCGAAATTGAGGACCTCGCCGATCGTCGCGGTGTCGCTCGTCCTTGCGAATGTGCCAATGTCTCCCCACCATTCCAGGAGCGAACCCGTCCCGGTGACGAACTGCTGGAACGCGGTCGTGTTGGGATCGGCGTTGATCTGATCCCCCGGCTCGCTGGGCAGGGCGTCGACCACATCCTGGATGGCCCGCACCCAGGCCGGGTTGTTGACCAGGGGCTTCATGTTCTCGTCGAACAGCCAGTTCTTCTCGCCGGGGTACTTGGCATAAGCCGTCGCGCGGCTCCCGGTGAAGTAGAACTGGAATCCGCCCCAAGGCTTGGGCTGATCAAGGAAGCCGTAAACATCTTTGCCCTTGAACTTCTTGCCTTTGAGGAACTTGGTGACCTGCTGCACCTGCTGCCAGGTCTTGGGCTGCCCCCACGTCGCGAGCCCCGCCTGGTCCTTCCAGTCCGCCCATTGTTTGGCGAGATCGGGATCGGAGAAGACGTCGGTGCGATAATTGATGGTATGGCAGTCGCTGTCGATGGTGACGCGATGGATTTTGCCCGCCCATGTGCCGACAGGCGGCTTGAGGTAGTTGACGTAGTCGTCGAAATCGATCTGCGTCTTCACCCAGTCGGGCATCTCGGAGAGCAGGTCCTTGACACCCATGTCGCCTTCGAACGGCGCGCCCATCTCGAGAATGTCAAAGTCGGCGGTGCCGGTCGCGATCGATTGCTGCAGGCGTTTTTTTTTTTTTTTTTAAAAAAAAAAAAAAAAAAAAAAAAAAAAAAAAAAAAAAAAAAAAAAAAAAAAAAAAAAAAAAAAAAAAAAAAAAAAAAAAAAAAAAAAAAAAAAAAAAAAAAAAAAAAAAAAAAAAAAAAAAAAAAACTCTGCCGCGTTGTAGTCGCCCTGGGCGAGGTCGATCCACTTGATCTTCGCCCCGGTGTAGGCTTCCCATGGCGTGAGGAAGCCGCAAAACAGGAAGTTGTGGAGGTTCTGGTTGTTGAGCCCCATGAAGGAGAACTCGACGCCAGCGAATTCGCCCGGCTTGACGTTGGCCTTGGTCGGCCCGAGGCAGAGAGCGCCGACCTTCTGCCAATCGGCGTCAGTCGGCGAGCCGTTGCCCGCGCCAGGGATCTTCATGATTTGAGACACGATGCTGTCTTCCGCAAAAGACGGCGTGGATGTCAGCACGGACGAGCTTGCGGCCAGCGCGGCGGCGCCAGCGGCCCCTTTCAAAAGGTCGCGACGGCTTTTCTGCATCGCCATGAGTTGTTCGTAGACTTGGACACGCATTGATTATTCCTCCCTCTTGCGCCGACGTAGCAATTCCAGACACGCGGCGCCGCATCGCGCTCGCATTGACCCAACGCGCCGCTAGCGCAAGTTCCATGACTTAAGCTGGCGTTTTAGGGCAAAGTCAATTGCCGGGACCCTGGGCATTTGCCCGCTCGACGCCAAGCGCTTTGCGCAAGTGCGCAAGAATACGGTCCCGTCCTTGCCTCCCAAGCTCCAGCGTCGCCTCGCGGGCGGACCGGGAATACCATTCGTCCTCTGAGATCCGCGACTTGTCGACGCCCTCCGGCAGGAGCGCCATGAGCAGCGAGGTCTCGCCCTGACCGGCGTGATCAAATGGGTAGCCCTCCATGACCGAAGCCAGCATGAGAGGGTGCGCCTTGATCCAGTTGAAAGGGTCGTCGGCAGTCGACTGCCGTCTATAGTAGTCGGCCATCAACTCGGCGCCCCACCATCCCTCGCCGCGTTCGGCCTCGAGGAAGGCGAAGATGGCCTGTCGGGCCGCGAATTTGAACGCGAGGTCCGTCGGCATGCCGGCCGCGAAATTCTCGGTCTGGTGATGGATGACGAGGTGAATGTTGCGGAAGCCGATGCGCAGAAGACCTGTAAACATCGCCTTGGCGATGGGCATGAGCGCCTCGGCGTCGACGTGAAGCGTGCCTGTGCGCTTCGGCGGCGCCACGGCATAGCTGGCCGCCCCATAGTAAAGGGCGGCAGGACCACGAGGTTTGCCTCGCTTTCCAGCATCTCGAGGATGCGAGTTACGGCGAGCGTGTCCATGCCCACCGCCATGTGCTCGCCATGGTATTCGAGCACCCCCAAGGGCAGGACGACCGGCCAATTGCCGTCAATGCCTACGCCGGCAGGGGCGTGCGCGTCGTCGGCGTCAGTCCCAGTTTGACCGAGACGGACCGGGTGGCGGAGGGGCTCGCGGCCGACGCTCGGATCGCCAACATCTCGGTCGACGAAGCGCGGCGCCGCGGCATTGCGCGGCTCCCGTTGGGCCGCATGGCGTCGGCGGAAGAGATCGCCGACGCGGTTCTCTACCTCGCCTCGGCGAAGGCGCGCTACGTCACGGGGGTGACTTTATCCATGGACGGCGGCCAGAATCCGGTCGTGCTCTAAGTCTAGCTCATATTGCATTTGGGCCGAACCAGCGGCGTCATTGCTCCCCCCGGGCTTTGGGACCCGGGGGGAGCAATCCGAGGGGAACTGAGGGCGCCTCGCGACTCCTGGATCACCGCGTCGCCAGAGCCCGTCGAAAGACGGGCGTCTTTCGACGGGCTACGGCTCCTCGCGACGACAATTCCGTCCGAACGCAGCGCGTTCTAAGCGAGCTCGCACATCTCTGGACTAAAGGCAAACCGACGGATCAGGAGGCCTTTCGGCGCGCGGCCCATGGCGCCATGCGCCGGATCTGAGCCACGCTTGCCTGCTTGGGCAGCTTTTCAGCGATGCCGTAGAGGCGCTCCCGACGGTCGATCTCCCCCATCACGTCGGCGGGCGAAACGCCGCATTCGGCCCAGATGACGGCGAGGTGATAGAAGACGTCGGCGCTCTCCAGGATCACCAACTCGCGGTTCATCTGCACCGCGTCGAGCCCGACCTCGATCGCCTCCTCGACCAGCTTCTTGGCCATTTTCTGCACGCCGTCACGGAATAGCTTGGAGGTGCGGGAGGCCGACGGACTTCGGTTTCGGGCCTCTTGAACGTCGGCGAAAAGCCTGTCGAGCAAATCAGTCATGCGTTCGGATTATCCTTATTCAAACCAGATAATGCCGGACAAGAGTTCACGTACTATGACAAAACGGCTGAAACGGAAATTTTTTTGCAAAACCCTGGGGATTGGTTGTGGAGAGCCTGGCTTGGCGCGGGCCGCCGGACCCCGACCTGGCCGCAGACAAACCCCTTCAGGCGGCTACCGAGGCGAACAGCGCCCGTCCGTCTGTGCCGCCGACGAGGGGATCGATCAGGTTTTCCGGATGCGGCATCAAACCCAGCACATTGAACCGCTCGTTGAACACGCCGGCTATGGAATTGATGGCGCCGTTGGGGCTCAAGTCGTCCCCGACCCTGCCCTCAGCGTCACAATAGCGGAACGCGACGCGGCCTTCCGCCTCGATTCCGCGGATGGCGCCATCGTCGGCGACGAAATTTCCCTCGCCGTGCGCGATCGCGAATTTGACCACCTGTCCCGGGGCGTATCGACGTGTGAAGGAAGTTTGGGCGTTCTCGACCCGGACATGTTGCATTTTGCAGATGAAGCGCAGCTCAGCATTGCGCATCAAAACGCCGGGCAAAAGGCCGGCCTCGCACAGGATCTGGAAGCCGTTGCAGATTCCAAGCACCAGTCCGCCGCGCGCCGCGTGATCGCCGACCGCCCGCATGACCGGCGACCTGGCCGCGATCGCCCCGCAGCGCAGATAATCGCCGTAGGAGAATCCGCCTGGCAGGACGACCAGATCCACGCCCGGCGGCAATTCGTGTTCTGCGTGCCAGACGATCGCGGGCTCGACGCCCGTCGCCTGTCGAAGAGCGCGCGCGACATCGCCTTCGCGATTAATTCCGGGAAACAGGATGATCGCCGCGCGCATGCGCCCTCACGCAATTTCGATGGCGTAATTCTCGACGATGGTGTTGGCGAGCAGTCGCTCGCAAGCTTCGCTCAGCTTCCTGCGCGCGGTCGCGTGGTCGTCGCCATCGAGCTCGATGTCGAAGACCTTGCCTTGACGCACGCTTGAAAGGCCGTCGACGGCCAGTCCCTTCAGCGCGCCCTCGATCGCCTTGCCTTGCGGATCCAGCACGCTGGACTTCAATGTCACGATCACACGCGCTTTCATGGGGCGTAGGCTCCCGGCCGGTCAAGCCGCATTCGAGGTCGGCGCCATAGTCAGAAGCGCGTAAAGCGCCGCTGGATCCTTGGTCGCGCGCAATTGGGGCGCGACCCCGCCATTGCGCAACAGGCGGGCGCTCATCGCCAGCGCCTTGAGGTGGTCGGCTCCCGCCGCTTCCGGGGCGATGAGCATGAAAATGAGATCGACGGGGAGAGCGTCAGGCGCCTCGAAATCGATGGCGCGCTCAAGCCTCGCGAAGACGCCGAAAATCTGCTGGCATTTGGCGAGCTTGCCATGCGGAATGGCGACGCCGTCGCCGACTCCAGTCGCGCCGAGCCGCTCGCGTTGCAAGATCGCGTCGAAGATCTCGCGCGCCGACAGGCCTGAGACCAGCGCCGCGCGCTCGCTCATCTCCTGCAGCGCCTGCTTCTTGCCGTTCACTCTCAAAGCGGCCAGCACGGCGTCTGGCCTAAGAAGTTGCGATAACGACATCTTCGTCCCGATTATGCAGCGCGCGGCGGTTCGCGAGGGGCCTGGGGATCGAGCCAGCCGATCGCGCCGTCGCGGCGACGGTAGACAACATTCACCCGGCCGCTGCCGGCATGCTGGAAGACAATGACCGGAGCGTCGGCGAGATCGAGCTCGGCGACGGCCGAGGCGACCGAAAGGGATTTGAGATCTTCTGTTCCTTCCGCCACGACAACCGGATCGAAGCCGCCGGAGGGTTCTTCCAAGTCCTCAGACGGCGATTCGATAAAATAGTTGGCGACCTTGCCCCGCGCATGCGCCGCTGAGGCGCTGGCATGCCCCTTCAGCCGGGTCTTATAGCGGCGCAAGCGGCTTTCGATCTTGTCCGCCGCCTGGTCGAAGCAACGGTAGGGTTCCTGCGCTCGCCCCTCCGCGTGCAAGCTCAACCCCGAGCTTAAACGCAAGGTGCAGTCCGAACGATAGCCGGAGCCTTCGCGCGTCATCACCACGTGGCCGCCGACGGAGCCGCTGAAGTAGCGAGCGACTGTTGCCTCAACCTTTTCCAGGACATGCTGACGCAGAGCTTCCCCGATGTCGAGGTTCTTACCCGATACCCTCAAGGTCATCGAACGCTAGCCTTACCATCGAGGCGCAGAAGCCTATGGGCCGCCGCTCCTCCGCACCGTCCCCCGCGCGTTCGTGTCCGCCCCTTCCGTTTCGGCTCGATCGGATCCCCGCCGGCCGAGTTGCGGCTAGGGTTAGGCGCCTGCCCGGCGCATGTCAATCGTCGTGATAAACGGTTCATATTAATACTAAAATTGCTATTATGCTTCGACCGAAAGGGAATTTTGCCGCCGAACGCGGGCCCGCACCGTCGCCATCTTTATCTTGCGTCTTTCAACTGACGAAGGGATTCTCAGGCTGTCGCGATATTTAGCGACCGTGCGCCGCGCCACAAGGACATTCCCCTTACGCAAGCGTTCGACAATCACGTCGTCGGACAACACGTCGTCCGGGTTTTCGTCCTCGATCATCTGCCGGATGCGTTGGCGCACGGATTCAGCCGAATGGGACTGTCCTATTTCGCTCGACGCGATCGACGCGGTGAAGAAGTATTTCATCTCGAACAGGCCCCGCGGCGTCTGAATGAATTTATGCGCGGTGGCGCGCGAGACCGTCGATTCGTGCACGCCGATCGCTTCGCCGATCATTTTCAGGTTGAGCGGCCTTAAGCCCGAGACGCCCTCGAGAAGGAAGGCGTCCTGCCGCCGCACGATCTCGCTCGCCACGTTGAGGATGGTGCGCGCGCGCTGTTCGAGGCTCTTGGTCAACCAGTTGGCCGCCTGCAGGTGGGTGGAGACGTATTGGCGGTCCTCGTCCCGCTTCGCGCCACGGCGGATCTCGGCCGCATAGACCTCGTTGACGAGGACGCGCGGCAAAGCCCGGGTGTTGAGCTCGACCCGCCAACCGAAATCCCGCGCCGCGGTGACATGGACATCGGGGATCGCCGGCGCCGCCGGCGGATCGCCGAAGGCGCGCCCGGGCTTGGGCTCGAGGCGCCGGATTTCGGCCAGCATGTCGCGCAGATCCTCATCGTCGACGCCGCAGACGCGTCGCAACAGCGGAAAGTCACGCCGGGCGAGCGCTGGCAGGTTTTCGATGAACGCCTGCATCGCCGGATCGAAGCGGTCGCGCTCCTTGAGCTGAAGGGCGAGGCACTCCGCCAGCGAGCGCGCAAACACCCCTGTCGGCTCCAGGGTTTGCATGCGCAAGAGCACGCGCTCGACATGCTCGACCTCGGCCCCGAGCCGCTCGGCGATCTCGGCCATCGAGCCCACGAAGTAGCCGACCTCGTCCAGCGCGTCGATCAGCGCCGCGCCAATCATGCGTTCGACCGGATCGGGAAGCAGAATGGCGGCCTGACGCTCGAGATGGTCGCGAAGCGACACCGCCTCGGCGACATAGGCTTCAAGGTCTGGGGCCTCGCCGGCGTCGGGGCTGGCGCCGACGCCCGTCCAGGCGTTCGAACTCAGGGTGTCAGCCGGGGCGGACTGGATCGCCGGCGCGCTGCGATCCGCATCAAAAGTGTTCTCGACCTCGGTGCCAAGATTGGCGGCAAGATGGCCCGCGTCCGTCTCCAGCGCCTCCCGCGCCCAATCGCCCGGTTCCGGCACTGCTTCGGCAAAGCCTTCGCCTTGGGGCTCGACCTGCTCGAGGCTTGCCTCCTCACGCTCCTCCGCCCGTTCGAGCAGCGGATTGCTCGCCAATTCGTTTTCGATGAATTGCGTGAGTTCAAGGTTAGGCATCTGCAGCAGCTTGATCGCCTGCAGAAGCTGCGGCGTCAGAACCATCGCCTGACTCTGCCGCAACGCCAATCTGGCCGAGAGCGCCATACCTACCGCCAGCCCCTTACCGCATCACATCCGGGCCGCGTTCGCGGGACCCGGCGTTGCTTTTTGCTTACAGCGGGCGTTTCATAGCACGTTCTCTACAGTTGTCTAATGCAAGAATCGCGCCGTTTTCCCGTGTCAATCTCGGCGACCTTCTATCGAGAGGGATAGCCGCCACGATCGTATGGCATATGTGGATTAAGCAAATAACCACGGCGCGAGAAAGGGAAACGAGTTCGAAAAATTGATATAAAGATTTGCTTATATGTTTATTGCACGTTTCCAGCCCCGCTGATAAGAGAGCCCTGTTAGAAAAAAGGACTTTCGCCGCCCATGACCAAGACCGCCACGACGCTCGTGAGCAACCCTCACGATTATGCCATCGCCGACATCAAGCTCGCGGACTATGGCCGCAAGGAGATCGCGATCGCCGAGACCGAAATGCCGGAACTCATGGCGACCCGAGCCGAATACGCCAAGAGCCAGCCGCTCAAGGGCGCGCGCATCGCCGGCTCCCTGCACATGACGATTTAGACCGCCGTCCTCATTGAGACGCTGAAGTCGCTTGGCGCCGATGTTCGCTGGGCCTCCTGCAACATCTATTCGACCCAGGATCACGCCGCGTCCGCGATCGCGGCCACCGGCACGCCGGTGTTCGCGATCAAGGGCGAGAGCCTCAAGGATTATTGGGACTACACGCACCGGATCTTCGAATGGGCGGACGGCGGCTTCCCCAACATGATTCTCGACGACGGCGGCGACGCGACCCTGCTCATCCACCTCGGCCAGCGCGCCGAGAACGGCGACACGAAGTTCCTCGACACCGCCTCGAACGAGGAAGAAGAAGTGCTTTACGCCGCAATCAAGGCGCGGCTCAAGGCCAAGCCCAGCTGGTACGGCCAGAACGCCAAGTCGATCCGCGGCGTCACCGAGGAGACGACCACGGGCGTCCATCGCCTCTACATCATGGCCAAGGAAGGCAAGCTGCTGTGGCCGGCGATCAATGTCAACGACAGCGTGACCAAGTCGAAGTTCGACAATCTCTACGGCTGCCGCGAGTCGCTCGTCGACGGGATCCGGCGCGGCACCGACGTGATGATGGCGGGCAAGGTGGCGATGGTCGCCGGCTTCGGCGACGTCGGCAAAGGCTCGGCGGCGAGCCTGCGCAACGCCGGCTGCCGGGTGATGGTCTCCGAGGTCGACCCGATCTGCGCGCTCCAGGCGGCGATGGAGGGCTACGAAGTCACGACGATGGACGACGCCGCTCCGCGCGCCGACATTTTCGTCACCGCCACCGGCAATGTCGACGTCATCACCCTCGACCATATGCGCGCGATGCACGACCGCGCCATCGTCTGCAACATCGGCCACTTCGATTCGGAGATCCAGGTCGGCGCGCTTCGCAATTACAAATGGAGCAACGTCAAGCCGCAGGTCGACGAGATCGAGTTTCCCGACGGCAAGAAGATCATCCTTCTGTCAGAAGGCCGCCTGGTCAACCTCGGCAACGCGACCGGCCACCCCTCGTTCGTGATGTCGGCCTCGTTCACCAACCAGACTTTGGCGCAGATCGAACTCTTCACCAAGCCGAACGACTATAAGAAGCAGGTCTACACCCTGCCCAAGCACCTCGACGAGAAGGTCGCCTCGCTGCATTTGGCCAAGATCGGCGTCAAACTGACCAAAATGACACCCGAGCAGTCCAAATATCTGGGTGTCGCGCAGACGGGGCCGTTCAAGCCGGATCACTACCGGTACTGATCGAGCGGAACTGGTAAAGCGCCCCAAGTGGGCGCTTTACCTAAGCAGGAATGACAAGACGCCGGACATGCGATTTCTTGGGATTATTCTGTTTTTTTAGCATACCGCTTAGCGCCGCGGGTTCGAACCGGTGGGGTGTTCGGGGCCGCGTCGGAAGGTTTGGCATCAGAGCCGCGCGTGGCGGATGCGGGTTAAGAGGCCCTCAAGGCAGCCCTCGACAACAACGTAACAGGCGAGCGCGAGATAGCCCCAGGCGGTCAGTTCGATGATCTGCAGAAGGCCACCGTCGAACGCCGCCATGGCGCCATAGGTGAATAACAAATGGTAATTGGCCTGAAACAGAAACAGCAGATTGAAGGAGCTCAACGCGAGGCCGCCCGCCGCCATCCCCATGACAAGGAACGTCAGCCAGGCCGGTCCATGAAATAAACGGTTGAGTAGCGCGAACAAGCCCATCGCTCACCCCGAGTTCCCGTCTCCGGACCTCATTGCTTCGCTCGCGATGACGGCTCCGTTACCCGGATTCGAATTCGCGATCATATCCTTGACGATTGGCTCCCTCGTTATTTCTCTCGACGACAGCGGTATATTTCTCCAGCGCCGAAGTATTTCTCTGTGTGCCCCGCGCAACCGGCCATCCGCCAAGGCTCTGGTTTCCGCTTGCGCGGGAATGACAGGACAGTCGGCGCAGATTCCAACTGAAGGCGCGCTGTTCCCAGAGGGACATAACGCTCTGAAAAAGTTGGCGCGACCGCCCGACGACGCGCCTTTCTTTCAAGCGAATGCGGGCCTATATCGTTGGGTGATGAATATTCACGCGCCCGCGGCCGTCCGACCACTCGTGGACCCATTTGGGCGAGCGATCGCTTATTTGCGCGTCTCCGTCACCGACCGTTGCGACTACCGGTGCGTCTACTGCATGTCCGAGGACATGAATTTCCTGCCCAAGCGGGACATCTTGTCGCTCGAGGAGCTCGATCGATTGTGCTCGACTTTTGTCGATCTCGGCGCGCGAAAAATTCGCATCACCGGCGGCGAACCGCTGGTCAGGCGCAATGTGATGTCGTTGTTCCATGGCCTGTCTCGACACCTCAGCGCCGGAACGCTGGATGAAGTGACGGTCACGACCAACGGCTCTCAGCTCGCTCGCTTTGCCTCGGAGCTTGCGGATTGCGGCGTGAGGCGCGTCAACGTTTCGCTCGATACGCTCGATCCGGACAAGTTTCGCCAGGTGACGCGCTGGGGCGATTTGGGGGTCGTTCTGGCCGGCATTGACGCCGCATCGGCCGCCGGGCTGAAGATCAAGATCAACACGGTCGCCCTCAAGGGTTTCAACGAGGGAGAAGCCCCGGATCTGGTCAAATGGGCGCACGGGCGCGGTTTCGACCTGACCTTCATCGAGGTGATGCCGCTCGGGGACATGGACGCCGACCGGACGGATCAATTCCTGCCGTTGCCGGAATTGCGCGCCCGCCTCGATGCCTCTATGACCCTGATCCCCTCGAGCTACGCCACGGGCGGTCCCGCTCGCTATTACGACGTCAAGGAAACCGAGGGACGCGTCGGATTCATCACCCCGCTCACGCACAATTTCTGCGAAAGCTGCAATCGGGTGCGCGTCACCTGCACCGGCACGCTCTACATGTGTCTCGGCCAGGAGGATGCGGTCGATTTGCGTGAGCCGCTCCGCCGCTCCACTTCCAATGGGCCTCTCATCGAGGCGATCCGCGCCGGCATAAAGCGCAAGCCCAAAGGTCACGACTTCGTGATCGCCCGATCGGCTGCGCCCGCCGTTCACCGCCATATGAACGCGACCGGCGGCTGACAGCGCTTCTTTTTTCTGAGCGATCCGCTGGCAGGGACCGCTTCCCCGCGCTATATCAATGGCGTGAAGGCGGGGACCTTGACTCTCCGCTCCTGTGAGGACCCAGCGCCATGGCGAATGCTCGCGAACGTATCGAGACGCTTATCTCGGAAAATCCGGTCGTCCTGTTCATGAAGGGGACGCCGGAGTTTCCGCAATGCGGGTTTTCCGGCCAAGTGATCCAGATACTGGAATATGTCGGCGCACCGGTCGTCGGCGTAAACGTGCTCGAGGACGCCGAAATTCGTCAAGGCGTCAAGGAATACGCCAATTGGCCGACGATTCCCCAGCTTTACGTCAAGGGCGAGTTTGTGGGCGGGTGCGATATCGTGCGTGAAATGTTCCAGTCCGGCGAGCTGGCATCGGTTTTGACGGATGCCGGCGTTCGGTTGAAGAGCGCCGCCGGGACCGATTCTCCGCGGGGACGGCCATCGCGCCCCGGTCACCGGTGGGCGCGATGGCTCGGTTTTCCCGGCACGCTTATTGCGCGTTTTCATCGAAATTCTCTAAAGCCCGCACAGCGGATGCCGCCCGCGTTTGGCGCATGCCTCGACCCGTCGCGCCCGAGCCGCGGAACGTCGTGACCTTATCCTTAAGGCTTAATTGCTAAGTTGCGCCGGAGAATTTAGGCTGACATGTCAGCCCGCTCGCGCCAGACAGGTCAATCTCCATGTCCCCAACCTATCCCTATCAGCTCTATGAGATGGCTCACGCCGCTCTGGCGCCGGCGCGGGCGGTTTCCGACGCTGCGCATTTCATGTTCAGCAACCCGTTAAATCCGCTTTCCAACACTCCATTTGGCAAAAACATCTCGGCTAGCGCTGAGATGTTCGAGCGCATGACCCGTCGGTATGGGAAGCCGGCTTTTCGGCTCGACGACTTTGCTGTCAATGGCGCCGTCTATCCTATCCTCGAGGAGATCGTTTGGAGCCGTCCGTTCTGCAACCTCCTTCATTTCGCCCGACCTGACTTTAACGACGGCATCAATCAGCCAAAGCTTCTGATCGTGGCGCCAATGTCGGGCCATTACGCGACCTTGCTTCGCGGCACGGTCGAGGCGTTCCTGCCCCATTACGACGTCTATATTACCGATTGGACCGATGCGCGCATGGTTCCCCTGGCGCTCGGACCCTTCGACCTCGACGACTACATCGTCTACCTGCGCGAGATGCTGGCTCATCTGGGCCCGGGCGTGCACACGATCGGAGTCTGCCAGCCTTCTGTGCCGCTGCTCGCCGCGACAGCGCTGATGGAGGCTGACGGCGACCTCGCCGCACCCGCGAGCATGACGCTCATGGGAGGCCCGGTGGACACAAGGCGAAGCCCGACCGAGGTCAACAAGCTGGCCGAGAAGCGCGGCGTCGAGTGGTTCCGACGCAACTGCCTGCATACCGTGCCCTTCTCCTATCCCGGATTCGGCCGCGAGGTTTATCCGGGCTTTCTTCAGCTTAGCGGCTTCATGGCGATGAACATCGACCGCCACGTCACCGCGCACCTCGACATGTTCAAGCATCTGGTCACGGGCGACGAGGATCCGGCCGAGAAGCACCGCGAGTTCTACGACGAATATCTGGCGGTGATGGACCTCGCCGCTGAATACTACATGCAGACGATCGAGACCGTGTTCGTGCGCCACGCCTTGCCGAAAGGCGAGATGACTCACCGCGGCCGGTTGGTCGATCTCAAGGCGATCCGGAACGCCGGCCTTCTGAGCGTGGAAGGGGAGAAGGACGACATCTCGGGCGTCGGCCAGACCTGCGCCGCCAACGATTTGTGCGTCAATATCCCGGAGGCGAGAAAACAATATTACCTCGCCGAGGGTGTCGGCCATTACGGCGTCTTCAACGGCTCCCGGTTCCGCAAGCTGATCGTCCCGCGCATCCGCGAGTTCATCGCCGGAATCGAGGCCAGCACCGAACCCGCGAAGCCGGCCAAGCTCAACGGGTCGCGGCGCCCGAAGGGCGCCTGAAGCCAGCGCTCGGCGCCCGTCGGCAAGACAAATCAGGCCGCTGACGCCTGGGGCCGAGCGATGAACTTGTCGCAGGGAATCTCGACATCGATCTCCAGCGTCGAGACCGAATCCGAGCGCTCCATCTTCACCGACAGCTTCTCCGGATCGAATTCGATGTGGCGCGCGATGGTGGCGAGCAATTCGTCGCGCAGAATGGCGACGAGATCGCGCGGACCGAGCGCGACGCGCTCATGGGCAAGCAGGATCTGAAGCCGCTCGCGGGCGACCGGCGCGGTGCCGCGCGCCTTGAGAAATCCGAACAGGTTCATGCTGCCCTCCGACCGAACAGGCGCGTGAAGAAGGTCTTCTTCTCATCCGGGATCGCGACTGGGGCCGTCGTCTCGCCGCCAAGACGTCGGGCCGCTTCGAGATAGGCTTGTCCAGCCGGGCCGCCGGACGCGTTGATCGTCACCGGCGCGCCGATGTTGGAAGCCCTCAGGATCTCTCGGCTTTCCGGGATCACGCCCAGGAGCGGGATGGATAGAATTTCAAGCACGTCCTCGATGCTGAGCATCTCGCCCGAATTCGATCGGGCAGGATCGAACCGGGTGAGCAGAAGCTGCTTGTCCATCGGCTCGCCGCGTTCGGCGCGCAGCGTCTTGGAATCGAGAAGGCCGATGATGCGGTCGGAGTCGCGCACGGAGGAGACTTCGGGGTTCGCGACCACGATCGCCTGGTCCGCGTGCCGCATCGCCAAAAGCGCGCCTCTCTCGATGCCTGCCGGACTGTCGCAGAGCACGTAGTCGAAAGTCTCGCGCAATTCGCCGATCACCCGTTCGACGCCTTCGGTGGTCAGCGCGTCCTTGTCGCGTGTCTGAGAGGCTGCGAGCAAATGCAGGGTGTCGATGCGCTTATCCCGGATCAACGCCTGCGAGAGCTTGGCGTCGCCCTGTGCGACATTGATGAAATCAAAGACGACGCGGCGCTCCGCGCCCATCACCAGATCGAGATTGCGCAGCCCGACGTCGAAGTCGACGACGCAAACGCGCCGACCGCCCTGCGCGAGTGCGACGCCAAGCGACGCGGTCGAGGTGGTTTTGCCCACACCACCTTTCCCTGATGTAACGACAATCACCTTGCTCATGCGCGTTGTCCCCTTAAAGAACCCTTCAGCTTAAGATTTGGAGTTTGAGTTCGTCGCCGTCCAGCCGCGCCTCGAGAGCCCGGCCTTCCATCTCGGAATTGGTGTTTTCCGCCGTGACATAGGCGCCGCCGATGCAGAGCAGTTCAGCTCTCGATTCGGTGCAGAATATGCGTGCGGACCGTGAGCCGGAGATCCCGGCGATCACCCGGCCCTGTAGCGCTCCATAAATGTGAACGGACCCGCCCGCGACGATCTCGGCACCCGAGGCGACGCGGCCAATGATCGTCACGTCTCCCTGAGGATGCATGATCGTCTGGCCGGAGCGCACGTTGCCGTCCACGATCAGCGACTCGGCCCTTTCAGCTGCATTTTGCGCGACGGCCGGAAGGTCGTCCTCTCGTTGGGTTGGCGCGTCCTCTCGAAGCGTTGGCGGATCGATCGGCCGCCCGCCGGAAACGACCGGAGGCAGGTGCGGGCCGACCAGCCCGCGGTCGACGTTCTCCGCGCCCATGACCCTGATGTGGCGCCGGGCGAGGCCGCTCAAGAGGTCGCGGTATTCCTTAAGCGTGATGTCGAGCGCCGCCATGTCGAGAATGACGGGCCTCGCGATAAAGAAGGTCGGAGAGCGGGCGAGCCAGCCATCGAGCGCGGTAAACCATTCGTCGAGCGGCTGAGCCGGCTCGAGGACGTAGGCCAGAAGGGATTGCGCTCGAAACTTGAGGGTCTGAGCAGGGCCTACATGCGCGTTCATCGCACCAGTCCGTTGGCGTTTCGTTAACCACGTTTGCGTCGGAATGGTTTATGAAAGGTTAAGAACGCGGACTGCCTCAGCTGTTTGTCGGTGGAAACAGATCGTCCAATCCCTTCCATCTTGCAGGTCAGCAGCGGAAGGTCGAAACAGAGGAGCCAAGGAGCGATGCAGCCGATGAAACGCGCCAACACGATGGAACGCTTCCGCAGGGTGGGATTGCTGGTTGCGCTGGGCGGAGCCGGCGCGCTCGCCGGCCCGACTTCGGGCCATGCCGCTGACGCCTGCGCGTCCCTCAAGGATCTCAAGATCGACCACACGACGATCACGACGGCGGACAGCGTCCCCGCAGGATCGTTCACCGCGCCCGACTCGAAGAGCTACGCCAATCTGCCGGCCTTCTGCCGCGTGACGGCCACCGTATCGCCCGTGCATGATTCGGCGATCCGCGTCGAAATGTGGCTGCCGCAGGACGGATGGAAGGGCGTCTTCGAGGGAACCGGGAACGGCGGCTACAGCGGCGTGTTCAACTACCCCATTCTGGCGGCGGGCTTAAGTCGGGGTTACGCCGTCATCAACACCGATGAGGGAACGGCTCCCGCGACCCCGCTGAACGGCGACGCTGTCGTCGGTCATCCGGTGAAATGGCGCGACTGGGGTTTTCGCTCGACCCATTTGATGACCGTCGCCGGCAAACAGATCGCGCAGGCCTTTTACACCAAGGAGCCCGCCCATTCCTATTTCTCCGGCTGCTCCACCGGCGGTCAGCAGGCGCTCAGCGAAGCCCAGCTTTATCCGGCGGATTACGACGGCATCGCGGCCGGCGCGCCGGTGGTCAACCGCACCCATCTGCACGCGGCCTTCGTCTGGAGCATGCAGGCGGCGCAGCGCTCGCCGGGCAGCGTCCTCGGGCACGACAAGCTCATGCTGCTCAAAAAGGCAGCCGTCTCGGCCTGCGCTCCGGGCGCTCATGGTGCGGCGTCCGATGCGTTCGTCGCCGATCCGCTTCACTGCGCCTTTGATCCGGCCTCGCTCGTCTGCAAGGCGGGCGACGCGCCCGATTGCCTGACGGCCGAACAAGCCGAAACGGTGAAGCGCTTCTACGCGGGTCCCACCAATCCGCGCACCGGCGAGCAGATCTATCCGGGCTGGCCACGCGGCAGCGAAGGTCCGGCGTTCGGTTGGGCGCTCGAGGAAGGCGACGCTCCATTCTCGCTCAAGGAGCCGGCCTTCGACAGCCTGTTCAAATGGGTGTTCGGCCCGACCTGGGATTGGCGCACCTTCGACTTCGATCGCGACATGGCGGAGGTCGACGCGGTGCTCGGGCCCGATGTGAATGGCAATACGGTCGCCAACATCGACGCCTTCAAGGCGCACGGCGGCAAACTGCTTCTCTACCATGGATGGGCGGACTCGATCGTCAATCCGTTGGACACGGTCGCCTTCTACGAAACGCTCGCCAAGGCTCCGGGAGGTCGGGGCAAGTTGCTGGGCTCGGCGCGCCTGTTCCTTCTGCCGGGCGTCGAGCATTGCGGTTCGGGCGGGGGCGACGGGCCGGATGCGGTCGGCAGCGAGCACGGGCTGCCAGCGCCCGAGGTTGACGCTGAGCATGACGTCCTTGCGGCCTTGGCCCAATGGGTCGAGACCGGAACCGCGCCGGAGAAGCTGATCGCCACCAAATACCAGGGCGACGACCCGACGAGGCCCATCGTGATGCAGCGCCCCGCCTGCGCCTATCCGGAGATGGCGCGTTATGCCGGCTCAGGCGACACGAACGCAGCGGCGAGCTTCGTCTGCGAATAGGCGGAGGCGGCTCGACGGCGGTAGCAAGAAGGGATCGGGCCAGACAATTTGAGACTAGTTTGGCCCTAATTCATCGCCTTGAGGATCTGCGGTTTGACCTGGCTCTCGAGCGTCGCGGCGGTGATAGGCCCGACCAGCTTGAAAACCAGCTTGCCGTCGCCCGTGACGATGAACGTCTCGGGCACGCCGTAGACGCCCCAGTCGATGCCAGCGCGGTTGTCCGCATCGAGACCCACTTTTGTATAGGGGTCGCCTTTGGCGCCGAGGAAGCGGCGGACGTTTTCGGCCGAGTCCTTTTGCGCGACGCCATAGATCGCGACGCCCTTGGCCTTGAGGTCGGGATCGGCGGCGAGCGCCATCAGATATTGATGCTCGAAGTGACACGGCTCGCACCAGGAGCCGAAGATGTTGACCACGCTGACATGGCCGGCGCGCAAAGCGGCGTCGGTCAGGCCAGGAGCGCCGTCGAGGCCTGGCAGAGTGAGCGGCGGCGCCGTTTGCCCGATCAGGACCGAGGGAATGCTCGCCGGATCGCCCGCGCCCAGCCGCTGGAACAACAGCCACGCGAGCGCCATGAAGACGACGAGCGGCAAATAGACGAGCCATCGTCGCCGGGGAGGCGCGGCGGTTTCGGCCTCGACGCTCATGAGCGCTCCCCGTCGTTCCCGCCACGCGCGCCATCGAGGGATCGCGTCGCCGCGTCCAGTTGAGAGCGCAAACGGCGCGAATCGAGGAGCACCCAGCCGATCATGGCGCCGAGCGTCGCCGCCGCGACCGCATAAGCGGCGATGATAAAGCCGATGTGCGGATCGCTCATCGCGCGCCTCAAACGCCTCTTGCCGCCAACGCCGGCGCGAGCCGGTCGCCTTCGACGGCCGCCAGCATCGTGACGCGCGCGATGCGCCGGCGCAGGATTTCGTTGCGGATCGCCATGAGATGCAGCGTCAGGAAAAGGCAGGTGAAGGCGAGCGACATCACAAGAAGCGGCAAGAGCAGTTCAGGCGCGATGGTCGGCCCGTCGAGCCGGAACACGGACGCGGGCTGATGCAGGGTGTTCCACCAGTCGACGGAGAATTTGATGATCGGCAGATCGACCGCGCCAACCAGGGTCAGGATCGCCACGGCTTTCGCCGCGCGGCCCGGATCGTCAATCGCGCGCCATAGCGCGATGAGGCCGAGATAGAGAATGAACAGCACGAGCACAGAGGTCAGGCGCGCATCCCACACCCAATAAGTTCCCCACATCGGCTTGCCCCAGAGCGAGCCTGTGACGAGGCAGATGAACGTGAATCCGCCGCCGAGCGGCGCCGCCGCCTTCTGCGCCGCGTCGGCAAGAGGATGGCGCCAGACCAGCGTGCCGAGGGCGGCGGCCGTCATGACGGCGTAGACGAAGGTCGCCATCCAGGCCGCCGGCACGTGCAGGTACATGATCTTGACTGTCTCGCCCTGCTGATAGTCGGGCGGCGCGGCAAAGGAGAGCCATAGGCCTGCGACAAATAGGACGGCCGTCGCCGCCGCGAGCCAGGGCAGAACCCGGCGCGTCAGCTCGACGAAGGTCGTCGGATTGGCAAGATTGACCATGGGCGGCCTCTCTTATGCCAGGGCGAAGGGGGCGGCAATGCGGCGGCTTCGAGGGACGAACCGCCCGCAAAGCGCGGACATAGCCCGCGCGAACCCCGCCACGAAAGCGCGAGCAGCATACGTCCGCAATGGTTAATAGACGGCGCCGGTTCCCTGGGGGCCTCGTCGACGGCCGTCGGAGACGAAATCACCAGATATCACTTGGTCTGTCTGCCGAGGCCCAGGAACTGCGCCACAATGGAGAGGCACACGATGCTGGCCAGCCAGGTAAAGAATATGCCTTCCGAAGCTAGCCATGCTAGGTAATAATCGTGTGTGACGTATACAATTATTTTGGGACCATGAGAATCTCTCGTGTTAATTGCATAGTTTCGTCCCGTCGAGGCTTGAGCAATTGCTGTACCGTTGTTGAGTGCCGACATTCTTATATACAAAGACACTAAGCCGGAAACTACGGCGACCGGCGTAAAAACCGCTAAGGCGAAGAGCAGCCACGCCACTAACTTTCGCATATGCGTTCCTACGCTACAACTTCACTAACCACACTTCTATTATCGGAGCGCTTGCGGTGCTTTCCGCTCCTCGGGTCCAACAAGGGTTTAAAGTCACATGCGGAGGCAAACTGAGCATTGTTCGTTCCCCCGACGTTTGGGGCTTGGGTGCCGAGGCAAGCTGCGCGTGACTCGCTAATCGCCCCGTAATCCCTTGAAAGGCTCAATTGCAACTCGTAAACGAACCCGCGCCCCGGTCTCAGGTAATGACCGTCGGCGCCTTCCGTCCCGTCCGCTTCTCAATTTCCGCCAGTTCGCGCGACAGGCCGATGAGGGGGCTAAGCGCGGCCTGCGTGTCCTGATCAAGCTTGCCCGAGGGCGGTTCGTAATGCTCGATATAGACGCGCAGCGTCGCGCCCACGGTCCCCGTTCCCGAAAGTCGGTAGACGATGCGCGAGCCGCGCTCGAACATCACCCGGATGCCCTGATCGGCCGCATCGGAACCGTCGACCGGATCGTGATAGGCGAAATCATCCGCCGCCTCGACCTTGTGGGCGCCAAAACTCTTGCCTGGAAGGGTCTTGGTCGCGTCGCCGAGCGCCGTCATCAGGCCTTTGGCGGCGGTGAGGTCAATCGCCTCGTAGTCGTGGCGCGTATAATAGTTGCGGCCGTAGGTTCGCCAATGCTCGCGCACGAGGTCGAGCACGGACATGCGGCGCTGGGCGAGGATGTTGAGCCAGAACAGCACCGCCCACACGCCGTCCTTCTCGCGGATGTGGTTCGAGCCGGTACCGAAGCTTTCCTCGCCGCACAATGTCGCCAAGCCCGCATCGAGCAGGTTGCCAAAGAACTTCCATCCCGTCGGGGTCTCATACGACTTGATGCCGAGCTTGGCGGCGACGCGGTCGGCGGCGGCGCTGGTCGGCATGGAACGCGCGACGCCCGCAAGACCCTTGGCGTAGCCCGGCGCGCAATCGGCGTTGGCGCTCAGGATCGCGAGCGAATCCGAGGGCGTGACATAGGCGTTGCGGCCCAGGATCATGTTGCGGTCGCCGTCGCCGTCCGACGCGGCTCCGAAGTCCGGCGCTTTCGCTGACATCATGAAGTCGAAGAGGTCCTTGGCGTAGGTCGGATTGGGATCGGGATGATGACCGCCGAAGTCGGGCAGAGGCGTGCCGTTGACGACCGTGCCAGCGCCTGCTTTCAGCTCGTCCTCGAAGATCACATGCGCGTAAGGCCCGGTCACCGCGTGCAAGCCATCGAAACGCATGCGGAAACCCGAAGCGAACAAGGCGCGGATGGCGTCGAAGTCGAACAGCGTCTTCATCAGCGAAAGATATTGCGTGACCGGGTCGATAATTTCGATCTCCATCCCCTCGACCTTGACCGTCCCGAGGCGATCGATGTCCACGTCAGCGGCATCGGCGATTTTATAGGAAGTGATCGTCTTGGTATGGCCGAAGATCGCCTCGGTGACGTTCTCCGGGGCCGGTCCGCCGGCGCTGATGTTGTATTTGACGCCGAAATCGCCGTCCGGGCCGCCGGGGTTGTGGCTCGCCGACAAGATGATCCCGCCATAGGCTGAAAGCGCGCGAATCAATGCCGAGACGGCGGGAGTCGAGAGGATCCCGCCTTTGCCGACGACGATGCGCCCGAAGCCGTTCGCCGCGGCGATCTTGATCACGATCTGGATCGCCTCGCGGTTGAAAAAGCGCCCGTCGCCGCCAAGAACGAGCATCTTGCCCTGAAAGCCCTCGAGCGAATTGAAAGTCGACTGAATGAAGTTTTCGAGATAGTGAGGCGCCTGGAAGACCATGACCTGCTTGCGCAGACCCGAAGTGCCGGGCCTTTGGTCGGCGAACGGCTTGGTGGCGACGGTCCGGATCATCGGCGTTCTCCCAATCGGCGGCTGGAGTTTGCGAGCGGCTAAAGCACTTTAGGCGCCGGGCGCAGACTGGGCAACGCCGCCTGGTCAGCGTTAACGTCTAGCAACGAATTGTGAAACTTTTGTCCGCACATATGCGATATGAGCCCACGCAGCGTTCGAATCGCGGCGGGATGTCGCCCGGGGAGCGTACATATGGCGCGAAGGTATTTTGGCACCGACGGCATTCGAGGCCGGGCCAACAGCCAGATCACGGCGGATATGGCGCTGAAGGTCGGCCAGGCGGCCGGACTTGCGTTTCACCGGGGCGACCACCGCCATCGGGTGGTGATCGGCAAGGATACGCGGCTCTCGAGCTACATGATCGAATATGCGCTGGTCGCGGGCTTCACCTCGGTCGGCGCTGACGTCCTGCTGCTGGGGCCGGTTCCGACGCCGGCGGTGGCGATGCTGACGCGCTCGATGCGCTGCGACCTCGGGGTCATGATCTCCGCTTCCCACAATCCTTATGAGGACAACGGCATCAAGCTGTTCGGGCCGGACGGCTATAAATTGTCCGACGAGGTCGAGGCGCGCATCGAAGCTTTGATGGACGGCGACGTTGCGCCGAAACTCGCCAATTCCCCCGACCTCGGCCGCGCCAAGCGCATCGACGACGTCGAGGCCCGCTATATCGAATACGCCAAGCGGACGCTTTCGCGCGAAGTGTCGCTCGACGGCCTGCGCGTCGTTATCGATTGCGCCAATGGCGCGGGTTACAAGGTCGCGCCCGAAGCGTTGTGGGAGCTCGGCGCCGAGGTGATCAAGATCGGCGTCGAGCCGAACGGGCTCAACATCAATTTCGAGGTCGGTTCGACCGCGCCCGAGGCTTTGGCGCGCAAGGTCCGCGAGATGCGGGCGGATGTCGGCATCGCGCTCGACGGCGACGCCGACCGGATGATCCTGATCGACGAGAAGGGCCACCTGATCGACGGCGATCAGGTGATGGCGGTCATCGCCGAGAGCTGGCGCGACGAAGGCCGATTGTCCAAGCCGGGCGTGGTCGCCACCGTCATGTCGAACCTCGGGCTTGAGCGCCATCTCGCGAGCCTGGGGTTAATGCTCGAGCGCACCGCGGTTGGCGACCGCTACGTGATCGAGCGCATGCGGCAAAAAGGCTTCAATGTGGGCGGCGAGCAATCCGGCCATATCATCCTGTCCGACTATTCGACCACCGGCGATGGCCTGGTGGCGGCGATGCAGGTGCTGGCGGTGGTGCAGAAGCTCGGCAAGCCGGCGAGCGAAGTCTGCCGGCGGTTCGAGCCGGTGCCGCAGGTGCTGCGCAACGTTCGTTTCAAAGGCGGCCGGCCGCTCGAGAATCCGGCGGTGGCGAAGGCGATCGCGGACGCGACGGCTCGGCTGGGCGACGCGGCCGGATCCTGGTCCGCCCGTCCGGCACCGAGCCGGTCATCCGGGTGATGGGCGAAGCCGACGACCAGGCGCTGGTCGACGCCCTGGTCAGCGATGTCTGCGACGCGGTCGCCGGCGCAGCTTAGGCGCGCGCGCCGAGGGTTCCGCGATTTGGTGAAATCGGCCCTTCGCGCTGAAGCGCAATGGAGAGGAGCGTAGGTACCGGCAATTTTAGTTCCGTGCCCCAGCGTTTTCAGTGGGTTAGGACCCGGTTTAGTTCCGGCCAGTAAAATTGGTGCGGTTTGCGGAAGTTCCTCTCATTAACATAATATTTGCGATATTTATAGGGAAGGCCCTCTACCCAAAACAAACCGCTCTAGAGCCTGGCGGTTTTCGCCAAACCCTAAAGAATTCTTAACCGCGCGAAAAAAATTCCTGCTTTCAAATTTCTCGAATCACCGTAACATGCCAGTTGTCGTCAACCAGCCGAAAGGAGGTGATCCAGTGTCTCATTGTCTTACGCCCCGCGTGATCGACGAGGCCTGGGTTATTGCCCCCGCGAAGGAATTTCGCGCATAGCGCTCGCTAGGCAAGAACTCTAGGGCGCCGACGAGCTTTGCGTGGCGCGACAATGGAAGGGTCGTTCCGAAAGGAGCGGCCCTTCTCCTTTGTGGCGGAATGACCGAATAATCGGCGCGGGCTGCTCCGCCCTGTCGCCGCCAAATTTTGACGAAAGTCTAATTGACGATTGGGACCCCAGCCGAGACTACCTTATGCTGACGAACAAGGCGACGGCTCGCCTTGTTGGAGGAAAGCCGAGCGCACCTCGCTCGGGTTTTTGGAGTTAGAACCGGCTCAATTCAAAAGTCGTCAATGGGAGGACTGATCATGTCGCGGACAATAAACACGATCCTGGGGGCCAAGGTGTCCCGCCGCGCGGCGCTGCATAGCGCAGCCGGGATCCTTGGCGGGGCGATCCTGCCTGGCGGCCTCATTTTGCCGGCGCTCGCCGCAGACAATCCTGCGCTCGGAACCTATCCCGAGGGCTCGTCCGGTCCCTCCGTCTTCGTCGGGATATCAGTGCCGCGCACCGGCACTTACGCGGCGGCCGGAGAAGACCTCATCAAGGGGTATCAGCTGGCCATCGAGCATCTGAACGAAGGCAATGCGCTGATGCAGAAGATCTCGCCCAACATCAAGAAGGGGGTTCTGGGCAAAGAGGTCAAATTCGGCATCGCCGACAGCGAAGCCAAGCCGAACACAGCCGTGCAGAATTTTGGCAAGTTCATCAGCGACAACAAGGCGATTTTGGTCACCGGCTGCGTCTCGAGCGCCGAGGCGGTCGCCAACAACAAATTTGCTGATCGCGAGAAGGTCATTTACCTGCCGGGCATTACGGGTTCGAACGACACCACCGGAAAGGACTGCGTCCGCTATTCCTTCCGTGAATGCTTCTACGGCCAGACCGCGGCGAAAGCGATCGCTCCTCAACTCATCAAGACGGTCGGCAAGAACAAGAAGGTCGCCTATCTGACGCCCGATTACACCTATGGCCACACCGTCCAAAAATCGATGGAGGAGTACCTAAAGGAGGGCGGCTGGACCACGATCACCGACCAGGTGTCGCCTTTGGGAACGACTGAGTTCAGCTCCTATCTCTTGAACGTCGCCAACAGCGGCGCCGACGTCGTCGTCAATATCAATTTCGGGCGCGACGCAGTCCTATCGATCAAACAGGCAAAGCAGTTCGGCATTCTCGACAAGATGGTCCTGGCCGTACCCTACAACACCCCATTTCTGGCTAAGGAGGTCGGCGCCGACACGATGCAGGGCGTCCTCGCCGCGACCGATTACTGGTGGACATTGGAGGACAAGTTCCCGCTCGCAAAGATGTTCAACGACGCGTTCCGCGCCAAATATGGCAGCCTCCCCGAATGGGGCGCCAACGCCGCCTACATGCAGCTGGCGATGTGGGCGGATGCGGTCGAGCGGGCCAAGTCCTTCTATCCGCCGGATGTCATCAAGGCCTATGAAGCCGGCGCGAAGGTTCAATCGACGGTCGGCGAGGTTTATTTCCGAGGCGCCGACCATCAGTTGGTGCGGCCCGTCATCATCGAGCGCGGGAAAAAGCCGGCGGATATGAAGAACCCCGACGACTTTTACGAGATCGTCGAGGTCGTGCCCGGCGAGGGTCTGATGCAGGCGCCGGACGCGTTCGGATGCAAGATGGGCGGCTACACCTGAGCTGAGCCAGAACGTCGCTCAAGCGCGGAGTCGCATTTGCTCTCTTGGGCGAATTCTGCTGTCCCAGACCTTCAACGGGCTGGTGATCGGCGCCCTGCTGGCGCTGATCAGCTCGGGTCTGACGATTATCTACGGCACTTTGGGCGTGCTCAACCTCGCCCATGGCGCGATGTTCATGGTGGGCGGCTACGCGGGCGTGGTCGCCTACCAGTATACCGGTTCCTTTCTCGTCGCGATCGTGGCCGGAGCGGGTTTCGTACTGGTTCTCGGCGTCCTGATGGAGCGGTTGGTCATCAGGCATTTCTACGAGCGGCCCGCCGAGGATCAGATCCTGGTGACGTTCGGCCTGGGGATCGTCTTCGTCGAAACCATCCGCTTCTTCTTCGGCAGCCTATCGCAATCCATGCCTCCGCCGAGTTGGACGGCGGGCGTGACTTCGCTCGGCTTCATGATCTATCCGACATACCGCCTTGTGGTCGTGGGCATCATCGCGGTCGCGCTGATGGCGCTCTACCTCGTCCTCTATCGCTCGCGTCTGGGCATGATCGTGCGCGCGGGGATCGAGGATTCGGTCATGGTCGATTCGCTCGGCATCAATGTCATGCGGGTGTTCATGATCGTCTTCGGCATCGGCTCGATGGCGGCTGGCTTCGCGGGGATCGTCAACGTCCCGATCGCGCCGATAACGCCTGACATCGGCGAGGGGATTCTCGTCGAGGCCTTTGTCGTCGTCGTGATCGGGGGTGTGGGCTCCTTTCCTGGAGCGGTTCTCGGCGGCCTGATCGCGGGCGAGATCTTGAGCCTGACCTCCATGATCAATCCGAGCTATTCGCAGGTCATGCTGTTTGTCGTGATGACCCTCGTTCTCGTGCTCCGTCCGCGCGGGTTGCTCGGAGCCGAGGGACGCAACTGACGATGAACCCACGTCCGCGCGGACCGCGAGCCCTCCTGCCCGAAGCGTCGATCGTGCTCGTCCTGCTGGTCGCGCCGTTTGTGCTGCCTAAAATCGGGCTCGTGCCCGATACGATGAACCGCATTCTGGTTTTCGGCCTGTTCGGCGTCGGGTTTGATTTGTTGTTCGGCTACGCCGGGATGTTGTCCTTTGGGCAGGCCGCTTTCTTCGGCACCGGGGGCTTCATCGCCGCCTATCTGCTGACCGAGACAGGCATGAGCAGCGTGATGCTGGGCTTGGCGATCGGGACGGTCGGCGCGGCCATCGCCGGCTACTTCGTCGGTTTGATCGCGCTGAGACGGACTGGCATCTATTTCGCGATGATCACCGTCGCCATCGGCGAAGTCTTTTTCTTCATGGAAAACGGACCCTTATCGTCATTTACCGGTGGCGAGAATGGCCTGCCGGGGGTGCCGGGGCCGACTTTCAATCTGGGCTTCGCAACGATCCACGCGACCAGCGGCTGGTCGATGTATGGATTTCTCGCGGTCTGTTATGTTGTCGGCATCGTGATCGGGCGGCGCATCGTGGCCTCCCCTGTCGGCCTCATCTGGATCGCAATTCGCGAAAACCCGCTGCGCGCGGCGGCGGTCGGCCACAACGTGCATGCTTACAAGCTGCTCGCGTTCGTCATCGCCGCGGCCTATTCGGCGCCGCCGGTGGATTGCTGGGCGTCATGCAGGGCTATATGCCCCCCGACGCCTTCACATTCGACACGTCGGGGCAGGTCATCATGATGACCGTGATTGGCGGGTTGGAGACGCTATTTGGTCCGCTGGTGGGCGCGGCCGTTTGGCTCTACCTGCGCGACTTTCTGCAGGGCGGACTGGGTCTTGGCGCTTCCTGGAAGCTCGTGCTCGGCCTCGTCTTCGTCCTCCTCATCTCATTCCTGAGACGCGGAATCCTCGGCGGCGTCAGAGACCTCTACGCGCGTCTCGCCCGCGGTGGCGCGACCGCGCGCAAACAGGCCGCGGCAGCCGGATTTGTCGCCCGATGACCTCAGCCCCTCGACCGACCGGGCGGCTGCGCGAACGCCGCCACTCCCCAGCCGTCCCATCCCGGCATACGCCGGACCGATCCTGGTGACCAAGGGCCTGACGAAGCGATACGCGGGGTTGCTCGCCAACAGCGACATCGATTTCCAAGTTCAACAAGGCGAACTTCGCGGCATCATCGGCCCCAACGGCGCAGGCAAGAGCACTTTTTTCAAAATGCTGACTTGCGAGGTGCCCCGACCTCCGGAACGATCATCTTCGAAGGCCGCGACATTACCGGGCGCGGCGTCACCGAGGTCTGTCAGACCGGTCTGACCAAGAGTTACCAAGTCAATCAACTCTTCAATCGCCTGACGGCGCGCCAGAATGTCATGATCGCGGCGTTGGCGGAAAAGCGCGGTCCGTTTCGCATGGACCTGCTGCGGGATCCCGAGCGCATCCCCGGACTGATCGATCTGGTCGAGCACACGCTTGGACTGGTCGAATTGACCAGCCGCGCCGACGTTCCGGTCTCCGATCTCGCCTACGGCGAAAAGCGCCGTCTCGAGATCGGCCTGGCGCTGGCGACCTCGCCGAGCCTGCTTCTGCTCGACGAGCCGTTGGCGGGCATGAGCCCGCGCGAGCGAGCCGAGACGGTCAAGCTGCTGAAATCGATCGGCCGAGGCCGGACGACGATCATCATCGACCACGATATGGACGCGCTGTTCGAGCTGGTCGAGCGGGTCACGGTCCTGCAGGAGGGGAGAATCCTCGTCGAAGGGGCGCCGGAAGAGATCAAGGCCAGCGCAGTCGTGCAGGAAGCCTACCTCGGCGGAGTCCACGAATCATGAGCCTTTTGGAGGTCAGCGGACTCAACAGCTATTATGGGGACTCCCATATCTGTTCGACGTTTCGCTGCGCGTGGAGGCGGACGAAGTCGTCGCCCTCTTGGGCCGCAACGGTGCGGGAAAGAGCACGACGCTGAAGAGCCTGATGGGCGTCGTTCGCCCGCGCTCCGGCTCGGTCCTGCTGGATGGCGTCCAGTTTCGCTGGTCAGCCCAGTCACGCGCTCGCCAGGCACGGCATGCAGCTGGTGCATGAGGACCGCCGCATCTTTCGGCAGCCTGAACGTCGAGGACAATATCGTCCTGGCGAGCCTCACCGCCAAGAGCCCTGGCCGCTCGACCGCATCTACGGCATGTTCCCCCGCCTGAAGGAACGCCGAGGCAGCCGCGGCACCGATCTGTCCGGCGGCGAGCAGCAGATGCTGGCGATCGCGCGCGCGCTCGTGCGCGATCCCAAGATCGTGCTGCTTGACGAGCCGTTCGAGGGGCTTGCGCCGGTCATCGTGCGCGACCTGGTTAACGCGTGTCGCGCTCTCGCGGCCGCCGGGCAGACGATCGTGCTGGTCGAACAGAATATTGCGGCGGCGTTGGCGCTCTCCCATCGCGTTTACATCATCAACAATGGCCATCGTCGTCCATGAAGGCCCCGCGAGCGAATTGAGAGAGGATCCGCAGGTGCTGCATCGCTATCTCGGGGTGTAAAATACTCGAGCGGCGGCCCTGAAACGTGCAAAAATGGCCTCCGATCGCG
>CAVPPX010000031.1:0-24711 GCA_963707355.1 uncultured Alphaproteobacteria bacterium | reverse complement strand
CGAGGCGCCGCGCCACCGATTCGATCGGAGTCAGCGCCAAAATGGCCGAGCGCGGCCGCTGGCGGGCGATGCGAAGGCCGGTCGAGCCCGAGCTGGTCCACGCGCAGATCACTTTCAAATCGAGCGTTTCGGCGACGTTGCGGGTCGCTTCGGCGATCGCGTCGGCGCCCGTCGCCTCTGGCGCTGCGCGCTGCGCCTCAATGACCGAGGGGTAGATCTTCTCTGATTTCCACCGCTTCCGCGATCCTGTTCATGGTCGCGACCGCCTCGCGCGCATATTGTCCCGACGCGCTCTCGGCCGACAACATCACGGCGTCCGCGCCCTCGAACACCGCGGTCGCGACGTCAGAGACCTCGGCGCGCGTCGGCACTGGCGACGATGATCATCGATTCCAGCATCTGCGTCGCCACCACCACCGGCTTGCCGAGCCGCCGCGCGAGCCTGATCAGGTTCTTGTGGATGCCCGGAACCTGCTCGAGCGGCATTTTGATCGCCGAGTCGCCGCGCGCCACCATGAGTGCGTCAGCAACGGCCATGATCTCCTCGATGCGCTGCACCGCCTGCGGCTTTTCGATCTTGGCCATCGCCAGCGCGCGTTTTGGAGGATCAGCCTTGACCTCGACATGTCCTCCGGACGCTGAACGAACGAGAGCGCGATCCAGTCGATATCGCCTCCTCGAGGGCAGCGGCCAGATCGGCATGATCCTTGTCGGTCATGGCGGAGGTCGGGATGGTGGTGTTCGGCAGGCTCACGCCCTTCTTGCTGGAGATTTGCACCGGGACTTCGACGACGGTCAGCGCCCGGCCTCCCTCGGCCGCGGCGACCCGCAGCATCACCTTGCCGTGGTCGAAAAGGATGCGATGCCCCTTGGCGAGCAAGCTGAAGATTTCCGGATGCGGCAGATCGACGCACACTAGGCCCCCCGGCGCGGGGTCTCCGTCAAGGATGAAGGCCTCGCCGCGTTGCCAGTCGGCCACGCCGCAGGCGAACGTGCCGAGCCTGAGCTTCGGCCCCTGCAGGTCGACAAGGATGCCGATAGGGCGGCCGGTTTCTCCTCCACATCGCGGATCATCGCCACCCGCTCCGCGCATCCCGTCATGCGAAGCATAGCTCATGTTGATGCGGAAGACGTCGGCGCCGGCGGCGAACAGGGCGGCGATGGCTTGCGGTCGGCCGAGGCGGGGCCGAGGGTGGCGATGATTTTGACGCGGCGGCGACGGACCTGCAATTGCGTTCCTCCGACAATCGGCGGCGCTCGCCGCCACGCTTATTTTTCGCCTCGCCGGACAGCGAATCGGCGTTGTGGATCAGGGGTTCGCCTGATCGGTCAGCTGCACCGTCCAGCTCTTCGAATCTTTACCGGTGTCGACTTCGAAGAACCCGGTCCGGTTGAAGCCGCGCACAAAGCAATCCTGCCGGCCATCGATCTTGAACTCGCGATCTGACGTGCACATGAACACCTTGCCCTTCCACTCGCCGCCGCGCTCGTCCATCGCGTAGAGATAGTAATACTCAGCCGCCAGGGCGCCGCGCAAAAGCGTCACGCAGTCGAGCGATTTGAGGTTCCACCAGCCTTCGGTGACCCAGTTTTGTCCGTCGGTGTAGCCGATGGCGACGCTGACGCGGTTACTGGTGTTGTTGCACATGCGCAGGTCCGCGCGCGCAGGCGCGGCCGCGCAGAGCGCCAAGCCGAGCGCAGAGAGCGCCAGCAGTTTTCCAGCAATTCTGTCCATGTCCATCGGGTGAAAGTGGCGTTCGCGCGACATATTCGGCGTGCGAGCGACGCTGTCAACAGCCGCCGTTCCGTGGAACGCGGCGGTTGATCGAACGTTCGTGCGTTCATTTGTCTGTCACCTGAGCGTCAACGGTTTGTCATTGTTATGGCGAGGAAGCGTCATTCGGCGCGCTAAATTCCCCTCGTCCATATCTCTTGCGGAGCGTGCGGAACCGGGACGCCGCACGCGCAAAGGAGGAACTCAATGTCACGAGAATCGGCGCTTCGCTTTTCGCTCTTCTCGTCGCCACTTCGGCGCAGGCCCAACAGATCGGCGACGTGTTCTACATCGCGCTTGAAAACCATAACTTCACTCAGCCTTCGACCATGCCCGCAGGCACTCCCCAACAGCTGTTCGGCAACCCCACGGCGCCTACCTCAATAGTCTGGTGACGCCGGGCAACCCGAACGCCGCGGACGTTTCCTACCGTGGCACTATCTGAACGTGTCGCCCACCCAGCACCCGTCCGAGCCGAACTACGTTTACCAGGTCGCTGGGCTCACCGGCCCGCTCAACGACAACGATCCTTATCCGAATAACATCGTCAACGCTCCGAACCTCAATCAGCTCATGGCGGCGAAGGCGAAACCTGGCGTTCGTACCAGGAGGATACCGATCTCGTGAACACGAGCGGCAATAACATCAAGGGCGATCACGGCGGGGCGTCGGTTTGACCAATACGGTTACGGCGAAGAACCAGTATGAAGTGCCGTTGACCTCCTTCTCGGGCACATCAGACACCTAACCAACCCCACAACGGCAGCCACCAATATAATTATGCCGCCAAGCATAACCCGGAGGTGTTCTTCAACGCCACCAATGGGGGCAACGATCCGACGTCGGCCAACTCGCAGGCGCAAAATTACGCGCCTCTGCAGCAACTCCAGACAGACCTCAACGACAACACTGTCGCGCAGTTCAACTGGATCACGCCGGACCAGTACAACGACATGCATTCGTCGCTGAACACCTCCTTCACCTACAACGGCGTCACCTATGCAGCCAACACCGACCAGGAGGCGGTGGCGCTCGGCGACAACTTCCTGTCGACGATCGTGCCGGAAATCGAAGCGTCGCAGGCGTTCAAGGATAACGGCGAAATCGTCATCTGGAACGACGAGACCGAGGGCGACGAGGACGTCGGATCGACCGCCGGCTTCGACGGCGCCGAGATCATCATCTCCCCGCTCGCCAGGGGCAACGCCTATACAAACGACGTTCTGTACACCCACGCCTCCGATCTGGTCACCCTGCAAAACATCTTTGGGGTGGCGGGCCCGGAAGGCGCCGGCGGCTATCTCGGCGGCGGCGGGGGCGCCAACTCGCTCGCCGATCTGTTCAAGCCCGGCGCGATCCCCTCGGCCATTCCCGAGCCGTCGACTTGGGTGATGATGGGACTCGGCTTCGCCGGTCTTGCCGGAGCCGCCGCGCATCGCCGCAAGTTGGGCGCGACGACCAAGCGCGCTTTTGCCGGCTGACGCGATAAGCCCACGCCATAGCGCTGCAATAGGGGGTCGGTCCCGCGGGGCCGGCCCCCTTTTTTTCTGGCCTCCCTCTTCGGTCGAACCGCCACGCGGGCCGGGCGGCGGATCATCATCGCCTCGCCGAGCGTTTGGCGTGTAAAATGGCGTTCCACCCGAAGGATGAGCTCCGTGTCAAACGGTCTCGAGTTCGTTCGCCTTTGTCTACATCTGGCTCTCGATCGCCTCGGCGCTGATCGTGCTCGCCGACATTTTTCTCGTCGGGCGACGCCAGCCAATGGGGGTGATGGACGCGGTTTGGCCGCTGACGATGTTGTATTGGGGGCCGCTCGGCCTGCCGTTCTATTTCAGCTTCGGCCGGGCGAAGCCTTCGCAGACCCAGATACGCGACCATGGGCAGGGGCACGCGGAGCCGCCGATGTGGCAGGCGGTGTTCAAAGGCGCGGCCCATTGCGGCGCCGGTTGCGCGCTTGGCGATTTTGCCGCCGAATGGATCGTCCTCGGTCTTGGCCTCGTGCTGCTCGGCTCGGCGCTCGCGGCCAGGCTTACCTTAAGCTTTGTTCTCGCCTATGCGGCGGGGATCGCCTTCCAGTATTTCGCCATCGCGCCGATGCGCGGCTTGAGTTTCCGGGCAGGCGTCGTGGCCGCGGTCAAGGCGGACACGTTTTCGCTGATCGCCTACGAGATTGGCATGTTCGCCTTCATGATCTATCGCGCCTACACATGGCCGGCCATGCAGCCGACCGACTGGTCCTATTGGCTGATGATGCAGATCGCCATGGTTTTAGGATTTGCGACGACCTATCCGGTCAATTGGCTCCTGATCCGGTTCGGGGTGAAGGAGAGGATGTAGCGGCTTGCTGCGGTTTTCGGAGGCTCGCGGCTCGACGGAATCGCGCGAATCGCGGATGATCAACTTGATGATGCGCTTTCTTCTGTCGTGCCTTGGCGTGGTCGCCGCCCTCAGCTCGTTCGCTCCCCCGGCGCGCGCCGATTTCGCCTCCTGCGTGACTTGTTGCGGGCTGCGGCGGCGCACAATGGAATCTCCGCCAAAACGCTCGACGTCGCCTTCAACGGGCTCGCGCCGGACCCGAAGGTGCTCGATCTCCAGAAGCAGCAGCCCGAGTTCAAGACGCCGATCTGGGACTATGTCGACGGACTGGTGGACGACGATCGGGTCGCCGACGGCAAGGCGGCAATGGCTGGGCAAGCGCGCGCACTCGCTCGCGCGGAAGAGAAATATGGCGTCAGCCGCACCATGCTGGCGGCGATCTGGGGGGTCGAGTCGAATTTCGGCCAGGAGATGGGCAAGCGACCGCTCGTGCAATCGCTGACGACGCTGTCATGCATGGGCGATCGCGCCAATTATTTCCGCTCCGAACTGATGGCGACACTGAAGATCATCGACCATGGCGATGTGCCGCCCGAGAAGCTGAACGGATCGTGGGCGGGCGCCTTCGGGCAGACGCAGTTCATGCCCTCGACCTTTTTGCGGCTCGCGGTCGACTTCGAGGGCGATGGGCGGCGCGACATCGTCGATTCGGCCCCGGACGCGCTTGCTTCGACCGCGAACTATCTCGCCAGATCAGGCTGGCGCCGGGGCGTCGCTTGGGGCTTCGAGGTCAAGCTGCCAGAGAACTATTCGGGCCCGTCGGGGCGCAAGGCCAAGCAACCCATGTCGTTCTGGGCCTCGCGCGGCCTGACCCGGATCGACGGCCGACCGCTTGGCGAGGGCGAAGCCGGGCTCCTCATACCGGCGGGACGCCAGGGGCCGGCCTTTCTGGTGACGCGCAATTTCGACGTCGTCTATTCCTACAATGCCGCCGAATCCTACACCCTCGCCGCCTGCGTGCTTGCCGACCGCCTGAGCGGCGGCCGCGGCATCGTCACCCCCTGGCCGACCGACGATCCGCTTCTGTCGCGCGAGGGGCGGAAGGAATTGCAGGCGCTGCTCCAGAGGCGCGGCTATGACATCGGCGGCGATCCGGACGGGCACGTCGGAACCAAGAGCAAGGCGGCGATCGCCGATTTCGAACAAAGGGCCGGTCTGGAGGTCAACGGCCGCCCTTCGGTCAAGGTGCTGGCGGCGCTGAAAAAATAGGCGAAAACACCGCGACGGCGCCAAATTTGGCTCTCAAAGGCGAGAGAAATTCAGCTGTATTGGCGCAGTGACGACGCGCAAGAACAGAGGCGGGCTTGAGGTCGACGCCCGCGCTTCCGTCGAAACGCCGGAGGCGCTGAAGAGGTAGGTGAACTCGTGGCTCATTTCTCCAATCCGCCTGGAGGCCGGAGCCTTCTATCTTTTCTTGAAAAAACCGAAACCATGTGCTACTCTCTTCCCAATTGTCGGATTGAGCTCCCGCCTGTCCATTCTCGTCGGACCGGAAAAGGAGGCGTTTGTGGCAATTGAGATACAGTGAGACTGGGGAAAAGATTTTTTATTTGGATTCGCTGTAACCCATTGAAAAGTCCCGATTCGGCCAAAGGAATCCAAGGAAATCCAAGCTTTTTTCCTTGGTTTTCCTTGGATTCGCTTGGATTTATTTGGCGGCCGAACCCGGTTCGGGCGATCGGTACGGGCCTCCGCCCGCAGGGCAAATCTAGCCGGCGATTTCCTCCAAGGCCAGATTGGTGGTTCGCGGTCCGAACCGGCCGATCGTCGCCATCACCACGCCCATCGCCGCCGCGATGAAAATAAAGACGCCGATGGCGCCCGCGCGCTCGAGCACGAAGGCGATGACGAACGAGCTAAAAATGACCGAGAGCCGGCTCCACGAATAGACAAAACCGGCGGCGCGGGCGCGAATGCCGGTCGGGAACAGCTCCTGCTGGTAGGCGTGGAAGCTGAACGACATGATGTTGGCCGCGAGCGTCAGCATGACCCCCATGGCGACAATGAGCGCCGAACCGAGCGCCTGGCCGAAGATGAGGCCGCAGACGAGAATGGCGCCTGCGGAAGCGACGATGATCCATTTGCGCTCGAACCGGTCGCCGAGAAAGAATCCGAGGAGCGGTCCGATCGGGGCCGCAAGCGCGATCACGGTCGTGTAGCCAAGGCTGGTCGAGATGGTGATCCCCTGCTTGACGAGGAGCGACGGCACCCAGTTGTTGAAGCCGTAATATCCGACTGTCTGAAAGATGTTGAAGACACTCATCAGGATCACCCGGCCGCGAACGCCGGGAAGCCATAAGTCCCGGAAGCTGCTCGCTGGTGAAACCGGCTCCTCAGGGCCGGGCGGCGGCAGCGGCCGGCCGTACTCCGCCTCGACCTTCGCTTCGATTGCGCGCAAGACTTGGTCCGCCTCGGCGAGCCTCCCATGCTTGGCGAGCCAGCGCGGGCTTTCCGGCAAGGCCCGACGCAAAAAGACGACGACGGGCGCGGCGGCGACCCCGATCAGCACCACCCAGCGCCACCCCTCGACCCCGAAGGGCGCGGTCGGCACGAGCATATAGGCGAGAAACGAAACAACCGGCACGGCGACGAAGCCAATCGCCTGGTTGATGGCGAAGGCGCGGCCGCGCAGGCTCTTGGGCGCAAGCTCGCTCAAATAGGCGCCGATCGTCACCATCTCGACGCCGAGGCCAATGCCGCAGATGAGGCGCCAGAAGTTGACGCCAGCGGCGTCGTGCTGGAGCGCCACCATGAAATTGGCGACCGAATACCAGAGCAGCGACCAGGTGAAGATCGCCCGGCGGCCGAACCAATCGGCGAGAAAGCCGCAAAGGAGCGTGCCAATGAAGAGGCCGGTGAAAAGGGCGGCGATGAAGCTCGCGACTCCGGCCGTTCCGAAGAGGCCCGTGGTCGTCGCGGTGAGCACGCCCGACTTGACCAGGCTCGGCGCGACATAGGCCGAAAACAGGAGGTCGTAGAACTCGAAGAACATGCCGAAGCCGAGCAGCGCGACGATTGTCCAGATCGTGCGCGTCGCCGGCAGTCGGTCGATGCGGGCCGAAATCGCGCCCGCGCTTAAGCCGGCCGCTCCGCTGTCGTTCATGTTTCCTCGCCTGCGCGTCGCCCGCGCGTATACCTCGCGCTTCCGGACCCCTTTAAGACGCGCGCTTGCGGCCGCGTGTCAAATGCGCTCCCGGCCTCTCCGGAGCGGTCGGCGGCTAACCGCTCAAGTCTGATTCAGCATCGCGTGGTCGACGCTCAACGGGCCGCCGCCCGCGAAGGCGAAATAGAGGAATATGAAACAGAAAACGACAGCCAATTCCCCGTCGTTCACGATCGGGTAAACCGAGCGCGGCGCGTGGGCCATGAAATACGCGAAGGCCATTTCGCCGGAGAGGATGAACGCAACGATCCTGGTGTAGACCCCCAGGATCAACAACAGAGCGCCGACGGTTTCGAGGAACGCCGCGAGAATCAGAAGACCGCTGAGCGCGCCGACGGGCGAAGGCGCGGGAAAGTTGAACACTTTCGAGAGCCCGTGCTGCAGAAACACAAGCCCTACGACAATGCGCAGAATGCTAAGGATATACGGGCGCCACGTCTCCATTTTGGTATAGATCGCATTCATAACCGCCTCGCACCCGTGTTGGCTTCCCGCCCGTCCTCCCAAGAGAACGATTGGCGTTTAGGTCGGCAGTTAACACCGCAGCCGCCCTTCGCCACGCGAGTTTCGTCTTCATGCGGTAGCAATCCTAAATCACATTCTCTTGATCGATGATGGCGCCGTCTGCTCTCGTACGTTCTTTGGCCACTCCGACTGTCGTTCGGCGCCTCGCGATTGCGCTTGTTTCACTTGTCTTCGCCGGTTTCGCCGCGGCTCAGGACGCGCCGCTTAAGGTCGCGGTCTACGACGTGCCTCCTTACGGCCATGTCGAGCCTGACGGTTCGATTGACGGCCTCAGCGCCGATTTGTGGCGCCGCGCAGCGGAGAGCCTCGGACGCAAGTACCATCTCGTCCCAGTCGCGCAGATGGAGGAAATCCTCAAGGGTCTCGAGCAAAAGGATTATGACGCGGCAATCGGCGCGATAACGATCACGCCGGCCAGACTCGCGCGGGTGGACTTCAGCTACCCGGCGCATCGTTCAGGGGTCGCGGTCGCGGTGCGCCAGGACGCCGGGCCCATGGCGGCGTTGACCAGCTACGGGTCCGTTCTCGGGGAGCTGACGCCCCTTATCGCGCTCACCTTCGCGCTTCTTATCGTCATGGGCGTCGCGATGTGGCTGGCCGAGCGGCCAATGCGGCCTCACGGCCACGAGTTGGTGGTCGATACTTTGCGCGACGGCATCTATTGGGCGGTCGTGACGATGACGACGGTCGGCTATGGCGACAAGACGCCCAAGACGACAGCGGGCCGGGTCATTGCGGTTGTTTGGATGCTGGCCAGCGTCGCGCTGGTTTCGATCCTGTCGACCTCGATCGTGTCGAGAATGACCGCCGAACGCGTGGTCGGCGGTCTCCGACTAACGGAAGCTGACCTCGCCGGCAAACGGCTGGCCGCGGTCGCTCATTCGTCCGGGGCCGAGTATCTCGATGAACGCCATTTGCGCTACGCGCCCTTCGACGACCTGCCCGCCGCCTTGACTGCGCTCAGTCGGGGAGAAACCGACGCCATCGTCAACAGCGTCGGGGCACTGCAATATCTCGTCTCCACGCGCTTTAAGACTACGATCAGGCCGCCCCAGGGCGTTCTCGAGCCAGCCTATATGGCGATCGCGCTTCCGCCCGGCAGCCCGCTCAAGAAACCGTTGGACGAGGCCCTGGTTGGGATCACCGCAAGCCAGGAGTGGCGCCAGGTCGAGGATGGCTATTTCGGCCGCCAGCAGTAATCGTTCCCCGACCGCTCGGCGCCTCGAGGCAGCTTGCGATCACCTCGGCGACAGCGCACTCGGAAAGCTTTTCATCCCACCACGCCAACGATCTGCGGTGCAGGTCCTTGAGACGCTCCGGGTCGTCCGATAACGCTTTCACCTCGGCCCCCAGATCGCCCCAGTCTTCGATCTGGATCGCAGGACAACCGACGTAAAACCAGTGTGGCGGAAGTCGATCGCAGATGACGACGCAGCCCTGGCGCATCGCTTCAAAGAACCGATAGGTCTCGACGGAGGATCCCCGCGGCGCCAACGCGATCTTCGTGTCGGCCATGATTTCCGTGTAGCGGTCGCCGGCGCTCGTCATCGTGCTTTCCGTGAAAGACGCGGTTGTGCCGTAGAAGACGCTCTCCGGCGCCCAAGCCGCCAGCTTTTGCAAAGAATTGGCCATCCGCGAGCGGGCGATGACCTTCGGAGTTGTAACCAGCCTCTTGGGCGAAAACTTCGGATATTCTCTGTTTTCGATGCTGCCGAGAAATCCGACCAGGTAGTTGCGCGATTTAAAGGGCTTGCCCGGGAGATCCGTCTGGCGGGCATAGCCTAGCGGGAGCACCATTCTTCCGGCGCTTTGCCTAGGAGAGAAGCCGCTCTGGCGCAGATACGAGAGGTAGCGCCAACTCCAGAATACCCAGTCCCTGATGCATTTCAGCACCGAGGCTGGCGACTGCTCGCTCAGCGAAGCGCCGCACCAGGGCTCAAATCCGTAAGTCTTGAAGACGTACCGAACCTTATTCAGATAGGGCGGGATCCAGCACTCTTCGTCGGTTCTGATGACCGCGACAACGTCGTCTCCGTAGGAAGGCAGTTCATCGACGAGAATATGATTGGATATCAAATAAAAAGTGAGCCCGCTCAGCGACGAACGCTTTTCGAATTCCTTAAAAATTCGCACCCAGTAATTGAAGAAATAACCATCAGGTTTGTCCTGCCATGTAACAATATCCAAATCGAACGGTTTCTCGTCCCATGGAGAGCAGACGACGTACCTCGACCTGCTTGCACTCATGATTTAGCTCGCCGGTCGGCAGCCAGAGTCATTCCCTAACCTGTCTCAGAGCCGCGGCGGCGGCGAAGGGCGCAAGGGCGATGGCGGCGAGCGACAGCGCGCAGAGCGCAAGAAACGGACTCAGAAACGGCGCTGCGCCGCCACTGGCGGCGGAGGCCGCGGCGACGCCGAAGATCAGGACGGGAATTGTCAGCGGCAGCACCAGAATCGCCATCAGCAGGCCGCCCCGCCGGAGCGAGACGGTCAGCGCCGCGCCGATCGCGCCGATCATCGTCAGCGCCGGCGTTCCTGCGGCGAGCGTCGCGGCGACGAGGGCGAGCGGCACGGGCGCCATCGCCAGCATGAGCCCGAACAGCGGACTCAAAACCACGAGCGGCAGCGCGCTCGTGGTCCAGTGCGCGGCGCATTTCACCAGCACGACAACTTCGAGTGGCGGCGACCCATTGATCAGAAGGTCGAGCGAGCCGTCATCGTGATCGGCCTGGAACAGTCGGTCGAGCCCTAGCAGCGTGGCGAGCAACGCGGCGATCCATAAGATCGCCGGCCCGAGCCGCGCGAGAAGGTTGAGGTCGGGTCCGAGAGCGAACGGCATGACCGCGACCAGAATCAAGAAGAAGACGACCCCGACCGACGCGCCTCCGCCGATGCGCCGCGTAATGCGCCACTCCCGGACGAAGAGAGCCAGCGTGGGCGTCACCCTCACGCCGCTTCCCTTGTCGAGCCAAGCCTCAGTTCTTGCGCGCCGTCCAGCCCGAGGTCGCCATGAACGGCGGCGACGAGGATCCCGCCGTCTTTAAGATGAGCCCGCATGATCGCGGCAAGCGCGACGTGAGCGGCGGCGTCAAGCGCGGTCGTCGGCTCGTCAAGGAGCCATAGTGGGCGTTTGGCGACCAGCAGGCGAGCAAGCGCCACGCGCCGTCGCTGTCCGGCGGAAAGCAGCCGCGCCGGAAAATCGATCACATGGGCCAAGCCAAGCGCCGAGAGCGCCCCGAGCTGCGCCGCGCGGGAGGAGTTGCCGCCCAGCATCGCGGCCGCGAAGGCGAGGTTCTCGCCGGCGGTCAGCGCTGCCTTAACCCCATCCGCGTGGCCGAGATAATGCGCCTGTTCGCCGACCGTGCGCTCGCCATCGCTGCCATCCAGCGCAAAGCCGCCGGATTCAACAGGCAGGAAGCCGGCGAGCGCCCTGAGCAGGCTCGTTTTCCCCGCCCCGTTGGCCCCAGTCACGATCAGCCCTAGGCCCGCGGGCGCTTCGAACGAGAGTCCGGCGATGACTTGCCGCCCCCCGCGCTCGATGGTCAGGTCCCAGGCTTTCAGCCGCATTGCCGCTCCGTCCGGGCGCGCTTGGCGCGGAGGCGGCTCATGTTGCCGGCCCCGAACGCTTCTCCCTTGCCCGAAACAGCTTAAAGAAACGCGAGCCCGCCATTCACCGCTATGGTCTGCCCGGTGATAAAGCTGTTGCCAATGACCATGACCGTCGCCTGGGCCACGTCTTCGGATTCCCCCATGCGCCCGACCGGGATGCGAGCTTCGACGCCACCAGCTTTCAGAGGCGCGCCCATCTCGGTGTCGGTCGGGCCGGGCGCGATCGCGTTCACGGTGATCCCGTCCTTCGCCACCCGCGACGCATAGCCGCGTGTCAGACCCTCAAGCCCCGCCTTCGACGCGTTGTAGACGACGCCGAGGAGACCCGGCCCTCGCGCCGCGCCCGAGGAAATGTTGACGATCCGCCCCCAGCGGCGCGCGCTCATGGCCGGGAGGACCGCCTCAGTGCACAGAAACGCCGATTTCAGATTGATCGCGATCCCGCGATCGAAGTCCTCCTCGCGGACCCCGGTGACTGCGATTTCGACGTTGTTCACCAACACGTCGATGGAGCCGAGTTCGCCCGCGACGCGCGCCGCCATATCGGCGACCTGCGCGTTGACCGACACGTCCGCGCGGGCAACGATCGCCCGTCCGCCAGCGGACCGGATTTGCGCGGCCACGGCCTCAGCCTCTTGCGCGCGGGTCTGGAAATTGACCGCGACGGCCGCACCGCACTCGGCCAGCGCCAGAGCGATCGCCCGGCCAATGCCCCGCGACGCTCCCGTGACGAGCGCGACACGTCCTTGGAGATCAACCAATTTTACCTCCGCCTCAGACGAATCGCCGGCCTAAAACTTGCGTCAGGCGCCAGTTTGTGTAGCCCACACGCCCCATTATATCTATAAGCTATCCCATCCCCCACGCCTCGTCCGGAGCGCCCGAAATGGCCAGCCTCGATAGCTTCAAGTGCCGCAAAACGCTGACCGTCGGAGCGAAGAGCTACGAGATCTATTCCCTGAAATCGGCGGAAAAGAACGGGCTCGCCGGCGTCTCTAAGCTGCCTTTCTCGCTCAAAATCGTGCTCGAAAACCTGTTGCGCAACGAAGATGGGCGCACCGTCAAGAAGGAAGACATCGAGGCGGTCGCGGCGTGGATCGACAATCGCGGCAAAAAAGAGCACGAGATCGCCTTCCGCCCCGCGCGCGTGCTGATGCAGGATTTCACCGGCGTCCCCGCGGTGGTCGATTTGGCCGCGATGCGCGACGCGATGGTGGCGCTCAACGGCGATCCGAACAAGATCAATCCGCTGGTTCCGGTCGACCTGGTCATCGATCATTCGGTCGTCGTCGACTATTTCGGCACCGGCAAGTCGCTCGGCCAGAACGTGGCTCGCGAGTACGAACAGAACCAGGAGCGCTACCGGTTCCTGAAATGGGGCCAGCAGGGATTCTCTAATTTTCGCGTGGTCCCGCCGGGCACCGGAATTTGCCACCAGGTCAACCTCGAATATCTCGCGCAGACCGTCTGGACGGCGAAAGAGAAGCGCAACGGCAAGACCGTCGAAGTCGCCTTCCCCGACACGCTGGTCGGCACTGACAGCCACACGACCATGGTCAACGGCCTCGCCGTGCTCGGCTGGGGGGTCGGGGGCATCGAGGCGGAAGCCGCCATGCTTGGCCAGCCTCTGTCGATGCTGCTCCCTGAGGTGATCGGCTTCAAACTCGAGGGCGAATTGCGCGAAGGCGTGACCGCAACCGATCTCGTGCTGACCGTGACTTAGATGCTGCGCAAGAAGGGCGTCGTGGGCAAGTTCGTCGAGTTCTATGGCTCGGGCCTCAACGCGATGACCGTCGCCGACCGGGCGACGATCGCCAATATGGCGCCCGAATATGGGGCGACCTGCGGCCTCTTCCCAATCGACGCCCAGACGCTCGCCTATCTGCAGACCACCAGCCGCAAGCCTGCGCGTCTGGCTCTCGTCGAAGCTTATGCGAAAGCGCAGGGCGCTTTCCGCACGCGCTTAACACCCGATCCTGTCTATTCCGAAACGCTTGCGCTCAACCTCGGCGAGGTCACGGCGTCGCTCGCCGGACCGAAGCGGCCGCAGGATCGCGTTGTCCTGACTGAGGCCAAGACCGGCTTCGCCACCGCCATGACCAACGAATTCCGGCAGGGCGACACGATTGCGGAGCGTCACAAGGTCGAGGGGACGAACTACGATCTTGGCCACGGCGATGTCGTCATCGCCGCCATCACCTCCTGCACCAACACCTCCAATCCGAGCGTCATGATGGCCGCCGGACTGTTGGCGCGGAACGCGGTCGCCAGGGGCCTGACCGTCAAGCCCTGGGTCAAGACCTCGCTCGCGCCAGGCAGCCAGGTGGTCCAGGACTATCTCAAGGAAGCAGACCTGCAGAGGCCGCTCGACAAGCTCGGCTTCAACATCGTCGGCTTCGGCTGCACCACCTGCATTGGCAATTCCGGTCCGCTGGCGCCCGAGATTTCGGCGACCATCGCCAAGCACAATCTGGTCGCGGCCGCGGTCCTCTCGGGAAACCGCAACTTCGAGGGCCGCGTGAACCCGGACGTGCGCGCGAACTATCTCGCTTCCCCGCCGCTGGTCGTCGCTTACGCCTTGGCGGGCTCGATGCAGGTCGATCTGACCCGCGACCCGCTCGGCGCCGACAAGCAAGGCAAGCCAGTCTATCTCGCCGATATCTGGCCAAAGACGGAGGAGATCGAGCAATTCGTCGAGGCGACCATCTCGGCGAAAATGTTCAAGACCAAATATGCGAGCGTGTTCGACGGCGACGCCAATTGGCGTAAGGTGAAGGCGCCGGCGGGCCAGACTTATGCGTGGGATATCGGGTCGACCTATGTTCAGGAGCCGCCCTATTTCGAGGGGCTGACGAAGACGCCCGTCCCGGTTGCCGACATCGAGAGCGCGCGCATCCTCGCGCTCTTCCTCGATTTCGATAACCACGGATCATATTTCGCCCGCGGGTTCGATCAAGGTTGCGAGTCCGGCCGGGCAGTATCTCGTCGAGCATCAGGTGCGCCCGGTCGACTTCAACCAGTATGGTACGCGACGTGGCAACCACGAGGTGATGATGCGCGGCACGTTCGCCAACATCCGCATCAAGAACCAGATGGTGAAGGACGAGAGAGGCAATGTGGTCGAGGGTGGCTTCACACTCATGCAACCGTCCGGCGAGCGCCTCGCGATCTATGACGCCGCTATGCGCTACGAGGCCGAGAAGATTCCCCTCGTCGTGTTCGCGGGTCGCGAATACGGCACCGGCTCATCGCGCGACTGGGCGGCCAAGGGCACTAAGCTCTTGGGCGTGCGCGCTGTGATCGCGCAGAGCTTCGAGCGCATCCACCGTTCGAACCTCGTCGGCATGGGCGTCCTGCCGCTCGTGTTCGAGGAGGGAACGAGCTGGCAGACGCTTGGCCTCAAAGGCGACGAGACCGTGACGATCCACGGGCTCGGCGACAGCCTCAAGCCACGTCAGACGCTGCATGCCGAGATCGTCAGCGCGGACGGCGCGAAGAGGAGCGTGCCGCTCACCTGCCGCATCGATACGCTGGACGAGCTCGAATATTTCCGCAACGGCGGGATTCTGTCCTACGTGCTGAGGCAGCTCGCGGCGTAGGGCGCCTTCATTTGGATGGAGTTGGTTTGGCTCCTTCCCGGCGCGGGCCGCGACGCTGCTCCGGTCGAGTTGTTTGGATTTTCTTGGCCCCCGCCGTTTGGCTCCGAAAGCCTCCGATTATGAGGGTTGGATTTCCTTGGATTTCCTTGGATTCTCTCGTCCGAATCGAGACTTTTCAATGGGTTACGCGGAAAAAGCGTTGAAACTTTTTTCTCGCGGCTTTTTCCCGTGGCGGTGGCGCGCGGGAACGGGAGCTTGCGGTCGAGGCCATGCGGAAGCGCAGGATTGTTCATCAGGCGAGCTTAACTTGATTTCTGATTTTCTGCAATAGATTGTCGACTCTTATAGCGTTCGCGGTTGGCCTCGGAATCCAGCCTTGGATCGTCATGGCCGGCCTTGTGCAGCCTCGTGCCGGCCATCCACGCGGCCCCGCCGCGAGAATCTCTGTTATTAAAAAAATAATGTCTCTTATCAGATGCTTATCCTGATAAGACGGTGTTCTCCTGGATAGCCGGGACACCCCCGGACTGTGATCCGGGGGCGGCCATGACGCCTTCAGGGAGCGCCAATACCTAACGCTATAAGAGCCAGATTGTCGTTCAAGCCATTGCCTTTCGGCCGTCTCAGTCCAAAAGCAAGCCGCTCCAGGCGGCGTCGACAGCACTGGGTGCAGGCGGCGGCCCCGTGGCGCTACGCTTGCTTCAGCGTCTTTAGGATGAGTTGCAGCCGATCCTTTGTGTCCTTGTTCTCGACCTGCGAAACGCTAACAGTCAGATCGCCCAGCGTGCTGTCAATTTGCCATGTCGCTGCGCCCTGGCTCGCGACTTCCGCGGCCAGCTCCTCCGCCTTATCGCAGTCGTGTGCGTCGAATGCGGCGCCGAGCAGTGTCGCGTTCAGCCATTCGTCTGCGACGTTACGTTTTCTGGCTCTTTCGCATGCTGCGACGACCATTGGCGCACCGATTGCGCACGCAATTCATCGCCTTTTCGCTTCCGCTGACGGTAGAGACGCGGCAGATTGGAAGCGCAGTAATATTGATTGAGGTCGATCTCCATCCCGCGCTCATAGGCCTCGATGGCGGTGTTGAGAAACTCGGCCTTGTCCTCGTCTTTCGCACTCGTGAACAAGCGTTTGTAGCGCCCGCCAAGGAGGCCGAGACGCTCGGGCGTCGGTCCGGACAGGGCCACGATCTCCTCAAGCTTCGCAATCGCATTCGCGATGTTTCCGGAATTGGCCAGCGCGAACGCATAGATCTCCCGGACTTCTTGGATCTCGGCGATATTCGACGGCAGCCTCTCAATGAGGCCGGCCAACTGGCCCCAATCCGTCTTGCTATCGACGCAATCTCTGACCAGCCGTATGAGGGCGATCGCATCCGTCGGGGTCGTCCGCGCGTTGATCGACTGCTCCGCCAGCGCCTGGGCCGCCACCATGCGGCCGCTTTTGGGAGTCGCTCGCACGGCCCGGATCTTCCCCTGGAGGACCGCGGTCTGAGCCATCACGTCTTTCATTGTCGAGGCCGCCGCCGGATCAGGATTGGTCGGATATCCCTTGATCGACGCGAAGACGGGCGAGTCGCCTCGCGACAAGGCGTCGATCGGCCCCTTGATCGCCTCCGACACAGCCTTGGCGGTCGCGTCTTCGATGCTCCCCTCTATAAGTGGATACCGGATGGTCCTCATCTGCGCGACGTCAAAGAGCTGCTTCGACCAGTCAGCGGCGAGCAGGACGCATCCCGTTCTCTTTGCGGCGTGTCGGACGCCGACCTCGTAATAGACATTCCCGTTCGGGATCGTCATGTCAGCGAGGACGAGATCGGCGAAGTAGAGCCGCTCAATCATTTGCGTGATGATGAGCGAGCCCGTGTCTTGATCCGCGCGCACCGGATCGTAGCCGAGCGACTGGATGGTCGGTGCGAACGCTTTGTCCCAAAGCGCGTTGAAATCGATCTCGCTTGGCGCTTTGCTGCCCGGCTCGACCTGAGTGGCCTTCCGCCCATAAGGCATGATCATAAAACAAAGGGCCATCTTCGCCTCTCCGGACTTGGGAACTGGACGAGCAACCGCAGGCCGCTTCAACCCCACAGTTTCGTGGTGTCGAGCCAGACGGTGCGGCCCCCCTTGTTGCGAACCTCTTCCATCATGTGTTGCGCGCCGCCCGGGCCGTCGCCGCCCTCGCCGTTCCAGAGGCAGAGGAAATCGACCTTGTCCGCACCGAAGCGCAGAGCTGAGTCCAGCATCCAGCGGTTCTCGCGCTCGTAGGGGTTCTCGCCCTCTTGCAACGGGCCAAGCTCGTCAGGCGCGACATGCAGCGCCGACCGCGCTTTGGCGGCGAAGAACCGCGCGCGCCAGTCTTTGTTGGCGAAGTCGACCGACTTCTCGAGGAAGGCCGGCTCTTCCAAGGGGATGTAGATCTCGAGCAGGGCAGATCGGGCGAGCGCGGCTTCCGCGAACAAAAGATCGCCGCCACAGGCCCCGCCGCAAATGCAAAGGTCGTCCGGTCCTACATGAAGGTTCGCCAAAGCGCCGGCGATCGCTTGCGCCGCGATCGGCTCCTCGCCGGGCGGGAACCGAGGTTTCTCGCGGCCGGGCGCATCGATCATGTGGCCGCTGAACAGCGCTACCTTTCGGGGCGACTGGGTCTCGACTCGGGCATGCGGTTGCTCCGCTTGAGGTGTCAGACCGACGCCTTGGCCAGATCGAACGTCGCCGGCAGATGTTCGGGTTTGACCTGCTTCGCGGAGGCCTTCCGGCCTAGGTCGGCAAGATCATTCATATTCGACGGATCGTCCATCTTGCGGATCTGCTCGAGCTCGTCCGCGTCGAGATCGACGCCGATCTCAGGCTTCAGCCACGCCTGCTCCAGGATCGCGTTGTAGCGGACATAAGTCGCGAGCTGCGCACCGCTTTGGCTGTCGAGCTTCATGTCGCCAACAGCCTGGTCACCACCGCCGTCGAGCGCGAGAATGCGATTCGGGCCGATTTTAGGATCGAGGTGTTGCTTCGTTGTGAGCGGCAACGACCCCCCCTTTATGGATCCCTAGGCCGCTTTTCGCGGCGCAAAAGATTTGCCTTCAAAAAACGAAACAAATGTCCGGCGCGGCTCGCCGGCGCGCAAGCAAATGCAGGTTGCGAGAGATTCGGTCGCGCCTCTTCGGCAGATCGCCGAGGCGGTCCTCGTGATTACGATGATCGCCTCGGGAGGGTCGCGAGCAGGAGCGAGCCACCCGAGTCCCGCTCCACCAACAAACGCCTATTTGACCAGCCGGGGACCGGCTGCGGCGCGCGTATACTCGTTCTCCTGCACGACGCCGAGCCTGCGGGCGACTTCGGTATAAGCCTCGATCATGCCCCCTAGGTCCTTGCGGAAGCGGTCCTTGTCCATCTTATCGTTGGTCTTGACGTCCCACAGGCGGCACGAATTGGGGCTGATCTCGTCGGCGAGCACGATCCGCATCGTCTCGCCCTCCCACAACCGGCCGGTTTCGATCTTGAAATCGACCAGGCGGATGCCGACGCCGAGGAAAAGCCCGGACAGGAAGTCGTTGACGCGAATTGCCAGCGCCATGATGTCGTCGATTTCCTGCGGCGCGGCCCAGCCGAACGCGGTGATGTGCTCTTCCGAGACCATTGGGTCGTTAAGCTGATCGTTCTTGTAATAAAACTCGATGATCGACCGCGGCAGTTGCGTGCCTTCCTCAAGGCCGAGGCGGGTGGACAGCGACCCGGCCGCTACGTTGCGCACCACGACCTCGAGCGGAATGATCTCGACCTCGCGAATCAATTGCTCGCGCATGTTGATTCGGCGGATGAAATGCGTCGGCACGCCGATGTCGTTCAGCCGCTGGAAGACGTATTCCGAGATTCGGTTGTTGAGAACGCCCTTGCCTTCGATGACCTCATGTTTCTTGGCGTTGAACGCGGTCGCGTCATCCTTGAAATACTGGATGAGAGTGCCGGGCTCCGGGCCCTCATAGAGGACCTTGGCTTTACCTTCATAAATGCGTCTGCGGCGATTCATGCGGTGCGACCGTGGCTTGAGGAAATCCATTCGCGTGGCCTTTTCTGACGGCTATCCCGGAGAAGCCGCGACGACAGGCTTGGGATATGGGAATTCGGACCGCGAAACCCAAACATTGGACTCGTCCGGACCCGGAGCCTGCCCCGTTTCGGCAATCTACCTGATTGCCGGCCCCGGCACAAACTTTCCGCGAGCGGGGCGCGGTTCGCTAGACAAAGCTCGCGGAGCCTGCGGCGCCCGAGGCGGTGTTGAAGATGAAGCGAAATCCTCCGCCGTAGCGCGTTGGTCGTTCGAGAAATCGACGGTCGCGAGCGCGATCTCGGGGCCATTTTTGCACGTTTCAGGGCCGCCGCTCGAGTATTTTATACCCCGAGATAGCGATGCAGGACCTGCGGATCCTCTCTCAATTCGCTCGCGGGACCCTCGTGGACCAGATGGCCATTGTTCAGGATGTAAACACGATGGGAGAGCGCCAACGCCGCCGCAATGTTCTGTTCGACCAGCACAATCGTCTGCCCGGCGGCCGCGAGAGCGCGACAGGCATGAACCAGGTCGCGCACGATGACCGGCGCCAGTCCCTCGAATGGCTCGTCAAGCAGGACGATCTTGGGATCGCGCACCAGCGCGCGGGCGATCGCAAGCATCTGCTGTTCGCCGCCCGACAGATCGGTGCCGCGGCTGCCGCGGCGTTCCCTCAGGCGCGGAAACATTGCGTAGACGCGGTCGAGCGGCCAGGGCTGCTTGGCTGTGAGGCTCGCCAGAACGATATTATCCTCGACGTTCAGGCTGCCAAAGATGCGGCGGTCCTCATGCACCAGCTGCATACCGTTCTTGGCGAGCGCATGACTTGGCTGGCCGGAATATTCGACGCCATCCAGCATCACCGAGCCCGAACGGGGACGCACCACCCCCATCAGGCTCTTCAGCGTGGTGCTCTTTCCCGCGCCGTTGCGGCCCAAGAGGGCGACCACTTCGCTCCGCTCCACCCGGAGGGAAATATCGAAGAGAATATGGGAATCCCCATAATAGCTGTTGAGGCCGCTGACCTGCAGAAGGCTCATTATGCCAGGACGCCTCCGAGATAAGCTTCCCGCACGATCGCATTGCCCTTGATCTCGTCGGGAGTTCCCTCGACGAGGATTTGCCCCTCCTGAAGAACCGTCACGCGCTCCACCAGCTCGAACAACGCGTCCATGTCGTGATCGATGATTATGGTCGTGCGGCCACGGCTGATCGACTTCAAAAGCTTCACCGTTTCGGCTCGTTCTCGCGGGCTCATGCCGGCCAAGGGCTCGTCGAGCAGAAGCAGGCTGGGGGAAGTCGCCAGCGCCAGACCGATCTCCAGCCGGCGCTTCTCGCCGTAGGCGAGATCCGAAACCGCAACGTCGGCGCGGCTCGTCAATTCGACCAGGTCCAGCGTATGGTCCACCAGATCGTCGAGCTCCGGGATGTGCGCGGGGTCGCGCAGCAGGTCGAGGCGGAAGGAGCCGCGCTTTTCCGCCAGCGCCGAAATCACGATGTTCTGGCGCGCCGTCAGCCGGTTGAACAATTGGTTGACCTGGTAACTCTTGGTCAAGCCCGTCTGGCAGACTTCGGTGACTTCGCGCCCGGTAATGTCACGGCCCTCGAAGGTGATCGTTCCCGAAGTCGGATGAATCTCGCAGGTGAGCATTTTGAAGAAAGTGCTCTTGCCCGCGCCGTTCGGGCCGATGATGCCGCGAAGCTCGCCTTGCTGGACGGAGAAATCGATGTCGCTGTTGGCGAGCAACCCCGCGTATCGCTTCGTCAGGCCCTTGGTCACGAGGATCGGTCCGGCATATGCCGGGATGGGACGGCTGGGGAGTGGCGGCGTCCGCGCAGCCGCCCGGTCGGTCGAGGGGCTGATGTCATCGAGCGACAAATCCGGCGCCGCGGCCTGTTTGCGCGCGGTCGCGCCACCGCGGGCGAGACGCGCGTAGAGGTCTCTGACGCCGCCGAGGATTCCGCGTCTCAGGAATGAGATGAGGAGGACGAAGACGAGGCCGAGCACGAGCTTCCAGGAAGCGCCAAGACCCAGTCCGCCCTGCAGAAAGTCGCGCAGGTAGAGCCATACGGCCGCACCCACCAGAGGACCAAACAGCGTCTCCAACCCGCCGATCACGGTCATCATGATGACCTGCCCCGACGTGTCGAATGTGAAGGCGTCGGGGGGCATATAGCCCTGCATGACGCCCAGCAATCCACCGGCGGCGCCGGAATAGGCCGCGGCGATGACGAACGCGAGCAGCTTATAAGCATGCACGTTGTGGCCGACCGCCGCCGCGCGCAGCGGGTTTTCGCGAATTGCGATCCAGATGAGACCGACAGGCGAGGCCACGATGCGCCGCCCGATCACGATGCCGACAACATAACAGACCGCGAGAAATCCATACATCGACCAGCCGCTGGTCGCGTGGATCGTCGCGAAGCCCAGATTGAAAGTCGGCCCCGGCACCCCCGGCAGGCCATTCTCGCCACCGGTAAATGACGATAAGGGTCCGTTTTCCATGAAGAAAAAGACTTCGCCGATGGCGACGGTGATCATCGCGAAATAGATGCCAGTCCGTCTCAGCGCGATCAAACCGACGAAGTAGCCGGCGATGGCCGCGCCGACCGTCCCGATCGCCAAGCCCAGCATCACGCTGCTCATGCCTGTCTGGGTCAGCAGATAGGCGGCGATGAAGCCCCCGGTGCCGAAGAAAGCCGCCTGCCCGAAGGACAACATCCCGGCGTAGCCGAACAACAAGTCAAACCCGACGCCGAACAGGCCGAAAACCAGAATGCGGTTCATCGTATCGGGCACGAGCCCGATTTTAGGCAGCACAAATGGCGCGACCAGCAGGACGAGCACGATCGACGCTTCGGGCAGGAGGGCTCGCGGTCCGCGCGGACGTGGGTTCATCGTCAGTTGCGTCCCTCGGCTCCGAGCAACCCGCGCGGACGGAGCACGAGAACGAGGGTCATCACGACAAACAGCATGACCTGCGAATAGCTCGGATTGATCATGGAGGTCAGGCTCAAGATCTCGCCCGCGATCAGGCCGCCGAGAACCGCTCCAGGAAAGGAGCCCACGCCCCCGATCACGACGACGACGAAGGCCTCGACGAAAATCCCCTCGCCGATGTCGGGCGTTATCGGCGCGATCGGGACGTTGACGATCCCCGCGAAGCCAGCCGCCATCGAGCCGATGCCGAAGACGATCATGAACACCCGCATGACATTGATGCCGAGCGAATCGACCATGACCGAATCCTCGATCCCCGCGCGCACGATCATGCCCAGGCGCGAGCGGTAGAGGACGAGGTAGAGCGCCATCAGCGCGACCGCGATGATGCCCACGACCGCAAGGCGGTATGTCGGATAGATCATGAAGCCGAGCGAAGTCACGCCCGCCGTCCAACTCGGCGGAGGCATGGATTGCGATAGGCTGCCGAAGAAGAAGCGGATGGTTTCGACGAAGACGATCCCCAGGCCGAACGTCACCAGGATCTGATCCTCGGCGGGCCGTTCGTAGAAATGCCTGATGACCAACCGCTCCATCAGGACGCCGAGAACCAGCACGAAACCCGCTCCGGCCACGATCGCGACGAGAAAGGAACCGGTATACTGGTAGGCGACCACGCCCGCGTAGCCGCCCACCATGAACATCGCGCCATGGGCGAGGTTGAGCACGCCCAAAGTGCCGTAGATAATCGTCAGACCCGAGCTGATCAGCGCCAGCAGGGCGCCGACCACCAGCCCGTTGAAGGTCTGCGACAGCAAAATTCGCCCAAGAGAGCAAATGCGACCCCGCGCTTGAGCGACGTTCTGGCTCAGCTAGGTGTAGCCGCCCATCTTGCATCCGAACGCATCCGGCGCCTGCATCAGACCCTCGCCGGGCACGACCTCGACGATCTCGTAAAAGTCGTCGGGGTTCTTCATATCCGCCGGCTTTTTCCCGCGCTCGATGATGACCGGCCGCACCAACTGATGGTCGGGCGCGGAAATAAACCTCGCCGACCGTCGACTGGACCTTCGCGCCGGCTCATAGGCCTTGATGACATCCGGCGGATAGAAGGACTTGGCCCGCTCGATCGCATCCGCCCACATCGCCACCTGCATGTAGGCGGCGTTGGCGCTCCATTCCGGAGGCTGTTATATTTGGCGCGGAACGCGTCGTTGAACATCTTGGCCAGCGGGAATTTGTCCTCCAACGTCCACCAGTAATCGGTCGCGGCGAGGACGCCCTGCATCGTGTCGGCGCCGACCTCCTTGGCCAGGAATGGAGTGTTGTAGGGCACCGCCAGCGTCATCTTGTCGAGAATGCCGAACTGCTTGGCCTGTTTGATCGACAGGACTGCGTCACGCCCGAAATTGATGTTGACGACAACATCGGCGCCGCTGTTGGCGACGTTCAGGAGATAGGAGCTGAACTCCGTCGTTCCCAAGGGCGACACCTGGTCGGTGATCGGTGGTCCAGCCGCCCTCCTTCAGATACTCCTCCATCGATTTCTGAACGGTGTGGCCATACGTGTAGTCAGGCGTCAGATAGGCGACCTTCTTGTTCTTGCCGAGCGTCTTGATGAGTTGGGGAGCGATCGCTTTCGCCGCGGTCTGGCCGTAGAAGCACTCGCGGAAGGAATAGCGGACGCAGTCCTTTCCGGTGGTGTCGTTCGAACCCGAAATGCCAGGCAGGTAAATGACTTTCTCGCGGTCGGCAAACTTGTTGTCGGCGACCGCTTCGGCGCTGGAGACGCTTCCGGTGACCATGACCGCTTTGTTGTCGCTGATGAACTTGCCAAGGTTTTGTACGGCGGTGTTTGGCTTGGCCTCGCTGTCTGCGATGCCGTATTTCACTTCCTCGCCGAGAACCCCCTTTTGATGTTGGGGGAGATCTTCTCATCAATCATTGCCGGCGTTCAGATGCTCGATGGCCAGTTGATACCCCTTGATGAGGTCCTCGCCCGCCGCGGCGTAGGTGCCGGTGCGGGGTACGGAATTCCGACGAACACGGAGGGGCCGGAGGAGCCCTCGGGATAGGTTCCGAGCGCAGGGTTGTCCGCGGCGCGCGCCGGCAAAATCAGCCCGCCGGGCAGGATCGCCCCCCCGATAATTCCGGCTGCGCTGTGCAGCGCCGCGCGGCGCGACATAGCTCCGCGCCCAGGATCGTGTTTGTTGTCCGCGACATGATCAGTCCTCCCGTTGACGACTTTTGAGTTGATCCGGTTTTAAGTCCAAAAACCGAGGCGAGTTGCGTGCATTGCGCCGACAAGGTGAGCAACCGCCTCGATCGTCAGCATAAGGATAAGGGTGTCTCGGCCTGGGTTCGAATCGTCAATTAGACTTTCTTAGTCATAAATCGGCTGCGCCAAGCCGGCTCCGCTCGCGGCGATTATTCACTTATTTCGCCACAAAGAGAAGGGCCGCTCCTTTCGGAACGACCCTTCCATTGTCGCGCCACGCAAAGCTCGTCGGGGCCCTAGAGTTCTTGCCTAGCGAGCGCTCGCTATGCGCGAAATTCCTTCGCGGGGGCAATAACCCAGGCCTCGTCGATCACGCGGGGCGTAAGACAATGAGACACTGGATCACCTCCTTTCGGCTGGTTGACGACAACTGGCATGTTACGGTGATTTGAGAAATTTGAAAGC
>CAVPPX010000030.1:0-65420 GCA_963707355.1 uncultured Alphaproteobacteria bacterium | reverse complement strand
GTCGAGGCGATGCTGGTGCGCGGCGTCACCGAAATCGACCCGCGGTCGCTCAACGACAATCTTGCCGGCTATGGCCGCCTGGGGCCTCGTCCACGGCCTCGCGCATCTGATTGTCGATGGCTTCTTTCCGGCGATCCGCGCCTCGGCTCAGGCGGAGGAGATCCTGGCCAAAGTCCGACTGCCGAGACCGGAGGCTTCGGGCTCGGCAGACTAGCTCGGCGACTGCCGGGTGTCGGCATATGCGCGAGCTAGAGCCGGTCGAACGCCCTATTCCGCCGCCGCGCGCATCGCCTCGCGCATGGCGGCGCGCAGATCGTCGATCGGGGTCAGCCGGCCCTTGCGCTCGACATGCCAGAAGGTCCAGCCGTTGCAGGCGGGCAGCCCTTGCACCAGCGCGCCGATCTTGTGGATCGAGCCGACGGCGGGGCCGCGGCGAGCGCGCCATCGGCCCGTATCAGAGCGCTATGACGTCGTCCCGCGTCGACCAGCTGTTCGCCGGGGCGCGCGAGCCCGGCTTCAACCACGCTGAGAAAGCCACGCGCGGCTCGCTGCGGCGGTCGGCGCGAACGCGAGCGCCGGTTCAGGCAAGGGCTCGACCGCGTCGATCCGCGGGCGCGCCGCTTTGGCGTAAGCCGGATCCCGCTCGACGCCGATGAACGAGCGGCCGAGGCGCCGCGCAGCGACCCCGGTGGTCCCGGAGCCGAAAAACGGATCGAGCACCAGATCGCCCGCGTTGGAGGCGGCCAGCAGCACGCGGCGCGAGCAGCGCTTCGGGCTTTTGCGTCGGGTGAGCCTTTCGCCCGCTCTCGTCCTTCAGCCGCTCCGCGCCGGTGCAGATCGGCAAAAACCAGTCGGAACGGACCTGCACATCCTCGTTGCCGGCCTTCAAGGTTTCGTAATTGAACGTATAGGCCTTGGCCTCGGGGCCGCGCGCCGCCCAGATCATCGTCTCATGCGCATTGGTGAACCGGCGGCCGCGGAAGTTCGGCATCGGGTTGGCCTTGCGCCAGACGATGTCGTTGAGGATCCAGAAGCCGAGATCCTGCAGGATCGCGCCGACGCGGAAGATGTTGTGATAGGAGCCGATGACCACGATCGTGGCGGCCGGCTTCATCAGCCGCCGGCACGGCGGTCAGCCACTCGCGCGTGAAGGCGTCGTATTCGGCGAAATCGGCGAATTTGTCCCAGGCATCGTCCACCCCGTCGACCACGCTCTGGTCGGGCCGCGACAATGCGCCTTCGAGCTGGAGATTATAGGGAGGATCGGCGAAGACGAGATCGACCGAGGCCGGCGGAAGCCTCATCATTTCCGCGACGCAGTCGCCGACGAGGATCGCGTCGCGAGGAGCGGGGCTTGCCTCGTCGCGCGCTTCGACGATTGCCGGGCGTCTCGCCTCGCCGGTCCCAGTACGCAAAACCTGAATCTGGGCGGGGAGGCGGAACGCTCCGGCACGCGCGATACGCATGAACGCAAACACTCGACGCATGAGCCGGATCTTCGAGCCGGCGCGTCGTTTATGGTCGGTTTAAAGTAAAGGTCCGGTTATGCCGCCACACATTCCGCTGTGTCGTTTTCGTACGGCTTAAGTCGTTCTAAACGATATTCGATTTCAACCCTTTTGAAACCTTTTTGGACAGCCTGTCATTCTTGTTGAGGCTCGAGTTCGGAACGAGCGGCGGTGATAGGGACAGGGGCCATCGGAGGCCAACGCCCGGCGGTGCGCGACGGTCGCATAGCCGACATGGTCGGCGAAACCATATTGCGGATATTCGAGCCCAAGATTGCGCATCAGCGCGTCCCGCATCGTCTTGGCGACAATCGAGGCGGCGGCGATCGACATCGAGAGCGCGTCCCCGTCGATGATCGGGCGCGCCGGGCAGATGAGGCCGTCCGGCAGATCGCGGCCGTCGATCAGCACATAGTGCGGACGCACGCTTAAGGCCGCGACCGCCCGCGCCATTGCGCGAAGCGCCGCCCCGCGGATGTTGAAAAGGTCGATTTCCTCGACGCTGGCGAAGACGACGGAGACGCTCAACGCCTTGGCGAAGATGATTTCGCAGAGCGATTCGCGCGCGGGCGCGAGGAGCACCTTCGAATCGTTGAGCCCCTCGGGCAGATCGTCCGGATCGAGAATGACGGCGGCCACGCCGACCGGCCCGGCGAGCGGCCCGCGCCCCACCTCATCGACCCCAGCAACCCATCGATGGCCGTTGGCGAACGCCTCGCGCTCGAAATCGAAATGCGGCGTAGTCACAACGGGCCGCGGCGGGGCGGCCCTTGTCTTACCGTTCTTCACGCCGCTCGCCACGAATCACGCCTTTCGTTGGGCCGCAAATTATCGCAGCCGGAGCGGGCACGCCAAGGCGGGATATGGAAATGTCGGTGGACAGAGATGCGCCGCCTCCGGCGAGACGTGGATCGGCTATTCTGGACGCATGGATACCGCCGACCCTCTCCTGGAACGCATATCACCCGCTCTCGCTGTGGTCCCTGGGGTCGCCGCTGTCGTACTGGGCGGCTCCCGGGCGACAGGCGCGGCGCATGCATCGTCGGATATCGACATCGGCCTTTATTTCAGCGAGCGGGCCGGGCTCGACGTTGAGCGGCTGCGTGATGTCGTAAAGGGCCTCGTGGACGATCCCGCCGCTGCGCAAGTCACCGAGGTCGGGGGCCGTGGATCGTGGGCGGTGACTGGCTCACGATCGGCGGCCAGAAAGTGGACCTGCTCTACCGGCCGATCGAATCGGTCGAGACGGTCATTCGCGGCTGCCGCGAGGGCCGCGTAAGCGTGGATTATCAGCCGGGACATCCGCATGGCTTCTGCTCGGCGATCTGGATGGGCGAGGTCGCGCTTTGCCGACCGCTGAGCGACTCTCAAGGCGCCATCGCTCGATTGAAGGCGATGGCGACGCCCTATCCGGAAGGCTTGCGTGAGGCGCTCATTCGCCGCTTCTAGTGGGAGATTCTTTTCAGCATCGAGAACGGGCAGACGGCCGTTCCGAGAGGCGATGAGACTTACATTGCGGGGTGCGGGTTCCGCACGCTCGCCTGCGCCGCCCAAGTCCTCTTTGCGCTCAACCAGCTTTATCTCGTCAATGAGAAGGGCGCGCTCGCCGGCGCGGCAAAGCTGCCGCTGACCGTCGCCAATCTGACCGAGCGGGTGAAGAGCGTCTGGCAAGCGATCGGGATTCGCGCCTTCGACGCCGCGCTCGCAGAGCTCAAGTCGATCGAGCGCGAGCTTGCCGGCTTGGTCGAGGCCGCGCGCTAAAATCGCGACGAGCAAAATGCGTTGCCGCGCGATTTCGTATATCAGACACATTATGACCATCGGCGCGATTCGCATTCTCGGCGTCGATCCCGGCTTGCGCGCGACCGGCTGGGGCGTGATCGAAGCTGCCGGTTCTCGGCTCATTTTCATCGGCTGCGGGTCGATCGAGACCGACGCCGCAAACTCGCTCGCCGAGCGCCTGGCGGCGATCCATCGCTTGCTGACCGGGTTGGTCGAACGCGAGGGGCCGCATGAGGCGGCGGTCGAGGAGACATTCATCAACCGCGACCCGCAATCGGCGCTGAAACTCGGGCAGGCGCGCGGCGTCGCGCTCGCGACCTTGGCGCTGACCGGCCTGCCGGTGGCGGAATATGCCGCAAACCTCATCAAGAAAACGGTCGTCGGCGTTGGACATGCGGAAAAGCGGCAGGTGGCGATGATGGTGAGAATGCTGCTGCCGGCCTCGACCGCGTCGACTCCGGACGCGGCCGACGCGCTCGCCGTCGCCATTTGCCACGCCCAGCATCGCGCGGCGCGCGCGCGAGGCGCGGCATGATCGGCAAGCTCAAGGGCGTCGTCGACAGCGTCGAGGACGAGGCCTTGATCCTCGACGTCAACGGCGTCGGCTATCTCGTCTCCGCCTCGGCTCGCACCCTGCGTGCAATTCCGGCCGTGGGCGAGCCCGCGGCGCTGCTGATCGAGACGCATGTGCGCGAGGACGCGATCCGGCTTTACGGCTTTCTCACGGCCGGCGAGCGCGATTGGTTTCGCCTGCTGCAGAGCGTGCAGGGCGTCGGCGCGAAGGTCGCGCTGGGGATTCTCGGCGCGCTCTCGGCCGAAGCCTTGAGCACGGCGGTCACGCGGCAGGACAAGGCGATGATGGCGCGCGCGCCCGGGGTCGGCCCGAAGCTCGCCGCGCGCCTCGTGCTCGAGCTCAAGGACAAGGCGCCGGCTTTTGCCCTCGCCGATTTCGTCCATTCGGAAGCGGGTCTCGAGCGCACGCCCAAGCTCGCCAAGGCTGCGGAGGACGCGGTCCTCGCGCTCGTGGGCCTCGGCTACGCCCAGGCCCAGGCCGCCGCCGCCGTGGCCAGGATTACCGCTCAGCTCGGACCGGCCGCCGAGACCGCCGCGCTCATCCGCGCGGGCCTGAAGGAACTGGCGCAGTGATCCATCTTACGATATGGAGATCGATGGGAGAAAGGTAAAAAATGAGCGCCACCTCGAAGATTTCTTCAAAATATCAAGTCTCAATCCCCAAGGCGGTTCGGGAACGCCTGGCTTGGCGGCCCGGCCAGAAGATCGCGTTCATCGACAAAGGTCATGGCGTGTTGATGATTCCGGTGCCGGATCGTGAGGCCCTCGTCGGCATAGCGCGCGGCGCCAACATCGAGAATTACCGCGACCGCAATGATCGATATTGATGCGCGTCGTCGACACGTCAGCATGGCTTGAGTGGCTAAGTGACAGCGCCCTCGGTCGCAAGGTGGGTCTGGAGCTACCATCGACGGAAGGCTGGATCGTGCCGACGATCGTGCAATATGAGCTTGCGCGCTGCCTGACGCGAGAGGTGTCAGAGGACGCGGCCGACGACACGATAGCATTCTCCACTGAGTGCGTCGTGACGTCCTTAAGCACCCGACTTGCGGTCCAAGCGGCTGAGATCGCCAAGGACCACGCGCTCGCCATGGCCGATGCGATCATCTACGCGACCGCAGTCGCCATGGGCGCGGACCTCCTCACCTGCGACGCGCATTTCGCCAAACTGCCGCGCGTCGTCTACATCGCCAAGGAATCGCAGTGAGCGGCCGGCCCTTCTTTGTCCCGATGATCGGCATTGTGCTCTTGTTCGCAAGCCTGGGTCCGGCCATCGGCGGCTCGCTGTTCATTCCCCTTTCCGTCGTCTTCAAGACGCCTACAGATCTCGAGGCGATCGGGCTTGTGGTTTTGATCAGCTCGTTTTTCGGCCACGCCCTCGGGCTGATCGCGGCCTATATTGTCGGCGTCGGGCCCGCCGCGGCGACCGGCTTTCTTTACGCGCTCTGGGACGCCGTGGCGCCCGGGCGTGCACCGCGCGCTCTCGTCGCCGCTCTCATTGGCGGCGTGCTGGTGTACGGCCTCCTCTTGCGCCTCAACCCGGTCTGGGCGTCGTTCGAGATGACCATCAGGACCAACATGGGCGGTGAGGCCGGCGACTGGGCGTTTCCGGACCGCATCGGCGTCACGCTCGGTCATGCTTTTGTCGCTTGCGCCGCAATCGCCGGTCTTGTCTGCGCATTTACCGCGAACCTCATCGGGCTCACCATGCGACCGGAATTGACCTTGGCGGATCGCCTTCATCCCCCGGGTGAAGGCGCCTGAAATGGCCGAGGCGCCCCGCCGGCTCATCTCGGCCGAAAAACGTCCCGAGGACGAGACGGCGGTCCGCCCGCAGCGCCTCGCCGATTTCGCCGGCCAGGAAGCGGCGCGCAAGAATCTCGGAATCTTCATCCAATCCGCCAAATCGCGCGGCGAGGCGCTCGATCACGTGCTGTTCGTCGGTCCCCCTGGACTCGGCAAGACGACGCTGGCGCAGATCGTCGCGCGCGAGCTTGGCGTCAATTTCCATTCAACCTCAGGGCCTGTCATTGGCAAGGCTGGCGATCTCGCGGGCCAGCTCACCAATCTCGAGCCACGGGATGTGCTGTTCATCGACGAGATCCACCGTCTCAATCCAGCGATCGAGGAGATTCTCTATCCGGCGATGGAGGACTTCCAGCTCGACCTTATCATCGGCGCCGGGCCTGCGGCGCGCTCGGTGAAGATCGACCTCGCCCGGTTCACCCTGATCGGCGCGACGACCCGCGCCGGTCTCCTCACCACGCCGTTGCGCGATCGTTTCGGCATTCCGATCCGGCTCAATTTTTACACCACCGAAGAGCTGCAGGGCATCGTTGCGCGCGGCGCCCGGGTGATCGGGCTGACGCTCGCCGATGACGGCGCGAACGAGATCGCCAGGCGCTCGCGCGGCACGCCGCGCATCGCCGGGCGCTTGCTGAGACGCGTGCGCGACTTCGCCGTGGTCGAAGGCGCGAAGAGCGTGACGCGCGCGCTCGCCGACAGCGCGCTCAAGCTGCTCGACGTCGACGTCATTGGGCTCGACGAAATGGATCGGCGCTATCTCGACGTGGTCGCGATCAAGTTCGGCGGCGGTCCGGTCGGCGTCGAGACCATCGCCGCCGCGCTCTCCGAGCCGCGCGATGCGATCGAGGACATCATCGAGCCCTATCTCATCCAGCTCGGCTTCGTGCAGCGCACGCCGCGCGGGCGCCTGTTGACGTCGCACGCCTTCCGTCATCTCGGTCTCGCCGAGCCGCGGCGCGAGGGATCACAGCCCACTCTGTTCGAGGAGGAGGAATAGCCTGTCTGAGCGAACGAAGACGCGGGCGGTTTCTCACATCGTCAGCTTCCTCGAGGCGCTTGCCTCCGAGCGCGGCGCGAGCGTGAACACGATCGACGCCTATCGGCGCGACCTCGCCGACTACGAAGCCTATCTGAAGGCGAGGGGATCGACGCGCTGAAGGCGGACACGAACCATGTGCGCGGGTTTCTCGCCGCGCGCGGCGCGCAGAAGCTGAGCGCGGCGTCGCTGGCGCGCCGCCTGTCGGCGATCCGTCAGTTTCACAAATTCCTGTACGCCGAAGGTTGGCGGCGCGACAACCCGACATTGTCCGTCGAGGGCCCGCGCCGCTCGCGACCGCTGCCGAAGCTTTTGAGCCTGGCCGAGGTCGAGCGCCTGATCGCGACCGCGCGCGAGGGGCTCGACCTCACCGAGCGGCCGTTGCGCGAACGGATGGACGCGGCGCGCATCGCTTGTCTCATCGAACTCATCTATGGGTCGGGTCTGCGCGTGTCGGAAGCCCTGAGCCTCAAGAAGTCGATCGCGACAGCCAAGTCCCCGCTCATCCCCGTGCGCGGCAAGGGCGACAAGGAGCGCCTGGCGCCGCTCTCCGGTCCCGCGCGCGTCGCGATAAGCGCGTTTCGCGTCCTGCTCGATCAGGTCTCGCCGGGCGCGGCGACGAGCCCCTGGCTGTTTCCCGCCGCGAGCGCGAGCGGCCACCTGACGCGACAGGCCTTCGCGCGCGATCTCAAGCGCGTTGCCGCGGCGGCGGGAATTTCGTCCGCGCGCGTGAGCCCGCATGTGCTTCGTCACGCCTTCGCCAGCCACCTGTTGCAGAACGGCGCGGACCTGCGCGTGGTTCAGGACCTGCTCGGCCACGCCGACATCGCGACGACGCAGATCTATACGCATGTGCTCGACGAGCGCGCCAAGGCGATGGTGCGCGATTTGCATCCCATGAACGATGAAGAAGAGGCGAATGACGCCGAGCGCGAGCCATTGCGCGGAAAGCGAAAAAGGGCTTCGATGGCGCAAAGCTCGTGGTCGCGAGCAAGTCGCTCAGGAGACATGCCCATGAAAGCGCTCACCTTTGCCGGCGTCGCGCTGGCCGCGTTGTTAGCAGGCGCAGGCTTCGCTCCGGCAAAGACCCTGGTCTATTGCTCCGAAGGCAGTCCAGAGAATTTCACGCCGGCGATCAACACCACCGGCACCAGCTTCGATGCGGCGCGGCCCGTCTACAATCGCCTGACCGAATTCAAGCGCGGCACGACCGACGTCGTCCCCGGTCTCGCCGAAAGCTGGGAAGTCACTGATGGCGGCAAGACGATCACCTTTCACTTACGCAAGGGCGTCAAGTTCCATTCGTTCAAGGACTTCAAGCCGACGCGCGACTTCAACGCTGACGATGTCCTGTTTTCGTTCGACCGGCAGTGGAAGCCCGACAACCCTTACTACAAGGTCTCTGGCGGCAAGTATGACTATTTCAACGACATGGATATGCCGAAGCTGCTCGATTCCGTGGAGAAGACGGACGACAGCACCGTCGTCATGAAGCTCAAGACGCCGAATGTCGCCATCCTCGCCAATCTGGCGATGGACTTCATGGCGATCGGCTCGAAGGAATACGCCGACTTCCTGCTCAAGAAAGGGACGCCCGAGCAGTTCGACCAGGCGCCGGTCGGCACCGGCCCGTTCTCGTTCGTCTCCTATCAGAAGGATTCCGTCATCCGCTACAAAGCGAACAAGGACTTTTACGGCGAGAAGCCGCTGGTCGACGACCTCGTGTTCGCCATCACCCCCGACGCCACGGCGCGCTACGCCAAACTCAAAGCGGGCGAGTGCCACGTCAACGCTTATCCAAGGCCTGCCGACCTCGCGGAGATGGAGAAAGATCCGACTCTCAAGGTCATCAACATGCCGGGTCTCAACGTCGCCTATTGGGCCTTCAACGCGATGAAGCCGCCGTTCGACAAGAAAGAAGTTCGTCAGGCTTTGTCGATGGCGATCGATCGCGACGCGATCATCAAGGACGTCTATCTCGGCGCGGGCTCGAAGGCGACGACGCTGATCCCGCCGACGATGTGGTCCTTCAACGACAAGATTCCGGACGTGCCCTTCGATCAGGAGAAAGCCAAGGCGATGCTGGCCGCGGCCGGCGTCAAGACGCCGCTCGACATCGATCTCTGGTACATGCCGGTGTCGCGACCGTACAATCCCAACGGCAAGCGCATCGGCGAGATGATGCAGGCCGATCTCGCCAAGGTCGGCGTCAACGCCAAGCTCGTCACCTACGAGTGGGGCGAGTATCGCAAGCGCCTCGCCGCTGGCGAGGAGACCACCGGACAATATGGTTGGACCGGGGACAATGGCGACCCGGACAATTTCTTTTTCCTGAGAGGTTGCCCCGGCGGCAAGCCCGGCGACAGCAACCCGACAAAATGGTGCAACGCCGAGTTCGATGCGCTGCTGGCGAAGGCTCGCACGCTGACGAGCCAGGCCGATCGGGCGAAACTCTATGCGCGCATGCAGGAGATCGAGCACGACGAGGCCCCGGAGCTTCTGCTCGCGCATTCCATCGTGTTCGAAGCCATGCGCTCGAATGTGACCGGCTATAAGCAGAGCCCGCTTGGAACGCACGCGTTCGAAGGCGTCGACCTTAAGTAAGGGCCGTTCAGGGCTCCGCTAGCCACGAGGCAAGGCGGGGCCCGTTGTTTTCGGATCGGCCATGGTCGCCTATTTCCTTCGCCGCATCGCGCTGACCATCCCGACTTTTCTCGCGCTGATGTTCCTGACCTTTGCCGCTATCCGTCTCGTGCCGGGCGACCCGGTCGAGGTCAGGACCGGCGAGCACGGCATGTCGCCTGAACGGCTCGCCTACTTCCGTCACGAGCTCGGCCTCGACCAGCCGGTGTGGAAGCAGTTTCTCCATTATGTCTGGCGCCTTGCGCATGGCGACTTCGGCGTATCGCTGTCGTCGCAGGATAAAGTTCTGACGGAGTTTCTGACCCTGTTTCCGGCGACGCTCGAGCTTTCGTTCTTCGCCATGCTGTTTGCGATCGCGATCGGGGTCCCGGCCGGCGCGCTTGCGGCGGTCAAGCGCGGCGGGTTCTATGATCAGGCGCTGATGACAATATCGCTGTTCGGCTATTCGATGCCGATTTTCTGGTGGGGCCTGCTGCTCATCATGTTCGTTTCCGTGCGGCTCGGCCTTCTGCCCGTGTCGGGCCGGATCGACCTCATCACCTATTCGTTCGATCAGCCGACCGGCTTCATGACCATCGACGCCCTTCTGTCCGATCAGCCGGGCGCTTTTCTCGACGCCTTGCGGCACCTCATCCTGCCGGCGATCGTGCTCGGCACCGTGCCGCTCGCCGTCATCGCCCGCATGACGAGATCCTCGATGCTCGAAGTGCTCAGTGAAGATTATGTACGCACGGCGCGCGCCAAGGGGTTGTCGCCCACCCGCGTCATCGGCGTTCACGCCTTGCGCAACGCGCTTCTGCCGGTGGTGACGGTGATCGGCCTCTCGGTTTCCAGCCTGATGGCCGGGGCCGTGCTTACCGAGACGATCTTCTCCTGGCCAGGGGTCGGCCATTGGCTCATCGATTCCATCGGCCGGCGCGATTATCCAGCGCTGCAGGGCGGCGTGCTTTTGATTTCTGCCGTCGTCGTCCTCGTCAATCTGATCGTCGATCTCGTCTATGGCGTGATCGATCCCAGGATCCGCCATGGCCGCTGACATCGCCGCGCTGGCAAATCCGATTGGCGACGACGCGGCAGCCGTCCTCGCGCAGCCTTCGCCGCTCGCGTCGTTCTGGGCCGCGTTCCGGGAAAATCGCGGCGCATTGTTTGGCCTCGCTGTCTTCGCCATCATCGTTCTGCTCGCGCTCACGGCGAATGTCGTCGCGCCCCACTCACCGATCGCGCAATTCCGCGACGCGGTGCGGGCGCCGCCCATATGGGAGAAAGGCGGCTCCTGGCGCTTCCTGCTCGGAACCGACGGCGACGGTCACGACATGCTGTCGCGCCTCATCTTCGGCGCCCGGGTGTCGCTGTTCATCGGCCTCTCGGTGATGTGCGTGTCGTTCATTGTCGGCGTGGCGCTCGGGCTCGTCGCGGCGATGGCCGGGCCCGTCTCCGACGTCGCCATCACGCGGCTCATGGATCTGATCATGGCGGTGCCGAGCCTGGTGCTCGCTGTGCTGGTCGTCGCGGTGCTGGGCCCAAGCCTCGCCAACACCATCATCGCCGTGACGATCGTCTATCTGCCTAACTTTGTGCGGCTCGCGCGCGCGTCCGCGCTCGGCGAACTGAACAAGGACTATGTGACCGCCGCGCGCGTGGTCGGCGTCGGGCCGTTCAGGCTCGCTATTTCGACGGTGCTGCCAAACTGCCTCGCGCCGCTCATCGTGCAGGCGGCGCTTGGCGTGTCGAGCGCCATTCTCGAGGCGGCGGCGCTTGGCTTCCTTGGCCTAGGCGCCCAGCCGCCGACGCCGGAATGGGGCTCGATGTTGGCCGACGCGCGCGAATTCATCCGCTCCGATCCCTGGATCGTCGCCCTTCCCGGCCTCGCCATTCTCATCACCGTCCTCGCCATCAATCTCACCGGCGATGGACTTCGCGACGCGCTCGATCCGAAGATGCGGAGAGGCTAAGCAGCAAAGAACGCTATTCCGCTCGTTGCAGCGCTGCCTCCGCGGAAGGCTGGAGGCCGCCAACAGGGTCGGGCCGAAGCCGTGATTCTTTCGCCGCAGAGCGGCGGTGCATACCCTCTTGATCTGACTATAGGCGCGAAATACCTTGCTGGTCGGCGGCTCATGCTTGGGTGATCGCACCGAAGCCACAGTCCACCCAACGAGCGTCAAGATCGATGAATCGGGCGGACGCAAAGCGAAAGCTGGCTGCCATTTTGGCTGCCGACATCGTCGGTTACAGCAAGCTTGTCGGTTGCGATGAAGAAGGCACCGTCGAGAGGCTGCGCAAGTTGCGCCGGGAGGTCATCGATCCAATTTTTTCCCGCCACAGCGGCCGGATCGTAAAGACGACCGGTGATGGGATGCTCGTCGAATTTTCCTCCATCGTCGACGCGATGCGCTGCGCGGTGGCCATCCAGCGGGCCATGGAAGATCACAATGCATCGCTCCCGACCAAGAAGCCGCTCCTCTTCCGAATTGGCGTCAACATTGGCGATGTGATGGTGGAGGACGACGGCGACCTGATGGGCGACGGGGTCAATGTAGCGGCTCGGCTCGAAGGCATTGCCGAGCCAGGCGGCATCTGCCTCTCTGAAGATGCCTTTCGTCAGATAAAGGATAAGCTGGACCTCGCCGTAACGGACGGCGGTTCGCGTCGTCTGAAGAACATCGCCAACCCGATCCGTGTCTACAAGGTTGACGTTCACGCCATCCGGTCGGCGGCGCCTACGCTGCGGCGTCTCGCTGGGCGGCGCAACTTGGTCAAGGTCGCCGCGGTTACGGGGCTTGCTGTTCTGGGCCTCGTCGGGTGGAGTGAGCGCGCCGCCCTAATGAGGTCGATTCAGTGGCTGCATTCGAATCCCGTTTCAGGGCTCTCGATCGTTGTCCTGCCGTTCACCAATCTCAGCGGCGATCCGGGCCAAGATTTCGTCGCCGATGGCGTTACGGAAAATCTAACGACTGGCCTGTCGCGCATCCGGAACAGCTTCGTAATAGCGCGCAATACTGCCTTCACCTTTAAGGGAAAGCCGACCGACGCCAAACAAGTCGGCAGGGAGCTCGGCGTGCACTATGTGCTTGAGGGAAGCATCGAGCGCTCCGGAACCCATGTTCGTGTCAATGTCCAGCTTATAGATGCGTCATCCGGCGCCGATATTTGGGCGGACTCGTTCGACAGCGACCTGATTGATCTGCTGAGACTGCAAGACGACGTCACGGGGCAGATCGCGCAGACCCTCAACTTCAAGCTCATTCAGGTCGAAGGCTCCCTGCTAAGCAAGGAGGCGAACCCCGACGCCGTAAGCCTCGCGATGCAAGGGTGGGCGGCGAACTACAGGCAACTCACGCCGCCCAACTCGGAGGAGGCGCGCCGCCTGTTTCGTGAAGCGTTGCGACTCGACCCTCGGAACGTCGATGCCCTTGTCGGTTTGGCTCAAGTGGACGCAATTGCGATCGTTAACCGCTTCGTTCAGGACCGCGAGGGTCGCAGCCAAGAGGCGGAAGACGCCATTGCCCGCGCCCTCGATATCGACCCGAATTATGCGCGGGCCCATTATGCCTCCGCGCTGGTCCTACGTAACCGGTTTCGATTCGAGGAGGCGCTCGCTGAGTTCGACAAGGCGCTGCAGCTCGATCCGAACCTTGCGCAGGCTTATCCGGATCGAGGTTACACACTGATCCTGATGGGGAGGTTCGAAGAGAGCATCGGCCCCGTTCTGGAGGGGATCAGGCGGAGTTCCAAGAGACCCCTCCATAGCAGCTTTCCTGATGTTCGTCGGTGTGGCGCACTCCTACTTGGGACAAACGCAGGAAGCGCTGGATTGGTTCATCAAGGCCGAAAGCGCAAACACCAACTACCCTGCGGTTCGCTACTACGCCGCTGCTAACTACGTTGCATTGGACCAAATGCCCCAAGCCCGCCACGAACTCGATAAATACCTTTCGCTGCGGCCCGGCGATACGTTGAAAGCAATGCGCGCGGCTGTCCTTTCCGACCGGGCGAGATACTTAGACGCGCGCAGCCATATGTACGAGAATCTCCGGAAAGCGGGCATGCCGGATGAGTGATCGGGGATAACCATTGTTCCCTTGAGGCGCTCGCAGTTGTCCGGCCTTGGACATTCAGGTTTCAATTGCTGTAAGGTTTTTTACGAACCCTTCATGCCTCTGCTCGAAATCCGCAACCTCAGCGTCTCCTTCGCCACCCGCCACGGCCCCTTCGCGGCGGTGGACGGGTTCGACCTGACGCTCGAGCGCAACGAGGTGCTGGCGATCGTCGGCGAATTCGGCTCCGGCAAGTCGGTGGCGATGCTGGCGGCGATGGGCCTCTTGCCAGCGACCGCGACCGTGTCCGCCGACCGCATGGCTTTCGACGGCCAGGATCTTCTGTCGATGAGCGCCCACGAGCGGCGTCGGATCGCCGGCAAGGACATGGCGATGATCTTTCAGGAGCCGATGTCGTCGCTCAATCCCTGCTTCACTGTCGGCTTTCAGATCGGCGAAGCGCTGAAGACGCACCTCGATCTCAAACGCGCCGAGCGCGACAGGCGCATCGTCGAGCTTCTGGCCGAGGTCGGCATTCCCGATCCCGAGCGCCGCGCCCGCGCCTATCCCCACCAGCTCTCGGGCGGCATGAGCCAGCGGGTCATGATCGCGATGGCGCTCGCCTGCCGGCCGAAACTCCTGATCGCGGACGAGCCGACCACGGCGCTCGATGTCACCATCCAGGCGCAAATTCTCGATCTTCTGATGCGGGAACGCCGGGACAACGGCATGGGGCTTGTGCTCATCACCCACGACATGGGGGTGGTCGCCGAGACCGCCGACCGGGTCATTGTCCAATATGCCGGCCAGCAGATGGAGACGAACGCCACGCGCGACCTCTTTGCCGATCCCCACCATCCCTATACCTCAGCCCTTCTGGCGGCGTTGCCGGAGCGAGCGAACGGACGGCGCCTGCCCGCCATTCCGGGCGTCGTGCCCGGGCCGTTCGACCGCCCGCGCGGCTGCGTGTTCTCGCCGCGCTGCGCCTTTGTTTTCGACGCCTGCCACGATGCCGAGCCGCCGCCCGCCGCCGCCTCGCTTGGCCGCGCGCGCTGCCTGACGCCACTGGTCGCCGGCATTCCGAGCGCGCTCGAGCAGCAAGGGGCGATCCCATGAGCGCCATCCTCGAGGCCCAGGGGTCTGACCCGGGACTATTCCGTCTCGCGCGGCGCGTTCCGCTCCCGCGCGATCATCAAGGCGCTTGCGGGCGTGTCCTTCTCGCTCCAGGCCGGGCGCACGCTGGCGGTGGTCGGCGAATCCGGCTCCGGCAAATCGACGCTGGCGCGGCTGCTCACCTTGATCGAAAATCCGACCGCAGGGCTCGCTCCTGATCGATGGCGAGGATGTCGCGCAGGCGAGCGCGGCGACGAGGCAGCGGCTCAGGCGAGAAATCCAGATCGTGTTCCAGAACCCCTATGGATCGCTCAACCCGCGCCAGACGATCGGCAAGGCGCTGGAGGAGCCGCTGCTCGTCAACACCCGCCTGAGACCTGCCGAGCGCAAGGCCGAGGCTCTGTCGATCATGGCCAAGGTCGGCTTGAGGCCCGAAACCTATCATCGCTACCCGCACATGTTCTCGGGCGGCCAGCGCCAGCGCATCGCCATCGCCCGCGCGCTCATGCTGAAGCCGAAGATCCTGGTGCTCGACGAGCCGGTGTCGGCTTTGGATGTCTCGATCCGGGCGCAAACGCTCAACCTGCTCGCCAGCTTGCAGGAGGAATTTGCCCTTGCCTATGTGTTCGTCTCGCACGATCTTTCGGTCGTGCGCCACATCGCCGACGAGGTGATGGTGATCTACCTCGGCAACGCGGTCGAGCTCGGCGAGCGCGCCGCGATCTTCGACCGCCCGCAGCATCCCTACACCCAGGCGCTCCTGTCCGCGACGCCGGTCGCCGACCCGACCGCCAAGCGCCAGCGCATCCTGCTTTCCGGCGAGCCGCCCTCGCCCTTCGCGCCGCCGCCGGGGTGCGCGTTCCATCCGCGCTGCCCGCTGGCCTTCGACCGCTGCCGCGTCGAGAAGCCGCCGCTCGAGCGCAAGCAGGGGCGCGACGTCGCCTGCTGGGCTGTCGCAGCATGAGCGCCGAGAGCTACGATTTCATCGTTGTCGGCGCCGGCTCGGCCGGCTGCGTGCTCGCCAATCGGCTGAGCCGCGACTCCCGCAATCGCGTTCTCCTCGTCGAGGCTGGCGGCCGCGACAATTGGATCTGGTTCCATATTCCCGTCGGCTACCTCTACGCCATCGGCAATCCGCGCGCGGACTGGATGTTCAAGACCGCGCCGGAGCCCAATTTGGGCGGCCGCTCGATCGCCTATCCGCGCGGCCGGGTGGTGGGCGGCTCATCGGCCATCAACGCCATGATCTATATGCGCGGCCAGGCGGCCGACTATGACGGCTGGCGCCAGCTCGGCCTTGCCGGCTGGGGCTGGGACGACGTGCTGCCCTACTTCATCGGCCAAGAAGATCATCACGGCGGCCTGGCCGACCTGCATGGGGCGGGCGGCGAATGGCGGGTCGAGCGCCCGCGCGTCTCCTGGCCGATCCTCGACGCGGTGCGGGAGGCCGGAGTTGAAATCGGCATCCCCAAGATCGCCGATTTCAATCAGGGGGACAACGAGGGCTCGGGCTATTTCGAGGTCAATCAGCGCCGCGGCCGGCGCTGGAGCGCGGCGACCGCGTTCTTGAAGCCGATCCTCAAGCGGCAGAATCTGCATCTCGCGACTGGCGCGCATGTCGAGCGCATTCTGTTCGACGGCCGCCGCGCCACAGGCTTGCGCTACCGCCAGCACGGAATCAGCCACGAGGCGCGAGCCGGGCGGGAAGTCATTCTCGCCGCTGGCGCGATCGGTTCGCCCCAGCTCCTGGAGCTTTCGGGTGTCGGCGCCCGGATCGCCTCGAGGCGATCGGCGTCCCCTTGGTCCACGCCCTGCCGGGGGTCGGCGAAAATCTGCAGGACCATCTGCAGCTGAGAGCCATCTTTGGCGTCACCGGCGCGCGCACGCTCAATGTCGACTATCAGTCGCGGGTCAAACGGGCGATGATGGGGCTCGACTATGGCTTTCGCCGGCGCGGGCCGCTGACGATGGCGCCCTCGCAGCTTGGCCTGTTCGCCAGGTCGTCGCCCGACTATTCCACCGCCAATATCGAGTTCCATGTCCAGCCGCTGTCGCTGGATCGTTTTGGCGAGCCCATGCATTCCTATCCGGCGATAACGATCAGCGTCTGCAACTTGCGGCCGGAGAGCCGCGGCTCCACCCACGCGAAGAGCGCCGATCCGCGCGCCGCGCCGGTCATCCAACCCAATTATCTGTCGGCCCTCGCCGACCAGCGGGTGGCCGTGGACTCCATTCGTATTACGCGCCGCCTCGCCGCAGCTCCGGCGCTTGCGCGTTACGCGCCGCAAGAGCTCAAGCCCGGCGCAGGCTTGCAGTCGGACGATGAGCTTATGCGGGCGGCGGGCGAGATCGGCACGACGATCTTCCATCCCGTCGGGACCGCGAAGATGGGATTGGCGCAGGATCGGTTCGCTGTGGTCGACGAACGGCTCAGGGTTCACGGCCTCGGAGGCCTACGCGTCGCCGACGCCTCGGTGATGCCGCGCATCACCTCCGGCAACACCGGTTCGCCGACAATGATGATCGCCGAGAAGGCGGCCGAGATGATCCTCGCCGAGGCTGGCGCGGCCTGATGTGGAAGGGAATGCAAACCCTTCCGCCGGACGGGCGCCAGTCGGAGACGGCGCTGATGATCGCCCGCGGGGTGCGGCGGCTTCTCCGGGCGCGCGGCTTCTCGAGCGTAACCGAGCTCGCGCTGACGGACGGTCGGCGCGCCGACATCGCGGCGGTCAATCGCGACGGCGAGGTGCTGATCGTCGAGGTCAAGTCATGCGCCGCCGACTTTCGCGCCGACCGCAAGTGGCGCGACTATGCGGCGTGCTGCGACCGGCTCTATTTCGCCATTTCGGAGCATACGCCGGTCGACTTGATGCCCCTCGAGGCGGGCCTCATCGTGGCGGATCCTTATGGCGCGGAGATCGTGCGCGAAGCCGAACTCAGGCGCATGGCGCCGCCCAGCCGCCGAGCACTGTTGTTGCGCTTCGCCCTGGCGGCCGCCGACCGGCTGCATCGTCTGGCTGACCCGACGGCTACGCTGGAATTCTAATCGGCGAGCGGCGGTGCTTGGTCCCCATCGCGGATTTGCGTGAGCCGGCGGAGAGGATCTCGCCGCAAAAGAAAAGGCCGCCTCGCGGCGGCCCCTCGCATAGGTTTTGAGACTGAAGAGATCAGATCGCGAGCGCCCGACCCTTCGAGTTCCTGCGGAACGCCGCATAGCCAAGCCCGGCGAATCCGATGACCATCATCGCCCAGGTCGACGGCTCCGGAGCGCCTGTTGCGGCGAGGCTGAACTCGAACGCATTGCGAGTTGAGGAGAACTCTACCTGCGTGAAGGTATTAAGGCCAGTAATCGTCACCCATTGGTTGTCCTTAGGTGAGTTCTGGTCGCCTATTCCCAAGGCTCCGAGCGACAGCAAATCCGCGCCCGTCAAGGTATAGCCATCGACAGTGATCGCAAGACTGTTGAGATTGTTGTTCCCGCCGGCGTTGCCGTCGATCGAGCCCCAATAGATGCTGAGGCTGGTCTGAGGCGTTGCCCAAGTCGCCAACTCCGTACCGCCGCCTTCGACGGAGAAGTAGGTCGTGCCCGTTGTCGGGTCTGTGCCCATTCCCAAAGGAGCGGCAGAAACGTCAGGCGTCGTCCCCTTTGCGGTCCCAGCGCTGCCGGACACGAGCGTCCAGGTGATGTCGCCCAAGGTGAAGTTGTTCTCGCCCGCTGCTTTCGAAGCGAAATACTGCGGATCTGCTGGTCCTTCCGTCAGCGTGACCGTCACGGCGCCTGCCGCCCCGGTCAGGGCCAGCCAGGCCAACCCTGTGGTCATCAAAAGAGTTTTGCGCATCTTAAAATTCCCCTCATCACGCATTCATGACTTGTAGGTATCATTACAAATTGGTTAAGTCAATAGCCTTCCGCTGTGACGCAAACCGCAAGGCAACTGACGAGAAGGTTGAGTGATCCGTGAAAAGTCATTGAGTTTTCTTAACTTAAGGCTAGACGGCGACTGACGCCGGTGGTCTTAAGGTTACAATGATAACCCACAACAATTTTGCACCAATTGCAGCCGGAGAGGTCGCAGGCTCTGTCGGACAAACCCTTGGGGGAATTCGTCAGCCAGCACGCGGCGTCCGAGGACCTCGAAACCCTGACCCCATGCATGGTCGCAACGTCGCAACGCAAAAAGAAAGGGCCGCCTCGCGGCGGCCCTTCGCAGATATCTTCGAGAAGAAGGCGATCAGATGGCGAGCGCCCGACCCTTGGTGTTCCGGCGGAACGCGGCGTAACCGAGACCGACAAAGCCGAGGGCCATCATCGCCCAAGTCGCAGGCTCCGGAACCGGCGTGCCAAGGCTGAACTCGAACGAATTGCGGGTCGAGGAGAACGTCGCAGTCGTGAAAGCGCCAAGACCGGTGATCGTAACCAACTCATTGGCCTTCGGATCGCCCTGGGAGCCGTTTCCGTCTGCGCCCAACGCAATCAGATCCGCGCCGGTCAACGTAAAGCCATCGACGGAGACCGCAAATGAGTTGAGAATGCCGTCATTCCCGTCGATCGAGCCCCAATAGATGCTGAGGCTGGTCTGAGGCGTTGCCCAAGTCGCCATTTCCGTACCGCCGCCACGAACCGCCATATAGGTCGTTCCTGTGGTGGTGTCCGTCCCCATCCCGAGAGGAGCGGCATATTGACCAGCAAGACTTCCCTTTTCGGTCGAGGCCACACCGGACACGAGGGACCAGGTAATGCCATCGATCGTGAAGCCATTCTGACCGGCAGCTTCGGAAGCGAAGTACTGCGGGTCTTTCGGTCCTTCCTGCAACGAAACCGTCACGGCGCCTGCCGCGCCGGTCAGGGCCAACCAGGCAAGCCCGGTTGTCATCAATAACGTTTTCCGCATCTTAAAAATCCCCTAATCGGCCGCACACAACTATGGGGTAGCAGCACAAAGGAAGCCTGTCAAGGCGCTTCCGCTGCGTCGCTCCTAGTAAGTGAAATGAGAAAGGGAGTGCAGCAGGCGGCGCAAAGTGATTGATTCTGCTGGCCTCTTGCCCCTGACACGGCAAACGTTAAGACAGCCCGACCGTTACCCGAAGCCAATGTCTTCCGCAGTGCAAAAAATATTTTGCCGTCGATCTCCGGCACGAGACGCCTGGGTCAACTTGTTGTCGACGATCCCCCCGTAGGCAGCCCCTCGCGGACCCCAGCGCAGCGGCGAAAAGGTATCGTGCGCATTATTGGCAAAGAGCAATTGTGCAATCACCGTAAACAGATGCGCCATTCGCAAGCGCGTGATTCTTCAGCGAACTCTATCTCTCTCGAGACGGCCAGTGCGATATCAGCCCGCAGCATCGCTGGCGCACGACTGCGAACGAACTCCTGCTGTCCCAACACAGACGGCTCCCGAAGGCGGCCGCCCTTATCGAACTAAACCGGAGCCTTTTGGAACGCGTGACGGGCCGTGAGAGAAAAGGCCGCCCGAAGGCGGCCGTTCGCGATTCCACGATGGAAACCTGGAAGGTTTAGGCCGAAAGCATGGCGACATTGGCCGTGCGCCGGCGGAACCCGGCATAGCCGAGGGCGCCGAAGCCAAGCGCCATCATAACCCAGGTCGACGGTTCAGGAATAGAAGGAGTGATGGTCGTCGTCGCGTTAGTGAACTCAACGTCGATTAATCCGCCGGATTCGCTGGCGGTCAGATTGAGCGTAATGGGCACATTGAGGAATGATCCGCCGCTATCGCTGACCGTTCCCGTCAGCTTCAGACCGATTTGATCGCTCACCGCCCGGTTTATCGACGTGACTGTGGTCAGTGTTTCAGTAAACACGTCCGTGCCCGGGCCGACAACCATCGGCCACGTCAGAATAACGTCCGCGCCAAGCGATCCAAGCCCGGACGTATAAATAATCTGGCTGCTCGGTGGGGAGGTCATTGCGGTCAGCGAGATCGCATCGAAAAGAGCAAGCCCGGACTCATCGCCGGGGGAGGTCTCATTCACCGCCAAACCCGCTAGGTCGAGATCGAGCGTGGTCGACTTGTCCAAGGACCCACCACCTAGGAAGGTGATCGAACCGTCAATCGAGATGACGCCGAAGTCGATCGTGGCCGCTTCCACAGCGGAGCTCGCGCCAAGCATCGCGATGACGGCGCCGCTAAGCGCGGTGACGACAGAAAGCTTCATGTTCCGGTTCCCCCTTGCGCCGCACAAGATAATAACACATCAAGTGCGGCTGTAAACGTTTTTCGGATGAACTATAGGACAAAATAGATCGGTAGATATGATTGAGGGTCGTTGTTCTCGATGATAAAGAGGCAGGGCGATCGCCAATACGGAAGAGGCGATCGCCGCCATCGCTCAATTGTCGAGGAAACTCCGAAGCTTACGGCTGCGGCTCGGGTGCTTGAGCTTACGCAGCGCTTTGGCTTCGATCTGGCGGATGCGCTCGCGGGTAACGGAAAATTGCTGGCCGACTTCCTCCAGCGTGTGGTCGGTGTTCATGCCTATTCCAAAGCGCATGCGCAGAACGCGCTCTTCGCGCGGAGTTAGCGAAGCCAAAACACGGGTCGTCGTCTCGCGCAGATTGGACTGGATCGCCGCGTCGATCGGCAGCACCGCGTTCTTATCCTCGATGAAGTCGCCGAGGTGGCTGTCTTCCTCGTCGCCGATCGGCGTCTCGAGGCTGATCGGCTCCTTGGCGATCTTGAGCACCTTGCGCACCTTCTCCAGCGGCATGGCGAGCTTTTCCGACAGCTCTTCAGGCGTTGGCTCGCGCCCGATCTCGTGCAGCATCTGGCGCGACGTGCGCACGATCTTGTTGATCGTCTCGATCATATGCACCGGAATGCGGATGGTTCTCGCCTGATCGGCGATGCTGCGCGTGATCGCCTGACGAATCCACCAGGTGGCGTAGGTGGAGAACTTGTAGCCGCGGCGGTATTCGAACTTGTCGACCGCCTTCATCAGCCCAATGTTGCCTTCCTGGATGAGGTCGAGAAACTGCAGGCCGCGATTGGTGTATTTCTTGGCGATCGAGATCACCAGGCGCAGGTTGGCCTCGACCATTTCCTTCTTCGCCTGGCGCGCCTCCCGCTCGCCCTTCTGCACCATCTGCACGAGGCGGCGGAACTCCTGGATCTCAAGCCCGGTCTCGGTCGCCAGCGACTGAATCTCCGTCCGGATCTCCTTGATCCCCGTCTTGTCGTTGGCGATGAAGTCCTTCCACCCGCGCGTCGTGAGCTTCGAGACCCTGAGCAGCCATTTCGGATCCAATTCCGAATTCTGGTAGTTCTTGAGGAAATCCTCGCGGCCGACGCGATGGGTCTCGGCCAGGCGCATGAGGCGCACGTCGAGGCCGATCAGGCGCTTGTTGATGTCATAGAGCTGCTCGACCAGCGCATCGATGCGGTTCTGGTTCAAGGACAGCGACTTGACGTCGCCGACGATGTCCTTCTTCAGCGCCTTGTATTTCCGCTCCTGAGCGGGCGAGAGCAACTCGCTCTTGAGCTTGTTCTCGACGTTCTGATCCTGCAGGCGGCGCAGTTTCTTATAGGCATCCGCGATCCGGTCGAAGGTCTCGAGCACCTTCGGCTTGAGATCGGCTTCCATCGCCGACAGCGACACCGAATTCTCCAGATCGTCCTCATCGTCGAAGCCATCGGGCGGCGAAGTCTCGCCCTCGAATCCTTCCGGCGGGGCCTGCGGCGCGGTCGCCGGGGCCATGCGATCACGGGCCGGATTGGGCGGCGGCGGCGCGCCGGGGGCTGAATAATCGGTCTTTGGCGCCTTCTTGCCGTCGGGACCGGCGTACGTCGCCTCGAGATCGATGATGTCGCGCAGCAGGATCTTGGCGTCGTTGAGCTCGTCGCGCCAGATGATGATCGCCTGGAAGGTGAGCGGGCTTTCGCACAGGCCCGCGATCATCGCCTCGCGGCCGGCCTCGATCCGCTTGGCGATGGCGATTTCGCCCTCGCGCGACAGAAGCTCGACCGAACCCATCTCGCGCAGGTACATGCGCACCGGATCATCGGTGCGCTCGGCCGGCTCGGAAGTGCGGGTGGCGACCGCCGTCGGCCGGGCGGTCTCGACGAGCTCGCCGCCTTCGGCCTCCTCCTCGTCGGCGCCGTCGGAGGTTTCCTTCTCGGCTTCTTCCGCGTCCTCGCTTTCGACGACATTGATGCCCATCTCGCTGAGCATCGCGTTCATGTCCTCGATCTGGTCGGACGAAATCTCTTCCGACGGCAGGACCGCGTTCAATTCCTCTTGCGTCACCCAGCCGCGCTTCTTGGCGATCTTGAGCATCCGCTTGACGGCGGCGTCGCTGAGATCGAGCAGCGGGCTGTCTGGGGTCTCGACGACCGCAGCTTCGCCTTCGCCTTTCGCCTCATCCTTTTTTGCCATTGCGGCGTCTCCGTCATTCCGCGGCCCAGGGCGCCGGGTATTGAATGTTGTCGACCGTCCTGTCACGCCGGGCGGCCGCGCAAGGCTAATGCGGGCAAGCTAAGGCTTTGCTCATCGCCCGCGCCCCGCTCAAACCCGTTCGGGTCAGATCGCGGACGATATGCGTCCGGATTGATCGCCAAAACCGTCAATGGCTGCTTCCGCGTTGGCAAGGTCAGCCAGGTTTGCTTTGATATCAAGCAGTCGGGCAAGATTAAGCTCGTTTGGCTCCGTTGCAAGCAACCGCTCCGCGAGCTTCAAATCCCTATTTAACGCGCCAGCCCGGCGATGCAAGGCCAAGCTTTGCCGTAAGACCTGATCGGCGTCCGCAGGCGCCGCCTCCGGCCGCATGCACCACCAATTCGGCATCTTTGCGGCCAGGCCTAGAATCCGCTCGCGAGCTGGCCCGTGCCCGGCGCCCGTCAGCCATTGGCCAAGCGCCGTGGACGAGATCAGCGCGTCGACGGGTGCGCTGAGCAGGGCGTCGCGCAAGGCGCTAACGCCGGCGCCCATGAACTCGGTTTCCGCAAGCTCCTCGCAACGGCTCTCGATCAGCGCCGGATGGCCAAGCGCGATCGAAAGGATCATGACCTCGCGCGCCGGCAGGCGAGCGCTCCGGCCGAGTTTGCTTTGCGGCGCCAAGGGCGTTTCGGCGACACCGATCCGCGGGCCCCGCGGGGGAAACGGCCCGCCGCGCCGTGGGACGAAGGCCTGTTTCGCGCCCGCGTAACCTCGGGCCGACCGCTCCCGTTCGTCGCCGAAGAACGTCGAAAGGCGCCGCTTCATGTCGGCGTGGTAGTGGCGGCGCAGGGTCTCGTCGGCGATTTTTCCGACCGCCTCGCCGAGCCGACGTTCCAGCGCCGCGCGCTGCTCGGGCGTGTCGAAGCGCTCATTGTCGGTCTCGCGCATGAACAGCATGTCGGCGAGCGGCCGCGCGTCCTTGAGATGTTCGGCCATCGCCGCCGGACCGCTGGCCCGAATCAGATCGTCGGGATCCTGGCCTTCAGGCAGAAGCGCGAAGCGCAGGCTCTTGCCCGCGCCGATCAACGGCAGCGCGGTCTCGATGGCGCGGAACGCCGCGCGGCGCCCGGCGCCGTCGCCGTCGAAGCACAGGATCGGCTCGCTCGCCATCGCCCATAACAACGCGCATTGATCGGGCGTGAGCGCGGTGCCGAGCGGCGCGACTACGTTGGGGAAGCCGGCTTCGCTCACCGCGATGGCGTCGATATAGCCCTCGACCACGATGATCGCGCCCGAATCATGCGCGCTTTTACGGGCGCGATGATGGTTGAACAGCAGCGCGCCCTTGTGGAAGAGCGCGGTCTCCGGCGAATTGAGGTACTTTGCCTTGGCGCCGGCCTCCATCGCCCGCCCGCCGAAGGCGATCGCCCGGCCGGAACGATCGTGGATCGGAAACATCACCCGGTCGCGGAACCGGTCATAAGGAACGGCGATGTCTTCCCCGTGGACCAGCAGACCCGCCTCGATCATCGCCTCGGCGCCGACGCCAAGGGCTGCGAGCGCGTCGCGAAGCGCAAACCGCTCGCTCGCGGCGAAGCCCAGCCCAAAGCGCTGCTGCACGGGCGCCCCAAGACCACGGTCGGCGAGATAGAAGCGCGCTTTGGCGCCGATCGGCTGCTGGAGGTTCGCCTCGAACAGGCGCGCCGCCATCGCGAGAACATCGATCAGGCTTGCGCGCTTCTTGTCTTGTGCGGCGTCGGCTTGGCTTAGACGCGGCATCGGCAGGCCGGCCATGCCCGCCAGCCGCTCGACTGCCTCGGGGAAGGTGAGGCCCTCGGTCTCCATCAGAAACGCGAACGCGTCACCGTGCTTGCCGGACGAGAAGTCGTGGAAGAAGCCCTTCTGGTCGTTGACGAAGAACGACGGCGTCTTCTCCGCGCTAAAGGGCGAGAGGCCCCGCCATTCGCGCCCCTCCTTGCGCAATTTGACGCGTGTCCCCGCCACCTCCGACACCGGCAGGCGGGCGCGAATCTCGTCGAGAAATTCGGGCGGGAACTTCATGGGGAGCCAGATTGGCCCGCGTTAAGGCTTTGGCAAGGCGGGGAGCGCGTTGTCCCCCGCATTTCCACCGCTGAGCGCCCGGTCGCTCAGCGAAGCGGCCGCGGGTCAAGAAGGGCGCTCCGAACGTCAGTATGGGTGAAGTCGTCGCCTACAAACAGAAGCGCTTCGCTTCGAGCTTGCGCGTAGGCGTAAACGAAACAATCGCCGAAGTTGAGGTCGGCCCTGATGACCCACGATCTTACCGAAACGGGCGGCCGTTTCCACCGCCTTGCGCGCGAGATATGGCGATACCGCGGGCTCTTCCGCTTGGAGGGCTTCGCAGAACTTGACGACCGCCGCCAGAGCCGTGGCGATATCCTCGCTCATGACGGCGCGTTCTCGCCCGATCCGGGCTCGCGCCAGCCCGAGCGTCGACTCGAACACGGTCATCGGGGGAACCACGAATGGACCGCCGTGATCTTTTAATGCTCGCACGACCTCAAGCACCTTTGGGCTCCTCGGCGAGCACCGCGATGATGGCAGAGGCGTCAACGACCACTAAAGGCCCCACATCTCGTCGCTGAAAGTCTTCGGGTCGAAATGATCGTCACGGCGGCCAATCTGCCTGGCGATGGCGACCGCCCGCTCGAGTTCCGGCGCCAGCAGTTCGCGTCGCGCTTCCTCGATCGCGCGCTCGAGCGCCTTCCAAACCGCCTCTGTCTTCGAAGCAGCATTGGTGAGCGCCCGCAGCTGCTCCGCCATCTCCGCGACCTTTGGATCCTTGATGTAGAGCGGCATTGGCTATCCTTCGCGGATATTAGAATATACAGGGAGGATATCCTCGTCAAGGCGGCGCAGAACGGTCCGCGGCGGGAGACGCGCGACAGCCCATAGGTGGTCGCCCCCGAGGTTGAGGTCATTGAAAACGCACGTCCTGCGGCAGCGGCGATCGCCGACAAGCGGCTTGCACATCACGGACCGAGAGGCAGCGAGAAAGGATTTTGTGGACCAGAATGCGCCGCCCTTGCCGCTCTCGCTTAGCCCTTCGTCGGCGCGGCCGTGTCCAGAAGCTTGGCCGCTTTGAGGTCCGACCACAGGCTCGCCGGGATCTCGACCGTCGCGTCGTGGACGTTCGACTTGACTTCCTCCGGCTTCACCGCGCCGAGCACGACGGTGACGACAGCGGGATGGCCAAGCGCGAACTGGATCGCCGCCTGGCGCAGGGTCACCTTGTGCTTTTTGCAGATCTCCTCGATCGCCTTCACCTTGTCGACGACCGCCTTCGGAGCGTCCGTGTAGTCGAATTTGGCGCCGGCCCCGATCCCGTCGCCAGAATGCCGGAATTGAACACGCCAGCGAGCATCACGCCCATGTTCTTTTCGAGCGCGAGCGGCAGAAACTCGGCCAAGCCCGTCTGGTCGATCAGCGTATAGCGGCCCGCCATCATCGCCACATCGAAATCGCCGGCCTTGGCGAATTTGACGCAGGTGTCGGCTTCGTTGATGCCAAAGCCGATCGCCTTGATGACCTTCTCGTTGCGCAGCTTGTCGAGCGCGCGATAGCTGCCCTCCATCGCTTCCTTGAAGCGGCCCGGCGCTTCTTCCTTGCCATGCGTCCAGACGTCGCAATCATGAATGAGAACGATGTCGATCCGGTCGAGCCCCATGCGCAACAGAGAATGCTCGATCGAGCGCATCGCGCCGTCATAGGAATAATCGAAGCGCGGCGCGTGCGGATGGCCCCCGGCGAAGCCCGGCGACACCACATCGCTGCGCGGCTTGGGCGGCCTGGTGAAGGGGTCCATGATGCGGCCGATCTTGGTCGAGACCAGGATCTCGTCGCGCTTCGCGCGCCTAAGCCCGCGCCCATCCGGGCCTCCGCGAGCCCGTTGCCGTAGTGAGGCGACAAGTTCGAACACCTTGACGCCACTCGCGAGCGCCTGCTCGATCGTCGCGATCGACGTCTTTTCGTCGAGCAGCTCATAGAAGTCGCCGAGCGGGCCGGTCCCCTCGCCGACGACGGAAAACGTAAGCCCCTCGCCGTTCCGAGCCTTTATGCGTCGCGTTTCCATGCTTCCTCCACGAATGTCCCGTCGCCCCGGCGCGCCCATGGACGGCGGCATGTTTCATGAGCAGAAGCCTAACGCAAGGCGCAAGGCCGTGAAAGGCGGGCGCACCGGATGCCGCGGACTTCGGGGCGAGGCCGGCTCGTGCCTGCCTCGGCCGGCAGCCGACCTCTATCGCTCGCGCTTTGCCCGCGGCTTCGCCGCGCCGAAATCGGCGGCGCGCAAAAGGAACACTTCGCCAGACAGTCTTCGGTGTCGAGCCAAGCGAATGGCAGATGCGGGAACTCCTGCTCGAGCAGCGGGCGCGCCCGGCCCACCTCGCAGACCAGCGTCCTCTCGGCGTCAAATGCTTGGGCGCTTCGCCAAGAATCCGGCGCACGATGTCGAGCCCGTCCGTTCCGCCGGCATGCGCAAGCACCGGCTCAGCCGCATATTCGGGCGGAAAATCTGCGATCGCCGCGGCGTCGACATAAGGGGGGTTGGTCAGGATCAAGTCGAAGCGCGCGCCCTCGACCGGGGCGAACAGATCGCCCTGCTTCAGCGCGATGCGGTCCTCAAGGCCGTGCTCCTCGACGTTGCGCGCGGCCACTTCGAGCGCGCCGGGCGAGACGTCGACCGCCTCGATGCGCGCGTTGGGGAAGACGCGCGCGGCGAGAATGGCGAGCGAACCGCCGCCCGTGCAGAGGTCGAGCACCGAGGCGATCGTCTCTGGATCGCCGATGACGCCATTGTCCTCGGCGAAAGCCGCCATGAGCAATTCGCCAATCAGGCTGCGCGGGACGATGACGCGCTCGTCGACATAGAAGGGCACGCCCTGGATGTAGGCGCGGTTGACAAGGTAGGCGGCGGGCTTGCGCGTGGTTGCGCGCGCCTCGATCAGTTCCAGGAGTCGCGTACGCTCGCCGCGAAGCAGCCTGGCGTCGAGAAACGGATCGAGCGTGTCGATCGGCAGGCCCAGGCCCTCGAGGATGAGAAAGGCGGCCTCGTCGAGCGCCGTCGTCGCGCCGTGGCCGAAGGCGAGGCCGGCCGAGAGAAAGCGCCCGACCGCGTAGCGCAGCCAGTCTCGCGGGGTCAGGAACGTTTCAACCCGCTCGTCGACCGGCGCCTCAGACAAGCGCGGCCGCCTCAAGCGCGGGGCTCACGAGCCTTGCTTGCACTCGCGCAAGAAATGCCTTCGCACCTTGCCCTGCAGGCGCCTGAGCGTCGGCCTTTTGTGCGCATTCGATCGACCTGGCGGACCGCTCCGCCGGATCCTGCCTGGCGGCAGGGAGAGCGTCGGCGACCCCAGTGATCTGTGCGACCGCGCCAAAGGTCAAGAGCGTTTCCGAGGCAATAAGGCAGAATGCGCCAGCACAAACCATCGACACGATTCGTATATTCAAAGATAGGCCCGCTGACGTCGATGGCTCATCTGATCCTGAGCGCCGGTTATAAGAGCCGCATCCGGAATTTCAAGCCAAGCGCTTTTGTGCGGCGCCGCCGTAACGTCTTATACTTTCTGGATAATGCAATCGTCATAATGAGCGCGCAGCATGCCGGCGCCTCGCCGCGTGATCAAAGCTCGCGCCCGCACCTCTTCGGTTGCATCGAGCCGCAGGCGTACGCTGCAACGCAAAAAAAGGTTTGGCCGCGCAGAAAAAACGCTTATCTTATGTTGGCGCGCGTCGGCGTCACCCTCGGACCGGCATCAACCCTATGGCCCTCATGGCTAATTCCACTCCGATCACAATCAAGAAATACGCCAATCGACGTCTGTATAATACAGCGTCGAGCGCGTATGTGACGCTGGCCGATCTGGCGAAAATGGTGAAAGCCGGCGAAGATTTCATCGTTTACGACGCCAAGACCAATGACGATATCACCCGGTCGGTCCTCACCCAGATCATCTTCGAGCAGGAAGGGATTGCTGGACAATCGCTGCTGCCGACCACATTCTTGCGGCAACTGATCCGCTTCTATGGCGACAGCATGCAGGCGATCCTGCCGAGCTATCTGGAATTCTCGATCGACCGCTTTTCGGGCGAGCAACCGGCGATGCGCGAAGCCGCAAGCCGCATGTTTGGTCCGGACGCGTTCTCCGCCGGCTCCTTCGCCGCCCTCCAGGAATTGACGAAAAAGAATTTCGCGGCGTTCAATCAGGCTTTGGCGATGTTCTCGCCATTCGCCGGCGTGGCCGCGGACACGGCGCCCAAGAAGGCGAATTCCGAGGACGATATCGACGCTCTGCGCAGTCAGCTGTCCGACATGCAAAAGCGCCTCGAATCCTTGGCCAAGAAGACCGAGACGCCTTAAAAGCGGTCCTTGCGCGTGCGGAGCTCCCCGAACACCGCCGCAGGCGCCGCGCCGCCCATGCCAACCGCCGCCTGAATCGCCGGCTCCTCCACGCGTAGAAACGGATTGGCGGCAAGCTCGGCTGCGATATTTGTCGGCAAAGTCGGACGACGCTCGGCGCGCAGCCGTGCGACCTCCTCGATTCGAGCCTTCAGAACCGGATTGGCGGGTTCGATGCTGATGGCGAATTTGCCATTCGCCTGGGTGTATTCATGCCCGCAATAGATTTGCGTCTCGCCGGGAAGGGCGGCAAGCTTGGCCAGCGAATTCCACATGACCGCGAGAGGCGTCTCGAACACGCGGCCGCAACCGAGCGAAAACAGCGTGTCGCCGCAGAAGGCGACCGCGTCCTCTTCGAAATGATAGGCGATGTGGCCGAGCGTATGCCCGGGGGTTTCGATGACTTTCGCTCGGAGCGAGCCGACCTGGGCCGTGTCCCCTTCCTTCACCTCATGATCGAGGAATGGGATCCGCGCCGCATCCTTCGCCGGACCCCAAATCTTCGCGTTGGGGAATTTTGCCCTCACGTCCGGAACGCCCTGAATGTGATCGGCGTGATGATGGGTGACCAGGATGTCGGTCAAGTTCCAGCCCCGCTCCGCCAAAGCAGCGAGGGTCGGTCCTGCTTCCGGGACATCGACGCACGCGGTCGCCCCGGTCGTCGAGTTGTGCACGAGGACGCCGTAATTGTCCGTGAGACACAGATATTGATGGATGCTGATCGTCATGGGCGATTTTGCTCGGCGATTTCGTTTTCGGTTCTAGGGCGCTTTGCGCGGCGCTTGAGCCAGGCGCGCGCCCTGACCGCGCATTCCTTATAACCGCGCGACCGATCCCTGTCTCTCCTCCACGCAGGTTGCGAACGCCAACGCATTGCGAAAGATCGGGCGCTCGTTCAAAGTCATGGGCCCCTCCGGCCGACAGCGATGCCTCTCGACGTCCTCAGTTTGCAGAGCTTCTACGGCTCGCCTCTCGGCAGCGTCGCCCGCAGGCTGATCGGGCGCGTGGTCCGCGAGCGCTGGGACAGCAGCGCCGGCCTCTCGATCGCCGCGGTGGGTTATGGCGCACCGTATCTCGACCGATTCCGCGACGGCGCTCGCCGATGCCTCGCCTTGATGCCCGCCGAACAGGGAGTCGCGATCTGGCCGGAGGCCGGCCGTTGCGCGGCGGCGCTCGTGGATGCGCAAATGTTGCCGCTGCCCGACGGCTCCATCGACCGGCTGTTGCTCGCTCATGCGCTCGAGGCGGCGGACCGCCCGGACGCGCTCCTCGAGGAACTCTGGCGCATTACTTCGCCTGAGGGACGAATGATCGTGATCGTGCCCTCCCGCCGGGGCGTTTGGGCGCGTACGGACAGCACGCCTTACGGACAGGGCCTGCCCTATTCGAAATCCCAGCTTCGCGACTTGCTGCAGCGGGCGGAGTTCTCGCCGGTCTACTGGGGCGAGGCGCTTCATGCGCCCCCCGTCGCCCGGCCGTTCATGATGCGGTCCGCGACGACCATCGAGCGGGTCGGAGGCGCGCTCGGATTGCCTTTCGCGGGCGTCTACATCGTCGAGGCGATAAAACAAGTTCGCCGGCCGGTCGGCGTGCGCAAGGTGACCCGGGCGCGGCTTCCCCCCCTCAACCCCGCCCTTGCGCCGAGCGCTCGGCGCGAGCGCCACTCCGAATGATCAGCCTCGGTTTTCGGGTTGGCGCCGCCGACGCGCCATGCTTTTAAGGTCGCGCGTCGACCTCCAACCAAGGCGAATCCTCATGCCCGCCGAGCGTCTCCTCGTCCTGTTGCGTCATGGTCAGAGCGAATGGAATCTCAAGAACCTGTTCACGGGGTGGCGGGATGTGGACTTGAGCCCCGCCGGCGTCGAGGAAGCCAAAGAGGCCGGGCGGCGAATGAAGGCGCAGGGACTTGCCTTCGACCTCGTCTTCACCTCGGCCCTCATCCGCGCCCAGCGCACGCTGACTTTGGCGCTCGCGGAAATGGGGCAGACCGGCCTGCCAGAAGAACGCGATCAGGCCCTCAACGAACGCGACTATGGCGATCTTGCCGGGCTCAACAAGGACGATGCGCGCAAGAAATGGGGCGAAGAGCAGGTCCACATCTGGCGGCGCAGTTACGACATCAATCCGCCGGGCGGCGAAAGCCTGAAAGATACGGTCGCGCGCGCGCTTCCCTATTATTGCCAGAACATCCTGCCGCCGGTGCTTGACGGCAAGCGCGTGCTGGTCGCGGCGCACGGCAACTCTCTGCGCGCTCTGGTCATGGTGCTCGACCGGCTGACGCCGGAGACGATCCCGACGATGGAGCTCGCGACCGGCGTGCCCCTTGTCTATCGGCTCAACGCCAACTCGACCGTCGCCAGCAAAGAGATCCTGAGGCCTGACCGGTAATTTCCTGTTAGCCTTAACGATTTGTGAAGGCGCTCGGTCCCATGCTGACCTCACGTGATTTGCGCTTCGCAGAGGTCGGCGATGGTGGCGAAAGCTTCAGTCTTTGGGTTTGCGGCGATCGCCGCGTGCCTGTCCGCGACGGGCGTAGAAGCCGCCCAGTATGAGTTTCTGGCGGCGCCGCAAATCAATCTGTCGCTGGTCTACCGCCTCGACAAATTGTCCGGCGACGTCATCGCGTGCCAATTCGCTCACAATCCGGGGCGCGCCCGATGTCGGCCCTGGCGCCTTCGGCGTCACCTCCTGCTATCGCAGCGGCGACGGCGCGACCAAGCAGGAGCCCGGCGACTATGGGCTGATCGCGACGCGTCACGAGCAGGAAGGCGGCGTGTTTCGCGTCGATTATCGCACCGGCGCGCTCAGCATCTGCTACCTATATTTCCAGCGTGAGAAGCAGGGCGATCACGAAGCGATTGCGGACCAGTATGTTGTATGCACCCCGCCCTGGAAGCAGACGACCGCCGCCCCCGCCCGTTCCGGCGGCACGGTCAGCGAATTGCCGGCCGCCGCGCCGACGCGAGACTGAGCCCAACTCGCGGTCGCCGCGGGCCGCCGCCGTCGGCTGCTGTTTGCTGTACCAACCCCCTCATTCTGAGGCGCCCCGCGTCAGCGGCGCCTCGAAGAATGGTCCAGTTGGCGCCGCCGGTCGTCGCGCGGCTCTTGCGCGCCCTTCGATGACGCGCCTCCTCGGCGCTCCTCAGGACGAGGCGGAGGGTGGCGCGCGATTCCACCCGAACGCCTCGTGCGTCTAGCGGCCGGCCTTGTTCGCCAACGATCACGACACGATCTTCGCGCTCGCATCTGGCGCCGGCCGAGCCGCGATCGCGGTAGTGCGCATCTCCGGTCCGGCTGTTCTGGATCGCTGAAGGTAATCGCGCCTGGAGCCGAATTTCCCGACCGCCGCGCTGTCCTGCGAACACTCCGCCACCCTCAGTCTCGCGAGCCGCTCGACCGGGCCCTGATCACGCGGTTTCAAGCGCCTCGCAGCTTCACCGGAGAGGACATGGCGGAGATCAGCGTCACGGGCGGCCGGGCGGTCATGTCCGGGGTCGTCCGGGCGCTGGCGCTCGTGCCCGGACTGCGGCCCGCCGAGCCCGGGGAATTCGCCTGGCGGGCGTTCATGAACGGAAAGATCGATCTTTCCGAGGTGGACGGGATCGCCGACCTGGTCGAGGCCGAGACGGAGGCGCAGCGGCGGCAGGCGCAACGGATCGCCGGCGGGGCGCTGAGCCGCGAGTGCGAGGCGATCCGTGGAAGCCTGCTTGAGGCCATGGCGGCGGTCGAAACCCAGATCGATTTCACCGATGTCGAGGACGCCTCGGATTTCACGCTTGAATCCGTGAGAAGCGCGGCGGCAGCGGCGCTCGGGCGGATCGACCGGGCGCTCGCGACCGCGGATTCGGCCCAACGCCTGCGCGAGGGCTTTACGGTCGTGATCGCCGGGCCTCCCAATGTCGGCAAGTCGACGCTGATGAACGCGCTTGCCGGCCGCGACGTCGCGATCACCTCGCCGATCCCGGGAACGACCCGCGATCTGATCGAAGTGTTTCTCGATTTGCGCGGCTATCCCGTCATGCTCGTCGACACCGCAGGCATTCGCGACGCCCATGATCCGGTCGAGCAGGAAGGCGTCGCGAGAGCGAGGCGCCGCGCGGAGAGCGCGGACCTGACCTTGTGGCTCGATGACGGCGGGAACAGCTGGGCGCCAAGCTTGGGATCGCCAATCCTACTGGTGCGGACAAAGGCGGACCTCAAAGAGGCCGATGCGCCGGCGGCCGGGGCGGAAGAGCTTCCCATCTCTGCAAAAACAGGGGCAGGGGTCGACCGGCTGCTTGACGTCATTGCCGATCTGGCCGAAGAGCGCATGTCTTCGCGTGAGCCGGCATTGTTGACGCTTGAGAGGCACCGGCGCGGCTTTCAGGACGCGCGCCAGGCGCTGGTTTCGGCGCTTGCGCCGGAGGCGGCGGAGCCGGAATTGATCGCCGAGGATCTTCGACGCGCGGCGTCCGCGATGGATCGGATCGTCGGGCGGATCGGCGTCGAAGAGGTGCTTGGAGAGATCTTTGCGCGATTGTGCGTTGGGAAGTAGACGAGATGTTGGCTCTATTAGAGTTCGCCGCGGACCTACATCGTCATGGCCGGGACAAGCCGGGACAAGCCCGGCGATGACGCCGCGAGAGCCGCCTCCTTCCATGTTTCACGTGAAACAGGCGGTCGCCGATGAAATTTGATGTCGTGGTCATCGGAGGCGGGCACGCCGGCTGCGAAGCCGCAACCGCGGCGGCGCGCTGTGGCGCGCTGACCGCGCTGGTCACGCACCGCTTCGCAACGATCGGAGAGATGTCGTGCAACCCGGCGATCGGCGGCCTGGGCAAGGGCCATCTGGTGCGCGAGATCGACGCGCTCGACGGCGTGATGGCGCGCGCCGCCGACGCCGCCGGCATCCAGTTCCGCGTCCTCAACCGACGCAAAGGCCCCGCGGTTCAGGGGCCGCGCGCCCAGGCCGACCGCAAGCTCTACCGACGCGCCATGCAGGCGCTGATCGCCGAAACCGCCAACCTGACCGTCGTCGAAGGGGAGGCGGCTCGGATCGCATCCGACGCCGGCGCCGTCACGGGAATTGAGCTCGCTGACGGCCGCACGATTGCCTGCCGCGCAATCGTGCTCACCACCGGCACCTTCCTGCGCGGAATCATCCATCTTGGCGACCAGCGCACGCCGGCCGGGCGCTTCGGCGATCCGCCTTCGGTCTCGCTCGCCCAAAGTCTCGACGTCGCCGGATTCGCGCTCGCGCGGCTCAAGACGGGAACCCCGCCTCGGCTCGACGGTTCAACCATCGACTGGGACCGACTTGAGATTCAGCATGGCGATCCGGAGCCGGAGTTCTTCTCCTCGCTGACCACCGGCGTCACCGCGCCGCAGCTTCCGTGCCACATCACCCGCACCAATGCCGAGACCCATCGCATCATTCGGGCGGATGCGCATCGGTCAGCCGTCTATTCGGGCGCCATCTCCGGACGAGGCCCCCGCTATTGCCCGTCGATCGAAGACAAGGTGATCCGCTTCGCCGATCGCGACAGCCACCAGATTTTTCTCGAGCCGGAAGGCGTCGACGACCCGACCGTCTACCCGAACGGCATTTCGACCTCGCTCCCCGAAGAGATTCAGCGCGCGCTCGTGGCCACAATTCCCGGCCTCGAGCATGCACGGATCCTGCGCCCCGGCTATGCGATCGAATACGACTACATCGACCCGCGCGGCCTCGATCCGACGCTGGAGGCGCGCCGGCTTGGCGGCCTCTTCCTCGCCGGACAGATCAACGGCACGACGGGCTATGAAGAGGCGGCGGCCCAGGGGGTGGTTGCGGGAATCAACGCCGCGCGCAGGGCCGGCGGACAGGCGCTGACGACGTTCGACCGCGCCGAATCTTACCTCGGCGTGATGATCGACGATCTCACCACCCATGGCGTCACCGAGCCCTATCGCATGTTCACCTCGCGCGCCGAATTTCGGCTGTCGCTGCGGGCCGACAACGCCGACGAGCGCCTGACGGCGAAGGGGATCGCGCTTGGCTGCGTTCGGCCAGAGCGCGCGCGGGTCTACGCGCAAGTCCGCGCCCAGCTGCAGCAGGCGAGGGCAATGCTCGCGGCCGCGACCGCCACGCCGCGGGAGCTCGAGGCGCACGGCCTTGTCGTCAATCGCGACGGCGCTCGGCGCTCGGCCTTCGAGCTCGCGGCGCAAGCCCAGTTCCCGCTCGCTAGTCTTGCTCTTGTCTGGCCTCAAATCGCCGATATTCCCACTCATCTTGTTCGCCGGCTCGAAGCCGACGCGAAATACTCGGTTTATCTCGACCGCCAGGCCGAGGACGTGGCCCGCTATCGCCGCGACGATGCGGCGGCCCTGCCCGCCGACCTCGACTATGCCCGCCTCTCGGGGCTCTCCAACGAGATCAAGCAGAAATTCATTGCCGTTCGCCCCGCGAGTCTCGGTCAGGCTCGCCGCATCGAAGGCGTCACGCCCGCGGCTCTGGCGCTCATCGCCGCGCATGCGCGGAAGGCCGAGCGAGCCTCCAGCCGCAGCCGGCTCCCCGCGGGAACGTGAGCCGCGGACCGTCTGCCGGCGCCCCGGCGGTCCAACGCGCGGACGATCGCCGGACGGCTTTGCGCCTCGTCTCTGTTTCACGTGAAACAGAGGACCGCCTCGCCATCTTCGTCGAGCTGCTCGATCGATGGCGGCATAAAACCAACCTCATCTCCAATTCGACCTTCCCCTCAGTCTGGACCCGCCATATCGCGGATTTCGGCCCAGCTCAGGGCGCTCGCGCCAGCGGCCAGACGCTGGGTCGACATGGGCTCCGGCGCCGGCTTTCCTGGCCTCGTGATCGCCATCCAGCTTGCCGACATTCCCGGGGCCATCGTCCATTGCATCGAAAGCGACGGGCGGAAGTGCGCATTCCTTCGCGAAGCGGCCCGCGCCACTGGAGCGGCGGCGGCGATCCACCCCGAGCGGGTCGAAGCGATCGAGCCCGAAAGCCTCGGAGCTGTGGACGCCGTGACCGCACGGGCCTTCGCCCCCTTGCCGCTGACGCTCAAATTGGCGAGACCCTGGATGGAGCGCGGAGCCATCGCCGTGTTTCCGCGCGGCGAATCAGCTAAGGACCAGATCGCGGCGCTGCCTGAGGCTTGGGTCTATGCAATTGAAACGCTTCCGAGCGTCGTCAACCCCAAGGCCGCGATCCTGCGCATTCGCCGAGGCTGAGACTTGAACGCCATGACCGAGACGGAGCCCCTCGTTCGCGAGCCCGACGGCGTCGCGCGCCCGCGCGTGTTCGCCCTGGCGAACCAGAAGGGCGGGGTCGGCAAGACCACCACCGCGATCAATCTTGGAACGGCGCTCGCGGCCATTGGCGAGCGCGTGCTGATCCTGGATCTCGATCCCCAGGGCAACGCCTCGACCGGGCTCGGCATCAATCGGAACGCGCGAACCACTTCGAGCTACGAGATGCTGGTCGGCGAGAAGCCGTTGCGCGACGTGATCATCCCGACCTCGGTGCCGCGTCTGTTCATCGCGCCCTCGACCATGGACCTTCTGGGCGTCGAACTCGAGATCGCCGGCCATGCCGATCGCTCCTATAAATTGCGCGATGCGCTTCGCGCCTATGGCGCCTCGAGCGCGGACGATCCGGACAGGGTCACTTATGTGCTCGTGGATTGTCCCCCGTCCCTCAACCTTCTCACCATCAACGCGCTCGCCGCCGCCGACGCGGTCGTGGTCCCGCTGCAGTGCGAATTCTTCGCCCTCGAGGGCCTGTCGCAGCTTCTGACCACGGTCGAGCAGGTGCGCAGCACCCTCAATCCGTCGCTGACTATTCACGGCGTGGTGTTGACCATGTACGACCCCCGCAACAGCCTCGCCGGCCAGGTGGTCGCGGACGTGCGCGCTTACATGGGCGACAAGGTCTACGAGACGGTCATTCCCCGCAATGTCCGCCTGTCGGAAGCGCCTTCGCACGGCAAGCCGGCGCTGCTTTACGATCTCAAATGCGCCGGCAGCCAGGCCTATCTGAAACTCGCGTCCGAGGTCATCCGGCGCGAGGGTCGCTGGCGCGCCGCTTAGTCAATCGAACCCCTGGGGAAAAAATCCATGGCCGAAGACGCCGCCCGCACCGAAAATCGGCCTCGCCTGGGGCGCGGGCTTGCGGCTCTGTTGGGCGGGGCGAACCCGCCTCATGCCGAAGTCTCGCGCGGGACGCGCCACACGCCGATCGAGTTCCTGCGGCCCAATCCGCGCAACCCGCGAAAGCGGTTCGGCGATGCGGAGCTCGATGAGCTCGCCGCCTCGATCAAGGAGCGCGGGATCATCCAGCCTATCGTCGTCCGCGCCATCTCGGGCGTCGCCGACGCTTACGAGATCATCGCTGGCGAGCGCCGCTGGCGGGCCGCCCAGCGGGCCGGCCTGCATGAGATCCCGGTCATCATCGTCGAGGCGGGGGACCGCGAAGCGCTCGAGATCGCGATCGTCGAGAATGTGCAGCGGGCCGACCTCAATGCGCTCGAAGAGGCCGCCGGCTACGCTCAGCTTGGCGCCGACCATGGCTATTCGCACAATGACATCGCGCGTGTCGTCAGCAAAAGCCGGAGCCATGTCGCCAACACGATCCGCCTGACCAACCTGCCCGAGCACACGCGCAGCCTGCTTGCGGGCGGAAAGATCTCCGCCGGACACGCACGCGCCTTGCTCGCCGTCGCCGACCCGGACGCGCTCGCTGATCGCATTGTCGCCGAAGGCCTGACCGTCCGGGACGTCGAGCGACTGGGCGAAAATTCCGGCAAGACGGCCCGGCCGCGAAAGGGCGCACCCCCTATTGACGCTGACACGGCTGCGCTCGAGGTGAAGCTTGCGCTCGCGCTAGGCACGAAAGTGTCGATCCGGCATGGCGGGGAGAGTGGCGAGATCCGCATCGCCTTCCGCGATTTCGACCAGCTCGACGACTTCTGCCGCCGGCTCTGCCCGTCGGCGGAGCATTAGCGTCCGGGCCCGGTTCGCGGCCAGCTCTCGCTCAAACGCAGCGCCGACGCCGCGATGAGCGGGGGAGATCCGTTTTTTACAACCTGACATGACATAGCCCACCTGATAGACAAGTTTGCTGCTTGCCCTTTGGCCTCAACAGACCCCCGGCTCCACCTCTCGGTTCCAGGAGCAAAGGATGCCCAGGATGGAGGAAGATTTCGTCTTCTCGACCCTCCGCGACAAGCTGTTCACGGCGGTCGTCGGCGATGTGCTCGACACGATGGGATGGCGGCGCCAATTCCTGCCGCAGGCCATCCTGCCGCTGACGCCAGACATGAAGGTGATCGGGCGGGCCATGCCCGTCCTCGAGGCGGACGTGTTCGACGAAGGCTCGCATTCGCTCTGGCCCGCCGCGAAGCCGTTCGGCCTCATGCTGGAGGCGCTCGACGATCTCCGCCCGAACGAGGTCTATGTCGCGACCGGCGGGTCGTTTCGCTATGCGTTTTGGGGCGAGCTCATGTCGACGCGCGCCCGCTATTTGCGCGCGGCGGGCGCCGTGCTCAACGGCTTCGTGCGGGACGCCGCGGGCATCGAGGCGCTTGGCTTTCCGACCTTCAGCCGCGGTCTCTATGCCCAGGACCAGGGCCCGCGCGGAAAAGTGATCGACTTTCGCGTGCGCATTGAAATCGAAGGGGTCCGGATTGCGCCCGGCGATCTCATCTTCGGCGACCGCGAGGGGGTTCTCGTCATTCCCTCCGAAGTCGCAGCCGAAGCGATCGAGGCGGCGCTGGCAAAGGCTTCCACCGAGAACCGGGTCGCAACCGCCATCCGGCACGGCATGGGCGCGCGCGAGGCGTTCGAAACGTTTGGGGTGCTCTGAGCGATCTGGCTTCAACGCTTTTGCCGGGTCGCTTGAAGTGAGGCCACCCTCTGATCGCTTGTCATGGCCGGGCTTGACCCGGCGCCGCCGAGTGAATGGGGAGACGAAACGGGCCGCGACCACTAGGTTCGGTGTGGCGGCCGGGAAAGAGCAAACCAATGGCTCTTATAGCGTTTGCCGTTGGTCTCAGCCCTCGGCGTCATGGCCGGGCTTGTCCAGGCTATCCACGCCGGCAACGCGTCAAAGACCGGGCCGACTTGGGGCGGCCCGCCACGTGGACAAGCCTGGACAAGCCCGGCCATGACGCCCTCAAGCTCGTCCCGAGATGCCCTCATAGCCCCGATTCCGACGACCAACAGCCAATATAACGCCACAGGAACCAACCAAATCTTCCTAAAAACGTCAATTCATGCCCGATAATTCACACGTATTACACCGGACGGATCACCTCGAAGTCCGTTTAGGCCCGCGGAGCCGCCTCCCATTTTGGCTTCATCTCTCTGCTCCACTTCTTCGACTCCTCGATAGAGGTTCCGCTCCGGCGCCTCGCGAAACCCGCTTCGACCTGCGCTCTCGATTGGCCTCCAAGTTCGCGGAGGCGAAGAATTGGCAAAACCTTTTCGAAAACCCAAATCCATGCTAATGTCTTTTCTGGTCGGCGCGCCAACTTGGCGGCGCCTTAGAGGCTCAGAGAATGAGGTCTTGGAAGGCGGATAAAGCGCTTGGTTCACAACCTGGAACGCGATTTGGGGCCGGAAAGAATTTTTCTATTTGGATTCGCTGTAACCCTTTGAAAAGTCCCGATTTGGCCAAGGAAAAACAAGGAAATGCAAGCTTTTTTTCTTGGATTTATTTGGTTTTGCTAGGACTTATTTGGACGTAACTCGCCGCTGGAGTTTAGCTCTCTGTTCCCAGCCGATCGGCGTAAGCGTACTGGATCCCTTGCGGATCCGTGACCAGGTGGTCTCCATTGTCCCCGCAATGAATCCATTGCGGCCCGATCGGCGCTTTGCCGTGGCCACCCGGGATATCGAGCATGTAGGTCGGCATCGCCAGCCCCGAGAGACGGGCGCGCAAGAGCCGCATCAGTTCCTGCCCCCTGGCGATCGGCACCCGCCAGTGCGCCGTGCCGGGCGCGAGATCGCCGTGATGCAGGTAGTAAGGCTTGACCCGCGCCTCGACGAAGGCTCGCATCAGGTCGATGAGTGTTTCCGGATCGTCGTTGACGCCCTTCAAAAGCACCGTCTGGCTGACCAGCATCGCGCCTTCCGCCGCGAGGCGGCGACAGGCTGAGCGCGCGCTTTCGGTCAGTTCGCGCGCATGGTTCGCGTGCACCGCCACCACCGCCGTCTTGCCCTCGGCGACCAGAGCGCGCGCCATCGCCCTCGTCACCCGCTCCGGCGCGGCGACCGGCAGGCGCGTATGCCAGCGCAGCACTTTGACATGCTCGATTGCCGCGAATGGCTTCGTCACCTCGGCGATGCGGCGGGGCGATAGGGTCAACGGATCGCCGCCCGTCAATATGACCTCCCAGATCCCCTCATGGGCGCGCACGTAATCGACCGCTGCGGCGAACTCGGCCTCGCTCAGCGCCCCAGAGCCGGGCCCCACCCGCTCGCGGCGGAAGCAGAAGCGGCAATAGACCGCGCAGACCGCGACCAGCTTGATCAAGACCCGATCCGGATAACGATGCACCAGCCCCTTGACCGGGCTCATGGCGTCGTCGCCGATCGGATCGTCGCGCTCGGCGGGATCGCGGATGAGTTCGCGCCGGTCAGGCACGAACTGACGCGCGATCGGGTCGCTCGTGTCGCCAGAGTGAATGAGGGCGGCCAGCGCCGGCGTGAGCCCGATCGCGTAAAGCTGGGCGACGGCCTCAAGTTCCGGAAGCCGCACCGGCTCAGCCAGCCCCGCTTCGACGAGATCCCTCGGGCTGGTCAGGCGGCGGTTCAAGATTCCTGAAGTCATTCGGCCTTCGCGACAAGGGAAGGAGCGCGGAGCTACGCAGCTGCCTCACCCCCGCCCAGTTATGGGAACTGCGCTGACATCGCAAGGCGGGCTCCGGGCCGCCGCAAGTGCTCCGCCCATGCCGTCCGTCGGCGACGAGCGCAGTTGGCGTCGTGACGCTCGTCCTGTCTTCCAGCTTGTGGGTTATGAAGGCGCTCCCGGGACGTCTCCAGAACCAGCGATCGAACCGCAAAGTTCCGCTTCGCGGGATCATTCCGCGCAGGACGATCAGCTGCTAAGAAGGAAAAACGCTCCGTGATTTCCATGAGCGGCGGCGAGGCCCGCACCGGGGTATCGACCGGCTATGGAACATTCCCGCTGTTCACGCCGAAACCTCTCCACCGGGACGGCGCGGAACGCGCGTTTGGCCGGTCCTCATGCTTAGGCAGCGTGAAGCGGTCGAGAATTTCACCGACGAGCAAGTGAGCCTGCGCCGCCGTCAAGCCCTCGGCGATGACGTTCGAGTCGATACGCAGACGAAACATTGTCCGCGAATCGCCAACCGTTTCAGCCTCAACCACGATCTCGCGCAGCATCTCTTCCCTCGGCCGTGAGGCCCTGGATTATGCGCTTACCAACAATCAAACGAAATGTCTCATCACCGGGTTCTGTTTCCCGCCGATAAATTCGGCGTTGCTCCGATCCTTTTAGGAGAACGGGGCCTCGCTCCGGGACGCGCCTTTGAAGGCGCCTTACGGGAGCAGGCGCCCGATCGCCCGAGGGCGGCGCTTTTCGCGGACAAGCGTGCCGCACTCGACCAGGTCGTGGAAATGACTGTCCCTTCCCGTTCCAATGGGCGAAGCGGCCGACCTCGGCGTCGTGCATCTCACCCGCGCGGACATTGCCGGAGGACGCAAGCCGGGCGAAGCCCGGGGATGGCGACGCCGGCCTTCGGCGACGCCTATTCTGACGCCGAGATCGTCGCCGCCGCCAACTTTGTCACGGAGCGGTTCGGCGCGGCGGCCTCGCGCCTGACGGCGGAGAACGCGGCCTCGCTCCGGCTCACCCGGTAGCGGATCATGTTCTCCGCGATCTGCGTTTGTGGCTCGTGATCCAACCGCTTGAGACTATCCGGTTTCACGGACCGCTCAGGCTTCCGGGGGGTGGTGCGTTGCGTTGGCCGGGACGCGAGAATGAGCTCTTTTTACAAGACGAGGAGCCTGGCCGGTCACTTCATGGAGAGGTCAACATAATTTGATGTCGCACTGCAGCAATCTGCGATTATATCTTGGGTGGTGTTGACAGCCCCGGCCAGGGCGATGGCGATTCGCCGCCAACCTGGAGCAACGTAATGGGCGCAACGATTTAATCACAGGTTATGTTCGATGACGGCCGTCGTCCGGTTAGCTCTCGCGCGTCCCTACACCTTCGTCGTGATGGCGATTCTGGTGATGATCTTTGGCGTCCTGTCGGCCATCCGGACCTCAACCGATATCTTTCCCAACATCGGGATTCCAGTCATCTCGGTCGTCTGGAGCTACACCGGCTTGTCGCCCAACGACATGGCGGGCCGAATTGTCGGCCCTTACGAGCGCGTCCTTTCCACCACGGTCAACGATATTGAGCACATTGAATTGCAGTCGTTCCCTGGCATGGGCGTGGTCAAGATCTTCTTTCAGCCGAACGTCGACATCAACGCCGCTCAGGCGCAGGTCACATCAATTTCCCAAACCATTCTGAAGCAGCTTCCCGCGGGGGCCACACCGCCAATTATTCTGGTCTACAACGCGTCGAGCGTCCCGATCATCCAGTTGGCCTTGTCGAGCGACTCTCATTCGCAGGTCGAGCTTTTCGATCTCGCCATGAACTTCATCCGGCCGCAGCTCACCACCGTCGCGGGCGCCCAACTTCCGTTCCCTTATGGCGGGGCGACGCGCCAGGTGCAGATCGATCTGGACCAGAATGCGCTGCGCGCCCACAATCTTTCCGCCTCGGACGTCGGCGCCGCGCTCGCCTCGCAAAACCAGATCAATCCGGTCGGCACGGAGAAAATCGGCTCCTACGAATTCACCGTCGATCTCAACGATTTTCCCAAGGCCGTCGCGGACTTCAACAATCTGCCGGTGAAGGTGGTCAACGGCACGGTCGTATTCATGCGCGACGTGGCCTACGTCCACGACGGTTCGCCGCCGCAGACCAATGTCGTGCAGCTCGACGGGCGCAAGGGCGTTCTGATGTCCGTTCTCAAGATCGGCTCGGCGTCCACGCTCGACATCATTGCAGGCATCAAGGCTCGCCTCCCGGCAATCGAAGCGACGCTTCCTCCCGGCGTCAACCTCAAGTTCGTTGCTGACCAGTCCGACTTCGTCAAATCGTCCGTCAGCGCCGTCGTTCGGGAGGGATTGATCGCGGCCACGCTCACCGGGTTCATGATTTTCATCTTTCTCGGCAGCTGGCGATCGACCCTCATCATCACCGTTTCGATACCGCTTGCGGTTCTGAGCTCGTTGACCGCGCTTTCGCTGCTTGGCCAAACCATCAATGTCATGACGCTCGGCGGCCTTGCTCTCGCCGTCGGCATCCTGGTCGACGATGCGACCGTGACGATCGAGAACATCAACCGCCACATGGAGCATGGCGAGGATATTTTGACCGCCATCACCAAGGGTGCGAACGAGATCATGCCGCCGGCGACGGTCGCCTTGTTTTGCATCTGCATCGCCTTCGTCCCACTGCTCACGCTCGGCGGAGTGGCGGGCTATCTCTTCCGTCCGCTCGCGATGGCAGTCGTCTTCGCGATGATCGCCTCCTACATTCTCACCTATACGCTCGTGCCGACGATGGCGCATTTTTTACTCAAAAATCAGCACCCTCACGCGGCAGGCGGCGATTCAGGCGAGCCGCGCCGCGTCGGATTTTTAGGCCGCTTTCAGAGGGGGTTCGAGCATTACTTCGAGCGGTTCCGGCAAGGCTACCTGGGACTCTTGCGGCTGGCGCTTGCGCATCGGTTCGTATTCGCAGGCGCCTTTGTCTGCTTCGCCTTGCTGTCGCTTGGCCTCGCCCCGTTTCTTGGACAGGACTTTTTTCCTTCGATCGATTCCGGCGCGATTAAAATCCACCTGAGAGCGCAGACGGGAACCCGAGTTGAGGAAACGACGCGACTGACGGATCAGGTCGAACAGAAGATTTGTTCGATCATCCCGTCCGACCGGATAGCGAGCGTGGTCAACAACATTGGCTTGCCGGTGAGCGGCATCAACCTGTCTTACCAGAACACGGGAACGATCGGCGTTTTCGACGCTGACATGCTCGTCAGTTTGCACGAGGGGCCGACGTCTGCCGACGCTTATGTGAAGACCTTGCGCGAGCAACTCCCGAAAGCTTTTCCGGGCACGACATTCTCTTTCCTCCCCGCGGATATCGTCAGCCAGATTCTCAACTTCGGCTCGCCCGCGCCGCTCGACGTCCAAATCGCCGGCAATGACCTCAACGCGAGCCGCGCTTTCGCCAACAAACTCCTGGCGAAGATTCGTCATGTTCCTGGAATTGCCGATCCGCGTATCCAGGAGGCCTTCCAGGACCCCGCTCTGAAGGTCGACTTCAACCGCGAGTTTGCTGGCGTCGTTGGGCTCACGGAGAACGACGCCTCGACAAGCCTTCAGACGACCCTCTCCGGCAGCACACAGACCGCCCCGACCTATTGGCTGAGCTCCAACGGCGTCTCCTACGCCGTTTCGGTCCAAACCCCGCAATATGGCATCGATACGCTTGGCGAGCTCAAATACGTGCCGCTGAGAACGAGCGATTCGACCCAGCTGCTCGGCGGCTTGGCTACCTTTTCGCCAGAGCCGCTCAACGCCATCAACTCGCATTATAATATCCGCAGCATAGTGGATATCTACGCGACGACCCAGGACCGGGATTTGGGCGGCGTCGCCGCGGACGTTCAAAAGATTGTCGACGACGCGCGCGGCGAACTGCCCAAGGGGTCGACGGTTACGATACGGGGCCAGGTCGCGACAATGCAGAGCGCCTACTATCAGTTGTTCATCGGCTTGGCTTTTTCCGCTGTGCTGATCTATCTTCTGATTGTCGTAAATTTTCAATCTTGGCTCGACCCCTTCGTGATCATCACCGCGCTTCCTGCGGCGTTGGCCGGCATCGTGTGGATGCTGTTCCTCACGCAGACGAGGCTGTCCGTTCCCGCGTTGACCGGAGCGATCATGTGCATGGGCGTCGCGACCGCGAACAGCATTCTGGTCGTCAGTTTCGCGCGCGAACAGCTCCAGGAAGGGAAGAGCCCTGTCGACGCCGCGCTCGAGGCTGGCGCCACGCGTTTCAGGCCGGTGCTGATGACTGCGCTCGCCATGATCATTGGCATGGCGCCGATGGCCATCGAGGCGGGAGAGAACTCCCCGCTGGGACGGGCCGTCATCGGCGGTCTTACGTTTGCGACTTTTGCGACGCTCTTGTTCGTGCCGACGGTGTTCTCAATCGCGCACCGGGCCAATCCGAACAAAGCCAAAGCTAAAGCCAATGCGGCGGGGCCCCTCGTCGGGCTTCCCTCTCACGCCTGATCCGGAGCTCTCCCATGTCCTCTGAATCTCTCGCCAAGCCACCTAAACCCAAAACGCGCCGGGTCCTTCTCGTCATCTTCGTGCTCGCGATCGGCGCCGCTGGCCTCGCCGTCTCCGGCATCATGGACCGCGCCAAGAGCAGACAGGAGGTCGCGGCCTGGACCAACGCCCAAATCGTTCCGACGGTGCGCATCGTGCGGCCCGAGCGTAGCCCTGCGGAGCAAGATTTGGTTCTTCCAGGCAACGTCGCCGCGTTCAACACCGGTTCGCTCTTCGCCCGCGCCAGCGGCTACATCGCCGCGTGGCACAAGGATATTGGCGCGCATGTGAAGAAGGGCGAGATCCTGGCGACGATCTCGGCCCCCGATCTCGATCAACAGCTCGAACAGGCCAGGGCGCAACTCGTTCAGCTGCAGGCGGCGGTTCAACAAGCGCAAGCCAATGCGGAACTTGGCAGCGCAACGAATCAGCGGACTTCGCAGCTCGTCGTTCAGGGGTGGCAGAGCAAGCAGCAGGGCGACACCGATCGCTTGAACGCGGCCGCGCAGACCGCCGGGCTCGCAGTGGCCAAAGGGAACGTCGTAGCGCAGCAGGCCGCGGTGAAACGGCTCGAGGAGCTGACCGCTTTCGAGGAGATCAAAGCGCCGTTCGACGGCGTCGTGACCGCGCGCAACGTCGATATCGGCGACCTCGTCAACGCCGGGGGCAACACGGGACGCGCCTTGTTCCAGGTCGCCGACATCCACCGGATGCGCATTTATGTGAATGTGCCCCAGGCTTTCTTTGGCGAGCTTGCGCCGGGCATCAAGGCCACGCTGCATCTGCCGGGCCAAAAGGAAACCTTTGAAGCGCAGCTCATCTCGACGTCAAACGCGGTGGCGGAGACGTCGCGCACCGCGCTGGTCGAGCTCCAGGCGGACAACCCGGATGGCAAGCTGTGGCCTGGCGCCTTCGCCGAGGTTCATTTCCACATTCCGGCCGACCCGAACACGCTCACCGTTCCGCTTACCGCGCTCGTCTTCGGCGCCAAGGGCATGCAGGTCGCCGCGCTCGACACGGACGACAAGGTCGTCTTGAAGCCGGTTGTCGTCGGACGCAATCTCGGAAATAAGGTGCAGATCGAGTCTGGCCTTTTGCTGGCGGACCGGCTTGTCGACAGCCCGATCGAATCCACCCAGACCGGCGACAAAGTGAATGTCGCCAATCCGGACCCGAATATGGTCGCGCGCGATGCCAAAGCGGCGCCGAACAAGCCGCCGAGCCTGTGAGCGATCGGCAGGCGAGTTGCGCTACCTTACCGGGCGCAGCCTTCTTGTGCGCCGAGCTAAAACCGCCACGACGGTTGAGATGGTCATTCGCCGTGACGCAATAGAGATCGGCTCGAACTGGCCCGTTTTTCACGATTTTGTCGCGGCGACGACCACGACGCGGAGACGCGCGGCTAATTCGTACTGGCCGAACGCGTCGCGCCCAAACACCATCAATCGGGATAACTGATTTCCTGATTGCGGCGTCTGTTTGATCCATAGCAAGCTCGCTAGCCTTACGAAGAGAACAACGCCGCAAGCGGCGCCAAGGATTACGGGAGAACGCCGATGCAGACGGCCACGCTATCTTCGGGGTTCGTCGTCGAAGCCGCGGACAGGCAGGAGAAGAGGCGCAGAGCCATCAGCGGCGCTGTTTTCTCCGAATTCATCGACATGTTCGATATCTATTTGCCGACGGTGGTGCTCTCTCCCGTCCTTTTCTATTTTCAGCCGGCGCGACTCGATCCCGGCGAACAGGCGATCTTCGCGTCGCTCGTCTTCATCACGACTCTGCTCGGGCGCCCGGTCGGGGCGCTCGGGTTTGGCGTCGTGGCGGATCGCCTTGGGCGGCGCATGGCGTCGATCACGTCGGTCGCTGGCTTCGGCCTCATCACGTTCCTGATCGCGCTCATTCCCGGCTACGCCCACATCGGCATCGCCTCCTACTGGCTGTTGGTGATCCTGCGCTTTCTCGACGGCATTTGTCTTGGCGGCGGCTATACTGGCGCTCATCCGCTGGCGATCGAATATTCCAAGAAGGAACAACGCGGCTTCACCGGCGGCCTCATCCTCTCCGCCTTTCCTGCCGCCTATATCGCCATCACCCTCGTGGCCATGCTGATGTTCGTTATTTTTCCGCTGGCAGGCGTGGACTTCGGCTTATGCACAGTGGGGCTGGCGGATCCCCTTCGTGATTGGGGCGCTGCTCGCAGGCGTTCTCGTCCTCTATTACGTGTTCATGGTCTCGGAATCCGAAATCTGGGAGACCGACGTCGAGCGTAAACGGGAGAAGACGCCCCTCAGCGATCTCATCTCGGGCCCGAGCGGACGCAATCTCATGCAGGTGCTGGTCATGATGACCGGCTTCTGGCTGACCCAAAACATCATCACGATTTTCATTCCGACCACGCTTTTGCTGCACATGCTCAAGCTGTCGAAATATGCGCTGACCTCGACGCTTCTCATCAGCTATGGGGCGCTTTTCTTCAGCTATATCGCCGCGGGCATGATCGGACAGCGGATCGGCCGCCGACGTTTCTTCGTCATCGTGGGCCCTCTGATCGCTATCATCGGCTCCGCGATCCTCTACACTCTCATCCGCACCCCGGACCTGTCGTTGGCCACGATCATGGCGCTGGTCTGTGTGCTCTCGATCCTGGTCACCTCGCCCTGGGGGGTGATCGTCACCTATATCAACGAGCGCTTCGTCACCGATGTCCGTGCGACGGGATTCGGCGTCGGCTTCAGCCTCTCTGTGATCATCCCGTCCTTTTATGCTTTTTATATGAATTGGCTGGGGGCGGTGATGCCGTTCGAGCTCACGCCGGTCTTCCTACTGGCGGTGGGCGCGATCATCGGCACGATCGGGGCGGCCATGGGTCCCGAGACAAAGGACGTGGATTTTCACTGAGGCGGCGAGCGACGCCTCAACCCGCGGCAAAGCTTCGCGGCGCCGGGCTAATCACTTTGGCGCTGTCGTCCGCGATCTCCATGACCGCAAGACCCCGCTCATTGGTTCCGTCGGCGCGGAAGCGGAACACGCCGTCAGCGCCGTTGAAGCCCGATATGTTGGTCAGCGCCGCCTGGTTGAACGGGTCCGGTCCGCCATTGTGCGCGAGCGCCGCCGCCAGCGTCACCGCGTCATAGGCGAGCGTCGCGAGGCGCGCGGGATCGCTGTTGAATTTGGCCTTGTAGCGCTGTGCGAAGGCGTCGAAGCCCGAATTGTCGGGGGCCGAGAACCACGCCCCCTGCATCTGCGGTAATTTGAGCACCCGCGCGTCGTTCCAGACGCCGGTTCCCAGAAACTTGGTCTTGACATTGGCCGACCCGAGAGCGCTCGCGACTGCCGGCATGGCGTCCGCCTGCTCGGGAATGAACAAGGCGTCGATCTGGCCTTGGATAGCCGCCACCTGCTGAGCCGCGGTTGCGATCTGCCCGGATGAATAGCGGGCGGTCACGACCACTTGCGCATTGACGTTCCCCGCCATCTCCTGGAACCGCTGGGCCGCGACATTGCCGTAGTCGTTCTGCGGGGCCATGATTTCGAACGACTTCTTGCCGCTCGAGACGGCGTATTGAAGGATGCGGTCGACGTAGCCCTGGATGAGGAAGGACAAGAGATAGACGCCTGGGGCCGCGACCGTGACGTCGGTCGAGAAGGCGATCATCGGCCGCCCTGCCGATTTTGCCGCCGCCGACGCCGTCCGAACATCGTTGGCGAACACGGGCCCGAGGATGAGCTGCGCGCCCGCGCCCAGCTCCGATTGAGCCGCCTGGGTGGCGGCGTCGGGGCTCGAATGGTCATCCTGGATCATCAGGGTGATGGAGGTCGAGCCGGAATCGCTGATCGCGAGCTGCGCCGCGTTGCGCATCGAGACGCCGATTGGACTTGGGGCCCCGTTCTGGGTCAGCGGCAGCATCATGCCGACCCGAACCGGGCCTGTGCCAAGCGTCTCGCCGACGGGCGGTCCGACCGCCGGCTGAGCCGGCGTAGCAGCGGGCCCGCCGGCGTCGTTCGGCATCTCGAGGCCGGCCGAATTGCAGCCAGCGAGCGTCAACGCCATTCCGCCGCAAAGCATGGCGCGCCTAGTCAGGCCTCGTCCTGCTGCCGGCTGCTCCGCGGCAAACTTCATACCCACCTCTCGTCTGAGCGGCGCTGGCGCGGGCCAAGCGCGTTGCGCCGTCACGTTCGAAATGTCAGCGCGCGATGGCCGCCATTCGCCGGCTGTCGACGGAAATTGTGGCATTTTCACCTGCGCTTGGCTATGCGTCGATCGTTGAGCCAGCCAGATGATTGGCGGACCCTAGCGCAATGACCGCGGCAAAAACTCCCCAGTCGAACAGCGTCAACACTGTTCGCCCGAGCCGAATCTTTCACGTTGGCGACGCGACGTTGCCGGCGGCGACGCTCGATCCCGGCCTTTACGTCGTGGCGACGCCGATTGGCAACCTCGCCGACGTGACGCTGCGGGCTCTGGCGATCCTGGCCGGCGCCGATGCGATCCTGGCCGAGGACACCCGTGTGTCGCGCGCGCTGCTCGCGCGCTACGGGATTGAGCGGCCACTCTCGGCTTATCATGAGCACAACGCCGCTGAGGCTCGCCCGCGCGCGCTCCGACGCATAGCCGCGGGGCAGGCGCTGGCCCTCATCTCCGACGCCGGGACGCCGCTCATTTCCGATCCCGGCTATAAGCTGGTGGCGGAAGCGATCGAGCAGGGTTTCGCCGTCATCGCCGCGCCCGGCCCGTCAGCGGCGCTCGCAGCGCTTTGCGTCGCTGGCCTGCCGACGGATCGTTTCTATTTCGAGGGATTCCTCCCAAGCAGGTCGTCCGCGCGGCGCGAGCGCATCAACGCGCTCGCCGCTGTGCCCGGCTCGCTCGTCTTTTATGAGGCCGCGGGGCGGCTCGCCGAGACGCTCGCCGACCTTGCCGTCGAACTTGGGCCTAGGCCCGCGGCGGTGGCGCGCGAACTCACCAAGCTGCATGAGGAGGTGAGGCGCGGCGCGCTGGATAAGCTCGCCGCCGAATACGCCACGGATGGGGCGCCCAGAGGCGAGATCGTCATCGTCGTCGGCGCGGCGGAAGAGCGGGCGGCGGTCTCAGAAGCCGTCCTTGACCGAGAGATCGCCGAGCAACTCACAAACCTGTCGGTCAAGGACGCCGCCGCGGCGATTGCCGCCAAGCATGGGCTGCCGAGACGACAGGTCTATGCGCGCGCGCTGGCGTTGGCAGGCGCCCAGCGGTGAGGGGCCAGGCCGAACAGCGGACTGGGCGCAGACGCGAAGCCCATATCTATGGGCTAAGGGCGGAATCGATCGCGGCGCTGCTCCTGCGCCTCAAGGGCTATACGATCCTGGCGCGGCGGTTCGTCGTCTCTGGAGGCGAAATCGACCTCGTCGCCAGACGAGGCGGCTCAATCGCCTTTGTCGAAGTCAAAGCGCGGGCCGATCTCGAAGTTGCGGCGATTGCGATCAGCGCGACCAAGCGGCGGCGAATCGCTCGCGCCGCGCGCGTTTGGCTCACGCGAAACCCATGGGCGACGGGCCTGACGTTGCGGGGCGACGCGGTCTTCGTCGCGCGGGGGCGGCTTCCCCGTCACGAGCCGGACGCGTATAGGCTCGAGATCGATTGATTCCCGAAATCCGCCCCTGGCCTTCGACCGGACGCCCATGCCCCTGACCGTCGCCGTGCAGATGGACCCGATCGAGCGCATCCGCATCGCCGGAGACTTCGACATTCGCGCTTCTTCTCGAAGCGCAGGCGCGCGGCCACCGCATCCTGCATTACACACCCGAGCGTCTGAGGCTCAACGGCACGCGCGTTGAAGTGATGGCCGAGCCGCTGTCGGTCAAGGACGTCGAGGGCGATCACGCGCGCCTCGGCGAGGCGAAACTGGTCGATCTTTCGACCGTCGACGTGGTGCTGCTGCGTCAGGACCCGCCTTTCGACCTCGCCTATATCGCGACGACGCACTTTCTCGAGCGCATCCACCCGCGGACGCTTGTCGTCAACGATCCCCGCGGCGTGCGCGATTCGCCTGAAAAGCTTTTCGTAATGGATTTCCCCGAGCTGATGCCGCCAACCCTGATCGCGCGCGACAAGGCGGCGATCGAGGCGTTCCGCGCGGAACATGGCGAAGTGGTGATGAAGCCGCTCTACGGTTTCGGCGGCGCGTCGGTGTTCAAGGTCGCCGTTCAGGACCCGAATTTCGGCTCGCTTTTCGACCTGTTCAGCGCGAGCCTTCGCGAGCCGTGGGTGATCCAGAAATTCCTGCCGGCGGTCGCCCTCGGCGACAAACGGATCATTCTCGTCGACGGCGAGGTCAGAGGGGGGATCAATCGCGTGCCGACGGGCGACGACATTCGTTCGAACATGGTGCGCGGAGGAGCGGCGAGAGAGACGGAGCTGACGGAAAAAGAACGGGAGATTTGTTCGACGATCGGGCCGGAACTCAGGCGGCGCGGCCTTTTGTTTGTCGGCATCGATGTCATCGACGGCTATCTGACGGAGATCAACGTCACCTCGCCGACCGGAATACGCGCTATCAAGAAGGTCGGCGGACCCGATCTCGCGGTCGCGATCTGGGACGCGATCGAGGCCAAAGTCGGCAAAGCCTGACAATTCTGTCGAAACCCGGCTGGCCTTGCGATTCCCAGGCCGAGGGAGGATATACCTCCAATGTCAGACGCTGAGGTTCCCGCGGTCGAGCGCCGCTCGCGTGCCGCACTGTCACTGAAGGGCGTCGACCGCGCCAAGCTTCTCGACGAGCTGGCCGCACTCCACCGGCGCCATTCAGGTGACGCCGCGGCGTTCCGCCGCGCCGGCGTCGAGATTTTGCGATCCGCGCTAGACACCGGACGGAATGAGGCCCGGCGAGCTCTGGAAGCAGGCGGAACCGGCCGAGCCTGCGCGGAGACGCTAAGCGCGGAGATCGACGAATTGCTGCGCGTCGGGCTCGAAATGTCCGCGCGCTGGCTCGCCTCGGCGCAATCGGGCGGGACGCTGCCGACGATTGTCGCGGTCGGCGGCTATGGGCGCGGCATGCTGGCGCCCTTTTCGGACGTCGATGTCCTGTTCCTCATGCCCGACAAGCCGCGTCCTGGCTTGGAGAAGGTCGTCGAGGCGCTGCTCTATGTGCTCTGGGATCTGAAGCTCAAGGTTGGCCACGCGACGCGAACAATCGATGAATGCCTGAAACAGGCGCGCGCCGACATGACGATCCGCACGACACTCGTCGAGGCGCGATTCATCACCGGCGACAAGGCGCTGTTCGAGACGCTGAGGATCCGGTTCGACAAGGAGATCGTCGCCAAGACAGCGGCCGAATTCGTCGCCGCCAAGCTCGCGGAACGCGAAACCCGAGTGAGGAAGGCGGGAGCGTCGCGCTATCTCGTCGAACCCAACGTCAAGGAAGGCAAGGGAGGGCTCCGAGACCTCAACACGCTGTTCTGGATCTCCAAATACGTCTACCGCGTTTGCAATCCGGGCGAGCTGGTCACCGCAGGTTTGTTCTCGCCCCGAGAGTTCGCGCTGTTTCGCCGATGCGAGGAATTCCTTTGGAGCGTGCGCTGCCGGCTCCACTTCCTCGCCGGTCGGGCGGAGGAGCGGCTGAGCTTCGATGTTCAACGGCCGATCGCCCGTCAGCTCGGCTATTCGACGCGGGCGGGGATGATCGACGTCGAGCGGTTCATGAAGCACTATTTCCTCATCGCCAAGGACGTCGGCGATTTGACCGCGATCGTGTGCGCGGCGCTCGAGGAGCGACACGCCAAAACGACGCCTGCGTTCGGCCGCCTCGTCGGTCGCCTGCGGAAGCGTACCCGCGCGATCGAGGAAGCCAAGGACTTCAAGGTCGACAATGACCGAGTCAACGTCGTCCGCGATGACGTTTTCGAGCGCGATCCTGTGAATCTCATTCGGCTGTTCTGGATCGCCGACCGATCGAACCTGCCCATCCACCCGAACGCGACCAGGCTGGTGACTCAATCCTTGAAGCGCATCGACGCCCGCTTGCGCGAGGACAAGGAGGCGAACCGGCTTTTTCTCGAAACCCTCACCTCACGCAACGCGCCGGAAATCGCGCTGCGACGGATGAACGAAGCTGGTGTGCTCGGCCGGTTCATTCCCGATTTCGGCCGCGTCGTCGGCATGATGCAATTCTCGATGTACCACCATTACACCGTCGATGAGCATCTCATTCGCGCCGTCGGCGAACTCAGCGCGATCGAAGCGGGCCGGCTTGGCGAGGAACTGCCGCTCGCCACCAAGATCATGCCGCAGATCGCGCATCGCACCGAGCTTTATCTCGCGGCGTTTCTGCATGACATCGCCAAAGGTCGGGGGACCGACCATTCGCTTGCGGGCGTGGACGTCGCGCGGGCGGTCGGTTTGCGCCTAGGGCTCACCGCGGCGAATGCCGAACGTGTAGCCTGGCTGGTTGAGCAGCATCTGGTCATGTCCAACATGGCTCAGGGCCGCGACCTGTTCGATCCGAAAACGGCGGAAGCGCTGTCGGCGATCGTGCAAACGCAAGAGCGCTTGAAGATGCTGCTGACGATCACGGCGGCCGATATTCGGGCCGTCGGACCGGGCGTCTGGAACGGTTGGAAGGGCCAGCTCCTGCGCACGCTTTACTGGGAGACTGAAGTCACGCTTGGCGGCGGTCATTCGGCGATCGACCGCGATGGGCGCGTCAAAGCGGCTCAGGAGGCCGTCCGCAAGTTGCTCCCGGGCTGGTCAGATCCGGAGTTCGACGCTTATGCCCAACGGCACTATCCAGCCTATTGGCTGAAAGTGGAGCCTGCTCGGCAGGCGGCCCACGCCAAATTATTGCACGCGATGGCCGCCGAGACCGGCTCGCTGGCGACAGAGGTCACAACCGACGCCTTTCATGGCGTGACTGCGGTCACCGTGGTCGCGCCCGACCACCCGCGGCTCCTGACCGGCATCGCCGGCGCCTGCGCCGCCGCGGGCGGTAACATCGTCGACGCCCAGATCTTCACCACGACCGACGGCCTTGCGCTCGACACCATTTTCGTTTCGCGCGCTTTCGAGCGCGACGAGGACGAATTGCGGCGGGGGCGGCGCATCGCGTCCAACATCGAGAAGACGCTGCGAGGCGAAGTCCGGCTGGCCGAAATGACGCCGTCGAGACAGACACGCGACGATCGGCATGACGCATTCGCGATCGAGCCGGAGGTGACGGTCGATAACAATCTGTCTCGCCGCTACACGGTGGTCGAGGTTTCCGGTCTCGATCGGCCCGGCCTCCTGCGGGACCTGACGGCCTCCCTGTCGAGCCTTAATCTCAACATCGGCTCCGCCCATATCGTGACCTTCGGCGAAAAGGCGGTGGACTCCTTCTACATTACCGATTTGACCGGTCAGAAGATCACCGCGCCAGCTCGGCAAGCTGCGATCAAACGGCGATTGCTGGCGGACTTTGGGAGCGATTGAGTGCGGGGCTGATTTACAGTTCGCGGCGCGCTTGATTTTTGCTCCGTGAGCCCTGATATCCGTCGCTAATTCTGATGGGGCTTCTGAAACGATGAGTAATAACAACGCCGAATGGGGCGCGGATACGCCCGCGCAGGCCGGGGCGGGTCCGGCCGAAGGCGCTCAGCACGAGACGGGCGAACCGAACGTCCTCGCCGTCGTGGAGGCGCTCAACGCCGAAAACAGCCAATTGAAGGATCGCGTTCTGCGCACGCTGGCGGAGATGGAGAATCTGCGCCGGCGGACCGAGCGTGAGGTGTCGGACGCGAAGACTTATGGCGTGACCAGCTTTGCGCGCGACATGCTGACCGTGGTCGACAATCTTTCCCGCGCGCTTGAGCATTTGCCGTCGGAGGCCCGGGCGAGCGCCGATCCTTCCATCCGTTCGCTGATCGAGGGCGTCGAGCTGACCGCCCGGGATCTGGAGGCTGCGCTTGGCCGTCACGGGGTGAAGAAGCTCGACCCGAAGGGCCAGAAGTTCGATCCCAATTTTCACCAGGCGATCTTCGAGGCGCCCGATGAGTCTGTTCCCTCGGGCACCGTTTCCCAGGTGGTTCAGAGCGGCTGGACGATTGGCGATCGGGTCCTGCGGCCGGCGATGGTTGGCGTCTCCAAGGGCGGCCCGAAGGCCGCACCCAGGCAGGAGCCCGCGTCGGGCGGCGAATAGCCCTAGGTATTGGCCTTCGTCACCCGCCGAAGCGTGAGATTGATCCTACCGCCCTGAGGCAGGAGGGTGGACGATCCGGCGATGATGCGCTCGACGCCGTGGAACGCGAGACGGCTCTCGCCGGCAAGCGACATCGCGTCGCCCGAAGCGAGCCGGAAGGAGCGGGTGGGCGCGTTGCGTTGAAGCCCGCCGACCCGAAAGAGCGCCGTGTCCCCGAGCGAGAACGAGACCACGGGCGCGGCGAGCTCCTGCTCGTCGCGGTCCTGGTGCAGGCCCATCCGCGCGGCGGGGTCGTAGAGGTTGATCAGGCACGCCTCAGGGGGAGGCGCGTCTGGGGCGAGCGCCGCGAAGGCTGTGACGAGCCGCGCCGGGATCGCAGGCCACGGGCGCCCGGTCTCCGGATGTGTCGCCTGGTAGCGATAGCCGCGTTCGTCGGACACCCAGCCGAGAGCCCCGCAATTGCTCATCATGACTGAAAACGGCTTGCCGGTGCGGGGCATGCGCGGGCGAAACGGCGGCGCGAGTTCGAGGATCGCCAGCACCTCATCCCGCAGCGCTTCCTGGGCGGCGCGGTCAAGAAAGCCGGGGAAATGAGAGACTCCAGGAGCGACGGCGATGGTGGCGTGCGGCGTCAATCTCGATCCTCCCCGGTCGCCTTCCCTTGGCGCCGGACGCGGCGTATAGGGGGCCGAATTCATCGAAAAAGCACCCGCGCAATGGAAGGGTCAACCGAGGCGAATATGGCCGGCCATAGTCAGTTCAAGAACATCATGCACAAGAAGGGCAAGCAGGACGCGATCCGCTCCAAGCTCTTCTCCAAGCTTGCGCGCGAAATCACGGTCGCGGCCAAGCTTGGCCTGCCCGACCCGGCGATGAATGCGCGCCTGCGCGCCGCCGTGCTCGCGGCGAGGGCCGAGAACATGCCCAAGGACAATATCGATCGGGCGATCAAGAAGGCGTCCTCGGCGGACACCGAGAACTATGACGAAGTGCGCTACGAGGGCTATGCGCCGGGCGGGGTCGCCGTCATCGTCGAGGCGTTGACCGACAACCGCAACCGCACCGCGGGCGAAGTGCGCTCCTATTTCACCAAGGCTGGCGGCTCGCTGGCCGAAACGGGCGCCGTCTCATTCATGTTCGATCGGGTCGGGCTGATCGTCTTCGACCGCAAAGTCGCGGACGACGAGGCGATGCTCGAGGCGGCGATCGAGGCCGGCGCGGACGACGTGGCGTCGGGCCCGGAAGAACACGAGGTGATCACCTCGGTCGAAGCGCTGCGCGAGGCGCAGAAGGCGCTGGAGGCCAAGTTCGGCGAGCCCGAGAAGGCCTCGATTGTCTGGCGACCGCAAAGCACGATCGCCGTCGATGACGAGGCTGGCGAGAAGATCCTGCGCCTCGTCGGCGCGCTTGAAGACAACGACGACGTGCAGACCGTCACCGCGAACTTCGAGGTCTCTGAGGCGCTACTGGAGAAGATGGAGGGTTAGCGCCGCCCTTCGAGCGGCGCTCTCGCGATCGCGCGCGTCAGACCCCGCAGCGGCGGCCCCACGGCCCCCACCAGCAGTGATAGACCGGAGCGAAGCCATAGCCATATCGCGGGCCCCAGCCGCCGCCCCAGCCCCAGCGATGCCAGCCACCGCCCCAACCATAGCCTCGATGCCAGCCCCATCCGCGATGCCACCCGCCATGCCAGCCACCGTGCCAACCGCCATGCCACCAGACGGACTGAACGTCTGCGCTGGCGACCGGCTGTTCCAGCGATGGCGAGGCGAGCGTGAAGGCGGACGAGGGCGCGCTCGAGGCGGCGAGCATCGTCGCGCCGGCGACCGCGGCGATCGCGCCGCGGGACAGAATGCGTAAGACCATGGTTGCCTCCAGGTTTCCGAGGGTCATCGGATTATGATCATATCGTCTGAATTTCGCGTGAATGATTCGTGGCGAATTGGGGCATTTCCTTTACCGGTTTAAGGATCTCGCCCGCCATACCTGAGGGGGCCGCATGGCCACAGCGCTCGCTCAAGCCGGCCTCAATCTCTTCATCGCCGCCTGCCTCGGCGCGTCGATCGGGCTCGAACGCCAATGGCGCCAGCATCTCGCGGGCTTGAGGACCAACACGCTGGTCGCGCTCGGGGCGGCGATTTTCATCACCTATGGACGCGCTGTCTCCGATGCGGACGGCGCCACTCGGATCGCCGCTCAGGTCGTGACCGGCATCGGATTTCTTGGCGCTGGCGTGATCTTCAAGGAGGGCCTCAATGTGCGCGGCCTCAACACCGCGGCGACCCTCTGGTGCTCGGCCGCGGTCGGCCTGCTCGCTGGCGAGGGGATGGGGCTCCACGGCCTCATGGCGGCGGTTCTGGTGATTGCGGCCAATGTCGGCTTGCGGCCGCTGGTCGGCGCCATCAATCGGCGCCCGTTGGAAATGTCCGAGGAAGAGCAGCATTACGTCATCTCGATCGAATGCCGGCCGGCGCGCGCCTCCGATATCCGCGCCCAGCTCGTGAAGGAGGTCGGGGCGGTGCCGGAGCTTACTTTCAGCCAACTGGACAGCGCTTTCATGGGCGAGACGGGCCGGGTCGACGTGACCGCGATCGTGACCTCGCACAAAAGGCGGGAGCTGGCGCTCGAGGCGATCGTCGGGCGCTTCGCCGACCTCGAGGGCGTCGTTCGCGCCTCCTGGCGGCTGAACCCGCAGGGCGCGTGAGGGCGACGCGATGACCTCGTCCCCGCCTATTCGCTTCGCTATCGATGACGCGCCGAGCGAGGCGGACGTCGAGGTCCTAGGCCCGCGCGCAAGTTTACGCGCGCGAATGATTCCAAAGGCTTGAGTGCGCTTTCGCGCAACTTTTTCGCGCCCTCAAGCTGTCAGTCTCAGGCACATTCAGGCGCAGGCGTATGAAGGCGTCGGTGGCTGGCCGGAAAGGACTGCGACTTCGGGTCGGGGTCGCGCTCGCTGACCAAATGAGAGGCTTCGCGAAAGCCTCGTAACTTTGAGACGGTTTGTCAGTAGTGAAACCGGCACTGCACAATCTCAAGCTGCTGAGTCTCCAGCGCACCTGTAACCCGATAGACCAGCCTGTGGTCCCCCGTAATCCGTCGAGACCAAAACCCGCTTAAGTCATGTTTAAGCGGCTCAGGTTTGCCAAGGCCCTTAAATGGATCGTTCTCTCGAATGTCTTTGATTAAAGCTTTGATCTTCTCCACCTTGCGTTGGTCGACGCGTCGCCAATATTCGTAGTCGTCCCAGGCGTCGGGGGTCCAATAGAGCTTCACAAATGGCGACTGTCAGATTTCACGCTCCATCAGTTTGTTGGCGTTGGCCTCAGCAATTGAATGGAGCAGCCGAGCAGAATTGGCCGGACTCCGCAGGAGATGTGCGGTCTCGACTAAGCCCTCGTATTCCTCCTCCGAGATGACGACCACGGTGCGAGCGTTGTGCCGCGTGACATACAAGACATCACGATCATCACAGACCTTTTCCATATGGGCGGCCAGACGCGCACGGAAATCGGTATATGTCGCAATTCCCATAGCAACCTCCTGCTCAATCTGTACAGAAGTACGTACATGTACATCACATTGGGGCCAAAATGCGTTATAGAAGGGGTGACGGCTGAAATCTTCTTCGTAGCGAGCACAGGGCCGATCGAAGGGGATCGGGGTCATGATCGATGCGGCATGCATGGCGCCCCGGATTGGCTTGAGCCTGTCATTCACGGCTTGGCCTTTCTGTAGGCGTCGGTGATCGGTTCGAGCGGCGGGTCGGTGAGCTTGACCTGGCCGTCATAAGTGAGGTCGAAGCTCGCGACGTTGATGGTCTGGCCGACCTGATCGAGGGCGACGTTTCCAGCAAACAGGGTCGTCACTTGCGGATTGAGGCCGGTGATCTCCACGCGCACGGGGATCGACGTCGCGCCCTTGGCGAGTTCGCGGTCGGAATAGAGGTTGACGCCGACGTCATAATGGCCCGGCGCCATGCACCGGATCGTCGCCGTTTCCTTGTTCGATTCCGACTGCGCTAGAGAGCCGTCGGCAAGCGTGATCTGCGACGTCGAATAGCCAAGACTGTCGCGATCGAGCGAGGCGCAGCCGGCCTCGCGCGACCCATAAAAGACGGGCTTCCTGTCCGGCCCGACGACCCAAAGGTCGACGTCGGAATCGAGCGCGACAGGCCAGTCGGCGGTGATCAGAAACTCTGCCTTCGGCTTGATCCCGTCGACCTTGGCCTTGGTCGGCGCCACCGCGACAATCACGACCGAAAGAATACAGAGCAGGAGATCGGCAAGGCCAATCCACATTGGCGACCGGTCGGCGTTCATGTTTCAACCTATTTCAAGCACGAGTTGCGAGCGTTGCGGCAGGGCCGCGGGTCCAGGCGCGGCTCAAGGCCGCGGCCGCTTTGGCCCCCCATGAGCCAAAGCGGCCGAGAGGCGGTCAGCCGCGCCTGACGCACATGATTTTGATGAACTCGCCTGTCCGCGAGGTTGCGGAATGGCGCGCTTTTGGCGAGATCCTGCTGGGCTTCGACGCCGCACCAAAGCTCGTTGGTCACTTGGCCGATGACCGCGACGTCTCGAGAAAAGCCGGGCTCGGGAGCGCAGTCCTGGGGAGCCATGCCGGCGACGCAGATCATGGCGACGATGTTGAAAGTCATGGAAAGCTGTCCCTGTTCAGGCGTGTTTTCGCGATTGAGGGCGTGAGGGAGCCGTCATTCCCCGCGTTTTTCCCGTCTCGCCGTGACCCCCATCAGTCCGCCGATCATGTCGAGCGCCACGCGCAGGCGATCGGAGACCACCGCGTCGGCGCGCCAGGGGGTGGCGAGCTCCGGGACGAAGCCGCGGCAGTCGCGCACGCCCGCGCCTTCGATGACGATCCGGGTCACGATCGGCCAGGCATGCGGGCCGACCCGATCCTCGGCCTCCCGCAACCTGTCGCGGGCGTGGAGGGCGGCTTCGGCCTGCGGCAGGCCCGGGCGGGGCCCGAAGCCGGTCGATCCCATCCGGTCGGGGGCGACCGCGCGCAATTGATCGAGCCGGGCGCGATGATGGGTTCGCCGCAGCGACTCGCCGACCAGCCAACGAATGTCGTTGAGCTTCGGATTGTTGGGCGCGAGCACCCGGTTGGCGCGCATGGTGTCGAACGGATCGAGAAAGCGGCGCGTCCGTTCGGCGTCGACGCTCGGCGTCTCGCCCGCGTCCTTGGCGCGAGCGAGGCGCTCGGGGGTGGCGTCGAGCCGCTCCTGGACGGCGTTGAGCATATCCTGTGGCGACTTGCGCCTGGTCGGCTTCCGGGGGCTGCTCATCGGGCGGGCTCCGCCAGTTCAGCTCGGGGCGTCGCAGCTTTGATCGGCTCCGCGAGTTCGGCGCACAAAGCCGCCGGCGAAGTGCAATAGGATTGTTCGAGGATGGGAGGGACGAGCTTCGGAATCCCGCGCGTGTTGACCCGAACGTCCGGCGGAGGACCCTTGTGAGCGCGCTGCAAGTCCTTGAGATGCCGGGCGGAAGAGCGTATGGCCTCCGCTCGCTCGGTGTCGACTTTTGGAGGACGGCGCCGGCGAGGCGGAGAGGTCGTCATGGATCTTGCCCTTTCTGTTTTGCCGTGTTATGTTCTTGCTTTGTTCAGTATCGGGGAAAACAGAAGCGTGTGTCAAGGTTCTGTTTTTTTGAATTGCGGTTTTTCGGAAACGAGGTTAATAACGTGAGTCGGCAGGTCATCGATGGCCGGGACGCCCCAGAGCGCCCCACGCCTTTCACTTGGAGAAAGCAAGTTGCAGGAGCTTCCGCTTTGACCGTCGACTGGATTCGCTCCGGCCTCAAAAGGACCGGCAAAACACGCAGCGGCCTCGCCAAGGCGCTTGGCCGGTCGCCCTCCGCGGTCACCGACCTCCTCAACGGGCACCGACGCCTGCGCGCCGACGAGATCGCGACTGTGTCCGATTATCTCGGCATTGAGCCGCCGCGCCTGATTGGCGGCGGACCGCCGCGGCCGCCGAGCGCGCCGCTGGTCGGCTATGTCGGCGCGGGCGCGGTCGCCCATTTTTACGCCGACGGGCAAGGTCCGTTTGACGACGTCGACGCGCCTCTCGATTCCAAGCCAATGACGGTTGCGGTCCAGGTCCGCGGCCACTCGCTCGGCGTCTTGTTCGACAACTGGCTCGTCTTCTACGACGACATCCGCAATCCGCCGGACGACAGTCTTGTCGGACGCATGTGCGTCTGCGGGCTTAGCGATGGGCGGGTGCTGATCAAGTCCGTGAAGCGAAGCCCTCAGACGGGTTTATGGAATCTTCTGTCCAACACCGAGCCGCCGATCTACGACGCCGGCCTCGATTGGGCCGCGCCGGTGCGGGAAATGCGGCCGAGGTAGAGGGCGCGCATGGTTGGGGCGTCCGCGTCACCTTCGGCGCTCGAGATCGCACGCGCGCTCATCCGCTTTCCGTCGGTGACGCCGACCGACGCCGGCGCGCTGCCGTACTTGCGCGATCTTTTGGGCAAGGCCGGTTTCGCCAGCGAACTCGTCACGTTCGAGGCGCCGGGGACGCCCGCGGTTCTCAACCTTTATGCGCGGTTCGGCGCTGCGCGGCCTAACCTCGTCTTCGCCGGCCATACCGACGTTGTGCCACCGGGCGATAAGGCGCTCTGGCGGTTCGACCCGTTCTCGGGCGAAATCGCCGATGGCGAGCTCTGGGGCCGCGGCGCCTGCGACATGAAGGGCGGCGTCGCCGCCTCCGTCGCCGCCGCCTTGCGCTTCATCGCCAAAGGGGCGTTTGAAGGCTCCATCAGCTTCCTCATCACCGGCGACGAAGAAGGCCCCGCGATCAATGGCACCGTCAAGCTGGTCGACTGGGCGCTCGCCAAGGGGGAAACATTCGACCATTGCATCCTCGGCGAATTGACCTCCGTCGAGACGGTCGCCGACACGATCAAGCACGGCCGGCGCGGCTCGCTGAACGGACGGGTCACCATCAGCGGCCGCCAGGGCCACGCGGCCTATCCGCATATTGCAGACAATCCGATACGGGCGCTCGCGCCGATCTTGACGGCGCTGCTGTCGCCGCCGCTCGATTCCGGAAACGCCGACTTCGACCCCACGAATCTCGAAGTGGTCTCGGTCGACGTCGGCAATCCGGCTTTCAACGTCATCCCGGGCGAAGTGCGCCTCAAGTTCAACGTCCGCTTCAACGACCTTTGGACGCACGATTTGCTCGCCGCGGAGATCCGGCGCCGGGTGGCGGCGGTGGACGGAAGCGGACGCGCAACGCTGACCTTCGAACCCAGCAATGCGAGCGCTTTCCTCACCAAGCCGGGGCCTTTCACCGATCTTGTCGCCAAAGCGGTTCGCGATGTGACGGGTCGTGACCCTGCGCTCTCGACCGGCGGGGGGACCTCGGACGCGCGCTTCATCAAGAACGCCTGTCCCGTGGTCGAACTGGGCCTGGTCAACGCGACCATCCACGCCGTCAACGAGCGGGTCGCGGTTGACGATCTCGAAGCGCTGTCGCGCATCTACGAGCGCGCGCTCGAGCTTTATTTCGCTAAAGGCTCATCGTAGTCGACGCGGACCAGATAGAGGCCGTGCGGCGGAGCCACCGGGCCGCAGCGGCTGCGGTCGGCGGCCTCGAACGCCGCTTTGAACGCGTCGGCGCTCCAGCGCCCCGTCCCGACCTCGACCAGCGCGCCCACCATCGAGCGCACCTGCCGATGCAGAAAGGACCGCGCGCTCGCCTCGAAGAGAATCTCGTCGCCCTCGCGCCTGACGTCGAGCCGGTCGAGCGTGCGGATCGGCGAGTTCGCCTGGCATTGCGAATCGCGAAAGGTGGAGAAATCGTGCTTGCCCGTGAGCACACGCGCCGCCGCGTGCATCGCCTGGGCGTCGAGGCGCGGCTTCACCCGCCAGGCTGAGCCGCGCTCGACAGTGAGGGGAGCGCGGCGATTGACTATGCGATAGAGATAATGGCGAGCGGTCGCGCTGTGGCGCGCATCGAAATCGGGGCTCACCCTTTCGGCCCCGAGCACCGCCACGGGATAGGGCTGGCATAGCGCATTGAGCCCCTCGCTGAGGCGGAAGGGAGACCAGTCGCGCTCGAGGTCGACATGCGCGACCTGGCCCTGCGCATGCACGCCGGCGTCCGTGCGCCCCGCGCCATGGGCGGTCGCGCGCGCGCCGGTCATCGCGGTGAGCGCGCCCTCCAGAACCGCCTGCACGGAAAGGCCGTTCTCCTGCCGTTGCCAGCCGACGAACGGCGTCCCGTCATATTCGAGGACGAGCTTAAAACGCGGCATTCGAAGCCGGGGCGGACTCGCGGCGGGGAGCGGCGGCGATGGCTTCGTCCAGGACCTCGTAGACGCGCGGCTCGCCGCAGCGGGCGACGTTGAAGCGCAAACAGCCGCGCGCATGATCCGAGGCGCTGAACGCCGGGCCGGGCGCGAACATCACTTTTCTCGTCAGCCCATGGCGGGCGACGTCGGCGGCGCTGATTCCGTCGGGCAGGTGAGCCCACACATAGATGCCGGCGCGCGGCTCGATCCAGGGGACGAGGCCGTGCAGGCGCAGGTTCTGCAACGTCCGCCCCATCGAGTCGGCGAGTTTTCGGCGCAAGCCGTCGAGGTGGCGGCGATATCCGCTTTCCGTCAGCACCCGATGCAGAATGTGGGCGCCGGTTGCGCTATTGCCCATGGTCGTCGCCAGCTTCAGATCGACCAGCTGCGCGATCCAGTCCTCCCGCGCGGCGATATAGCCGCAGCGCATGGCGGCGCCGACGGCCTTGGTGGCGCTGCCGACCTGTACGACCCGGCGCAGGCCGTCGAGCGCGGCAAGCCTCATCGAAGGCTCGGCCTCGAAGTCCGCGAACGTATCGTCCTCGAGGATGAGAACGTCGTGCTCCTCGGCCAGTCTCAGCACCCGATGGACGGTCGCCGCCGAAGGCGTCACCCCCGTCGGATTCTGCAAGCCGCCGCCGGTGAGATAGAGACGCGGACGATGCTTAGCGAACACGCGCTCGAGTTCGGCCACGTCGGGGCCATCGGGGGTCATCGGGACGGTGACGCTCTCAGCGCGATTGGCGCGCAGGAGCGAGTGGAAATTGAAATAACAGGGATCGTCGATGACTACCGTATCGTTTGGACTGAGGAGAAAGCGGCAGACGAGATCGAGCGCCTGCGAGCAGGAATCCGTCACGATGATCTGATCGGGATCCGCCAGCACGGCGCGCTCGGCGAGGCGCACGGAGAACAGTCGCCGCAATGGCGCATAGCCGAGCGGCTCGTCATATTGGCGCCGGCGCTCCGGGTCCTCGCGCGCCGCAAGGCGCAACGCCCGCTGGACGCCGAGATCGAGCACCCAGGAATCGGGCAGCCAGCCTGCGCCCGGACAGAGGAAATCGGGCGAGCCGACCATAGCGTGCCGATTGATCCACGACGGGTCGATCGCAGGCTCAGCCGGCGGGTCGGCGGCCGAGAGCGTGAGCGGGCGTGCCGCGCCGGCGACGAAGAACCCCGAGCCGCGCCGGGCGACAACCGCGCCGTCGGCCGCGAGACGGTCGTAAGCCTCGAC
>CAVPPX010000029.1:0-109016 GCA_963707355.1 uncultured Alphaproteobacteria bacterium | reverse complement strand
GCGCCGGCTGGCCGCTGTTCGCGGCGGTCGGCCTTGGCGTCGTGGCGGGCTGCGTCATCGGGCTCATCAACGGCCTGCTGTCGACCTATGGCCGCCTGCCCTCGCTGATCGCGACGCTCGGCATGCTGAGCATGGTGCGCGGTGCGGCGCTGATCCTGACGAACGGCGCGCCTGTCACAGTCAATGTCCGCAACGGCGCATCCGAAAGCGTGCTCAACGCCTTCGAGTTCATGGGGCAGGGCTATCTCTTCGGCGTCGTTCCGATGCAACTCGTTTTCTTCGTCATCGTCGCGGCGGTCGCATGGTTCGTCCTGTCGATGACCAACTTTGGCTTTCGCATTTTCGCTGTCGGCGGCAGCGCCAAGGCGGCGCGCGTTTCGGGCATTGATGTCAGTGCGGTGAAGATCTGGGCTTTCGTCCTGATGGGCGCGCTTGCCGCGTTCGCCGGCATTCTGAGCCTCGCCTTTCTGCCCAGCGGGCAGGCGGGCCGGACCGGCCTTGGCCTCGAGCTCGACGTCATTGCCGCCACCATCGTCGGCGGGTCATCGCTTTCGGGCGGCGAGGGAACGATCCTGGGCACGATTCTCGGCGTCCTCATCATCGGCGTGATGCGCAACGGGCTCGTGCTCATGGGCGTCTCGCCCTTCGTTCAGGAATTCATGATCGGCCTCGTCATCGTGATCGCGGTCGGCATCGACAAGTGGTCTACGCGCCGGACGGCGTGAGACGTGGTTTCAAACTAAGAAGTGGGAGGAAAAGAATGAAGATTGCAGCTCTGATGGTCGTGGCGGCGGCGCTTCTGCCGCTTTCAGCCAAAGCGGACGGCCCGGTGAAAGTCAGCGACTTTCCGCTCGCCGACCGGATCAAGGAGAAGGTCGCCTCGGGCAAGCCGCTCGAGATCTATGTGTCCTATCACGACGTCTCGAACGAGTTCGCGCCCGCGATCAAGGCGGGCGTCGAGAAGGGGGCGGCCGAGGACAAGGTGGACGCGCATTTCATCGGGCCGGTCGGCTCCGACGCCAATGCGCAGATCAACGAGATCGAGACGCTCATGGGCAAGATGGACGGCCTCGCGATCTCGTCGGTTTCGAGCGACGCGCTCGGGCCGGTGATCGACCGCATTCTCAAGGCCGGCATTCCGGTCGTCACCTACAACACCGACAATCCGAACAGCAAACGCCTGGCCTTCGCCGGGCAGGACCTCGTCCAGTCCGGACGCGAAGCCGGCAAGCTCATGGGCAAGGTGCTCGACGGCAAAGGCAAGGTGATGATCACCACGATCGACGCGGCCGCCCAATGGTCGCTGGATCGTGAGAAGGGCGTGCGCGAGGCCCTGAAAGCCTTCCCAGGCATCGAGGTGGTGAAGACGCTCAACACCGGCAGCGATCCGCAAAAGATTTATTCCGCGATCGAGAACGCCATGCTTGCCGACCCGAGCGTGACCGGCATTCTTTCGCTGGAATGCTGCTCGACGCCCGCCGCGGGGACGTGGGTCCAGCGCAACAAGAAGACGGGCGTGATCAAGGTCGTCGGTTTCGATCTCCTCGATCAGACCGTGCAGCTCGTCCAGAGCGGCGACGTCCAGGCGACGATCGATCAGGCCCCGGAGAAGCAGGGTTTTGAGGCCGTGGACCTTCTCGTGCAGTTCCTGAACGGCAAACCGATCGAGAGCGTCGATACGGGCGTCGGCATCTACACGAAGGACAATATCGACAAGGTCGCCAAGAAGTAGGCGTCAGCCAAGACCGGTCGCAAGTGACGTCCAGTCCGCATATCGTCGAGATCGCCGGGGTGACCAGGAGGTTCCCTGGCGTTCTTGCGCTCGACCGCATCCACGTGGGCTTTCGCGCCGGCGAGGTTCACGCCGTCGTCGGCGAGAACGGCGCCGGCAAGTCCACGCTCATGCATATCCTCGCCGGCGATCTTCGCCCAAGCGAAGGCGAGATCCTTGTCGACGGCAAGGCGACGCATTTCGCCTCGCCGCTCGACAGTCGCGCCGCGGGCATCGTCGTCGTCTATCAGGAGCTCGCGCTCTGCCCGACGATGACGATCGCCGAGAATGTCGTCATGTCGGACATGGCGCGCCGGCGTGTCGCCTCGCTCGTGCCTCGGGCGATGATGCGCGCGGAGGCTCGCGCCGCGCTCGAACGTCTCGGCATGGACTCGCTCGATCCGGACGCGCGCGTGAGCTGGCTGTCGGTCGCCGAGATGCAGCTCGTCGAAATTGCGCGCGCCGTCCGTCAGCGCGCCCGTGTGCTTGTGCTCGACGAGCCCAATTCCGCTTTGTCGCGTCGCGAGAGCGAGCGCCTGTTCGACGTCGTGCGCCAGTTGCGCGCCGAAGGCGTGACGGTCATCTATGTTTCCCACCACCTGCGCGAGGTGCTCGACCTCGCCGATCGCGTCACCATCATGCGCGACGGCCGCACGATCGAGACGCTGGACAACGCGGACCTGTCCGAGCAGCGCCTGATCCATTCGATGGTTGGGCGAGACCTCGGAGACGTGCCGCCCTGGCGCGTGAATCCGGCCGCGCATTCGGAAGGCAATCGCGTGGTCCTGTCGGTGACCGACCTCAAGGCGCCTGGGCTTGACGGCGTCAGCTTCGAGGTCCGCGCGGGCGAGATTCTTGGCGTCGGCGGGCTGCCGAACTCGGGCAAGGACGCTCTGGGCGAAGCGTTGTTCGGCCTTTGCCCGCGCGAGGGCAAAATTGCGATCGACGGCGCGGAGGCGCCCGCCGACGCGCTCGCCTCGATCCGCAGCGGGATGGCCTTCGTGCCTGCCGACCGGCGCGGGGCGGGCGGCCTTCTCGCCATGACGGTCGCCGACAATGTGGTGTCGGCGTCGCTCAAGCGCTTCTCCGTCGCCGGCGTACTCCAGCGCGCCGCGATCCGCCGGGAGGCGCGCGCGCAAGTTGCGCGGCTCGATGCGCAAATCGCCCGCCTCGGGCAGAAACTTGGCACGCTTTCGGGCGGCAATCAGCAGAAGATCATTCTCGGCCGCAGCCTCGTCACGCATCCGCGCGTGCTCATCCTGCACGAGCCCACGCGCGGCATCGATGTTGGGGCCAAGGCCGAGATCTACGGGATCCTCCGCGGGATCGCCAGCGAAGGCGTCGCGATCGTCTTGATCTCCTCGGAAGTCCCGGAGCTCATCATGAACGCCGAGCGCGTTCTCGTCTTGCGACGAGGCCGGATTTCGGGCGAGCTACGCGGGGACGCCATGACCGAGGCCGAGATCCTCGGGCGTGCAATGGCGTCATAGTTCTCGGGGTTGGCATGGGGCCTGAAATCACCATCGTCGGAAGCTTCGCCGTCGGCCTGACGATGCGCGCGCCGAAATTGCCGATCTTTGGCGAGACGATGCTCGGCTCCGACTTCGACATGGGGCCTGGCGGCAAGGGGTCGAACCAGGCGGTCGGGACGGCGAGACTTGGCGCGCATTCGGCGCTGGTGGCGATGATCGGCACGGACAAGCTTGCGGGCATCGCGACCGACCTCTACGCCGCCGAGGCGGTGGACACGACCCATCTTACCGTCCGCCGCGAGCGCGCGACCGGGGTCGGCATCATCATCCTCAACGAGAAGGGCGAGAATTTCATCGTCCTCGACATGGGCGCGAACGAGCTCATGGACGCCGCCGCCGTGGATGCGGCCGAGAGCAGGATCGCTGCAAGCTCGGTCGTCATGGCGGTGCTGGAAGTTCCGGTGGCGGCGGCGTCGCGAGCGATGGAGCTCGGCCGCAAGCATGGCGCGCGAACGATTCTCAATCCCGCACCGGCTCGGGCGCTGCCCCCGCAGATCTTCGCCAACGTCGACTATTTGACGCCGAACGAAAGCGAGCTGCGCATTCTCCTGGGGCTGCCGGCGCACGATCCGAGCTCGTCGCGCGAGCTCGCGGCGGAATTGCGCAAGCGCGGGGTTCGCACCGTCGTCGTCACACTCGGGCGCACGGGCGCGTTGATCCTCGCCGATGACCTCGACCTGATGGTGCCGGCTGTGCCGGTCGATGTCGTCGACACGACCGGCGCGGGCGATGCGTTCAATTCGGGATTCGCCGTCGCGCTGGCGGAAGGGCGGAGCGTCGTGGACGCCGTGAAATACGGCGTGGTCTGCGGCGCCATCGCCTGCACGAAGCTCGGCGTTGTCCCAAGCCTGCCCGACCGCGCCCGCGCCGACGCACTCTATGCCGAAGCTCAGAACTCCATCTGGAGAAAGCCAACGTGAATCGCAACAGACTGCTCAACGCCGAACTTTCGCGCGCCATCGCCTCCATGGGCCACGGCGATCTCATGATCGTCTGCGACGCGGGTTTTCCAATTCCTTCGTCGGCCTGGCGCATCGATCTCGCCATCTCGCCCGACGTGCCGGATCTCGCCACGGTTCTGACGCCGATTTCCGAGGCCCTGATCGTGGAGCGCCTTTCTTACGCGGACACTCTGCCCGAGTATAACGCGCCGCTGCTCGCGACGATCAAGCGGCTCTTCGCTGACGCTGAACTTGCGCCAGTGAAGCACGAGGCGATCCTCGGCGAGATGGCGGCGAAGGCCAAGGTGATCGTGCGCACCGGCGCGTTCGATCCTTGGGGGAATATCCTGCTCTATTCGGGCGTGGACGTGCCGGCCTGGTTCTCAAAACCCGGTGTCAAAGCCCCGGATTACTACGCCAAGAAGCTCAAGAAGGGCTGATGCCGCGCATCTTCGATTTCGGCGGTCGCGACGTCGAGCGCGCCCAGACCGTCGCCGGCCTTCGCGCCCTGAAAAGCATGGGGACGCAGGCGGCCCAGGTGACAGCCGAAACCGCGGACGAGGCGGCGGCAGCCGAAGCGGCCGGTGTTGAAATGGTCGTCTGCCGCGCCGCCAATGTCGGGCGCGTGCGCGAGGGTTCGCAGTGCGTCTTCGTCACCGCGGCGCTTGGCTTCGCCGAGGCCGTGACCGCCGACGAGATTCTGCGCGCCGCCTTCGCGGCGATCACCGGAGGCGCGGATGCGGTGCTGACCAGCCGCGGCGCCGAAACGGTGCGGGCGCTCGCGCATGAGCAGATTCCGGTCGTCGGCCATCTCGGTTTCGTGCCCCGCAAGTCCACCTGGGTCGGCGGCGTGCGCGCTGTGGGCAAGAGCGCGGTGGAGGCGCTTGAACTCTGGGATCGCTTCCGGCGCCTCGAAGATTCTGGCGCCTTTGCGACTGAATGCGAGCTGATCGCCACGCCGGTCATGGCGGAGATCCATCGCCGCACTTCGCTCGTCACCATATCGCTCGGCTCCGGCCCGCACGCCGATGTGGTGTTCCTCTTCACCTCCGACATCTGCGGCGAATCGAGCCGCCTACCGCGCCACGCGCGCAGCTGGGGTAATCTGGCCGCCAGACATCAGGCCGTGCGTGACGAGCGCGTGCAGGCGCTCACGCGCTTCCGCGCGGAGGTGGACGCGAAGTCCTTTCCCGCTAGCGCCGAATGCGCGGGCGCTTCGCCTGCCGAGGTCGAGGCGTTCCGCGCCAGACTGGCCGCCGATGATTGAACGACGCCTCCAGGATCAGCGAAGGAAATCCGCGCATTTCTGGATGTCGCCCGTCCCGCCCCAGGGTCCAATCGGAACGCTTGACGTGGAATTCTTGGGCGAACCGTCGATGAGCTTGTCGCTGTAAGTCATGTAAACCAAGATATTCCGTTTTGTATCGCAGCCTCGGACGATCTGCATCTTCTTGAAGAACAGCGATCGACTCTCGCTGAACACCACGTCGCCTTGCGAGAACTTGTCCTTGAACTTGATCGGGCCGTATTGGCGACAGGCGAGAGAAATGTCGGATGTCTGTTCGGCTAGGCCCAAGGCGCCGGAAATGCCGCCTTTTTCCGGAATGGTGTAGTGGCAGGCGATTCCTTCGACGACCGGGTCATCGATGCCGTACACCGCAAGTTTGTCGTTCGGCGTCAATAATTTAAACGTCGTCGACTTGCGGAAGATCAGATCGGGATCCTGCGAAGCGGCATGCGCCGGCAACAGAGACACGAAAGCGGCAAGGAGGACGGCTGTGCGCAATGTCGCCATGGTGAATTTGCTCGCTGACGTTTCCATTCACGAGAGATAGGGGCCTTTTGTCTTCCAGCCAATGACGGCGCCTCCCTTTTCGGTCCGATCGCTCGTAGCCTTCTGGAGCAGCGTGACGCTACGGCTACCGCGGCAGGCATTTGAGCAAGTCCGAGTTTTCGCGCGCCTTCGCTTCCAGGGCGCCGGCGAGTCGGCGCTGAAGCGGCGAGGGGCGCGCGGAATTGCGCTGGATCGGATTGGGCAGCGCGGTCGCCAGCAGCGCCGACTCGTGCGCATTGAGCTGGCTTGCGCTCTTGTGGAAATAGCGCTGCGCCGCAGCCTCGATTCCGTAGATCCCGTCGCCCCATTCGGCGATGTTGAGATAAATCTCGAGCGTACGGGCCTTTGACCAGGCCTCGCGCAGAACGAGCGCCATGCCGATCTCGATGCCTTTGCGGATCGCGGAGCGGCCAGGCCACAAAAACAGGTTCTTCGCGGTCTGCATGGTGATGGTCGAGGCGCCTCGGCTCGGCCCATGTTCGCCCGCGCCGCTCAGGACCTCGCGCAGCGAGCCCCAGTCGACGCCATCATTGTCGCAGAAGCTCCCGTCCTCCGAGGCGACCACCGAGGCGAGGGCGATTGGCGCGATGGTCCTGAGCGGCGCGTAAATGCGCTGGTAGCCCTTGCCTTCGACCGTACGCGCAAGCATCAGCGTCGAGACCGGCCGCACGAATGTATAGAGACCAACGAGGACGATGAAGAGCGCGAGCAGCGCAAGCGCCGCCCAGACGACGGCAAGCGCCAAAAGACGAAGAGGGGATCGCCGCCGCGCCACGCGGAAGACTTGGCCCAAGTCGGCGCATCCGGCAAGCGACCGCTGCTAGCCGCTGCAAGACCGCTGGCGACCGGTTCCCCTTAGCTTACGCCGCGATGGCCGGTCCGTCGCGGCAAGCCGCGAATCAGGTCATTTTTCCGGAACCCCGGCTTTGCGCAGCCCCTCGAGAATGCGCTCGCGCTGCTTGAGGTAGGTCGGGTTGTCGCTCTCCGCCATGCTGAGAAATCGGGCGATCGAGTAATTCGGCGCGAGCGCCTGTCCAGCTTTGATCTCGGCTTGCGCCTCATCGAGACGGCCGAGAAGCGCAAGCGCGGCGGCCATGTAGAAATGGCTCAACGGATAGTTGCGGCTGGCGTCGACCGAGCGGCGAAAGAGCGCGACGGCTTCCTCGTCGACTCCTAGGTGGAGCTTGGCGAGGCCACGGATGTGGGTCCAGATAAAGGCGACCGCGTCGGTGGGCGATAGCCGAAACGCCTGGTCGACGTGAGCCTCGGCCTCTTCGGCGCGCCCCATGGTGATTTTCGCTTGGCCCATCCAGGCATGCGCCGCGCCAAGGTTGCGGTTTAGCGACAACGCCTGCTCCAATTCGCCGATCGCTCGCGAAGCGCGATTGGTTTGGATCTGGACGAAGCCCAGCCACATATGCGCCCAATAGTTACGCGGCGCGATCGAGATGCCCTTGATCAGCAGCTTTTCCGCGTCAGCCAGGCGCTCCGCCCGATGCTCGGTGGTGTAGATCGCGCCGACCAGCACGTCGGCGCGCGCGGCGCCGACAAGGGCGTCTATGTTGGTCGGATCGAGCGCCACGGCCCGCTCGAAATAGCCGCGTGCGCGCTCGATGTTGTCAGGCCCAGCCTTGTTGAACCACTGGACGCCTTGGAAATAGAGGTCGACGGAATCTGGCTCGGCCACAGTCTCCGCGCGCTTGGCCTCGACGGCGAGCAACTCGGGACGCAGCTGATTGGCAAGTTGGGAGACAATTTCGTCCTGCATGTCGAACAAGTCCCCCATCGGCTTGTCGAACCGGTCAGCCCACAGATGGTTGCCGGTGATGGCGTCGATGAGCTGGACATTGATGCGCATCCGGTTGGCGCCGCGCTGAATGCTTCCCTCAAGAACGTAGCGCACGTTGAGATCGCGGCCGATCTGCTTGGCGTCGACCGATTTGCCTTTGTACGTGAAGGCCGTGTTGCGTGACGCCACAACCGCATTGTTGAAGCGCGAGAGATCGGTCGTCAGGCTCTCTGTCACGCCATCGACAAACATCTCGTGCTCGAGATCCACGCCAAGACTGGTGAAGGGCAGCACTACCATCGACAAGCGCGGCGGCGCCGGCTTCTCGACAGGAGCGGGACTTGGCGCTGGGCTGGCTTGCGCCGCCGGACCCACCTCGAGCGAATAGACCCGGATCGGCTCGACGATATTCTTGAGTTCAGTCTGGCCAAGGTCACTGACCACGAGATCGAGACGGCCTTTGACCTGCCGGTAAGCGTCCTCCGACAAGCAGATCGCTCCGGGCTTGGCGATTCCCTCGAGACGCGCGGCGATATTGACGCCGTCGCCCATCAGGTCGCCATCGCTCTCTTCGACCACGTCGCCGAGATGAATGCCGACCCGGAACTCGATCCGGCGCTCGGGCGGCAGGCCGGCGTTGCGCTCCATGAGTCCATGCTGCAGCTCGATCGCGCAGCGGACTGCGTCGACCACGCTGCGAAATTCGACGATGAAGCCGTCGCCCGTGCCCTTGACCACCCGTCCGCGATGGACGGAGATCGTCGGCTCGATCAGGTCGCTCCTCAGCGTACGCAAACGCGCCAGGATCCGATCCTCGTCGGCCCCGCGAGCCGCGAGTAGCCGACGATATCGGTCACGAGAATCGCCGCGAGCTTGCGCGATTTAGTCATTCCTGGCCCTCCGCGAGTGACGACGCCTATATAGGGTCGCAGCCGTGACTATCCAGGATTTGCGTGGTCAGGCGTCCGCGCGTTAGGGTAGCTGGCGTCGACGTTGCGCCGCGTGGACGTCCATCGACGCCCGATCGGCCAGTCCGCCTGCGCGACGACACAGCCAGAATATCGCATCGAACCCTAGCCCGGAAGGCGCCCTGATGACCGTTTCTCGCCTCGTTATTCCCGATCTCGCCGGCAAAAATGTTCTGATTACGGGCGGCTCGACCGGCATCGGCGCTGCCGTGGCCAGAGGCTTTGCCGAGCAAGGGGCGCGTGTCGCGATCGGCTATCATTCGAGCGCGGACAAGGCTCACGCACTTGTGAGCGAGATCAAGGCCGCGGGCGGCGAAGCGCTGGCGGTCAAGGGCGATGTCGCAGACCCAAAAGCCTGCGCGCAATCGTCGCCGAGACAACGAGCCGATTTGCGGCCTCGACGGCCTCATCAACAATGCCGGCCTCATGCTCGGGCGGATCCATTCGCTCGAGGCGAGCGACGACCATGTCCAGGCGGTGATCGATCTCAACGCACGTTCGATTATCTGGGTGACACGCGCCGCCACGCCCTGGCTCGAGCGCCAGGGCGGCTTCGTCATCAATACGACCTCGATTGCGGCGCGAAACGGCGGCGCCGGCGGCGCAATCCTCTACGCCGCCGCAAAAGGCTTTGTCTCGACGATTACGAAAGGCCACGCCAAGGAGCTGATTGGCAAAAAGATCCGCGTCAACGCTGTGTCGCCCGGCGTGATCATGACGCCGTTTCATGAGCGCTATACGGACGCCGATGCCTTGGAGGCCATTCGCAAGACGATTCCGATCGCTCGGCTCGGGACAGCCGAAGAATGCGTCGGCGCTTACCTGTTCCTCGCCTCGGAGGCGCTCAGCGGCTATGTCATTGGGCAGATTATCGAGGTCAATGGCGGCCAGCTCATGCCCTGAGGCGCTGACGTCCGGCCGCGCCGCGGCTCCCCGTCCAGGGAGCCCGAAACCCTGACTTGGCTAGTGCCGATATTGCTGGATGCGGGTTGTCCGAAGTCCAGCCAGGCCATGCTGATCGATCGAGATTTGCCAGCTCAAAAGCTCATCGACCGTCAGCGTGTAACGCGAGCACGCGTCCTCCAGCGACAGCAAACCGCCGCGAACGGCGGCGACCACTTCCGCCTTGCGGCGAATGACCCAGCGGCGCGTGCTGGGCGGCGGCAGATCGGCGATTGTCAGGGGACTCCCGTCCGGACCGATCACGTATTTTACTCTCGGCCGCAGCGTTTCACTCATTGGACTCTCACTCAGACGCATGTCACACAACCTCCGCGACAATAGGCGAAGCGATTTAAGATTTGCCTAAGCCACGGCTACAAAAATATACCGATACCTAACCAGAATTGTGTGTTGATCAGCGTATGAGCGGCCCAACGCCCGCTCGCCCGAGTTCGATAACCTTGAAGGGTCCGATGCCGCCAACTTTCAACCCTGTTCTGCGTTTAGCGGTTTCCAAATCCACGACGATGTTTCCGGAGCGGCGGCGAATGCGACTAAGGGCTTGGAAGAGCATAGTGTTTTCAGTTGTCGCGGCCGGGACGTTCGGCGTCGCGTCGGCGCGCGCAGCCGATTGCGGCGACAGCGCGGCGGGCTTCAACGAATGGCTCACATCATTCAAGCAAGTCGCGATTAACAACGGCATCTCGCAACAGGTGGTTGATTCGGCCTTGAACGGGGTCGTGTTCGATCCTTCCGTGGCCGCACACGATCGGGGCCAGAACTTTGGCTCGAACTTTGCCGCGTTCTCCGCGCGCCACGTGACTCCTGCCCGGATCAAGAAGGGCAAGATGATGATGCTCGCCTACGCTGAGCCGTTGCAGCGAATTGAGCAGCGTTATGGCGTGCCCGGCGCCGTTGTCGTGGCGATATGGGGCCTCGAAACCGATTTCGGCGCCGGTTTGGGCGGCTATTCCACGTTCAGCGCGCTCGCGACCCTCGCGTACGAGTGCCGCAGAGCGCAAATCTATCGCGCCGAGCTCATCGACGCGCTCACGCTCGTCCAGCGCGGCCTTTTGCGCCCATCCCAGCGCGGCGCCTGGGCCGGCGAGATTGGCCAGACCCAGTTCATGCCGTCGGCGTACCTGAAGTACGCCGTCAACGCTCAAGGGGGAGGCGGAGGCGACATCATTTCCAGTCCCGCCGACGCGCTGGCGTCGACCGCGAATTTTCTGCGCTCGAAGGGCTGGAGCCCGGGCGCGGGCTGGGATGAAGGCCAGCCGAACTTCAACGCTCTTCTCCAATGGAACTCGGCCGAGGTCTACGCCAAGACGCTCGGTCTGTTCGCGGACAAGCTGGCGGAAAACTAAGAGCCGGCGCCGTCAGTCGGCTCGATCAGGCTTGAACACATTCTAATCTGCGGCGGCGACCCGGTCTTGCTATGGCGGGGGCGGCGGATTTGGGCTATGGCCTTGCCGGATCGGGCGAGACACCCGAGATAACCCACTGGTCCGGCAGTTTCGCCGGCAAAAGCTCGTCATGCTTGCGCCATCGCTCGCGCCGCCCTTGGACGGCGCGCTGAACAGTTTAGGGCTCGAAAAGCCGCCCGGCGAAACCCGCGTCGTTGTCGCGATGTCGGGTGGGGTCGACTTGTCGGTCACGGCGGCGTTGCTCGCCACCGAAGGCTACGACGTCGTGGGCGTCACGATGCAGCTCTACGACCACGGCGAGGCGACGCACCGCAAGGGCGCGTGCTGCGCGGGGCAGGATATCCACGATGCGCGCGACATCGCGGCGCGGCTCGGCGTCCCCCATTATGTGCTCGATTACGAGGAGCGCTTTCGCGAGAAGGTCATCGAGCCATTCGCCCGATCCTATGTCGCGGGCGAAACCCCGGTTCCGTGCATCGCCTGCAATCAGCATATGAAGTTCGCTGACCTGTTCGACGCCGCCAACGATCTCGGCGCCGATCTCTTGGCCACCGGCCACTATGTCGTCAGCCGCGACGACGGGCGCGGCGGGCGAGCTTTGTACCGGGCCGCCGACCCTGACCGCGACCAAAGCTATTTCCTGTTCGCCACCACGCGCGCGCAACTCGCGCGGCTGCGGTTCCCGCTCGGAGGCATGCCGAAGGCGCGGGTGCGCGAACTGGCGCGCGAATTCGGCTTGGTGAATGCCGAGAAGGCTGACAGCCAGGACATCTGCTTCGTGCCGTCTGGACATTACACCGACATGATCGAGCGCTTGATTCCGGGCGCCTCCGTCCCCGGCGAGATCGTTCATGCGGACGGTCGCGTTCTCGGACGGCACGGCGGCGTCGTACACTTTACCATTGGCCAGCGGCGAGGCATCGGCGTCGCGGCGGCCGAGCCGCTCTATGTGGTGGGACTCGACGCGATCAATGCGCGCGTGATCGTCGGCCCGCGCGCTTCTCTCGCGGTGGCGCGGCTTCGGTTGCGGGATGTCAACTGGATCGGTCCGGGCGCGATCACGGCATTGCCGTCGCATGGATTGCCAATTGCCGCGCGGGTTCGCTCGACTCGCCCGCCCGCTCCCGCTCTGCTCATGCCCACGGGCGAGATCGCGTTCGTCGAGCCCGAAATCGGCGTCTCGCCCGGTCAAGCCTGCGTCTTCTACGAGTCCATCGACCCGGGCGCGCGGGTGCTTGGGGGCGGGTTCATCGCGCCGCCTGACGAGGAGGCCGAAAGACCCATGCCTTCTTTCGATGATGATCCCGTATTCGCGCCGAAGCCGAAAGCCCCCGTCGCTCACGACATCGGTCAGAACATCGACGACTTGTCGGCGCCGGAGCTTAAGGAGCGCATCGCTCTGTTGCGCTCGGAGATCGACCGCCTCGAGAAGGCGATCGAGGCGCGTCAAGCGACGCGTGCGGCCGCCGCCTCGGTGTTCAAAATCTGAGCCGTCGCGATCCGTCCGAGCCGCGTTAAGAAGCCCTTAATCCTTATTGTTTATGAATCTCATGGCCCGACAGCAATCTGAATGGGCGCCTACTCCTGAGTTAACCCTCCCCATATCCCACCTTGAAAGCCGCCGTCAGGCGGCTTTTTTTATGCCCCCTGCAGACCCTGGACTTCCCGGTTAACCTTGCTCAATGGTAAATGAGCCGAAGGCGCTGCGCGGGCGCTATTGTCGCCCGGGGCTCCAAAAAGGGCGCGGCGGCTGCACACGCAGCCTCGCCTCGGTGGGACGGGAGTGAGGGCGTATGAGTTATCAGTACGAAGGACCGAGGCGCAGTTTCGCCGCGGCCTCGCCGGCTTCGCCTGCGATTCCGTTCATTCACCGTCTTGCCTCGTCCGGCGCATTCAAAGACCTCTTTCGAGAAGGCATGACGCTCGTCGAAGAGGCTGCTGCTTACCTCGACGGTCCGGGGCGAGCGGAATCGAGTGCTCTGCCTCGCCCGACCGCTCTCGCCTATTCGACCGAAAGCATGCGCTTGACCACCCGCCTGATGCAGGTCGCCTCCTGGCTTTTGCTCCAACGCGCGGTCAACGAAGGCGAACTGACCTCGAGCGAAGCCCAAGCCGAGCGCGTACGGGTCAAGCTTTCGCGCGAGGAATACGGCTACAGGCCCGAGATCTTCGAACAATTGCCGTCCACCCTGCGCAGTCTCAGTCAGCGCTCGACGCGCATTCAGGAGCGGGTGATGCATCTTGATCAAAGCCTGGCGGTCGCGCATTCGCGTCAGCCGATCAGAGCGCAATCCGAGGTCGCCTCGCAGGTCGAGCGCCTCCGCGCCGCGTTTTCACCATAGGCGGGAGAGCGGTTTTCTCGCTCGGGTCCCGATACGCCGGCATTCGGGCGACGACCCGTTTCTGAAGCCTTGCGTCGACCGCGATTTGGCCGCAATGGTCGGTGACATCTCCGTCCCCGCTCCGCTTCGCCGCTCATGCCATTGACCCACCAGAACTCGCCCCGCTGCTCGCTCTATCTCTTCACGCCCCTCCTCTCGGCCGCTGCCGCCGACGCCTTTGGCAGGATTTTCGCCGAGGCGCTCGAGGCCGCGCCGGTCGCTAGCGCGCTCGTCCGCTTCGCGCCCGGCTCCGAGGCCCATGCGAAAGCGATCGTAGCGCCCCTCCTTCGTCCCGCCAGGGACGCCGATTGTGCTTTGTTGATCGAAAACCACGCCCGGCTGGCGGCCCGGCTTGGCGCAGACGGCGTCCATGTCGCGGGCGACGGGGAGGATCTCGTCGAGGCGATCAAGAGCCTGAAACCGGAACGGATCGTCGGCGCTGGATCTTTGCGCACGCGCGACGAGGCGATGACTGCGGGCGAAATGGGGGCGGATTACGTGATGTTCGGGGAGCCGCATGGGGGCGCGCAAACGAGGGGCCTGGCGTCGCTGGTGTCGCTCACCGAACGCGTCGTCTGGTGGGCCGAGATCTTCGAGACGCCCTGCGTCGCCTATGCCGACACGATCCCTGCCGCTGGGACGCTGGCCGAGGCGGGCGCCGATTTCGTCGCGCTCGGCGACGCCGTCTGGGGCAGTTCTTCGCCGGCGGCGGCCGTGCGCGAGGCCCACGGGCGGGTCGCTAGCGTGGGTGTCGCAACGCCATGATGCGGATCGCGCTCGTCCTCGGATTGACGCTGAGCTTGAGCAGCGTCGCCCTCGCCCAGACGCCGGTCCAAGGCGTCGCCTCTCCGCTGGCGACCCCTTCAAGCCTCGCCGCCCCTCCCACCGCGGCGCCCCCTCCCTTGCCGCCGCGAGCGGACGGGGTGCCGGCGGATATGGCGTTCGGCGCCTATCAGCGCGGCAATTTCCTTTACGCCCTCCTGGAGGCTGAACGCCGCCTTGACGCCAATTCCAAGGATACGGCGGCGATGACCCTGATCGGCGAGATCTATCGCGACGGCGCCGCGGTCGCCCGCAGCGATCAGGAGGCTTCGCGCTGGTTCCGCCTCGCCAGCAATCTTGGCGATCCTGAAGCCGCTTACGAACTCGGAGCGATGCTGGTTCAGGGCGAGAAGGGGGTGACGAAAGATCCGGCTGCCGCCAAAGCGCAGTTCCAGCGCGCCGCCGCCAAGAATCAGCCAGGCGCGCTCTACAATCTTGGAGTCATGGCGCTGCAGGGCCTGGACGGCAAGGCGCCGGATTATAACCAGGCGGCACAGTATTTCCTGCGCGCCGCGAACGCCGGCGATGACGACGCGGCCTATTCGTATGGCGTGATGCTGCGCGACGGCAAAGGGGCGCCGCAAAATATTGCGGAGGCGACTCACTGGCTCAAGCGCGCGTCCGACGACGGCATCGTCGCCGCCCAAGTCGAATATGCGATCATGCTGTTCAATGGCGAGGGCGTGAAGAAGGACGAAGCCGAGGCGGCCAAGATCCTCCTCACCGCCGCGTCCCGCGGCAACCCGATCGCGCAGAACCGGGTCGCTCATCTCTATGTCAGCGGCGAAGCGCTGCCAAAAGACATGGCCAAGGCGGCCGCGTGGAACAGTTTCGCCAAGGCGGCCGGTCTGAAAGACGACGGCCTCGATGTCGCCACGGCCAATCTGACCCCTGACGAGCGGAGCCGCTTCACCAGAATGGTCCACGAACTCGCCGGCTTTTGACGCTAGGCGTGGCGCCCGGCGGCGGTCGTTTCTGAGGTCCTTACCGGCTCGGCCTTTTTCTTGCGTGTCTTTCCGCCAGAAACCGGTGACGGCCCGCCTGCCGGATCAAGGAGGCACGATTCGCATGACAACCCAACTCAATGCTCGCGTCGGCGAAGTGACCAATCGCATCGTCGAGCGGAGCCGCCGGTCCCGCCAGGCCTATCTGGGGCGGATCGATGCCGCGGTCGCCAAGGGGCCGGCGCGCAAGCGCCTCGGTTGCGCCAATTTCGCCCATGGCTTCGCCGCTTGCGGAGCGAACGACAAGGAGGCGTTGCGGGAGGGGACGGGCGCCAATCTCGCGATCGTCACCGCCTATAACGACATGCTTTCGGCCCACCAGCCTTATGCGCGCTTCCCCGATCTCATCAAGGAGGCGGCGCGCGCGGTCGGCGGGACAGCCCAGGTCGCGGGCGGCGTTCCGGCGATGTGCGATGGCGTCACCCAGGGCGAGAGGGGGATGGAGCTTTCCCTGTTCTCGCGCGACGTCATCGCTCTGTCGACCGCGGTCGCCCTTTCCCACGACATGTTCGACGCGGCGGTCTATCTCGGCATCTGCGACAAGATCGTCCCTGGCCTCATCATCGGCGCGCTGTCTTTCGGCCATTTGCCGGCGGTGTTTTTGCCCGCGGGACCGATGCCCTCGGGCCTCGGCAATACCGAGAAGTCAAAAGTCCGCCAGCTCTACGCCGAGGGCAAGGCGAGCCGCGCCGACTTGCTGGCGGCGGAAGCCGAGGCTTATCACGCCCCCGGCACGTGCACCTTTTACGGCACGGCCAACACCAACCAGATGCTGATGGAGATCATGGGCCTGCATCTGCCGGGCTCGTCCTTCGTCAATCCCAATACGCCGCTGCGCGACGCCCTCACCATGCTTGGGGTCAAGCGGGCGCTGGAGATCACCGCGCTCGGCAATCAATTCACGCCGATCGGGCGCGTGATCGACGAGCGGGCGATCGTCAATGGCGTCGTCGGCCTTCATGCGACCGGCGGCTCGACCAATCTCACCATTCACCTGGTGGCGATGGCCGCCGCCGCCGGCATTGCGCTTCGATGGGAGGATTTCGCCGATCTGGCGGAAGTGACGCCGCTTTTGACCCGGATCTATCCCAACGGGAAGGCCGACGTGAACCATTTCCACGCCGCCGGCGGCATGGGCCTCCTGATCCGGGAGCTTCTCGGGGCCGGGCTCGTGCACGGCGACGCGCAGACCGTCTGGGGCGAACTCGACGCCTATGCGGTCGAGCCGCGCCTCGACGCGGATGGCGCGGTCGCCTGGGCGCCGGCCGCCGCCGAGTCCGGCGATCGCGACGTCCTGCGCGAGGCGAGCGAGCCGTTTCAGCCCAACGGCGGCTTGCGCGTGCTCGAAGGACCGCTCGGCCGGGCGGTGATCAAGACTTCGGCCGTCGCGCCCGACCGCCATACGATCGAGGCGCCGGCCCGGGTGTTTCACAGCCAGGAGGAATTGCACGTCGCGTTCCGCAACGGCGAACTCAACCGGGACTTCGTCGCCGTCCTCAGATTTCAAGGACCGAAGGCCATCGGCATGCCGGAACTGCACAAGCTGATGCCCCCACTCGGGGTGCTGCAGGACCGCGGACATCGGGTCGCGCTGGTCACCGACGGGCGCCTGTCGGGCGCCTCGGGCAAGGTGCCGTCGGCGATCCATGTGACGCCGGAGGCGGCGGCGGGCGGAGCGATCGGCAAGATCCGGAATGGCGACGTCATTCGTCTCGACGCGCCGGCGGGCCGACTCGACGTCCTGGTCGACGATGATGTCTGGGCTCACAGGCCGCATGCCGAAGCCGATCTCTCCCAGTCCCATGTCGGGGTGGGGCGCGAATTGTTCGGGGTCTTTCGCGGCGCGGTCAGCTCGGCTGACGAGGGCGCGGCGATTTTCCCTGCCGCGTGACGCACGGAAGCGCTTTGGATGTTGAGGCTTTCTTCATCTTTGGCGAGCGAAATAGCCCCTCAGTCTCCCGACTTGAGAGGGCTCCGATGTCGTCGCGCCTTTGGCTTGCCGTCGCCTTCGTTCTCGCCTCCGGCGCGTCGCCCGCGCGCGCCGAGACGAGCATGATTGCGGTCGTTCTCGACCAGGCCAAGATCGCCCGGCTGCCTGAGGCCACGGCGACGCTCATCGTCGGCAACCCGATGATCGCGGACGTGACCATGCTCAAGAACAACAATACGATGATCATCACCGGCAAAGGCTTCGGCCAGACGAACCTGATTGCGATCGACGCCACCGGCTCGCTCATCGAGGAAGAGCAAATCCAGGTCCTGCCGTCGAGAACCGTGCTGGTGTTGCAGAGCGGAAGCTCCAGGATGTCCTACGCCTGCGATCCCACTTGCATGCCGACGGTTCAACTCGGCGACGACGACAAGACCTTCAAGGACGTCGGCGAGCAGATGTCGACCCGCAACGGCTACGCTGCTGGCGGCTCGGCCGCTAAGTAAGGCGAGCGGCGGTTCAGGCCATCGCCCTTTGCGTCTAGAACGACGCGTCTGGGGTCGAAACCCAATCAGGCTTGGCGGCTATCGGACCCAGAACGGAAGTTTCTGCGGGTGTGGACCGGCTGCTCTCCGATGCAAAGCGGAAATTCCTGGCCCACTGGCATCGCCGCCCTCGTCCGTCGCCTCGGGCGGAGCGGGCGCACGCCTCGAAATCGCAGAAGTGTGATCCAGATCACAGCGATGTGATCCAGATCACAGCGGCGCGAGCCAAATCGTGATCTAACACCGCCAACACCATCAACCAATCGTTTTGGCGAAAAATGCCCGAGGCAGGAGAATCAATGGGAGGAGGGTCAGATGCCTCTGAGGCCGCCATGGTCGATCAAATGCTCGACCGCCTCCACGCACGAACAGATCGTCTCCACGCTCGAATTGAAGCTGCATGCCTAAAATAAGATGTGAGTTAATATTCGCATCTCGACGCTGCATTCGTCGAAATCGCCGTCACTAGGCGCCGGGGATTGCACACTCTAGCTTGGCCGCGCGCGTCTAACAAGAGAAGGAGGAGGAAAAAGGCCGAAAGTGAATATGCAATGGTCAGATTTTCTAGTTGTTTGTTGTTGACTGAAGCAGAAACATGGAGACAACCTATGAAAATCCTACTTGCGACCGTAGCGTTAAGCATCCTGCCGATCGCAGCCAGCGCTCAAGACATGCCGAAATTCATGAAAGACGTCGTGCCTGAGGCGAGCGCCGCGCCTGCTTGGCAGGAATACATGGCCGTCATGAATCCGAATGGCGCCTTGGACGACAAGACGAAACAACTCATCGCACTCGGCGTCGCGGCGCAAATCCCCTGCCAGTATTGCATCTATGCGCACACGCTCGCCGCCAAGCACGCTGGCGCCACGGACGCGCAAATCAAAGAGGCCATCGCCTCGGCGGCATTGGTGCGCGAATGGAGCACCATGCTGAACGGCAACCAGTCTGACTTCGCCGACTTCAAAAAACAGGTCAACACGGCTTACGGAGTGTCGCAATAACGGCGCGCCCGCCATCGAAGCTCGATGGCGGGCTTTTTTAAGCTTTCAGCGTTGACCTTGTTTACCCAATTCGTTTGCAGGGACAGTGGTCGACGAGAACAAACTCAATCAAGCAGCTGAGGGCCGTTCGCGCGCGCAACGAAATGACGGCTTCGGTGCGGAACCCGGTCCGTCCCGAGCCGACCCCCCGCCGGCGGCGACTAAAGATTGCAGAAAGTCAGAAAGCCAGTTGAGCTGCACGGATGAAGAGTTGCGTATTTCCACATTGCAGGCCGCGATTTCTCGTTCTCTTTCGTCTCCCGTCAGGGAGGAAGGGCCAAGAAAAATTTTCTGCGGAAAATCCCGCGTAACCCATTGATAAGTCTCGATTCTGACCAGAAAATCCAAGGAAATCCAAGGAAATCCAACCCCGATAAACGGCGCTTTCGCAGGAAAAAGGCCAGTCGCCAAGAAAAACCAAATCGACCAGCGCGCCAGCTTTCCAGACAAAGAACTGTATTAAAATGTAAATAGTTCTAGGCGAGTCGGAACCGCTGCTCGCCGCCGGCAGGCGCTTCGCCGACCACCCTTCCGCGCGCGCTTAGATCCTCGAGATGCGCCAGCGTCGAAAGCCCTGCGGCATGCGTCAGGGACGGGTTCAGGCCGACATAGATCCTGGCGACGAGGGCTGGAATCGTCTGCGGGCCGTTCGCCAGCACGTTCAGGATCGAGACTTCGCGCTGGCGCCGATGATGGATCAGCGCGCGTAAGTACCGTTGCGGTTCAATGACCGGGCCGCCGTGGCCGGGCCAATAGATCGCCTCGGGGCGCCCGCGCAGCTTGTCGAGCGAGTCCATGTAGGCGCGCATCGAACCGTCGGGCGGCGCGACGATTGACGTCGACCAGCCCATGACGTGATCGCCGGAAAACAGCGCATTTTCCTCCAGAAGCGCGAAGCACAGATGATTGGAGCAATGGCCCGGCGTGGCGATGGCTTCCATCGTGTAGCCCGCGCCCTGCCAACGCTCGCCGTCGGCGAGAATGGCGTCAGGCGAATAGTCGCGGTCGTGTGCGGAATTGAGGCCGGTCGAACCGTCGGCGCGGGGCGTGACCGGCGCGGCGCCGACCACGCGCGCGCCCGTCGCCGCGCGAAGCTTGTTTGCGCCGACGCTATGATCGCGATGGGTGTGGGTGATGAGAATCGTCTCGACCCGCTCGCCCTCAACTGCGGCGAGCAAGGCCGAGAGATGCGAATCGTCGTCGGGCCCCGGATCGATGATCGCGACCTTGGCCTCGCCCACGATATAGCTGCAGGTGCCATTGAAGGTGAAGGGCGAGGCGTTCGGCGCCACCAGGCGGCGCACCATCGGCGAAACTTGGGTCAGAGCGCGCGGCGGCGGCTCGCGCGCGGAAACGAAAAGGTCGGGCTCGCTCTCATCGTCGGCCATCGCGCGCTCTATGCATTCCCGTCCGCGGCAAGCGGCTCGCCGCCTTGTCATGATAGCCGGGCTCAGGCACTGTGGCGTAGCGCCGCTTCGCGGCAAATCGTCCAGGACATTCCCATGACTTTTCACACGCCGCCAGCCGCCATCCCCTCGTCGGCGGAACGGATTGGGCCGGGCCTTGCGTTCGCGCTTGGCGGATCGCTTCTGCTCGTGGTTTCGGCCAAGGTTCAGGTTCCCTTCTACCCGGTGCCGCTGACGCTGCAGACGCTCGTCGTGCTCCTCCTCGGCGCGGCGCTTGGCGCGAGGCTGCAGCCGCCGCGGTCGCGCTTTATCTCATCGAGGGTCTGGCGGGCCTGCCGGTCTTCGCCGGCGCGGTCGCCGGACCTCTCTCATGGCGGGGCCGACCGGAGGATTTCTCGTCGGATTCCTCGCCGCCGCGGCGCTGATCGGTTTCGTCGCCGACCGGCGATGGGACCGCTCGTGGATCAGGCTCCTCGCCTCGCTAAGTCTCGGCCACGCCATCGTGTTCGCCTTTGGCTTTCTCTGGCTCGCCCAGCTCATCGGCGTGGAGAAGGCGTTCGCCGCGGGCGTCGCGCCTTTCGTGCTGGCGACGATCGTCAAAACCCTGCTCGCCGTCGCGCTGGTCGGCGCGGGCCGGAGCGCGCTTGAGCGCATGGGCCGCGCCTAAGTCCGGCGCCAAGTCGGCATGGCGGCGGACCCGGATCGCCAAGGCCCGCCTTCGCGTCGGCTTTCGCCCGATTCGTGAGCCTGGCGACGCGCTGGAGCGACAACGACGCCTACGGCCACCTCAACAATGTCGTCTATTACGCGCTGTTCGATTCGGCGGTGAACGCGATCCTGATCGAGGCGGGGCTGCTCGATCCGGCTCTAGCCCGATCATCGGCCTGGTTGTCGAAAGCAATTGCCGATTCTATGCCAGCCTCACCTATCCCGAGCCGGCGGAAGTCGGCGTCGCGGTCGAGCATCTCGGCCGCTCCTCGGTGCGCTACCATCTCGCGGTTTTCAAAGCCGGGAGCTAAGGAGGCCGCCGCGGCCGGCCGCTACACCCACGTCTATGTCGAGCGGGCGACGAACCGCCCGGTTCCGATCCCCGAGGGGCATCGGCGGTTGATGGAAGGCCTGAAGGCGCCCTGAAGAGCTGGGGCTCCCGCGTCACCGGTTGCGGACGGCGATCATGGCGTCGCGCAGAACGTTGACCTCGTCGCGCGCTTCCTGCTGCCGCCACACCATCACGTCCCGGATTGACAGCATGCCGACGAGCTTTCCGCCGTCCATGACCGGCAGATGGCGAATGCGGTGCTTGTTCATGAGCTTCTCCGCCTCGATCATGGTCGTTTCCTGCGTGCAGGTCGTGACCTCGCGGGTCATCAGGTCGCGAACGTGCATATCCGCGAGCCTGGCTCCGTCCTTGGCGAAGGCGCGCACCACGTCGCGCTCGGAGATGATGCCGACCAGAGTCCATGAGCGTCGCAGACCGGGAATGCGCCAATGTTGAGCGCGCTCAGCCGCGTGCAGATGGACGCGATCGATTCTTCGGCAATGCACGTCGCCAGAGACTGCCGGTTCGATTTCAGGACGTCTGCGACCCTCATGGAAGAGCCTCCGCTCGCAGGTTGGAATAGTTCGCCCGTACGCCCCTCGACACTCTGTCGCCGGAGTTGGTCTGAAACAAGGCCGGCGCTGTTGGAGGCTTGAGCGCCCTTGATCGCGCGCCCGTTTGAGGCATACGAGCGCCTCCTTGATTATCCGCCGCTGGGTTCGTCCCTCGCGGGAAGCCCTTCTGGTGATGACGTGAAAGTCCGTAATTCGCTGAAATCGTTGCGCAACCGCCATCGCGACAACCGCCTCGTGCGTCGCAAGGGCCGCGTCTACATCATCAACAAGACGCAGAAGCGCTACAAGGCCCGGCAGGGATAGTCGGCCGCACGCCGATTTTTTTGACGAGGGCCGTCTCGCGCGCTAGAATTGTGCGATGCGGTATTCCGCGCGCCCTCTCTTCGCCCTAGCCTAGCGGCTTCGCCGGCCTTCTGCTGGGCCGGCCGAACCGTCGGCCGCGCCTCGCTATGCCGCCTGGACCGCGCAACCGCCGACCTGCCCGCGCCTTAGGCCAAGCCGGACGGGCCGGCGCCGCAGGCGAAAAGACGAGCCGCGGGAGAAGACACCCGCGGAAGAGCGCGCCGACCTCTACGCGCGGCTGGCCGCCTCCAAGGACGCGGACGAGACGGCGGGGATCATCCCCCGGCTTCTTCAGAACTATTCCGAATCCGGCTCGGACACTGCCGATCTTCTGCTTCAGCGGGCGCGCCAGGCGATCGGCGTCGAGAATTATGCCGACGCGCTCAAAATCCTCGATGCGACGGTCGCTCTCCAGCCCGACTGGGCGGAAGGCTGGAACGCCCGCGCGACCGCGCGTTACCTCGACGACGACTATAAGGGCTCGATGGCCGACATCGCGCAGACGCTCAAGCGCGAGCCCAGGCATCTCGGCGCGCTCATGGGCATGGGCATGATCCTCGAAGCGCGCGAGAAACGCGAAGACGCGCTCAAGGTCTATGAGCGGGTCCTGGAGATCGCGCCACACTGGCGCAACGCTCAGGAGGCGGCCGACAAGCTCAAGGCGGCGCTCGCCGGCAGCGAGCTTTAGCGCTCGCCGCGCAGGCGTCTGGAGACGCGCGACGCTTCATCCTCGGCGCGGGGTGCCGCAATCTTCTTACGCGATGCCATCGTTTCAATCCCTTAGGCGCCTTTTTCTGTCGCAACTCGAAAAGGCGCGATCAACGCCTTTTTCAGTCGGCGTAAGGCGGCCTTGCAGGCTTCTTTTTTTTTTTTTTTTTTTTTTTTTTTTTTTTTTTTTTTTTTTTTTTTTTTTTTTTTTTTTTTTTTTTTTTTTTTTTTTTTTTTTCGATCGCGCTCTTGAAATCCGTACAAGTTGATGCAATTTTTTTTTTTTTTTTTTTTTTTTTTTTTTTTTTTTTTTTTTTTTTTTTTTTTTTTTTTTTTTTTTTTTTTTTTTTTTTTTTTTTTTTTTTTTTTTTTTTTTTTTTTTTTTTTTTTTTTTTTTTTTTTTTTTTTTTTTTTTTTTTTTTTTTTTTTTTTTTTTTTTTTTTTTTTTTTTTTTTTTTTTTTTTTTTTTTTTTTTTTTTTTTTTTTTTTTTTTTTTTTTTTTTTTTTTTTTTTTTTTTTTTTTTTTTTTTTTTTTTTTTTTTTTTTTTTTTTTTTTTTTGCTTGCGGCTGTCTCATCTCGCCCCTAGTGTTGTCTGAGACAACATTGCGGGAGCCGCCGCCATGACGCCGACCGACGAGGTTCGCGCCTTCAACCGGTTTTACACGCGCGAGATCGGCCTCCTGAACCGCAGCCTGCCGGCGACCGACTTGTCGCTGCCGGAGGCGCGCGTTCTCTACGAACTGGCCCAGTCGCCCGAGGGCGGACGAACCGCGGCGGAGATCGGCCGGACGCTCGACATGGACAAGGCGCATCTGAGCCGCATCGTGGCGCGTTTGGTCGCGCGCGGGCTGGCGGCGAGCCAGGTCAGCCCCGATCATCGCAAGCATAGGCTGCTGACGCTCACCGACGCTGGGCGAAAAGTCTTCGCGGGAGCCGAGGCCGCCGCCCGGGGCCAAGTCGACGCCCTGCTCGAGCCTATCGACGCCGCTGGCCGCAATCGCATCATCCTGGCGATGCGCGACATCCGCATGGCGCTGAGGGATCGCGAGGCGGCGGACGGGGAGTTAAGCCTGCGGCCGCTGCGGCCGGGCGACGTCGGCTGGATCATCCATCGCCAGACGGTCCTTTACACCCAGGAATACGGCTGGGATTGGACTTACGAGGGGCTCGCCAGCCGCATTCTCGGGGCCTTCGTCGCCGAATTCGATCCCGCCGTCGAAGACGGCTGGGTCGCCGAGCGCGGCGGGGTGATCGTCGGCTCGATTTTCCTGATGAAAAGCGACGATCCTCGGATCGCGAAACTCAGGCTGCTCTATGTCGAGCCAAGCGCCCGCGGGGCTGGCGTCGGGCGGAAACTGGTCGCCATATGCATCGCCCGCGCGCGCGAACTCGGCTACCGTCAACTCACCCTGTGGACCAACGACATTTTGGTCGCCGCGCGCCGCATCTATCAGGCGGCGGGGTTCCGCCTCGTCAGCGAAGAGCCGCATCACTCGTTCGGCCATGATCTCGTCGGGCAGACTTGGACGCTCGATTTGGGCTGACGGAGCCTCGCGTTTGGCGCTCCGTCCGGAGTTTGCGCGGGTCGCATAGACGCTCCGTCGGTCCTCTCTTCTTCTCAACGTTGCTCACTACAACCTAATGCGTGTATCCGCGAAGTTTATACTGGTAACATCCAAATATCTAATGATCGAAGCCTTTCGTGTCAAACTAACGGAGGGGTTGACGAAAATAATGCCTGGACGCGATTGTAGCCACAGTTAATCATTCAGGGAGGACAATACTCGCAAAATGATCCGTAGGATTGGATGGCGACCCGGGACCTCAGGTCTGCCCTCCAGACTAAAGTCTAACATCATTCACGAGTCCATGTAATCGTCGGTGCTAACATGCGGACTAAAGTCCGAGGGGGAGAAAAGACCATGTCTCGTAAAATCTGCTATACGCAATCGCTACATCAGCAGCTATATTTGTGAGTTCGATTTTATCTCTTCCAGCTAAAGCGGTCGATATCAATGATCTCTTCGTATTTGGCGACAGCTATTCAGATACCGGAGCTTATGTTGAACTGTCGAATGGTCCAACTGCGGTCGGGTACTTGGCGCAGGACTTCGATATTACGCTCACGACTTCAAAAAATGCAGATCCCGGCACCGATGGCGTCAATTTCGCGGAAAGTGGCGCTCGCGTGTTTGTCGGGCCGACTCCACCGGCTACGCAGCCGAGGAGCCTCACGCAACAGGTTGCCGAATTTCAGGATTATGTCGACAACGGCAAGGTGACATTTAATCCGAGTACGAGTTTGTTCTTTCTTCTTGGCGGGTTGAACGATCACACGCTCGTCACCTCGGCCCAAGTCAATGCCGCGACGGCTTCGCAGGTCGCCACTCTGTACTCGCTCGGCGCACGTATCTTCGAGATCGCGTTGCTACCGGCGTCAGTTCCAGCATTCACTGATAGCGCCGACAATTTCAATCCCGGTTACCAAGCATTGGTCCCCGAGCTTCAAGCTGAATATCCCGATGCCACGTTCAATCTGAGCAATTGGGGCCCGGACTACGACTACATTCACGACAACCCGTCACTATACGGCTTAACCAACACGACCGACGCCTGCAAGAATCTCCACGCTGATGTTGTGCGCGACGCCGGATACCTATTTCGATCACTACAATAGCCATCCGTCTACCTACGTGCACCAGATTGTCGGCAACGAACTTTTCAACGAAGTCCAAGGGCTTCCGTCGCCAGTTCCGGAGCCATCGACTTGGGCGATGATGGCGCTCGGCTTCCTGGGTCTCGGCTTTGCCGGCTGTCGCCGCGCGAGGACGAAGGCGGTCGCTGCCTGAGGCGGCCGAGAGCGCATTTCCTATCCTTGAAGGCCGCCCTTCGGCGGCTTTTTTTGCTTCTGAAGGGTCGACGCCGGGCGGGGCGTCGAATCGACGCGTCCCACGCTTGGCGGCGTCGGCGGCTTGACAGAGCGGCGAACGCCCCCACACAAGGCGCCCGCATTTTTCGCTCCGGGCGACGAGGGCAGATGGGCATGCTGACGCCAGACGAACTTCCGCGATTCCGATTTTTTCCACGCTTTCGCCGGTCGCTCTGGCGGATATCGCGCGGGCGGCTGCGGACATCCATCTGAATGCCGGAGAGTACGCGGTCTATGAGGGCGAGCCGCCGGCTCTGTTCGTCGTGCTCGAAGGGGCAATCGAAGTCATCAAGCTCGTCGACGGCGTCGAACGCAAGCTCGGAATGCGCCTGCCGCGCACTCTCTTTGGCGAGATTCCTCTTGTCTTCGGCGCGCAGTTTCAGGCCGGATTCCGGGCCACCGAGCCGTCGCGGGTCCTGAAGGTCGACGCCCCGCTCTATTACGACATCGCCGCTACGTCGCCCGAGCTTGTGAGGCGAATGGACGAACTCGCCCGCGAGCGCATCGGCGGCTTGCAGAAGCTTGCGGCGGAGCCGCACAATGCTCAAGTCACGCTGCTCGGAAACCGTTGGGACAGCGCCTGCCTCGATCTTCGCCGCTTTCTCGAACGCAACCAGATTTCCTTCCGTTGGCTGACGCTGGACGATCCCAATCTCGCCGACCACTGGCCCGGGCCGCCGCCGCTGGATTGCCCGGCGCTGCGGCTCGTCGACGGGACGACGCTCGTGAGGCCGCAGCCGCGAGAGTTCGCAGCCTGCTCGGCCTTCAGACCGCTCCGCGCTTTCAGGAATACGATACGGTGATCATTGGCGGGGGACCGGCGGGCCTCGCCGCCGCCGTGTACGGCGCCTCGGAGGGCCTTCGCACGATCGTCGTCGAGCAGGAGGCGCCGGGAGGCCAGGCGGAGACGTCGTCGCGGATCGAAAACTATCTCGGGTTTCCGAGCGGGATCTCGGGCTCGGAGCTCGCCAGCCGGGCGCTTCGGCAGGCCAAACGCCTGGGGGCTGAGATTCTCGTCGCGCGCAAGATTGTCCGCCTCGATGCTCACCCCCGACGCATCGTGCTCGACAACGAGGAGGTCCTGAATGCGCGGACGATCATTGTCGCCTCCGGAGTGAGCTGGCGTCGTCTCGCCGCGGACGGTTTCGACCGGCTGCTCGGCAAGGGGATTTTCTACGGCGCGGCGCGGAGCGAAGCGGGCATCGCGCACGGGCTCGACGTGCATCTCATCGGCGCCGGAAACTCGGCCGGCCAGGCGGCGATGTTTTTCGCCAATCATGCGCGAACCGTGACCCTGATCGTGCGCGCCGACGCGCTCGAAAAGAGCATGTCGCACTATCTGATCGACCAGATCCGCAGCAAATCGAACATTCGGACCGCGTTGCGCTCCGAGGTCAAAGCCGTCTACGGCGACACCCACCTGACCGCGATCGACATTGTCGATCGGGGCGCCAACGAAGTCCGTCGAGAAGAGTCGGGGGGACTGTTCGTGTTCATCGGCGCCGACGCCGAAACCGGCTGGCTGCCGCCTGAAATCGCGCGTGACCCGCGCGGCTATATTCTGACCGGCGGCGATGTCGTCAAAGCGGGTCGCTGGAAGGAGAGCCGCGACCCTTATCTCGTCGAAACCAGCGTGCCCGGCGTGTTCGCCTGCGGGGATGTGCGCTACAGCCCCGTGAAGCGCGTCGCCTCCGCCGTCGGCGAAGGCAGCATCGCGATCGCCTTTGTCCATCAATATCTGGCGAGCGCCGGAGCTGCTTAGCGCCGCGCCATGAGCGGGACCCGGAAGATCGCGGCGATTCTGGTCGCCGATGTCGTTGGTTACGCCGGCTCGCAAGCGCGGACGAGGAGCGCACGCTCGCGCGGCTGCGCGCGCTACTCGGCGATCTGATCGAGCCCGCGATCGCCGCGCACCACGGGCGGGATCGTCAAGCGCACCGGCGACGGAGTTCATCGCCGAATTCCGCAGTGTGGTCGACGCGGTGCGGTGCGCGATCGAAGTGCAGAACGGCGATGATCGAGCGCAACGCCGGCGTCGCCGCCGGAGCAGCGCATCGATTTTCGCATCGGCATCCATCTGGGCGACGTCGTCGAGGAGGGCGACGGCGACCTGATGGGCGACGGCGTCAACATCGCCGCGCGGCTGGAGGGCATCGCCACGCCGGGGGCATCTGCATCTCCGACGACGCCTATCGCCAGGTCCGGTCACGGCTCGATCTCGCGGTCAGCGACCTGGGGGCAGACGGAGCTCAAGAACATTGCCGAGCCGATGCGGGCGTATTCGTTGCAAGTCGGCGTGCCGGCGGGGGCGAAGCCCGTGACGCCCGCGGCGCCGCCCGAGCCGAAAAAGCGTTCGCGCTCGCGCAGCTCGCCTCGGGAATCGCGGCGCTGCTCATCCTGATCGCGGGCGGGGCGTGGTATTTCTTCGGCGCCAACCGGCCCGCACCCGTCGCCTCGAACGCGCCTCCGCCGCTCGCGGCCCACGCCTTTCCATCGTCGTCCTGCCGTTCGCCAATCTCACCGGCGATCCCGCGCAGGATTACCTTGCCGACGCCCTGACCGATGAACTGACCACCGCTCTCGCGCGCATCCGCGACAGCTTCGTCATCGCCCGCAATACGGCCTTTACTTTCAAGGGCAAGTCGGTCGACGCCAAGGCGATCGGCAAGGATTTGGGCGTGCGCTATGTGCTCGAAGGCTCGGTCCAACCCAGCGGCAACCAGGTGAGGGTTAACGCCCAGCTCATCGACGCTGACAGCGGCGCGCATCTCTGGGCCGAACAATTCGACACCCCCCGCGCCGATCTGCTGCAGATGCAGGACGAGATCGTCACCCATCTGGCGCGCGCGATGGAATTCAACTCCCTGAGGTCGAGGCCGCCCGGCTCAAACGGACGCCGGCGGCCAATCCCGACGCCGAGGACTTGGCTCTCCAGTGCCAGGCGGCCGTGCAGAAAGGCGGATATCTCGCCGAGGACGCGGACGCGGGGTACCGTCTCTGCGAACGGGCGCTTTCGATCGATCCCAACAACGTCCGCGCCCTGACCTGGTTGTCCGCCAAGTCCTTGTATTCGGTCACCCGTGGCCGCAGCGCCGACCCCGAGGGCGACCTCAGGCGGGCGGACGAATTGGTGTCGAAAGCGCTCGCCCTCGATCCAAATTATGCCAGGGCTCACCCTGAAGGGTGGCATACTTCGCGCTCAAGGGCGCCTCGACGAAGCGATCGCAGAGCACGAACGCGCGCTCGCCTTGGACCCCGCCCTGGTGGTCGCCGATGAAGGCTTGGGCCAGGACTATCTGTTCCTTGGGAAATTTGAAAAGAGCCTGGAATTTAACGACAAGGCGATTTGGCTGAGCCCGCACGAGCCAACTCTGTTTCTTTTGTATAATAACGAGGCGGCCGACTATTTCGGGCTGAAGCAGTATGATGAGGCTGTCGAATTGGCCGGCCGGGCGATCACGATCAATCCGAATAATGTTCCCTTCGCGCATGCAATTCTCGTCGCAGCGCTCGCTTTGACTGGTCATGAGACGGAGGCCCGTGAAGCGCCCCAACGTTACCTCGCGCCCTCCGGTAAGCAAGCCCAGGACGATCGCGGCGTGGAAAGCGTATCACAAGGCTGGCGGCGTCAATGAGCGCATAGATCCGCGCGTTCTCGAAATGTATGACCGGGCCTAGAGGCCCTTCGCAAGGCCGGGATGCCGGAGGAATGAGCGGCGGCGGGATTACCCTCCCCCGGCGGACGCTGGGGACGCCGGTCTTCCGTCGCCAGCACCCGATCGGGCGCTAGGTGCCATCCGCCACCATCTCCCGCGCCCGGACAGACTGGACCCGATGGGCAACGACCCGGCGCACCCTCAGCAGCTTGCGCCGATTTTCGACGGTCTGCGCATGGCGGGACTCCCGGAACAATGACAAGCTGCGGCCCGAGCGAAGAGAAGATGGAGCATCATCCGTTCGGATCGACGAAGCGCGAAGTCGCAATCGTCGGCCAAGGCACCTGGTACATCGAGCAGGCGGATTCCAAGACGGCGATCGGCGCTTTGCGCCGCGGCCTCGATCTCGGGATGACGCATATCGACACCGCGGAGATGTATGGATCGGGCGGGGCGGAGAATTTGGTCGGGGAGGCGATCGCCGGCCGGCGCGACGAGGTCTTCCTCGTCTCCAAGGTGCTGCCGAACAACGCATCGCGCAAAGGGACGATCGCCGCCTGCGAGCGGTCGCTCAAGCGGCTGAAACCGATCGGCTCGATTGCTATCTTCTCCACTGGCGCGGATCGCATCCTCTTGCGGACACGGTCGCCGCCTTCGAGCAGCTGGGCGCCGACGGCAAGATCCTGTCGTGGGGCGTCAGCAATTTCGATGCGGAGGATCTCGACGAAGTCCGGAGATCGCGGGGGCGGGCCAGTTCGCCTGCAATCAGGTGCTCTACCATTTGCGGGAGCGGGCGATCGAGCATGGCGTGATCCCCTGGTGCGAAGAGAACGGCGTCGCCGTCGTCGCCTATAGCCCGTTCGGCCACGCCGGCGGATTTCCGAGCCCCACAGCGCGGGAGGGCGGGTGCTGAAGGCGATCGCCGACGGCATAAGGCCACGCCGCGCCAGGTCGCCTGCGTTTCCTGACGCGGCGTGCGTCGCTGTTTGCGATCCCCAAGGCGTCAAACCCGGAGCACGCCGAAGAGAATGCGGGCGCAGGCGCGCTTGATCTCAGCGCCGCCGAGCTGGCTCAGATCGACGCCGCGTTCCCGCTCGGCCCGCGTCCACGCTCGCTGCCAATGCTCTGAGGTCAGAACCGAAAATACAGGAACGGGCTATAGGCGCCGGCGGCGACCGTGATCATGGAGAAAATGAGCAGCGCGAACGTCAGCGCGACGTCTGCCGGCGCGCGCACGAGTAAAGGCGGCGTCCATTTGGCAGGCCATCGCGGCGCAACAGCGAGCACGCAGCCGATGACGAGGGTCATGATCGCGCGGTCGTTGAGCGCATCGTGCATGTCGAAGCTGATTTCGCTCAAGCCGTTTGGCCGAACAGGCTCCCGTAATAGCCGATCGCCTCCGGCAGATCCGTTGAGCGGAACAACACCCAGCCGCCCATCACGACGAGCAGCGCATAAGCCCAGCGCGCCGGGGTCGCGAGCCGGGCGAGCGCGGATCCTAGCCCAAGGCGCTCGATCACCAGGAAGGCGCCGTGCCACACGCCCCATAGGACGAACGTCCAGTTCGCCCCATGCCAGAGCCCGCAGAGCAGGAACACCATGATGAGATTGCGGTAGGTTTGCGCGTTGGTTCCGCGGTTGCCGCCGAGCGGAATATAAAGATAGTCGCGCAGCCACGACGACAGCGACATGTGCCAGCGCCGCCAGAATTCGGTGATCGAAAGCGACGTATAGGGCATGCGGAAATTGCGCGGGAATGTGAACCCGAGCACGATGCCGAGGCCGATCGCCATGTTGGAATAGCCGGCGAAGTCAAAATAGATCTGCACTGTGTAGCGATCAGGCCGATCCATGCCTCAGCCATAGAGCGATGGGGGACCGTGTTGAACGCGACCTGAACGAGCGGCGCAACGACATCGGCCACCAGCACCTTCTGGGCGAGGCCGATGATGAAGATCCGGGCGCCCACGGACGCCCGGCCCAGTGTGAACCGGCGGGCGTCCAATTGCCGGGCGACGGTCTTGTAGCGAACGATTGGTCCCGCAACCAATTGCGGGAACAGGGAAATGTAGAGCGCGATGTCGATCGGGTTGCGATTGGCCCTGAACCGCCGGCGGTAGACGTCGATGATGTAGGAGAGGCAATGGAAGGTGAAAAACGAGATGCCGAGCGGAAGCGCGATGTCCGTCTGAATGACGGCGCCCCGAGCGGACTGAGCAGCGTCGTCAGGTTGGCGGTGATGAAATTGGCGTATTTGAAAATTCCGAGCAGCAGCAGATTTCCGGCGACCGCGACCCCAAGGGCCAACCGGCGGGACGATCCCTCGCGCGCGTCGATCAAGAGGGCCGCGCAAAATTGAAGACGATCGAGAGCAGAAGAATGATGACGAACCGGGGCTCTCCCCAGGCGTAGAACACCAGGGAAAACAGAAGCGTGACGACATTCTTGGCTTGGATCGTGGGCGTTAGGACATAGGCGGCCAGGAAAATGGGCAGGAAGTAGAACAGGAACGTTATCGACGAAAACACCATGTCTAAGCGCCCTGCCTCCGGCCGATCGGCGACGAACGCAAATTGATTGCCTGGCTTCGAGGCATTCTCAGAGGACTGGAGCCGCGTCAAGACGGCGGCGAAAGCGCGCATTCAGGCGAGTGCGCCTTCAAGTAATAGCGTATCTATTATGTGATACAACACGACATATAGATTTTTGCCGTTAAATATGCTAGCGGCTCTTGCAGGCGGGCAGGCGTCCGCCTACCTCCCTTCACGAGGCCGGAATGCCTGATGTCATTACCGCCAACCGGCTTACGGACGGCGTTGTCGTGTTTCAAACAACTGGACGATGGCTGGACCGAGGATTTCATCCGCGCTGCGGTTTTGTCCGATTCCCAAGCAACGGCGGAGGCGCTCAAACGCGCCAAGCAGGACGAAGCGAACAATATCGTCGTCGACCCCTATGCGATTGTGGTCGAGGAGCGCAACGGGCATCTCACGCCCAAGGCGCTCCGCGAAGCGATCAGGGCGACCGGGCCGACGATCAGGCGCGATCTGGGAAGCAGGCGTTAGGGCAGGCGCCCCGCTCGGGTCCCAAAGTCGCGACGGAGACCGATCATGTATCATTATGACGATTTCGACGCCGCCTTCGTCGCCGCGCGGGTCGAGCAGTTCCGCGATCAAGTCGCGCGCCGCCTCAGCGGCGAATTGACCGAGGAGCAGTTCCGCCCGCATCGGCTGATGAACGGCCTCTACCTGCAGCTCCACTCCTACATGCTGCGCATCGCGGTCCCCTATGGCGTGCTCAACTCGCGCCAGATGCGCAAGCTCGCCGAGATCGCGCGGACCTATGACCGCGGCTACGGCCATTTCACCACCCGGCAGAATATCCAGTTCAACTGGCCGGCGCTCAAGGACACGCCCGACATTCTGGCCGAGCTCTCGAGCGTCGAGATGCACGCGATCCAGACCTCGGGAAATTGCATCCGCAACGTCACGGCGGACCATTTCGCCGGCGTCGCGCATGACGAAATCGCCGACCCGCGCCCTTACGCCGAAATCTTGCGGCAATGGTCGTCGCTTCATCCTGAATTCTCGTTCCTGCCGCGCAAGTTCAAGGTCGCCGTCAACGGCGCGACGCATGATCGCGCGGTGGTCCAGGCGCATGACATCGGGCTGCAAGTCGTGCGTAACGATAAGGGCGAGCTCGGCTTCCGGGTCTATGTCGGCGGCGGGCTCGGCCGGACGCCGATGATCGGGCGCATGGTCCGCGAGTTCCTGCCCGAGCGCGACCTGCTCGGCTATGTCGAGGCGATCCTGCGCGTCTATAATCTCGAAGGACGGCGCGACAACAAATTCAAGGCGCGCATCAAGATCCTGGTGCACGAAAAAGGGCTTGAGGCTTTGCGCGAGGAGGTCGAGGCGGAATTCGCCGCCCGCGATCCCAAGGCGCTCAATCTCCCGGAAAAGGAGCTTGCGCGCTTTCGCGCTTTCTTCGCGCCCCCCGAGCTCGACCTCAAGAAGCCGGTCAGCGACCGGGTGGAGCGCCGCAAGGCGAAGGACGCGCGCTTCGCCAGCTTCTGTTCTTTGAACATCGTGCCCGCACAAGACGCCAGGCTATGTCGCGGTGACCGTCTCGCTGAAGGCGATCGGCGCGATCCCGGGCGACGCGAGCGCCGACCAGATGGACGCCGTCGCGGATCTCGCCGAGGATTATTCGCACGACGAGGTCCGCGTCTCGCACGAGCAGAACCTCATCCTGCCCCATATCGCGCTGGACGACCTGCCGGCGGTCTACGATCGCCTGGCGTCGGTCGGCTCTCTCGACGCCGAACGCCGGCGCGATCAGCGACATCATCGCCTGCCCCGGCCTCGACTATTGCGCGCTGGCGACCGCGCGCTCGATTCCCGTCGCGCAGCGCATCGCCGAGCGCTTCGGCGACGGCCAGCGGGCGAAGGAGATCGGCCCGCTCAAGATCAAGATCTCCGGCTGCATCAATGCCTGCGGTCACCATCACGTCGGCCATATCGGCATTCTGGGACTCGAGCGGGCAGGGGAAGAGACCTACCAGATCACGCTCGGCGGCTCCGCTGACGAGAAGGCCGCGATCGGCCAGATCACCGGGCCTGGCTTCAGTTCCGAGAATGTGGTCGAGGCGATCGAAACCATCGTCGAGACCTATACGGGCCTCAGGCTCTCGGATGAGGAGACCTTCATTGACGCTTATCGCCGCGTCGGCATGGCGCCGTTCAAGGAGGCGCTTTACGAACGAAGCGCCGGATCGGACATCTGATGAGCGCCCATGACGTCAAGCTGTTCGGCGACCAGATCGCAGCCTCCCGGCTCGAGACGCGCTTCGCGCAGCTCAAGGCCTCTTCGCTTCTGCGGCTCGCGATCGAGGATCTCTATCCCGGCCGCATCGCGCTCGTGTCGAGTTTTGGCGCGGACGCCGCCGCGCTCCTGCACATGGTGGCGCAAATCGACCTCGCGACGCCCGTTGTCTTCGTCGACACGGGACAGCATTTTCCTGAGACGCTCGCCTATCGCGACGATCTCGTCGCGCGACTGGGATTGACCAACGTCCTTGTCGCCGGGCCGAACGCAGAGACGGTGGCGCAAGAAGATCCGGAGAAATTTCTGTTCATGAGCGATCCGGACCGCTGCTGCGAGATTCGCAAGGTCCGTCCGCTGGCCGAGGCCATGGAAGGGTTTGACGCCTGGATCACCGGCCGCAAGGGTTTCCAGACCACGACGCGCGCGACCTTGCCGCTGTTCGAAGCCGAGGGCGAACGCATCAAGGTCAACCCGCTGGTCGGCTGGAGTTCTGGCGACGTGCTGAAATACATCGCCGACGCCGGATTGCCCCGCCATCCCCTGGTCGCCAAGGGCTTTCCATCCATCGGCTGCCTGCCATGCACGAGCCCGGTCAAGCCTGGCGAAGACGAGCGGGCCGGCCGTTGGCGCGGGCGAGGCAAGGTCGAGTGCGGCATCCATGTTGGCCCGCTCGACGCCGGGATCAGGCATCTGATGCCTTTGTGGCGGCGCGAAGGTTTCGTCGAAGACAAATGGGCGTTTCTCGGCGACGAGGCTCCCGTGCCCGAGGAGGGCGCGATCGTCGTGTCGCTCAAGCGCTGGCTTGGCGAACGCGAGTCGCTGTCGGCGCGGGCGGCGCCTGTGGGAGTCGCCGTCGAGGCCGGCGCCGACGCGCAGGCGCATCTCAGCGATCTCACGAACCGGCCGCTGGTCGCGCTCGCCTTCGACAAGTTCGCCGACGGCCGATCGTTCTCCTACGCCCGCATTCTGCGCGACCGGCGCCAGTTTCGCGGCGAACTCAGGGCGATCGGCGACGTGCTGATCGACGAAATTCCGCTCATGCTGCGCTGCGGCTTTGACTCGTTCGAAGTGACCAACGCGCCGACCCTGCAAGCGCTGAAAGCCGGCCGTCTGCCGGGCTCGCCGCTGCATTACCAGCCGAGCAGCGCGCAAGACGAAGCGCCTGAGGGAACGCGGCCGTGGCTCCGCGTGACGAGGCCGACAAGCGATCCCGTTTGAGGAGACAGACCTCGTCCTGAGGAGCGCCAAAGGCGCGTCTCGAAGGACGCTCCCGGCGGCGCTGCGCGCCCTCGTTCCGCCTTCATCCGCTCGGAATGCGACGAGGCAGCGATGCGTGTCGCGCTCAATGACGCGGCCCCTCTTTATCGCGCCGCGCCGGAGGCGCGGGAAGCAAGGGCGTCGGGAGACCGCACCATGCATGTCTTTTTGCGCGAGGCGCTGCCCGAAGCCCGGAGTCGACGCGCGACTTGGCCGCCGACCTGATCACGACGACGCTGAGCAAGGTCGGCAAGCACTTTTCGGAAAGTCCTCGGAGCCCGGCAGAGATCGAGGCTTACGCCGACGCCATGGCCGACATGTTCTGCGCCTACCTTGAAAGCCTCGCGGGCGCCTGAGGCGCGCGCCGCCAAAAGCCCCCGTCATGAATCCTTGATCCCCGGGCCGCTAGTAGAGTGTACTTAGACCAAGCGGAAGACGACCTCGATGTCACACGACCATAGCGGCCACTCTCATGACCATGACGATCATGGCCATAGGCACGTCCATGCGCCTGCGAGCTTCGGCAAAGCCTTCGCCATCGGCATCGCGCTCAATCTCGGCTTCGTCGTCATCGAAGCGCTCTACGGCCTGATGAGCAATTCGGTGTCGCTGCTGGCCGACGCCGGACACAATCTCGGCGACGTCCTTGGCCTTGGGGTGGCGTGGCTCGCGAGCGTGCTCGCCAGACGCGCGCCGACCGAGCGCTTCACTTACGGCATGCGCGGCTCGTCGATCCTGGCCGCCCTGTTCAATGCGGTCTTTCTGCTGGTCACGGTCGGGGGCCTCTCGTGGGAAGCCATCCGGCGTCTCGGATCGCCCGAACCGGTTGCCGGCAAGACCATGATGGCGGTCGCCGCCATCGGCATTCTCGTCAACGCCGCGACGGCGTGGCTCTTCGCCGCGGGCCGCAAGGACGACATCAACCTGCGCGGGGCCTTCCTGCATATGGCGTCCGACGCGCTCGTGTCTGTCGGCGTCGTTGCGGCGGGACTTGTGATCCTGCTGACAAACTGGCTGTGGGTCGATCCGGTCGTCAGTCTCGTCATCAACGCCGTCATCGTATGGGGCACATGGGGCCTTCTGCGCGATTCCGTCGGCATGTCGATGGCGGCGGTCCCGCCGCAAATCGATCCCGCCGCGGTGCGGAGCCTCTTATCAGGCCGCGCGGGCGTCGTCGACGTGCATGACCTGCATATCTGGCCGATGAGCACGACCGAGAACGCGCTCACCTGCCATCTTGTCATGCCGGACGGCCATCCGGGCGACGCGTTTCTCAACGCTTTGTGCATCGATCTCGCCGAGCGTTTCAAGATCAATCATACGACCGTGCAGATCGAGGTCGATCCGCACATCGCCTGCGCGCTGGCGCCGGACGAAGTGGTTTAAGCGCTGACGATGGCCGACGTGTCGACATAGAGCCATCAGTAGCGCGCTTCATCGCGAACGCTTCTCAGCCAGCTTCGCGCAGGCTCTGGCTGGACGAGCTGACACTCGGTCAAAGCGCGCAACGCATCGAGATCGATTGGCTTTATTTGTCTCTCAGCGCCGGTGAGCCGCGCGACGAGCTCGCCTCGCCGCGTGATCCGAACCGGCTCGCCCCGCTCGGCGCGTTCGATAAGTTCGCTAAAACGCGCCTTCGCTTCGGCGAGAGTGACTTCCATGAGCAAGCGCCTTATGACCATCTATTGGGTCATACATAGATTGACCGCGCCCCCGTGGCCATGACCCGGCTCTCCCCTCTCCAACGGGAGAGGGGTTGGGGGTGAGGGTTCTCGCGCGCCCTCATCCGGCCGACCATAGCCCGTCCGGAAGGACGGGCGTCCTTCCGGACGCCCTATGGCCGTCCACCTTCTCCCGGAGGGAGAAGGGGCGCTACTCCGCCCAGCCCCTGAGCTCCCGCCGGGCGAGGGCTTCGATCACCGCCATGCCGTCGGCGCTATCGTTGAGGCACGGGATCGCGGCGAAATGCTCCCCGCCGGCCTCCCGGAAATAGCCGGCGTTCTCGACGCCGATCTCCTCCAGCGTCTCCAGGCAGTCGGCCGCGAAGCCGGGGGTCAGGACCGCCACGCGCTTGATTCCGCGAGCCGCAAGTTCCCGTAAGCTCTGGGCGGTGTAGGGCTTCAGCCATTCGCCGCGGCCGAAACGCGACTGGAAGGTCATGCGCAGGCGCTCCTCGCTCATGCCCATCGCGTCGCGCAAGAGCCGCGTCGTCTTGGCGCAATGGCAGAAGTAAGGATCGCCCTTGTCGAAATAGGCTTGCGGAATGCCGTGATAGGAGGCGACCAGGACCTCGGGCTCGAAATCGAGCCCGGCGAAAGCGCCGCGGACAGACCGGGCGAGCGCCTCGATATAGACGGGATCGTCGTAATAGGGCGCCGCCACTCGAATCGCGGGCTGCCAGCGCATCGTCTGCAGCGCTTCGAACGCCTTGTCGCCGACGGTCGCGGTCGAAGCGGCGCAATATTGCGGGTAGAGGGGAATGACGAGAATGCGGTCGCAGCCCTCGGCCTGAAGCGCCTTGAGACGCTCGGCGATCGGGGGCGCGCCATACCGCATCGCCCAGTCGACGACGACGTCCCTGTCGAGATTGCGGAGCGCGGGCCCGAGCTTTTCGCTTTGCGCCCGCGTGATCGTCTTCAGCGGCCCCTCGTCGCGCTCCTTGTTCCAGATGGACTCATAGTCGCGCCCTTTGGCGTGCGGCCGCCGCAGGAGGATGGCTTGCAGAAGGGGCGCCCAGATTATGCGCGGCGTCTCGATGACGCGGCGGTCGGACAGGAACTCCTGCAGGTAGCGCCGGATCGACCAATAGTCGGTCCCCTCCGGGGTGCCGAGATTGACGATCAGCACCCCGACCCGGCCACTCGCCACCGGCGGATGGTTCGCTGGGCGAGCAGCTCGGGCTTCCTTCGGCAGGTTCGATACGTTCATAAACGCGCCTTATCGACCGTGGCCGCGGCTGGCCGTCAGTTCGCGGCTGCCGGCGTGAAGTTCGTCGCCACCCCGTTGATGCAATAGCGCAAGCCGGTCGGCGGGGGGCCATCCGGAAAGACGTGGCCCAGATGCGAGCCGCAGCGCGCGCAATGCACTTCGGTGCGGGTCATGCCCATGCTGCGGTCGATGCTCGTCTCCACCCCGCCCTCGACCGGCGTATCGAAGCTCGGCCAGCCGGTGCCGCTCTCGAACTTGGTCTTGCTCTCGAACAAATGCTGTCCGCAGCCGGCGCAAACGAAGGTCCCCGGCCGCTTCTCGTACAGGAGCGCGCAGCTGCCCGGCCGCTCGGTGCCGTGGGCGCGCATGATGTCATATTGCTCCGGAGTCAGGATTTTGCGCCATTCGGCGTCGGTGTGGGTGACGGGGAAGTGGTCCTGTTTCATGAGATCCTCCTTGAGAACCCTTATATAGGCCCGATACGTGCTGGGGACACGTCCTATACGTTGACGAGCGACCCTAAGTTACGCGTCAAGGCGTACCTACCCCTCGAACACCACGGTCTTGCCGTGGTTCAAAAGCACCCGGTCGTCGAGCACGTTGGCGATGGCGCGGGCGAGCACGCGGCGCTCGATGTCGCGCCCCTTGCGCACCAGGTCCTCGGGCGTGTCGCGGTGGCTGATGCGCTCGACATCCTGCTCGATGATCGGCCCCTCGTCGAGATCGGAGGTGACGAAATGCGCCGTCGCTCCGATCAGCTTCACCCCGCGCGCGTGCGCCTGGTGATAGGGCTTCGCCCCCTTGAATCCGGGCAGGAACGAATGATGGATGTTGACGCATCGCCCCTGAAGCTTGGCGGCGAAGCCGTCCGACAGGATCTGCATGTAGCGCGCCAGAATGACGAGATCGACTTTCGCCGACTTGATGATCTCCCAGGCCTGAGCTTCCTGCTCCATCTTGGTTTGCCTGGTGATCGGCAGATGGTGAAAGGGGATGTCGCCGAAATCGATATGGGCGTAGGTCTCGCGCGGATAATTGGCGATGATGGCGACAGGATCCATGGCGAGTTCGCCGCTGCGCCAGCGATAGAGGAGATCGACCAGGCAATGGTCGAAGCGCGACACCATGAGCACGACGCGCTTCGATTGGTCGACCGGGCGCATCGACCATGACATCGCGAAACCGATCGCGATCGCCTTGAAGGTTTCGCGTAAGGCTTCGACGTTCGCCTCCGGCCCGCTCGCGTTGAACACGACCCGCATGAAAAAATCGCCCGTCTCGACATCGTCGAATTGCTGGGCGTCGAGAATGTTGAACCCGCCGTCGAACAGGGCGGCCGCGACTTTCGCGACGATCCCGGGCCGGTTGACGCACGACAAGGTGAGAATGTGGCGTTTGCTCGACACCAGGGCTCCTTATGATGACCGCAGCCGATGACGGCGGCGCCTTCTATCGTTTCGCATGGCTCAACAGCGCCTCGACCGAAGGCAGAATCTTCTGAACAATGATCTCGACCCCTTGGGCGTTCGGGTGCAACCCGTCGGCCTGGTCGAGCTTCGGGTCGCCCGCGACCCCGTCAAGGAAGAAGGAGTAGAGCGAAACATTGTAGCTTTTCGCCAAAGCCGAATAGATGGCGAAGAATTCGCCCGCATATTCGCCGCCGAGATTGGGAGCAGCCCGCATGCCGGCGAGCAGCACAGGCAAATGGGCGGCTCGGGCCTTGTCCAGAATCGCCGCCAGCGTCGTCTTCGTCGCCTCGGGCTTCATGCCCCGCAGCATATCGTTGCCCCCCAGCTCGACAATCAATGCGTCGGCGTCTTTGGGCACCGCCCAGTCGTAGCGGGCGAGGCCGTCGGCGGCCGTATCGCCGGAGACGCCGGCGTTGATGACCTTGACGTCCCAACCCTTGGCGCGGAGCGCCGCTTCGAGACGATCCGGAAACGCCTTGCCCGGCGGCAAGCCATATCCAGCCGTCAGGCTGTCGCCCAAGGCGACAAGGCGCAGCGTGCGCGCCGCGGCGGCGTGCGAGACGGTCGCCAGGACCGCCGCCAACGTCACCGCCTGGACGAGGAGCCGCAAATGCCCATATGAGGGCGGCTTGATTTCAGGGTGCTCGAACAATGGTGTTTCCCGCGGTCGCGATGCGCGGCGTCGACCTCAGTCTCGGCCGCGGCGCGGCTCGCGTGCATATCTTGCGCGACGTCGATCTGACAATCGGCAAAGGCGAGGCGGTCGGCATAATCGGGTCTTCCGGGTCGGGCAAGTCGACGTTGCTCATGATCATGGCCGGCCTCGAGCGGCCAGATAAAGGCGAAGTTGAGATCGACGGCGTCAAGCTCGGGGCCCTGAACGAAGACGGCCTCGCGCGTTTTCGCGGCCAGCGCATCGGCATCGTGTTCCAGTCCTTTCATCTGATCCCCACCATGAATGCGCTCGAAAACGTCGCCGCGCCGCTCGAGCTTGCCGGCGCGACCGATGCGAGCGATCGAGCGCGGGCCGAACTCGAGCAGGTGGGTCTCGGCGGCCGCCTCACGCACTACCCGGCGCAATTGTCGGGAGGCGAGCAGCAACGCGTGGCGCTGGCCCGCGCGCTGGCGCCCCGGCCATCGCTCTTGATCGCGGACGAGCCGACCGGCAATCTCGACGAGACGACCGGGGGCGCCATCATCGACATGATGTTCGATCTGCCCGCTCGGCGCGGAGCGACGCTCGCGCTGGTCACGCATGACGCATCGCTCGCAGCGCGTTGCGACCGGGTGATCCGCCTGCGTTCGGGCAGGATCGAAGACGAGCCCGTTCCCGTGGCGACGCTTCCGGCATGAGTGGTTGCGCAGCTTTGGAGGATTCAGCCGTCGGGCGGGCGCGCGCCCCCCTCTCCCGTAGCCCGTCGAGAGACGGGCGTCCTTCCGAACGCCCTATGGGGAGAGGGGTCGGGGGTGAGGGTTCGCGCGCAAGACACGCGGACGGCTCTGATGCGACTCCCTCATCCGGCCGACTGCGTCGGCCACCTTCTCCCCGGGGGAGAAGGGAGTCGCCGCCATCTTCTTCCAGTGGAAGACGGGGGCCGCGCGCCCCCCTCTCCCGTAGCCCGTCGAGAGACGGGCGTCCTTCCGAACGCCCTATGGGGAGAGGGGTCGGGGGTGAGGGTTCGCGCGCAAGACACGCGGACGGCTCTGTTGCGACGCCCTCATCCGGCCGACTGCGTCGGCCACCTTCTCCCCGAAGGAGAAGGGAGTGAACGCGCCCGCGACGGCTCTTATTCCACAGCCGACCCGCGCGCCGACCCTGCGCTTCGCCTTGCGCGACCTGCGCGGCGGGCTGGCGGGCTTGCGCATCTTCCTTCTCTGCATCGCGCTTGGCGTGGCGGCGATCGTCGGCGTGGAAAGTCTCGCCCTGGCGCTTAACGACGGCATGGGGCGCGAAGGGCGGGTGATCCTCGGCGGCGACGCCTCGTTCGCGCTCATCCATCGCCGCCTTGTCCCCGACGAGCAGCGCTTTCTCGAAGCGCATGGCTCCTTGTCGACGGTCGCGACCTTGCGCGGCATGGCGCGGGCGAGCGGCGACGCGGCTTTGATCGAAATCAAGGCTGTCGAGCCATCGTGGCCGCGTATCGGCCAAGCCGTCTTCGCGCCGCCGATTTCGCTTGAGGGCGCGCTCGGTGAACGCGACGGCATGTTCGGCGCCGCGGTGGAAGAGGCGCTGCTGGCTCGGCTCAACCTGAAGCTCGGCGATGTCATTCGCATCGGCGAGACGAATTTCGCCATTCGGACGCTCCTCGTCAGCGAACCCGACCGGCTGGCGACGGGCATAGGGCTGGGCCCACGCGTGCTCATTTCGCAATCGGCTCTTGACGCAACGAAACTGATCCAGCCCGGCTCGCTGGTGCGATGGACGACCCGCGTCATCATGAACGGCGCGCCCGACAGCGCCGCGGTGCAGGCCTTCATGGCCGAGGCGAAGCGGACCTTCCCACAGGCCGGATGGGACGCGCGCACGCGTCTCGCCATCAACCCGGACTTCAGCCGCGATCTCGACCGCTTCGCCGAATTCCTGACGCTGGCGGGATTGCTGTCCCTGGTTGTCGGCGGGGTCGGCGTCGCGAACGCGGCGCAAGGTTTCGTCGAGCGCAAGCGGGCGACGCTTGCCATCCTCAAGGCGATCGGCGCGACCGGATCCAGTGTCGTCGGACTCGCGCTCGTCGAGTTCATGATCGTGGCGCTGATCGGCGCGCTTCTCGGGGCGGCGCTGGGCTCGGCGATTCCCTTCGCGGTCAATTGGCTGTTCGGCTCCCTGCTGCCGATTCCCCTCGCGCCGTCGATCTCGCCGAGCCTCATGGGCCTCGGTCTGATCTACGGACTGTTGACCGCGCTCGCCTTCTCGATCGCGCCGCTCGGGCGCGCCCACGACCTGCCTGTGACCACGCTGATCCGCGACCTCATCGAGGAGCGCCAGGGCTGGCCGCGCAAGCGCTATCTTGCCGGCGCCGCGCTCGCTGGCGTCGCGCTTTTCGCGCTTGCCGTCCTGACCAGCCCGCAACAATCGGTCGCGGCGATGGTCGCAGTCGCGACGATCGTGTCGTTCCTTGCGCTCCGGCTTGTCGCTCTTGGCATTGCTTATCTTGCGCGGCGCGCGCCCCGTTCGCGCTTCGTCGAGTGGCGCATGGCGCTTGACGCGATTCACAGGCCCGGCGCGCTGACGCCGTCCGTCGTCCTGTCGCTCGGCTTAGGGCTGACCGCGCTCGTCGCGCTCACCCTCGTCGAGGCCAACATGCGCGCCGAATTGCGCGAGGCTCAGCCCGGCGTGACGCCGAGCTTCTTTTTCCTCGATGTGCGCGGAGCCGACGCTGGTCCTTTCGTCGACTTCGTCAAGCGCGAGGCGCCGGGCGTCAAAATCAGCGAGACGCCAATGATGCGCGGGCGCTTCGTGCAGCTTGGCGACAGGCCGGTCGAGAAGGTCAAGCCCAGCGACAAGGTCGCCTGGGCGCTGGAAGGCGATCGCGGCGTCACCTTCGCCGACAAACTGCCGCAGGGTTCCGAGGTCGTGGCTGGGACATGGTGGCCAAGCGGCTATTCCGGGCCGCCGCTGGTGTCGATGGAGGAGGAAGTGGCCGAGGGCCTCGGCCTCCATCTCGGCGATACGGTCGTCGTCAACGTGCTCGGTCGCGACATCGCGGCGAAACTCGCGAACTTGCGCAAAGTGAACTGGCGCAGCTTCGCCATCAATTTCGTGCTGGTCTATTCGCCCAACGCGCTCAAAGGCGCGCCCTACACCGAACTCGTGTCCGCGGCGCTGCCTTCCACGGCGCCGGACGCCGAGCTCAAGCTCATGCGCGCGGTGGCGCAGGCGTTCCCGAACGTCGCCAGCGTCCGGGTGCGCGAAGCCATGGACAGCGTCGAAACGCTGGTCGCCAAGCTCGCGCTCGCCATCCGCGCGGCGACGGGGGTGGCGCTCGCCACCTCGGTCCTGGTTCTCGCCGGCGCGCTCGCCGCCAATCGGCGCGCCCGCCTCGCCGATGCGACAATCCTGAAGATTCTGGGCGCGACGCGTGGCCGGCTGACGATGATGTTCCTGATCGAATACGCGCTTTTGGGGATTGCGACGGCGGCGTTCGGCGTCGCGGCGGGAACGCTCGCGGCTTACTGGGTCGTCTGGCGCATCATGCAGTTCGATTTCGTTTTCGATCTGCGCTCCGCCCTCGCCGCCGCCGGCGGCGGCCTTGCGATCACCGTCGGGCTCGGCATGATCGGCGCCTGGCGCACATTGAGCCAGAAGCCGGCGGCCTATTTGCGCGAATTGTGATAGAGAAACATGAATTGAGCGCCGCCAAGAGCGCAACGCTTGGTTGATGAAAAGCCGTCAAGCGGCTGGAGGGAGCGAAAATGGCGCCGCTCACGCAATCCTACGTCCACGGCGTGTCTTCGACGCCGCTGATCGGCGAGACGATCGGCCAGCTCCTGCGGCGCGTCACGGCGGAGGGGCCGGAGCGCCCCGCGCTCGTCACCCGTCACCAAAACGTGCGCTTGAGCTACGCCGACCTCCTGCGCCGGTCCGAAGACCTGGCCGTGGGCTTACGCAAACTGGGCCTCGAAAAGGGCGATCGGGTCGGCGTCTGGTCGGCCAATGTCAGCGAATGGGTTCTGGCGCAGTTCGGCACGGCGCTCGCCGGGATTATTCTCGTCAACATCAATCCCGCCTACCGAAGTCATGAATTTGATTACGCGATCAAGAAATCCAGCTGTCGGGCGCTGATCCTGAGCCCGGGCCACAAGAACAACGACTATTTCGCCTCGCTGCGAACCTGCGCCCCCGAGATCGACGCCGCCCAACCGGGCAAGCTGCAGTCCAAGGGCTTGCCAAACCTTGAGTTCGTCATCCGCTTAGGGACGGACAGGTCGCCCGGCATGCTCAATTTCGATGAGGTCGCCAAACCCGCAACGGCAAGCGAGCGCGCCGAGCTCATGGCCTTCGAAGCGACGCTTCAGTTCGACGATCCGATCAACATCCAGTTCACGTCGGGAACGACCGGCGCGCCCAAAGGGGCGACGCTGACCCATCACAACATCCTCAACAACGGCTATTTCATCGGCGAGGCCATGCGCCTCACGGCCGAGGATCGCTTGTGCATTCCGGTGCCGTACTACCATTGCTTCGGCATGGTGCTGGGCAATCTCGCCTGCGTGACTCATGGCTCCTGCATGGTGAGCCCGTCCGAAGGATTCGATCCCATCGCCACCCTGGAGGCGGTGCAAGCCGAACGATGCACCGGCCTGCACGGGGTTCCGACGATGTTCATCGCCATGCTCGAACATCCCGAATTCGCGCGCTTCGACCTCGAGAGCTTGCGGACGGGCATCATGGCGGGCTCGCCCTGTCCGGTCGAAGTGATGCGAAAAGTGGTGAACGCCATGCATATGAGCGAGGTCACCATCGCCTATGGCATGACCGAAACGAGCCCGGTCAGCTTTCAGAGCGCCTACAACGATCCGCTCGAGCGGCGCGTCTCCACGGTCGGACGCATCCTGCCCCATCTCGAAGTCAAGATTGTCGACGCCGAGGGTCGAATTGTTCCCCCGGGGGTCGCCGGCGAGTTGCTGACCCGTGGCTACAGCGTCATGCGCGGCTATTGGGATGACCTGGCGGCGACCACAGCGTCGATCGACGGCGCCCGATTCATGCACACAGGCGATCTGGCGACCATCGATCAGGAAGGTTACTGCAATATTGTTGGCCGGCTGAAGGACATGGTCATTCGCGGCGGCGAGAACGTCTATCCGCGCGAAGTCGAGGAATTTCTCTTCACCCACCCGGCGGTCGCCGAGGTCCAGGCCTTCGGCGTTCCCGACCGTCGCTATGGCGAGGAGCTTTGCGTCTGGGTTCGCCGCCGCGAGGCCACGAGCTTGAACGAGGCCGAAATTATCGCGTTTTGCCGAGAGCGAATCGCCCATTATAAGGTTCCGCGCTACGTCCGCTTCGTCAATTCGTTCCCGATGACGGTCACCGGTAAGGCGCAAAAGTATTTGATGCGCAAGGCGATGATGGAGGAACTGGCCCTTTCCGAAGAGAAGACGGCATGAAGCTTGCGGGTTTGTGACATTCGCGACATTCGAATGATTTCAACGGGCTTTAACCTTTGCCGAACCATCAGGGTCGCTGGGCGAGCGGCCGCCGGCCCCTCCGCGCGCCGCCAAAAAGCGACAATTTCGGCCTTCACTGGATGTTGAGACAATTTGAGTTCTCTTGGCAATTCGGCCGCGTGCGCTTAAATGGCAGAAACGGGGTCGGAAGGGTCCGGGAATTCTCAGACGACCGCGCCCCGTGACGGAAAGATTATGAACGCCAACTATCGAAATTTCGCCCTCTGGGTGATCATCTTTCTGCTCGTTCTGGCGCTCGTGACTTTGTTTCAGAGTCCGGGCCAAAAGTCGCCGTCGAGCGAGATCACCTTCAGCCAGCTCTTGTCCGACGCCGACGCCGGCAACGTTCGCGACGTCACGATCGCCGGTCCGGAGATTTCCGGCCATATGAAGGACGGGCGAACGTTCCAGACCTATTCGCCGAACGACCCCGGCCTCGTGCAGACGCTTTACAAGAAGGACGTGACGATCACGGCCAAGCCGCCGTCTGACGGCAACAACTGGCTGCTCACGATCGTCTCCAGCGTTCTGCCCGTGCTGCTGTTCCTGGGCCTCTGGATCTACATGACCCGGCAGATGCAGGGCGGCGCCGGCAAGGCGATGGGATTCGGCAAGTCGAAGGCCAAGCTGCTCACGGAAGCGCAGGGGCGGGTGACGTTCGAGGACGTCGCCGGCGTCGACGAAGCCAAGGAGGACCTGCAGGAGATCGTCGAGTTCCTGCGCGACCCGCAGAAGTTCCAGAAGCTCGGCGGCCGCATCCCGCGCGGCGTGCTGCTCGTCGGCCCGCCGGGCACCGGCAAGACCCTGACCGCTCGGGCGGTGGCGGGTGAAGCCAATGTGCCCTTCTTCACCATTTCGGGTTCCGACTTCGTCGAAATGTTCGTCGGCGTCGGTGCGAGCCGCGTGCGCGACATGTTCGAGCAGGCGAAGAAGAACGCGCCCTGCATCATCTTCATCGACGAAATCGACGCGGTCGGTCGCCATCGCGGCGCGGGCCTCGGCGGCGGCAACGACGAGCGCGAGCAGACGCTCAACCAGCTGCTCGTCGAGATGGATGGCTTCGAGCAGAACGAAGGCATCATCATCATCGCCGCGACCAACCGGCCCGACGTGCTCGATCCCGCATTGCTGCGGCCCGGCCGCTTCGACCGCCAGATCGTCATCTCGAACCCGGACTTCATCGGCCGCGAGAAGATCCTGAAGGTCCATGTCCGCAAGGTCCCGCTCGGGCCCGACGTCGACCTCAAAGTGGTCTCGCGCGGAACGCCGGGCTTTTCCGGCGCCGATCTCATGAATCTGGTCAACGAATCGGCGCTGCTCGCCGCCCGGCGCGGAAAGCGCGTGGTTACGCGTCAGGAGTTCGAGGATTCCCGCGACAAGATCATGATGGGCGCCGAACGGCGGACGCTGATCATGACCGAACAGGAAAAGCGGCTGACCGCCTTTCACGAAGCCGGCCACGCGCTCGTCTCGGTCTCGATGCCGGCCTCGACGCCCATCCACAAGGCGACGATCATTCCGCGCGGTCGCGCGCTCGGCATGGTGCAATCGCTGCCCGAACGCGATCAGATTTCGCAGAGCTTCGAGGAGCTCATCGCCATGCTGGCGATGTCGATGGGCGGCCGCGTCGCCGAGGAATTGATGTTCGGCAAGGACAAGGTGACTTCTGGCGCAGCTGGCGACATCCAGCAGGTGACCAAGATCGCCCGCGCCATGGTGACCCGGCTCGGCTTCTCTCCCAAGCTTGGCACGGTCATGTATGGCGAGAACCAGGACGAGGTGTTCCTCGGCTATTCGCTCGGCCGGCAGCAGAACATCTCGGAAGCAACCGCCGAGACGATCGACCAGGAAGTGCGCCGGCTGGTGCAGGAAGCCCATGAAACGGCGACCCGCATCCTCACCGAGCGGAAGGCTGATCTCGAAACGCTTGCGAGCGGATTGATGGAGTTCGAGACGCTGACCGGCGACGAGATCGTTGGCCTGTTGCAGGGCGTGAGGCCGGTGCGCGAATCGGCGACCGACCGGGAGCCTCCCGCGCCCCCGCGCGCCGCCGTGCCGTCGACCGGCAAGCAGCGTCCGATCGGTCCAGAGGCCGGCGGTCTCGAGCCGCAGCCGCAGACGTAAGACCGCTTCGACCTGAGTTGATAACAGGCTAAGGCCGCGCCCCGGGCGTGGCCTCTTCTTTGCTTGGAGCGGATCGCGATCGGGTTGACGCGCCCCTTCCTTCTCCCCCGGAGAAGGTGGCCGAGGGGTTACCGTCGGACGGATGAGGGGCTCCACTGCGAGAGCGCGCTTCGCGCGCCAACCCTCTCTTTCGTAGGAGAGGGCATCGCGTGCTCAAAATGCAGGTGCGTTACGCCGTCGCCATCCTGACAACGTGTCCACCCGGCCCGGGCCGGGGAGGGACCGCCAGATCCGGCAGATAGCGCGCAACCAGCGCCGCGCGATCGAGATCCTCGATCTCGGAAAACCCCAGCTCGCGGGCGCGAGCGTGAAGCGCAGGCGAGTCGAAATAGCCCCGGAACGGCTCGCCGCTCGCCGCCACCCGCTCGGCCATCTGCTCATGATGAGCGCGCGCCGTGGAATCTGTGACCCGCTCGGGCGGGTTGGCGTAGTCGAACACGACTTCCGTGCCCCCCGGCCAGCTCGCGAGCTCGCCGAGCGTCGCGAACACCGCCTCCTCGGTCAGGTAGGGCGTGACGCCGAGCCAAATGACAAAGGTCCGTCCGGCCGGATCGAGGCCGGCGGCCGTGAGCGCGGCTTTCATCCCGCCATTTTCGAAATCATGAGCGACGTACGAGACATGCCGAGGCTCGGCGATCTGCGCCTCGGCGAGCCGGCGCCGCTTCTCGGCTTGCGTCGCCGGATGATCGAGCTCGAAGACGCGCATGTCCTCGGTCCGCTCGAGCCGGTAGGCGAAGGTGTCGAGACCCGCGCCCAGGACCAGGATCTGCCGCACGCCTTTCTCGATCGCACGCCGGGCCGAATCCTCGGCGAAGCGGCTGCGCATCGCAATAAAAAGGCGCAAGCCTCGCCGTTCCGGCCGTTCCTTGGCGAGCGCGATGGCGTTGTCGGCATCCTGGCCTAGAATCGGAAGCGCGAGCGGGTCGGCGAACACGAACCCCCGCTCGAGGACCTGATGCGCCGCCCGGTGACCCGCCGCGCCCAGCGCGGTCACGCTTGCCCGTCCCTGTTGCATGGGGCGCGAAGGTAGAGGAAGCGGGAGGGTGTGTCGAGCGCGGCAAGCTTGACGCCGAAAACCCGCTCCCCTATAGACCCGTCATCTTTTAGCCAGGCCGAGCGGCAGGCGGGGCGCTTCTTGATTGGAGCGGCCCGCTTTCATATTTGCCGCAACAAGCCGAAGCATTCGTTTGAAGGATCGTAGTTCGATGTCACGCCGCTGCGAGCTGACAGGCATTGCCGTTCAATCCGGCAACAAGGTCAGCCATTCCAACCGCAAGACGCGCACGCGCTTCTTGCCCAACCTCGTCCAGGCCACGCTCGTCTCGGACATGCTTGAGCGCTCCGTGCGGCTGCGCGTCAGCGCGGCGGCGTTGCGTTCGGTCGAGCATCGTGGAGGCCTCGACGATTTCCTCACCAAGGCGCACGAGTTCGAGCTTTCCCAGGACGCGGTCAAGCTCAAGCGCGAAATCGCCAAGAAGCGCGCCGAAGCCAAGGCCGAGCCCGCGGCCGCTTAGCCCTGTAGCCGCGACCGCTGGTCGCGGCCGACGCGATCAACGATCGCGTCTACAGCGCCGCCCGCGCAAGCCCCGCCGCGTCGCGCGACAGCGCCTCGACCGCGAGATAATCGCCGGCGGCGAGCGCCGCCTTCTGCAACATCCACGATCCGCCGACGCAGGGCACGTTCGGGAGCCGCAGGTATTCCGGCGCCTTCTGAAGATCAATGCCGCCGGTCGGGCAGAAGCGGAGATCGGCTAAGGGCGCCGCAAGCGAGGCGAGCAGCTTCACGCCCCCAGCCGCTTCGGCGGGAAAGAGTTTCAGCGCCCGGAAGCCGAGCTCACGTAAGGCCATGGCCTCCGAAGCTGTCGCGCAGCCCGGCAGGAACGGAACCGGCGATTGCGCCGCGGCCTTGGCGAGCGCCGCGGGAGCGCCCGGACTGACCAGAAACTTGGCCCCGGCCGCGACCGCCTGATTGATCTGGTCGACTGAGACGATCGTGCCGGCTCCCACGACGGCGTTCGGCACATTTTTGGCGATGGCCTTGATCGCCTCGAGCGCGGAGGGCGTGCGCAACGTCACTTCGATCGCGTAGAGGCCGCCGGCCACAAGCGCCTTGGCCTGGGCGAGCCCATCCTCGACGCTCGCGACCGTGAGCACCGGAACGACCGGCGAGAGCGCCATGATCCGAGCCGTTTCGCGTTCGTGAGCATAAAGCGGCATGGCGCTCCCCAGAAGACAACAATACGCACTTACCATGCCAAGGCGCGCGCGGCGACGCTACCCTTCGAGGTCGAATCGAATAGGCTCGCCCGCGCACAAGCGCGCGGTTCCGAGGAGGGGCGCAACTGAACGAGCCGGTCGACCTCTCGGTCTACAAGGAGACGCTGCTGTTCCTGGTGACGGCGGGCGTGGTCGCGCCGCTGTTCTTCCGGCTGCGCATCAGCCCGGTCCTGGGCTACCTGCTCGCAGGCGTCGCCCTCGGACCCTATGGCCTCGGCGCGATCGCCCGAAACGCGCCGTGGCTCAAGGCGCTGGCTATCAATGTCGAATCCATCGACCGCATCGCCGCCTTTGGCGTCGTCGCGCTCATGTTCACGATGGAGCTCGAATTGTCGTTCGAGCGGCTCAGGCGCATGCGCCACCTGGTGTTCGGGCTCGGGGCTGCGCAGGTCGTCGTCACGGCGCTGATTCTGGCCGCCGCGGCGTGGCGCCTTGGCCTCGAGCCCCCTTCGGCGCTTGCGGTCGGAGCGGCTTTGTCGATGTCGTCGACCGCGATCGTCATTCCGATGCTGGTCGAGAGCAAGCGGCTTCATTCCGGCGCCGGGCGGGCGAGTTTGGCGATCCTGCTGTTTCAGGATCTGGCGGTCGCGCCTCTCCTCGTCATGACGGGGGCGTTGTCGGCGGCGGGCCAGCGCGGCCTGGCGTGGCAGCTTCTCACCACGCTCGTTCCGGCGGCGCTCGTTCTGACCGCCCTGGTCGTTTTCGGCCGGTTGGCGTTGCGGCCGTTCTTCCATTTCGTCGCTGAAACCAAGAGCCCCGAATTCTTCATGGCCGCGTGCCTCTTGGTGGTGCTCGGCGATGGGCTGGCCGCCGCGGCGAGCCATTTGTCGATGGCGCTCGGCGCCTTCGTCGCCGGGCTCCTCCTGGCCGAGACCGAATATCGCCGCGAGATCGAAGTGACGATCGAACCGTTTCGGGGCCTCTTGCTCGGGCTCTACTTCGTCTCCGTCGGCGCCGCGATCAATCCGGCCTTCATCCTCGCGCGGCCCGGCCTCATTCTGGGTCTCGCCGCGGCGCTGGCGGCCGCGAAGGCGCTGACGCTGTTCGGGCTTGGGCGGGCGTTTCGTCTCTCGTCCCGCGCGGCGGCCGAGACGTCGCTCCTGCTGGGTCCGGGCGGCGAGTTCGGTTTCGTCATGATCGGCGCCGCGCTGGCGGGAGGCCTCATCGATCGCATGCTGGCGACGATTCTCATCAGCGCGGTCGCGATATCGATGCTTGTGATCCCGGGGCTGGCGAAGCTCGGCGCGCGCATTGGCTCCAGCCCGCGAGGGAGCGCCGATGCAAAGGAGCCGGAAATCCCGCCGGACAGCGAGTTGTCCCGCGTCATCATCGTCGGCTATGGCCGCGTCGGCGCGCTGATCGGCGACATGCTCGACCGGCACGCAATCCCATTCATCGCCGTGGACTTAAACGTCGGGGTGACGTTCCAGGCCCGCTCTGACGGCAAGCCGGTCTATTATGGCGACGCGGCGCGGCCCGAATATCTGCGCCGTTGCGGACTCGAAACGGCGCGCGCCGTGGTCGTCACCATGGATTTGCCGGCGTCCAACGAAGCGGTGGTCGAGACGACGCGGCGCCTCAGGCCCGACATAACCCTGGTCGCGCGCGCCCGCGACGCCGACCACGCCCGCGCGCTTTATGGGCTCGGCGTGACCGATGCGGTGCCCGAGACGATCGAGGCGAGCCTGCAGCTCTCCGAGGCGGTGCTGGTCGATCTTGGCGTGCCGATGGGCCTGGTCATCGCCTCGATCCATGAGAAGCGCGACGAGTTCCGCAAGCTGCTGGCGGTCGCCGGCGCGCCCGAGCGGCCGCGCTCGACGCGCGGGCCGCGGCGGGGGTGAACCTGACCCGCGCTTGTTCCGCGTCCGGGCGGACGGGCAACGCAGACCGGGGCGAAGCATTTGCTAAGCCGGCCTTCATCATGCTCGGGCCCCCGCTCTAGCCGCGCGCGCCGCTCTTGGGTAGAAGGACGCCTTCAATCCGAGAACCGTCTTTGCCCGCATTCCTGCGCCTTCTCATGATCACGTTCGCCGCCTGCGCTGGCTTAGCCAGCGCAGCGCGGGCGTCCGACTGCGCCTTCACGCCAGCGCCGGCGACGCGGCTTCAGAGCATGGCCGCCGTCGCGGACTATCAACCTGTGCTGAAGGCCTGCGTCGCCGCCGATGGACGCAAGGCGGTCGCGATCCGCGAGATGACCGTGGCGGGCCAAAAGATCGCTCTTCTCGCCGATCCCGAGGCCATGACCACGCGGCTCGAACGCGCGGCGTGCTGGACCTGCCGCGAGGAGAGCGAGGACGAGCTCAGCTGCGACCCGCATGGGCCGCGCGATCCGCGAATCCGCCGAAGCGCCCGGCCTCGTCCACCGCGGCTTTCTTCAGAACGCCGGTCTGACCCACGGCGAGGGCCAGGGCGATTTCGTCACCGGCGACCTCTGCCCAAGCCGGAAGCCGCTTGATCGCGCCTTCTTCATGCGTCTCGAATCCGCAGGCCCGCACGTTCCGGTGGCGCTCTCGATCTCAGGCCTCTGGCTCATCCATCACTTCGACGATTTTCGTTGGCTCGTCGACCAACGCAACGCTGGCGCGCTCGACATCGTGTGGACCGATCACACCTATCACCACCCCTATCGCCGCAAGCTGCCGGACGATGCGAACTTCCTCTTGACGAAGGGCGTCGATCCGCAGGAAGAGATCCTCGACACCGAGCGGCTGCTGATCGCCAATGGCGAGACCCCGTCGCTGTTCTTCCGCTTCCCCGGCCTCGTCTCCAGCGATCCGCTGATGCAGGCGGTGAGCCGGTTCCACCTGGTCACGCTCGGCGCCGACGCCTGGCTGGCGCTGGGGCAGAAGCCCGGGCGCGGCTCGATCGTGCTGGTCCACCCGAACGGCAATGAGCCCAAAGGGTTGGCGCTTTTCTCCGCCGACCTTGCGCATGGGGCGATCGCCGCCCCGCTCGAGCCCTTGACCGCCGCGCCCGAATAGGGATGGGTCGCGCGTTGCTCGACTGGATCTTGGCCGCGCCTTACGGCTTTCGCGCCGCGAAAATTCCGCTTCCCAAGTAGCCGCCGGTCCCGTTCAGAATGAGCGAGCCGCCGATCTCGCCATAGGCCGGAGTCGAGTTGGTTGGGCCGCCCTGGAAGAACGAGCCGGCGAGCGTTCCGGTCCGACCGTTATTATTGCCGATCAACGAACCGGTGAACGTGGTCGGCGACGCCATTTTCTGCATGGCCGTGCCGGTGTAGTTCGTTCCGTCGAGGCCCGTGATCGATACTGCGCCTGTGCGGGTGGCGAAATTGGCGATGGCCGAGAACGCGCCGGCGGCGAGATAGCTGGTGATCGAGTTGGGGGCCGCGATACTGGCGATGGCGTGGCCGGTGTAAGTGGCCGTGCCGGTCACCGGAAGAGATCCGGCGGTCGCCGGGACGCCGGCGACCCACAGCAAGAGAACGCCCTGATCCTCGAAGGTCAGTTGGCCGTTGGTGTTTGCGCCATTGATGGCGCTCCAGAAACCCCACTGCGTGGATTTGCAGGCGCAGGGCTGAACGTTGGTGGAGGAGATCGACGTCAGAAACGCGGACGTATTCGCGCCAACGCTCTCGGCCGTCACCATGAGCTGATTGGAATAGCCTCCGATCGACGACAGCGACTGGCCGTTGCGCAGCGAGACAGGCGTATTGGCCCCGTTGTTGAACACCGCCGCGTCCCGCGCGCCGAAATTCGTGGGATTGACATACGTGCCGCGCGCGCTGTTCAGCCCGGTCAGGCCGTTCCCGTTCAGGCTTCCGAAGACATAGCTGGAACTCGTCATGCCGTTCGCTGGCGCGGCGACGCTCCCGACGTTGAAGATCGCAAGCATCTCGCTTGAATCGCCCGGCAGGAAGATGCCGACGTCGCCAGGCTTCCCGGTGAGGTTGGTTATGACATAGGGCTTGGTGTAGTTCGTAAACGGCGGCGACGCGCCGCCGGTCGCCGTCACCATCACGCCGCCGACATAGCCGTTCAGGGATAAAGTCGGATGGTTGTTGGCAAGGGTCGTCGGCGTTCCTGCCGTGACCGGATTGAACTTGTAGTTTGCCGGGCCGGATTGGACATAATTGTAGGACTGAGTGTTTGCCACGGTCCCCGTGTTCAGGTTCGTCGTCGTGTTGTTCAGAGCGAAGCCGGCAATCGGCACGCCATTCCGAGTTGTCACGCTGTTGGGCGCCGAATTCGGCGTCGCCGACGACACGGCGCCGGTGGCCAGTCCGTACCATCCGGCGCCATTGCGCATCGTCACGCCCGTGAACCCGCCAGCCTGGGTGAAGCCGATGTTGGGCGCGTTGCTGATCGCCGACGTCATGACGAACAGCGTCGCGTTCTGCGCCGCGCCTTGTCCAGTCACGCTAAGGCCAGCCTGGAACTGTCTTGAGGTCGTATCCGGCGTGCCGTCCGGATTGAGGCCGCCTCTCTGGTAGCCGAGGATCGGCGAGACCGTGAAATTGCCGGTCCCGGCGAAGGCGCCGGTGAGATAGGGAAAGGGGCTCGCGGTCGAGCCCGGGCTCGTGCTGAAAGGCCCTTGAGTGACCATGGCGTAAGTTGCAGTGGGCGCCGGCGTGACGGGCGGAATGATCGGCGGCGGAATGATCGGCGGCGGAACGATCGGCGGCGGAACGATCGGCGGCGGCGTGATGGGTGGCGGAACGACCTGCGTCAACGCCTGGATGAAGTTCTGAATGGCGACGCGCGTCGCGGTTCCGGTCGAAGTTTTGGTTTGCGCCGCCGTCGTGACGGTCTGTTGGGTGGCGTTGACGACTGTCAGCGCATTGGCGCGTCCCTGAGAGGCGGTCTGAGTGATCGGCGCGCCAGGCGAGGTGGGCGTGCCGACGTTGTAAGTCCGCGCCTGATTGTCCGTCGGCTGCTGTGTTGTCCCTCCGCTTTGGCCTTTCTGGCTCGTCAGCCGAGAACTCGCCAGCGCGAGCTCCTGGCTGCTTATCCGGCCGGGGGCGGAGGGAGGCCTGTTGAACCCCGTGACGGTCACGCCGTAGCCAGGGCGCGAGACGTCAATCGTGGTCGGATGGCAATCTGACCCGCCGCAGAGCGACGTGACGGACATGTGGCCAAAGCCGAGAATTGCGTGTGTGCCGTTGGCCGAGCTATGCGAGATCATGGCGATGCCGCCGCGCAAGCCGATCGCCGCGACCGGAGTTCTGATCGTCGCCCCCTCGGAATGCGTCGCGACGCCGCCGACGACGCGCAACACCCCCTTGCCCAGCGAAAGCGCAAGCTCCCCCTTGGTGGTGGCCGGATTGTAGACGAAGCGGTCAATCACCAGCGTCGAGTTGGGGCCGACGTTCAGGGTCGTCTTGTCGATGAACAGCACCTGGACGCTGCCGGTCGCGGTGGTCTGGATCTTCTCGTTCTCGACCACCTGCGTCCCGATCTCGATCACTCGAGTGGGCGCGCCGGGGACCGTGCCCGAGGAGGTCGTGTTGACCGCGCCGGCCGTGCCGACCGTATTGGCGCTGGCGCCGGCCGATAGCGCGAGACAGGCGCCGAGGGGCAAGGCGGCGAACAGCAGCGGAAGAGATCGTCTCCGGCGCATTACGAATGTCCTAAAGGTCAAAAGTGGAACGTGGGCCCCGCGGCGACGATGAAATCCTGAAGGCTGTAGTTCGGAACGGTCGAATAGGTGCGCAGATATTGGACCTGCAGCGTGAAGCCGATGTTGTGGTAGAAGCTCGTATCCAGGGTTCCCGACACCCGCCATTGTCGATCCGTGCGGGTGACGAAGGGCGAGACGAACGGGTCCGGCGCCGCGTAAGGGGTGTAGGAAAAGCCAGCCGCGGGCGTGAACGTCCACAGCGAGCCCGTATGCGCGAACGCGGGGGCCGCGAAAGAATAGGGCAATCCGGCGTCGATCGAGAAATCGTGAAACGCATACGGCCCATAGCTCGCGCTCGAGTTGGTGTAGGAGACGCGGCCCTGCCACGACAGGCCCCAGGGAGCGGAAATCAGCCCCGAGCCGAAGACATAGCCGATCCATTGTCCGCCGCTTTGGCCGGCGGCGGTGGGATAATTCGTCGGAATTGTAGAAGTAGCGGTTGCGAAACTCGACCCCCGGCGTGATTGTGAGCGTCTCGTTGACCGGCCAGTTCATCGACACGCCGCCGCCAAGCGTGTTGAGATAGTTCACGCCGCCGAGCGTCAGCTCGTTCCCGATCGCGTAAGGGTGGACGGTGATGCCGCCGTAATCGCCGATCCCGAGCCGTGGGCCGGTGCGCAATTCGGCCAGGCCCAGATCGAGCCGCGTGACTTTGAACTGCTGCGAGTAATAGGCGACCAGATCGGATTCCCATCCGTCGCCGCGCTGATCGTTGAAATCATAGAAATCATGCACGGCGACCAGTCCGAACGCGTTCCAGTCCGGGGTCTTCTGAAACTGAGGCGACAGCAGCGCGTTCTGGCCAAGCGCAAGAACGTTCGGGCTGTTGGGGCCGGCGTTGGCGTTGGTCTGATAAGCGAGGCCGAATTGCCCGTAGACCGAAAACTGATTGATCGCGACCGCCTTGTCGACCGCGGCGATATAGGTCTGCACCTCGGTGCGAATGTCGGAGGGCGTGTCCGGCGCGTTGATCACGGCGTCGAAATAATTGCGCGCCATCTCGTAGGAACGCAGATGAAAGTAGAGCACGCCGAGTTGCAGCTTCACCCGGGGAAGATTGGGGTTGTAGTAGAGGATGCGCTCGAGCGCGCCGATCGCGGCCTCGTAATCGCCGAGTTCGGTCTCGAGCTGGGCGTATTGGAATCCGGCGCCAGATCGTCGGGCTTGAGCAGCAGGCGCTTGAACAGGAGGTCGGCGGCGACACGCTTGTCCGCATCGTTCATGGGCGCGGCAGGCGCGGCGGCGACTGGCGCGGCAGGCGCCGGAGCGCCGACTGGCGCCGGAGACGAAGCGCCGGCGGCTTGCGCGGCAGGCGCCGGAGACGAAGCGCCGGCGACTTGCGCGAGCGCGGCGGGGGAAACGGCGAACGCCGCGACGGCGGCGCCGATCGTCGCCGCGAACATGGCCCCAAACCGCAGCGGCCAGCCTTCGGCTCGCGCGAGCCAATCTGGCCCTGACCTATGCGCGCAGCCCACGGACGCCGATGCACGATCGGGCCGGCTCAATTCCGCTCCCACTGCATCACGCATACCCCAGCTTGCAGTTTTTATTCACTAAATCCCGTTTCCACCGAAAGCAACCGGATTCTCGGCGCTATCGCCGGTTGTCCTCCAAGCAGGATTGCCGAAAAGTGGATGCCGCTTTTCGGCTCAAAATCCTGCGAAATCAAGGAATCTAAGCAAGTTTGCGTTGGTCCGCCAACGCAAACTTGCTTAGCCGCGCGGTCTCATCCCCTGCGTCAGCCGGTCTGCTGCTGTTGTTCGCCGCGCCGCACAACTTTGATCCGGATTATGGCCTGCGCGCCCTCGCGGACTATATTCAGAGCCGATCCAAGAGGAGACGAGCTTATGAACGACATCAGAGCCGCGGGGGCGTTTCCGCTCGGCGACCGGGTGGTGAAGCGCCTTGGCTACGGCGCCATGCAGCTCGCTGGGCCGGGCGTGTTCGGGCCGCCCAAGGACCGCGCCGCCGCGATCGCCGTGCTGCGCGAAGCGGTCGCGAGCGGCGTCGATCACATCGACACCAGCGACTTCTATGGGCCTCATGTGACCAACCAGATCATCCGCGAGGCGCTCCATCCCTATCCCGGCGACCTTGTGATCGTCACCAAGATCGGCGCCCGGCGTGGGCCAGACGCGTCGTGGAATCCGGCCATGAGCCCGGATGACCTCAAGAGCGCGGTGCATGACAATCTGCGCAATCTCGGCCTTGACGTGCTCGAAATCGTCAATTTGCGGATCATGGGCGCGATCCACGGACCTGCCGAAGGACCGATCGAGGCGCCGCTCAATGTCCTGGCCGATCTTCAGCGGCGGGGCCTCGTCCGCCACATTGGCCTCAGCAACGTCACCGCCAATCAGATCGAAGAGGGGCGGCGGATCTGCGACATCGTCTGCGTGCAGAACATGTACAATGTGGCGCATCGCGACGACGACGCCCTGATCGACGAGCTTGCCCGAGCCGGAATCGCCTATGCGCCGTTCTTTCCGCTCGGCGGCTTCACGCCGTTGCAGTCGACGGAATTGAGCGAGGCGGCGACGCGGCTCGGCGCCACGCCGATGCAGGTCGCGCTCGCCTGGCTCCTCCAGCGCGCCCCCAACATCCTGCTCATTCCAGGCACTTCGTCGCTCGAGCACCTGCGCGAAAACCTGGCCGCGGCCAGCCTCAAACTGCCGGGCGACACGTTGACCGCGCTGGACGAGATCGCGAAAAACGCCGCGCCCGCCTGACGCGGCCCCTCCCTTCTCCCTCCGGGAGAAGGTGGCGCGAAGCGCCGGATGAGGGTTTCTTCAAAGGCGAAGGCGCGTTTCGCGCCGAACCCTCACCCCCAACCCCTCTCCCGTTGGAGAAGGGGCATGAACTCCCTTCTCCCTCCGGGAGAAGGTGGCGCGCGTAGCGCGACGGATGAGGGCTTCTTCAAAGGCGAAGGCGCGCTTCGCGCCGAACCCTCACCCCAACCCCTCTCCCGTCCCTCGACAAGCTCGGGATGAGGGGAGAGGGGCAAGCCCTCGTGCGGGCCCTAATAGCCCTTGGCGCTGGCGTCCGCGTAAGCAGGCGCAAGCTCGATGGTGACAGTGGCCGCCGCCCCGCAAGCCATGGTCACGGCGACAAGAAGAAGCAACAGATAGTGCATGGTCCCCAAACCCGCCGTCCCCCTTCGACGCTGCGCCGGCCAAAAGCGCCTGACCGACAACGATGTCAAGGCCGGATGGTGGCGCCCCCAGTTCAAATGCGCAGTGATCGCGGTCACACTCATGCTGGCTGACCATACGGCGTCAAATGGTTATCGGCCGATCGACTAACGATTGGTTAATCGACCGGGCGCCCCGATCGCGTCCTCACTAACGACTGCGACGCGACGTTTCCGCGTTTGGGCCAAGAGACCGCACGCGGCGACGCGAGAGCGGAAGTCGAGACGACAGCATGGACCCAAGAACGCGCGCAATTGGCGCGTTTTGGGCGAATTTGGCGCATTAATGCGAATGTATTGCACTCTTCAAAATCAGGATCTATGTCTTATTGTCTAGATAAACGGAAAAACCGCATCCCGCCATAGGTTGGCGGCGCCGCGCAGTGCGCCAACTCCTTCAAAAGCGCCGGATACGGACAAGCGCGCTTTGATCTCCGCCGGCGGCGGAGGGGCGCCCTGCCCGCCGGAGGGCTTAGGGCCGAGAGGCGACAGCGTGCCCGGCGCCTGGCCCCGTTGTAGCTCCGCAATTTTTGCAATTTGGGCTCTTATAGCGTTAGCTGTTGCTGGCCACTGAGCATCGTCTAACTTTCGGTTTTTCGTCATGGCCGGGCTTGACCCGGCCATCCACGAGAACACTGTCCTGTCAGGATAAACATCTGATAAGAGACATTATTTTCTGACAAAGAGATTATCGCGGCGGGGCGGCGTGGATGGCCGGCACAAGGCCGGCCATGACGATCCAAGGCTGAATTCCGAGACCAACGGTCAACCTATAAGAGCCGCAATTTGCTTTCCGAAAACCGGAGTGTGTGCTATCTTATCTGGGTTACCGGAAACTATGCCGATCATTCCGGGCTGAGCCGCAGCGAGGTGAAGGGCGGAGAGACGGACAAGAGCGCGAAAAATGTGCCCCAGACGCTCGACGCACAACCCCAGACGCGAGTTCACGGACGGACAGTTTTTTTCATTTGGATTCCCCGTAACCCATTGAAAAGCCCGGAATCGGCCAAAGGAATCCAAGGAAATCCAAGCCTTTTTCCTTGGATTCCTTTGGTTTTCCTTGGTTTTATTTGGCGGAAACTCGCCCTCAGGTTGCGCTAGCCCCGGCCGACGAACGGCATCTTGGTCGCCATGATGGTCATGGTGAGCACGTTGGTCGAGAGCGGCAGGTTGGCCATATGCGCGACCGCCTCGCCGACCTCGTTCACGTCCATGGTCGGCTCGGGCGCGATGCGCCCGTCGGCCTGGCGGACGCCGAGCGTCTGCTTGCGGGCCATCTCGGTCAGGGCGTTGCCGATGTCGATCTGGCCGCAGGCGATGTCGTGGGCGCGCCCGTCCAGCGCAATCGACTTGGTGATGCCGCTGATCGCGTGCTTGGTCGCGTTATAGGCGATCGACAGGGGCCTCGGCGTGTGGGCCGAGATCGAGCCGTTGTTGATGATCCGCCCGCCCTTGCGGCTGCTGGCGCTTCATGAGGCCGAACGCGCCCTGGGCGCACAGGAACATGCCGTTCAGATTGACGCCGACCACCGCGCTCCATTGAGCGAAGGTCAGTTCGTCGATCGGAACCGGAGGCGCATTCTGGCCGGCGTTGTTGAACAGGAGATCGAGGCGGCCGAACTCGCTTTCGATCAGCGCGAACAAGGCCTTGACCGCCCCGGGGTCGCCGACATCGGTCGGCGCGGCGAGAGCGCGGCGGCCGAGCGCCTTGACCTCGCCGGCTGTCTCATCAAGCGCCTCGGGCCGCCGCCCGGCCAAAGCCACATGCCAGCCGGTGCGGGCCAAAGCCAGCGCCGATGCTTTTCCAACTCCCGAACCCGCGCCCGTCACCAGGGCAAAACGCTCGCCGCTCATGCTTCCTCCCTCAACGCTTTAAGAAACCCGTTCCTGCCGCAGCTCCGGCGCCATCCGCCAGACGGCCGCGCCGAGCACGATCGCGCCGCCGAGCATGGTCGCCAGGCCCGGGTTCTCGCCGAAAGCGATAAACACCCAGAGCGGCCCGAGCACAACATCAAGAAGACTGATGAGACCCGCTTCCGCGGACGGAATGAACTTGGCCCCCTCCATGAAGAGGACGAAGGCGAGGCCGATCGTCGTCAGGCCGAACAGGAACAGGATGGCGAAATCGTGCAGGCTGATGGGCTCGAGCGGCGAATTGGCGAGGCCGAAGATCCCGGAACCGATGGCGCCGAGGCAATTGACGACGATCACCGAGGCGCCCGGCTGGCGGCGCTGCAAGACGATCATGCCGGCAAAGGCGAGCGTCATCAGCATCGACAAGGCCTGCCCCAGGAGACGCCCGGAACCGAGGCCGCTCGCCACCATAACGATGATGCCGACAAGCGCCAGGCTCGAGGCGATCAGGGTGCGGGCCGAGACGCGCTCGCCATTGACGAGAAAGCCCAGCGCCGCCGCGACGAAAGGCATCGTGGCGTAGATCACCATGACGTCGGCGATGGTCGTCGTCATCACCGAGGCGGCGTAGGCCGAGATCGCAATCATCGCCAGCAGCGCCACGACCGGCGAGAGCGCGCCGAAGCCGAGCGGATTGTCGAGGCGCCCGGCTCGCCATTCGATCAGGCCGACGGCGGCGATCGAGGCCGCGCCGAGGAGCGCCCGCCAGCCGATCACCGTCCAGACGTCGAGATGGGCCAGAAGGCGGGCGAACAGGCCGGCCAGGCTCCACAACAGCGTGGCGACGAGAACCAGCAGCACGCCGCGCCGGCGCGCGGACTTTTCGCCCGGCACGGCCATATCTCCTCATCGATGGGGTCGCATTGGAGAATAGGGAGATTCGTGACCGAGGGGAACCCGCAGTCAGGGCGGCGTCTGTGCGGGGCGGGCGCCGCCGCGCTCGCCTGCGATCCTCTGGGCGAGCCTCAGCGCATGTCCGGCGGCCCGTACGCAGGGCGCGACGAGGGCGGAAAGCGTCGAGCGGAACGCCGCCGCCTCGTCGCCGACGCCGAAAACGATGCGTTCGCGCGTCTTGGCGGGAATTGCGAGCGTGCCGAAGGCCCAGTCCCAAATGGCGAGCGCAAAACCGAAGTTCTTGTCGAAATGAGCGGGATTGGTGGAGTGATGCAACTGGTGATGGGCGGGACTATGCAGGATGCGGCCGGCGATTTCGGTGAAGGCGATCCACATGTTGGTGTGCCGCAGATGACCGTAGGTCAGGAGAAACGCCATCGTGAGGATATTGCCGTTCAACAAGGTGAAGGGGCGCGCGCCCGGGCCGAACGTGTAGGTCATGACGCCAAATGTGGCGCCGTGGCCAGACCGATCAAATTGACCACGACGATGATCTCGACCGGGTGCTGGCGCAATTCGGTGAGGGGGGTCAGCACCTCCGCGGAATGGTGGACCTTGTGAAACTCCCACAAGGCCGGAATCTTGTGAAAGCCATAGTGGGTCAACCAGTAGCCGAATTCATAAGCCAGCAACTGGAGCGCGGTCGCCATGGTCATGACTGCCCACGCCGGCCAATGGGTCGGAGCATGCGCGCCAAAGACGCCGACCAGCGCGCTGTCGATCCGGTCGCGCCAGAAGAAAAGCCCCAAGCCGAGCAGACCGTAGGCGGAGGTGAAAACGATTCCGTTCAGCGCCCACAAGCGCAAGTCGACGAGCGAGGACGGATGCAGGATGACACGCCGGGCAAAAATCGTGCGGACAAAACCACGCGCGCTGACGCGGCGCGCGCGGGACTTTCGACAGGCGATGTAATAGAGGGCCGAGAACAACAGCGCACCGCTTAGCGCAGGGGCGCCATAGGGCGAGTAAGGACCGAAGGTGTCGAGGACGGCGCTCTTAAGCGGCGTCCAGATCGCGTCAAGGCCGGGCACGCCCGTCTCTCCTCTTGCAGCGGCGCGAGCATAAACGTCGCCGCGTTTCAGTAGAGTTAAGGAGAGGGCCGCTTCAGGATTGCGCCGAGGACGTTCGAGTAGTCGTCGGTCCAGGTGCGAAAGGAGGGATCGGCGATCGCCGGGCGCCATCCATTTTCGGGGACGAGCGCGCCGAAGTCCTTTTCGTCGCGCGCCAGCACCGCGATATGAGCCGGAGCATGAAACGTGGTTTTGAAATCTGGAGCGGAACGATCGCGCTTATCTCTGACCGCAAGGCCGACCGCGTGGGCCGAGGAAGCGACAATGTCCGTCAGGTCCATATTCCGGTTGGTGATGTTCATGACGATCTTGCCGCGAGGCGCGAGGAGCGACTCGTAGAGACGCATCGCCTCTTGGGTGAGCAGATGAACCGGGATGTTGTCGGAACTGTAGGCGTCGAGGATGATGAGATCGAACGGCTCGCGGGCGTCGGTCAGCGTGAGCCGTGCGTCGCCGACGATCACTCGCATACCCGCGCCGCAAGTCGGCATGGTTCGGAAAAGGCCGGACTGCGTGCTGATGCGCACGAGCTCAGGATCGATCTCGTAGACACTCCAGCTTTCTCCCGGCGCGCGGCTGCACGCCAGCGCTCCAACGCCGAGGCCGACGAGCGCGACACGGGGAAGTCGGCCGCCTCGGGCGGCGCGCGCGGCGTCGATCGCCTCCTCAAACGGTCCGCCCTGATAGTAGTAGGTGAGTTGCTCCGGCCGACCGACGACCGGCGCGCCGTCATTGGCGGTGAGCCGCTCAGCGCCGTGAACGATCGCGCCGTGAAACAACAGCCGCGCTTTGCCGTCGGCGAAATCGACGATCTTATGCACGCCGAAAAACGAACGCGCGTATACGACGTGACTTAATCCAAGCTCATAAAACTGCGTCAGCGCGAACATGACCGCGGCGAGCGCCAGCACCCGCACGGGGTGCTCGCTTTGCCAGATGAACGCCGCTCCAAGACCAAGCAGACCCAAAAGGAAGAAAAGCGGAGCGCGTCCCTCGAGCCCGCCTCCCAGAACCGCCGCCGGCGCAAGCAATACCGCGCCAAGGATCAGGATCGGCGTGGCTTCGCGCCTCCACGTCGAGAGGGGCGTGTCCAGGAAATGAGGACGCGCGATCAGCGCCGCAACGATCAGAATCGGGTATTCAGCGACTGTCGCGAAGAGATGCGGCGCGACCAGCGCCGCGAAGATTCCGCCAAGCGCGCCCCCAAAAGACATCCACAAATAGAAGCCGGTGAGATGCGCGGCGTCGGGCCGGCGAGCGTAAAGCGCGCCGTGGCACAGCAGCGCGGCGACGAAAAAGGCCGTGAGATGGAGCGGGACTGCAATCAGCGTTGGCGTCCAACGCGCCAAGACGAAGGAGAACACCAACGCAACCGTCAGGCCTATCTGCATTTTCAAGAGAAATCGGCGCGACACGATCTCGCGGTCGCGGAACACGATCACGAAGGATGCGAGGAAGAGGACGAGCGGGATGACCCACAGATAGGGCGCCGAAATGATCTCCGTGCCGATATGGGCGGTCACCGCCACCAAAAGCGCCGAAGGCACGAACGACAGCAGCATCCATTGGGCGTGCGCGCGCATGCCCGGCGCAGGCGTCATGGATGCGAACGCGCGGCTTGCGTCGGCCTCTGTCGCTCCCCACACCAGCGCGGCGCATCCGCCGATCAAGATCGTCGCGCATGCGAAGCCACAGGTCCAGAGGTGGGATTGCTGGTGCAGCGTCAGCGCCGGCTCGACGAGGAATGGGTAGGCGAGCAGCGAGACCAGAGAGCCGATGTTTGACGCGCGATAGAGGAAGTACGGGTTTCGCGCGTTCGGATGTCCTGACCGCACGAACCACGCCTGCAAGAGGGGCGCGTTGCCGGCCAGAGCGAAGAACGGCAAGCCAACCGACATCGCCAAAAGCCCGATCAGCCAGGTCGCCTGCCCGTCCTCCGGCGGACGTCCGAAACTGACGGCGACGCTGATCGGCAAACTCACAAAAGCGACGGCGAGAAGGCCCAGATGAACGGAGACTGCCCAGCCGAAGCGGAGATATCGCGTCGAAAGATGAGCATACAGGTAACCGGCCAGCAACATTGTTTGGAAAAAGACCATGGCGACCGACCATACGGACGGGGATCCGCCCAACCGCGGCAGCACCATTTTCGTGAACATCGGCTGGATGCCGAAGAGCAGAGCGGCCGAGAGAAACAAGGTCGCGGTGAAGACCACGACCTGGATTCGCCCGGCGACAATTTTCTGCGAGGCGCTGGATCTCGTGAGGCCGAGAGCGGTCATAATCTTTGTGGCTGGGTGAGCTGCGCGTAATTTTGCCCCGCAGTCGCTTAAGTTTCGGCTAATGGGCCTCTTCAAACTCTGCAGCGGATGTGGCTGGATGGCCGGGTCCGAATGTCATTCCAGACGGGTGTTGAGCAGCCACGTTACGGAAGCGACGGCGCAAGAAGGCTAGCGCAGGAGGCTTCTCAAAAGGCTAGAGGGGAACAGCGAAAACACGGGCGCGCTGTTCACGCAATCCTCGTCAACTGGGGGCGAGCATGGAGCACATCTTGGGCGTGGGGGACTGGGGCAGCTTCGCCACGACGGCGGAATTCGGCGTTTCTGCTCGCTTTCTCCTCCCTGTTCTCGATCATCAATCCGATGGGCGGGGCGCTCATCTTCTATGGCTTCACCAAGGACTTCAGCTCCCTGGATCGGACGAAGGTCGCGGCGCGGGTCGGCTTCTATTCGCTCCTGATCATGTTCGGGGCGTTGTGGACCGGGACCACCATCCTGTCCTTTTTCGGCGTCTCGATCGACGCCTTGCGAATCGGGGGCGGGACGGTGATCGCGCTGAGTGGTTTCCAGCTCTTGACCACGAGCGATTCGCACCCGGACCAAAAGCGCCACGAGCGGGAAGCGACGCCGAATAGCGACGATGATCCGATGCAGCTGGCGTTCTTTCCGCTGACCTTGCCGTTCACCACCGGGCCCGGCACCATTGCCGTCGCGACCACCATCGGCGCCGAGAAGCCATCGAGCAGCGTTGGCCTCGTTGCCTTCTTCCTCGGCGCGAGCGTCGCCGCGGTCGCCAACGCCGCGATCATCTGGATCGGCTACCGCTTTTCCGATCGCCTTACCGGTCTGATCGGACCCACGGCCCGGCAGGTCATCGTGCGGCTGACGGCGTTCCTCCTCATGTGCATCGGCGTGCAAATCCTGGTGACCGCGATCGGCGACCTCGTCGCCAAATGGCGCGTCGCCTAAAGCCGCGTCGCTTTTTCCGCGTGGTAGAGCGCGCGATAGCGCTTGAGGCGTGGAGCGTAGCCAGCGGCGCGGTTCGGATCGGGGACGAACTCGCGCTGGATCGGCGGGCGCGGACAAACCGCCTCGACGCTTCCAGCGCCTGCGGCAAGCATGCCGAGCCGCGCCGCGCCAAGCGCCGCGCCCGCTTCCGCGCCGGAAGCGAGATCGATCGTCAGGCCGGTGACGTCGGCGATCATCTGCGCCCAGAATTCCGACCGCGCGCCGCCCCCAACAAGCAGAGGCCGACCCGGCCGCGCGCCAGCCGCGTCCAGAACGTCGACCCCGTCGGCGAACGAGAAGGCGACGCCCTCCATGACCGCGAACACCAGCGCGTCGGCACCGTGCTCCGCGCGCAGTCCGGCGAAGGTTGCGGTCGCCGCAGCGTCGTTGTGGGGCGTGCGCTCGCCGCTCAGATAGGGAAGGAAAATCGGCGCGGAAGCGACAGCGCCGGGCGATTGCGCGAACGAATCCGCCCCCGCGATGAGCTTGCCGATATCGTCCTCGCGCCCCAGGACGCCGGCGACCCAGGCGAGCGAGGAAGCGGCCGAGAGCATGACCGCCATGCCGTGCCAGCGATTCGGCAACGCATGGCAGAACGCGTGCAGCGTCCGCTCGGGGAGGCGAACGAAACGGTCGGTGACGGAAAAGATGACGCCCGACGTGCCGAGTGAAACGAATCCCGCCCCTGGCGCCGTGGCGCCGACGCCGATCGCAGACGCGGCATTGTCGCCGCCTCCGCCGGCAATCGGAACCTTGCGCCCCTCGAGTTCCCAGGCGGCGGCGATTTCCGGCGCGAGATAGGCGGAAACCTCCGAACCCTCGACCAGTCTTGGCATGGCCTTCTCGGTCAGGCCCGTCGCTTGGAGGAGCGTGTCGTCCCAGCGCCGCCGTCCGACATCGAGCCAGAGCGTGCCCGAGGCGTCGGACATTTCGGAAACCGCCTCGCCCGAGAGGCGCAGGCGCACATAGTCCTTGGGCAGCAAAACGCGTCTCGTCGCCTTGGCGATCTCGGGCTCGTGCGCGGCGACCCACAGCATTTTCGGCGCGGTGAAGCCGGGCATGGCGAGATTGCCGGTGCGCTGTTCAAGATCGGGGACGCGCCGCTTGAGCTCGGCGCATTCGGCGAACGACCGGCCGTCGTTCCATAAGATCGCGGGTCTCAGCGGTTTGTCCTGAGCGTCGAGCAGGGTCGCGCCATGCATATGGCCCGAAAGACCAATGCCCGACAATTGCGCGAAGTCGGACGGCGCCTGGCGGCGGATGGTGGCGACCGCGGCCTCGACTCCCTCGACCCAATGGTCAGGGTTCTGCTCGCTCCACAACGGCTGAGGGCGCGAAACGCTGAGCGGGATCGAAGCTTCCGCGAGCACGCGCTGCTCGAAATCGACAAGCAGCGCCTTCACCGAGGAGGTGCCGATGTCGAGCCCCAGAAACGTCTCTTGTGCTCGCCTAACCATCGCCGCCTCCCCATGAGCAGGCCACCATAAACAAAAAGCCCCGGCCTTGTCGCCGGGGCTGAGTTGTCTTACGCGCCAGATTGGATAAAAAAATCAGGCGACCTTCAGGTTGCCCGCCGACGAGCGTCCGGTGCGCTTGTCAGCGACAATCTCATAGGCGACCTTCTGGCCCTCGTTGAGTTCGCGGAGACCCGCGCGCTCAACGGCGCTGATATGGACGAACACGTCCTTGCCGCCGTCGTCAGGCTGGATGAAACCAAAGCCTTTCGTTGCGTTGAACCATTTGACGGTTCCCGTAGCCATAGATGCAGTCCCGTTGATCAAGTTGAAGTGAGCGGCCGGATGTCGCCAGTCCGCTATCAATGCGGAAGGCTTCCTCGTCGCGCGGCAAGACGCGATGTCGAGTCGTCAGTCGGACATCGATGCGAGTCCGGATAGCCAGACAAGGTGTTAAAATCAAGACAGCGCGGGGTTACGCGGCTTGGCGGCTGGATTTCGCGACGTGGCGCGAAATGCGCTTACAGCCGTGCGCCGACGGCATGGGCGACCTGGGCGCCCGCCTCGTAATAGGCTTCCCTCAAGGCCGGGAGAGCGGGCGCGTCCGGGTCGGTGACCGGGAGCGGCAGGTCCTTCTCGCTGAGCTTGCCCAGAACGTGATCGGCAAGGAGACGCCCGAACACCGTGCCGGTGCCGATGCCCCTGCCATTGTAGCCGCAGAAGGTCACGACATTGGGAGCGAGTCGATGGAAGCGCGGCAGCGCGTTCGCGGTCATGCCCATCATTCCGTACCATTGCGCTTCGAACGCGACCTCGCCGATCTTGCGGAAACGTCTTCTTGAGCGCGCGCTTCGCCCAGGCGCGGTGGACCTCGAGACCGGCGAGACGCAGTGCGCCGATGCTGCCGAAGAGAAGCCGCCCGCGCCGTCGAAACGGAACGAGTTCATGATCATCCGCGTGTCCCAGCAGCCCTCGCGACCCGGCAGGATCGAGGCCCTCAGCTCATCGCTCAGCGGGCGCGTGGCGAAATTGAAATAGGGGACGCGGATCTGCTCCCGCTTCCCCTGCGGCCAGGGCCCGCTTGCGGCATAGGCGTCGGTCGCGACCACGACCCAGTCGGCCACAACGCTTCCGCCGTCGGTCCTGAGGCGCCAGAGCTTGCCCGTCTGCTCCGCCGAGCGCACGGGGCTCTCAGTGTAGACGCCTGCGCCCGCGGCGAGCGCCACGCGGGCAAGCCCGCGCGCATAGGCCAGCGGCTGGATCGTGCCGGCGCGCAGGTCGAGCAATGAGCCGGCGTAAATGTCGACGCCGATGCGCCGCGCCGTCTCCTCCCGGCTGAGAAGTTTCACCGGCGCGCCGCGCGCGCCCCATTGCGCTGAGCGCCCTTCGATCTTGGCGAGGCCCGATTGCCCGATCGCGCAATGCAGCGTGCCGTTGCGCACGAATTCGCAATCGAGCCCATGCTTGTTGACCAGCGCCTCGACCTCGGCGGGTCCATCGCCGAGCAATTTGAGCAGCCGCTCGCCATAGCCGGGCCCAAGCCTAGTCGCGACATCGTCAGGCGCAAGCCACATGCCGGCGTTGACCAGGCCGACATTGCGCCCTGCGCCGCCGAAACCGATCTCGACGGCCTCCAGCGCGACAACCTTGGCTCCCGCCTCCGCGCAATGCAGCGCCGTCGAGAGCCCGGTATAGCCGCAGCCGATAATCGCCACATCGGCCCGGACCTCGCCCTTGAGCGGCGAGGTCGGCGGGGCCGGGGGAGCAGTCATTTCCCAGAGGCCATGCGAGAGCGCGTCGTTTTGCATCGCCTCAGATGATAGCGGGCGATTTTCGTTTCCGCACGGGGTTAGTTTGACGCGGCCTCGAGCCGCCTGGCGGTCGCGTTCCCTGTCATTGGCCGGACCGAGGCGGCGTGTTGGCGAAGAGGAAGCCCAGTCCCTCGGCAAAGGTCGGATGCGCGAAATCGGCGTCTCGGAGTTTCGTGTATGGCAAGTCCGCCATCATCGCCGTCTGCACAAGCGACATCACCTCGCCGGCCTGAGCGCCAATCATGGTGAAGCCGAGAATGCGGTCGTCATTCTCCGCGACAAGCGCCTTCATGAAGCCTTCGGTCTCGCCGGTCGCCTGCGCGCGCAGCACGGCTTTCATGGGCAATCTGGCGATGCGCGTCTTGACGCCGAGACGTTCGGCCTCGCGCTCGCTCAAGCCCACATGCGCGAGCGGCGGATCGGTGAACATGCAATAGGGAATGAATCGATCGCGCGTGTTTCGGCTCCCTCCAGCGAGATTGTCGCGAACGATGCGAAAGTCGTCTTCCGATATGTGGGTGAACATAGGACTGCCGGCGCATTCGCCCAGAGCCCAGACCTCCGGCGCGCTCGTCTCCAAACGCTCGTTGACCTTGACGAAACCGCGATCGGTGAGCTCGACGCCGGCGGTGTCGAGCCCGATGCCGGCGGTGTTCGGAATGCGGCCCGCGGCAACAAGGATATGGCTGCCCTCGATCGTTCGTTCGCCCGAGTTTGTGCGCAGTGCGACGCCGACCGCGTTTCCGGACTGGCCGCTCACCTTGATGAGCTCGGCGGGGACATGGATTTGAAAGCCTTCGTCGGTGAAAATCCGCCGGATCTCGTGCGAGGCGTCGGCATCCTCCCTGCCCATCAGCTGAGCCCCGGCCTCGACGATCGTGACTTCGCTGCCGAAGCGACGATAGGCCTGCGCCAATTCGAGGCCGGAATAGCCGCCGCCGATCACGATCAGGTGCGCCGGCACAATGTCGAGCTCGAGAGCTTCGATATGGGTCAGCGGTTTGGCCGCCTCCAGGCCCGGAACATTGGGAATGGCCGCGTGGGTTCCGAGATTGAGGAAAACCTGGGCGCCGGTCAGCGTGCGTGTCCCACCGTCATTGAGGCTCACTTCGAGCGTCTTCGGCGCGACGAAGCGCCCGCTCCCCATGATCAATTCGGCGCCGCTTTCCTTGTAGTTCTTCAAATGCGTGGCGACGAACGTTTCGACCATGTCGCGCTTGCGCCGAACGACCGTCGCCATATCGACCTTGACCGGACCGGTCATCGCGCCGAATTGCGCGGCGTTGCGGGCCAGATGCGCAATCTCGGCGCTGCGGATTTCATTCTTGCTTGGCAGGCAGGCGACGTTGGGACAGGCGCCGCCGACCCACCTGCGCTCGATGGCCGCGGTCCGTCGTCCCGATCGCGCCATATGCCAGGCCGCCAGCTTCCCCGCGGTTCCACTGCCGAGGACAAGAACGTCATAGTGTTCGGGTTGAGACACGCGGCGCCTCCTCTCAAAAGCGGCAATTCGCAAACGCCGATCGCGCCGACCAGACGACGCGTCAGCTTGAGATAGCGAAGCGTCATCAAAGTCGCCAGGATTGTTATCGGGGTCGGCAAAACCCAGCCATAGGGATGGAGCGACATACGGCGCCCACATGAGCTTTGTTACGGGCGCTCGTCCGCTTCGAGCGGCGCCGCGCGCCGCTTGCGGTGCGGCCTTACCGCCGCTCGGCGAGATTATGAAATTCCTGATCTGTTGATTTATATTGACAAAAACGGAAATCGGATTATGGTCATCGGCAATGACCGACTGGACTGCGGATGGCGCGAAAGGATCAGATTTGGACGGCGCCCGCGAGCAAACCGCCATGGAGGGCCCAACGCGTCCAATGCGAAGCGTCGCGGTGCAACTTGAGATAGAACCGGAAATTTTTTTATTTAAATCGCTCGCAACCCATTGATAAGTCCAGAGTCCAAAAAATAAAGCGTTAGTAAAACATAGCATTGTTACTAATGTTTATTAGCGCATACTAGTGTTTATGCCTACTTTATTTGCACGGGTGGATCCGACGCTCGCCTTCAGGTTGTAAGGCCGACCGTTTCGACGAACGCCGTTGGCGCTGCTATCGCCCTCGGATCCATGACCCGAACCCTCGACGCCTCGCGTGTCGACCAATATAGCTTCGGGAACGGGCGCAAGTGCCCCCGAGGATGTTGCGATGAGCTCCTTTCACGGGCCGGATCTCGGCCCCTTCCAATGGGACGATCCCCTCCTCATCGAGGCTCAGCTCACCGAGGACGAGCGGATGATCCGCGACACTGCGCGCGACTTCGCCGCCAAGGAGCTCGCCCCCGCGTCCAGAAGGCCTACCTCGAGGAAACAACAGACCCGAAGCTGTTCAGGCTGATGGGCGAAGTCAGGCCTGCTTGGGGTGACGCTGCCGCAGGAGTTCGGCTGCGCCGGGGCGGGCTATGTTTCCTACGGCCTCGTTGCGCGCGAGGTCGAGCGCGTCGACTCGGGCTTTCGCTCGATGATGAGCGTGCAGAGCTCGCTCGTGATGTACCCGATCCATGCTTATGGCGATTCTGACCAGCACCGCAAATACCTGCCCGGCCTCGCCCGCGGCGAGCTCATCGGCTGTTTCGGCCTCACCGAGCCGAACGCCGGCTCCGATCCCGGCGGCATGACGACGCGGGCCGAGAAGATCGACGGCGGCTATCGGCTCACTGGCTCGAAGATGTGGATCAGCAACGCGCCGATCGCCGACGTCTTCGTCGTCTGGGCGAAGTCGCGCGCGCATAACGATCAGATCCGCGGCTTCATCCTCGAAAAGGGCATGAAGGGTCTCTCCGCGCCGAAGATCGAGGGCAAGCTGAGCTTGCGCGCCTCGGTCACCGGCGAGATCGTGCTCGACAATGTCGAAGCGCCGGAGAGCGCGCTTTTGCCTAATGTCGCCGGCTTGAAGGGGCCGTTCGGCTGCCTGAACCGCGCGCGCTACGGCATATCCTGGGGGGCGATGGGCGCGGCCGAGGATTGCTGGCACGGCGCCCGTCAATATGGCCTCGACCGCAAGCAGTTTGGCCGGCCGCTGGCGCAGACCCAGCTCTTCCAGAAGAAGCTCGCCGACATGCAGACCAGGATCGCGCTCGGGCTTCAGGCGTCGCTGAGAGTGGGCCGGCTGATGGATGAGGGCAGGGCCGCGCCGGAGATGATCTCGCTCGTCAAGCGCTCGAATTGCGGCGATGCGCTGGATATCGCCCGGGCCGCGCGCGACATGCACGGCGGCAACGGCATCCAGATCGAGTTCAAGGTGATGCGCCACCTGGTCAACCTCGAGACGGTCAACACCTATGAAGGCACGCATGACGTTCACGCGCTGATCTTGGGCCGTGCGCAGACCGGCTTGCAGGCTTTCTTTTGAGCGCGAGCGCGCTCGCCGGCATACGGGTCCTTGAGCTCGCGCGCGTGTTGGCTGGCCCGACCACCGGCCAGACGCTCGCCGATCTTGGCGCCGACGTCATCAAGGTCGAGAGCCCGGAGGGCGACGAGACGCGCGCCTGGGGCCCTCCGTTCATCGAGACCGAAGGCGAGCGATCGGCCGCCTATTTCCATTCGTGCAACCGCGGCAAGCGCTCGATCGTTGCCGATTTCGCAACCGAGCGCGGACGAGAAATCGTGCGCCGGCTTGCGGCGCGATCCGATGTGCTCATCGAGAATTTCAAGGTCGGGGGCTTAAAGAAATTCGGCCTCGACTACGAGAGCCTGAAAGCGCTCAATCCGCGGCTCATCTATTGCTCGGTTACGGGCTTCGGGCAGACGGGGCCTTACGCGACGCGCGCCGGCTACGACTTCCTCATTCAGGGCATGTCGGGAATCATGAGCATCACCGGCGAGCCGGGCGGGTCGCCGCAGAAGGCGGGCGTCGCGATCAGCGACCTGTTCACCGGACTTTATGGCGTCATCGCGATCGAAGCGGCTTTGATCACGCGCGAGCGTAGCGGCAAGGGCCAGCATATCGACCTTGCGCTGTTCGACTCGATGACCACGATGCTCGCCAATCAGGCGATGAATTTTCTGGTGTCCGGCCGGTCGCCAAAACGGATGGGCAACGCCCATGTGAATCTTGCGCCCTACCAGACGCTTCCGGTCGCGGACGGCTGGCTTATCGTCGCGGTCGGTAATGACGGCCAGTTCGCGCGGCTCTGCGGAGCGCTGGGCCTGGAGGCTATGGCGCGCGACCCGCGCTTTTCGACCAACCCTGCGCGGGTGACGAACCGCGACGAGATGGAGCGCGCGCTCGTAGAGAAAACTCGGCCCTGGAAACGCGATGACCTTCTCGTCGCGCTGGAAAAGGCCGTCGTTCCAGCAGGGCCGATCAACACGATCGCCGACCTGTTCGATGATCCTCAATTCAAGGCGCGCGGCATGCGGATCGAGCCGCAGGGAACGCCCGGCCTTCGCAGTCCGATCCTGATGAGCGACAATCCGCTTGCGCTGAACCGCCGTTCGCCAACGCTCGGCGAGCATCAAAACGAGATCCTGCGCGAGATCGGACTTGAGGAGGACTGATTGCGCGGCTTGACGGCGCTTGAGCGCGGGCGGCAAATCGAAGCATGAGCGCGATTCGAAACGTCTGCGTCTATTGCGGATCCAGTGACGGCGCCGACGCGCGGTTCGGCGAGGCGGCGCAAGAACTCGGGCGGGCGCTCGCGGCGGGGGCGGTCGGCCTTGTCTACGGGGGCGGAGGCGAAGGGTTGATGGGGCGCGTCGCCCGCTCGACGCTGGAGGCTGGCGGCTATGTGACCGGGATCATCCCGAGCTTCCTCATCCGCAAGGAACATCCGTTGACCGCAGTCCAGGAGATGGTGGTCGTCGAGGACATGCACGAACGCAAGCAGGCGATGTTCGATCGCGCCGACGCTTTCGTCGCCTTGCCGGGCGGGGTCGGCACGCTGGAGGAGCTGGTCGAGCAGCTGACCTGGGTCCAGCTCAATCGCCACACAAAGCCGGTCCTCATCGCCGATATTGGCGGCTTTTGGCGCCCGCTGCTCGCCCTGCTCGCGCACATGCGGATCGAAGGGTTCATTCGCGAAGGCTTCGAGGCGCGCTATCTGGTGGCTGAAAAAATCGAGGATGTGCTGCCGATGCTGCGCACTGCCGCGGAGCGCCGCTCAGTCGAGCCTGAGCTCCAGGACCCCGTCTCCCCACGCAACATGTGATGTTGGCGCATGATAAGAAGAGGCGATCTCCGCCATTCTCGCGCCATCCTCGCAAGCGCAAGGTTGCGCACGACCGGCGGAGGAGATTCATGACGAAATGGACCTTGGCGGCGGCGCTTGGCGGCGCGTTGTGCGGCTTTGTCGCGCCGGCGCTGGCGCAGAACGCGGCGCTCGCCGCAGCCATGTCCACGAAACTCAAGCCGAAGACTTCCGAGAGCGCGTCCACAGTCACCGTGGTGGTGACGAACTCGCGCAAGGCCGATCTCGTTCAGCTCCAGGCGACCGAGAGCGGCCTGGTGGGCTGGAAGCGGGTGCTCGGCGCGTTGAAGTCCGGCAATCATGCGCCGGCTCAACTCCCGCATCCCTTTAACTGCCGGATTGATTTGCACGGAACGTTCAGCGACGGCCAGTCGATGGACGCGTCCGACGTCGACGTCTGCCAGCAAAAGACGCTCAACCTGACCGACTAGGCAGGGCGCCCTCCGGCTTCAAGCCAGAGGGCGCGAGGCGGAGCTTACTTCTGCCCGAGCAGCTCGGCGACATATTCCCAATTGATGAGGTGATCGACCCACGCCTTGAGATAATCGGGCCGGCGATTGCGATAGTCGATGTAGTAGGAGTGCTCCCACACGTCGACGCCGAGGATTGGCTTCGCGCCGTGGACTAGCGGGTTTTCGCCATTCGGCGTCTTCATCACCTGAACCTTGCCATCCTTGAGGGCAAGCCACGACCAGCCGGAGCCGAACTGCGTGACGCCGCCCTGGATGAAGTCCTCCTTGGCTTTGTCGATCGAGCCGAACGAATCCTTCAGCGCCTTTTCGACTTCGCCTGGAATCTTGTTGCCGGCGTTCGGCTTCATCCATTTCCAGAAATGGATGTGGTTATAGTGCTGGCCGGCGTTGTTGAACACGGCGGGGTTCTTGCCGAACGAGCCCTTGACGATCTCCTCGAGCGGCTTGCCCTCCCATTCGGTTCCTTTTAGCGCGTTATTGCCGTTGTTGACGTAGGCGAGATGATGCTTGTCGTGATGGAATTCGAGGGTCTCCGCCGACATGTAGGGTTTCAGCGCGTCATGCGGATAGGGAAGATCGGGCAGCGTGAAGGCCATGGGATGGCTCCTTGGGAGGTTTAGGGGCGAGTACGGAAACCCGCATTGTGGTGGCCCCGTGGGCCACATTTAGCCCTCGGACGCCAGCGCCGCAACTGCACGACAATCCTCGCTCCGCGGCTTGAGCCATCTATGAACTCACGTGTATGAGCTCATGTTCCGCGGAGGGAATTGCGTTGCATCTTTCGAATGAGCGCATGCTCGTCATCTTAGCTGTCGGCGCGCTCGCCGGATGGCTGATCGGCAAGGTGCTGCGGGGCAACGGTTTCGGACTTGTCGGCGACGCTGCAATCGGCATCGTTGGCGCGCTGATCGGCGAGTGGCTTCTGCCGCGCTTCAACTTGCACTTCTGGAGCGGGCTTACGGGGATGATCATCGAAGCGGCGATCGGCGCGGTCGTTCTTCTGGTCGTTCTGCGCTCGGTCGGCGCGAGCGGATGGGGAGGCGGCCGGTAGCCGAGGAGGGTTCATGTTCAAGCACATTCTGGTTCCGACCGACGGGTCCGACCTGTCGCGCAAGGCGATTCTTTATGGCGTGCAGCTCGCCAAGGAATCCGGCGCGAAGGTGACGGGGCTGACGGTCGCCGAGCCCTATCGCGCCGCGGCCATGGACGCCGTTCTCGTTCCCGTCGACGAGGGAGATTACGAGGAGCAGTCGCGCGTCCTGTCGGAGAAGGCGATGGAACAGGTGAAGATGGCCGCGCAGGCGGCCGGCGTGCCGTGCGAGACGATCCGTGAGGTCCACGACCAGCCCTATCGCGCCATCATCGACGTGGCGCAGGCGCTCGGCTGCGATCTCATCGTCATGGCCTCGCATGGGCGGCGCGGGATCTCGGCTTTGCTGCTCGGCAGCGAAACGGCGAAGGTGCTGACGCACTCGACCATTCCGGTCCTGGTCTACCGGTGAGCGCGAGTCCCCGACCCCGCGTGGGTCAGTCGACCCGCTCCACACGCAAGAGCGAACCGTCCTCTACAGCGACCACCCTCACCATGGCGCCCGCCGGGCAGTCCGGTCCGGCGACGCGCCAGGAACTGTCGCCGACGCGGATGCGCCCGTAGCCTCGCGCGATCGCTTCGTCCAGGAAGAAGTCCGCCCCGACCATCGCGTGCGCGCGGCTTTGTGGCAGCGGCCCGGGCCCCTTGTCGAACGATCCGTAGACGCGCCGCCCGACGAGAACCAGCGCCGTCACCAGAACGGCGAACAGGATGAGCTGCGCGACCAAGCCCATCGGGAGGAAATAGCCCACCGCCCCGACGATCGCGGCCGCGGCGCCGAACCAAATGAAGAATGCGCCGGGTGCGAGCGTCTCGATCGCGCTGAGAATGAGCCCCGCCACGAGCCACGTGAGCGCGACGAGATGGGCCGGTTCCAAGAGGGTGTCCATCGTGGGCTCCGCGCGATCCTCCTAGGGAGAACCCGCGCCGGGCGGCGCGTTCTCAGGCCCTTGCCAAGGGGAAACTGGCGGCGCGTTGGTCGCGCCCGCGTTCGGCACGGCCCCGGGGGGACGTGGCCGAGCAGACGGCCGCGGGGCTGCGACGGTCTCCGCGCCCATGGCGCTCGCGGCGATCTGGCTCAATCCTCCGAGCGTGCCGGCAAGCGAGCTCAACTCCATGGGCACGATCACGAGCTTCTGATTGGGCGATTGCGCGAAGCGCGTGCAGGGCGGCGATATATTTCTCTGCGATCAGGAAGTTCACAGCGACCACGTCGCCGTTGGCGGTCGCCTCGCTGATGACCCGCGTGGCCGTCGCCTCGGCCTGCGCCGTTCGCTCGACCGCCTCCGCTGCGCGGAACGCCGCGTCGCGCCGGCCTTCGGCTTCGAGCACGAGCGCGGCCTTGCGTCCTTCCGCGCGGGTGATGTCGGACTGTCGCATGCCTTCAGCCTCGAGGATCACGGCGCGCTTCTCGCGCTCGGCCTTCATCTGCCGCCCCATCGCGTCCACAAGGTCCCTGGGCGGCACGATATCCTTGATCTCGACGCGCGTGACCTTGATGCCCCAAGGCTCCGAGGCCGCGTCGATCACCGTCAGAAGCCGCGCGTTGATCTCGTCGCGATGCGAGAGCAGCTGGTCCAGGTCCATCGAGCCCATGACCGTGCGCACATTGGTCATGACGATGTTGCGCAGCGCCATTTGAAGATCGGAGATCTCATAAGCCGCGCGACGCGCGTCGAGCACCTGATAGAAGGCGACGCCGTCCACCGTCACGGTCGCATTATCCTTGGTGATGATCTCCTGGCTCGGGACGTCCATGACCTGCTCCATGACGTTGAGCTTGCGGCCGACGGAATTGATGTAGGGAACGATAAGCCCAAGACCCGGGCTCAAAGTCTTGTGGTAGCGGCCGAAGCGCTCGACCGTGTAATTGTAGCCCTGAGGCACCTGGCGCACGCCCATGAGCGCCGTGATGACCACGAAGGCGGCGACGACAAGCGCGAAGATGGTTGCGCCCTCCAGCATCACGGGGCTCGCCTCTGATCCGATCAAGCTCGCGGATGAACGCCCCGCGGACGCGAGACTACCCGCTTCAGCGCAGGCATGCGACTTCCGTCTTATCTGGGGCTGACGGGCGCCCTTGAGCGCCTTCCACCGCGATCCGGCCCCGGCTACCTCGCGAGCGGCGCCGCCGCGCGGAGATTGTCCTTCGCCTGGTCGGCGCGGGACTGTCTCAGCCGCACCAATTGCTGGTCGGCAAGCACCCCGATCAGGATGACGGTCCCCATGACGGCGAAATTGAGCGAGCTTGGGATGCCGAGCAGATTGACCAGGTTCTGCAGGACCTGAAGCAGAATCGCGCCGAGCACGATGCCCAGGATCGAGCCCTCGCCCCCACGGAGCGAACAGCCGCCCAGAACCGCGGCCGCAATTCCGTAAAGCTCGTAGAAATTGCCATGCGAGGCTGGCGAGATCGAGCGGGTGTACATCGTGAGGAAGATTGACGAAACGCCCGCGAGCGCGCCGCAGATGACGTAGGCCGCAACGATGATCTTCTTGGTCGCAATGCCGGAGAAGCGCGCCGCCTCTTCGTTCTTGCCGATGGCGAACAGGTAGCGCCCGAAGACCGACCGGTGGAGCAGCACCCCCATGATCGCGGCGACGATGAGGAAGATGACGAACGTGTGCGGGATGCCGTGGGTGCGCCCGGTGGTGATCCATTCGAGCGCCGGAAAGCTCTGGCCGAACTCAAATCCCGCTGTCCCGTCGTCGGTATACCAGCGCGCGACGCCACGATAGATCAGGAGGCCGCAAAGCGTCACGACGAAGGGCTGCAAATTCATTCGTGTGACGAGAAACCCATGCACCCAGCCGAGAATCACGCCGAAACCGATAATGATGAGAACGGCGAGGACCCACGGCACGTGGTAGTTCACCAGCAGGTCGACGAAGACAACGCCGAACAGGGCGAATTCCGAGCCGATCGAAAGGTCGATGCCGCCGGTGATGATCACGAAGCCTTCGCCGATGGAGAACAGGCCGAACAGCCCGACGAGATTGGCGGTGTTCTCCAGATTGATTGGCGAGATGAAGCGCGGGTTGAGAAACGCGACCACCGCGCCAACGACGACGATGAGCAGGAAAAGTCCGAGATCTTTCTTCAGCATCACGCCGCACTCTGCTCCGCTCCGCGAGCGACGGCGAGCCGCATCACGCTCTCTTCGCTGAACTGGTCGCGGTTCAGCGTTCCGCTGATCGCGCCTTCCTGCATCACCGCGATGCGGTCGCTGACCCCGATCACCTCCTCCATGTCGGAAGAAATCATCAAGATCGCCACGCCGGCGTCGGCCAGCCCCCGCATCAGTGAATAGATTTCAGATTTTGACCCGACATCGATGCCACGGGTCGGCTCGTCGAAGATCATCACCTTAGGCTTCATCGACAGCCATTTGGCGAGGACGACCTTCTGCTGGTTGCCTCCCGAGAGCGTGCGGACCACGCGTCTCGACATCGGTGGTCTTGATATTGAGGGACTGGCGCTGCAGCTCCGCGTTCTTGCGCTCCGCCTCCGAATCCATGAGGAAATACCTGGCGAAGGACAAAAGATCGGGCAGCGAGATGTTGTCGGTCACCGAATCCTCAAGCACGAGACCGCTCCGCTTGCGGTCCTCCGGCGCCAGATAGATTCCGTGTGCGATGGCGTCTTTGGCCGAACGGATGGCGACGGGCGCGCCGTTCAGCCGAATCTCGCCCCCCAGTATGGGATCAATGCCGAATAGAGCGCGCGCGAGCTCGGTTCGCCCCGCCCCGATCAATCCGGCCATGCCCAGGATCTCGCCTGCTCTCAGCGAAAGGCTTACAGCGTGCGCGGGATGCGAAACGGTTCGTAAGCCGACGACCTCCAGAACGTTCGCGCCGGGCGGCGATTTGGGCGGGATGTAGAGCGACTTGAGGTCCCGCCCGATCATGAGGCGGATCATGGCGTCGCGATGGATCTGCTCGCGCGCCAACTCGCCGACGACCGATCCGTCGCGGAGGACGACCACACGGTCGGCGCAGGTTTCGACCTCGTTCAGCCGGTGGGTGATAAAGATGATCGACACGCCATCGGCCTTGAGCTCGCCGATGACCCGCATCAGCCGATCGGTCTCGGTCGACGTCAGGCTGGAGGTCGGCTCATCCATAATCACGACGCGGGCGTTGAGCGAAAGCGCCTTGGCGATCTCCAACAGCTGGCGCTGCGCAAGGGAGAGGTCGGAAACCAGATCGTCGACCTCGAAGTCGACGTCCAGCCGCTTCAGCAACGGCGCCACGATGCGTTTCGTCGTCTTGCGGTCGACGAGCTTGAGGGGACCGGCCGACAGCGGCTCGCGTCCGATCAGCACATTCGCGCCAACGTCGAGATTGTCGAAGAGATTCAGTTCCTGATGAACGAACGCGATTCCGGAACTCAGCGATTCGGAGACGGTGAGCGAGTCATGCGCGGCGCCGTCGATCTCGATCGTTCCCTGGTCGGGTTTCACCACCCCGCCGAGAATCTTCATCAGGGTCGACTTGCCCGCGCCGTTCTCGCCGATCAACGCGAGGACCTCGCCCCGGTTCACGGTCAGGCTGACCCGCGAAAGGGCGCGGACGCCGGGATAGCTCTTATTGATGTCGATCAGCCGGAGGAGGGGATCGGCCAAATTCAGTCCTTAAGAAAAAGGGGGCGCCGCGCATAAGCGCAGCGCCCCAAATCGGAAGCCAAGCGACGCGGCTTTCGCGTCCGCTCGTCCCGGTTTATTTCTTGCCCTGGCGCTCTTTCAGCTCCGCCCAGAAGGCGTCGACGTTGTCCTTGCTGATGATCTTGGTCGGGATGATCATCAGGCCGTTGGCGGGAATGACCGACTTGTCCCCGTCGAGATATTTCGCCATCGTCTTCATGCCCTCATAGCCCCACTCGTAGGGCTGCTGGACGACGGTCGAGGCAATCGTTCCTTCCTTGACGCCGCCGAGCGTGATCGGATCCTCGTCGAAGCCGATGACTGTGATTTGGCCGAGCTTGCCGGCCTCCTTCAGCGCCGCGTAGATGTCCGGCGTATTGTAGGAATAATAGCCGACCATGCAGTTGATCTCGGGATGGGCGGCCAGCGTGTCCTCGACGTTGCGCTTCGAACGGGTCCTGTCGATGTCGTCGGCGCGAACGTCGACGAGCTCGATCTTCGAGCCCTTGATCGTGTCCTTGAAGCCCTCGATGCGCTCACGCGCGTTGTCGGCGCCGGGCAGACCGACGAAGCCCATGCATTTGCCGCCGTTTGGCATGGCCTTCAGCGCGATCTCGCCGGCCTGCTTGCCGGCGTCGACGTTGCTCGAGCCGATATAGGCGACGCGGCTGCTCTTGGGTGCGTCGCTGTCGGTGGTGAACAACGCCACCTGCTTGCCGATACGGTCCAGCGCGTCGCCCATCGTCTTCGGATCGACCGCGCTGACCATGATGCCCGACACGCCGGCCGCGACGAGGTCATCCATCAGGCGGGTCTGGATCGCCGCGGATGACTGTTCGGGATATTTGAAGTCGAGCTTGTAATTCGGCAGTTCGCCCTGCGCCTTCTTGACGCCGGCCTCGGCGGCCTTCCAGAAGTCCGACGCGCCGTTCACGACGAACACGAGTGTCTTCTTGTCGGCGGCTTGCGCCGAGCCGACAAACGCAAGCAAGGCGCCGAGCATCGCGCCGGATAATAGAAGCCGTTTCATGTGAATCCTCCCTGTTTTATCCGAAGCAACGCTGTCGGGCGTTTCTCAGATCAAGCCTTTTCGCGGCTCGAGATGAGATCCCTAAAGACAGGTTCGGATGGGGTCAAGCTTACAAACCGAGCAATCGCCGAGCGATGAAGCCGGCGACTCAAGTGGGTTAATGGCGCGGGTTCTCAGGCGCCCATGGCCACGAGAAGAAGGCGATCGGTCTCGCGCTTATTCCGCTAGCGCCAAGCCGACCCCGCCCGCGCTCAATGTGCGGCCCGCCGCCATCGCCTCCTCGGCGCGGTCAAGTCTCAGCAGCGCGAGCGCTTCGCGTCCCGAGGAGGAGCCGAGCGCCCCGACCGCGAGCTCGCCGTCCATGACGGGCGTCCCGGGCGCGGGCGCCGGGCCGGCCAGTTTGACGCGCGCGACGCGCTTGCGGGCGGTTCCGCGATGCTTCATGCGCGAAACGACCTCCTGGCCGACATAGCAGCCCTTGTCGAAATCGACCCCATGGAGAAGATCGAAATTGGCGTCGTGCGGGAAGGCGTCCGCATAGGCGAAATCCAGGCCGCCTTTAGGCGCCCCGACCGCGATACGGAGGCCCTCGTATTCGCCCCCGTGCTCTGACCCGATCGCGGCCGCGATCGGGCGGGACATGATCGCGCGCCAGCCCAGGCGCGGTCGCGCGGGTCGGCGTAGAGAACGCCTTCGCCGACGCTTGCGGGCTCGTCGCCCCAGAAGGCCGCGACGGCGCGATCGGCGCTCACGTCGGCGATCGCGACCTTGGCGCGCAGCTTGTAGAAGCCAAGCCGCTTGGCGAGTTCGGCCGCCTGCGCCGCCGCGCAATCGATGAGATAGGACGGCTCCTCGCCAGGCGCGCGCACGGCGATCATGTCGAACAGGATCTTGCCTTGCGGCGTGAGCAGCGCCGCGTAGCGCGCTTCGCCCGGGCCGAGCCGCTCGACGTCGTTGGTCAGAAGGCCTTGCAGAAAGCTGGTCGCATCCGCGCCGCTCACGGAAATGACGCCGCGATCCTCGAGCATGGCGGCTTTCTTGTGCATGAGAAGGCTCCGGTCGCGCTTGCAAGGGCGGACACTGTCAAATAGGCCGCTTTTGCGCCACTGCAAGAAAGAACCGCCATGCCGCCGAGTTTCGATTGCGTTCTGATCAACGGGACATTGGTCAATCACGACGGGATCGGCCTGCGCGACGTTGGCGTCCGCGACGGACGGATCGCCGAGATCGGCGACTTGAGCCGGCGCCGCGGCGGGCGAGCGCGTCGATTGCCGCGGCCTTCACATTCTTCCCGGCGTGATCGATTCCCAGGTGCATTTTCGCGAGCCGGGGCTCGTTCATAAGGAGGACCTGGAGACCGGCTCGCGCGCGGCCGTTCTCGGCGGCGTGACCGCGGTGTTCGAAATGCCCAACACCGATCCGCTGACCACCAGCGCAGACGCGCTCGCCGACAAGCTTGCCCGGGCGAAGGGCCGCATGCATTGCGACTTCGCCTTCTGGGTCGGCGGCACGCATGACAATGTCGCCGACATTCCCGAGCTCGAGCGGCTGCCCGGCGCGGCGGGGATCAAGGTGTTCATGGGCTCCTCGACCGGCCGCCTCCTGGTCGCCGACGACGAGGGCGTGCTGGCGATCCTGAAACAGACCCGCCGCCGCGCGGCGTTCCACAGCGAGGACGAGGCGCGCCTGAATGAGCGCAAGCCCCTGCGTGTCGCCGGCGATCCCTCCTCGCATCCGGTCTGGCGCGACGAGATCGCGGCCCTGCGTTCGACCGAGCGGCTCATTGCGCCTGGCGCGTGAGGCGCGCGCGCAAGTGCATGTCCTGCATATCACCACGCGCGAGGAAATGGCGTTTCTGGCCAGCGCCAAGGATGTCGCGAGCTGCGAGGCGACGCCGCATCATCTGACGCTCACCGCCGAGGACTATCCGCGCTTGGGCACGAAGATACAGATGAACCCGCCGGTCCGCGGCCCCGATCATCGCGACGCGATCTGGCGCGGTCTCGAGCAGGGCATCGTCGACGTGCTCGGCTCCGACCATGCGCCCCACACGCTCGAGGAGAAGGCCAAGCCTTATCCCGACAGCCCGTCGGGCATGACCGGCGTGCAGACGCTCGTTCCGATCATGCTCGACCACGTCAATGCCGGGCGGCTCAGTCTTCAGCGCTTTGTCGACCTCACCAGCGCCGGGCCGCAGCGGCTGTTCGGCATCGTCGGCAAGGGCCGCATCGCGGCCGGCTACGACGCCGACTTCACCATCGTCGATCTCAAGCGCCGGGAGACGATCCGCAATTCCTGGATCGCCTCGCGCTCGCGCTGGACCCCCTATGACGGAAAGACGGTGACGGGCTGGCCGGTCGGGACGATCGTGCGCGGGCGCCGGGTGATGTGGGAGGGCGAGCTCACGGCGCCATCGTGGGGCGAGGCGGTGCGGTTCGGGGGCTGAACGGCGCGGTGCCCGGATGCGAGGGGGCGGGCCGCCATTAACGAGTCCATTTTTAGCGATTCCAACGGCTTGCGGCCCAATTAACGAGTCACTCGCAACCGGTGAGCTTCTGGAAGCTATTAAACACAACTACATTGTAGATAATCGCAACGGGCCGCAGCGAAAGCTCAGTGGCTTGAAACTGGCTTTCTCAGTGTTCGATGGTGAGCTTCGCGATATAGCCCGATCGCGTCTCGCCGGCGGCGCGCGCTTCGTCATCCAGGCGCCGCAGCACCCGACGTGGTAGCGTGATGTTGACCCGCTCGACGGTGTCGTCGAGAACAGCCGGATCGACGGTGACGAGCGAAAGAATCCAGCCGGTAAATTCGGGCTTCGCGCGGATCGCCTCGAGCGAGGAGGGTTGCGGGATCGGATCGCCAGCGTCAAGCGCGGCTTCAATCCAGGCTAATGACGCCTCTTCCGCCCCCGCGATTGCCTCCTCCAGCGTGTCCCCGGCTGAGAAACAACCGGGCAGATCGGGGACGACGACGCCATAAGCGGTTTGGTCAGTCCGAGACTCGATTGCGATGGGGTAATGCATCATCAAAGACCAGCTTGTTTGCGGATCGCAGCGACAAGGCCAACGCCCAATTCGTGCTTTGGGTGTGGCACAACCACGATTCCACCTCGTTGACGATGAGTGAATACGTGGTGCGAGCCTCGAACGCGTTTTAAGACCCACCCGGCCTCTTTCAACTCGCGGATGAGGTCGGCGCTCCGCATCGGTGTGTATTATACACACGAGAAGGATAAGAGTCAACAGATCCAACGGGTGTCGAGGTCGTTTCAGGCGCTATCCCATCACCTGCATCGTCAGCCAGGTCGCCGCCAGCGCGGGCTTCTGCGTCCCTTCGACCTCCACGCTGACGTCGTAGGTCAATTGCCATTCGCGCGCCGAGCGCGGCGTGACGGCGCGGAGCGTGAAATGCCCGCGCACCCGGCTTCCCGACGGGACGGGCCGGACGAAGCGCACACGGTCGAAGCCGTAATTCACGCCGTGGGCGGCGCCCTCGATTCTGGGCAGCGCGCTATAGGCCATTGTCGAGAGCAGCGAGAGGGTGAGGAAGCCGTGGGCGACCGTTCCGCCAAACGCCGTCTCGGCCGCCCGCTTAGGGTCGACATGGATGAACTGCTCGTCCTCGGTGATCTTGGCGAAGGCGTCGATCCGCGCCTGATCGACGCTGAGCCAGCGGGAGACGAAATCGCGTCCGACCATGGCGGCGAGTTCGGCCGCGGGAACCTTCTTGACGTCCGCCCAATCGCTCATCCGAGATCTCCGAACATCGCTGGCGGCGCCGTGACGCCAACCCCGCCGTCCACAGGCAAAATCGCTCCCGTGGTGTAGGCGCCGCCACGCCCGGCGAGGAACAGGAGCGGTCCGGCGATATCCTCGGGCCGCCCGACGCGGCCCATCGGCACGGCCCTGGCGCTGCGCGCCTGTCCCGCCTCGTCTCGATGCGCGAACTTCGTCATGTTGGTCGGAAACGGTCCAGGCGCGAACGCGTTCACCGTGACCTGCTTCTCGGCAAGCTCCGCGGCGAGGATGCGGGTCAGGTGATGCACGGCGGCCTTCGAGGCGGAATAGGCCCATGCGGTTTCCGACTGCGTCACGGTGCCCATGACCGAACCCATGTTGACGACGGTCGAGGGCCAGTCGCGCGTCGCCGAAGCGATCAGCATCGGGGCGAGATCGCGCGTCAGCGTGAACAGCCCGGTCACGTTGACGCTGAGCACGCGGTCCCATGCCTTCCAGGGGAAAGTTTCGAACGGACCGCCCCAGTTCGCTCCGGCATTGTTGACCAGAATATGCAGCGCATCGGTGCGCTTCCGCGTCTCGGCCGCCAACGCCTCGACGCCGGCTTCGCTGGCGACTGTGCCGCCGAAGCCCTCGCAGGGCCCGAGCGAAGACAGCTCCTGCGCCGCCGCTTCGCAAGCCTCGGCCTTGCGCGAGGCGATCAGCACGCGCGCTCCGGCGCTGAGCAGCGCCTCGGCGCAGATCCGGCCAAGGCCGGTCGCGCCGCCGGTCACCAGCGCCGTGCGGCCGCGGACGGAAAAAAGCTCGTTTGCTGCGATCATGGCTCCCCGCGCCGCTCCCGTTTTGCCGAGGGACCATAGCAATTCGGCGCCGAACGCCAAACCTGCTTCCTCTCGGTTCAGAGCCTTCGCCGCTTCGTCCGGTGGTTGACGCGCGACGGCGCGCCGCTCAAATTGATCTCTTCCAAGCAGTTCCTCATCCTGAGGCGCCTTTTGCACTCCGCAAAAGGCCTCGAAGGATATGCAGAAGGCGCAGAGTGCGCGCTCCGGAATGTTCTTCGAGACGCCCGCTTTGCGGGCTCCTCAGGACGAGGACCTGGGTTTCGTCGGCCCGGAGCGCCTAAATGAAAGTCTCGCTCATCCAGATGAACTCGATCAACGACAAGGCCGCCAATATCGCCGCGGCCGAGGCTCTGATCGAACGGGCTGTCGCTGAAGAGAGCCCGGACTGGGTGCTGCTGCCGGAACAGTTCGACTGGGCGGGCGGCTCGCGGGCCGAGAAGCTCGCCGCCGCCGAGCGCCTGCCGGGCGGCCCGGCCTATGAAATGGCGCGCGGACAGGCGATCAAGCACCGCATCTTTGTCCATGCCGGTTCGATCATGGAGGCGATCGACGGCGAGGAGCGCTATCACAACACGTCAGTCGTCTTTAATCGCGAGGGCGAGGAGATCGCTCGTTATCGCAAGATCCATTTGTTCGATGTGATGACGCCCGACGGAACGGCATACAAGGAGAGCGCGACGGTGAAGGCGGGCGACCAGGTGGTCACCTACGATTGCGAAGGCGTCACCGTCGGCTGTTCGATCTGCTACGATCTCAGGTTTCCCGACCTCTTCCAGGCGCTCATGGAAAAGGGCGCCGAGATGATCGCGATGCCGGCCGCCTTCACGATGCAGACCGGCAAGGATCATTGGGAGGTGCTCTTGCGCGCCCGCGCGATCGAGACCGAGACTTATGTGTGCGCCAGCGCCCAGACCGGCTCGTTCACGGTCGGCAATGAGCAGCGGCAAACTTACGGCCATTCCCTGGTCGCCGACCCGTGGGGCCATGTGGTCGCCAAGGCGTCGGACGGAGTCGGCATCGTTTCGGCCAGGATCGACCCTGCCCGGGTCAAGAAGGTGCGGGGCATGATCCCGGTCGCGGAGCACAAGGTTAAAATTGCGCGCAACTGAAGCGACGGCGTTTCGACTGACACGAGGGCCGAGAGAGGGGCGGCTCACAGGTCCCCTATCGCTGCTCCGCACGGCGGCCGCGCCATTGCAAGACTGCGGCGAAACCTCCAGATGGAGCGTTCTGTCCAAGTTGCCGCCGCGCCAGGCGAGGTAGAGAGGTGATCATGAGCCACGTGACCTACACAATAGTCGAGCATGACGGCGGATGGGCCTATAAGGTGGGCGACGTCTTCTCGGAAACTTTTCCCAGCCGCCAACAGGCTCACGCCGCCGCCGAACGGGCGGCCCAGGAGCAGCGTGTCCCAGGCCAAAGCAGCGCAATCGAGTACGAGGACAGCTCCGGCCGCTGGCATGAAGAAGAGGAAAGGGGCAACGCCCGCCCGGACACGGACGTCAAGGACTGACGCCCACTCCTGCGATCGTCAATGAGCCGAGCGGCTACGCCGGCACGACGTAGGGGAACTTGTCTGCCCGCAGCTTCTCCGCGACAGACGGCTTGAGCCCAGAGGGCACCGCGGTTCCCGAGACAAGCGACAGCATGACTTCGGGCGCGTTATCCGCCTGCGTCCGTCCGTTGCGGCCGGCGAAGCCGTAGGTCGCGGGGGTCCCGACCACGTAATGCAAGACGTCGGGAAACAGTTCCCGGGCCACTTCTCTGACCGTAGCCCTTCGGATCGGCCGACACGCCGCTCGCCGCGACGACTTCGGCGATGTGCTCCGCGATGTGTGCGCCATCTGCAGCGAAGTCTTCGGATGGGTGCCTTGTGTTGGCGGGATCGGTAAAGCGAACGTCGTTCGGCCAAAAGATCGGCCACATCATGGGATGACCGCCGCGGTTGATCTGCCGCCAGCCGCCGGCATCGGTGGCGAGCTTGGTCGCGCACCAGACACCAATATTAGCGCCAGGCTTGAGTTGGGGATGCTGGTGCGAGACCTCGAGCACGATCAATTCGACCATCGTGCCCGCAAAGCTGTTCTTTGCTTCCTGGGGCTTCCAGCCTGACAGGTCGACCGCTGTCCCGTCTTTTACCGCTCCATTGACCCTTACCGAGCAGCGCGAGATCGATGTCGAACAAGTCGGCGATACGCCCTGCCCAGAGTTTGGCGCCGCTCGCGCTGGCCGTCTCGCCGGTCCGGCCTTCCAGGACCAGTTTGCCTGTAGCCGAGTCCTCCCGCGCCTCCTTGCCCGTGAGCGCGTGCACCTTGACCGCCTGCTTCCCGTCCGGTCCCGCTTCGTCGAACGACACCCGATAGGTCAGGCCCTCGAAATCCGCGCCGTCGAAATGCACCTTGAACTCATAGCGCGCCTCGTGGTGGAAGCCGGGCTTTACATGAACCCCCGTAATATTCGAGTTGACGTCCATGATGAAGACTGTGCTGTCGGCGCCCGAGAAGACGTAGAGGTCGTCGATGAAGAGCTGACCGTTCTGAGCTGCGAGTGGGGTATCGAGATGATGCGACATTGGAACAAGCCCTTTTTTCTCTTGATATTGCAGTTCATCGGCTCGCAGCGCCGGCGGGCTTAGCGCCGACGCCGCGGTGACCAGTCCGGCTTTCATCGCGACGCGGCGTGTCATCTTCATTGGAGCTTGCTCCCCGCGTCGTGTCATCAGCCGAAAAAGTTGCCGGTTTCGGGCAATGTCCACTCGCCTTATGGTACGCCACGTTGAAAAAAGTCCGAGCAACGCGGCGCCGGGCCGACAGGTGTTAACAATCGCATTACAGGGCGCGCGTTGCAATTGCCTTACAAAGGGGGATCTTGACTAAGCACATTGTTTCTCCTCATCGAGGGAAAATACATTGGCTCTCTGCTCATACCCTTGGCGCCTATTCGCCAAGCGCTTGGCGGGCCACAAAATTGAACAGTGGTGCGCGATAATTGTGTTTGGCCGCGAAGGGGTGGCGCTGGATGATGCAATTGCTTGATCGGACTGCGCCGTAGGCGCTTTCCTTTAACTCTAAAGCAGCTAAGAGCGTTGACGGGCGCGTTGAACCGCGTGCGCAAAGACGTTTGGCGGGAACAACGCGATGGCCGAAGACGAACTCGATCTTAAAAGCCTCGCCGACGACGAACTCGTCTCGCAGATGCACGACGATCTCTACGACGGCCTCAAAGAGGAGATCGAGGAGGGGGTCAGAATTCTGCTCGACCGCGGCTGGGCGCCTTATGACGTGCTGACCAAGGCGCTGGTCGAAGGCATGCGGATCGTCGGCATCGACTTCCGCGACGGCATTTTGTTTGTGCCGGAAGTGCTGATGTCGGCCAACGCAATGAAGGCCGGCATGGCGATCCTTCGCCCCCTTCTCGCGGCGACCGGCGCGCCGAAAATGGGCAAGATGGTGATCGGCACCGTCAAGGGCGACATCCACGACATCGGCAAGAACCTCGTCTGCATGATGATGGAGGGCGCGGGCTTCGAAGTGTTCGATCTCGGCGTCAACAATGGCGTCGACAAATATCTCGAGGCGATCGAGAAGCATCAGCCGGAAATCGTCGGCATGTCGGCGCTCCTGACGACGACGATGCCCTACATGAAAGTCATCATCGACACGCTGAAGGAGAAGGGCATTCGCGACGACCACATCGTGCTGGTCGGCGGCGCGCCGCTCAACGAAGGCTTCGCCGAGGCGATCGGCGCCGACGCCTATTGCCGCGACGCCGCGGTTACGGTCGAAACCGCCAGGGCGCTGCTCGCCCGACGGCAGGGGACCCTGCAAGCGCACGAGAAGGTTTAGCCATGGTGTCAGCCAGCGAAGAGCTGGCCTCGCGAGATTGGACCAGGGAAGCGGTACTTGCCAAGGAACGCGGACGCGAGCGTGATCGAAGATGGAGCTGCACAAGTCTGAAGATATCCCGGCATCCGCTGAGGGCCGACGGGCTCGCATGAGCTGGCTGAGCGCCGAGCTGGCGAGCTTCCTCCTAGATCGCGCTGATCGGCGAAGCCGACAAGGTTCCCCGAACGAGGCGAGAGTCCGTCGCGAAGTCGATGCCGAAGCGAAGCACCGCCGCCGCAGGGAAGGCGCGCGCAAAATTCTAGTGATTGCTTGCGGCGCCTTGGCGCGCGAAGTGCTCGCGCTCAAGCTCGACCATATCGATGTCGTGTGCTTGCCCGCGCAACTTCACAACCATCCCAAGCAAATCCCGGATGCAATGAGGGCGAAGATCCGCGCCAATCGCGAGTCCTACGACGAAATCCTCTGCCTCTATGGCGATTGCGGCACCGGCGGCGAGCTCGATCGTGTGCTCGCGGAGGAGGGGGTGAGCCGCATCGAAGGCGCGCATTGCTACGCCTTCTATGCCGGGGAGGAGGCCTTCGCGGCCCTCGCCGACGAAGAGCCGGGCACGTTCTACCTCACCGATTTTCTCGTCCGCCATTTTGACGCGCTCGTCATTCGCGGCCTCGGCCTCGACCGCTTTCCTGAGCTGCGCGACGATTACTTCGGCAATTACCGCCGGGTCGTCCATCTGGCGCAGTTCGAAGATCCGGATATGGAGACGAAGGCCAGGGCGGCGGCCCAAAAGCTTGGCCTCGCCTATGAGCGCCGCTTTACCGGCCTCGATGGGATCCGCTCGTTCCTCGAGGGCGCGACGCAAAAGAAGGACGCGTCGTGGCCAGTCTGACCGTGCTTTACTGGCGCGACATTCCAAGTCAGGTCATCGTGAAAGCCGGACGTGCGGCGGCGAAGCGCCAATTGTCGGAGCGTTTCATCCGCGCGATCGATGCGGCCGCGATGCATGCCGACGCGAAGAGCGACGATGCTTATCTCGCCGAGTGGCGGCGAGGCGAGCCGATGCCTTGCGGCGAAGATCTGGAAGCGGAGGCTGACGCCTCCGCCGACGGCTGGAAAAAGAATACGATACGCATCGCCTGGCCGTGCTTGCGAAGCATGATGGCCGCGAAAACCCGGCGTGACGCGCGAGTTGAGTGCCGGCCCCACCTATGTCACCCCCGCGAACGCGGGGGTCCAAGGCGCCGCGAAGGTCTTTCCGGACAGGACGTGGCGCTCCTGGATGCTCGCTTTCGCGACTGACAAGACACTCGAGAGCGCACGACCGATGACTTCAAACCGGTTGATCTCTTGACCCATCGTGTCGTCTTCACGCCTTCCGGAAAACGCGGCGAGTTCGCCGACGCCACGAGCCTGCTCGAAGCGGCGCGCGCGCTCGGCGTCGATCTCGATTTCGGTGTGCGGCGGGCGAGGCATTTGCGGGCGCTGTCAGGTCGACGTCGCAGAAGGCGATTTCGCCAAGCACGCCATCCATTCCAGCGCCGATCATGTGACGCCCTGGGGAACGGTCGAAGCGCGTTATGCCTCGAAGCGCGGACCATTCGCTAACGGCCGGCGGCTCGGCTGCCAGGCCAGAATTTGCGGCGATCTGGTCATCGATGTGCCGCCCGAAAGTCAGGTTCATCGGCAAGTCGTGCGCAAGCGCGCGGAGACGCATCCGATCGAGATCGATCCGGTCGTCCGCCTTTATTACGTCGAGGTCGCCGAGCCGGACATGCACGAGCCGTCGAGCGATCTTCGCCGCCTTGAGCAGGCTTTGCGCGAGCAATGGAATCTCAACGAAACGCATGCCGATCTCGCGACGCTCGCTGGTTTGCAGAAGGCGTTGCGCGCGGGGCAATGGAAGGTCACCGTCGCCTTGCGCAAAGGCCGCGACATTGTGGCCATCATGCCGGGTTCGCCGAGCGCGCCTTCGGCGTCGCGATCGATGTCGGCTCCACCACCATCGCCGCCCACCTGACCGACCTCACGAGCGGCGAGGTCGTCGCCGCAGTCGGGGCGATGAACCCGCAGATCCGTTTCGGCGAAGATCTGATGAGCCGCGTCTCCTACGTGAGATGGACCCGGGGGCGACAAGGAGCTGACGCGTGTCGTGCGCGAGGCGATGGACGCGCTGATTGGCGAAGCGGCGCGCGAGGCCGGGGTGGCACGGGGCGAAATTCGGAAGTGACGCTGGTCGGCAATCCGATCATGCATCATCTCGTGCTCGGTCTCGACCCCACCGAACTTGGCGGGGGCGCCTTCGCGTTGACTGTCGACGCGGCTACGAGACGCGCGCGCGCGAACTGGGCCTTGACGTAGCGCCAGGCGCGTTTGTCTATGCGCTGCCCTGCATCGCCGGCCATGTCGGCGCCGACACGGCCGGGGTCGTGCTTGCCGAGGGCCCGCACCTCAAGGACGAGCTGACCCTTCTGGTCGACGTCGGCACCAACGCCGAGATCGTGTTCGGCAATCGCGAGCGGCTGTTCGCCTGCTCATCGCCGACCGGCCCGGCGTTCGAGGGCGCGCAGATCTCCTGCGGCCAGCGCGCGGCGCCGGGCGCGATCGAGCGCGTGCGCATCGACCGCGTGACGCTCGAGCCCCAGGTTCAAGGTGATCGGCTGCGATCTGTGGTCAGACGAGCCGGGCTTCGCTGCGGCGACATCAAGGATCTTCCCGTCACAGGCGTTTGCGGTTCGGGGATTATCGAGGTGATCGCCGAGATGTTCCTGGCCGGCGTCGTTGTCGGAGTTGGGTGATCGACGGCGAACTCGCGGGTCGAACTGCGAGGGTCGAACCGTCGGCCGCACCTTCGCCTACGTGTTGCACGAAGGCGGCGGCCACGGCTTCTCATCTATCAGACCGACGTGCGCGCGATCCAGCTCGCCAAGGCCGCGCTTTATGCCGGCGCGAAGCTGCTCATGGAGCGCGCCGGCGCCGCGCCTGAGCGCGTCACGCTCGCCGGCGCCTTCGGCAGCCACATCGATCCTCTCTACGCGATGGCGCTTGGCCTCATTCCCGATTGCGATCTTGTCCAAGGTCGCGAGCGGCCGGCAACGCGGCTGGCACCGGCGCCCGGATCGCGCTCTCAACCTCGCCGCGCGGGCGGAGATCGAGGGCGTCGTCAGGCGCATCGACAAGATCGAGACGGCGATCGAGCCCGACTTCCAGCGCCATTTCGTCGCCGCGATGGCGTTCCCCAACAAGGAGGACGCCTTCCCGAATCTGGCCCAGCGGGTTGCGCTTCCGCCACGTAAGGAGCCAAGCGGAGAGGGTGGGCGAAGGCGAAGGCGCGCCTCATCGCCCGCGACCTTTACTTCAAGCTAACTTAATCCAGCTTAAATTCGATGAAAGTCGTCGGCGCCTTCGAGGCAAAAAACAAGCTCGGCCACTTGCTGGACCTGGTCGAGCGAGGCGAGGAAGTTACGATTACACGACACGGCAAAGACGTCGCACGAATTGTTCCTGCGCGCTCAAGGCCCGGGCGAGACCAGGCGCGCGCTGCGATTCAGCGCATCCGCGAGCGCGCCGAGGCGGCGAGGCTTGGCCGGTTCGACTGGGCGGAATGGAAGCCTTACTGCGACGAAGGCCGGCCGTGAGCCTTGTTCTAACGAGAGTTCCGCCCGCACTGGCCTGGATCATATGACGACGAAGCGACAGACCGGCGCTGGCCGATCTCGGCGACCTCGACATTACCGTCGACGCTCGAACGGACTCGCGCGCCTGGAATGCGACGCTCGAATTTGCCGATCGTTTCCTTCTCACGGTCTATGACGCCGCGTATGTCGAGCTCGCGCAGACGCGCGCGCTGCCGCTGGCAACTCTCGATCGCGACATGCAGAAAGCCGGCGTCCAGCTCGGCTTGAGGCTGATTGGCCTCGATTGATTGCGGCGCACAAAGGGCCTCGCGCGGAGAAAGCGGATGAAGGCGCGCCGCCTCCACGCAAACAAACTTCAGCGACGATTCTGGCGGGCTTACTGGCCGGCGATGATCTTGATCGGCGCGCCGAGCAGGGTGAGCGGCAATGCAACGATCGAACCGACGCCGCCTGCGGCCCTTTCGGTCGCGTCGGCGCCCCCGGTGACCTGACTTTATGCCCTGCGCGAGAACGCCGCGCAGCTCGGGCGCGACGGAGGCGAGCTGGACGAATTTATCGTGGTTTGTGGCGTCGGTGGCCTTCACGTCGGTCAGATCGATGACGGTCGCCCCGAGTGCAGCGAGCTCCGCGGTATCGGTGCTGTCGCCGACCCGCGTGACGCCGCCGGCGATGGTTCTGGAGAGAAATAATGCCCGATCGTCCTGGGAGAGGACGACGTAGAAAGGTTTTTGCGGCTTGCCGAAGCGGCGCAGCTGCGCTTTGAACACATCGATGTCGATATCGGGCGCGGCGAGTACAATGGTGCCAATCTTGTTTGCGGGGGGCAGGTCGCCCGATATCCTGATCTGGCGGAACGCCTCGACGGTGACCCAATTGCCCATGGAATGGGCCAGCACATTGACCTTTTCGGCATTGCTGCGAAGCAGGAGACGTAGCGTGTGCTCGAGGCCGTCGCGAGCGGCGGTCGCGCTATTCAGGTCGTAGACATAGGCCGTCGCTTTTCCGCGCGACGCCCAGGTGAACAGCACCGGCACGCCGGGAGCCTTGAAATCGTGGGCCACTGCGCCCCACGGTAGAGCGCCTCGGCGAACATCGTATTGAAGCCGTGAATGAACAGGAAAACGTTGCGGCTGCCGGGCGGTCGGAGCGCGAGTTGAGCGTTCAGCGCCTGAACGAACGCCTTATCGCCGTCGAGATATTTTTCGTCGCGCACGACGAAATCGACATTCGGATCGCCGGGCGGCGTGCTCGCCCATTCGATTTCGCCCTGCTTGTGATTCGGCGGGATCGAGACCGTGATTTCGGCGTAGTCGGTGGCGGGCGCCCTGTCGCCGTTGAAAAGCGTGCCCGGGCGGTCGTCCCGTTCCCGGGTCGTTGCGACAAGGATGGTATGGTCGACGGCGCCAGGGGGGGCGTAGGCCACGGCGCTGAGAAACCCGGTCTCCGGCCGCGCCGCGCAGGCCGCGAGGGACAGCGCGACAAACAGGATCGCGAAAACGGAAAATGATCAATTCAACGACCTGCCGCGCCCTGAAGGCGAGGCGGCGATCCGCACCGCGAAGTTGCCCACCACTTGCCCCTGCCGCGCCCGTCGCCAACGTCTGGCGATTCCGGGCTCGCCCACCGCATCCTTAAGACAGGGGCGTCTGAATTGAAAACGAAAATACGCCTTTGCCTCGTTTTCCCTGGTGTTAGTGGATTTCAGGTCACGGCTGGCGACATCGCCTTCGCTGGGCGTCCGCCGACGGTTAGGGTTGAGCCTGCCGCGGCTACGCCGCCCTATCGGCGAGCAATCTCCGCATGACTTCGGGATCGCGTTCGATGGCCAGCAGCAATGCGCGAGCTGGCGCATCCGGCGTGCTGCGGTGCTGCTCCCAGTCACGCAAAGTCGTGATGGGCAGGTGGAAGGCTTGAGCAAACTCCGCCTGCGTCATCCCGAGACGTTGCCGCAGAACCTTGACGCGGAGAGACCCGACGCATCCTCTTCAGTTGGTCGAGGTTGAGAGGTTGCGTATCGGGGTCGGACCGGGCGGCTGCCATGACCTGCTCATCGGTCAGGAACTCGAGTTGCGCCCAATCGGTGTCGCCTCGCGGCAGGGGCTCACCAGGTTTCACGGTCACCCGCGTGGTATCGGTCTTGCTCATGTCGTGTGGCCTTCCGGGCGGATATAATTCGGCAGATGTCCTCGTCACGCAGCGTCACAATCACGAACAAGACCCGCCGCAAAGTCATCCCGATTACCTAAATCCGCTCTTCGCCATAAACGAACCGCGTATCGATCTCTTCCACACGGTTTGCGTCTTCGAGGGCAGCAATGGCGTCGACAAAATCCACGCCGTGCTTGTGAAGGTTATCGGCGGCTTTCCCGTCATCCCATTCGTATTGCACATCGAGGATAGTACCGGATATCGGTAGTAGCGGCAAGCAACCCGTCCCCGCGAGGGTCAAACACTCCTGCTGATTGGCGCGCGGAAGAGGCGTTACGGCGGCCCCGCATGTTCCCCCTAAAGCCGACATTCGCCAACTAGGATCAAACGCACTATTCCATCTCCAGCATGCTAGCGACGCCTCAAAATCGCGATCTCGCGCGCGTGATGGCGCGCCTCGATGCCCTCACCGACTGGGAGCGCCGGCCGCGGAATAAGATGCGCGTCGGTCTCGAGCCGATGCGGGATCTCGCCGCGCGCCTCGGCGACCCGCAAAAGTCTTTTCGCTCGATCCATGTCGCGGGGACCAAAGGCAAGGGGTCGGTCTCGGCTTTGATCGAGGCGGCGTTGGCGCATGCTGGCCTTCGTGTCGGCCGCTACGCCTCTCCCCATGTCGAGCGCATCAATGAGCGGGTGAGCGTTCAGGGACACGATGTCGACGAGCCGACGCTCGCGCGAGCCTTGAATCGAGCGCTCGACGCCTATGAGACCGCACGCAAGGCCGGTACGCCCGCGGTCGATGCAACCTGGTTCGACCTTCTTCACCGCCGCCGCTTTTATCATCTTCGCCGAGACGCAACGCGAGTGGGCGGTGATCGAAGTGGGCTTGGGCGGGCGGCTCAATTCGACCAACATCGTCGATGGCGAAATCGCAATCGTCACCAACATCGCGCTCGAGCATACGGAAATCCTGGGCGCCACGCGCGCGGCCATCGCCGGGGAAAAGGTCGGGATCCTCAAGCCGGGGGCCGTGCTCGTCACGACACTCAGCGCGGATGACGAAGCCGGGCCATGTCCTGCAGAGCCGAGCCGACGAGCTCGGCTCGCGGGTGAAGCGCACGCGCCTGGACGCCTCGGCGCCAATCGAGCAGGTCAATTTCGCGCTCGCCGCCGCCGTGCTGGGCGAGCTTCGCCGCAAGGGGGTGAGCGGGCGCTTCGGCGAGCCGGTCGGCGCGGCGCTTCTCGATGGCCACACGCGCGCCGCGGCGCGCCTGCCTGGGCGCATGGAGCGCTTCGAGGTCGAAATCGGGCCGGGGCGCGTTCCGGTCGTCATGGACGGGGCGCATGTGCCTTTCAACATCGGCGCCGTGTTGCGCGATCTTGCGCTTGCGCCCGATCTTTCCGGTCCGTGCGTGGCGATCGTGGCGCTCGCCGCGGACAAGGACGCTCAGGGTTTCGTGGCCGAACTGGCCAAGCGCACCTCGACTATCATTTTCACGGATCTGCCGGGCTCGAGCCGAGGCCGGCCGCCAACCGAATTGCAGGCGCTTGCGACTTCGCTTGGGCTCACGAGCGAGGTCGAGCCGGACGCGATTCGGAGCGCTCAAGCGTGGCCTCGAACTGGCGGCCCGAGCCAACGCATGGCTCCTCGTCACCGGCTCGCTCTATCTCATCGGGGCGCTCAGAGGCGCAGTCGGCGAGGCGGCCCTAGTGCCGACGGCTGACGCTGGCGCCCGCTTGGCCGGCGCCGGTCCCCTAATGGCGCCGCGGATCCCGCGCTGATGGCGAAGGCGCGGTTCGCGCTGTCGACCGTCTTCGGCTTCTCGGACTTTCGTCCCGGACAAGAGGACGTCCTCGCCGCCACGCTCGCGGGCGAGGATGTGCTCGCGGTCATGCCGACGGGCAGCGGCAAGTCGCTCTGCTTTCAACTCCCGGCGATCGTCCGCGGCGGCCTGACCCTGGTGGTTTCGCCGCTGATCGCGCTGATGCGCGACCAGGTCGCCCAGTTGCGCGAGGCCGGCGTCGAGGCGGCCGAGCCTCATTCCTCCTCCGATCCCGAGGAACGGCGCCGCGTCGCGCGTGGCCTCGACGAGCGTTCGCTCCGGCTTCTCTACGTCGCAGCCCGAGCGGCTGTTGCGGGGCAACGGTCGCCCGCCTTGCGCAGGGCCCGGGTCGATTTCTCGCTATCGACGAGGCCCATTGCGTCTCGCAATGGGGTCACGATTTCCGCCCTGAATATTTGCGCCTGCGCGAGGTCGCGGAAGCGCTTCCTGGCGTCCAGATGATCGCGGTGACCGCGACCGCGGACGCGCCGACACGGGCGAGATTGCCGAGAGGCTGTTTGTCCGCGCGCCACGGATTTTCGTGCGCTCGTTCGATCGCCCGAACCTGTTTCTGGCCATGCGGCCGAAAGCGAACGCCACCCGCCAACTTCTCGACAGGCTCGAGGCTCACCGGGGCGAAGCGGGCATCGTCTATTGCGCGTCACGGCGCCGGACGGAGGAGCTCGCGGGCGAATTCGTAAGCGCCGGCCGGCGCGCGCTCCCGTATCACGCCGGGCTCGATCATGTCGTTCGCGCCCGCAATCAGGACGCCTTTCTGCGCGAGGACGATTGCATCGTCTGCGCGACCGTCGCGTTCGGCATGGGAATCGACAAGCCTGATGTCCGCTTCGTCTTTCACGCCGACATGCCCTCGTCGATCGAAGCCTATTATCAGGAGATCGGCCGCGCCGGCCGCGACGGCCTGCCCGCCGACACGTTCACGCTCTACGGCGCGGGCGACATCGAGCTCAGGCGGCGCCAAATTCTCGACAACGGCGCGCCCGAGGAGCGCAAGCGCGTCGAGACGGCCAAGCTCGACGCGCTCGTGGCGCTTTGCGAAACGGCCCGCTGCCGCCGCCAGACGCTTCTCAGCCTGTTCGGCGAGGAGTCGGCCCGATGCGGGCATTGCGACGTCTGCCAGGGAGCGGTTCGGCTGATCGACGGGCGGGTCGAGGCGCAAAAGGCGATGTCGGCTATCTTACGCACCTCGGGCCGATTCTTTTTCGGCCATCTCGCGAACATCCTGTCCGGCAAGGCCACCGAAGCGGTCCTCCACCACGGCCACGACGCGCTGAAAACCTTCGGCGCGGGCAAGGATCGCGCGCCCGCCGAGTGGCGCGGCGTGCTCAGGCAATTGCAATCGGGCGGCCTGATCGGACGTGACGGGGAGGACCGCGACCGGCTGCTGCTCACCGAAGAGGGCCGGCGGGTGCTGCGCGGCGAAGCCCCGTTCGCCTTGCGCGAGGATGTGGTGAACCCGAAAGCGCGCCGGCGCCGCGTCGCCGAGGCCGTCGCAGCGGGCGATGCGGATGCAGAGCTCCTCGCTGCGCTGAAAGCGCTGCGTGGCGCGATCGCGGCGGCGCAGAAGCAGCCGGCCTATGTCATTTTCCCCGATCGGACGCTGATCGAAATGGCGAAGAAGCAGCCCCGCAGCCTCGACGAACTGGCTGGCATTCATGGCGTCGGCGCGGTGAAGCTGGAGAAATATGGGCGGGCGTTTCTGGCTGTGATTTCAGGACCCTCGCCCGAGGTAAGCCGACTGAGCTTGATAAGTGTCTAAGCTTAAAATGGGACAAGCGCTTTCGAGCATGAAGAACGGCCTGGTGGCAAGCGGTCCGGCTTAAGGCCGTTAGACTAGTATCCGGCGCTTTTCAAATTTTTGATAGAATCAGCAAGATCACTAAATTGCCGAGGTAAATCGTGAATGCCCTGTATGCAGCTGTCTGCATCTTTCATTTCGTGCGTATTGTTGATTCGATCGTTTATTAACTGACCTCCCAGGCTGGATCCATAGCTGGATGCAGAAATGAGCGCTGCGACGGCATTCCCATTTTCCTTAAGTCCATAATCTTCTTCTCCGTTTCTCCCTCCAATTTCTTCAATGTCCACCGGCACCGAGCAAGATTCCTCAGTCACGAAAGTGCTTTCACCGTAGAAGCACGCGAGGCCCTCAACTGCCTGAAGACGGGGTGATTGGCGAACTTTTATATCTTTATCGATATGCGTCCATGCGTCCTTACACGATGCCGCTACGTCCGGCATTGACGCTCAGTTCGGCGCTTGCACAGGCGAGCACGCGGTTAATCCGACAGCGACCACAAAAAGCGCGTAGCGCTGCATCGGTGACACAGTCCGTCTGGTGTAGTGATCCCTAGCTGAGCCAAGGCGAACATAAAGTCCAGCAACCGCTTGCGTGTACGGTTGAGGGATCACTCGTTCGGGAATGCGGGAATTATGGTGATAGTTTGCTTGATCTCCAATTGAAATGCCGCCGAGTGGCCTGCGGCAACAAACGGCCCCTTAGGTAGTGCCGAGGAGGCGAATGCGATTTCTTACCAACTGGCGTGGGAAGGACGGCGGCGGCGCGTGAGCTGCCCGAACAGGAGTCTTGAGAAAGCTTGCAACCAACCGTTATCTCTGTTCCTTCAGTCTCTCCTTCTCAAGAATTAGGGCTTGGTACCGTCTTATGAATATTTCTCGCTCATTGCCCACCAGAGGGCGATTCGTCGTTGAAAACGCAGTTTTCCGCAGAACGTCTACAATCCGAGCATAATCCAAGGGTTGTTGACTAAAAGCTGCTGACATTGCCCAGAGGCCCAGACGCGCGCCTTCCTCCTGGAGTGACGGCTCTTCGCTAAAATAGTCGCCCGTGAAGAACTTGCTTTGACGCACCGGGCAGGAGCGGCGGTTTCAGGCCGGTTGAGCGCTCTGGGCGAGTTGGGCTTCAACGAGGATTGCCGCGAAGAGGACGCGCCAAAGGGCGGCCAGCCAGGCCAGGAGCCTCCGGAAGTTGTATCCGGCGGCGGCGAGGACGGCATTGGCTGCGTCGCCGTGGGGACCTTTGAGGAAGTTGCGGCCCATGCGGTGCTCAGCCTTTGCGTGTCCGATGACGGGTTCGACGGCCGAGCGGCGTCGCAGTTCGCGTTTGATGGCGTCGGTAACGCCGCGCCTCTGGCCTGAGATATAGACCTTGAACTTCATGTCGGGCGGAGCGTTGTGGCCGCGATAGCCGCGGTCGGCGACGACGCGGGCAAGCGGCGCGCCGATCTGCGCCTCGATCTCGGGCAGGACGGTGGCGAGGGTGTGCCCGTCATAAGGGTTGCCCGGCATGGCCTTCACATGGGCGATGAACTGCCCGCCCTTGAGCGATGAAGGGTCGTGGCGAGCGAGACCTTGACGCCGAATTCGTAAGGGCGGTGCGCCTTGCCCTTGCCGATGCATTCGACCTCGGGGGCGTGCAGGGAATAGATCTTATGGCCGCGTTGCCGCTGGCGCTGATCGCGCACGTGGAAGGCCAGCGACAGGGGCTGGGCGAAGATGGCGCGCAATTGCGGATCGTCGCCCGTCTTGCGGACGAGATCGCGGCAGATCCGGCCGAGATAAGTCCGGATCGTTCTCAGCGCCCGGTTGGCGCGCTTGAACTGCTTGGCGTGGGCGTAGCGCTGATGGGCGATGAGGGCGAACTTGCCCACCCGCTCATAGGACTGGCGAAGCGGCACGCCGGTCTTCTTCGCCAGCCTCACCAGCCGCTCGCGGGCCCGATGCATCAGCTTGGCGTCGGTCGGGAACGCCACCGCCTTCGGCTGCACGGTCGTGTCGACGATGACCCGCGAGAAGTCCGACGGCTTGGCCGCGCCGGTGCGGGTCGCCGTCGCAAGGCTTTCCTGGATCAGCGCGGTCAGCTTCTCCTCGCCCATCCGCTGGCGCCAGCGGGTCAGCGACGAGCGGTCGAAGGGCGTCTTGTGCTGGAAGAATTCCTCGCCGCAGAACAGCTGAAAATACGGGTTCTCGATCCAGCGCGCGCACAGCGCCTCGTCCGACAGGTCGTGCATCGACTTGAGGATCGAAAGCCCCGCCATGAGCCGGGTCGGCAGCGGCGGATGACCGGGGGCGTCGGAATAGACCGAACCGAACCGCGTCTCGAGGAACCCCCAGTCGATGGCGCGGGCGAGCTTCGCCAGCGGGTGGCCCATGTCCACGATCTGATCGAGCCGCGCCCGGAACAGGTCGTTCTGTCCGCTCTCCCGTCGCGTCTTCGGCTGCATCGAATCGCCCCCCCCGCCCGCTGACAAAGGCGAGGGAATCACGCCTAAACGCATCACGCAATTTGCAAGATAACCGGCGCCCGAACCGCCAATTCTAGCAAATGCAAACACTTCAAAATCGCCGGAGGCACCAGCAAATCAGGGCCACTCAGGAAACTTCACGGACGACTAAAATACGGGTAAATTAGATAACTCAGCTCGCCAATGCCTGCCCCGACGCAGGCGGACCAGACGTTTTGAACCCTGACCGTCGCCCCTATTTCCGCAATGTCGAATTGCCCGTTGAAGTTCTCGACGCGTATTACGGGCGGCTTATTGGTCCACCTAAGCCGCTCCTCGAAAATGTTTAGCGATGCATCTCGGAGTAACTTATATAATCGAGCCCTTCCAGGATTAGCCGCAATGCGTGTTTCGGTTTGGCGAGTAAGGTCGGCTGTGCCGGTGACATGGGCTTTGGCGTCCGCCCAAAATGGCCCATAGAAGTCGCCCCCGGCAGACCTCTTGCCCCCGCCTTCTTTGCTCGCATCGGACCGAATATCCGTCAAAAGAAGCTTTCGACGAAGAGGCTCGTCGGCGTAGAAAAGCTGCAAAATCTTTCTTAGCTGTACGTTGAGGATCGACATCTAGTCACCGAATCAACAACAGAAATGTCTGGATTACATTGTAAACTTTTAACCTTGAGTCAATGCGAAATACGTTTGAGAGCATTATGGCGACACAGAATTGTGTTGACGCCTGACCGTCACCAAAACAATTCGACGATCGGTGCGCCCCTCAGTGCCAGCGATTACCAGCGATTACGCAGCGATTACGGTGCGATTACGGGTGGATTACGGTGGATTACGGTGACAGGGTGGATTACGGTGACAGGCCCCTCAATCCCCAATTGGGATTACGGTGACAGGGATTACCAGGGATTACGGTGACAACCAGGGATTACGGTGAACAGGGATTACGGTGACAGGCCCCTCAATCCCCAATTGGGGGCCCTCGATGATTACGGCGACAGTTTACTCAATCCCTAATTGAATGCAGACGCCTGACTTCCGACGACAGGAACGCGGCGATCGCGCCCCAAGCGCTGTCGAGCCATCCGACCAGCCGTGCGACAATTTCTTGCCAGGATGGCAGGGATCTGATATTGTTTTTCAGAAATTGTGACGGACCGGTTCGTATTTCTCATGGGCGATGTGCGACCGCGCTTCGCGATCATCCAGAGGCGGGGAGCGGCTCACAGATGGCGCCGTAGCCAATTGAACTCGCTCAAAACGGACTCGGCGTCTGCGAGCCGGACGTTACGTGCTGCGAAACCGCGAAACGAAAAGCGAGCTAAGTCATTGGAAACAAACAACCCGTAAAAACGGCGAAACGAAAACGGAGTTAAGTCCCTGAAAACAAACGATCCCGCGAAATGACTGATTCGGCGCCCTTAAGGATTTCAACGACTTACGTGACGCCATGCGAAACGGTTGGTTTCGCGTCGCGAAATGAAGCTTTGGTTTTGGCGATCTTCCGAGTTGCGCAACGCTCAACACCCTCGTCCTGAGGCGCCGCGAAGCGGCCTCGAAGGACGACTCCAGGAGGCGGAAACAACCGCTACGAACTGGATCATCCTTCGAGACGCGAAGCTTCGCTTCGCCCTCAGGACGAGGCCGTCGGGTGGTTCGAAGCTCCAGCTGGGAGTTAAAAAGTTGCACAAAAGCGCACTCAAGTCATTGAAATCGTTGGCGCGCGTAACTTTGTGCGCGGGGGGCGCAGTCGCCCGCGCCCCTCGCGCGCGCGTCCGTTCGCCGCCATGATCCGCCGGGGTTGCCGCGCGGCGTTCGCCTCACTATAGCTGCGCCGCTCAACACTCTCACCCCAACCGAAAGGCGCCAGTCCGTGGCCTTCCTCGCCGACGTCCTCTCTCGCGTTAAGCCATCCGCGACCATCGCGATGACGCAGAAGGCGCGCGATCTCAAAGCCAAAGGACGGGAAGTGATCTCGCTTTCGGTCGGCGAGCCGGATTTCGACACGCCCGACAACATCAAGCAGGCGGCGATCAAGGCGATCGAGCGCGGCGAAACCAAATATCCGCCCGTGCTTGGCATCGTGCCGCTGCGCGAGGCGATCGCGGCCAAGTTCAAGCGCGAAAACGGCCTCGACTACAAGGCCACGGAGACGATCGTCGCCACCGGCGGCAAGCAGATCCTCTACAACGCCTTTCTCGTCACCATGAACGAGGGCGACGAGGTGATCATCCCTGCGCCCTATTGGGTGAGCTACCCCGAGATGGTGGCGATCAACCGCGGGACGCCGGTCGTCGTGCCGACCACGATCGAAAACGGGTTCAAACTGCAGGCGGCGGATTTGGAGCGCGCGATCACGCCGCGCACCAAGTGGCTGGTGCTCAACTCGCCCTCGAACCCGTCGGGCGCGGCCTACACGGAGAGCGAACTGAAAGCGCTCACCGACGTGCTGATGCGCCATCCGCATGTGTGGGTGCTGACCGACGACATGTACGAGCATCTGGTCTATGGCGACTTCAAGTTCACGACCCCAGCGCAGATCGAGCCAGGTCTGAAGCCCCGCACGCTGACCATGAACGGCGTCTCGAAATCCTACGCCATGACCGGCTGGCGCATCGGCTATGCCGCCGGGCCGACCGAGCTCATCAAGGCCATGGACATGGTGCAGGGCCAGCAGACCTCGGGCGCCTGCACGATCGCGCAATGGGCTTCGGTCGAGGCCCTGAACGGGCCGCAGGACTTCATGCCCGTGCGCCGCAAGGCGTTCGAGGAGCGGCGCGATCTTGTCGTGTCGATGCTCGGCCAGGCAAAGCATCTGCAGTGCCCAAAGCCGGAAGGCGCGTTCTACGTCTATCCGTCCTGCGCCGGCGCGATCGGCAGGAAAGCGCCGTCGGGCAAGGTGATCGAAACCGACGAGGATTTCGTCACCGAGCTTCTGGACGCCGAAGGCATCGCAGTCGTGCACGGGACCGCGTTCGGCCAGGGACCCAACTTCCGCGTCTCCTACGCGACCTCGCTCGAGCAGCTCGAAAAGGCGTGCAAGAAGATCCAGAAGTTCACCGCCGAGTTGAGGTGAGGGGCAGCAGTCCTCGTCTCGCTGAGCATGATCGATGCGATCGAACCGCCTCCGTCATCGCGAGGAGCGAAGCGACGTGGCGATCCAGAGACGTGGCATCCGACGTTCACTGGATTGCTTCGCTTCGCTCTCAGTGACGACCGCTGTTCGAGGCGCAATCAACGATCGCGCTATACAGCCCGACGCGAGCTGCTTCTCGAGGCCGTCCAGCACCTGGTAGCACGGCAGCACCTGCGCGACGCTGGCGTTGGGCTCGCGGCCCTCGCGGATGGCGGCGAAGAACTCGCGGTCCTGCAATTCGATGCCGTTCATGCTGACATCGACATGGGCAACGTCGATCTTTTCGTCCTTGCCGGTGAAGAGATCGTCGTAGCGGGCGATGTAAGTCGCGGTGTCGCCGATGTAGCGGAAGAACGTGCCGAGCGGGCCTTCGTTGTTGAACGAGAGCGACAAAGTGCAGATCGCGCCGTTCTGGCTCTTCAGCTGGATGCTCATGTCCATGGCGATGCCGAGGGTCGGATGGATCGGTCCTTGCAACGCGTTGGCCTTCACGATTGGCGAGCGGCATTGGTAGGCGAAAAGGTCAACCGTGTGCGCAGCGTGATGCCAGAGCAGATGATCGGTCCAGGAGCGCGGAGCCCCAAGCGCGTTCATGTTGGTGCGGCGGAAGAAAAAGGTCTGCACGTCCATCTGCTGGATATGGAATTCGTCCTTGAGGATGCGCTGGCGGACGAACTGATGGCTCGGGTTGAAGCGGCGGGTGTGGCCGACCATGGCGACGAGCCCGGTCTTTTTCTGCTCCGCGACCACCGCTTCGGCGTCCTTCAAGCTGTCGGCGAGTGGAATTTCGATCTGCACGTGCTTGCCGGCCTTGAGGCACTGTAGCGCCTGCGCGGCGTGCATTTGCGTCGGCGTGGCCAGGATGACCGCATCGAGCCCGGGCAGCTTGAGGGTGTCGGCGAGATCGGTCGTGACATGCGCGACGCCATATTTCGCCGCCGCCTCCTTGGTCTTGTCGAGCTCGCGGCCGACCAGCGAGACCGTCTCGACCCCGTCGATCAGTTTGATCGCGTCGAGGTGCCTCAGGCCGAAGGCGCCGGCGCCGGCAAGCGCGACTTTGAGTGTCGTGGGCATGACGCTCTTTCGGTTTTGAGTAGCGGGCCCGTCAAGCCACCTTCGGCTCCAACGGCTTCACTTTAATTTTTTCGCCACGCGCCCGAACCTGCGCCAGGTCGAAACTCATCTGCATCCTGAGCCAGAAGTCGGCGCCCCCTCCGAACGCCTTTTCGAGGCGTACGGCCATTTCCGGAGAGATGCCGTTCTCCCCACGAAGAACGCGATAGAGTTGTTGCCTCGTCACGCCAAGCCCTGCGGCGGCTTCGGCGACGGAAAGCCCATACGCCTCGATGTTGTCTTTTATCAACCCCCCTGGATGGGGCGGATTCTTCATGCGCAGCGCCATCTACTCTTCCTCATCAGTGGTAGTCGACAAGGTCGACGTTCGACGCCTTGTCGCCCTTAAACTGGAAGACGATCCGCCAGTTTGCGCGGACTGTCACAGCCCAATACCCTTTGAAGTCTCCCTTTAGCTGGTGGAGTTGAAACGATGGCTGGCTGAGGTCGGCGATCGAGCCCGCTTCTTCGAGGGCGGACAGGATGAGCCGGATTTTCTCAACCATGTCAGGGCCAAGCTTGCTGCGGTCGTCCTCCTCGAAAAGGCGTTTCAAGCCTTTGTGTTTGAAGCTTTCAATCACGCGAAACAATAATCCGTAACGTTACACGTTACAAGTTTGTGCGCAGGGCGAAGGCGCCGGCGCCGGCAAGCGCGACTTTGATCGGTTTGGCCATGAGGGCTCTCGGCGACGGCGCGGCGAGATGATCGTGGATCCGGTCACCCCCTCATCCTGAGGCGCTCCCGCGAAGCGGGCCTCGAAGGATGATCCAGCTTGCGCGTACTGGAGCGTCCTTCGACAAGCTCAGGACGAGGTTTCCAGCCTTAACCCGCGTTCTCCAGAATGAGATGCCCGACAGCGGTGTTGGACGCCGGCACATGATAGAACCGGTGCGCGACTTTCGGCTTTGGGCCGCCCGCGACGACATCCGCCATTGCGCCACGCGCAACGAGCCACATCACGAGTTCGATACCCTCGGATCCCGCCTCGCGGACGTATTCGATGTTGGGCGTCTTCGACAGGCCTTTGGGGTCATCGATCAGCCGGTCGAGGAATGCGTTGTCCCACTCCTTGTTGATCAGCCCGGCGCGCGGCCCCTGAAGCTGATGGCTCATGCCGCCGGTGCCCCAGATATGGACGTTGATGTCCTCGGGATAGCTCATGATCGCCTTGCCGATCGCCTGGCCGAGCGCGAAGCAGCGGGCCCCAGAGGGCACCGGGTGCTGCACGACGTTGACCGCGAAGGGGATGATCTTACACGGCCATTCCTTGACCTCGCCGAAGACGCAACTCAGCGGCACGGTCAGACCGTGGTCCACGTCGATCTCATTGACCATGGTCAAGTCGAAATCCTGCTGGATCACTTCGGAGGCGATATGCGACGCAAGCTCCGGGTCGCCAATGACTGTCGGCACCGGGCGCGCGCCGTAGCCTTCGTCCGCGGGATTGAATTCCGGCCCGGTCATGATGGCGAAGGTCGGGATCATCGCAAGACTGAAGGCGGTGGCGTGATCGTTGTAGACGGCGACAATCACGTCGGGCTTGTGCGCCTTCATCCATAGCTTGTCGAAATCGTACCCAGCGAAGACCGGCTTCCAATACTCTTCCTTGGTCTTGCCGAGGTCGAAGGCGGCTCCCACGGCTGGAATGTGCGACGTGTAGAGGGAGGCGGTGATGCGGGCCATGTTTAGATGTCTTTCCGCGGGCGCTGGGCGTCCCCGTGTTCCCCGATTTTGCGGTTGCCCTCGATTGTCCGGCCGCCCTTGATCATCATGTCGCGGTATTCCTGCTCGCTCATGCCGGTCATGCCGCCGGCCATCTGCTGAAAACTCTTGCCGTCGGTCGCGCCGATCTTGGCGAGGAAATAGATGTTGCCGCCGAGTTCGATGCAGCGGTTGAGGTCGCGCGCCAGGACGGCCTGCTTCTGCTCCTCGGTCATCTTCCATTCGTCGAGATAAAGCCGTTCGTCAGCCTTGAAACGGGCGCGGTTGTCGGCCTTCATCAGCGACATGCAGAACTGGTTCAGCCAGTACCTA
>CAVPPX010000028.1:0-34784 GCA_963707355.1 uncultured Alphaproteobacteria bacterium | reverse complement strand
GCGGGTGATCGCGGTCGTCGGCGCCAAGGGCGGAGTCGGAGCGTCCACCGTCGCCCACAATCTGGCTTGGAGCCTGGCCTCGGTCACGGAAATGGCTACGATCATCGCCGATTTCGATCTCGCTTTTGGAACCACGGGGACTCGACTACAATCAGGATCCGCCCCAGGGCGTCGCGGAGGCGGTGTTCGCCCCGGATCGCGTCGACGCCGTGCTGGTCGAGCGTCTGCTCTCCAAGTGCGGCGAGAAACTCAGTCTCCTGGCGGCGCCCACCACGCTCGATCGGGTTCTCGACTTCAGCGAGGCCTCGTTTGAACTCGCTGATTGACGCCATGCGCGCCTCGACGCCCTGGATTGTGGTCGATGTGCCGCATGTGTGGTCGGGCTGGGCCCGACGGATTCTCGTCTCCGCCGATGAGGTCATCGTCGTCGCGAGCCCCGGGGTACTTCACCATGCCCGCAACACCAAAAATCTGATCGACAATGTGAAAGGCGCCCGCATCAATGACGCGCCCTCGCGCCTGGTTCTGAACGGCGTCGGCATGCTCAAGCGGCCGGAAATCGCCGCCGCGGAATTCGCCAAGGCGGTGGAAACGGATACGACCGCGATCATATCCCACGACGCCAAGTTGTTCGGCGCGGCGGCCAACAACGGGCAGATGATCGCCGAGATCGAACCAAACGGCAAAACCGCGCAGGTCTTCATTGATCTTGCCTCCACGCTTGCCGGCCGCGCCGAGACGCGGAAGGCGAAAAGAGGCGTTCTCGAGCCGCTCATGGCCAAGCTCGGCGCAAAAAAAATGAACACGTTGCGCACACGCATCGCGCCATCTCCGCCGAGCGCTCGCACAAGCGCAAAGGATCCTGAGCGATGTTCGGCAAGCGTAGCGGGAGCGTCAGCCCCCAGGCCGCCGTGTCGCGTGTCGCATCGGTGAGCGCGATGGCCGAGTCGCCCAGGCCCGCGTCCGCTCAAACCGCGCCAGTTCAGACCGAACGAAGATCGGAGACTTATTTTCAGACCAAGTCGCTGATCTTCGGCGCGTTGATCGAGGCGATTGATCTTGCCGCGCTGTCCAAGCTCGACCCCGAGAGCGCGCGCGAGGAAATCCGCGACATCGTCCACGAGATCGTCACCATCAAGAATTTGGTGCTGTCGATCGCCGAGCAGGAAGATCTGCTCGACGACATCTGCAACGACGTCCTCGGCTTCGGCCCGCTCGAGCCGCTGCTGGCGCGCGACGACATCGCCGACATCATGGTCAACGGACCGACGCGATGCTTCATCGAGGTTGGCGGCAAGATCCAGCTCACCAACGTCCGCTTCCGCGACGCATCGCAGTTGATGAACATCTGTCAGCGCATCGTCAGCCAGGTCGGCCGCCGGGTCGACGAATCCTCGCCGATCTGCGACGCCCGCCTGCTCGACGGCTCGCGCGTCAACGTTATCGCGCCGCCGCTCGCGATCGACGGCGCGGCGCTGACCATCCGCAAATTCAGGAAGGACAAGCTGACGCTCGATCAGCTGGTCAAGTTCGGCTCGATCTCGCCGGCCGGCGCGGAAATCCTCAAGATCATCGGCCGCGTCCGCTGCAACGTGGTCATTTCCGGCGGCACCGGCTCGGGCAAGACGACGCTCCTGAACTGCCTGACGCAACTACATCGACGCGGATGAGCGCGATCATCACCTGCGAGGACGCGGCTGAGCTTCAGCTCCAGCAGCCCCATGTCGTGCGGCTCGAGACGCGCCCGGCAAATCTGGAAGGCGTGGGTCAGATCACGATGCGCGATCTGGTCAAGAACTGTCTGCGCATGCGGCCCGAGCGCATCGTCGTCGGCGAAGTGCGCGGACCCGAAGCGTTCGATCTCTTGCAAGCCATGAACACCGGCCACGACGGCTCGATGGGCACGCTGCACGCGAACTCGCCGCGCGAAGCGCTGAGCCGCGTTGAATCCATGATCACGATGGGCGGCTATGCGCTGCCGATGAAGACGATCCTGCGAAAAACGACGACGTCCTTGATCGACGTCATCGTTCAAGCCTCTCGCCTTCGTGATGGATCGCGCCGGATTACGCACATCACCGAAGTCCTCGGCATGGAAGGCGACGTCGTGATCACGCAGGACCTGTTCGTTTTTGAAATTCTCGGGGAGGACGCTCAGGGAAAGCTGGTGGTACGGCATCGTCGACCGGGATCGGACGACTGAAATTCTCCTGGGACCGGGCGCGCAATGTACGGAGAAGGAAGCCCGCTGGCGGAGGCGCTCCACATCTCGGAAGTCAACGCAGCCTAGCATCGAACGGAGGGAAGCCGGCATGATCAATCCGCTAGCGATCGCAGCCTGTCTTGCGCTTGGATTGGCGGTCTGGCGTTTGCCTTTGTTGGCGGGGACTCGCGCGCCGACAAGCGTCGCGCGGCGGTCACGAAGACCGAGGCGAAGGCGAGCTTGGCGGCTGGCGTCGATCGGGCGGCGCGCAAGAAGCAGATCGCCGACGGCGTCCGTGACAGTGAAATGAAGGGAAAGCGGCGGCGCGTCAGTCTGGCGACCAAAATTGAACAGGCCGGGCTCTCGATCACCAAGCAGCAATATTGGATCGGGAGCGTACTCCTTGGCCTGATTTCGCGCCTTGACCTATCTTCAGTCGAGAAGTTTGTTGCTGACCCTTCTTGTCGTCGTCACGGCCACGGTCGGGTTACCGCAACTCACGTTGGCGCGCTTGCGCATCCGGCGCATCAACAAGTTCGTCTCCAACTTTCCGACCGCCATCGATATCATCGTACGCGGCATCAAATCCGGCCTTCCTCTTGGCGATACGATCCGGATAGCCGCGACCGAAAGTCCCGAGCCGGTGAAGTCGGAGTTTCGAAGAATTGTCGAGTTGCTCTCGATTGGATTGACCTTGTCGGAAGGCATCGAGCGGATGGCGCAAAGGGTTCCGATCGCCGAAACCAATTTCTTTTCCATCGTCATCGCCATCCAGAGCAAGGCGGGCGGAAACCTGTCCGAGGCGTTGGGCAATCTTTCCCGTGTGTTGCGCGAACGCAAAAAGATGAAGGGAAAGATCACCGCCATGTCCATGGAAGCGAAAGCTTCGGCATCGATTATCGGCGCGGTGCCGTTTCTCGTCGTCGGCGCGCTTTACGTTTCTTCTCCTAAATACGTGTCACTACTGTGGACGACAAGTCATGGAAAAATGATCTCCGTGATTGCGATTTTTTGGATGGGGATAGGAATCGCAATGATGAAAAAGATGATCTCATTCGACTTCTAAATCGAGCTTGCCATGCTTGACGAAATCGTCGCTAAGTTCTCTGACGCCCACTTCCTGGCGATGCTGTTCGCGGCGATCGGCTCGGCGGCGACTGTGCTTACCGCCGCGATGCCTTGGCTCCAGCCGGACACCTTGTCGCGTCGCATCAAGGCGGTCAGCTCCGAGCGCGAGCGAATTCGAGCGCGTGAACGCGAACGGCTGGTGGCGTCCCAAAGCACGTCGCAGAGCAAAGGCACGTTGAGGGTCAAGCCGAGCGGTCTCGTCAAGCAATTGGTCGAAACACTCAATCTGTCGAGCTGGCTCAGCACCGAAAAAGCCAAAATGCAATTGGCCATGGCCGGGTATCGCGGCGCAGGGGCGGAATACGCCTTTCTTTCGTTTCGCCTCATCGCGCCAATCAGCTTTTTCCTCGTCGCGATTATCTATCAGTTTCTGATCATCAAATGGAATCAACCTGTGATGATCAAGATCGGCATTGCGATCGCAGCCACTTACCTCGGCATCAAGGCCCCCGAGCTGTTCCTGAAGAACAAGACCAGCAAGCGGCAAAAGGAACTCGAGTGGGCGTTTCCCAATACCCTGGACCTCCTCTTGATTTGCGCGGAATTGGGAATTTCGATCGAACATGCGGTGCGCAAGGTCAGTCAGGAAATTGGCATGGAGAGTGTTTCGATGGCGGAGGAGATGGGGATTTTGGCCGCCGAGATGTCGTATCTGGCCGAGCGGCGGACCGCGTTCGAGAACCTGGGCTTGAGGACCGGATTGGAGTCCATTCGTTCGCTCATCACCGTGCTGTCGCAGTCGGAGAAATATGGCACGCCGCTCGGCGCCGCGCTTCGGGTTCTCAGCCAGGAAAGCCGGGACCTGCGAATGTCCATGGCTGAGAAAAAAGCCGCGGCGCTGCCGCCGGTTCTGACGGTGCCGATGATCCTCTTCTTTCTGCCGGGCCTGTTCGCAGCGATTCTGACGCCGGCCATCGTTCAGATCAACAACTGGAATTAGTTGTTTCTATCGCCCTTTTGGCGGGCGTTCGTCAACCGATCGCTTGCACGTTTCGGGTTGCGCTGATTTGCCCGTCGGCGCATGATTTGAATTCGTGTCGCAACCCTCAGAAAGATCCGAACCGGCGGTCGTCACACCGTCGTCGCGTGAGGTGGCTCGCCCCGCGCCGCTCGTGCGTCGTCTGCTCGACGCTGATCCCCCCTACCTCGAGGGGTTGAACGAGGAGCAGCGCCGGGCGGTCGAGTTGCTGGACGGTCCGGTTCTCATTCTCGCCGGCGCCGGCGTGGGCAAGACCCGGGTCCTCACCACCCGGATTGCGCACATCGTTTCGACCGGCCGCGCACGCGCTCATGAGATCCTGGCGGTGACCTTCACCAACAAGGCCGCGCGCGAGATGCGCCAGCGGGTCGCCGTCTTCTCCGGTTCGGAGCAGGCGATGCCGTGGCTCGGCACCTTCCACTCGGTCGGGGCCAAGATTCTTCGCATGCATGCCGAGCTTGTGGGCTTGAGGCCTAATTTCACCATCCTCGATTCCGACGACCAGCTGCGCCTGCTCAAGCAACTTCTGCAAGCGGAAAATCTGGACGACAAGCGCTGGCCTGCGCGGGCGCTCGCCAATCTGATCGACGGGTGGAAGAACCGCGGCATCGATCCGAAAAGCGTCCCCGCGAGCGAAGCCGCGGGTTTCGCCGGCGGCAAGAGCGCGGCCTTGTATGAGAGCTATCAGGCTCGGCTGAAAGCGCTCAACGCGGTGGACTTCGGCGATCTCCTGCTCGAGCCCTTGCGGCTGTTGCGCGAACACAGCGATGTTCTCAACACCTTCCGCCGACGTTTCCGTTACATCCTGGTCGACGAGTACCAGGACACGAACGTCGTCCAGTATCTTTTGCTTCGGCTCATCGCCCAGGCCAACGGCAATCTGTGCTGTGTCGGCGATGACGACCAGTCGATCTACGCCTGGCGCGGCGCCGATGTCGAAAACATCCTGCGCTTCGAGAAGGACTTTCCTGGCGCCAAGGTCATTCGGCTCGAGCGAAATTATCGATCGACCGGGCACATTCTGGCTGTTGCGGCGGGATTGATCGCCCACAATCGCGGCCGGCTGGGGAAGACGCTGTTCACCGACAAACCGCTCGGCGATCGGCCCCGAGTCGCTGAAGGGTCGGACAGTCAGGAGGAAGCAAGACTGATCGGCGAGGAGATTGAAGCGGCCCAGCACCAAGGGGTTTCTCTCGACGATATCGCGATCCTCGTGCGCGCCTCGTTTCAGATGCGCGAATTCGAGGAGCGGTTCATCGCCCTGGGCCTGCCTTACAAGGTCATCGGCGGCCCGCGATTTTATGAGCGAGCGGAAATACGCGACGCGTTGGCCTATCTTCGCTGCATCGCCCAACCCGACGACGACCTCGCCTTCGAGCGTATCTATAACCAGCCCAAGCGAGGCCTCGGCGAAGCGACGCTTGCGATCCTGCATGACTATGGCCGGCGAGCCGGCCTCCCCCTGACCCGCGCCGCGCGCGCGCTCGTCGAAACTGAGGAACTGAAACCGCGTCCCCGTCAAATTCTGCGCGGCGTCCTCGATGACTTCGATCGGTGGCGGAAGCAGTCGGCTGAGATCCCTCACGAAGAGCTGGCGCAGCTGGTTCTTGAGGAGAGCGGCACTATCGACATGTGGAAGGCGGAGCGCACGCCAGATGCGGCTGGACGGCTCGACAATTTGAAGGAACTCGTCCGTTCGATGGGCGAGTTTCCCGACCTTGCGGCGTTTCTCGAACACGTGTCGCTGGTCATGGACGTCGACAGCGGCGACGAGGGCGCGCGGGTTTCGATCATGACCCTTCATGCGGCGAAGGGACTGGAGTTTGATCTGGTCTTTCTGCCGGGCTGGGAGGAGGGCCTGTTTCCGAATCAGCGCTCGCTCGACGACAGCGGCCTCGCCGGGCTCGAGGAGGAGCGGAGACTGGCTTACGTCGGCCTGACCCGAGCGCGAAGGCAAGCAAGGATCGATTACGCCCTCAACCGACGTGTGCGGGGCTTATGGCAGACCTCAATCCCATCCCGGTTCATCCAGGAGTTGCCCGCCGACCATGTCGAATTCGACGAATTCATCGGATCGTCGGACCGCAACTATGGTTCGTGGCCGCGAGCGGGCCTCGAAACCGGGTTCGCCTCCCGCTATGACACGCCGGGCTGGCGTCGCGCGGAATCCCGGCAGCGCCAGTGGGGCGAAGCGGGCCAGCGTGGGCCTCGGCCTCAGAGCCCGATTTTCGAAGGCTCGGTCCACAGACAGGGCGCCTCGACTTCGGCCTTCCACGCGGGCTCGCGCGTGTTTCACAACAAGTTCGGCCCGGGCGCGGTCGTCGCGGTGGACGGCCCGAAGTTGACGGTCGATTTCGACAAAGCGGGACGGAAGCTGGTGATGGACAGCTTCGTGGCCGCGGAGGGATAGCCGAGCGTCAGGCAGCCTTGGTTCTCGGATTCACCTCTTCAGTATAAGCGTCGATGAGCGCAGCGGTCACCGCCGCGGGTTTGTAATGGTGCGGACCGATCTCGCCGACCGGCGTCACCTCGGCAGCGGTTCCGGTAATGAAGCATTCGTCGAATTCGCCGAGTTCGGCAGGCATTATGCGCCGCTCGACGACTTCAAATCCGCGTTTGCGGGCAAGATCGATCACCGTCGCTCGCGTGATGCCGGCGAGGAAGCAATCGGCGATCGGGGTGTGAATTGTTCCGTTCTTGACGAAAAAGATGTTGGCGCCGGTGCATTCCGCCACACGACCCTGCCAGTCGAGCATCAAGGCGTCCGCATATCCGCGACGCTCGGCCCGGTGTTTGGAGATGGTGCAAATCATGTAGAGACCCGCCGCCTTGGCCATGGCGGGAGCGGTCGCGGGGTCGGGGCGCCGATAGTCGGCGATATCGAGCCGAATGCCCTTCATCCGCTGGGCGGGATCGAAATAGCTCGGCCATTCCCACACGGCGATGCCGAGGTGGATCGTGTTGCGCTGCGCCGCGACGCCCATCATTTCAGAGCCGCGCCAGGCGATCGCCCGGACATAGGCCTCGGAGAGATGGTTCTTTTTCAACACCTCGGCTTTGGCGGCGTCGATCTCCGCGACGCTCCAGGGGATCTCAAAGTCGAGAACCTGGGCGGAATCCCTTAGCCGGCGGGAGTGGGCGGTCGATTTGAAGATGCGCCCGCCATAGGCGCGCTCGCCTTCGAAAACAGCGCTCGCATAGTGGAGCGCGTGGGTCAGAACATGCACCTTGGCGTCACGCCAATGGACCATATGGCCATCCATCCAGATCCAGCCATCACGGTTGTCAAAGGTCTCGGCGGCCATGGCGGTTCCTCTATTGTAGCGAGCCGGTTTGGATTCTTGGCGATTAGAGCTACATGGACTGCGTCGCTAATGGTGTCTACGGTACCAAGAGGGCTGAATTATGTCAATAGTGCTGACCTAATAGGCTCATCGATGGCGTCCGACGTCTCCAAGCCCGATCCGTCGCGGCAACCGCGCCGCGGCGAAGAGCCAATGTATGAATTGATCGAACAGTTCTTTTTCGCTTACCGCGATTTCGTCGGAGACGCCGATCGGCTGCTCGAAGCTTATGGGTTCGGGCGCGCTCATCACCGGGTCCTCTATTTCGTCAGCCGACGGCCGGGGCTCACGATCGCCGAGCTTCTGGAGATCTTGCGGATCACAAAACAGAGCCTCAATCGCGTATTGCGAGAGCTCGTCGACAAGAACTTCGTCGAGATCCAAGCTGGCGCCCTGGATCGTCGCCGTCGGCAGCTCTATGCGACCCCGGACGGCGAGCGGCTGGCGCTGAAGCTGGCCCTCGTTCAGACGCGGCGGTTCGCGTTGGCGCTGGAACAACTGGGCGACCGGGGCCTCCCATCGGCGGAAGCGTTTCTTAAAGCGATGATCGATCCTCAGAAGGCGCCAGGCGACCTTGCTGGCCGCTCGGAGCCTGCGAAATGGGCGGGTCAGGCGCGGTGAGCTCGACGTCGACTTCGCTTGCCGACGACGCCGCCCATATTCTCGTCGTCGACGACGATCGACGCCTTCGCGCTTTGTTGTCGAGCTATCTGGTCAAACACGGTCATCGCGTCACAGTCGCCCCAACGGCGGCCAAGGCTCGCGCTTTTCTCGACGGGCTGGCCTTCGACATTATCGTGCTTGACGTCATGATGCCTGGCGAGAGCGGGTTCGATTTCGCCGCCGACTTGCGGGTGCGATCGCAAGTGCCGATTCTCATGTTGACGGCTCGTGGCGACCCTGAGGATCGCGTGCGCGGCCTCGAAATTGGCGTGGACGACTATCTCGCAAAACCGTTCGAGCCGCGCGAACTCCTGTTGCGGATCGGCTCGGTGCTGCGACGAACCCGAGCCCCGCCGGCCGGCGGCGTCGAGACCAGCGTCATTCGCTTCGGACGCTTCGCCTTCTCGCTTGAGCGTGGAGAGCTTCGAGCTGGAGACGATCCGGTTCGCATCACGGAGCGCGAGCGCGAGATGCTGCGCCTGCTCAGCGCAAACCCCGGCGCGATCGTTTCTCGCGAAACGCTGTCGGGATCGGGCGGCGCGGCGCAGGAGAGAACCGTCGATGTCCTTGTCAATCGGCTGCGGCGCAAGATTGAACAAGACCCCACCAATCCGATCTACCTCCAGACCGCGCGAGGAGCGGGGTATCGGCTAATCGCTGACCGATGAGCGACCGACTTCATTCAACAAGCTGCGCCTGCTGGCGCAGATCCGCATGCTTTGGCGGCGCGCGGCGCGCGGCCTTGCGGAGATGCTGCCGAAGGGCCTCTACAAACGCTCGCTCCTCATCGTGATCGTGCCGATGGTGCTGCTCCAAAGCGCGGTGACGCTCGCCTTCATGCAACATCACTGGGACCTGGTGACCCGCAGGCTCTCCGAGGCGGTTGCGCGCGACGTCGGAGCGCTGACGGACCTCTATCAAAAGCTCCCGCCCGGGCAGGACGATGCTTTCTTGGCGAATTTGGCGTCCGAAAGGTTCCGCATGGACGCGTCATTGCTGCCGGCGGGTCCCTTGCCCCCCGTCATGCCGCGTACCTTCTACGGGGCATTGGATCCGCTCACTCGCACCCTTCCGAGGGAAATCAGGAAGCAGGTCACGCAGCCTTTCTGGATCGACACCGTTGGCCGGTCCGGCTTGATGGAGATACGCGTCGATCTTGGTAGCCGCGTGCTCCGCCTGGTGACGCGCCGCGCTCTCGCCTATGAGGCGAACGCCCATATTTTTGTGCTTTGGATGCTGGGGGCGATGATCGTCCTCCTGACGCTCGCGATCATTTTTCTGCGCAACCAAATTCGACCCATTTTGCGCTTGGCGAAGGCGGCGGAAGACTTTGGTAAGGGCAGGAATTCTGACTTTAATCCGCACGGCGCGCGCGAGGTCCGGCAGGCGGGCCATGCTTTCATTGAGATGAAACGGCGAGTTGAGCGCGCAACGGAACAGCGCACCGCGATGCTCAATGGCGTGAGCCATGACCTGCGCACGATGCTGACCCGGTTCAAATTGTCATTGGCGCTGCTCGACAATTCAGCCGACGGCGAATTTTTGCAAAAAGACGTCGATGAGATGGGGCAGATGCTCGAGGGCTATCTTGCCTTCGCGCGAGGCGACACCGGCGAAGCAACCGCCCAGGTCAACATTGCATCGATGCTCGAAGACCTCCGGGAGGCTTCCGAGCGGCATGGCGCGAGCCTTGGTGTGGAGACGCGAGGAAATCTCGATATCAATATTCGGCCAATGGCGATGAAACGCTGTGTCGGCAATCTCGTCGCCAACGCCCAACGTCACGCGGACAACGTCCGTGTTTCGGCGACCCTCGAGGCCCAATTCCTGTCGATTGTCGTCGACGACGATGGAGCCGGAATAGACCCCGCTTTTCGCGAGGACGTGTTCCGGCCGTTCTATCGCCTGGACGAAGCGCGCAACCAGGATGAAGGCGGCTCCGGCTTGGGGCTCGCGATCGCACGCGACATCGCCCGCTCTCATGGCGGCGACATCATCCTTACCGAGAGCCCTATGGGAGGGCTGAGAGCGGCCGTGCGTATTCCGGTTTAGCCCTGCCGCTCGAGGCGCAAGACCTTAAACCGAAGCGCTAATCCAACGGGACAGCTCGCTCTTCGGACCCGCCCCGGTCTTGGTGGCCACCTGCTTGCCGCCTTTGAACACCATCAGCGTCGGGATCGAGCGGATGCCATATTTGCTGGCGACGCCCGGGTTCTCGTCGACATTGAGCTTGGCGATTTTCACCTTGCCGTTCATTTCGGTGGCGATCTCTTCAAGCGCCGGCCCAATCATGCGGCATGGCCCGCACCATTCGGCCCAGAAGTCGACGACGACGGGCTCCTCGGAATTGATGACATCGGTGTCGAAACTCGCGTCTGTGACCTTGGCCGTTACTGACATGGCGTCCTCAAAGACGGCGTGCTTGCCGCGCTCAATAGCTAGGAACCAACCCAACCGCCGTCAAGCAGGCCGCGCCACGCGAGACGCTTCCGTCGGGGCGACCCTGCCTTGACAGGAATGAAGGCGTCGCCTAGCCGAGCCAGCGATGGGGCAGGAACAGGCGCAGATCATCAGGCAAATCGCCGGTCTCAGCGAGATCTCGGACCGCTATGACCTGATTCTTTGCGACATCTGGGGCGTATTGCACAATGGCGTGGCCTCTTTTGCGCAAGCCTCGGATGCGCTTGTGACGTTCCGAAGGCGAGGCGGTACAATCATTCTCATCAGCAATGCGCCGCGTCCCTCTCCACCGATCGCACGGCAAGTGCTGAAGCTTGGGGTTTCGCCAGACGCGTTCGACGCAATCGTCACGTCGGGCGACGTTACCGTCGGATTGATGGAGCAGCAGGCGCGCGCCCGCGTCCTCCACATCGGGCCGGAGCGTGACTTGACCCTCCTCGACGCCGTGGCGGACGCAAGCGGCGCGCGGCCAGAACTCGCTTCCCTGGAAGACGCCCAATACGCGCTATGCACCGGCTTCAGAAACGACGAGGCCGAAACGCTGGATGATTATGAGCCCGAGCTGCATGCGATGGCGAGCCGCGGCATGGCGATGATTTGCGCCAATCCGGACATCGTGATCCACCGCGGCGACGCTCTCATCTATTGTGCGGGAGCGCTGGCGCGTCGATACGAGGAGCTCGGCGGCTCGGTCGTTTACGCGGGCAAACCCTACGCGCCAATCTACGACCAGGCGTTGACGCTCGCTGAACGCATTCGAGGCGCGCCGATCGAGAAGCCTCGCGTGCTCGCGATCGGCGACGGCATGCGGACAGACATCACGGGCGCGACGCGAGCGGGGCTGGACGTGCTTTTCGTCACCGGAGGCATTCACCGGTCCTTGCACAAGGAGACGCTGGACTTGCCGGCTGACCCGATCGAGCTGCAGCTTTTGTACGACGAAAACGCGGTGTGGCCGGTCGCCGCCATTCCCATGCTTCGGCCCTAGGCGGCTCGGGCGCTCCTTACCAGGCCTCGGGAGCTCATCGTTGGCGGCGTCGGGCGCGCTCCGGTTTTCGCGGGTTCAGGTCGCGCATGCAAAATTCGCTGTTCCAGACGCTCTATTTCGAAGATCTTGTGCTCGGCATGCGTGCGACCATTCGCAAGACGGTCGAGAACGAAGACGTGATCCACTTCGCCGAGCTTTCGGGCGATCACAATCCGATCCATTTGTCGGAGCATTTCGCGCGCAAGACGCGGTTTGGCGGCCGAATTGTTCATGGGCTCTACACCGCGAGCCTTATTTCAGGCGTCATCGGCATGCGGCTGCCGGGCCCCGGCGCTGTCTACATCTCGCAGACCTTGAACTTCCGCGGCCCGGTCAAGATCGGCGACCTTGTCGACGTCAGCGTGGAGGTGACGGAACTGACTGAGAGGAACCGCCGCGTCCGGCTGCATTGCGAGTGTCGCGTCGGCGACCAGGTCGTCCTCGATGGCGAAGGCGTTCTCAGCGTGCCGCCGACGCCCAAGCTTAAGTCTCCCGCCGGTTGACCGTATCCCGCGCGAAGGGCTGTTGCGTGAGCGAAGAAACGCAGGTACGGGACGGCGGAACCCCAGTCGCCGGCAGGACCCAATGACCAACGGCTTCGTGCTCGCCACGGACCCGATGCTGCCGCCGCGCGGGCTCGAGGGCGCGGTCTACGCAATCGGGAATTTCGACGGCTTGCATCGCGGGCATCAGGCCGTCATCGGACGCACTGTCGCGATGGCGAAAGAGAGAGCGGCCCCCAGCGCTTTGCTGACCTTCGAACCGCATCCCGTCGATTTCTTTGCCGGACGCCCGGTCGTTTTTCGATTGACGCCGCCGAGCAACAAGGCGGCGATTTGCGCCCGGCTCGGGCTGACAGGCCTCGTTCTTATTCACTTTGACGCCATGCTGGCTTCGATGAGCGCGGACGAGTTCGTTACAAAGATTTTGGTCGAGCGGCTCGGAGCAGCCGCGGTCGTGGTCGGGTGGGACTTTCATTTCGGCAAGGGCCGTTCCGGTTCCCCAGCCACCCTGGCCGAGGCCGGCAAAAGGCACGGCTTCGGGGTCGAAATTGTCACGAAAGTGGAAAACGAGGCCGGCGCTTTCTCCTCGAGCGCCATTCGCCAGGCTCTCGAACGCGGTGATCTCGCCGCGGCGGCCCAAGGTCTCGGCCGCAATTATTCGGTTTCAGGCCGAGTGATTTCGGGCCAGCGCCTGGGGCGCACCCTCGGCGTGCCGACGGCGAATATCGCGCTTGAGCCGACCAACCGGCTTGCTCACGGAATTTACGCCGTCGTGGCGCGAATTGACGGGCGCGCCTTTCCCGCCGTCGCCAGCTTCGGCACCCGCCCGACAGTCGATGACGGCCCTCCGCTGCTTGAGGTTCACCTCCTCGATTTCGACGGCGACCTCTATGGACGTGAGATGGAAGTCGAGTTCATCGAGCGCATTCGGGACGAGCTCAAGTTCGATTCCCTGGACGCGCTCAAGGCGGAAATGCAGCGCGACAAGGAGCGTGCGCGCAAGATTTTCGGAATCCTGCTTTCCTGGGCGTCGGCAGAAATAACAATTTATATAAGTATATTAGCTGTTCACCGCGATCTGGAGCGGCGGAACTAAACGGGGTCATAACGCACTGAAAACATTAGGGGGCGCCGGTAAAATTGCGGTTAGACCGGCGCGCCGCCCTGACGCGCTCCGGAGACAGGTCTTCGAAATGGCGCGGCCGAGTTACCCAACGCCGGGACACGCTTGACCAAGCGCTCAACACCGAATTTGGCGAATTGAGCCAAATCCTCTAATGCCACGCCGCCCAGGCAACGATATCCGAATTCGGCCCCCAATCTCATGTCCGACGCGTCCGTCACAGCCCTCGATTATTCACGCACTCTGTACCTGCCGAAGACCGATTTTCCCATGCGGGGCGGTCTGCCGCAGAAGGAGCCGGAAATTCTGGCGCGCTGGGCGCGCGAGAATTTGTATGGCTCGCTGCGCGAGAGCGGCAAGGGACGCCCCAAATTCGTCCTCCACGACGGGCCTCCTTACGCCAACGGCAATGTCCACATCGGCACCGCGCTCAACAAGACGCTGAAGGACATCGTCGTCCGCTCGCATCAGATGACGGGCCGGGAATCCAACTACGTGCCCGGTTGGGACTGTCACGGGCTGCCGATCGAATGGAAGGTCGAGGAAGAATTCTACCGAGCCAAGGGCAAGTCGAAGCCCGACTTCTCGGATTCGCAAGCCATCATCGCCTTCCGCAAGGAATGCCGCGCCTACGCCGAACATTGGCTTTCCGTGCAGCGAGAAGAGTTCAAGCGGCTGGGTGTCGTTGGCGATTGGGATCATCCCTATACGACGATGAGCTATCCGGCCGAAGCGCAGATCGCGCGAGAGATCTTCAAATTTGTCGCAAGCGGGCTGCTCTATCGCGGCTCGAAGCCGGTGATGTGGAGCGTGGTCGAGAAGACGGCGCTTGCGGAGGCCGAGGTCGAATACGAAGACCATGTGAGCGACACGGTGTACGTGGCCTTTCCGCTTCGCAGGGCATCAAGCGGAACCTTGGGTGGCGCTATAACTGGACCCGAACTCGAGAAGGCGAACCGTCTGGCCGAGGCGTCGATTGTGATCTGGACAACGACTCCTTGGACGATTCCGGGCAATAGAGCCATCGCGTTTTCGAGTCGGATCGATTACGGCCTCTATCGTGTAACCAAAGCGCCGGATGGCAACTGGGCCAGGGTCGGCCAAACCTACGTGCTCGCAAAGAGCCTCGCTGAGGAGGTTTTCCGTAGCGCGAGAGTTGAAGATTTTGAACTAGTTGAAGACATTTCCAGCGAGCAGCTCCGCTTATCAGTTTGCGCCCATCCTCTCCATGCCCACGGTTACGGCTTTGTCGTTCCGTTACTTGACGGCGACCATGTGACGGATGATGCGGGCACGGGCTTCGTTCACACCGCTCCCGGCCATGGGCGCGAGGACTTCGAGCTCTGGACCGCAAGCACGCGGCTGCTCCAGGAGCGCGGCATCGATCCGCGCATTCCCTACACCGTCGACGAGAACGGCGCGCTCACCGACGAGGCGCCCGGCTTCGAAGGCAAGCGCGTCATCACCGACAAAGGCAAAGTCGGCGACGCCAACAAGGCCGTCATTGACGCGCTGATCGAAGCGGGCGCGCTCGTCGCGCGTGGAAAACTCAAGCACCAATACCCGCACAGCTGGCGCTCGAAGACGCCGGTGATCTTCCGCAATACACCGCAATGGTTCCTGGCGATGGATCGGCCGTTCGCCAATGCGCAAGGCGGCAAGACCCTTCGGGTCCTTGCGGTCGACGCGATTGAACGCACGCGATGGGCGCCGCCGTCGGGCGAGAACCGGATCAAGGGCATGGTCGCCAACAAGCCCGACTGGGTGTTGTCCCGCCAGCGCGCCTGGGGCGTGCCGCTGTCGATTTTCGTCCGCAAGGATGGTCATGAAATCCTGTTCGACGAAGAGGTGAACGCGCGGATCGCCGCGGCTTACGAACGGGAAGGCGCCGACGCCTGGTTCGCTCAAGGAGCAAAGGAGCGCTTCCTCGGCGCGAAGCACGATGCTGACGCTTACGACAAGGTCGACGACCTGGTCGAAGTCTGGTTCGATTCCGGCTCGACCCACGCCTTCGTTCTCGAAGACCCCGAGCACTTTCCGGGATTGGCGGGCATCCGGCGGACGGTCGACGGCGGCGAAGACATTGTGATGTATCTCGAGGGCTCGGACCAGCATCGCGGCTGGTTTCAGTCGTCGCTTCTGGAAAGCTGCGGCACGCGCGGGCGCGCGCCATTCGACGTCGTGCTGACCCACGGCTTCACGCTCGATGAGAGCGGTCGCAAAATGTCGAAGTCGCTGGGCAACCAGACCTTCCCGCAGGATGTCATCCGCGTTTCGGGCGCGGACATCCTGCGTCTATGGGTGGCGAGCGTCGACTACACCGACGATCAGCGCATCGGCCCCGAAATCCTGAAAGCGGTGAGCGACAATTATCGCAAGCTGCGCAACACGATCCGCTGGATGCTCGGAACCCTCGCTCATCGGGAATCCGGCGATTCGGTTGGCCACTCGGCAATGACCGGGCTCGAGCGCCTGATGCTGCACAAGCTTGCCGAACTCGATCTGAAGGTTCGCGAGGCTTACGAGAATTTCGACTTCGCGCGCGTCATCGCGACGTTGACCGCGTTCATGAACGCCGATCTCTCCGCCTTCTATTTCGACATTCGCAAGGACGCGCTCTATTGCGATCCGCCGTCAAGCGTTCGGCGGCGTGGGGCGTTGGAGGCGATCGAGCACATTTTCCGCGCCGTGACGACCTGGCTCGCGCCGGTCCTGGTTTTCACCACGGAGGAAACCTGGTCAGCGCGCGACGCCGCCCATGGCTCGATTCATCTCGAGCAATTTCCGGCCATTCCCGCCGCGTGGCGGGATGACCAGCTGGCCAAGACCTGGGAGACGATCCGCATGTTGCGGCTCGCGGTCACCGGCGCGATCGAAATCGCGCGCTCTGAGAAGCAGATCGGCTCGTCCCTCGAAGCCGCGCCGCGGGTCTATCTCAGCAATCCCGAACACGTGAAGGCGCTCGAAGACATTGACTTTGCCGAGGTCTGCATCACTTCGGACATTGCGATCGAATTCGGCACGCCGATCCCGGGAACCGCGTTTCGGCTGCCCGAGGCGCCCGACGTCGGCGTCGTTGTGGAGCGGGCTCGAGGCCTTAAATGCGCGCGCTCGTGGCGTTACTTCGACCCGACTACGGCCTCGCCCGATTTTCCCGACGTAACCCCACGCGACGCGGAGGCGCTTCGCGAACTTAAAGATCTGGGTCGCTTGCCATGAAGCCTCCCGCGGTGGGCGGGGTGGCCGCGCTCGCTGTGGTGCTGGTCGACCAAATCGTGAAAGCTGGGGTTCTGTCCTATTCCGCCCGACCTGACGTCGATCCGACGCCCCTTGCGCCGTTCCTCGATCTCGCGTTGCGTTGGAACCGGGGCATTTCGTTCAGCTTATTCGCCCGCGATTCCGCCACGGGACAGATCGCGCTGGTGGCGCTGACTTTGGCGGTGACGGGCGTACTCACTTTGTGGTTGTTTCGATCCCGATCGTCGCTTCCCGCCATCGGCCTTGGATTGATCATCGGCGGCGCTCTCGGCAATGCAATCGATCGGGTTGCGCACGGCGCCGTCGTCGACTATCTCGATCTGCACGCCTTTGGACGGCACTTTTTCGTCTTCAATGTCGCTGACGCAGCCATCAACGTCGGGGTCGCGCTCTTGATTCTCGACTTGCTCCTGGCTCCCCGGGCGCCGAAGAGTCAAAATCAAGGGAGCGCGCCATAGTGCGAACTGGCGATTGGCTCTGGCCGAGATTAAGGAAATTGCAACCGTCATCGAATAGCCGGAATTCATGGCGAGATACGCCAGCGTTGAACCGTTGTCGCAGCGCTTCCGGCGGAAAAGAGGTCCCGACGATGGGCTTTGGTTTGCGTTCAGCGGCGGTCGCCTTGGCGTTGGCGTCCGCCAGTCTGGTCAGTTGCCCCAGTTGGGCGGGCGACGATGGCGCTGCCCCCCTATGGCAAGGAATCGGATCGATTTTCGCTCCAGCTATTGGATTTACCGGCCTTGGCGGTGGGGATAAGCCTCCCCCGATCGAGTATCGCGAACACGGCAAGCTCGTGCTACCGCCGAATACTGAGTTGCCCCCGCCCGGCGCCTCCGCGACCGCGGATCCTGCTTGGCCCGTGAACCAAGAGATCCTGCGCAAGAAAGCGCTCAAGGAAGAGGGAAAGAAATCAATCGCCGGGGTGGGCGATGCGCGTCTGCGCTACACGCACGGGTTTCCGGCGAACGAACCCGTGACCATTCGTGCGGTGGATCCGGACGGGCAAACAGTAAAGTGCCAAGGCAGTTGCGGAACGAGCTCGTCGGTGCTAAGCAACCTCAACCCACTGAAGTGGGTCGGAATGGGCAAGTCGGACGCGGCGGCCCTTGGTCCTGAGCCCGACCGCGAATGGCTAACCGATCCTCCTAAGGGTTTCCGCGCCCCGGTCGAGCCGGTGCAAGGGTCCGTCAAAAACTGATCAATCCACTGGCTTATGCTTTGTCGCCTCTTTTGCGATTAGGACCTAGAATTCGAGCCTGGATCGAATTGCGACTTGGCTATCCAAGCAAAAACCGCTACTCTGGTTGCAAAGGATTTGCCGGCAGCGCAAATTTTCCCGCCTTGGCCTTTCGCCCCGAGCCAACGCAAACTACTTGATCGCGGGAAGGGTTGCCGAGGGCAGGGAACGGGGTTAGCCGAGGCGGCCTGCAGCAGGCCTTCCGGACATAGGACGATGGTCCGAACGCGGCATGGGGCGCGCCGCTGGTAAAGGGAAATTCGCACGGGATCAAGATCAATGCGATTGGTCATGTCCGTGCGTCGGGTGTGACGAGATCAGCCCCATTCGAATGACGCGAAGGCGTGAATTGTCTCTCTCACACCAAAATTTAGAAAGCTTGGACCGAAAACGATCGGAAGCAGGGGGCTAATCGGATGGATATTGGGAAGCCAAAATGAGACCAGGTCAGAATAAGAGGATGCGCGGCCGGCCGACAAATAATCGGCGAGGGCCCAATCCTTTGACGCGATCGTACGAATTGAACGGACCAGACGTGAAAATACGCGGCAATGCGCATCACGTCGCGGAAAAATACCTCCAGCTTGCAAGAGACGCTCACACCGGCGGAGATCCGGTGGCGGCGGAGAATTATTTGCAACACGCCGAACATTACTTCCGGCTTATCGCCGCCGCGCACGCTGCTCAGGCGCTGGCGCAAAGCGGCCAGCAGCGCCCGCCCGGCGAGGATGAGAATGACCTGGACGATGACGGCGATTTTGACGCGCTGTCGGATCGTTTCGCTTCGCCCGCGGAGCGGCAGGTTGCCTTTCAGCAGCCGCAGCCAGGATTTCAACCTCAACCGACCGCTGCTGCGCCGAACGCCCCACAGCCGTTCACCGACAGGCCGGCGTACGAGCCCGAGCGCCAGGGAAACGATCGCGGGGGCTTTGCGCCCCGGCTGGATCGTCAGCAGGGCAACCGATTTCAGGACCGAGGTCCGCGACCCGATCGCCCTTACCAGGACCGCAACGACGGGTATCGCGACAATCGACATCAGCGCGACGGTCGTCCGCGGGATTTCCGGCCCTATCGCGATCCTCAGCAGCCGCGTGAAGCCGTCCCAGACGCTGCGGCGGCTCCAGGGCTTCCTTCCTTCATAACGGCGAGCCCGAGGATCAATAATCCGGATCCGGCCATGGGCGCGCCGTCGCCCGAGACGGTGGCTTCGGCGCCCCCTGTCGTGACGCCTGAGGTCGCTCCCGCGGGATTTGAATCGCCGTCAGAGGGAAGCGCTTTTCCGGCCCGCGGCCGCCGCCGTCGGCTGCGGTCGCCCTATGGATTTGGCGGAACCAATTCAGGCGAGGGCGAGCAACCGGACGCGACTCCGGAAATCGCCGACGATACGCCAGTCAGGGAATAGCGACTGGGCGGCGCGTCTGATTGCGTGTGATCGGGCCAACGGCGCGCTCACGCGGCCGGCGAGCCGTCAGAGGAATAGGCTGCAACCTCGACCTCTCTCATCCGAGGCGCCGGAGCGACCGTCAGCGTAACGGTCTCGGGCGAAGTTGAGACGTTGAGCGTCGAGTGACACTCGCGGGCCAGAAGCGTTGTGAAATAGAGCTGGATGGAATGGCCGTCGACTGGCTCGTTGGGAACGGCGTTGGTCAGGAAATCGGCCGCGCTGTGGGAGAGTCGGGCATTTGTACCCTTGGCCTCGACGCGCATTGTCATAGCGTCATTTTCGCCCGAAAGGTCGACGGTAATGACCCCGCCCCGCGGCACGGCGCTGGCTGCGATCAGACAGAGGTTCAGCAAAAGCTTGACCGCGCTTCTCGACGCCATCCGCCGACCACAGTTCCAATCCAAAACCGTGCGGCCGTTGGCAAAAAGGTCCCTTGCCGCCTTTTCCGCGTCGCCCGTATCGAGCAACGCGCCGAAGGAACCCGCGGCGCCGAACGCCAGCCGGCAAAATTGAAGCCGCGAGGAGGCTGAAATCGCGCTCTTCTTGATGAGCTCCATGGCCACAATGCGCATCTCTTCGTCCTCCTCGCCATCAAGCACCTCCAGGCCGTTGATGATCGCTCCGACCGGGCTGATCACGTCGTGGCAGACGCGCGAGCAAAGCAGGGCGGCGAGGTCGAGCGGTGTTAGCGAGGCTATCATCGCGGGTTTGATCCTGGGTTCGATTTCAGGGCCTTTAGCCGAGGCAGAGGCGCGGGTGGCGGCATTTGCCTGATTTAAATCCTATCTACCCAATTCGCACCCGGCTTGCGATGCAGCCTCACTTGCGCCAATGCGCTCGTTTCAGCTGACCGTTGACCGAGATTGGGAAGATAAGTTGAGTTCTGTTCTTCGGGATCCAAATCTTTTCTCGCTCGATCGCGCCAACCGCGACCAAATCGCCTTGTTTCTTGCGAAGGCCACACTCGCGGCCGGGCCGGCGGTGATGGAGGAATACGAGCGGGGCTGCTCGGTCGCATCGAAAGAAGACGGCAGCCCGGTTACATCCGCGGATCAACGGGCCGAAGCGATTATCTGCGAATGCCTCGCGAGCCTGGCGCCCATGCCGCCAGTGTGCGCCGAGGAGTTGATCGCCGCCGGGGCGCGTGCCCAAGTCGCCGAGCGTTTCTTGCTGGTCGATCCGCTCGATGGAACGCGAGAATTCCTGGCCGGCAACGGCGAGTTTACGATCAATGTCGCGTTGATCGAGAAGGCGCCCCCATCGCCGGCGCCGTATATGCGCCCGCGATCGGCCGGTTGTGGGTTGGGGGCGAAACCGCCTTCACGTGTGAAGCGCTCCCCGGCGCAGAGTTGCCCGGCCAAGGATCGCGGCGGCGCATCAGGACTCGTAGCGCGCCGTCGAGCTTGGTCGCTTTCGCAAGCCGCTCACATCTCGACCCAAAGTCGGATGCCTTTCTCAAAAGATTGCCAATCGGGGAGACGCGGTTTGCCGGTTCATCGCTCAAGTTTTGCCTCATCGCCGAGGGCCTTGGTGATGTCTATCCGCGGTTCGCGCCAACGATGGAATGGGACACGGCGGCGGGCGACGCTGTGTTGCGCGCGGCCGGCGGCGGAGTGCTCGATCCTTCTGGACTGCCCCTGTTCTACGGCAAGGTCGGCGACGAATTGCGCAACGGCCCCTTTATCGCCTGGGGTGACGCAACGGCGGCCAAGCGCTTGGGATATTAAAAGTATCGCTCGCGGATTTGCGAGCGATAAACTGAATTTGCGATGCGGGGCCGCGTAGCCCGTTAACGTAAACCGGGGCCTCCGGGCTTTTGATCATTTGTTAACCTTCGCCCTTCGACACTGGGAGCGATCACAACGATCGACCGATTCTCGAGGGGGCCGCTATTGAACAATGTCATCCCGTTCCGGCCCGCGAACAGTCCCCGTCGCATGGCTTCGGGCGACCGCGGCGCGGTTCAGATCCTGTTCTTCACCGGCGTGCGGTATCAGCGCTGGGCCGAAGATGCGCACGCTGCTGAGCCGCAAGCGCAAAGCTCCCGGCGAAAGCGCGAGCGCGTTCAGATTGGCGAGACCGAAAGGGGACGGAAGAGCCAGCGCTGATGTCAGTGATAAGAAAGTCCAAGCCGGTTTTGAGAAGGGGGCGTTCTTGAGAGCTCGTCAGGCAGCTCTGACCGCATGCCCCGAGGGACTTTGCAACGCCACTTGCCCTTGATCGACGATTCCGATATGAGCCGCAGCGGGACACCTCTCCCCAACGAGAGGCTTCCATCTGAAAGGATGGCTCATCATGGCGACCATTGCGCCTGGCGTTAGGCCCGCAAATCCTTGCTTCTCTTCCGGCCCATGCGCCAAGCGCCCCGGCTGGTCCCCCACAGCTCTGAATGACGCGGCGCTCGGGCGCTCGCATCGCGCGAAGGTCGGGAAAGCCAAGCTCAAACTGGCGATCGCCCTCACCCGCGAAGTGCTCGGCGTTCCGGCCGACTATCGCATCGGGATAGCTCCAGGCTCCGACACCGGCGCTGTCGAGATGGCGCTCTGGACGCTTCTCGGCGCGCGAGGCGTCGACGTTCTTGCCTGGGAAAGCTTTGGCGAGGGCTGGGTGACGGATATCGTCAAGCAGCTCAAGCTCAAGGACGTCCGCACGCTGAAGGCGCCTTACGGCGAACTGCCGGACCTCGCGGACGTCAATTTCGACAACGATGTCGTCTTCACCTGGAACGGCACCACCTCCGGCGTCCGGGTTCCGAACGGCGACTGGATCGCCGCCGACCGCAAGGGACTGACGATCTGCGACGCCACGTCGGCCGCCTTCGCGCAAGAGCTCGACTGGCCGAAGCTCGATGTCGTCACCTTCTCCTGGCAGAAGGTTCTCGGCGGCGAGGCGGGGCACGGCGTCATTATCCTGAGCCCTCGCGCGGCCGAGCGCCTCGAGACCTATGCGCCGCCGTGGCCGCTGCCGAAGCTCTTCCGCCTGACCAAGGGCGGCAAGCTCACGGAAGGGTTTTTCGAGGGCGAGACGATCAACACGCCGTCCATGCTGTGTGTCGAGGACTATCTCGACGCGCTGCAATGGGCGAAGTCGCTCGGCGGCCTGAAGGGGCTCTTCGCCCGCGCTGACGCGAACGCCAAGGCGATCGCGGACTGGGTCGCGCGCACGCCCTGGATCGATTTCCTCGCTCGCGCGCCCGAGACACGCTCGAACACCAGCGTCTGTCTCAAAGTCGTCGATCCGGCGGTGGCCGCTCTGACGGCCGACGCCCAGGCTGCGTTCGCCAAGGGTCTGGCGACCTTGCTTGAGAAGGAAAAGGTCGCGTTTGACATCGGCGCCTATCGCGACGCGCCGGCTGGCTTGCGCATCTGGTGCGGCGCGACGGTCGAAACCGCCGACGTCGAGGTGCTGACGCGCTGGCTCGATTACGCCTTCGTTATCGAAAAGGGCAAGCTCGCCAAAGCGGCTTGAGCGAGGCTTTGTCACCCCCGCGAAAGCGGGGGTCCAAGAGACGTCGCCTCCGGCCTTGCTCTCAATGCCTGCTTTCGCGGGCATGACACGGACAAGCGGCTTCCCTGTCATTTTCGCCGCCGTTCGGCCGCCATTCCGGGACAACCTTCATGACTCCTCGCGTTCTCATTTCCGATAAGCTTTCCCCCGCCGCCGTCGCGATCTTCAAGGAGCGCGGCGTCCAGGTCGACGTCAAACCGGGCCTCGACAAGGAGGAGCTCGCCAAGATCATTGGCGATTATGATGGGCTCGCCATTCGCTCCAACACCAAAGTCACTGCCAAGCTGCTCGAACGCGCGGCGAAACTGAAGGTCGTCGGCCGCGCGGGCATCGGCGTCGACAACGTCGATATTCCAGCCGCGACCGCTCGCGGCGTGATCGTGATGAACACGCCGTTCGGCAATTCGATCACCACCGCCGAGCATGCGATTGCGCTCATGTTCGCGCTCGCCCGGCAGATCCCGAGCGCCGATGTCTCGACGCAAGCGGGCAAGTGGGAAAAGAACCGCTTCATGGGCGTCGAGCTGACGGGCAAGACGCTCGGCATCATTGGTTGCGGGAATATTGGGGCGATCGTGGCCTCGCGCGGGCTGGGTTTGAGAATGCGTGTCGTCGCCTTTGATCCGTTCCTGAGCGCTGAGCGCGCCCAGGAGATCGGCGTCGAAAAGCTCGAGCTCGACGATCTCCTGGCGCGCGCCGATTTCATCACCCTGCACACGCCGCTGACGGCGCAGACGCGCAACATCCTCTCCGCGGAAAACCTCGCAAAGACGAAGCCGGGCGTTCGCATCATCAATTGCGCGCGGGGCGGCCTTGTCGACGAGGCCGCCTTGCGCGCCGCGCTCGATAGCGGTCACGTGTCGGGCGCGGCCTTCGATGTCTTCATCGAGGAGCCGGCGACGGCCAACCCGCTGTTCGGACATCCGAACTTTATCGCGACGCCCCATCTCGGCGCCTCGACCAACGAAGCGCAGGAAAACGTGGCGCTTCAGGTCGCCGAGCAAATGTCGGACTATCTGACGCGCGGGGCGATTTCGAACGCGATCAACTTTCCCTCGATCACGGCGGAGGAGGCGCCGAAGCTCAAACCGTTCATCGCCTTGGCGGAGGGTCTCGGCTCATTCGCCGGCCAGCTCACGCAAGCGCCGATCCAGAAGGTCACCCTCACTTACGAGGGCGCGGTCGCCGAGCTCAAGATCAAGGCGTTGACCTCGGCCGCGATTGCCGGTCTCCTGCGTCCCTCGCTGGTCGACATCAATGTCGTGTCGGCGCCCGCGGTGGCCGCCAATCGCGGCATCATCATCGAGGAAATGACCCGCGCCGCCGCCGGCGACTACGAAAGCTTTATCACGTTGACCGTCGAGACGGCGCAGCAAACGCGGGCGATTGGCGGGACTGTCTTTCATGACGGCAAACCGCGTATCCTTTCGATCAAGGGGATCAAGGTCGACGCCGAATTCACCCCTTCGATGATCTATGTCACCAACGAGGACAAGCCGGGCTTCATCGGCCGCTTCGCGGGCCTTCTGGGAGACGCGGGCGTCAATATTGCGACCTTCGCGCTCGGGCGCGACGAACAGGGAGGTTCGGCCATCGCGCTCGTTTCGATCGACGGGGCCGCGCCTCCTGAGGTCGTCGCGAAAGTGAGCAAGATCGATGGCGTGCGCCAGGTCGCGGCTTTGCGCTTCTGAGTTGACTTCGATCGGCTTAGCGGCGTCCTCTTCCCTTCTCCCTACGGGAGAAGGTGGCGGGCGAAAGGGTGTCCGGAAGGACGCTCGTCCTTCTGACGGGCTATCGCCCGCCTGATGAGGGAGGTGGACATGAGCGATGACGCGGAGAAGCGCCCCTCGTCAAACGAGCCGACCGGGCCGAAGGTCGACCCTCGCCTCCTCGAGATCCTGGTGTGCCCGGTGACGCGCGCGGAGCTCACCTACGATCCGGTTCGTCAGGAGCTGGTTTCGCGCGCCGCGCGGCTTGCCTATCCGATCCGGGATGGGGTTCCGATCATGCTGCCCGAGGAGGCGCGCAAGCTCGACGATTGAGGACGCTCTTCCTTCTCCCTTTGGGAGAAGGTGGCCGCGCGCAACGTGGCCGGATGAGGGAGCCAGCCGCTGAACCCTCACCCCAACCCCTCTCCCCGTAGGGTGTTCGGAAGAACGCCCGTCTCCCGACGGCCTATGGGGAGAGAAAGCGCGCGCTAAAGCGTCGGCGCCCACTGGACAGGCTTGGCTCTCGTCGCCGCTTCATCCCCTCGACGCGCCTCGATCGCCGTCATCGTCGCGCGCAGAACCTCGGTCACGCCGGCTCGCGTCGCCGTCGAGAGCATGAGCGGCCTGAGGCGCTTTGCCCCCGGCGCAAGCTGCGGCCCGAACTCGCGGATCACGCGCATGAGCCGCTCAGTCTGCTTTCTTCAGCGTCTCCTCGTCGACCGCGTCGACTTTCGACAGCGCGACAATCTCGGTTTTCTCCGCAAGACCCTCGCCGTAAGCCGCGAGCTCGCGGCGGACCGTCCGATAGTCGGCGCCGGCGTTGGCGCTCGTCGCGTCCACGAGATGGACGAGCGCGCCGCAGCGCTCGACATGGCCGAGGAACCGGTCGCCGAGGCCGTGACCCTCATGCGCGCCCTCGATCAGGCCGGGTATGTCGGCGAGCACAAAGTCGCGTCCGTCGACCCGGACGACGCCGAGGCCCGGATGGAGGGTGGTGAACGGATAATCGGCGATTTTGGGCTTCGCGGCCGAGACGGTGGCGAGGAAGGTCGATTTGCCCGCGTTCGGCAGACCGATGACGCCTGCGTCGGCGATCAGCTTCAGTCGCAGAATGAGCGTGCGCTCGATCCCAGCGAGACCGGGATTGGCGCGGCGCGGCGAGCGGTTGGTCGAAGTGGCGAAATGGAGGTTGCCAAAGCCGCCGTTGCCGCCTTCGGCGACCACCACGCGCTCGCCGGGCTCAGTGAGGTCGGCGAGCATCGCGCCGCTCTCCTCGTCGAAGACCTGCGTTCCGATCGGCACTTTCAGAACCGCGTCGGCGCCGCGCCCGCCGGCGCGATTGCGGCCCATACCGTGCATGCCCGTTTTGGCCTTGAAGTGCTGCTGGTAGCGAAAGTCGATGAGCGTGTTCAGGCCGTCCGCGCATTCGACCACGACGTCGCCGCCGCGCCCGCCGTCCCCGCCGTCGGGGCCGCCGAACTCGATGAATTTCTCGCGCCGGAACGAGACCGCGCCCGCGCCGCCGTCGCCAGAGCGGATGTAGACGCGCGCCTGGTCGAGAAACTTCATAGAGCGTCCTCCGCGTCCCCTCTCCTACAGGAGAGGGGTTGGGGTGAGGGTTTAGCGCACGCCCGGCGATGCGGGGCGCATCCCTCATCCGGCGGGGCCATAGCCCGTCCGGAAGGACGGGCGTCCTTCCTGACGCCCTGTCGCCCGCCACCTTCTCCCAAAGGGAGAAGGGAAGTCAGTGAGCCTGTCACGGAGTGCGCGCGAGTTCGACCGGCGACGCGGCCTCGACCATAGGCAGGCCAACGCCCACCCAATCCGCGCGCGCGAGGCGGAAGCTGTGGCACTCGACCAGGCCTCCGCGCGCAGGCGCGCCCTGCAGCCCCGTGCCGATGCGGGCAAACCCGCACTTTCCAAGCACAGTCTGCGACGCCTCGTTCTCCACCCTGACGCTGGCCAGGATCTCGACCGTCCGCGTCAATGCGAAGGCTGCGGCGATCACGGCTTCGGCCGCTTCGGTCGCAAGGCGCTTGCCCCACATCTCCGGCGCCAGCACAAAGCCAAGCGCTAAGCGATCCGTGCCGCGCAATTCGAGGCTGATCGCTCCGATGGCGTCGCTTTTGCCCCGAATTGAGGTCATCACGAGCGTGAGGTCGCGCCCGGCGGAGTTCGCTTCGCGCGCGGCGTAGATGAACCGCTCAGCCGAGCCTTCAGGATAGGGATGAGGGATGCGCGCGGTGTAGCGCGCGACTTCCCATCGGCTGCAAAATTTGTGGATCGCCGCGGCGTCGCAGATCCTGGGCCAGCGCAGCCAGAGCCGCGGCGTCTCAAGCCGGAACACATCGTCTCGTGCCAGATCGGGAAACATGAAATCACCGGTCAGCGCCCCATTGCCGGGGCCAAAAATGACGAAGGGGACGCGGCGACCGCATCCCCTTTGTAAGCTTCGCTTACCGGACGATTGAGCAGGCACTTTGGCCTTGTGTCTCATCTCGAAATTTCTGGTCTTTCGAGAACGTCCGCGGGGGCTTGTCGCCGAAGCGGGGTTCTCGTCTTGCTCCCCGCTTTATTCTGAAATGCTGATCGTTCGTACCGATACATATTGGCGTCCGTCGCCTTTTCGCTCAAAAGCGACTTCGCCGGCGGCGGTGGCGAACAAGGTATGGTCCGTGCCAAGGCCAACATTTCGACCAGCGTGAAATTTGGTTCCTCGTTGGCGTACAAGAATCATGCCGCCAATAACCTGCTCGCCGCCGAACTTCTTCACGCCCAAACGCCGGCCAGCCGAATCGCGGCCGTTGCGCGACGAACCGCCTGCCTTTTTGTGAGCCATAATCTTCGCTCCGAAACCTTCTGCGGCGGCCCTTAACAGCCCGCCAACCTTGAACTACCCATAGCGCGTTCGAATGCGCCGGGGAATTGATCGTTCTACCTATTCGCTCGCCGAAGCCGCCGCTCTCGCCGGGGCCGCGCCGCCGGTCAGGATGTCGGTCACCCGCACGATCGTGAGGTCCTGCTTATGGCCGCGCTTGCGCTTCGAGTTCTTGCGCCGGCGCTTCTTGAAGGCGTAAACCTTCGGCCCGCGCGCCTGCTCGACGATCTCGCCGACCACGCTTGCGCCAGCGACCCGCGGCGCGCCGACATGGTTGATCGCGCCGTCGAACAGCGCCAGCACCTCGTCGAACACAATTCTCGCGCCGGCTTCGCCGGGCAGCGTCATAACCGTGATCGTATCCTCGGCGGCGACCTTGTATTGCTTGCCGCCGGTCTTGATGACTGCGAACATCGTTCTTTCCCGTGTTCCACCCGGCTCGCTACGCATGGAGCCATGCGCGGCCGGCTTTTTGGCAGTTGACCGAAAATGCGGCTCTCGCGAACCGCGGCTTCATGCTCGAAGTTTTGAGCTCAGGGGTTCAAAACCAAAAGCGCGGCTTTGCGGCCGCGCTGGAGCAGGGCGAGCCTATAGGGGGAGCCTCGATCAAAGTCAACGCTTTTCCCGGACGTTGCTGGCGACGCTCGGGCAGTTACGTTGAACACGGAATCGGGTGGAGGGCATATGTTCGTCGATTGGCTGCTCGCAAGCTTCCATCATCTGGCGGTCTTTTCGCTCGCCGCGATCCTGTCGGCGGAGATCTTTCTGACTGCGGGACCGATCGACGATCGCATGGTGTTGAGGGTCGCCCGCATTGACGCCTGGTTCGGGATTGTGGCTGCGATCGTGGTGGCCGCCGGGGTGTTGCGGGTGTTCTTCGGGGCCAAGGGCTACGAGTATTATTACGTCAACATCTTCTTTTGGGCCAAGATGGCGCTCTTCGTCGGGGTTGGCCTCGTCTCTGTCGCGCCGACCATGCTGTACATCGGCTGGCGCCGGCGTGTCCGCGCCGACCCCTCCTTCCGACCGCCCACGGACGAGATCAAGCAATTGCGCCAGACCCTGTATGTCGAGGCCGGGCTGTTCGCGCTTATTCCGATTTGCGCCGCCGCGATGGCGCGCGGCTACGGGATGTGAGGGCCCTTGGCCGAAGATTGCGGGAACAACCTTTCGTCGAAGCGCCGCATAGCCGAGGCTGGTAAAGCCCACGAGCATCATAATCGAGGCCGACGGCTCCGTGAGCGGCGGCGGCGCCAACCCTAGGCGGTCTACACCCCTTCGACGATGCGAATCTCCCGTTCGGCTCCGCCCGCGAGCGCGGCCAACGCCTCTTGATAGGCCGGGCTGTCGTGCGCCGCCCGCGCCGCTTCCACGCTGTCAAACTCGAGGAGCACCGTGCGCTGCTGGAGGCCGGCCTCATAGACCTTCGCCGGCATTCCACGCGCCAGGAAACGCCCGCCCGCGCCGGTTAGCGCCGGTCCGGCGAGCTTGGCGTAAGCCGCCAGCGCATCCGGGTTGCTGATCGAACGATATGTGGAGATCCAATACGCTTTGGCCATCGTGATTGTCTTTCTCGGCTTCGCCGCCCGCCTACCCTGCGCCCCGAGCGACTAATCGATCAGCTTGTAAGCCGGCAGGGTCAGGAACTCGTCGAACGTGTCGCTGAGCGACATGTCCGAAAAAAGCTGGGTCGCCTCCTTGAAGCGGCCGCCGTCGAACGCCTTGGCGCCGACCTCGCCCTTGACCCGCTCCATTTCGCCCTTGAGCGCGTCGCGGAACATCGCCGGCGTCACCTCGCGGCCGTCGTCGAGCTTCGCCTTGAGGTGGATCCACTGCCAGACCTGGGCGCGCGAGATCTCGGCCGTCGCCGCGTCCTCCATCAGGTTGTAGATCGGGACGGCGCCGCGGCCCCTGAGCCACGCCTCGATATATTGCACCCCGACCCGGATGTTCTCACGCAGGCCCTCCTCCGTGCGCTTGCCCTTGTGCACCTCGATGAGGTCCGCCTGCGTCACGTGAACGTCGTCGCGCTTCTTCGAGAGCTGGTTCTTCTCCGGCATCATCCGGTCGAACACTTCCATCGCGATCGGCACGAGATCGGGATGGGCGACCCAGGTGCCGTCATGACCGTTGCCGGCCTCGCGCTCCTTGTCCGCGCGCACCTTGGCGAAGGCGGCTTCGTTTGCGGCCTTGTCGCCCTTGACCGGGATCTGCGCCGCCATGCCACCCATCGCAAAGGCGCCGCGGCGGTGGCAGGTCTTGATCAGCAGCAGCGAGTAGGCGTTGAGGAACGCCTTGCCCATCGTCATTTCCGATCGATCCGGCGTGAGGAGGGCCTTGTTCTTGCCGAGGCGCTTGATGAACGAGAAAATATAGTCCCAGCGGCCGCAATTGAGCCCGACGATGTGGTCGCGCAGCCCGTAGAGAATCTCGTCCATCTCGAACGCCGCCGGCAGCGTCTCGATCAGGATGGTCGCCTTGAACGTCCCATGGGGAACGCCGAGCTCGCGCTCCGCGTCGGAGAAGACGTCGTTCCAGAGCCTGGCTTCGAGATGGCTCTCGAGCTTGGGCAGGTAGAACGCCGGCGTCGAGCCCTGCGCGATCTGGGCCTTGGCGCAGTGGAAGACGTACAGGCCGAAGTCGAACAGCGAGCCGGACATCGCTTCGCCGTCGACGACCACGTGGCGTTCGGGCAAATGCCAGCCGCGCGGGCGCACCATCAAGACGGCGGTCTCAGTCTTGAGCGCGTAGGCCTTGCCGCTTGTCGGGTCGGTGAAGTCGATTTTTCCGGCCCACCGGTCCTTCAGGTTGGCCTGGCCCTCGACCATGTTGGCGAAGACGGGCGAGGTCGCGTCCTCGAAATCGGCCATGAAGACCTTGGCGCCGGAATTCAGCGCGTTGACGATCATCTTGCGGTCGACGGGACCGGTGATCTCGACCCGACGATCGAGAAGGTCGGCCGGGATCTTGGCGACCGTCCACTCGCCGTCGCGGATGGATTTGGTGTCGGGGAGAAAGTCCGGCAGCTTGCCGGCGTCAAAGTCTTCCTGGCGCTCCATTCGCCGGACCAGCAATTCGAGCCGCCGCCGGTTGAAGCGCCGGTGGAGCCCGGCGATGAACGCGAGCGCCTCGGCGCTCAGAATTTCGTCCTGCCGGCCACTGGACTTGGCGTTGATCTCGACGCCGGCTACAGCCGAGTGCGCTGTCATGGGGGGCTCCGCAAAGGCGTTGGAAGGTCCGAGACGCACGTCCTAGACCTTTTCTCCGCCTTTGTGGAGAGCCGTCGTTCAGGCCGCGAGGTTGGTTCGCTCGCCGACCGAGCGCTCGCGCCAGGCCCGTCGCCTCACGAGCAGGCCAGACGGGTCGGCGTCCAAGGGCAGCGCCGTCGCGTCGTTGACGTCGGATCGCGTGAGGCCGATGTCGCGCAGCTCATATTCCGACATGCGCGCCAGGTCGGACATCGTGCGCCGCGCCTCGCTGACCCGCGCCGGCCAGGTGAGGACGCGCCACAGAGCCTTGGCCCCGGAGCTCATAGAAAAATCAATCATGTTCGCCTCCAATTCGAAGAGACGATTCCCCGTTCGGCGCGAAGCTCGCGCCGGTGGAAGTCGTTCAATCTCGGGATGGTTATCTCGGGACGCCTATCTATATGGTGAGCGCCATTGATCGGTCCAACGAATGTTTGTAGAGTAACCGATCAAAATTTCGGATGAGTTCCATGCTCGACACCGACCAGCTTCGATCTTTCCTCGCCATCGTCGATTCCGGCTCGTTCACCAGAGCGGCTGACCGGGTGCACAAGACGCAATCCGCCGTATCGATGCATATCCGCAGGCTGGAGGAGCAATTGGGCTGCGCCCTGTTCGTGAAGCAGGGACGCGGCGCCCGGCTGACGGACGAGGGCGAGAAGCTGATCGAATTCGCCCGCCGCATTGTCCAGGTCGAAGCGGGCGCGTTCGCCGCGCTGTCGCGCAAGGGCCTGAGGGGCGCGGCGCGGCTCGGCATTCCAGACGATTACGCGGAATCCTTCCTGGCCGACATCCTGGCGCGCTTCAATCGCCGTCATCCGCTGGTCGAGGTCTCCGTCGTCTGCGAGGCGTCGACCGACCTTGGTCCTCAGGTCGCCGCAGGCGCGCTCGATCTCGCACTGATCACCGACTACGAGGGCCTGAAAGGTCTCGAACTTCTGCGCGAGGAGCCCCTGGTCTGGGTCGCCGCCGAGCGATTCCAGGTGGAAGAGGGAACGCCGATCCCGCTTGCGCTTGGCAGCACGACCTGTTGCTGGCGGCGGGCGACCGAGGAAGCGCTGACCACAGTGGCGGCTGGCGTCACGCGAGCGCGGGTCTATTCCAAGAACTTCAGCGCGATCGGGACGGTCCTGCGCGCGGGCCTCGGCGGCGACCATCCTGCCCGCGTCGCTGGTCGGTCCCGGCCTCAAGCGCCTCGGGCGCGCCGAAGGCCTGCCGGACTTGCCCTTGAACCGCATGGGCCTCATCCACGCGCCGGGACGTCCGAGCGAAGAGGCCAAGGCGCTGGCCGATGCGATCCGCGAAACCATCGTCTCCGAGGCGCGCCAAGCCGCCTGAGCAAGCTCCGATGCAACTCGTCCTCGGTTCGAACCTCCCCGAAATTTGCCTTCCGTCCCGGCTCGGCCTATTTCGGGGCCCAGTCCCGTTCTCACCCACGGCCTCGCTTCCAGCCGGAACGTGAATTCCGGGCGATCCTCTAAGCCCTCGAAGACAGTCATGACCGACGCGACCGCGCCAAGGACCGGGCTCATGCAGTCGGTCTGGGCGAACCCGATCCTCCTGCTCGTCATTACGACGCTGGTCTGGGCCGCCCATTCGGTCGTCGGCCGACTGGCCGTCGGCCAGATCGGGCCGATGACCTTGGTCACGCTTCGGTGGGCGGTGGCCCTCATCCCCATACTCATCACTGCCCGCCCCTCGCTGAGGCGGGACTGGCCGGCGCTTCGCGCGCGCTGGGTCTATCTCGCCGTCATGGGCGCTTCCGGCTTCACCGCCTTCAACGCGCTCTTCTATGTCGCCGCCCATCATACGAGCGCGCTCAATCTCTCGATCATTCAGGGCGCCATCCCGGCGCTTGTCCTTTTGGGAGCGCGGGCCTTCCTGGGGGTTCGGTTCACTGCGCTGCAGGCGCTCGGCGCGCTCGTCACCATGATCGGCGTGGCCGTGATCGCCGCGCAGGGCGATCTGGCAAGGCTCGCGGCGCTCGCCTTCAATAGCGGCGACGTCATGATGGTCGTGGGCGCGGTGCTCTACGCGGGCTACACGATCGGCCTTCGCCAACGCCCCCACGTCTCTCAGGTGAGCATGCTGGCGGCCATGGCGCTCGCCGCCTTCGTCACCTCCGTTCCCTTGATGATCTGGGAAATCATGTCCGGCGGATTCGTCTGGCCGACTGCGATCGGCCTTCTGGCGCTCGCCTTCGCGGCGCTCGGGCCGGCCTTCATCGCGCAGCTCACCTTTATGCGCGGGGTCGAACTGATCGGCCCGGGCCGGGCGGGCGTGTTCGTCAATCTGGTGCCGATCTTCGGCGCCATCATGGCGGTTGTCATCCTGGGCGAGCCCTTCGCCCGCTATCATGTCCTCGCGCTATTGTTAGTTGTCGGCGGCATCGCGATCGCGCAAAGAAGCGCAGCCGGTGCTTAGCGTTAAGCGCCCCATAAGCCGAAGGAGATCGACATGGCCTGGATTGAACTGAAGCCGGAGGGAGCGGGCCAAATTCGAGCCTGGCGCGCCGATCCGTCGGGAAAGCCGCGCGGCGAAATCGTCGTCATCCAGGAGATTTTTGGCGTCAATTCCCATATTCGCGCGGTCACGGACCGGTTCGCCGCCGACGGCTATCTCGCGGTCGCGCCGGCGATCTTCGAGCATGTCGAGCCGAATTTCGAGACCGGCTACGATGCTGACGCGAGAGCGCGCGGCATGGCGATCGCCGGCAAGATCGATCGCGAGCAGGTGCTGCGCGACGTCGCCGCGGCGATCGCGGTCGCGAAGGAAGGCGGCAAGGTCGGCGTCGTCGGCTTTTGCCTCGGCGGCACGGTCGCCTGGTGGGCGGCGGGCCAGCTTCGGGCTTCAGCGCCGCGGTCGGCTATTACGGCGGCGGGATCATCGGGCTCAAGGACTTGAAGCCCAAGGTCCCGACGCTGCTGCACTTTGGCGAGAAGGACCAGCATATCCCGATCGCCGGGGTGAAAGAGGTGGCCGCCGCCCATCCGGACGTCGAGGTCCACATCTATCCCGCCGATCACGGCTTCAACTGCGACCAGCGGGAGAGCTACGACGCGCCGAGCGCCGAGCTCGCCTGGACGCGGACGCTGGAGTTTTTGAAGAAGCATGTGGGGTAGGCGGCGCGACGCTGTCGCGCGATGACGCCGGGGTCCCGGCAACGCCAAATAAATCCAAGCAAAACCAAGGAAATCCAAGGAAAAAAGCTTGCATTTCCTTGGATTCCTTTGGCCGAATCGGGGCTTTTCAATCGGTTACGGCAAATCCAAATAAAAAAATCCTTTCCCGCCGCCCAAAACCAATAACACATCTATAGAAGGTGCTTATTCTGACGCGTTGTCTCCCCTGGAGGCGGCCAAGACGGCTGATCGGTCGAAGGAGAAACCCTAACACGCAGGTTCTGTTTTAGCAAATAATTGAACCGACTTTCTGCTCTCCCGCGTGGAGCTATCTGCCGTAAGGCAAGGAAGCAGGCTAAACACTTACTGGTTGGGCAAATGGCTTAGCCAATAATCATTCTGCCAATCGTCGTACCCGAGCAATTCACCGAACCGCCGCTCCTTTTCGCGAGACCACCCCCCAGACTGCCGGAGTAGGCTACGCGTACGCATCGACCCGCCATTCCTCGCCGGGAAGAACGTAGAAGATGCTTCGGATTTGGATCTCAGGGCGTTGCGGAGCGGGCTCGACGAATTCGCATTTGAGCAAACGGCCGGTCGCCGAGTGCCTGTCAAACATTCGCCAGTAACGAATACAGCAGTCTAATTCATAACCGCGGGCCTCAGCAAAGTACGCGAGCGGCTGAGTGGCCCTCAGCATTAAGCCAAGTTCCCTGTTTGTGTGAACGAGATACGGCAAATTGCGGAGGCGTTCGGGGAGCATAAGCGCAAGCCTGACCAACTCGAGTTCAATTTCTGCTAAGGCAAATTGCATTGGGGTCGACCTGGGCCTTGTAGCCGCGCTCGATAAGCGCGGCCGGCGCGGTCAGCGACCGCGCCTACAGCGCCCAACTTCGAATTTATCGCAATCCGCTTCAAGGGGAAACGGCCTCTCGCACGATCAAGTTGATT
>CAVPPX010000027.1:0-78624 GCA_963707355.1 uncultured Alphaproteobacteria bacterium | reverse complement strand
CATAAGCTCTGTGCGGACGCCTCGATACCCGCTAGCATCGGCTGGTATCGCGCCCGATCTCAAGCGCCTCGACTTCCGCATCGGCGCTCGATTGGCCTAGTCAGACAGACTTCGCGATCTGATGGAGCCGGAATCTGAACAAACCCATACAGCGCTGCGGATAGCGAGGTCGAAGCAGAAGCCGCAGGACCCGTTGGCGACAAGCATGTAGTCGAACGTCAAATCGATATTGGGCCCAAATTTCGAGCCCAGATCTATGACGTTATCGTGGAAGAAACTCTCTGTGTCCGCAATCGTCCGTCACCATGTCGGCGGAAGATGCAGTCGATGCTGCGCCTGCCGGGCTCGACGCAGGCGAGGATGTCAGCATCCGGGCTCTCCACGAGGCCGATGCGTGGATCGGCTGGGAAGCCGACCGTCGCCGGATCTCGAAGAAGTTCGGGAACGGCAAGCCGGCCCCATACTAAAGCGCGCCCAGGCTCGTCGTCTGACGGGTTCGCGCCCGGACGCCAGGCTCCTTGCGCCGTATGCATGCCACAACGCTTTGCGTGCGGCCTGCATCGAGGACGCACAGGCCCGTCGGCAAGACTTCGCTTCGGCTGTTTGGCGCGATCTTCTGTTGTGTCTTGACGGCGCTGCCTCTGATGAATGGCCGTGGCGACGCCGACCATGCCGGAGCGGAGCATGACGGACGATGTCATTGCCTTTGCCTGGCGCGGGTCGCCCAGCCTCAAGGGCGTCCGAGCAGCTCAGCGCCGCCGCCGCGCGCCGGACCGGCGGTGATGTCGTAGTCATCTGGCTTCTTGGCGATCAGCGTTTGCGTCGTCAGGATCAGCGCGGCGACGGATCCGGCGTTGCGGACAGCAGAGTAGCTGACCTTTACCGGGTCGATGATGCCGGCCTCGACCATGTCGACCGTCTTCCCGCTGCGCGCGTCGAAGCCCTGGCCGTTGGTGGCCTTCGCGACCTTGGCGACGGCGGCTGCGCTATCGCGGCCGCTATTGGCCACGATGCAGGCGAAAGGGTGGCTCAGCGAGCGCTGGACCAGTGTGGCCCCCTGCTTGGCGGCGCCTTTCAACTTCTTGATCAGACCGTCGAGTTCCGGCGCAACGCGCATCAGGGCGACGCCGCCGCCCGGCACGATGCCCTCCTCAATCGCGGCGCGGGTTGCATTGATCGAATCTTCGATCAATTGCGCTCTACGCTTCTGCTCGACCGGCGTCGCGCCGCCCGCCAGGATCATCGCCGTGCCGCCGGACAGCTTCGCGAGACGCTCCTGGAATTTGTCGCGCTCGACATTTTCCGGCGCCGCGTCGTACTGACGCGACACCTGGTCGCGACGGGCCTGAATTTCCTTCAGGTCTCCCATTGCCTGCCGTGATCAGCGTCTTCGTCGACGAAATCCGCACCTGACGCGCCGAGCCGAGATCTTCCAATCGCGCCCGCTCAACCGCGCCGCCAAGGTCTCGCGATATCACCTTGCCGCCTGTCGTGACGGCGATGTCGTCCAACATCGCCTTGCGCCAATGGCCATATTCCGGCGGATGAATGGCGGCGACTTTGAAGTTATCTTTCTCACGCCGCGACAGCAGCATCATGATCACCGGCGGCGCAACTTCCTCCGCAATGATCAGTAAGGGCCGGCGACTCTTTTCAATGAGCGAGAAAACGCCGGTCAGCTCATCGATCAACTGTATTTTTTGATCGGTCATCAGGATGTAGGGGTTGTCTAGAACGACCTGCATCCGCTCGACGTCCGTCACCATGTGATGCGAAAGATAGCCTCGCTCGAACGCCATGCCTTCGATCACTTCCAGCGTCGTCTCGACAGTCGCTCCAAACTCGACGGCGACGATGCCGTGGTTGCCGGCGCGCTCAAAGGCCTCCGCGACGATCTCGCCGAGCTTAGCGTCATTGGCCGCGATGCTGGCGATGGCCCGAAGGCCCTTTACGCCGTCGAGGCTCTTGGCCGAGCGCTTGAGCGCCTCGATGGTCTCGTCGACAGCCAATTCGAGTCCTTCGACCAATTCCACGGGATTCGCGCCCTCGGCAAGCAACGCAAGGCCGTTCTGTACGAGGAAATTGGCGAGCACGGTCGCGGTGGTGGTTCCGTCGCCTGCGACTTCATTGGTCTGTTTCGAGACTTCACGAAGAACCTGAGCGCCCATGTTCTCGAACGGGCATTCGAGCTCGATCTCGCTCGCGATGCTGACGCCGTCACGAGACACAAGTGGGGTGCCGATCGGACGGTCCATGACCGCATTCATGCCTCTGGGACCAAGCGTGCCGCTCACGGCTTTGGTCAGTTTGGCGACGCCGCGACCTAAGGCCTCTCTAGCCTCAGCATCGTGCAGCATGATCTTAGGCATCGTCGCATCCTCGCGAAGTTACATGTCTTGCGGAGAAACCAGGGACTGGTCGGAACGTCGCCCGCTTTTTGTCGATAACGGCGTCTCGGTATCGAAGCGCGCGTGCAACAGGCCGCGGCAAAGAGCGCTGTTGAATTCAGCATTGACGTCCACCCGCCGCAGCGTGCGGACATAAGTCGATAGTGTTTCGGCTTGCAGCGGATCGCCATCGGCATCGACAAACGCTCGGGACGTGGCGAGTGAAACCGAAACGATTGGGCGCCGTTCAAGATAACGCGTCCGCAATTGGGCGCCTGCCTCGTTAACGTCCAAGTCGACCAGCTCGTCGAGCGTCATTTCGACCAATCCAGCGGCGTCACGGCCCGCCTCGACAAGATGAGCGAGCAGCGCCGCCTGGCGACGCTGGAAAGCCTTCAACAGGAAGGTCCGCCGCAACTCATCGAGATCGCCGTCCGCCTCGTCCCCGAACGTTTCCTGGAAGTTCAGTCCGCGCGCGAGCCCAGCATTGATCTTGTCCGCGTACATATGCTCACCGAGCACAACGTTGACGTCGGCCACCCACGGCAGCTCCTTGACGGCAGTGCGCATGTCGTCGGCCATCAGAAAAGAGAAATTCGCCGCACACCAGTAAGTCGGCAGGCGAAACTCGATGTGGACGCAATTGTCGGCGTCCACATCGGCCCGGGTGACGAATTCAAGCGCAGTCACCGGCTCGTCGAGTTCCGGGTCGGTCACTGTCTCCAACCGCCGCCATACCTCGGCTTTGCGGTCGGCGTTGATCGACTCCTGCATGCTGTTCACTCGGGAGCGTGGACGGATTCGGCGAGATGTGCGTATCCGCCCGCCGCCTCGATCTTCTTCTTCTGCGCCTCAATGTCGACGCCATACAGTCGAGCCGCGTTGAGACCCAGGATCTTCTTCTTCGTCTCGAACGTCAGAACCGACCCGGTCTCCTTCGTCTCTTCCTCCGGAATTTCGAAGGCCATGAATTTATCGATCAGCCATTTCGGCGTCCAGATGCCGTAGTCGCTGCCGTACAGAAGCTTGTCCGGTCCAATCCAGAACAGCAGTTCGGACATGATATGGCCAAAATAACCGGGACGAGTGTGAATGAAGGGCAACGCCACAGCGAGGCCGCCGTAAACGTTGGTCTCCTGCGTGGCGATCCAGCAGAAATCATCAAGACGCGGCAGGCCACAGTGCTCAACGATGAAGTTTAGGTCCTGGAACGATGTGGCGACGTCGTCGATATCGGCGACGTCGAACGCGTCCCTGTTTAGGGGAAGGATTGTCGGACCCTTATGAACGTGGATGTTTTTGACGCCGTACTTTTGCGCAGCCTCAAGGAACTTGTGGGACTCCTTGTCGGTCAGTTTGTAGCCCTTGGAGTCGCCCTTCCATTCCGCGGTGTAGAGTTTGACTCCTTTGACGTGATACTTCTCGCAGTTCTCGTGAAGAGCCTCGAGACCCTTGCGCCGTCGCGTGGATCAAAGGCGCTGTTGAGAATGAAACGATCGGGATGGCTTTTCTTCATCGCCGCGTTGCGTTCAGTCGTATTGAATCCGTTCTTGTAGAAATCCCCAAGGTAGGTCGGCTGCAATATCGCCATGTCGTCGTAGCCATGGACGAACAAGTCGTCATGCATCGTCTTGGCGTCGTATTTCGAGAATTTATCCATCGTCCATTTCTCGGACGGCGGACTCAAATTGGAATGATAGGCATAGAAGCATTCGATGAACTGCTTGCCATGAATATTCTTCTGGTTGGCCGGGCTGCCGTCCCAAAAATGCGTATGCCCGTCGATGACGAATATCTCTTCACCGTTCGCAGTCCTGTACATGGCGATTTCTCCCTATCCCGTCATGCGGGCGATTTTTGCGTCATCGAGGGCCGGTCGTCTGGCCGGCCCCCGTTGGAAGTGGCCCAACGCAGCGCCGGCCGTCAACAGTCAGTGTTCAATATAGGCTAGGGCATCATCCATGTTGCCGAAACACACGACCGTGTTGTCGTCGACCATCACCATGCGGCCATAGTGAGTTGATGTCGAGATTTCGAACAGATGCGCAGTCATCGGTCGGCCAAGCGCCTCGCCGATTTCGTCCATCTTGAACTCGAGCTTGGGGTTGCCATCGATCCGGATCAACGCCGGTTGATAGGTGACGGTGACGTTTGGTTTCTTCTCCATGACCTCCGCGATGGCGCGCGCCTCGACGCTGTCGTTCATCGTTATCCCGCATTGGTGCGAGATCGTGTCTTCGAACCGGATGTCCTTCATCGACTTGAAGATATTCGCGTGGTGTACAGCCATTTCCGTCTCCTGAACTGGTGATGTGACGCGCTCGAATGAGCTTCCGGCGCGTTTACAGAGGGGCCCTCAGATCGACTTCCTTGCAGATCGCTTCGATGCGATTTTTCGCCGCCGCCTGGGCCTCCGCGAAGCTCGACACTTTGACTCTCGGCTGCGACCAGATCGGCTGCAAGTTGCTGGCGGCTTCATGGGCCAGCGCGGCGTGGTGTGTCATCCAGCCGTTGAACAGGCCCTTGTTATGGGCGCCATGCTCCTTGTCATGCGTCAGTATATGAATGAGCTCGACGGTATTGGCGAGGTTGCGCTCGTAGTCGGCCTCGGCGGCTGAGACGACCGATGGCGTGGCGAAGTCGCCCTGCGAGGCCGCCACCTGCATGATAAAGCCGCTGCGGAATAGCTCGCCAACCAGTGGCTCAAAAACAAGATTGGTCGCGAGGTATTGCTCGAGAAAATCACTGGCGCCCATGATCGCTTCGATCGCCTTGCGCGTTCCCTGCCAGACGGGATCCTCGAGCCAGTGCTTCTTGCCAGCGCTCTCGTCGAAACCTTCCACGTCCAGGCCGATCTCGGCGAGGTAAAGGGTGATGTCCTGGGCGAAGCGTAGCTTGTAGGAGGAATTGGTGAGAATGGCGGTGTTGATCATCTGGGTATAGCCGTACCGCTGAGCCTGCATCATTGATGTGCCCAGGCCAAACTCCGCGTGCTTCCAGGCGCCCAGATTGTCTTGAAGGATCTTGACCCAGGTCTTGTCCATGCGCTTTGGCGCACCGGATTTACGCGCGTTTTCGATGACGCCCTGGACCAGGCCACAGATTGTCGACTGCCGCTGATAGTGGGTGCGCTCCCATTCCTGATCGATGGAACGGAACTGATGCCAGTTCGAGCTCTGCGCCTTCGTCCAGTTCTTGGAATATGTTGGGGTGCCGTCCGGGAACGAGATGATCCAATCCTGGAGAAGGTAACGCTCCGGATCGGGTTGCACATCGACGGTCATATCTTCGTAGTGGGTGGCCTTGCGGCCCTTGGGGTCGAAATAGTTGTACTTTCGGCTGTCCGAACCAGGAAACGAGGCCGCGCCGGCGGCGCCGGACTTGACCGGGTTTGACTGTTGAGTTGCTGCGTTCATCGCTTCCTCCTCTAGATTGTTAGTGTCGACTTATCGTTTGCATTTTTTACGGGCCGCCGCGTTCACCGCACGGCTGGGGTAAACCGGTCGAAATGGATGTGATCGAGATCGATGGCGTTCATCTGCAAAACGGGCAACACGGCATCGATCATTGGCGGGGGTCCGCAGGCGTAGGCGTCGACAATCCCCCCTAGCGCGTCAGCGCGCAGATGACGTTGAACGACCTCGTGTACGAAACCGACCTCGCCGCTCCAATCATCGTCCGCCGCGGCGTCCGACAAAGCCGGAATGAATTTGAAGTCGGGCAAACTTGTCGCAAGGGCGGCGATTTCGTCAAGCATGAACAAGTCCGCCCGCCTCCGCGCGCCATAGAAGAAGCGAATCGGCCGCTGCTCGCCGCTATGGACATGATCGGAAAGGATCGACCAGAGCGGCGACATCCCCGAGCCGCCGCCAATCAGCAGCATCGGCCCAGGGCGCGCCTCGCGCCGAAAGCATGTTCCGTAGGGTCCTTTGGCCGTGAGCAGGGCGCCAGGTTGCAATTCGCCGTCAAGCTGCGCCGAAAACGCGCCGGCGGGATACTTCTTGATAATGAACGAAAGATGCGTCCCCTCGGCCGGCGCGTTGGCCATCGAGAAAGCGCGGGTGACGCCGGCTCCGACGATCGTCAGGTCAACATACTGTCCCGCCCAGAATTTCAGAGGCCTGTCGAGATCAACTTCCAGGACACGAATATCGTGGGTCAGGGCCGTGACCTTGGTCAAACGGGCTTCGTAGTCCTTCACCGGGATCGCGCGAGCTAACAGGTCTTCGTCGAAATTGAGCAGCTCCACCTCAAGGTCGCTATAGGCATGCGTCTTGCAGAGAAGGATATGCTCGGTCTCTCGTTCATAGTCGGGAAGAGCGAACGTCGAATATTTGAGCAGTTCGATATCGCCGCTGATGAGCCTCGACTTGCACGAGCCGCACTGACCCTCCTTGCATCCGTGCATCAAGGCAATGCCCTGGCGGAACGCCGCATTGAGCACGGTCTCGCCCTCCTCGACCTCCATCTCGAGGCCGACAGGCTCCAAGCGCACCATATGAACCACCGCGTCCGACATGAGCTCTCTACGAGTCAGAGACATCAACCACCCGCATCGTCCCGCGCTTGTGGCGGGGCGCCGCTTTTTGAGATCGGGGGCCGCAGGTGCGGCCCCCTTATCGACGGTCCGGTCTAATGGCAGGGATTGATCTTGAAGCCCTTGCGGTACTCGGCGATCGCCGCGTCGCGCTCCGCTCCCGCTTTCAGTGCGCGGAAGCCGCGCAATGGGCTGCCGAGAGCGTGGCCACGAACGTCGTCGAGCGTCCACATGTCCTTCGTGTCGAAGCGCAAGTGAGGCTGGGGTACGAGAGTCTTGCCATCATTGCGGACAAAGCCGAGGTCCTTAATGGCGTCGGCGACGTCCCATCCGTGGTAGCAGTCCTCCCATTCGCGGCGACCGCTGAAGCGACCCATCGCCGGCGTCGGGCGCCCTTCGTATTCGGCGGCGAAAGCCACCTTATGCGTCCAGCGGCAGCCCTCCGAGCAATAGGTGTACATCTTGCCGTCGACTTCGTCGCAAACGAAATCCTCGCGGATGAGGCAAGGCACCATGCAACTCCAGCAGCGGTGCGGATAGACATAACCCACGTCGCTGTTGAAGAGAATTTGCAATTCGCCCGGCTTGGACAGTTTGGCGTACCACTTCCAGTAGTCGCCGAATTCAGCGTACCAGCCAGGATACTTGTGCTCGAACCACTCGAAGTCCTTCTCGGTCTGCGCCTCGATGCGCCAGAAATTCACCGACCAGCCGACCGAAAAGAATTGCGCGGTCAAGTGGACGTAGTTTTTCTTGACGATGCGATCCCAGGCCGCCGACACGTCGTCGTGGTGGATCTTGATGCCGTATTTTTCGAGCGGCAGCATGTAGGTGCGATAATAATCTTCGTAGATCCAGCGGTGCCAGAGCTCCGCGTAGGATCCTTGTTCTTGTCACGGTTGGTCGTGCCGTATTCGATGAACGTCCCGATGGCGGCGTCGACGATCGCGTGGTTCTGCCAGAAAGCATATTTGAGATCGCGCTCCAGCAGCTGATGGTTCGAGGGATCATGCAGCATCGCCATCAGCATCGAATGGCCGTTGCCGATATGGCGCAACTCGTCCGACTGGACGGACAGGAATACGGTTGGCAGCGCGTAGTCGCCATTGCGAGCGGCTTCCGACGGCATCGCGACAAAGAGCGTGTTGGTGAAAGCCGTTTCGGCCACCACGGTCAGATAGATGCTGGCTGCGGTGATCGCATCGCCGGTGAGGAATCCCTCCGCGAACTGGCGCCCGATCGTGGACGCGTAGCACCTGCCGAACGCGGCTTCCGTGATGTCAAACCCAGCCGGATCGATATAGTTTTCCATATACCACTTCTTCAGATTCATCTAAATCGTCGAGTGGCGCAACTCGTCGACCATCTGCATCGTGAAGCCCGTGCGCAACTCTTCGCCGGGTGACAGACGGCCAACCATCGCCATGGAGCGCGCCGCTGAAATTTCCGGGAACGGAATGATCGCCAGGAACAACTTCATCCATTCGATCCAGCGCGGCTCCACATTCCGGAACATATCGCCGCGCAACGCCGCATCGAGCGCGCCGTAGACGCGATTGTCCTTTTCTTCCTGCATGGGGAAGTAGGAACGCAGCACCTGTTTCATCGGATCGCGAGGAACCCTGGAGATCTTGTAGTCGGTCGGGAAGGTCATCGCCTCCTGAACGTAGCTCGGCGTCCAGCCCAGATCGGCGACGCGATTCGCGGCTTCGCCAATGGTGATGCCTCTCTGCGCGGTAATCTTGTTAAGCGTCAGACTTGCCGTCATTGCTTTCTCCTCCGTATCACTCTCTGTTCTGGATCATTCGTTGGGCGTTCATTCAGTCGCTCGGCGTGCTTCCGGTTTAGCGAGCGGCTTTCCTTCTGCGATGAAGCGGGCGGTCAGAACGAGCGCGCCCATCGCAAAATCCTTCCCATGCGCGGCGATCATCGCTTCGGCGACATGCGCCAGCTTCACGAAAAACTCGTCCTTCGAGCGGTCTTGCTCTGACAGCTGGCCAGCATCGCGAACGATCGACTCGCTGGCGGCGTTCAAATGAGAAACCTCCCATTTGTGGTCGCCTGATCGTCAAATTCGAGCAAGGATCTATTGAGCCATTCGCGCTCAGCGATGAGACTTCGGTGTTCGTCCTCGAGCCGCTCTATGCGGCGATCGATCTCCGCGAGCCGTTCGGTCGGCTCGGAATCGCCGTCGCCGCGTCCAATGTCGCGCAAAGCGCACGCGCGCTCGATGTCCGCGCCGCCCCGCGCGCTGTCGAATTTCAGTTGCCGCAAATTGTTGTCGATCATCGCTTCGATCAGTTTGTGTCTGGCCAACATGCTCTCGCGACCCGCCTGCGAAGCTTCGACCTCCCGTTCGGGTCGTCGCGCATCGCTCGGCCTATCGCCATTGTCCGTCACGGGATCAGGACCGCGCGGCCGTTGATGCGGCCATGGTGCAGGTCGTGCAAAGCGTCGTTGGCTGCGCTCAATTTGTATTCGCGCGTATGCAGCTTAACGAGCCCGCGATCCGCCAGCGCCATGAGTTCGACCAGCTCGGCGTAGGTGCCAACGAGATTGCCGACGATCGTCTTCTCGGACGTGATCATATCGATCGTGGGAATCTCGATCTTTCCGCCGTACCCGACGACATAATAAGTCCCGCCGTTCCGAGTCATCGCCAGGCCTTTGGCGACTGCGTCACCCTCGCCGACGAAATCGATCACCGCCTCCGCGCCCTTGCCCTTTGTCAACGCCAGGACCGCGTCGACTTCACCACAGTCAGCCTTCACCACGTGGTCCGCGCCGCACTCCTTGGCGAGCGCCAGGGGCTTTTCTGCGCGGTCGACGACGATGATTTCGGCGGCGCAAAGCGCGCTCAGCACCTGGATGCCGATGTGACCGAGCCCGCCGGCGCCGACAACGACGGCGTATTCGCCCGGGAGGAGGTGCCGCGAGGCTTTTTTGGCCGCGCGATAGGCGGTAAGGCCCGCATCTGTGTAAGGGGCCACGTCTTTCGGCGCCAGCCTCTTCGGCAATTTGATCAACGTGCGCTCACCCGTCAGCAAGAACTGCGCGTAACCGCCGTTAGCGTTGATGCCGGGAAAGCTGCTGTCTTCGGCATGCATGTCGTCGCCGCGACGACATGCTAGGCAATGCCCGCTGGTAACCAGGGGATGGCAGATCACGGCGTCGCCGACTTTCACCCCGTGCACGCCTTGGCCGACTTCCTCGACCCACCCGGCGTTTTCGTGACCCATGATGTAGGGGAGATTGACCTCCACCTTGCTGCGCCAAATGCCTTCGACGATGTGCAAGTCGGTTCGACACACGCCGGCGCCACCGATCCGTATAATGACATCCGACGGTCGGCTAATCTTAGGATCGGCCACGTCTTCGTACGTGACGAATTCCTTCCCGCTCAACTTCTCGTCATACGCGTGCAGGACAGCGGCCTTCATGTTTCTTCCCGATTTTGATGTCTGACGGCGACGCGCAGTTGCGTGAATGAGCGCAAGCACCGTGCCACGGTGATAAGCGACTGATATCAATCAGTGTCTTGCTGACGGCCTGATCCTGCGCTGTTCCGTTGATGAACAGTCCGTTGGAACAGCTTTGTTGCGACACGAAACAGTCTCGTGTTCGTCTTCGCACTGCGGAATCAGCGGGGCGTTTTGCGGCAGAGCGCGGATCGGCTTTAGACGCAGGACAGCGACGCAGACGTGCATTGTGGCAGGGTTGCTTTCGGTTTCTGGTTCGTTATTCTTCGGCGTTAAAGTTGCGCAGAGAAAAGCTGTTCAGGGAGATTCGCGTGCGAGGCGCCGTAGGGCCTCGCAACCTGTGGAGGTCTGATGCAATTATCCGTCGCAGAGCGGGCGACCCAGGCGCATGGCGTCCTGCGGCAGTCGGGCACGGTCCCGAGCAATCTTCTCGCCGTTGAGATCTATGAGAGCTGGCTGCGTTGCGTTGCGCTTGGCCTTGATTTCGACAAGGCCGCCATCGGTCGACTTGGCGAGCCCTAAGGTCCTGCGTTCGGAGCAGGAGCAACGTGTCCTGCTTCGCGGTCTTGCGCTCGCGGAAATGCGAACATTGCACGATCAAATTGCAGGTTCAAATTTCCTCATCGCCTTTGCGACGCCCGAAGGCATGTTGCTCGATATCGTTGCCGACAAGAGCTTCGCCGACACTCCGGAAGCCAGAAATATCCGCCCTGGCAGCCTTTGGTCGGAAGCGTTTTGCGGCACGAATGGAATCGGTACGGCGGCGTTCCTCAAGCGTCCGGTCGTGGTCCACGGCAGCGAGCATTATTTCCCGAGCTTCGGTTCATTGACCTGCGCTGCGTCTCCGATTTTTGCGCCGGATGGTTCACTCGCCGGCATCCTTGACGCCTCGTCCGATTGCGTCTCCCGTCAAACCCATACCGCCGCCCTCGTTTGTATGGCCGCGACGCAGATCGAGAACGGGCTGTTTCGTGAGCGCCACCATCGCGATATTCTGATCGCCTTTCACAACCGCGGCGAGTATCTGCATACGCTTACAGCGGGCCTTATCGCCGTCGACGATTCAGGCCGCATACTGGCCGCCAATCAGGCGGCGCGCATTTTGTTGCATGGTCTGCCGACCACGCCAGGCCGCAGCTTCACAGATATATTCAGGACGAGATTTAGCTCCTTCATGGATGAGGGGCGGTTGCGCGAACGCCAACGCCTGCAGGACGAGGTCGGCAGCAGTTTCATCGCCACGATCGAACATCCGAACGTGTCCCCGATGTTACGCGCCGTTTCGAAACCGCGAGTCTCGGCTCCTATCATTACGCCCACGCCATTCATTTCGATCGACCCGGTCGTCGCTCGCATCGTCCAGCAGACAGAGGCGGCGGCGCAGCGCAAGATGCCGATTCTGATTAGAGGCGAAACAGGCACGGGGAAGGAGCAACTGGCCCGTCACGCCCATGCTGCGAGTGGGCGCAGCGGCTCTTTTGTGGCTGTCAATTGCGCCGCCTTGCCGGAGACCTCTATCGAAGCCGAACTGTTCGGTTACGGCGAAGGAGCATTTACCGGCGCCCGCAAAGGCGGATCTGCCGGGCTGGTGAAGGAGGCGGATTGCGGGACTCTCTTCCTCGACGAGATCGGCGACATGCCGGTGACGTTGCAAGCCGTTCTGCTTCGATTTCTTGATGACTGGACGGTGCGGCCGGTCGGCGGCGCGAAGCGGCAGGTCGATGTGCTCCTGATATCGGCGACCAACGCCGATCTGAGTGAATTGATTGCCAAAGGTCGTTTTCGTCCGGATCTGCTGTTTCGCCTCAATACGCTCGAAGTCATTCTACCGCCGCTCGCCAGGCGGTCGGATTTCAAGGCGATCGCGGAACACCTTCTGGCGACCATCGACGCCCGAAGAACCCTGAGTCCCCGTCTCGTCGACCACCTCGCCAAATGTGGCTGGCCCGGCAATATTCGAGAATTGCGCAATGTGCTGTCTCGCCTCACCCTTCAGGCCGAGGATTCCGTCATTGACTTTCCGGAAGCCGCTTTGATCGAAGGTCAGAACACCGAGGAGAGGCGAAGCGGGACCCTACAAGGCCGGCATCGCGCACAGGTGCTGTCGACCTATGCCGAGACAGGCAACAACGTTAGCGAGACCGCTCGGCGGCTTGGCGTTTCGCGCAATACGATTTACCGCGTGCTGGACGATCGGTCGGCCAAGCGGTGAAGATGAATCCAGAGCGGAGAGCTTGAGCCATGTTTAAGCCCGTCAACGCACTTGAGACGCTGATGCAGTCGGCGACCTCGAATCCAGCCAAAATCCCCGATTTCTACCGCGCTCTGCTTGACAGTGAACTTTACATTCTCACTCCCGAAACCGAGCTTGAACCTGGACGGCGACGGTCGCTCAAACTCCACGAAAAGATCAGCGTCGCGACCGTCGAGTTCAAAGGCAAGACATGGCACCCCGCGTTTACCGCGCGAGAGCGCGTATCCGCTTATTTGAAAGAACCGGAAACGTGCCTCGAAGCGAAGGCGCGCGATCTCTTTGCGTTGCTGCCACCCGGATCGAACTTCTGGCTGAACCCGCAATCTGAATGTCAGAAGCCGCTTCCAGGCGACGAAATCTCGTTGCTGCTCAGCGGCAAGATATTCACCATGGACTTCAGGGGCCCCGGCGCGGGCTCGCCGGGTTAATAGCTCGACACATTATTCTGACGTCGGCCTGCTGTGCGGAGCTCTCTGCGCAGCTTCGCTCACACGGCGCCGTGGCAACACGCCTCGCGACAGGGGAAGCTATCGCGACATTCGGCGCGTCCATCACCGACACGAGTAGCAAACTAGAGTATCCGTATTGATCAAGCGGTTCTTTGCGTCCATGGACGATTGGCCTTTAGGAGGGCGTCTGCGAGGACGACGAGCTTTCGCGTGATCGCGGTCAGGGCGACTTTTGCGGTTTTCCGGTTTCGATGAGGTGTGCGTATTTGGCCTTCATGTCCGGATTGAAACGAGCGGCGACGAGGGCGGGCCTGTAGAGCGCCTGGCAGCGTCGGCTCGGCCGCCGCGAATGAAAGAGCGACCGGGTCCAACGCCCTGACGCGTATCCTGCGCCGGCGCGATAGTTTGCGCATTCGGCTGGCGAGATTGCGGTGAGGGCTTGAGCGATAGCGTCGCAGACGGCGTCGAGGGTTCGGGGCGCTGCCTTTCGGACGAAGCCTTTGAGCTTGGCGAAGATTTGGAGCTTGGCTAAGACGTGCTCGATCGGATTGAGATCGGGCGAGTATTTGGGCAGGAAGAGGAGACGCGCGCCTGCTGCCTCGATCGTGTTTCGCACGGCTTTTCCTTTGTGCGACCCCCGATTGTCGAGCACGACGATGTCGTTGCGTTTGAGGGCCGGCGCGTGGAAGGGCTCGACGGAGGCGAGAAACCGCTCGCCGTTGATGGGGCCGTCGAACAAGCCGGGCGCTTCGATGCGGTCGTTGCGCAGCGCGGCCAGGAAGGTCGCGGTCTTCCAGTGGCCGTGCGGGAGCTTGGCGACGAGACACTCGCCGCGCGGCGCCCAGCCGTGAAGGCGTGTCATGTTGGTCTTGGTCCGGGTCTCGTCGATGAACACCGGACGCGAAGGATCGACGCGCTTCTGATGGCTTCGCCAGCGCCTGCGGCGGCGTTTATGTCCGGCCGATCCTGCTCGCGCACGATGAGCGCCTTTTTTTGAGCGTAACGCCGATGCGGCGGAAGAACCGACTCATCATCGAGGTGTCGGCCTTAATCCCGCGTTCGACGAGCAGCCGGTCGCAAAGCGCCTGCAGGGTGATGTCGGCTTTCTCGGCTCTCAGCGCTTCAAGAAACTCCCGATGCGGCTTAAGCTTCGGGCGCAGGTATCCGCCCATTCTGGCGGCGGACCGCGAACCGATCCGCTCGAACCGCCGCCCCCACTCGATGGCCGAAGCCTCGCTGACCCCAAATCGGGCCGCAGCCCTCTCCGGCTCATTCCTGCCCGGACCACCGCATTGATCACCCGGTCGCCTCCCTCAACCTTGCGGCTGCGGCCTCAGGCGTGAGATCCCGCTGGGGAGAGCCCAGCATTTCAAAGCCGACCATGAACTTCCGGATGGTCGCAGAGCGAAGCAGCGGCGGATAGAAATGCGCATGCATCTGCCATTCGGCGTGCAGCGCGCCGTCGGTCGGCTTCTGGTGGAAGCCCATCGAATAGGGGAATGGGGCGTCGAACAGCCTGTCATAACGCTTGGTCAGTTGCGATAAAACTTGCGCGAGCGATGTCCTTTCCCCAGCGCTTATCTCGTCAAATCCGCCGATACGGCGGCGCGGGAGGATCATGGTCTCGAACGGCCAGTTCGCCCAAAACGGCACCAGCACGCAAAAATCGTCGTTGCCGAGAACGACCCGCTCACCGTGCTGAAGTTCCTGCGCGAGATAGTCGACGAGCAGCGGCCGGCCGTGATGCAGGAGATACTCGCCCTGGCGATGGGTTTCCTTTTCCAGCTCGTTCGGGAGATGACGGGTCGCCCAGATCTGGCCATGCGGGTGAGGGTTAGAAGCCCCCATCATCTCGCCCCGATTCTCGAAAATCTGCACAGAGCCGATGTCGGGCAGGTTGCCGAGCGCGATCGTCTCCTCGACCCAGACGTCGACCACGCGCTCGATGTCGGCGACCGCCATACCGGCGAGCGTCAGATCGTGACGCGGGGAAAAGCACAGGACGCGACAACGTCCCGATTCGCCTTCGGCGACGAGCAGACCATCGCTTTCCACACGGGTCGGCGCATCAGCCTGCAGCGCCTGAAAATCATTGTCGAACACGAAGGTGTGCGGGTAGTCGGGATTGCGGGCGCCGCCCACGCGGAGGTTGCCCGGACAGAGATAGCAGTTGGGGTCATGAGCGAGCGCTGCGGGCGCCACTTTCGACTCGCGCTGGCCCTGCCAGGGTCGCTGCGCCCGGTGGGGCGACACCAAAACCCATTCGCCGGTCAGCGGATTGAACCGGCGGTGCGAGGCGCCGCGAAGCGGTTCTATGCTCGCCAAGACGGCCTCCTCAAACCGGGATCAGGCGGGCGCCGTCGGACGGCGCGCAGACGTAGATGTCCACATCGCGGCCCATTCCGATGCGATAGCCGTCGGTCAGAATTTGGAACGTCTTGTCGACCACGGCGGCTTCGATGAGACTGATCGTGCATCCGCCGAAGCCGCCCCCGGTCATGCGCGAACCGTAGACGCCCTTAACGGTCTGCGCGAGACCGGCCAGCATATCGACCTCGGGACAGGTGATTTCAAAGTCGTCACGCATGGACACATGGGAAGCGTTCATGGCTCGGCCGCAGGCGACGAAATCTCCTGCCTCGAGTGCGCGCGCCGCCTCGAGCACGCGCGCGTTCTCGGTGACGATGTGGCGACAGCGGCGGTAGATGAGCTCGGGCAGCTTGCGGCGTTTGGCCTCAAGCTGCTGCGGGGTCACGTCGCGCAGCGCCTGGATCGGCCCGAGATAGCGGCTGAGCAGCCTGACCCCTTCCTCGCAAGCCTCGCGCCGCAGATTGTACTCACCGCCGGCATGCTGGTGGCGCACCTTGCTGTTGGCGATGAGAAGCCTCAAGTTTGGCGCGATGGCGACATAGCGCGAGTCGAGACTGCGGCAATCGATCAAAAGCGCATGACCGGCGCCGCCGCAGCATGAAATATATTGATCCATCACTCCGCAGCGCATGCCGACGAAATCATTCTCGGCGCGCTGGCAGATTTGGGCGATCTCGATTGGATCGAACGGGTAGCCGCTTTCGGTGAGGAGCGCGTGCGCGCACGAGACTTCGAGCGCGGCCGAGGAGCTCAAGCCCGCTCCGATGGGAACATCGCTCCAGATGATGAGATCGGCGCCGACAAGGTAGCGCCCGCTCCTCTCCAGCATCAGCGCGACCCCGACAATGTAGTCCGACCAGTCGCCGGTCGGTCCCGCAGGCGGAGAATTGAGGTCAAACTCGCGCGTCTCGTCCATGATCATGGAATAGACTCGCAGGCGCCTGTCGGCCCGTTGCGAGGCCGCGGTCAGCGTGGCGAATTCGAGCGCCGCCGGCATGACGAAGCCATCGTTGTAGTCCGTATGCTCGCCGATCAGATTGACGCGGCCTGGCGCGCGACTGACCGTCGGCGTGCGGCCGAACCGATAGGCGAACTCGACCGCGAGGTCGCGCGCCTGAACGCTCATCTGAAGCCCTCCCGCCGGCGAAGAACAGGCGGCCCTGCTGGCCCCTGGGTCAAGCGAGTTTGAACGCGATTCATTCAGGCGACATCGCGGAACGGTTAAGCGACATGGCGGAACTCGTGAGGTTCATGGGGCAAGCCGAAGCATGCGCCGCACCCGCCTGACGAGAGTGGCCGGCATGGCGCGGGTGAGCCAGAGCCCGAAGCCCAGAGCAGGAAAATAAACCGCGGCCCCGATCCCTGTCAGAGCCGCAAATCGCGCCTCGCGGGCGAAGCGCGGGAGATGCGCCGTGAGCTCGATGAGCGGTCCGTCGAACAGCGTCAACGCAAGCGCCAGCGCGCCGGCCGCAAACAGCGTCGCCGCGGCGGTCGCGAGCAGGCGCGGGTCGGGGGACGTCCAGCCGCGCCGGCGGGCGAGCGCAAAGACGCCGGCGACCTTGATCCAAAGGCCGGCCGCGGTCGCGAGCGCCAAGCCCGGCGCGCCCAGCGGCCGAAACAGCGCGATCTTGAGCGCCACGTTGACCGCCACGCCGACCAGCGTGACCTTGAGCGGCGTCGCCGTGTCGCCGCGCGACAAGAAGCTCGCTGTGGCGATCCGATCGACCAGCAAAGCCGGCATGCCGATCGCGTAGGCCGCGAGCACGCCAGCCGCTTGCTGGGTCGCATTGGCTTTGAAGGCGCCGTGCTCGAAGGCGACCGCGACGATGAGGTCGGGAATGAGAAGAAAGGCCACGATGAAGGGAGCGCCGAGCGCCAATGTCAGCGAAGCGGCGCGGTTCTGAGCGGCTATCGCGCCCCGAACGTCGCCGAGGGCTATCAGGGCCGACATTTCCCTGAGCAGCACCGAGCCGGTGGCGATGACGATGACCCCGCCGGGCAATTGATAAAGCCGGTCGGCGTAACTGATGGCGGACAGACCCCCGGTGGGTAAGAGCGAGCCGACAATCTGGTCGGCGAGCGCGCCAATCTGGTAGCTTGCGGAAATGCCGATCGCCGGTCCGAGCATCCAAAGGAAGCGCCGGATCTCGGGCGTCCAGCGTGGCCAGGTTAGCCGCTCCAAAAGCCCGCGCCGTCGCGCATCGACCATGACGACGATGAGTTGGGTCACTCCGGAGGCGAGAAATCCCCAGCTCGCCATGCTGGCCACGCCGGGCGAAATCTTCGGAAAAAATGCGGCGAAGGCGAGAAACGCGATCATGCACACATTGGCCGCCGCGGGCGCGAAAGCAGGCGCGCCCCAGGCGTTGTTGGCGTTGAGCGTCCCCTGGTGCAGCGCGAACACGGCGATGAAGGCGATATAGGGGAACATGATGCGCGACATCGCCACCGCTTGGGCAAACTTGTCGGGTTGGCTGACGAATCCCGGCGAAGTCAGGCGCACGAGCAAGGGCATGTCGAGATAGACGAGGCCGAGCAGCGCAATCTGCGACAGGATGAGCAGCGTGAAGATGTGGCTCGCGAATTTGTCGGCTTCCGCTCGGCCTCCCGCCTTCAGCACGCGGGTGTAGGTCGGCAGATAGGCGGCGTTGAACGACCCCTCGCCGAAGATCTGGCGGAACTGGTTGGGCAGCTTGATCGCCGCGACATAAGCGTCGTTGAGCGCGCCCCCGCCCATGAGCGCGGCGAGCGCCATGTCGCGCAGAAAGCCGGTCAGTCGCGAGGCGACCGTCCAGCCGCCGACCAGGAAAATATTGCGGTACATCGCGCCCGCTTTAACTGGATTCGCGGCAGGGCTGAAATCGGGACCCTCAGGGCGACCCGCTCAGAGCCTGTGTCGATGTCGCGCCAGAGGTCTTCGACGTCTTCGATTCCGGCGGAGAGACGCAGCAGGTCGGGCGGACACGGCGAGCTCGCACCTTCGATCGAAGCGCGATGCTCGATGAGCGATTCGACTCCGCCGAGCGAGGTCGCCCGCTTCCACACGCGCACGCGGGCGGCGGTCGCGATCGCCGCCTCTGCGCCCTCGCGGACACGAATCGACAGCATGCCCCCGAAGCCGCCCTGCATCTGCCGGCGAGCGACATCATGGCCCGGGTGATGCGGGAGTCCTGGATAGAGCACCGCGGAGACGGAGCCATGATTGGAAAGGCGATTGGCCAGCTCCATCGCGTTTGCCGCCGCTGCGCGCACGCGCAGGTCGAGCGTTCGCAAACCCCGAATCAGGAGGAACGCTTCAAACGGATGCAGGATCATACCGTGCGACTGGCAAATCGTCCGCGCCCGGGCGCAAAGGGAGTCGTCTTGCGCGAAGCAGAGCGCGCCCGCCAGGACGTCGGAATGCCCGTTGAGATATTTGGTCGCCGAATGCATGATGACGTCGGCGCCGAGCGCGAGCGGTCTTGTGAAGACAGGCGTCGCGCAGGTTGAGTCGACCGCGAGGGCGGCGCCCGCCTCATGAGCCGCGCGCGCCGCGCCTTCGATGTCGCTTACGCCCCATAGCGGATTGCTCGGCGTCTCGAGCCACACGAGCTTCGTCCTTCCCGGCTTCAGCGCTGCGGCAAGCGCCTGCAAATCCTCGGCGTCGACGAAATCGACGCTGAGTCCGAACGCCGGAGCCTCGTTGGTGAGCCAGGCGCGCAAAGCCCAATACATGCCCTTAGGCGCAATCACATGGGCGCCCGCCCCGAGGCTCAGGAAGAGCGCGATCGCCGCCGACATGCCCGAGCCGAGAACAAGCGTAGCGGCTGCACCTTCCAGGGCGCCGATGATCGCCTCCGCCTCGCGCACGGTCTCGTTGTCGGGACGGCCGTAGGAATTGCCGCTGCGATAAAGGTTGTCGGGGTCGCGCTCGAAGGTGGTGGCGAGATGGATCGGCGGCACGATCGCGCGGGTGCGTTCGTCGATCGTCCCCAAGGCCTGAGCGGCCAGTGTGCGCGGGCTTAGAGTAGGGGCTTTGCTCATAGCGCGAGACCTCGAAGCAGTTTCGGCGCGCCGCTTCCCGCGCCGCCCGCTTCCGCGATCAGCATGTCCTTGAGCGGCGGCGCATGATCAACGATGCGGAGGCCGAGATCGCGCACGAAGCGCAGAGGCGGAAGATCGTTGGAAAAGAGGCGATTAAGCGCGTCGAGGCCGAGGCCGCTGGCCGCAACGTCGAAGCGACGCTGACGCTGGTAAGCCGCGAGCGGCCCGGGCGCGCCGGGATCAAGACCGAGCCGCATCGCGCCGACGATCGTCTCGGCGAGCGCCGCGACGTCGCGCAACCCAAGGTTCAGGCCCTGCCCCGCCACCGGATGGACGACGTGGGCCGCGTCGCCGACGAGCGCAAGCCGCCCGGCGACGAAGCGCCGCGCGATCTGGAAGCGGAACGGAAAGGCTTCGACGCGCGAGGCAAGGCTGATCGCGCCCAGTTTCGGCGTGAAGCGGTATTCAAGCTGGCGCGTCAGATCGTCGGGATCGAGGGCCAGCAGCGCCTCGGCGTCGGCGCGACGTTCGTTCCAGACGATGCTCGATTGGCGACCCGGAAGCGGCAGGAGAGCGAACGGGCCGGCCGGCAGGAAATGCTGTTCCGCCTGGCCTTCGTGATCGCGCTCGTGCGCGACCGTCGCGACGATGCCGGTCTGATCATAGTCCCAGCCGATGGTCTGAATGTCGGCAAGCCGGCTCAGTTTCGAGCGCGCGCCGTCGGCGGCGACTGCGAGGCGCGCGCGCAGCACGCGCCCGTCGGACAGCCCGAGCTCGCCGATATGCTTGCCCGAAGCCCAATGCGCAACGGACGCTTTGACGCGCTGAACCCCGAGTCGATCGCAGAGCGCGGAGAGCGCGCCGACGACATCGTCGTTGAAGGCCATATGGGCGAGCGCCTGGTCTTTCGCAGCGAACTTGAGATGGGGCAGGCGGACGGCGTCGCGCACGTCGCCGTCCATGATCGCCATCGACAGGATTATTTGCGCTTTCGGCGCGATCGCCGCCCAGGCGCCGATATGTTCGAGCAGGCGCCGTGGCCCATCGGCGATCGCCACCGTGCGCAAAGGGCTTGCGCTTGGCCCGTCAGGCGACCCCGGATCGACGACCGCAACGGTTGCCCCTTGCCCCATCGCCTGCTTGATCGCCGCTGCGAGCGCGAGCCCGGACGCGCCGCCGCCGGCGATGACGACGTCAAAGATGGGAGCGGGTTCGGCCAACGCGGACGCCTCCTTCCAGCCCATTGTCGGACGGACGAGAAGTCCATACCGGCTCTTGGGTCGACGCGCCATTAGCGAAGTCCGGATTCCATCTTTTCAAAGGCTTGCGGCGCAATTAGCGAGTCGTTGTCCGGCGCGCCGCTCAGGACGAGCGTCGCTCGAGGTGCCAAGCGTCTTCAAAGGCGAAGGTAGTTTCGTTATTAGGAATATTCGTTGACACGAATATTCCTCTATGATGATATATGGAAATGAACCCCCAGACCCTTGCTGCACTCTGCGAACCCAATCGACTTCGGATCGTCGAACTTCTTCGCGCGGGGCCTCGACCGGTGAACGATATCCATGTGCGGCTCAAGCTCAGACAATCGCAGGCTTCGCAGCACCTCAAGGTCCTCAGGGACGTGGGCCTGGTGGAGATGGAGCCGCGGGCGCAGCGGCGGTTCTACCGATTGCGCGCCGAGCCCCTGAAGCAGCTTCACGAGTGGCTCGACCGTTATCGGCACATCTGGGAAGAGCGTTTCGAAGCGCTGGACACGGTCATCGAGGAACTCAAGCGGAAGGAACAATCGGATGCAACCGCTAACGACGGTTAAGAGCACCATGACGAACGAAACGATCGTGGAGCGGACGAGCGACCGGGAGCTCACCGTAATCCGCATGTTCGATGCGCCGGCGCATATTGTCTTTGACGCATGGACGAAGCCCGAGCTGCTGAAACGATGGTGGGCGCCCAAGTCCTTCGGGGTGACGCTCTTCGAGTGCGAGCAGGACTTGCGCGTGGGTGGAGCCTATCGCTTCGCGTTTGGGCGCGACCCAAAGAATCCGGAGGTGTTTTCGGGGCGGTACCTCGAGGTGGATCAGCCCTCGCGGCTGGTCCTCACTCAGCTCTATGAGCGGATGTCTGACGTCGGCGATGTGGTCGTGACCGCTGCCTTTCAGGAGAGCCAGGGCAGGACGCGTCTGACCCTCCACCAGCTCTTCCCGAGCAAGGAAGCCTTGGAAGGCGCGCTGGCGTCGGGCATGGAGCGCGGCATGCGCGTGACGCTCGATCAGCTCGACGAACTGGTCGCCTCAACGCGCTGACAACGATGGCTGCCAATGGCCCGCATCGGGCGCCGAATAGCCTTAGAGCGCGTCATTCGCCAAACCCCAATTGTCGATACTTTTCCGGCAGACACAACGTCGCTGCGCCGCGTTTTGGCATTAAGCCTAGGCGCTGTATTTTCTCGCACTGCGCCTCGACGCGCGTTAGTTTTGCGTCACAGGACAAAAACTCCTCGCACTTCATGGCGAGCGCCGACGCAACGTGAATTGCGTCGGCGCCCCCTAGCTTAATACCATGAGTTCAACGCAAATCGCGCGCGTCCGCTGCGATAACGGCGTCATCTGGACAAGCTGCAGATATTGTCCGGACATAAGCAAACGCGTGAATTCTGACTTCACTTTGTCGCTTAGTGACGTCTCTCCAGCATGCGTGCACTCGGCGATCGTAAGGGTCGATGTGAAGACCCTGACTTCTCGGTCGCGATGCGTTCAAGCAATTTCTTGAACGTCCAAACGTCCTTTTCGCGCTCACTGAGGACCGACCCAATTGAGGATTTGACCATGTCAATAAAGCAACATGAGTTGATATAAACGCGGCGGAGGTCAGCCATCTAACGCGGCATCGTCGGGGATAAAATCCGGCGCGCTCCCAAAGAAGCTTTCAAATTCGGCGGACGAAAGCATTCCGACTCGGTCAATTTTGTCCGCCCTCAATTCAGTGGCGGCCCAAGTCGCCCGGTCGAACAGCATGTCGCCGGTGACAATTAGGACGGTCGATCGCTCCTGGACGGCTTTAGCCACATCCGCATAGAGGACCGGCGGATAGAACACCTTTACAATGCAGTCGCCCGATAACTCCCTGAGTTGGAAGTTCGGCTCCTTCGCTTCCTTGAACCAAGCATGCAAAATCCCTTGGACGGAACCGTAGCTTGGCAGGGGAGTTTCAATCTCCCGCCTCAACGAGGCGCTCTGCTTGTAGGTAATTTGCCGCCAGTTCGGCTTCTTGGCGTCCATTCTATAAATGCCGAGACCAATTGATTTATCAGGATCAATTAGCGAGCCGATTCGCGCGTATTCAAGGGCCGTACCGGAGCTTATCGCCAGGTTTAATCCGTCTCCGTCGGGGTCATAATCAGCTAGCGATTCGAGGTTGCGCGCGAATATACTCGCGACGGCGGGCGTTACGTCGCCTTGGAACTCGGCATCATACGCAACGGAGCCGTTCTCGAACTCCACCGCCAACCATTCGCCCGGCCTGCTGTCCACCTCACAATCGTCCGCTAGAGCGCGCAAGAATCTCTCCGCCTGCTCCGCAATCTTGCCGAGCTTCGAGAGAGGCGCCCCGCGGCGCCCATGGTTCAATTTCAATCAAATCTTGAGCTGAGCCATAACGATCCAACGGCCTCCAACCAGCCGTCGGTTGGATTTTAGAGGTTTGACGAGTCCTGGTAAAGAAGCAGTTTACCGGCCACGCCGGCGAGCCTGGAGCTGATTCAGTAACGGCAGTCGAACACCGGAAGATACAGTTCAAGTGATTTTGGGCAGCACGGCGCCGCGGAACGCCCTCAGTGATACCCCAGGTCGCCGCGGACCTTGCCGCGAAACACCCAATAGGACCAGCCCGAGTACATGAGGATGACCGGGAGAAGAAACACCGTGCCCACCAGCAGGAAGGCCTGCGTCGATGGCGAGGAGGCCGCGTCCCATAGCGTGAATTTATAGGGCACGATCAGCGGAAAGAGGCTGATCGCGAGGCCGAGATAGGACATCACGAACAGTAGGATCGCGCCGATGAACGGCGCGGCCTCGGAGCGATTGTTGAGCGACAGCCACTCCCAGTAGGCGATCAACGCTGTGACGATCGGCACCGGCGCCAGAATCACGATATGAGGCCAGGAGAACCAACGCTCGGCGATCTCCGGCTTCGCCCAAGGCGTCCACAGGCTGACAAGCGCGATTCCGATCAGAACGCCGATCAGCGATCGGCGCCCCAGCGCCCGCGCCCAATCCTGAAGCGCGCCTTCGGTCTTCAAGATCAGCCAGCCAGCGCCGAGCAGGCTGTAGCCGAAGACCAGGGCGACGCCAGTGAGCAGCGAAAACGGTGTAAAGCAGTCGAATGAGCCGCCCGTGAAGTGGCGACCTTCCGTCTGAAAGCCCTGAATGAATGCGCCGAGGACAATGCCTTGCGCGAAGGCGCCAAGGACCGAGCCGTAGTTGAAGGCGCGATCCCAGAAGGTCCGATGCTCGGCGTCGCGGTAGCGGAACTCGAACGCAACGCCACGGAAGATGAGCGCCAGCAGCATGATGGCGATCGGGAAATAAACCGCCGGGATAATGATCGCGAAAGCGAGCGGAAAAGCGGCCATCAGCGCAAGCCCGCCGAGCACCAGCCAGGTTTCGTTGCCGTCCCAGATGGGCGCGATCGAGTTCATGACCAGGTTGCGCGCATCCCGATCAGGCGCGAATCCATAGAGTATGCCCACGCCCAAATCGAAGCCGTCCAGGAGCACATACATAAAGACGCCAACGCCGAGCACGAGCGTCCAGACGGGCACGAGATCGAGAAAGGGCTGGGTCATAGCCGCGGCCCCGCTTCCGTCGCTGGGAGCGCCTGAACCGGCCGCGCTGGGCGCCCGCCTTCAATCGCGTCGGGCTCACCAGCAGCCTCCGTGGGCCCCTGTCGCACCAGTCTCAGCATGAGCGCCAATCCGGCTGAAAACATGACCAGGTACACGAGACAATAGCCGAGCAGTGAAATGCTGACGTCCAATCCCGTGAGCGAGGGAGAGACGGAATCGCGCGTACGCAGGAGCCCGTAGACCGTCCAAGGCTGACGGCCGACCTCGGTTGTCGCCCAGCCGGCCGTCACCGCGATAAAGCCGAGGGGAGAGGCCAGCGTGCAGCACCAGAGGAACCAGTTGGTGTGGAAGAGCTCGCCCCGCCAGCGCAGCCATAGGCTCGTCACCACCATGGCGAGCATGATGACCGCAATTCCGACCATGATCCGGAAGCCGAAGAAGGGGACAATGATCGGCGAGGGACGCTGGTCGGCGGGGAAGTCCTTGAGGCCATGCACCACTCCGTTTAGGTCGTGGGTCAGAATGAGGCTGCCAAGGTCCGGGATCGCGATGACGTCGCGGTCCATCTCGGCCTTCTCGTCAGGGATAGCGAACAGATTGAGCGGAACGCGGCCGTGGGTGTCCCAGAGCGCTTCGATCGCCGCGAGCTTCGCCGGTTGATGTTCGAGTGTGTTGAGGCCATGCGCGTCCCCGAGCAGGAACTGAAGGGGCACGAGCACGGTGAGGAGCCACAAGCTCATCGACAGCATCGTGCGCGCTTCCGCGACGAAACGTCCTTGCCGCAGATAGGAGGCGGCCACGCCGACGACCACGAAGCCGGTGGTGATGTAGACCGCGTCGACGACGTGAGCGAGCCGGTAGGGGAAGGATGGGCTGAAGATGATCTGCAGCCAGTCCTTCGGCAGGAAACGGCCGTCGACGATTTCATAACCGGCGGGCGTCTGCATCCAGCTGTTGGTGGCGATGATCCAGAAGGTCGAAAAGAGCGTGCCCAAGGCGACCATCAACGCCGCGACGAAATGGGCCCAGGGCGGCACCAGCTTGCGTCCGAACAACAGCACGCCGAGGAAAGCCGCCTCCAGGAAGAAAGCGGTCAGCCCCTCGTAGGCCAGCAGCGGCCCGACAACGTTGGCGGTGGCGTCGGAGTAACGGCTCCAGTTCGTGCCGATCTGGAACGGCATGACGATCCCCGAAACGACGCCCATGCCGAATGACACGGCAAAAATCTTGATCCAAAACGTCGAGATGCGAAGATAGATTTCGCGCCCGGTGAAAAGATTGAGCCCCTCGAGGACCGCGATGAAGGCGGCGAGACCGATGGTGAAGGCGGGCAGCAGGAAATGCCACGCAATGACCCATGCGAATTGGATCCGGGATAGGACAACGGGATCCATGGCTATTGCTCCCCGCTCATTGCACCCAGCCTTCGCTCCCGAATGCTGAGGTCATGACGCTCCGTCCACCGGAGCAAGTAACGCTATCATGGACGGCGGCGATTTTCATGACGATTCAATGAGGCTGGACAGTTTAAATATACAAATTTCGCAGGAATATTGACTGCCTGACATGATCGTGAGGTTATACGCTCAATTGCTCGCGGAATATTGTGAAACTTCGCCGATGCTCGAGGCTGGATGGCCCGCGTAACATTTGACGCACGGTCGTCGAAGGACCATTTGTCACGCCATGGCCGATGTCTCCATTCCTGCCGCGTTCGGCGCGGGTCTCCTGTCCTTTGTTTCGCCGTGCGTGCTGCCGCTGGCGGCGCCGTATCTTTGCTACCTCGCAGGCGCGAGCGTCGAAGCGCTGGTCGACGAGAGCGAGGCGAAGGCGAGGCGCGACATTCTCATCACGGCAGTCCTGTTCGTGGCCGGCTTCTCGACCGTGTTTGTCGGCCTGGGCGCGACGGCGTCCGCGTTGGGCGGGGTGCTCAGGCAATGGAGCCACGCGCTATCGATCGCGGCCGGGATCGGCGTGATCGTGATGGGGCTGCATTTTCTTGGACTATTCAAGATCGGCGCGATGCTGCGCGAGAAGCGGCTCGAGGTCGAGAAACCGGCGGGCTTGTGGAGCGCCTATCCGATGGGCTTCGCCTTCGCGCTCGGCTGGACCCCCTGCATCGGTCCGATCCTGGCCACCATCCTCGCGGTCGCCGGCAGCAGGGATACGGTCGCCAGCGGCGCCGGGCTGCTCGCCGTCTACAGCCTCGGCCTGGGGCTGCCCTTCATCCTCGCGGCGGCCGCGATCGGCCCCTTCATCCGCGCCTCGCGGCATCTGCGCACGCAGTTCGGCCGGATCGAGAAGGTCGTCGGCGTCCTGCTTGTCGCGACGGGAGTCGCGTTTCTGACTGGCGGCTTCCAGAGCATGTCGCTGTGGCTGATCGAGACGTTTCCGCAGTTCGGTCAGATCGGGTGACGGCTGAAAAAAGAAACCCGCCGGCGAGGGCGGGTTTCTCATTCACGTGAAAAGTAAGGCCGCTAGGCGCTGAACTGCCCCGAAGCCGAACGGATCAAGACTTGTTCTGGATGTAGGTGATCTTGCCGTCGGGTCCTTTTTGCCAAGTGTACCAGACGTAGTCGACGCTCGTGCGATCGCCCTTCTTGTCATAGGCGATGGGGCCGATAACGGTGTTGAAGGTCATGCCCGAATGCATGACTTCCGCGACCTTCTTCGGATCCAGCGACTTCGCCTTTTCCGCTGCTTGCTTCATGATCTGCACGGCGGCGTAGGCGTAGAGCGTATAGGCTTCCGGATCGAAGTTCTTGGCCTTGAACTCCGCAACGATCGCCTTAGCCTTGGGATTGTTGCGCGGGTCAGGACCGAACGACATCAAAGTGCCTTCGACACCTGGACCGCCGATCTGCGAGAACTCGTTATCGGTGATGCCGTCGCCGGAAATCATGACCGTCTTCATGCCCTGGTCGCGCATCTGACGGATGATCAGGCCGCCTTCGGTGTGCAGGCCGCCCCACATCAGATAGTCGGCGCCCGATTCCTTGATCTTGGAGACGATCGCGGAATAGTCCTTCTCCCCGGTGTTCACGCCTTCGTACAGCACTTCCTTGATGCCGAACTTGTGCATGTTGTCGAGCGCCGCGTCAGCGAGGCCCTTGCCGTAGGTCGTCTTGTCGTGAACGACCGCGATCTTCTTGCCTTTCAGCTTGTCGCGCGCGAGCTCGGCCCACAGCATGCCCTGCTGGTCGTCGCGGCCGCAGGTGCGGAACGCGTCCCAAAGCTTGCGGTCGGTGATCTTGGGATTGGTCGCTGACGGGGTGATGAACAGGACGCCGTTTTCCGCATAGACGTCGGAAGCGGGAATGGTCACGCCGGAGTTGAAGTGGCCGACCACGAACTTGACGCCGTCGCCGACAAACTTGTTGGCGACCGACACGCCCTGCTTCGGGTCGGAAACGTCGTCGCCCTGCTCGAGGGTGATCTGCTGCCCGAGAATGCCGCCGGCCTTGTTGATGTCATCAACGGCCTGCGTCGTGCCCTGTACGAGTTGCGCGCCGAAGGCGGCGTTCGGGCCGGTGATGGGTCCGGCGACACCCATCTTGATCTGGGCGCTGGCGGCGCCGGAGAACACCAGAGCCGCGGCGAGCGCGACCCCGGACAACCAATGTTTATTCATTCAGCTACTCCCATAAGTTGCGAGCGCCCGGCCCTCCCTGGCGCCCGTTTGGCAGAAGACAATTCCACCTTGAAGGCCGATACTTTCTTGTTTTCGGTCAAGAGTCACCTTAAAAAACACAAAGGTTTGTCCATTTAAGACGTGCTCGTTCAGCCAGTCCCTTTGGGCCGCCAGTTCAAACCCGAACTGTCATAAGCCCAGGAATATTGCGTCGCCATCTGGCTTGCGCGCATGGCGCGATAGCCGAGCGCGCCGACCACGATCATCCAGATCAAGGCGCTTATGAAGAGCGGGATCGACAGCAGCGGCTCGCCGTAAAGCGCGTAGTGAAGAAAGCGCACGGCCGCGGCGAGAAAGACCATGTAGGGCGCCAGCATCGCCAGCGGCCTCCAAGTCTTGGCGACGGCGCGTCCGGTCGCCCAGGCGCCAGCCCCGCCCAGCACCAGGGTGAGGAGGATAAAGGTGAACAGGCCGTAAGGTGAGTCCGACCAGAGGACGCCGCCCATCAATGACCCCCCTCGAGATAGGCCGCGCGGACCTCGGGGCGCGCCAACAACTCGGCGCCGCCGCCCTGCATCGTGATCGCGCCATTGACCATTACGTAGCCGCGATGGGCAAGTTTCAGCGCATGAAAGGCGTTCTGCTCGACCAGGAACACGGTCAGGCCTTCGGTCTTGTTCAGTTCGTCGATCACCTCGAAGATCTGTTTGACCACCAGCGGCGCAAGTCCAAGCGAAGGCTCGTCGAGAAGCAGCAATCGCGGCCGGCTCATGAGCGCGCGCGCGATGGCCAGCATCTGCTGCTCGCCGCCCGACAGCGTTCCCCCGCGCTGGGGCGCGCGCTCCTTCAGGCGCGGAAACAGCGCGAACATGCGTTGAAGATCTTCGTCGAAATGGGCGAAGTTGTTGATCGAAGCGCCCATCTGCAGGTTCTCGAACACCGTCATGCGCGGGAAGATGCGTCGCCCTTCTGGCGATTGGGCGATCGACAGGCGCGCGATCATGTGCGTCGGCAGATCGGTGATGTCGGCGCCGTCGAACGTGATCCGGCCGTGGCGCGCACGCGGCGCGCCGAAAATCGTCATCATCGTCGTCGACTTGCCAGCGCCGTTGGCCCCGATCAACGTGACGATCTCACCCTTGTTGACATCGAGGTCGACGCCCCTGAGCGCCTGGATTTTCCCATAGAAAGTCTCGATGCCGCGCAGTTGCAGGAGCGGCGTCAGCGCGGCCGCCGCAACGCTCATTGCTCCAATTCCTTCTCGATCTGCTCCACTTCCTCCTCGTCTTCGACGCCGAGATAGGCGGCGATCACCTTCGGATCGGCGCGCACTTCCGCCGGCGTGCCATCAGCGATCTTCACCCCGTAATCGAGAACCACCACGTGATCGGAGATTTGCATGACGACCGACATGTCATGCTCGATCAAGAGCACCGACGTACTGTGGTCGGCGCGGATCGATCGCAGGAGCGTATTGAGCTCGGCCGATTCGCGCGGGTTGAGCCCGGCGGCCGGTTCGTCCAGGCAAAGAAGCACCGGGTCGGTGCACATCGCGCGCGCGATCTCGAGCCGGCGCTGGGCGCCGTAAGGCAACTCGCCCGCCGGATCGTCAGCGCGGTCCATGAGCCCAATCTTGTCGAGCCAGTACTTCGCCCGCTCGATCGTTTCGGCCTCTTTGCGGCGATAGCTCGGCGCCCCGACCAGGCCGAGCACGGTGAAACCGCTCGCCAGCATCAGCGCGTTGTGATGGGCGACCAGCAGGTTCTCGAGCGTGGTCATCCCCTGGAACAGCCGAATGTTCTGGAAGGTGCGGGCGACGCGCGCTTTACGGGCGATCTCATGGTCGGGCATCCGCTCGAGCAGAAAGAGTTCGCCGTTCGCCGTCGTCGCATGTCGGCCGCTCGAGCGGGTGACGGCGGCGATGTCTTCGGGCGTCGCGACGCCGTCGCGGGCAAGCGCGAGGCGCCCCTCCGTCGGCTTGTAGAAGCCGGTGACGCAATTAAAGACCGTCGTCTTGCCGGCGCCGTTCGGGCCGATGAGCGCGGTGATGTCTCCCCTTCCGACCGAAAAGCTGAAGGCGTTCACGGCGACGAGGCCGCCGAACCGCATTGTAAGGTTTTCGACGGCGAGCAGCGGGCCGGTCAGCCAGTTCATCAACCGTGCCCTTCTTTGACGAGATCGCCGGACACAGCCTTTTGCTCTTTCAAGAACACGGAGGGCATCCGCGTCGAAACGAGACCGCGCGGCTTCCAGATCATCATGATGACCATCGCGGCGCCGAACAGCAGCATGCGGTACTGGGTCGGGTCGAAGTCCTCGCCGAAAATCCTCTTCAGCCAGTCGAGTTCGCGCATGAGCTCGGGAATGCCGATCATCGCCGCGGCGGCGATGGCCACGCCAAGCTGCGAGCCCATGCCGCCGAGCACGACGATGGCGAGGATCGTCGCCGACTCGATGAAGGTGAAACTCTCCGGGCTGACGAACCCCTGACGCACGGCGAAGAACGAACCGGCAAAGCCGCCGAACATCGCGCCCAGCGCGAACGCCGTAAGCTTGGTGGTGGTGGTGTTGATGCCGAGCGAGCGGCAGGCGATCTCGTCCTCGCGCAATGCTTCCCAGGCCCGGCCGATTGGCAGCCGGCGCAGCCGAATGGTCACGAAATTGGTCAGGAGCGCGAGCGCGAGGATCAAGTAGAAAAGAAAAATCGAGCGGTAGATCGGCGTATAGGGCAGATGAAAAATCGCCGCGAACCCGTCGTCGTCGTCAGTGAACGGTATGCCGAAGAACGACACGTGTGGAATCTCGCTGATCCCGGCGTAGCCGTTGGTCAAATCGACCCAGTTGATCAGCACCATCCGGATGATCTCGCCGAAGGCGAGCGTCACAATCGCGAGGTAGTCGCCGCGGAGCCTTAAGACCGGGAAACCGAGAATGACGCCCCACATCGCGGCAAGGATTCCGGCGAGCGGCAGGCAGATCCAAAACGACAAGCCGAAGGTGGTCGAGAGCAGCGCATAGGAATAGGCGCCGACGGCGTAAAAGGCCACGTAGCCCAGATCGAGCAGGCCGGCGAGGCCGACCACGATGTTCAATCCCCAACCCAGCATCACGTAGATGAGAATCTGCATGCCGTAATTATTGATCCACTTCAGCGACCCGCCCGGCCCGAGGAGGCCAAGGCAAATCAGTGGGAACAAGATCACGAGGCCGAGCATGAACGGGCCGATGTAGCGCCCGAACGCCATCCGGGCGGCCGATGGCGGGGCCGTGCCCTCGCCCTCCCGCGCCGCCTGCACCAGCGCGCCGCCCATGCCGCCAGCGGCGATCGAGCCGACGCGGTCGAACCAGATCCGCCAGTCGGCGCGCGCCATCTGCCGCAGGAACACAAAAGCAAAGACGAGCACGGCGACGCCGAACGAAAGCGGCCAGCGTCCGATCAGAACAAGTTCGTTATTGATGTTCGATTCAGCGTGATAGCTGATGATGGGAAAGCACAGGCCGAAGGCGACCAGCGCTGCAGCGGCGGCGTTGCGGAGCGCCGGAACGAACTGCGCCGCGGTTGCGGCGGGAGCCGCGATCTCCGAGGCTTGCGAGGGCGCGCTCATGCCTCAGACCTTCTCGACTTCCGGCCGGCCGAGAATGCCGGAAGGCATGAAGATCAGGGTGATCGCCAGGATCATGAACGCGGCCACATCCTTGTAGTCGGTGGTGAAGTAGGACGACCAGAACACTTCGATCAGGCCGATCAGAAGGCCGCCTAGCACCGCCCCGGGCAGCGAGCCGATGCCGCCGAGCACGGCCGCGGTGAAGGCCTTGACGCCCGGCGTGAAGCCATCGGCGAAATTCACCACGCCGTAGTAGATCACGAACATGACGCCGGCGACCGCCGCCAGCGCCGCGCCGATGACGAAGGTGATCGAAATCGTCGCGTCAACGTCGATCCCAAGCAGCGCCGCCATCTTTCGATCCTGCTCGCAGGCGCGTTGCGCCCGCCCGAGCGAGGTGAATTGAACGAGGTACCAGAAGCCCGCGAGCAGAACGGCCGTGACCACCACAATCAGGATCTGGCGCACCGACAGCGTCACGTCATACTTGCCGCCGGTCAGATTGAAGACGTGATTGGGCAATTGGGGCGCAGGCTTGTTGCGCGGCCCCTGAACAACCTGGACAAAATTCGACAGAAAGATCGACATTCCGATCGCCGAGATGAGCGGCGCGAGCCGAAAGGAGCCGCGCAGCGGCCGGTACGCGAGCCGTTCGATCGCCCAGTTCCAGAGGCCGGTCAGCGCCATGGCCGCGACCATCACCACGACAAACGCGACCGGCAGCGATCCCAGATGCAGAATCTGGGTCAAAATCATGAAAAGGATCAAAGCGATGAAGGCTGACAGCATGAACAGGTCGCCGTGCGCGAAATTGACCATGCCGATGATGCCGAAAACCATCGTGTAGCCGATGGCGATAAGTCCGTAGATCGACCCGAGCGTCACCCCGTTGATCAGCTGCTGCAGGAAATTATCCATGCGCCCACCCTGCCCTCTCGTTTCACCCCGCTTCGCAGGAAACGTGCCATTCGATTGCGGCCGCCCTGTCTTTGCGCGCTCTCGATCCGCCGACGCTGCGCGCCGGTGCGATCGCTCGCCTGAGATTTGTGCAGCGTAACCGGCGCGAGGGCGCGCGGCAACCTGGCGCCGCCGAGGTTCAGCAGGTATGCCTCGGACGGCCAATGGGCTTCGGAATATTGCGGCGCCCGCTGCGTAATATCCGCGCGAATATTACGGCTGCCGTGCAATGTTGTTGCTTGGACAAACAATTCCGTTAGAAACACAGCGTCGTCTTTCTCGGAACGAGAGCACGGCGACGTCTTGATATTTCTCGCGCGTTGCGAAATGCTGGCGATACACCACGGCTGATCTCGAACTCAGAACGGATCAGCCCGGTTGTCCTGGAAGGGAACGTTCATGGCGATGACGATGACGGGCGAAGTGACTTTGCCCGCCGAGAGACCGAAAGTCTGGGCGCTGCTGAACGACCCCGAAACGCTCAAGTCCGCAATCCCCGGTTGTCAATCGTTGGAGAAGACAGGCGAGAACGGTTTCGCCGCCGTCGTCAAAATGAAAATCGGCCCGGTCTCCGCGACGTTCAAAGGCAAGGTTGAACTTTCCGACATCGTCCCGCTCGAGGGCTACACCATCAAGGGCGAGGGCGAAGGCGGCATCGCCGGCTTCGCCAAGGGCGGCGCAAAGGTGTCGCTCGCGGATGCGCCGGGCGGCACGCTGCTCCACTACGACGTCGACGCGACCGTCGGCGGCAAGATCGCCCAGCTCGGCTCGCGTCTGATCGACGGCGTCGCCAAGAATATGGCCGACAAGTTTTTCACCAATTTCGTCGCCCTCGCCGCGAATGGCGGGGCGCAGGCCGGCGTGGGGAGCGAGGCGACGCGTGGCTAAGCCGCGCCAAGCGCTGCCGAACACGTCTCGGTTTTAGGAGGATATCGGAATGGTTCATGTCTCGATGGCGGTGAACGGCCGCCCGGCATCGGCGGATGTCGATTCGCGCACGCTGCTCGTGCAGTTCCTGCGGGAAAATCTGCGCCTGACCGGCACGCATGTCGGTTGCGACACGTCGCAGTGCGGAGCCTGCGTGGTTCACGTCGATGGCCAGGCGATCAAGTCATGCACAGTGCTGGCGGCGAGCTGCGAGGGCGCGCAGGTGACGACGATCGAAGGCCTCGCTCAGGGCGGCAAGCTGCATCCCATGCAGCAGGCCTTCCAGGACAATCACGGGCTGCAATGCGGCTTCTGCACGCCGGGCATGATCATGGCCTCCGTCGACCTCGTCAATCGGTTGGGCCCGAACCTTGACGAAGCCACGATCCGCCACGGCCTCGAAGGCAACATCTGCCGCTGCACCGGCTACCACAACATCGTGAAATCGATCGCTCAAGGCGCGCGCGAAATGGGCGCCGCCGCGACGCCTCAGGCGGCCGAATAACAGGGACGCGTCAACGCCGTTCCAAGGGAGAGAGACATCATGGGCGTGACAGCCATCGGCGCCTCCGTCAAGCGCACGGAGGACATCCGTTTCATCACCGGCAAGGGCCACTATGTCGACGACGTCAATCGCCCTGGCCAGGCCTTCGCTTATTTCCTTCGCTCGCCGCACGCCCACGCGACGATCGACAGAATCGACCTTTCCGCCGCCCTCAAGGCGCCGGGCGTGGTTGCGATCTTCACCGGCGACGACATCGCGGCCGATAAGGTTGGCGGTCTCATCTGCGGCTGGATGATCCATTCGAAGGACGGCTCGCCGATGAAAGCGGGCGCCCATCCCGCGCTCGCCCAGGGCAAGGTGCGCTACGTCGGCGATCACGTCGCCGTCGTCATTGCGGATACTCATGCGCAGGCGCGAGACGCGGGCGAAAAGATCGAAGTCGCGTATACCGAGCTGCCGGCGGTCGCCGACACCGCGAGCGCGGCGCAGTCCGGTCAGGCGCAAATCCATGACGCCGCGCCGGGCAACACGGCCTACAACTGGCATCTCGGCGACAAGGCCGCAACCGATGCGGCCTTTGCTTCCGCGGCGCATGTGACAAAAATCGATCTTGTCAACAATCGCCTGATCCCGAATGCGATGGAGCCGCGCGCCGCGCTCGGCGACTACGATTCCGGCACGGACACGATGACGCTTTATACGACGAGCCAGAACCCGCACGTTGCGCGGGTGGTCCTGTCGGCCTTCATCGGTCTTGCTCCCGAGAACAAGCTGAGGGTCATCGCGCCCGACGTCGGCGGCGGCTTCGGCTCGAAGATTTTCATTTACGCCGACGAAACCGTCTGCGTCTGGGCGGCCAAGAAGATCGACCGGCCGGTGAAATGGACCGCCGATCGCACCGAGGCATTTCTCTCCGACGCGCATGGGCGCGACCATGTTACGCACGGCGAACTCGCGCTGGACGCCAGCGGTAAGATAACAGGGCTCCGGGTCCACACGATCGCCAATCTCGGCGCTTATCTCTCGACCTTCGCTTCCGCCGTGCCAACGTATCTCTACGCGCCGCTGCTGTCGGGACAATACGGGATCCCCAATATCTACTGCGAGGTCGACGGAGTCTACACCAACACCGCGCCGGTCGACGCCTATCGCGGCGCCGGCCGTCCGGAGGCGACTTTCGTGATCGAGCGTCTGGTTGAGGTCGCGGCGCGTGAGACGGGGCGCGACCCCGCCGAGTTCCGCCGCACAAACTTCGTCAAGACTTTTCCTCACCAGACTCCGGTTCTGATGAACTATGACGCCGGCGACTTTCCGGCCGCCCTCGATAAGGCGCTTGCGGAGGCCGACTACAAAGGCCTGGCGGTGCGCAAGGCCGCCTCGGCCGCAAAGGGCAAGCTTCGCGGCATCGGATTCTCCGCGTACATCGAAGCCTGCGGCATCGCGCCCTCGGCGGCGGTCGGCGCCCTCGGCGGCGGCGTCGGTCTCTGGGAATCGGCGGAAGTCAGGGTCAACATGATCGGCACGGTCGAGGTTCTGACCGGCTCGCACAGTCACGGCCAGGGCCATGAAACGACTTTCGCCCAGCTCGTCTCGTCACGGCTCGGCGTCCCGATCGAGAACGTATCCGTCGTCCACGGGGACACCGACAAGGTGCAGATGGGCATGGGCACCTACGGCTCGCGCTCCGGCGCGGTCGGCATGTCGGCGATTTCCAAGGCGCTCGACAAGATTGAGGCCAAGGCGAAGAAGGTCGCGGGCTATGTGCTCGAAGCCTCCGAACACGACATCGAGTTCAAGGATGGGAAGTTCACGGTCAAAGGCACGGACAAGTCGATCGACTTTGGCTCGGTCGCGCTCAACGCCTATTCCGCGCACAAGATCAATACCCAGGAAATCGAGCCCGGCCTGAAGGAGAGCGCGTTCTGGGACCCAACCAACTGGACCTTCCCGGCGGGCGTCCACATCTGCGAGCTCGAGATCGATCCGCAAACCGGCGTCGTCACGATCGATCGGTGGACCGCGGTCGACGACTTCGGCAAGCTCATCAATCCGATGATCGTCGAAGGCCAGGTGCACGGCGGAATCGCCCAGGGCGTTGGCCAGGCGCTTCTCGAAGGCGCGCATTACGACAAGGACGGCCAGCTCCTGACGGCGAGCTTCATGGACTATTGCATGCCGCGCGCCGACGACCTGCCCTCGTACAAGGTCGAGACGATCGAGACGATCTGTCCGTCCAATCCGCTCGGCATCAAAGGCTGTGGCGAAGCGGGCGCGATCGCGGCTCCGCCGGCCGTTATCAACGCCATTACCGACGCGCTCGGCCACGAAGACGTGGCGATGCCGGCGACGCCGCAGGTCGTCTGGCGCGCCGCGCAAAAGACGATGATGAAGCGCGCCGCGGAATGAACTGAGCGGGCGGCCGCGATCCGCCGCCGCTTGTGTTGCCCTCTTTGGGAGAATTCGACATGTACGCCTTCGAATATCATCGCCCCCAATCGCTCGCCGGCGCAGCCGCCGATCTCGCCAAGCCCGACGCCAAGGCGCTCGCCGGCGGCATGACCCTCCTGCCGACCATGAAGCAGCGCCTGGCGTCGCCGGCCGCACTCATCGATCTCAAGAGCGTTCACGAGCTCGCTGGCATTACCCGCGAAGGGGACAATCTGGTAATCGGCGCCATGACCCGCCACGCGGACGTCGCCCGCAACGCAGTCGTGCAAGCGGCGATTTCAGCCCTCGCGTCGCTCGCTGGCGGCATCGGAGATCCGCATGTTCGCAACATGGGGACGATTGGGGGTTCGCTCGCCAACAACGATCCGGCCGCGGACTATCCGGCCGCGGCGCTCGCGCTGGGAGCCACGATCGTCACCAACAAGCGCCGGATTCCAGCGCACGAGTTTTTCACGGGCCTTTTTGAGACGGCGCTCGAGACCGGCGAACTCATCACGCAAGTGAGCTTCCCGATCCCGCAGAAGGCCGCATACATGAAATTCCGCAACCCGGCCTCGCGCTACGCGCTGGTCGGCGTCTTCGTCGCCAAGACGGCCGGCGGCGCTCGCGTCACCGTGACCGGCGCCGGCGCGAGCGGCGTCTTCCGCGCCGGGGCGCTTGAAGCGGCGCTGGACAGGAATTTTTCGGCCTCTGCGCTTGAGGGCGTCTCCGTGCCCGCGAGCGGCCTCAACGCGGATATTCACGCCGACGCCGACTATCGCGCGCATCTCATCGGCGTGATGGCGAAGCGCGCGGTGGAGGCAGCCGGCTGACGCCGGTCCTTCCCGGGCGCATGGGGAAAGCGTTTTCTCAATAAAGACGAGAGCGCTGAGCCGGAGGGGAAGGGCGGCGGTCGCTCGCCGTGGAAAAGATTTCTTTAGCCTTCCTCAGGGCCTATATTCCGGGTGATGAAATACGACACTGACCTCTATCAATGGACGATCGAGCAGGCCGACGCCTTGCGCCGCCGGGCCGTCAACGAGCTCGACTACGACAACCTCGCAGAGGAAATCGAAAGCGTGGGCAGAAGCGAGCGGCGGGAAATCCGGTCCCGGCTGGAAATCCTGCTTATCCATCTCCTCAAATGGCGCTATCAGCCTGAGAAACAGAGCGACAGCTGGCGCGCCTCTGTCTCCGAAGCCCGGCAGCGAATCGAAGATGTGCTCAACGACAATCCGTCCCTCCGGTCGTTTCCAGCCGAGGCTCTCGTCAGCGCCTATCGCCTCGCGATGCTCGATACGGCGATCCGGCGGCTCGAACTGTTGCATTTGCCTCAGTCCTGCCCCTGGACGATCGAGGACGTTTTACGAGACGATTTCTGGCCCTGACCGACTCATCGCGGCCGGGGGTGGAGTTAAGCTCCAGCCTGGGTCGATTGAGGTCTTGAACTTTCGTTACCGCGCCGCGCAATTGGCCTCTCCTCCTCGGGCAGACTCTCCATGACTTCCGCAATCGCCGGCCCTACCGGCCTCGATCGACGAAACCTTGAGCCTGCTCAGCAGGGCTTCCTATGTCGGCGATCGCGCGTTGGCCACGGTCATTTTCCTGAGCCTGCGCCTCGGACGGCCCCTGTTTCTCGAAGGCGAGGCCGGCGTCGGCAAGACGGAAGTGGCGAAGGTTCTCGCGGCCTCGCTCAATCGAAACCTGATACGACTTCAGTGCTACGAAGGCCTCGACGTCGCGAGCGCGGTCTATGAATGGAACTATCCGGCGCAAATGATGGCGATCAGGCTGGCCGAGGCGTCAGGCGAGCATGACAAGGATCGCATCGAGCACGACATCTTCTCACAGCGCTATCTGATCAAGCGTCCGCTCCTGCAGGCGCTCGAGCCCGGCGTCAACGGCGCCCCTGTGCTCCTGATCGACGAGATCGATCGCGCCGACGAGGCCTTCGAAGCCTACCTGCTCGAGATCCTGTCCGACTTCCAGGTGACGATTCCGGAAATCGGCGTCATGGCGGCGCCCGAACCGCCGATTGTCGTCATCACCTCCAACCGCACGCGCGAAATTCATGACGCGCTCAAGCGCCGTTGTCTCTATCATTGGCTTGGCTATCCCGACCTCGCTCGCGAGATGGCGATCGTAGGCGCGAAGGCACCGCGTGCGCCGGAGCGACTGACCGCGGAACTTGTCGCGTTCGTTCAGCGTCTGCGCAAACAGGACCTGTTCAAGTCCCCGGGCGTCGCCGAAACGCTCGACTGGGCCGCCGCGCTGACCGAGCTCGATGCGGTGGCCCTCGATCCGGCGCAGGTCTCCGATACGCTCGGCGTGTTGCTGAAATACCAGGACGATATCGCAAAGATAGAAGGCGCAAAGGCGCAGACGCTGATCGAGGAGACGCGCGCCGAGCTTCGCCGGCTGGAGATCGGATCGGCGTGACGCCGAGCCACGCGAAATGAGCACGATTTTAGAGGCCGAGCCCGCAAGCGGCGGCGTCTTGGCGCAGAACATCGTCCACTTCGCCCGCGCCCTGCGTGAAGCCGGGATCCCTCTCGGGCCGGGCGCGGTGCTTGATGCGCTCGCAGCGGTCGAGGCGGCGGGCGTCGGGAATCGAGACGACTTTTACACCACGCTGCACGCGGTCTTCGTCAAGAAGCATGAGCATAGCCTGCTGTTTGACCAGGCGTTCCGCATCTTCTGGAAGCGAAAAGGTTTCATCGAAAAGCTGATCGCGATGCTGTCCCCGCGGGCGCCCAGCAAATCCGACCCGAAGCCGCCTGAAGCCGGGGCCAGTCGCGTCGCCGACGCCCTTTTCAAGTCGGCTCACGACCGCGCCAAACCGGCTCCCGCGATTGAACTCGACGCCCGCCTGACCCTATCGGCCGCGGAGATCCTGCGCTCGAAGGATTTCGCCCAAATGAGCGCGGCGGAGATCGAGGAGGCTCGCAAGGCGATCAAGCGGCTCGCCATGCCCGAGGACAAGCGCCGAACGCGACGCTTCGCTCCAGGCGGTCGGCCGGCTCGGATCGATGCGCGCCGCAGTTTCCGCCGTTCGTTGCAACCCGGGGGCGTGATCGACCTCGAGCTTCGATCGCCGATTGATCGCGCCCCGCCGGTTGTCGCCCTGTGCGACATTTCGGGATCGATGAACGAATACACCCGCCTCTTTTTGCACTTCCTGCACGCCCTGGGCGAAACGCGGCGTGTTTCGACTTTTCTGTTCGGCACGCGGCTGACCAACGTGACCCGCGCAATGCGCGCTCGCGATCCTGACGACGCGCTGGCGAAGTGCTCGGCGATGACGCTCGATTGGTCCGGCGGCACCCGAATTGGCGAAGCGCTGCATCGCTTCAATCGGGATTGGTCGCGGCGGGTGCTCGGTCAAGGCGCGATCACCCTCCTCATCACGGATGGGCTCGAGCGCGACAACCTCGATAAGCTTAAGACCGAGATGGAGCGGCTCGCCAAATCGAGCCGGCGCGTGATCTGGGTCAACCCGCTGCTGCGCTTTGGCGATTTTGCCGCCAAGGCCGGGGGAATTCGAACCATGCTGCCTCATGTCGATTCGTTCCGTCCGATCCACAATCTCGCCAGCATGGCCGAACTTTGCCAGGCTTTGTCTGGCGGCAAGGATTTGGCTCACGATCCAAAGGCGCGGCTCCTGGCGGTCGGCTGATTTCCCGTTATAGTCTTGCGGAGCGACCGCGGCGGAACCATTTCTCGTAGACCAGCGCGCGAGTGGGTGGAGGCGAAGATGGGCGTCGAAACTGTTGCGGGAAAGTCGGCGACAATTGAATTCGACGGCCAGCTTTGCATCCACGCTCGCCGGTGCGTTCTCTCGCAGCCAACCGTTTTCAAGGCCAACGTCGAAGGGCAACGGATCGATCCAGACGCGGCGAGCGCCGAGGAGCTCATTTACGTGGCCTTGAATTGTCCGTCGGGCGCGATCCGGGTTTCCCGCGGCGGCGCCAACGAAACCGATCCGAAGGTCAATACCATCTCGGTGCGCGAAAACGGGCCGCTGGCGATCAACGCGGAGATCGTGCTGGCGGGAGCTCCGATCGGAACGCGCGCGACCCTCTGCCGCTGCGGCGAGTCCAAGAACAAGCCCTACTGCGACGGCTCCCACGTCGCCGCGGCGTTCGCCGCCGCCGGCGAGCCGACCACGGCCACGAGCGTCGCGCTCGCAAAGCGGGACGGCCCATTGACCATAACGCCCTATCCGAACGGACCGCTCGGCGTCGCAGGTGCAGTCGAGGTCATTTCTGGAACGGGACGCATTGTGAATTGTGTCGAGAGGACGGCGCTCTGTCGTGCGGTCATTCGGCCAACAAGCCCTATTGCGACGGCGCACACGCCAGAGTCGGGTTCGTCGCGCCATAGGCTGCTGCAAGAAGGAGGTGCTTGAATGCTGACCCGAGACGAAGACGTCCTGGCCGCCGCGGAATCCTGGCGGGAAGCCGGACGAGACGTGGCGATTGCGACCGTGGTCGAGACTTGGGGCTCGGCTCCCCGCCCGATCGGCTCGCATCTCGTCATCGACGCAGAGGGGAATTTTCTCGGCTCCGTCTCCGGCGGGTGCGTCGAGGGCGCGGTCGTGGAAGAGGCGGCGGACGTGATCGCCAACGGCGCGCCGCGGATGCTCGAGTTCGGCGTCGCGGACGAGACCGCTTGGCGCGTCGGGTTGTCCTGCGGCGGCCGCATCAAGGTCTATGTCGAGAAGCTCGCCTGATGCGGCTCGACGTTCTTAAGGCGATGAACCTGGCCCGAAGCGAACGGCGCGCGGGCGCCATCGTGACGCGTCTTTCCGATGGCGAGCAGCGCTTCGTTCGCGCCGAAGCCGTCGAGGCCGATCCTCTCGCCGCGGAATTGGAGGCGGCGCTGCGCATGGGTAAAAGCGCGACGGTCGCGCATCAGGGCGAGGATTATTTCCTGACTGTTCAGGCGCCGGCTCCGCGCCTCACCCTCATCGGGGCCGTGCATATTTCCCAGGCGCTGGCGCCGATCGCCCGGATCGCCGGGCTCGATGTGTCGGTAATCGATCCGCGCACCGCTTTCGCCACCCCGGACCGCTTCCCCGACACGCCCGTTGTCGCCAGGTGGCCCGACGAGGCTTTGGCGGACGCGCCCCTCGATCGCTACACCGCCATCTGCCTTTTAACCCACGACCCCAAGATCGACGACCCGGCGCTCATGGTCGCGCTCAAGGCCGATTGTTTCTATATCGGCGCGCTCGGATCGCGAAAGACGCACGCCAAACGGATCGAACGCATGCGCGTTCAGGGGTTCGATGAAGCGGCGCTCAAGCGCATCCATGCGCCGATCGGGCTCGACATCGGCGCCGTCAGCCCGGCCGAAATCGCGGTGTCGATCATCGGCGAGATCGTCGCTTCGCTGCGCAAGAAGCCGTTGCGCTCGGAGAGCGCGGCGGCATGAAATTCGGCCTAACGCCAATCGAGGAGGCTGAGGGCGCCGTCCTTGCGCATGGCGTTCGGATTGACGGCGTCGCATACAAAAAGGGCGATGTTCTCACGCGTGAGCGGCAGCTGGCTCTCGGTTCGGCGGGCGTCAGGTGCGTTGTGGCCGCGCGGCTCGAGCCGGGCGACGTTGATGAAAATGAAGCGGCGCTGAAGCTCGCCAAACGTCTCGCCGGCCGGCGCCTGCGTTGCTCGGCGCCGTTTACGGGGCGGGTCAACCTGTTTGCCGAGGGCGCAGGGCTTGCGATCATCGAGCCCGAGGCCATCGACCGGGTCAATGCGGTCGATGAGGCGATCACCGTCGCGACGCTACCCCGCTATCGAGCCGTCGCCGATGGCGACATGGTCGCGACGGTCAAGATCATTCCATTCGCGACTTAAGCTGCGACACTCGAGACCGCGCTCGCGGCTGCGCCGACGGGCGCGATCTCGGTGCAGTCATTCAAGCCGATGCGAATCGGGGTGGTGTCAACGACGCTCCCGGGTCTGAAGCCCTCGATCGTGGCCAAGACGTTGCGCGTGCTCGAGGCGCGGCTCAAGCCGACCGGAGCGCGCGTCGTCACCCAAGAGATCGTTCCGCACGAGCTTGGGCCGCTTGCGAAAGCGCTCGCCAAACTGATCGACGGTAGCGACGCGCTTATTGCGTTTGGAGCGTCCGCCATTACCGACCGCCGGGACATCATTCCGGCCGCCATCGAAGCGATCGGAGGGCGAATTGAACGGTTCGGCATGCCGGTCGATCCCGGCAATCTGCTGCTGCTTGCCGAACGCGACGGGATTCCGATCATCGGGGCCCCCGGCTGCGCGCGGTCGCCGAAAGAGAACGGCTTCGACTGGGTCCTGCAACGCGTGCTGGCGGGCGTTCCCATCCGCGACGCGGACATCCGCGCGATGGGCGTTGGCGGCTTGCTTATGGAGATCGGTTCGCGTCCCCAGCCCCGCGCGCCCGGTGACTAGGGTCGCCGCCATCGTGCTCGCCGCGGGCCAGTCGTTGCGCTTTCGCGCCGCCGGCGGCGCGGACCCAACCAAGCTGGTGGCGAAACTCGGCGGAAAGCCGATCGTGCGACGGGTCGTGGAGGCGGCGCTGGCGACCAAGGCGCGGCCGGTCGTCGTGGTCAGCGGCTACGCGCGGGCGTTGGTGGAGGCGGCGGTCGCCGACCTCGACGTCGGCCTCGCGTTCAATCCTGGATACGCGAGCGGACTCGCCTCCTCGCTCAAAGCAGGCTTGGCCGCAACGCCACCCGATGTGGCGGGCTTGCTCGTGCTCCTGGGCGACATGCCATGGATTGAGCCCCGGCTGGCTGACGCCCTGATCGGAGCCTTCCTGGCGCGCGAGGGCGCGCTTGCAGCCGTCCCTTTACGCGAGGGCCGGCGCGGCAATCCCGTTCTTCTCGGACGAGGGCTGTTCGAGGCGGCGATGCGCCTCACCGGCGACGAGGGCGCGCGCAGGCTGATCGGCGCCCTCAACGCCAGCGAGCTGGTCGAGGTTGAGGCGCCGGATACGGGCGTGACGTTCGATATCGACACGCTGGAAGATTTGGCGGTTGCTCGGCGTTTTGGAGGCGGCGATCGTTAAAAGCGCGCGAAGAGCCATCTCGGCCGAGGGGTCCAATGCTGCGTAGCCGCTCTTTTACCGGCCGGCCCTAACGTTTTCAGTGGGTTAGGACCCCGTTTAGTTCCGTGCTCGAGCGTCGCCTGGATTTGCCGCGAGCGCGACCGGTTAACAACACTGTATGTATGTTATATAGCCGCCTCGATCGGGCAGCGGCGGATTCGCGCTTCAGATCAGCCTCATCCCCTTCAGCGAGGCATGCCCGTTGCGCCCGACGATGATGTGGTCATGCACCGCGACGCCCAATGACTTGGCGATCGCGATGATGTCCAAGGTCATCTTGATGTCCTGGGTCGATGGCGTCGGATCGCCGGAGGGATGATTGTGGACAAGCACGATCGCTGTCGCCGACAGTTCCAGCGCGCGGCGCATGACTTCGCGCGGATAGACCGGAGTGTGATCGACGGTGCCTAACCCCTGGACCTCGTCGGCGATCAGGCCGTTCTTCTTGTCGAGAAACAGGATGCGAAAGCTCTCACGGCCCTCGAACGCCATCGATGTGCGGCAATAGTCGATCACCTCGCTCCACGAGCCTAGCGGCAGCCGTTTCTTGACAGCGCCCTTGGCGAAGCGTTGCGCGGCCGCCTCGACGATCTTGAATTCCGAGATGGCGCCGGCGCTCATGCCCTCGATTTCAGCGAGTTGCCCGGGATCGGCCGCGATGACTTCGCCGAAAGAGCCGAAGCGGGCGATGAGGTTCTTCGCCAGCGGCTTCACATCGCGTCGCGGAATTGCACGAAACAGAATGAGTTCGAGGAGTTCATAATCGGCAAGGGCGCCCTGTCCCGCTTCCCTGAGACGAGAGCGCAGCCGCTCGCGATGCCCATGATAATGAGGCGTTTCGCCTTCACCGCCTTCGGGGGGCGCCAGATCGGAGGGTGACTGGGGTTGGAATTGCGCCAGCGCCGACCCGCCAGCCTCGTGCAGCTGAGCGCCGCGCGCGCGGCGCGGATGATAAGCCTTGCCGCCGCGGTCGGCTCCCGAGGTCATCGGATCGGCGCGCGATCGGCTCCGGTGGGCGAGAGCGTGAAAATCTCGCACCCGGTCTCCGTCACCCCGACCGTATGCTCGTACTGGGCCGACAGCGACCGGTCGCGCGTCACCGCCGTCCAACCGTCAGCGAGAATCTTCACCCCGTAACCGCCGAGATTGATCATTGGCTCGACGGTGAAGAGCATGCCGGGGCGAAGGGGAACGCCTTCCCCTTTTCGGCCGACATGCAGAATATTCGGCTCGTCGTGGAAGAGCCTTCCGAGTCCGTGGCCGCAAAAATCGCGCACGACCGAACATCGCTCGGCCTCGGCGTAGGTCTGAATGGCATACCCGATGTCGCCCGTCGTCCCGCCAGGCTTGATCGCTTCGATGCCGCGCATCATCGCCTCGTAAGTCACGTCCATCAGGCGCTGCGCCCGCCGGGAAGCCTCGCCCGCGACGAACATGCGGCTCGCATCGCCATGCCAGCCGTCTACGATCAGGGTCACGTCAATATTGAGGATGTCGCCGTCGCGTAGCGGTTTCTCGTCGGGTATGCCATGGCAAACGACGTGGTTGATCGACGTGCAGATCGACTTGCGATAGCCGCGGTAGTTCAGGGAGGCCGGGTAGGCGCCGTGATCGCGCGCGAATTCGAACGCGAACCGGTCGAGGCTCCCGGTCGTGACCCCTGGCTTGATGAGCGGGCCGATCAGATCGAGCGCTTCCGCGGTCAGCGCGCCGGCCTTGCGCATTGCGGCGAAGTCTTCGGGCCCATGCAGGCGAATCTGGCCGCTGCGGCGGCCAACCTTTTCGTTTGCGAGCACAAATGTCGTCGATGTAGCCACCAGGATTCCCTTGGCCCTGTGTTCCGGAAACTTTCACAAATATGCTCCCCTTCGCACGGAAGACAAGCGGCCTGACTGAGCTTCGACTGCAAACACCTGTGATGGCCGCGAAGACCAGCCAAGCTAGCCACACAGCATCTGAATACCTCGTCGTTGCGGAATGAACAAACCTCTTGTGCTTATTTGTATGGAGGGGGTCGCGAAAGGGCGGCTCCATCCCGATCAACCGCCCATCCCATGACCCAACGCTCAGCTGTTGCTGACGTGGCTGCGGGACTGAAAGTCCAGATCCACATCGACGCGAACAACGCGGGTTGGGTGGTGACGCATGGCAAGTCGGTGCTCTCGATCGATGGCGGCGGCGTTCCTCCGCCTACCCCGGGCATGCCTGAGCCAGCGACCTGGGCGATGATGATGCTGGGCTTCGCGCGCCTCGGCGCGGTTGCATATCGCAAACGCGCTGCGTTCAAGGCGGCCTGAGGGCGTCATCCAGGGCCGGCCCTTGCGGTCCGCCCAGAAGAATAAGCTTGGGCGGCCTCCCTTCCGGGAGGCGGCCCTTTTTCTTGAACGGTCGTTCACTTGCCGCGGTCGCGTCGCTGGCTATGCTCCGCTGGGATCAGCGACAGGGGAACATGCCAGCATGAGCGGACAAAGGACTGTAACCGCCGCCGTCCTGGTGATCGGCGACGAGATCCTGTCGGGGCGCACCAAGGACCGCAATCTCGGTTATATCGCCGAATATCTGGCCAAGATCGGCGTCGACGTGCGCGAAGCCAGGGTCGTGCCCGACATCGAGGACGAAATCGTCGAGGCTCTTAACGCGCTCAGGGCGCGCTACGATTATGTCGTCACGACCGGAGGCATCGGTCCAACCCACGACGACATCACTGCCAATTCGATCGGCCGCGCCTTTGGTGTACCGGTCGGCGAGGATCCGAGAGCGATCGCCATCATGCTCGAGCGCTACGCTCCGGCCGATCTCACGCCCGCGCGCCGTCGCATGGCGCGCATGCCCGAGGGCGCCGACCTCATCGAGAATCCCATCTCCCGAGCGCCGGGCTTCCGCATCGGCAATGTGTTCGTGCTCGCCGGCGTGCCGGCGGTCATGCAGGCCATGCTCGACTTCGCCGTCAAGTCAATGAAGACCGGCGCGGCGATGCTGGTCGAGACGATTGCCGCAGGGAGCCTCCCGGAGGGCCTGTATGGCGAGGCGTTGGGCGCAATCGCCTCGGCCCATCCGACCGCAGCGATCGGCTCCTATCCGTCGTTCAAGGACGGGCGCTTCAACAACCAGATCGTCGTGCGCGGCAAGGACGAGGAAGCGGTCGCCGCGGCCCGGCGCGCCGTCGAGGCCATGGTCGCGGAGCTGTCCAAGGACGGGGCGGCGCGTTAAGCGGCGGTCGAAAGCCGGCATTGCAAAAGGTGTTAATCCGGGGCGACAACGGGGTCGCGCGCGGCCATCGCGCTTGTTAGGAAGGGCAAATCTTTTGCGAAGGAGCCGCTGGTGAACGCCCCCCGCGACAAGGCTTTTCCGGTTTCGTGGGACCAGTTCCACCGGGACGCGCGAGCGCTGGCCTGGCGACTTGCCTCGTCGGGACCTTTCAACGCCATTGTCGCCATCACCCGCGGCGGTCTTGTCCCGGCGGCGATCGTCGCGCGGGAGCTCGAAGTCCGGGTGATCGAGACCGTGAGCATCGCCTCCTATCACGACTACAAGACACAAGGCGGCCTCAAGGTCCTCAAGACGATCGCTCCCGATGTCGCCAATCTCAATGACGGGGCGAAGATCCTTATTGTCGACGACCTGGTCGACACCGGCGCCACCGCCAAGCTGGTGCGGGAGATGCTGCCCAGAGCGCATTTCGCCACCGTATACGCCAAACCCTTGGGGCGCCCCCTGGTCGACACCTTCATCACCGAGGTCTCACAGGACACGTGGATCTACTTCCCCTGGGATATGGGCCTTGCCTTTCAGCCGCCGATCGCCAACGACAAAGGCGGCTAAAGTTCATTTTGGCCACAAAATGTGAAAGAAGCGCGCGTCATGCGCACGTGGCGAAACCGGTAGACGCAAGGGACTTAAAGACCGATAGAACACTCAAAAATAAGCATTAGCTCACTGATATTGCATAGGCTTTTGTTTTTCAAAGAGTTACACAACCCTTACACAAATCTGACTTTCGCACAAAAAAAGCGTACGCGTAGATATGTCGACCAGCCACGACCTCATGGGCGGAACCTCCATGTCTGGAAGCGCGAGAACTCGCGCTTCTGGCAGTGCTCCGCCTTTTTTGAACGGACGCAATCACCACGTCAGGCCCAAACAGGAAAGCCTCGCGCACGAAGGATTTCGCCGAAGACTGGTTCCTCGAACTCAAGGGTAAAATTCGAAGCGGCGAAGCCCCAGTGGAGACGCTACCTTCAACAAAGCCGCCGATCAACTCCTTCGCGAGTTCCTCGCGCACAGGCGCTCCATGACCGAAGGCCCGCGAGCTCGCGGCGGCCTCATCCATCATAGCGATTGAATCCGCCCAATATCTTTCGATCAAGTCCACTGAGCGTCTCGCCGAAGCTGGGATCGAGCCTTCCGTCGGCAGCGTCGGCGGCTCTTACGACAACGCCCTCGCCGAAACGATCAACGGCCTCTACAAGGCTGAGGTCATCCATCGACGTCGACCGTGGCGCAACTTCGAGGCCGTCGAGTTCGCAACTCTCGAGTGGGTGGACGGGTTCAACAATCGCCGGCTTCTGGAGCCCATCGGCTTCATCCCGCCGGCCGAAGCCGAGGAACGCCACTTCGCCATGCTGAACGACGCAGCCATGGCCGCGTCACTCAAACAAAATGGCCTCCGGCAAAGCCGGAGCGGTCCAACTGCATCACCGTGTTGCAAATCTCAAGCAGACCGTGCGGAAACTCCACGACTTGGGCATTGAGTGGGCGCGGGGAGCGAGTTGCGCTGGAATGGGGACGTTTTTGGCTTTGTCGGTCGCCGAATGCGACCTGAGCGGCGTCCGGGACGCCATATCGGCGCGGACAAGGCCCCAGGCTGAGGATTTTGCGGCTTGGCTGTCGGCGATTTCGGGGATGAACGAGGGGCAGCGCACGGAGGCGATCGCGGCGCTTGAGAAGGCGATCGCGGTCGGGACCGAGGGGGGAGCTTCGGCGAAGAAGGCCGGCCAGCGCAGCCGCCAAAAGGACGCGCTGGGAACGACCAGTCACGAGCGCGTCGCGGCTCAGGGCTGTCCTCATTGCGCGGGACGCGAGGTCGTCGGTTGGGGCCGCTCGCACGGACTTTTGCGGTTTCGCTGCAAGAGCTGTGGGCGCACCTTCAATGCGCTGACCAAGACCCCGATGGCGCATCTGCGCAAGAAGGAGAAATGGCTCGATCACGCCCGGGCGATGATCGAGGGCAAGAGCCTGGCCAAGACCGCGCAAGCGTGCGGCGTTCATCCGACGACGGCGTTCCGCTGGCGACATCGGTTTCTGCGCGCGCCTGCCGTCAACAAGCCGCGAAGCTTAAGCGGGATCGTCGAAGCGGACGAGACCTTCGTCCTCGAATCCTTCAAGGGCCGCTGGTCCGATCTGCCGCGCGGGCCACGCAAACGAGGCGGCAAGGCCAGGCATCCGGGGCCCTATCAGGACAATATTCCCGTTCTCGTCGCCCGCGACCGGAAGGGCGCGACCTTCGACGCGGTCCTGCCTCAGGTCGACGGGGCTTCCATAGGAAGAGCGCTTGCCGGCGTGGTCACCCAGGACAACCATCTGATCGGCGACGGCGGCCGGCCAATCGCCGCCTTCGCCCGCAGAGCCGGGATTCCGTTCCACGCGGTGCTCGCGCCAGGAAAGCCAGCCCCACAAGCGCCCCATCTGCACATCAACAACGTCAACGCCTACCACGGCCGCCTCAAACAGTGGCTCAACCGCTTCAACGGCGTCGCCACCAAGAACCTGCCCAACTCTCTCGGCTGGCGCCGCGCTCTCGAAGCCTGGGGCGACAAACTCGAACCGCCAAACTGGATCAAAGGCGCGATCGGAAACGGACCATACCAACAGCTAACGCTATAAGAGCCACATTTTTATTGCTGGAAATCGGAAATCAGGGTAAGCTTTCCCCATGAGCGATCCTGCTTTTCCACGCGCCAAGATTGTGAGCTACCGTCCCCGCGGCGCCGAAGCTAGGGACAAAAGGCCCGCGAAAACCTTTTGAACGTTTTTGCCGCGTAACCCATTGAAAAGGCTAGATTCGGACGAGAGAATCCAAGGAAATCCAATAGCCAAAAGCGGGGGTTTTCAAAACCAAACCGCGAGGCGCCAAGAAAATCCAAACGAGGCGGCCGGCCAGCGGCCGCCAAGAAGAACGCCAACCGAAATTATCCAGATGTAAGGCGTGCTTTTGGGCCGCCTCACCGCCAGGGGTGAGCCTCGGCCGACTTCTTCTCATGCGCGTCGATCGCCGACGCCTCGACCAGGGTGAGGCCGATGTCGTCCAGCCCTTCGATCAGACACTGCTTGCGGAACGGATCGATCTCGAACTTGACCACCCCGCCGTCGGGACCACGGATCTCCTGCGCCGGCAGATCGATGGTGATCGTCGCGTTGGCGCCACGCTCGGCGTCGTCCTGGAGATTGGCCAGATCCTCGGCCGAGACCCTGATGGGCAGGACGCCGTTCTTGAAGCAATTGTTATAGAAGATGTCGGCGAAGTCGGTCGCGATCACGCAGCGGACGCCGAAGTCGAGCAGCGCCCAGGGCGCGTGCTCGCGCGACGAGCCGCAGCCGAAATTGTCGCCCGCGACGATGATGGTCGCCTTGCGGTAAGCCGGCTTGTTGAGGACGAAGTCGGGGTTCTCGGATCCGTCCTCGCGATAGCGCATCTCCGAGAACAGGCCCGCGCCGAGGCCGGTGCGCTTGATCGTCTTGAGATATTGCTTGGGGATGATCATGTCGGTGTCGATATTGTCGATCGGCATCGGCGCCGCGACTCCGGTCAATGTCGTAAACTTATCCATCGCGTTCAGACTTTCTGCGTTGTCTCGCCAGCTCTACCAAGCGCGGCTTCGTCGGACAATGGCGCCCCAAATCATAGATACTTCTCCAGATCCTTCGCCGCGTCCTCGGGCGAGCGCTCGACATTGAAGGCTTCGACGAAGGCCCCGTTCTTGTTCATCAGATAGATGATCGAACTGTGGTCCATCGAATAGTCGCCGTCGGGCTGCTTTTGGCCCTTGCGGGCGTAGACCCGAAAGGTCTTCTCCGTCGCTTCCACCGCCTGAGGGCTGCCGGAAAGGCCGATCATGGCGGGATTGAAGCTGCTGATATAGTCCTGCATCACCCTTGGCGTGTCACGATCCGGATCGACGGTGATGAACAGCGCTGGAATGGCCTTGTTTCCCATTTTGCTTAAGATGTCGGAGATCTTCGCGAGCTCGGTCGGACAGACATCGGGGCAATGGGTGTAGCCGAAATAGACGAGGAACGGCCGTCCGCGCAGCGTCTGATCGCTGACCGTCTTGCCGGCCCCGTCTTGAAGCGCGAAGGCTCCGCCGATCAGAGCCGCGCGCGGCCTTTCTGAGGGGTTTGTCAGCAGGAACGCGGCAAAGCCGACCACCGCAATAGCGACGAGAGTCGCGACAATGCGGATCGCAAACGCGCGCGATCGCGGCGCGTTGTTGGCTTGAGCTTCCGGCATCGGACCTCCATTCAGGGTCGGGCTCCTAACTTCGAAATTGGGCGATCTTCAGACGGAGGACCAACCCGATAGGAACCTGCTATGACCTTGGCTCACGAGGGCGCCACGACGAGCGCCGGGATAGAGCGTCATGGTCCTTCGTCAACTCGAATATCTGGCGGCGCTCGCGCGAGAAAAGCACTTTGGCCGCGCCGCTGACGCCTGCCACGTATCGCAGCCGACCCTTTCTGCCGCGATCCGCCTGCTCGAAGACGACCTTGGGGCGCCGATCGTCGAACGCGGCCACCGATATGTGGGCCTGACGCCGCAGGGGCAAGTCGCCCTGGAGCACGCCCACCGGATTCTGGCCGAGGTGGAAAATCTTCGGCGCGGGCTGGCCGAGATCGACAAGGGCCTGACCGGCCGGCTTCGGATCGGCGTCATCCCGACCGCGCTGCCGCTGGTTTCCCAGTTGACGGGACCCTTCTATGCGCGCTTTCCCGGCGTGACGGTCGCGGTGATCTCCATGAACAGCCAGGAGATCGATCGCGGGATCGAAGATTTCGAACTCGACGTCGGCCTCACCTATCTCGACGCCGAACCGATGGCGCATGTCAGGACCAAACCGGTCTGCGTCGAGGAATATCTCTTTCTGACCCCAGCGAGCGGCGCGCTTGCCAGCCGAGCGCAAGTGACCTGGCGGGAGGCGGCGAATACGCCGTTGTGCCTGCTGACGCCCGACATGCAGAATCGGCGGATCGTCGACGGCGTCTTTCGCTCGGTCGGGGCGAAGCCCGTTCCGGCGGTCGAGACCAATTCGATCTTCAATCTCGTCTCGCACGTGAGCGCGGGCCAGTGGTCGGCGATCGTGCCCCGCCAACTCCTGCGTTTTTTCGGCGTGCCGGAGGGCACGGTGGCGATCGAGCTTGTCGAGCCGATCACGCAACGCACCATTGGGCTCGTGATGAGCGACCGCGAGCCGCCGTCGCCGCTCGCCCGCAACCTGTTCGCGATGCAATTGCCCGATGACATCGCGGCGCTGATCCAGCCGCCAAACCGGCTTGGCGATCAAGGGATGGGAGATCGATAGGCTTCTTCTATCGCATGTTCCAAAGGTTCGATTTGAACCTGAAGGCCCCCGAGCGCATTTTTAAGGTGCTCCGGGAGGATATCGTGTCTGGCCGAACGGCCTTTGATCTGGATTTGGCGCGAACGTTGATCGATCGCAAGCGCGACGAGGCGGGCGCCACGCTGCCAATCTTGCATGAGCTGCAGGAGCAATTCGGCTACATCGACGACGCGGCGATCCCGCTGATCGCGGACGCCCTGAACATCTCGCGCGCCGAAACGCTCGGCGTGATCAGTTTTTATCACGACTTCCGTCGCTCGCCCATGGATGGCCGGGAGCTGAAGCTTTGCCGCGCCGAATCCTGTCAGTCCATGGGCTGCGAGGACCTCGTCTCGCACCTTGAACTCCGTCACGGGATCAGGGTCGGTGACGACGACAGCCATTCCGGCCTCCATGTCGAAACAGTTTACTGCCTCGGCAATTGCGCTCTATCCCCAGCCGCGCTCATCGATGGGGAGCCGATCGGCCGCCTGGACCGCCATCGGATCGACGCGATCGTCGCGGCTGCGCAAGGCAAAACCCAATGAGCGTCCGCGTCTTCCTCTCCGCGGATTCTTCGGCGCTCTCCGTCGGCGCGAACCTTGTCGCAGACGCAATTCGCGACGAGGCGCGCCGCCGCGGGCTCGAGGTCGAACTCGTCCGAACGGGATCGCGCGGCCTCTTTTGGCTTGAGCCGCTTGTTGAAGTGGAAACGGCTGCCGGCCGCGTCGGCTACGGGCCGATTGCTACGGGCGAGACCGCTCAACTGTTCGAGGCGAACTTTTTGGGCGGTGGTCCTCACCCCAAAGCGCTGGGGCGAGTCGACGATATCCCCTACCTCGCGAAACAGCAGCGCCTCATCTTCGCGCGCTGCGGAGTGACCGACCCGTTGTCGCTCGATGATTATCGCCGCCATGGCGGTCTTCGGGGCTTGGAGCGTGCGTTGACGCTGGGTCCTAAGGCGACCATCGAGGAGGTTTTGGCCTCCGGTCTGCGCGGGCGTGGCGGAGCAGGCTTTCCGACGGGCATCAAGTGGCGCACGACCGCAGGTGTCGAGGCCGATCAAAAGTACATCGTCTGCAACGCCGACGAAGGCGACAGCGGCACATTTGCCGACCGCATGCTGATGGAAGGGGACCCCTTTCTCCTGATCGAAGGCATGGCGATCGCGGGGGTCTCGGTCGGCGCGACGCGCGGCTATGTCTATATCCGCTCCGAATATCCGCATGCCTTCGCCACCTTTCAACGAGCGATCGAGCGCGCGCGGGCGGGAGGCCTTCTCGGCCCGAGTGTGCTCGGATCAGACAAAGCGTTCGATCTTGAAGCGCGGCTCGGCGCCGGAGCCTACATCTGCGGCGAAGAGACCTCGCTCTTGGAAAGCCTTGAGGGCAAGCGCGGGCAGATCCGCGTCAAGCCGCCGCTGCCAGCGATTTCAGGGCTCTTCGGCAAGCCGACGGTCATCAACAATGTGTTGAGCTTCGCCGCTACCCCCTGGATCCTTGAGCACGGCGCGAAGGCCTACGCCGCTTATGGCGTCGGACGGTCGCTCGGATCGCAGCCGTTCCAGCTTGCAGGCAACGTTCGCTACGGCGGACTCGTCGAGCTGGCCTTCGGCGCGACCTTACGCGAACTGGTCGAAGGGTTCGGCGGCGGCACGCGGACCGGTCGGCCGATCCGCGCGATTCAGGTGGGTGGCCCACTCGGCGCCTACCTGCCCGAGTCGCTCATCGATACGCCGCTCGACTACGAGTTGATGGCTGCCGCCGGCGGTATGCTGGGTCACGGCGGGATCGTCGTTTTCGACGACAGCGTCGACATGGCGCGCCAGGCCCGCTTCGCCATGGAATTCTGCGCCAAGGAAAGCTGCGGCAAATGCACGCCCTGCCGGATCGGCTCGACCCGCGGTGTGGAGACCGTCGACAAGATCATAGCCGGCCGCGACCGCCAAAAGAACGTCCAACTGTTGCGCGATCTTTGCGAGGTCATGACCGACGGCTCGCTCTGTGCTCTCGGCGGCCTTGCCCCGATGCCGGTGCTAAGCGCACTCAATCATTTCAGCGAGGATTTCGCCAAGGCGCCCGCGCGCGTCGCGGCGGAATAGGAGAGGAGCCCATGGCGCTGTTGCAAGAACTCGATATGGGCACGCCAATCCGCACCGGCGAAGCGACGGTCACGCTGACCATCGACGGGCGCAAGGTGAGCGTCCCTCCGGGAACGTCGGTGATGGCGGCTGCGGCTCTGATCGACAATCTGATCCCGAAACTCTGCGCGACGGACAGTGTCGAGGCCTTCGGATCGTGCCGCCTCTGCCTGATCGAAATCGAAGGCCGCAAGGGCACGCCCGCCTCCTGCACGACGCCGGCGGAAGCGGGCATGATCGTCCGCACCAAGACGCCGCGCCTGGAGCGCCTGCGCCGGGGCGTGATGGAGCTCTATATTTCCGACCATCCGCTGGATTGCCTCACATGCAGCGCCAATAACGACTGCGAATTGCAGGCCCAGGCCGGGAATGTCGGTCTGCGCGACGTCCGTTATGGATATGCCGGCGCAAACCATTTGGAGGCGCCGACCGACGCGTCCAATCCCTATTTCACCTTTGAATCGTCGAAATGCATCGTCTGCTCGCGCTGCGTGCGCGCCTGCGAGGAAGTGCAAGGGACATTCGCGCTGACCATTCTCGGCCGCGGATTTGACTCGAAGGTTGGCACGGGCGGCGTCGATTTTTTGTCGTCCGAATGCGTGTCCTGCGGCGCCTGCGTGCAAGCGTGCCCCACCGCGACGCTCAACGAAAAGCTGGTCATCGAAAAAGGAACGCCGGAGCGCACGGTCGTGACGACCTGTGCTTATTGCGGCGTCGGCTGCTCCTTCAAGGCCGAGCTCAAGGGCGACGAAGTCCTGCGCATGCTCCCCTACAAGGCCGGCAAGGCGAACGAGGGCCATTCCTGCGTCAAGGGCCGGTTCGCCTACGGCTACGCCACCCACAAGGACCGCATCCTCAAGCCGATGATCCGCGAGCGGATCGAGGATCCCTGGCGCGAAGTCTCCTGGGATGACGCGATCGGTTACGCGGCGAACGAATTCAGGCGCATTCAGGCGAAGTATGGGCGCGACTCGGTCGGCGCGATCAGTTCCTCGCGCTGCACCAACGAGGAAGTGTTCCTCGTTCAGAAGATGGTTCGCGCTGGATTCGGCAACAACAACATCGACACCTGCGCGCGTGTTTGCCACTCGCCGACCGGCTTCGGCCTCTCTAAGACCTTCGGCACCTCGGCCGGCACGCAGGATTTCAAGTCCGTAGAAAAAACGGATGTCGTGATCGTGATCGGCGCCAATCCGACCGACGCCCATCCGGTCTTTGCGTCCCGCATGAAGAAGCGTCTGCGCGCGGGCGCGCGTCTCATTGTCATCGATCCTCGTCGCACCGATCTGGTCAAGAGCACACACATCAAGGCCGACTATCATCTCGCGCTGAAGCCTGGAACCAACGTCGCCGTCCTCAATGCCTTGGCCCATGTCATCATCACCGAAGGCCTCATGAATGAGGCGTTCGTCCGCGAGCGCTGCGACCTCGCGAACTTTGAGTCCTGGGCGCGGTTCGTCGCTGATCCGCGTCATTCGCCCGAGGCCACGGCGGAGGCGAGCGGCGTCGACGCTGGCGAGCTGCGTGCGGCCGCGCGTCTTTACGCCACCGGCGGCAACGGGGCGATCTATTACGGGCTTGGCGTGACCGAGCACAGCCAGGGCTCGACCTCGGTCATGGCGATCGCCAACCTGGCGATGGCGACCGGAAACATCGGCCGCGAAGGCGTCGGCGTGAATCCGCTGCGCGGGCAGAACAACGTGCAGGGCTCATGCGACATGGGCTCCTTCCCGCATGAGTTTTCCGGCTATCGCCACGTGTCCACAGACGTCGTTCGCGAGACGTTCGAACGCTTATGGGGCGTGCCGCTCAGCAACGAGCCGGGCCTTCGCATTCCCAATATGATCGACGAGGCGATCGACGGCGCGTTCAAGTGGCTTTACGTGCAGGGCGAGGACATTGCGCAGTCCGACCCGGACACCAAGCACATCACCTCGGGCCTCAGGGCGATGGAATGCGTCGTCGTCCAGGATCTGTTCCTCAACGAGACGGCGCGCTATGCGCATGTCTTCCTGCCCGGCGCCTCGTTTCTGGAGAAGGACGGCACGTTCACCAACGCCGAGCGCCGCATCAATCGCGTCCGCAAGGCGATTCCTCCGCTTGCCGGAATGGCCGACTGGGAGGCGACGATGGCGCTCGCCAACGCCATCGGCGCGCCGATGCATTACACGCATCCGAGCGAGATCATGGACGAGATTGCAGCCACGACGCCGACCTTCAAGGGTGTATCCTATGCCCGCCTGGACGAACTTGGCTCGATCCAGTGGCCATGCAACGATGCTGCGCCGACCGGAACGCCGGTCATGCACGTCGACCACTTCGTGCGTGGCAAGGGGCAGTTCATGTTGACTGAATTCGTCGCTACCGAAGAGCGCGTCGGACCGCGTTTCCCGCTTCTGCTGACGACTGGCCGTATCCTGTCGCAATACAATGTCGGGGCTCAGACCCGCCGCACCGCGAGCACCGTGTGGCATAGCGAAGACGTGCTCGAGATTCATCCTTTCGACGCCGAGCAGCGCGGCGTGCGCGACGGGGATCTTGTGGCGCTGAAGAGCCGCACCGGCGAGATTTCCCTGCACGCAGAGATAACCGAGCGCGTGCAGCCGGGGGTCGTCTACACGACCTTTCACCATGCGGAGACCGGCGCGAACGTGGTCACCACCGATTATTCGGATTGGGCGACCAACTGTCCTGAGTATAAGGTGACGGCCGTGCAGGTGCGGCGGACCAATCATTTCTCCGACTGGCAGTTGCGCGACCGCGAAGAGGGTGTCTCGTTGCGCCGGACCGAGAAAGCTTTAGCCGATGCGGCCGAGTGAGGGCGCTGGCTCGATCGACGTCCCAGTCCGAGCCTTTTCCTATGATTTGGGCGCGAGTGGGCCGGAGCTAACCCGAGCGGTCGCCGTCGAAGCGCCCGTTCAGATCGTTATTGGCGGCGCGCCCTTCGCCGTCATGATGGCGACGCCAAACGATCTGGAAGATTTCGCCTACGGGTTTGTGCTGACGGAGCAGATCGCGGAAAGCGTTGGCGATATCCGCGGCGTCGAGGTTGAGCCCGTCGAGGACGGCTGGAAGCTCAAGATCGCGATCTCCGGCGAGCGATTGCAGGCGCATTTGGCGCGCGGCCGGGCGATGAGCGGGCGCACCGGCTGCGGCCTGTGCGGGATCGAGGATTTTTCCCAGATGCCCTCGCCCTCTCCGCCGCTCCAACCGCGGGCCCCAATCGCGCCTGAGGCGGTCCGCGCGGCCCTCGGCGAACTCGAAGCGATGCAGCCGCTTAATCGGGCGACCCGGGCTGTCCACGCCGCGGCGTGGTGCGGACGAGACGGGGCGATCGTCCTGGTCCGTGAGGACGTGGGACGGCACAATGCGCTCGACAAGACGATCGGGGCGCTCGCGCGCGCCGGCGTCTCGCCAGACAGCGGCTTCTTTGTCATCACCAGCCGCTGCTCATTCGAGATGGTGGCCAAAGCGGCGATCTTTGGCGCAGGCACGCTCGTTTCGGTGTCGGCGCCGACCTCGCTCGCGCTCGAGCGGGCTCGGCATTTTGGCGTTCGCGTGATCGCTGTCGCGCGCCGCGACCAGGCTTTATGCTTCGACGAAGCGAAGGACGAAGCGAGCGGAGGATTGGCGGCTTGAGCACCGGCAAGCTCGACAGACTTGTGCGCATGGCCAATCAGATCGGTGATTTCTACGCCTCCATGCCCGAGCGGGAGGCGACCGCGGGCACTGCCTCGCATTTGCGCCTATACTGGACGCCAAAGATGATTCGCGAGATCATAGCTTTCGCCGATGAAGGCCATCCTGGCCTCAATGCGGTCGCGGCGCGCGCGGTCGATTCATTGAAACAGAGCGAGTCGGCCGCTTAAAACTCTGCCGGGCCCTCATGTCGCGCTGGCCGCGCCCCCAAAATCTCACGCGGCTTTTCGTTGGCCAGCACATCATAAACGGCGTAAGCGTCGGCGCCGGCGTGGTCGTGGTCGCGCTCGTCGCCGCGAAGATTTTCGGATTCACGGCGGGTCAGCCGGCGACGCTGGGCGCCATATCGGCCAGCATCTCCGATCTTCCCGCGCCCTGGCGCGAGAAAGCTCGGACGCTCGTCTTCGGCTTTGCGCTGGCGATGCTCTCGACAATCGCGATCCAGCTCGCGTTGCCGTGGCCGCTCGCCGCGCTCATCATGATCGGAATCATCAGCTTCGTCGGCGGTCTGGTCACCGGGCTCGGGCGATGGGCGGTGGCGGTCGGGATGCAAGTGGTCATCCCGATGGTCTTCATTTTGGGATTCCCGCGCGAATCCTATCCTGTCGCCGTTCGGACCGAGTTGGTGTTTGCCGGCGGCGGCGTCGCCTACATCGTCATTGCGCTCCTGGCGACGGTTTTCACTGACCCCAGCGCTCGCCGTATGGTTGCGAGCGAAACGATCCGCGAGTTCTCTATTTACTTGCGAGCTGTCGCCGGCATTTTTGACCCCGACCAGGATTTGGCGGCGGCCTATGGAGCGACGATCCGCCAGCAGTCGGCGCTGTCCGAGCAGTTGCAATCGGCGCGCTCGCTTTTGCTCGAGCGATCCGGCCGGGCGGGAGAGCGGATGCGGCTCGCGGCCTCGATCGGCGTCTTGCTTGACGCGCTCGACGCTCTCGTCGCCGCGCAATGCGATGTTGAACTTATCCGAAAGACGCCTGGAGCGGCGACAGTCCTGGCGCGGATCGGCGACGCATTGCGGATCGGGGCGCATGATCTCCAGCACTTGAGCATAGAGCTCCTGACCACCGGCCGCCCCACGCTGCCGCCGGACCATGAGCTTGCGATCGACGCGCTCGGGAACGAAGCCGCGCGAGTCGAAGCGGATGCGATGGATGCAAAGGCGCGCGAAGCGCTCGACGCCGCGGCGTGGCGGCTCGTTCGGTCGCTCGGTCACATCCGACGCCTCGAACGGTCGCTGTCAGACGACGTGACGGCGAAGGCCGCGATCGGCGACGTTGATCTTGCCGCATTCATCCCGAAGCGGAACTACGGACCGAGCGCGCTTGCTCCACATCTCAAACCCGATTCGCCGGTGCTGCGATTTGCGACTCGCCTGTCGCTGGCGATGATGGCGGGCGCGCTAGTGGCGCAATCGCTTGGCGACGAGCGGCATGGCAATTGGGTTCTTCTCACAATCGCAGTCGTGATCCGCGCCGGGTATGGACTGACGCGTCAGCGGCGCGACGACCGGGTCATTGGCACGCTCGCCGGCTGTGTGTTGGCGGCTGGCTCTGTGGCTTATCTGCCGGCAGGCGCGCTCGTGGCCGTTCAAGGCTTCGCGGTTACCGTGGTGCATAGTTTCGCGCGGTTGAACTACCGCATCTCTGCAACCGGCGCTTCGGTGATGGCTCTGGTGTCGTTGCATCTCGTCCAGCCGGCAGTCTCGGCCCCCATCCTGGTGCGCCTGGCCGATACGCTGATCGGCGCGGCGATCGCGCATCTCTTCAACTACTTCTGGCCGCGGTGGGAATTTCTCGAGGCGCCGCAACTGGCGAGCCGTCTTCAGGCTCAGCTTGCTGCCTTCGCTCTCGCCGCACTGAGGAGCGACGTTAACGAACATGACTATCGGCTGGCGCGAAAGAACGTGCTCGAGGCCATGGCCGCTCTCTCTGATTCCGCGGGCCGGATGGCCATCGAGCCGATGACGGCGCGCAAGGGTCTCGATGAGATGGCGGAGCTTCTGATCAGCGCCTACGGCCTTGTGGCCCAACTTTCGGCCGCCCGTCTCGCGACGCAAACCGGCGCTCCTTTGCCTGACCTCGCGATCAGCAACTGGCTTCAGGCGCTCCTCTCCGGCTCGCCCGACGCGGCCAAGATCCGTGGCCCCCCCCCGGACGGACCGGTTGCCGCAGCCATCGCTTTGACGACCGCTGCACGGAAATACGAACGTGCGGCCAAGAGCGAGGCCCTTTAGGCTCCGACGATTGGCGGCCGAACCGAAAGCTTCAAAGCCGCTTCTCAAACCAGTGATGGGCGTAGGGATTGTCATTGAATCGAGCGACTTCCCGGTAACCTTCCCTGCGGTAAAGCGCGTGCGCTTCGGTCAGCGCCCGGTTGGTGTCCAGGCGCAGCGTCTTTACGCCCGCTTCGCGGGCGGCGCCTTCGATCGCCCGCAACATCCGCCGCGCAACGCCCATGCCTCGTGCGGACGGGGCGGTCCAGACCCGCTTGATTTCTCCCGTCGCCCTGTCCACGCGTTTGAATCCGCCGCAGCCGACCGCTTCGCCATCGAGCCGCGCGATCACAAAAAGACCGGACGGAGGCGTCATGTCATCGACGCGCGCGGAGTCATCTGCGCCGGCGTCAAAGCCGTCCTCGAAACGCGCCGCAAGTTCGCGGAAGTACGCGTCCAGACAGAGGCGCGCGTCGACGCCGTCTGGCGGTTCAGCGCTGAACTTGACCGAGGCGGCTCGGATCAATCGCTCAACCTCGCCCATCGCCGCGAGCAAGCGAGTTCTGATCGGAGGCGTCGAGGGGGTCGAGCATCGATTCCGCGAGATTGTCCGAGAGCCTGTCATAGACCGCGCGCTCGGCGCGACCTTTGCGCGTCAGGCTCACACGCCGGCGACGCCCATCGCCTTCGCCCTTTGCGGTCGTGGCCAGTCCCTGCGCCTTCAGGGATCGCAGCAGGCGGCTGAGATAGCCGGAATCGAGACCGAGCTTCCCGCGGAGAGCACGAACGTCCGCGCCGTCGGCGCTGATCTCGAAAATGAGCCGCGCCTCGGCCAGCGGCCGACCACGCCGCAGATAGTCAACCTCGAGCGCGCCGACGCGCTGGGTTATCAAGCGATTGAAGCTGCGAACGCTTTGCAGCTGGCTTTCGTCCATTCTCTGACTTTAGTCAGATATATCCTGATTTCAAGGACCCTGGGGACACTTAGGCGGACTTCATCGAAGCGACACAAAGCTCGCCGACAAGCCAGATCGGAGCGCGCCAATTTGTGATCGGCTTTAAGGGTGGGCGGCCCCAAGGAAACGATTGCAGGGCGGCGGCAAACGGCGCTAGTCTCATCGCAAGCGTAAACAGCGCGCGCCGTCTTTGCCGTGCCTCGCATCACGCATTGCGGTTCGCGTCCAAGAGAAAAATGCGTCCATCCCGGCATGCGGCGCGGAAACGCGCCGACCGCCGAAAACGTTGAGGGCTACGGGGCTCCTTGGTTAGGGAGACTATGATGCCAAACCTCCAATACGCACTAGCGTCAGGGCAGTCGCTTCGCCATCTGGACGTCACGCCGATGATCTCCGCGCTTCGGTTCCAGCCTTCCGATTTCGAGTTCGCTCACGGCTGGCTCAACCATGTTCCAAGCCGCCATCGCTTCCAATTCGATCGGAAAGGACAAGTGACGATCGATGCGCACTGCGGCTGCGCGACCCTCTCAGTAAACCCCGAGCAGGCCGACGAACTGCATTCGATGTTCAAGGTCTGGAGGCAGGATTACTGGCTGCCTCTGGAGACGAACCGGGAGTTCGCGTCTCACTTCGCCGAGCCGAACGCCTGGGTGAGGCTGTTCCGCGACATCCGCATGGCTTGGCGGCGCTTCCGCCGGCAAGCGGGCCCAGTCACGATCCCCGCCGACGTGCTTCCGTCGGCCACGCCCGCGGAATAGCGGCGTTCAAGCGCTTTAAGTCCGCGCCCCCGAGGCAGGAGCGCGGACTTAACCATACGCCTCTCGCTGCAATCGGAACGGTTCACCTGGCTCGCGGAAAGCGCTCAGCTCAACGTGTGAAGCTTACCGCGTTGCCGGCGTCAACGTTGAGAATGTTGCCGGTACTCTTGGAAGAAAGATCCGAGGCGAAATAATAGACGGCCTCGGCGATATCCTCGGGGTACACGGATCGTTTCAACAGCGAACGTTGGCGGTAGACCTCTTCGAGGTCATTTTCGCTCACCTTGTTCGACGCCGCCCGTTGCGTCCGCCATTCGCCCTGCCAAATCTTGGAGCCGCGCAGCACCGCATCGGGATTGACGGTGTTGGCGCGGATGCCGAGCGGCGCGCCTTCTAGCGCTATGCAACGCGCGAGGTGCACTTCTGCCGCCTTCGCCGTGCAATAGGCCGAAGCCCCGGGCGAGGCGGCAAGCGCGTTCTTCGACGCAATGAAGACGATGCTGCCGCCCAGGCCCTGATCCTTCATGATCCGATAGCCCCCTCGCGCCGATAGGAAATATCCGGTCGCCAGGATCGCGATATTGCGGTCCCAAAGCTCAAGCGAGGTGTCTTCGAACGCAGCCGCGGAGGCGATGCCCGCGTTGGCGACGACGATATCCAGCCCGCCAAAGGCGAGAACCGTTTCGTGAAACGCGGCGTCGACCTTGCTCTCGTTTGTCACGTCGACATGGATTTCCGCGACCACATCCTTGCCGAACCGTTTGCCGAAGTCGGCGACGGCCGCGTCCAGGCTTTGGGCGTCGATGTCGGCCAGCACGACGCAGGCGCCTTCGCCCATGAGCCGAGCCGCGATCGCCTGCCCAATGCCGCCTGCGCCCCCTGTCACCAGCGCGACGCGGCCCGCAAGCGATTTCGGCTTCGGCATGCGCTGAAGCTTGGCCTCCTCAAGCAACCAATATTCGATATTGAACGCTTCCTGCTCGGAAAGCCCCACATAGCGGCCGACGGTGGACGATCCACGCATCACGTTGATCGCGTTCATGTAGAATTCCGCTGCGATGCGAGCCGTTGATTTGTCCTTGGCGAACGACAGCATGCCAATGCCTGGGACGAGATAAATGACCGCGTTGGGGTCGCGCATCGCCGGCGAATTCGGGTGCTTGCAACGCTCATAATAGGCGGCGTAATCGGCCCTATAGTCGGCGAGAGTCTTCTCGAGCGAAGACATCACCTCGTCGAGATTGCGGGAAGCGGGGTCGTAGGGCACCACCAGCGGACGGATCTTCGTGCGCAGGAAATGATCCGGGCAGGACGTTCCGAGCGCGGCCAGCGATTTGAGATTTTGAGAATTGACGAACTCCAATACCGCCGGCGCGTCGGTGAAGTGCCCGATCTTGCGCTCGCTTGCGGAAATATGCCTGCGAATGGCGGGCAGAAGCTTCGCCGCAACATTGCGCCGGTCGGCCCGAGGCAGCGCCTCGACACGCGATCCGCCGAAGGCTGCCCCCTGCGTCTTCTCGCCAAGCCATCGGGCGGCCTTGTTGATCATCTCCAGCGTGATTTGATAGCATTCCTTCGAGGTCGTCCCCCAGGTGAACAGCCCGTGGCCGCCGAGAACGACGCCCCTCATGTTGGGATTGGCTTCAGCCATCGCGCCAAGCTTGAGTCCCAGGTCGAAGCCCGGCCGCTGCCAGGGCAAGAAGCCAAGCTCGCCGCCATAGATCTCTTTCGTCAGCGCCTCCGCGTTTTCGCTCGCCGCGATCGCAATGACCGCGTCTGCGTGAACATGGTCGACATGGCGGTGCGGAACGAAGCCATGCAGCGTCGTGTCGATCGACGTTGCGCGCGGATTGAGGTTGAAGGTGCAATGATTATAGAGCGCGACCATCTCGTCCTCGTGCTGGAGGCCGCGATAGATCGACTTAAGGCTGAGGAGCTTGTCGAGATAGAGCGTCGAGAAGCCGTCGAGCTTCATCGAGCCGATGTCGCCGCCGGAACCCTTGACCCAGAGAACTTGGGTCGGCGCGCCGGTCAGCGGATCGGCCGCGGCGAGCTTCGCGGATGTGTTGCCGCCGCCGAAATTGGTGATGCGCAAGTCGCTTCCAAGCAGGTTCGACCGGTAGAGCAGAAGACCCGGATCGTCGAGGGAAGCCGCATGCTCGTCGTCCCAGAGGTCGGGCAGCGGAGCGTCAAAACGAACTTGATCGCCGCTCATGGGGCCTTCCTCTCAATGCGGTGCGGTTTCAGCCCTCCATAGGCAAATGCTCACAGAGCGTCAACGTTTCTGCGCGATTGCACGACTTTGATCGCGCTCGATTGACAGCCCTGGAGGCGCGTGGCACTGAAGCAGCAACGACCAATATCGGGGGAACGACAAGGCTATGCGCGAGCGACAGCGCGTCGAGATCCTCCGCAATCTCCTCGCCGCGCAAGGCTCCGTTGCCGACCTCATGGCGGCGACCGGCGCGTCCGCCGTCTCGGCGCAACGTGACGCGCCGCCGCGTGCGCTGGTGATTCTCCGCGAGGCTGGCGTGCAGACGCTCGTGGCAGATCCCGAGACGCGCGTCACGGAGGCGGTGTGAGCAAAGAGCAGGAGGCCGCCGCTCCGCCCGACCGAGCTGCGACTCCGCTGCTCGAGGTCCGCAATATCGAGAAGTCGTTTCCCGGCGTCCGCGCGCTTTCCGGCGTTTCGTTCGACGTGCGCGCTGGCGAGGTCCACGCGCTGCTCGGAGAAAACGGCGCCGGCAAATCGACGCTCATCAAGATTGTCTCTGGCGTCTACCAACCCGACCTTGGCTCGATTCTCGTCAATGGGACGCAGGTCGATTTTTCCTCGCCCGATGACGCGCGACGCGCGGGTGTCGCGACGATCTATCAGGAGCTCCTGCTATTTCCCGAGCTCAGCGTCGCGGAGAACATCTTTCTCGGCCATGCCCCGCGGGCGGGCGCAGGTCGGATCGACTGGCGGGCGACGCGGACGGAGGCAGGGAAGCTGCTCGAACTCGCTCGAAATCGACGACCTCTCTCCCGATCAAATCGTCGGCGTCCTGACTGTCGGAAACCGTCAGCGGGTCGAGATCTTGCGCGCTTTGTCGCATGACGCCCGCATCCTCATCATGGACGAGCCGACCGCCGCGCTGACGGAAAGCGACGTGACGCGTTTGTTTGACGTCGTCCGCCGCCTTAAGCGGCGCGGCGTCGGCATCGTCTATATCAGTCACCGCCTCGACGAAATATTTGCGATCGCCGACCGCGTCACGGTGTTGCGCGACGGCGCCTATGTCGGTTCGCGCGACGTCATCGACACGAACGTCGGCGAACTCGTGCAGATGATGGTCGGGCGGCGGCTGGAGAGCCTCTTCCCGAAGACGGCGGCGCCGATCGGCGCGCCGGTCCTCGAAGCGCGCGACCTTGTGCGGCGGCCGCTCACCAAAGGCGTCAGCCTCACCGTGCGCGTGGGCGAGATCGTCGGCCTTGCGGGGCTCGTCGGATCGGGGCGCAGCGAACTCGCGCAGACGCTGTTCGGCATGACGCCGAGCGAATCCGGCGAAGATTCGGCTCAACGGCGCAAATGTGCGGATCGACTCGCCCGAAACGGCGCGCGCGAATGGGGTCGCCTATGTGCCGGAAGATCGCGCCACGCAGGGCTTGGTCCGAGGCATGAGCGTCCTGCACAATTTTTCGCTTGCGGCGCTCGGGTCTCTGTCTCGCAGCGGATTCATCGACCGCGCGGCGGAGCGGCGGATGGCGCTCGAGGGCGTTGCGCGATTCAGCGTCAAGACAAGTTCGGTCGACGAGATCGCAGGCCGCCTTTCAGGCGGCAATCAACAGAAGATCGTGCTCGGCAAGTGGCTCGCCAACAATCCGAAACTCCTGATCCTCGATGAGCCGACGCGGGGCATCGACGTCGGCGCCAAGGCCGAGATCCATCGGCTGATGAGCCAGCTCGCCGGCGAAGGCGTCGCCATTCTTATGATCTCGAGCGAATTGCCCGAGGTCTTGGGCATGAGCGACCGCGTGCTGGTGATGCGCGAGGGCCGGCTTGTGGCCGAGTTCGAGCGGGTTGACGCGACGTCCGAGGCGGTGGGCGCGGCGATGATGGGCGGGACGTCGGGCGCGGAGCGGGCGGCGTGACCGCGACCGCGATCACAAGTTCGGCAAGCGCGCGCGGCGGCCTGTTTCGCCGTCTGGCCGGCCAGGAGCTTCTGCTTGCGGTCGCGATCGTTGCGCTTGCCGTCGTCGTTGGCTTTATCAATCCGCGCTTCCTCGCCACGCGCAACCTTTCCGACCTTCTGCTCGGCAACGCCTATATTGCGATCGCCGCTGTCGGCATGTCGATGGTCATCATCTCCGGCAACATCGATATTTCCGTTGGCGCTCTCATCGGCGTGCTGGCGACGATCAGCGGTTCGCTCGCCGTCGCGGGCGCGCCGATCATCGTGACCTGGCTCGCGCCGCTCGTCATTGGCGTCGCTGTCATGGCGGCGCAGGGCGGGATCATCGCCTATCTCCGGATCCCTGCGATCGTTGTCACGCTCGGCATGCTGTCGATCCTCAAAGGCGGACTTCATCAGCGTGACCGGCGGGAAATGGATTACCGACCTGCCGCAGAACTTCCATCTCGCCGATCTCTCTTTGTTCGGCGTGCCGATGCCCGTCATCATCATGGTGCTCGCGACCGTGCTGGCCGCGCTCTGGATGCGCAATTCGCCCACGGGGCGCGCGATTTACGCGACTGGCGGCAATCCTGAGGCCGCGCGTCTCTGCGGCGTCAACCCGCAGCGCACCGTGCTGATGGTGTTTGCACTGCATGGTCTTTTCGCCGGCCTTGCCTCGCTCGTCTACGCGACACAGCTTCGCGTGATCCAGTCGACGACCCCGCAGGGTCTCGAGCTCACCATCATCACCGCCGCGGTGGTCGGCGGCGTCAGCATCCTCGGCGGCGTCGGCACGGTGGTCGGCTCGACGCTGGCCGCCATCCTCATCGCCGAGATCACGAGCGCGCTCGTGTTCATCAACGTTTCGCCCTACTGGACAGACGCCTTGCGCGGCGGCCTTATTCTCGCAACCGTCATCGCCGACATCCTGCGCCGCCAGCGCCGCGCCGCTCAGGGGTGGAAGCGATGAGCCTGGCGATCGAAACGAAGACGTTTCGCGTGCCCCGCTGGCTCAAGCGTCACGAGACATTGCTCGCGATCATCCTCCTGATCGCGCTCGTCGGCCTCGGCTTCATGAACGATCGCTTTCTCACCCTCGACAACCTTCTCGACCAGGGTCGTTTCATCGCCGAGACGGGTCTCATCGCGCTGCCAATGACTTTCGTGATCATTACGGGCGGCATCGATCTCTCGGTCGGCGCGATCGTGGGCCTGTGCGCGATCATGCTCGGCTATTCGTGGAAGACGTTTCATTTTCCGCTGCCGCTGGCGATCGTCTTCTCGCTTTTCGTCGGCGCGCTCGCGGGCTTCGTCAACGGCCTCGTCATCACCCGGGTCAAGGTGCCCCCGCTCATCATGACGATCGCGACGCTCGCGCTTTATCGGGGTCTCGCCGAGGGCATAAGCCAGGCGCATTCGGTGCGCGGCTATCCGGAATGGTTCTATTTTCTCGGCCAGGGGGACGTGTTCGGCGTGCCGACGCAGCTTCTCCTCCTGCTCGTTCTCATCGTCATCGCGGGAATCGTGCTCGACCGCACGACCTTCGGGCGCGCGCTCTACGCGATCGGCGCGAATGAAACGGCGGCGCGCTTTTCGGCTCTGTCGGTCGATCGGGTGAAGCTCATCGTCTACACGCTTTCCGGCGTCGCCTCGGGCCTCGCCGCCTGGGTCCTCGTCTCGCGGGTGACGACCACGCGGATGGACATGGGGAGCGGCTACGAGCTCGACGTCATCGCCGCGGTGGTGCTGGGAGGAACCAGCATTTTCGGCGGCTCCGGCACCATCTGGGGCACCGTGATCGGCCTCGCGATGATCCAGCTCCTTAAGAATGGCTTGGCGTTGACGGGCGTCAAGGGAGACGCGACAATTGTCGTTATTGGGATCGCGCTCATTCTCTCGGTTTTGATCGCGAGTTCCCTTCAGCGTCGCCGCGACTGAGCGCCGCATCTGGAAGACCAACGCCGCAGCACGCGGCATCTAGGGAGGATGGACATGAAAGCGAGTCTACTGACAACCACGGCGGCGGCGATGTTCGCCCTGTCGTTCGCCGCGAGCGGCGCGAACGCCGCCAGCAAATGGGACGGCGCGGACGATCTGCCGACAAGCCCGCTCGCCTGCGACGCAAGCGGCGCGGCGGCGCCGGCCGCGGCCAAGCCCTATGACGGCGGCCAGGCGACCAATCCGCCCGACAAGGCGGGCAAGGAAATCACCGTCGTCGACGTGCCGAAGCTGATCGGCATCGGCTATTTCAACGCCACCTCCAAAGGCATGCAGGACGCGGCCAAGGAGCTCGGCAACGTCAAGGTGACGACCGACGGCCCGACGGAAGCCAAGATCGACGAGCAGATCAAGTTCATCGACAATTACATCACCCGCGGCGTCGACGGCATTCTGTTCGCCGCCAACGACCCGGTAGCGATCGCGCCGGTCCTCAAGAAGGCGTTGTCGAAGGGCATCCATGTCGTTGGCTACGACGCCAACTCGACGCCCGACGCGCGCGAATGGTTCGTCAACCAGGCTGAGTTCAACGGCATCGGCAAGTCCATGATCGACTCGATGGCGAAGGAGATCGGCGAGGACGGCAGTTTCGCGATCGTCACCTCGACCTTCACCACGCCCAATCAGGCCCGCTGGATCGCCGAGATGCAGGCCTATGCCGAGAAATGCCATCCGAAGATGACGTGGCTCGAGACGGTCGAGGCGCAGGAGGACAACAATCTGTCCTTCAATCAGGCCACGACCCTCATCAACAAGTACGGCGACAAGCTGAAGGGCCTGTTCGGCATGACCTCGGTGGCGACGCCCGCTTCCGCCGAAGCGGTCACCAAGGCCGGCCAATGCGGCAAGATCGCCGTCGTCGGCCTCGCGACGCCGAATGCCATGAGGCCCTACGTCAACGCCGGCTGCGTCAAGTCGGTGGTCCTGTGGAACCCGGTCGATCTCGGCTACGCCGCGACCTACGTCATGCGCGCGGTCGTCGACGGCAAGCTGAAGCCGGGCTCGACCTCGGTCGAAGCGGGCAAGCTCGGCAAGCTCGATGTCGTCAACGGCAGCGAAATCCTGCTCGGGGCGCCCTTCATCTTCAACAAGGACAACGTGACGAAGTTCGACTTCTGAGGCGAATCCCGCTCTCCCTCTCCCCGTCAGGGAGAGGGAGTTCTTGCGAGGGACCACGCCTTCATGGTTAGGCGGCGCGCTCGAGGTGACCAATCTGGATTGACGCATGAACCGCTGCGTTGCGGTCTTCGACGTCGGCAAGACGAACATCAAGGTCGTCGTCTTCGACCGCCGGCGGCCAGTCCTTGCCGAGCGCGGCTCCCAACGTGACGCTCTTGCCTGACGCCCGATGGCCCGTATCGGAGGCTTGACACGGAAGGCGCCTGGGCGTTCCTGATCGGCGCTCTGAAGGAGCTTGGCGCGCGTTTTTCCATCGAGGCGATCTCCATCTCAGCGCATGGCTGCGCCGGCGTCCTTATGGGACGCGACGGCCGAAGCGCTTCCGCCGATGGACTATGAGTTCGATGGTTTCGACGACTGTCGACGCCGGAATATGAGCAGGCTTCGTCCGCCCTTTGACGAGACGCTGTCGCCGCACCTGTCGCGGGGGCTCAATCTTGGGCGCCAGGTTTTCTATCTTCGAGCGCGCGTTCCCGGCCGAGTTCAAGCCGCCGCGCGGCGTTCCTCGACCTATCCGCAATATTTCGCCTGGCGCCTGAGCGGCGCGATGGCTTCGGAAGTTACCTCGCTTGGAGCGCATACCGATCTGTGGCGCCCGAACGAGGGCGATCTCTCGAGCATGGTCGACACGCTCGGCTGGCGGCGGCTTTTCCCGCCGATGCGCAAGGCCTGGGACACGCTGGGAACGCTCAAGCCGGAAGTCGCGGCTGCGACTGGCTTGTCCCCCGATGTGCGCATCATCTGCGGCGCACACGATTCGAACGCCTCTCTCGTGCCGCATCTCCTATCGCAGGCGCGAGCCGTTCACCGTGATCTCGACCGGGACCTGGGTCATCATCATGGCGGTCGGCGGAATGGCGCGCCTCGACCCCGAAGCCGATATGCTGGCGAATGTCGATGTGCGCGGAGAGCCGGTGCCGACCGCGCGCTTCATGGGCGGCCGTGAGTACTCGGTCCTGGCCGGCGACGCGCCGGCCGACGCCGACGAAGCCGATGTCGCCGCGATCATCGCCTCTGGTGTGCTCGCCTTGCCCGCTTTCTCCGACCAGGGCGGCCCGTTCGCCTCGCTCAAAGGTGTGATCGAGGGCGAAGCGCCGGCGACGCCAAAAGCGCGTGCGGCGCTCGCGACCCTCTACTCCGCGCTGATGACCGCGCATATGCTTCGCCGCCTCGAAGCGCCGGGCGAACTCATCGTCGAAGGCGGATTCACCCGCTCGCCCGCGTTTGCCGCCGTGCTCGCGCGCCTCATGCCCGGCCGGCGGGTTGTGATTGCGCCGATGAGCGCAGGCGCCGCAGCCGGCGCGGCGATGCTCGCCCATTGGGACGAGCCCCATCCGCCGCCGCGGCTCGAGCTGGCGCGCGCGTGGGACATGGCCGGACTTGAGGCCTACCAGGACCGGTGGGAGCAGGCGCTGTAACCGAGCGCTGTCAGCATCGGCGCCAATGTGCAACTTTAAGGCTCCGATCTCGTTTCACATTGTCAACAATTTCGGCGAAACGAAGCGGGGGCTTATGTCGGCGACATCCACACATGGATCGAAAGAGTCTCGACGCTCATTCCGGCGCGGCTCGAGCGTCTACCCTGGGGCCGCTTTCACGTCCTGGTGATTGCCGCCTTGGGGATCACCTGGATTCTCGACGGCCTCGAGGTCACGCTCGCAGGTTCGGTCGCGCCCGCCCTGAAAGAAAGTCCGGCGCTTCATTTCTCCGACTCCGAGGTCGGATTGGCCGGCAGCGCTTATCTTCTCGGCGCAGTCGCCGGCGCGCTGCTTTTTGGCTGGCTGACCGATCGGCTTGGGCGCAAGAAACTGTTCTTCATCACCATCGTCGTCTACCTCATCGCCACTGCGCTGACCGGGCTCGCCTGGAACGGGTTTAGCTTCTTCCTCTTTCGCTTCTTCACCGGCTGCGGCATTGGCGGCGAATATTCCGCCATCAATTCGACCATCCAGGAGCTGGTTCCGGCGCGCTATCGCGGCCAGCTTGATCTCACGATCAACGGCAGTTTCTGGGTTGGCGCGGCGCTCGGCGCCGTGGTCGCGGTCGTCCTGCTCAATCCGGCGCTTATTCCTTCCGAGTGGGGATGGCGCCTCGCGTTCCTGACCGGCGCGATCTTGGGCCTAGTTGTCTTTTTCATGCGCATGTGGGTGCCCGAAAGTCCGCGCTGGCTTGCGATCCACGGGCGGGAGAAGGAAGGCGAGGCCGTCGTCAGAGGAATCGAACAGCGATTTGAGGACGAGGGGGTCAAGCTCGATCCGGTCCCCGCCGACAAAGCCATTCGCTTGCGCTCGCGTGACCATACGCCGCTCAGCGAAGTGTTCGACACGCTGATCAACCGCCATCGGGTGCAGACCTTCGTCGGGCTGACGCTGATGGCGGCGCAGGCGTTTTTCTACAACGCGATCTTTTTCACCTATGCGCTCGTGCTGACGAAATTCTACTCGTCGGCTCGGGCTCCGTCGGCTGGTACATCCTGCCCTTCGCGCTCAGCAATTTCCTTGGGCCGGTCTTCTCGGGCGCCTGTTCGACACGCTCGGACGTCGCATCATGATCACCTGACCTATGGCCTCTCCGGCGTGCTCATGCTCGCGGTCGCCGTCGCCTTCCAGCAGGATCTCCTGTCGGCGATGGGCCAGACGATCGGCTGGATGATCGTGTTCTTCATCGCTTCGCCGGCGGCGAGCGCGGCCTATCTGACCGTCAGCGAGACGTTCCCGATCGAAATTCGCGCGATGACGATCGCGATCTTTTACGCCATCGGAACCGGCGTCGGCGGCGTCGCCGCGCCGCTCATTTTTGGCAGGCTGATCGAAAGCGGATCGCGGAATAGCATCTTCGGCGGCTATGTTTTCGCCGCCTGTCTCATGTTCGCCGCCGCCGTCATCGCCTGGCTTTACGCCATCAACGCCGAGCGCAAGCCGCTCGAAGAGGTCGCGGCGCCGCTGTCGGCGGTGGTGTAGGCTGGACCTGCCCTATCGCGATGCGAACCGCTTTTTGGCGGCGTCCGTAACTGGCGTAAACAAAGAGACGGCGGTGCCCTCTGGGTCGCGGAATTGCGTTGTCCGGTTGCCCCACGGCATCACTTTGGCTCGTGCACCACCTCGATCTTGTCTTTCAGCCGCGCAAATTCGGCGTCCACGTCTTCGACCATGAATTCGAGGATCGCGGTGCGATTGGCCGCCGCCTCGGCGCTGCCTTCCTTGAATAGAGCCACTGTTTCGATGCTGCCGATGGCGAGCGCGGCGGAAGGCGTGACGATCTCGGCGAAGACCGGGGCGAGCCACTCGGCGGTTTGGCCGGTCACCATTTCGTAGAAACCGACCATGGCCTTGATGTCAGAAGCGACGAGGCGTGTGGATGCGAATTTCATGAGCTTGGTCCTTTGATTCGGGCCGCAAAGTCGCTGCGGCTTCGAAGGGACTTGTCGCATAGGCTGCTGACAGCATCCTGGCAGCAGGAGTGAGCATCATGCGTCGCGCCGACCGATTGTTCCAGATCATCCAGATCCTTCGCCGCTCCACGCGGCCCGTGACGGCGGCCGCGTTGGCGGAGGAACTCGAGTCTCGAAGCGCACGGTCTATCGCGACGTCGCCGACCTGATCGGCCAGCGGGTTCCGATCGAGGGCGAGGCGGGCCTGGGCTACCTCATCGCTTCCGACTATGACATGCCCCCGCTCATGCTGACGCCCGACGAGATCGAGGCGGTGATGCTGGGCGCGCAATGGGTCGCCGGCCGGTCCGACAAGGCGCTCGGCAATGCGGCGCGCGACGTGATGGCGAAGATCGCCGCGGTGGTTCCTGAGCGCCTGCGCCCGTTCATCGTCGAGCCGAGCGTCGGCGTGAAGCCCACGCTTGCTGAGCCAAAGGAAAGCATCGATCCGTCGAGTCTACCGATTCGCAATCCGCGAGGGTAGGAAGCTGCGGCTCCGCTACCGGTCGGAGGCTGGCGAGGAGAGCGAAAGAAAAGTGTGGCCGGTCATCCTCGGCTATGCCGAGACCACGCGCATGCTGGTCGCATGGTGCGAGCTGCGCCAAGGCTTCCGGCATTTCCGCACCGATCGCATCATCGAGGTCGAGACGCTCGACGAAAGCATCGGGTTGCGTCACGGCGAATTGCGCCGCCGATGGGCGCGCTGGCGCGAGATGAACGCGCCCTCAGGGCTTGGCGCGCGAGAGCGCGGCCGCGCGGCCGGCGGCGGCGTAGAGATTGAGCCTGGAATAGACGCCAAAACCTGATCCGTCGTCGAGGAAGCCGCCGCCGGGCCCTTCCGTCTCGGTCAGGATGCGGTTCGCTTCTTCAAGGCTGAGTTTGGGGAAAGCCACGGTCAGCAGGTATCCGGCCTCGGGCGCGAGCGCGGCGACATCCTCCACCTTGTCCGCGATCTCCGGATGCGCAACGCCAAGCCCGTAGGTTTGCGTCGAAGCGTAGAAGGCTTCGTTCATCGCGGGCGCGTTGAAGCGGCCGGTGTCCTGGCGTGCGCAGGCTGCAATGCTATCGCCGCAGGCCGCCTCGAGCGCCTTGAGTCAGGTCAGCCCGCGCGGTCATGACCGCCGCCCGGAAGTCTTCGATCGTCGCGGGAACCTGAGGCGCGGACATTGCGGTCGCCCTGGCGAAGTCCTTCAGCGGCCGGCCTATGTAGGCGGGATCGTTGGCGAGCAGATGCGCAAGATCGTAGGTCGCGACCGTTCGTCCGCCCAGCACGTCCATGGCGTAATGCGCCCCCATGATGATTCGGTCGTTGCCGTATTCGGCGGCGCGGACGACCATCTCCTGAAAGCGATCGGGCACGAGTTCGGCGAGCAGGAGCGAGCCCATGTATCCGTAGGTCGTATGCCCGCTAGGAAAGGATGGGCTGTCGATCAGATTCATGATCGGGCCGCGGTTATAGACTTCGTTGCTGGCCGGGACATTGAAATAGTCCGGTCCCACGATTGGCAGGATCGTCGGCTCGGTCTGGAACGGGCGGGAATCTCCGTACTTGTCCGCGCCGGGCGTTCCCCCCGGCCGGCCATAGGCGATACCGAAAGGATCGGGCGCGCCGTCGATCGCCTTGAAGATGGCCAGGGCCTCGTCCGAAACCGGCTTTTTGCCGTTCGTCGTGCCGTTGGCGAAGAAATATTTCCCGGAGTTCGAATCGGATCCCGATGTCGAGTTGGCATAGGCGATCACGTCCGAGACGGCTTTGGAGATGCTGGTGAAGCGCTGCCGATCGAGATAATGCGCGCGCGCCGCATAGGCGGCTCCCAGGGTCGTGCCGAGGCCATCCGTCAACTCGACGAGATTGCCGTCGGTGATGAAGGCGTCGCGCAAAGCCTGCTGCTGCTGCTCCGCGAACGGCAGCAGAGTCGATTGGCGAATGGCGCGGTCTGGATTCCGCCAGTGACGGTGAAGTTGGAGCCCAGCGCCGCCATTCCGTCTGCGGTCTTCGAGAGGGCGGAGACGGGAGCCAGGCCCTTGAGAGCGGCCATGTTGGTAACGCTCTGCGCCTCGGCCGCTGCGGCGCCCATCATTAGGGCGAATAGTCCGATTCCCTCCCAGTCTCGTCATAGCGCCCCTCCGGCAACTCGCCAGTCGCCGGTTGTCGCCCGACTCTGCCGCGTCATCAACTTGTACACGAGCCCGGAGAGATCCGGCAGTCCGGGCCACACCCATGCCGCCTGTCGGCGCCTTCTGTTTACGGGCGGGCGAAACCGATAAGTAGGCCGGCGAGCCGACGTCGGCGCGTTGATGGCGCTCTTCAGCCGCCAACCTGCGCGATCACGCTCGCCTTCCCGCCTCTGACGCCCACGATCTGCATCGGCGTGTGCGGATGATTGTGGTCATCCATCGCATAAGTTCCGCCGAGCAACGACGGCATCGCCGTGGTCTTGAGTGCGCGCTCGATGTCCTCGGGCTTGTCGGTATTGGCGCGCCGGATCGCGTCGACGACGAGATTGGTCGCCTCGTAGGCGAAGAATGAGCGCTGGGTCGGCACGATGCCGTATTTCGCTCGGTAGGCCTGAATGAAGTCCTGCACGCCCGGCGTTTCGACCACGGGATTGAAGACCGTGATGCTCGTTGCGTTGTCCAGGCCGCCGGAGCTGACGAACTGCGGAGAGAGAGCACCCGTGGCGGCGGGCAAATCGATGCGGCCGGTGATCGGGACGCTCCAGCCGGACTGTTCGTAAGCCCGGAAGAAAGGCGCCGTCGAACTGCTCAGCAATGTCACGATCTGGTCGGGAGCGAGCGCCCTCAGCTGGCCAAGCAGCGGAGCGAGGTCCTTCGTGTCCTTGGCGATCGTCTCGTTGGCGAGAACCTTGATATCGGCCCCGAGCGCGGCCTTCGCCATGCTGTCCGCGTTCATGTGATTGAACCAATTGTCGTCGTTGACGATTGCGACCCTGTGGACGCCCTTGCCTTTCAGCCAGCCCATGAGGCCGAGCGCGATGTCGCGGTCGGAAGGGATCGTCTTGAAGGCATAGGCGTTGCCGCCGACGCCCGAAGCGTCGACGAAATCCTGGCCCGCCGAAATGTCGATGACGAGCGGCACTTTCGCTTCCGCGACAATTGGCATGATCGCACGGGTGACGGGGGTCCAGAGCGCGCCCAACAGCACGGGGACATGCTGTTCCTCGATCAGCCTTTTGGCGGCGGCGATCCCCGTCACGGGGTCCGCGGCGTTGTCGCCGTAAAACGCTTCCACCGGCCTGCCCAGCACGCCGCCAGCCTCATTGATCCGCTCAAGCGCCAGCTCGACGCCATATTGCTCGCTTTGCCCGCGGTCTGCGTATTGTCCGCTGAGGATGGTGGTGACGCCGATGCGGACAGGCTCAGCCGCGAAGGCTGGCGTGAGGGCGAGGACGCATCCGGTCAACAAAGCGATCCTGAAGGCCATCGACTTTTCCTTGGCAAAGGGGCGGCCGAGGCAAGCTGTCTCATTCCCGACGCCAAAACAATCGACGCGCGCGCCCGTCACGCGATCGTGAGAGCCTTGGTCGCAACAGCGAAGTCGGAGTTGCTTGAGGCGTCTCGAGGCGAGGCTGCAAACCGTTTACGCCAATCGCGATTGGGCTTTTTCATATCTTGTTATCAGCGTTAATCAAGAGGGGGACGCGATGAGAATCACACGCCGCGCCGCTCGCTGGCCGTGGCGCGCTCGCGACGGGCGCTTTTCGTCCCGCGGAAACGCCGTCGACGGGCCGCCCAACAGGCTAGAATGGCTCGCATTCTTCGTCCTTGACCAAGGCTGAGCGCACGGGGAGAGAGCTTCGTGCACGCATTAGGAGGCGGCGCTCTTGGCGCTCATCACCGACATCAATCAGCTGAGTGCGGCGATTTCGCATGCCACGGCGCCGGCGTTCATGCTGGGCGCTGTCGCTGGGTTTTTGTCGATTCTCATCGCGCGTCTCGAGCGGGTGGCCGACAAGCAGAGAGCGCTCCGATCGTCGGACGAGACTCTCGATCCGACCGGCATCGTGGCGGCGTCGTTTGTGCAGCGAATGGAGCTTCTGAGCCGCGCCATCCTTTTCGCCGTGTTAAGCGCGCTGGTGACCGCAGCGCTGCTGATCGCCGCGTTTTTCGCGGCGCTGATCGGCATCGGGCATGGGCAGATCGTGGCCATGATGTTCGCGCTGGCGCGCCTGCTTCTGATGGCTGCCCTCGTGCAGCTTGCGCGAGAAATCCGCGTCTATATGGCGCACATGCACCTCGAGTGAAGGCGCCGCCCTATATCCGAAGATTGTTGTCAGTTATTGCATAAAGCAGAAATCCGTGCTATAGAATGATTCACGGCCCGTTCGCGTCGGGGCGTGGCTAAAGGCAATGGGGCGACGGGGATTAGAACAGTGTGTATGGTATATAAAAAATGGCGGGGAAATTTTTTTAATTCCAAACGCCTGTAACCCATTGAAAAGTTCCGTTTCGAAAAAATAAACGCTAGTAAATGAGAGCATTTTTACTAGCGTTTAGTAGCGTTTAATAGCGCTTAACGGCGTTTATGCTTCGGAGTTTCGCCGCTCAGAAGTTCATCTGCGTCTGCACGACAAGCGCGATGAGCTTCTCCTCCTCGGTCACCACCCGCGTCTGCCAGACCTGGGTCCTCCTGCCGCGATGAACGAGGCTCGCGCGGCCAATGACGATCGAGCCGGCCGGCGCTGAGGCGATGAAGTTGGTCTTGCTCTCGATCGTCGTCGTGCCCTTGGCGCCGGCGGGCAGGTTGATGAAGGCGGCAGCAGCGCCGAGCGTGTCGGCGAAGCTCATGATGGCTCCGCCATGGGCGACGCCGCCGGTCGTGCAGAGATCGGGCCGGATCAACATCCGCGCGGCAAGGGAATCCGCCTCCGCGCTGATGAATTCGATCCCGAGCCCTTGCGCGAACGGCAGCGGATTGGCGTTGATGCGGTCGATCAGCGACATGCGCCTTCTCCGGATCCGCTCAAGCGCTGGCGGTTTGTTTCGTCTCGGCATAGCATCGCTGCCGGGACGACGTCATTAAGGCATTTTTTTTGGCATGCGCCGCGGTGAGGCCTTCGCAGCAGCGGCGATCGGTGTCGCTTTGGTGTTGGGACGTGCAGATCGATTGTCCGAGCGTCGGCGACGCCGAAGGCTATACTTGGCGCTTTCCGGCGGAAGTGTCCTCAGGCTTTATGAGCGGCCTCTTTCGGTCGGCGACCAACTCCGCGGTCGGACAGATGTCGGACACATCCGTCCCGATGGCGGAGCGCTTTTTGATGATGTTTGGCAGAACCGGGCCTCAACAACGCGCTGTTGGTCACGAAAGTCCGGGAACGCCGTTCCGATATACTGTCGACGCGCATTTCGACGCGCAGGGCGGATCGGGCAAGCGCAACGAGCAGCCCGCCTGCGCGTTGACGTTGACAGGGCTTGAGAAGCGTTCGGCCGTCCAACGGTTGTCGGTCGCGCGGCGGTGGAAAGTCAGCTCGAGGGTTATCAGGTAGGCCAAGGAGAGAAGGCATGGTTCGCAGTCGGGTTCTTCTAAGCGCGGTCGTTGCCGGAACTCGCCGTTACGCTCGCGGGTTGTGACGAGACCGGCGTCTACCCCGGTTACGGTTACGGCGCTCCGTTCTACGCGGGAGGATATTATGGCGCTCCCTATTACGGCGGCGGCTACTACGGCGGCGGCTATTATGGTGGATATGGCGAGTACGGCACGCGGGGGGGGTGGACCCGGCGCGCGGGCTATTACAGTGGCGGGTTTGGCGGCTACCATGGTGGGGGCTATTGGGGCGGCGGTTTCCATGGCGGCGGCTATCAGGGCGCGTCCACGGCGGCGGCTTCCATGGCGGCGGTTTCCATGGCGGTGGTTTCCACGGTGGCGGCTTCCACGGCGGCAGCTTCCACCGTTAAGTCGGACGCAGTGTCAGGAACGGCGCGGGGCGCGGGCGTCGCCCCCGCCGGGCGTGCTGCGACGGAGCCGCGCCTCGTGCGGAGGCGCCGAGA
>CAVPPX010000026.1:0-42647 GCA_963707355.1 uncultured Alphaproteobacteria bacterium | reverse complement strand
ACGCCGGCCATGAAATTGGCGGAAGGGATCATGGGCACGTCCCCGGCCCTGCGCATAGCGCGCCTTTCCGTCCAAGTCGGCGTCGCACATGTCCCCGCCCGCGCGACTCCGACAAAAGTGGCGGCAGGTCCCAATCCCCCGCGGGCCTGCCGCCATTTTTTTTCGCCTTAGCGCCTGGGTTTCGCTATATGTCCGACATGCGCATCCTCATTATCGAAGACGATCGCGACGCGGCTGCGTATCTGGCCAAGGCGTTCAAGGAGGCCGGACATGTCGCCGACCAGGCGAATGACGGCGTCACCGGATACGATTTGGCGCTCGAAGGCGCCTATGACGTCGCCATCGTCGACCGCATGCTGCCGAAAATGGACGGCCTCACGCTGGTTGGCGCGCTGCGCGAGCAGAAGAAGAGACGCCGGTCCTGATCCTCTCGGCGCTCGGCCAGGTCGACGACCGGGTCAAGGGCTTGCGCGCCGGCGGCGACGACTATCTGTCGAAGCCTTATGCCTTCTCCGAGCTTCTGGCCCGGGTCGAAGCGCTGTCGCGCCGCGGCCCCAAGGGCGCGCCGGAGGAGACGGTGCTCAGGGTCGCCGACCTGATGCTTGATCGGCTGTCGCACAAAGTCACGCGCCAGTCCGAGGAAATCGTCCTGCAGCCGCGCGAATTCCGCTTGCTCGAATATCTGATGCAGAACGCCGGCAAGGTGGTCACGCGCACCATGCTGCTCGAACATGTGTGGGACTATCACTTCGATCCGCAGACCAATGTGATCGATGTGCACGTGTCGCGCCTGCGCGCCAAGATCGATCGCGATTTCGATGCGCCGCTGCTCAACACCGTCCGCGGCGCCGGTTATATAATTCGTGACGGCGCTCGGTAAGCTCTTCGGAGCCACCGCTTTTCGACTCGCGCTGGCGATCCTTCTTCTCAGCGCCGTCGGCTCCGGCATCGTCCTGACGGTCATCGCCTGGCAAGTCGTTTCGGTGGTCGACAAAGAGATCGCGCGGACCATCGACGCGGAATCGCAGGGCCTCATCGACGCCTTCGACAATGCCGGGATAGGACGGCTCGAGGCCGTGATCGAGGCGCGCAAACGCGAGCCTGGCTCTTCCCTCTACCTGCTCACCAACCCGATCGGGAACCGCTCGCTGGCAATGTCGATCAGATCCCTGCCGAGGTGCTGCTGCACCCGGGCTTTCTGCCGATCATCTACCGCGGCAGCGGGAGCAGCGAGCGCGGGCGCCAGGCGCTTGTGGGAATCTACATTCTGCCGGGCGGCTTCCGCCTGTTGATTGGGCATGATCTCGGCGACCGGGCCCGCATCGGCAAGGTGATGGTGCGCGCGCTGGCGATTTCGCTGGTGTTCTTCGCCGTGCTGGGGGCGGTTGGCGCTCTCTTCGTCGCTCGACGGGTTCTCAAGCGCATCGACGACATAAGCACTTCGGCGCATGGGATCATGGCCGGCGACCTCACCCGTCGCCTGCCGGTGTCCGGCTCAGGCGACGAATTGGACCGGCTGGCGGAAGGCCTGAACGAGATGCTCGGCCGGATCTCGGAATTGATGGAAAGCCTGCAGGAGGTTTCCGACAACATCGCCCATGACCTGCGCACGCCGCTGACCCGCTTGCGCAACCACGCCGAAGCCGCGCTCGCCTTCGGCGGCGACGCCGCGACTTATCGTCAGGCGCTGGAGAAGACGATCGAGGAATCGGACCAGCTCATTCGGATCTTCAACGCGCTCCTGTTGATCGCACGCGCGGAAGCCGGTGGCGACCTGGGGCCGCTTCAGCCATTCAATGTGGGCGAAGCGGCCAGGAGCGTCGCCGAGCTTTACGAGCCGATCGCCGAAGAGGAGGGCGTCGCGTTGATTGTTCGCGTCGACGATGGGCTCACGGTCCGGGGCAATCGCGAACTGATCGGCCAGGCGGTCGCCAATCTGGTCGACAACGCGCTCAAATATGGCGCATCCCGGAAGGGCGTCGACGAAGCCGAGGCGAAGCCGGACGTCGTCATAACGGCGCGGCGGGCCGGCAAATCGGTTGTGCTCACGATCGCCGACCGGGTCCGGGGATCGCGCCGGCGGACAGGACGCGGGTCCTCGAGCGGTTCGTCCGGCTTGAAGGCTCGCGTTCGCGGCCGGGCTCGGGCTTGGGACTTTCGCTCGCCGCCGCGGTCGCGCGCATGCATGGCGGAACGGTCGACCTCGAGGACAATCAGCCTGGGCTCCGCGTGCGCCTGACCTTGCCGGCGGCGGACGACCGGCCTCACGCGCTGGCCCCCGCCGACCTGGTCTTGAATGACCGCAGCGCTCGCTGAGAGCCTTGTCGACGCGCCGCGGCTCTCCGCGCCGGCCGAAGCGCGCCGACGCCTGGCTGCGTTGCTTGATACGTCGTCGTCCGCGGAGCTTAAGCCCGAACTCGAACGCGGCCGTACGCGCGATGTTCTTCTCGGCCTCGCCGATCATTCGCCTTATCTCTGGACGCTGGTTCAGGAAGACCCGGCGCGGCTCGTCCGGCTGCTCAAGCGTCCGCCCGGCGACTCGCTCGACGCGCTCATTCAAACGCTCCTCTCGCGACGCGACGAGCACGAGGCGGACCTCATGCCTGCGCTTCGCCGCGCCAAGCGCGAAGCCGCGCTCCTGGTCGCGCTTGCGGATATCGGCGGCGTTTGGGACGTCGTTGCGGCGACCGAAGCGCTGACCCGTTTCGCCGACGCCGCTGTCCGCGCCTCGCTCGCGTTCCTGCTGCGCAAGCACGCGCGCGCCGGACTCCTGGCGCTCGACGCGGAGGCGCCGGACATCGAGAACGGCTCGGGCATCGTCGTGCTGGCGCTCGGCAAGCATGGCGCGCGCGAGCTCAACTACTCGAGCGACATCGACCTGATCGTCCTTTTCGACCCGGCCGCGACATCGATTTCGCCAGGAACGGAGCCCGGACCCTTGTTCGTGCGACTGACCAAGGCGCTGGCGCGCCTGCTTCAGGAGCGGACGGGCGAAGGCTACGTGCTGAGGGTCGATCTCCGCTTGAGGCCTGATCCGGCCTCGACCCCGGTCGCGCTCGCGACGGTGAGCGCCTATCAATATTACGAGACGGTCGGCCAGAATTGGGAGCGCGCGGCGCTGATCAAAGCCCGTCCGGCGGCAGGCGACCTCGAGCTTGGCGAGCGCTTCCTCACCGATCTCGCGCCGTTCATCTGGCGCAAGTATTTCGATTATGCGGCGATCGCCGACATCCACGCGATGAAGCGCCAGATCCATGCCGTGCGCGGCCACGAGCAAGTCGTCGTGCCCGGCCACGATGTCAAACTCGGGCGCGGCGGCATCCGCGAGATCGAGTTCTTCGTCCAGACGCAGCAGCTTATCTTCGGTGGACGGCGCCCCCAGATGCGCGGATCGCGCACCCTCGACATGCTGCGGCAATTGTGCGCCGACAAGTGGATCAGCGCGGAAGCGGTCGATGACCTGAGCTCGGCTTATGCGTTTCTCCGCCGCGTCGAACATCGGCTGCAGATGGTCATGGATGAGCAGACGCAGCGCCTGCCATTCGAGCGAGAGGCGCTGACGCGCTTCGCCAGGTTCTGCGGCTATGCCCGGCTCGATGGCTTTGTCGCCGACCTCACCCGTCACCTGACGCAGGTCGAGCGACACTATGCGCGGCTGTTCGAGGACGCGCCGGAGCTCAGCGTCGCCTCGGGCGATCTTGTGTTCACCGGCGTCACCGACGATCCGGCGACGCTCGCCACCCTGCAGGCGCTTGGCTTCCAGCGTCCGGAAGCCGCCGCGGAGACCGTTCGCGGCTGGCACTTTGGCCGACGCGCTGCGGTCCGCAGCGCCCGCGCGCGGGAGGTGCTGACGGAATTGACCCCGGCGCTGCTCGAAGCCTTCGCCGGATCGGGCGATGCGGACGCCGCGCTTTCCGCCTTCGACGAAGCCCTGGCGCGCATGCCAGCCTCCGTCGAGCTCCTGTCGATCCTGCGCTCGAACGCATCGTTGCGCGAGTTGTTCGGCGACGTGCTCGGCAGCGCCCCGCGGCTGGCGCGGGTGATCGCGAGCCGTCCGCACGTGCTCGACGCCGCCATCGATCCGGCGCGCGGCGCCGACTTCGATCTGAGCTTCGGCGATGAGGCGATGACCGAGCGGGTCGAGACGTTTGTGTCCCAGGGGCAGAGCTTCGAGGAGGCTTTGAACCGGGCGCGCGACTTCGCCGCCGAGGAGACGTTCCATATCGGGCTCAATCTCTTGTCGGGGCGCCTCGACCCCGACCGGGCGGGCCGCGCCTATAGCGCGCTGGCGCAGGGGCTGATCGCCGCGCTGCTCAAGCGCGTGATCGAAGCCTTCGCGGCCGAGCACGGGCGCATTCGCGGCGGCCGGGTCGCGGTGGTGGCGCTCGGCAAGCTCGGCTCGCGCGAAATGACCGCGGCCTCCGATCTCGACCTCCTGCTCATCTACGATTTCCCCGCCAAGGCGAACGAGTTGGACGGTCGGAAGCGACTGGGTCCCAGCCTTTACTATGCGCGCCTGACGCAGCGACTCATCTCGGCCCTGACGGCGCCGACCAAAGCCGGTCGCCTGTACGAGGTCGACATGCGGCTCAGGCCCTCCGGCCGCCAGGGTCCGCTCGCAACCCAGTTCGCGTCGTTCAGGCTCTACCAGCAGGACGAAGCGGAGACCTGGGAGCACATGGCGTTAACCCGCGCGCGTTTCGTCGGCGGCGATGCGAGCCTCGGGGCCGATCTCGCCAAGACAATCCGGCACACGCTGACCCGCGAGCGTGACTCCGCAAAGATCGCTCGGGAAACGCACGCCATGCGTCGGCTGGTCGCCAGGGAAAAGGGCGATAATGACATCTGGGACCTGAAGCTCGTCGCAGGGGGTCTGATCGAGATCGAATTCATCGCCCAGTATCTGCAACTGGCCTTCGCGCACGACCATCCGGCCATCCTCGACGTCTCGACTCGGACGGTCGTGCAAGAGGCAGGCCGCGCCGGTCTGATCACGGCCGAACACAGCGAGGTCCTCGTCGCCGCGCATCGGCTGTACACCGACGCGACGCAGTTCATGCGCCTGTCAATCTCCGGCCCGTTCGATCCCGCCAAAGCCGCCGCAGGCGTCAAGCGCCGCATCGCCGCGGCGAGCGGCTTTCCCGACTTCGAGGCGTTCGCGGCCGCGCTCGGCGATGCGCGCAAGAGCGTGCGTTCCGTCTTCGAGGCGATTGTCGGCAGCTAGACTAAGACCGGCCCGCCGGCTGGCGCCACGACGCCTCGATCTCTTCCAGCGAGCGGCCTCGCGTCTCAGGCACGCCGACGATGACCCAGACGAGGCCAATGGCGCAGAACGCGGCGAACATCCAGAAGGTGTAGGCCTGCCCGATCGCCTTGACGACCGACAGGAAGAATCCGCTGACCAAGAACGCGGCGCCCCAGTTGACGGCGGTCGCCACCGCCACGGCCCGGCCGCGCACTTCGCCTGGATAGATCTCGTTGATGACGGTCCATGTCACCGGGCCGAGAGAGAATGCGAACGAGATGATGAACACGACAAGCGCGATGAGCGTGACGACGCCCGTCGCGCTTTGGCCCGCGCCCGCTGCGCCGGACTGCTGGAAGGCGAAACCGACGGCGGTGAGGCTGAGTCCCATGCCGATGAGGCCCGCGATCAGGAGCGGACGGCGGCCGAGGTGATCGATGAAGGCGATCGCGATGAAGGTCGCGAGCACGTTGACGGCGCCGATCGCCCAGGTGGTGGCCTGGGTCTGCGCAGCGGGCGTCGTGAAGCCGGCGGCGGCGAAGATGTTGTCGGAATAATAGATGATCGCGTTGATGCCGGTGACCTGCTGCAGGACTGCGAGGCCGAGGCCGATTTTCAGCGGCGCCCGCCAGCGCGGCGCGAACACGTCCGACCACGACGGCACCTCGTGCTCCGCGCGTAACGACGCCTCGATGGCCGCGAGCCGCGCGTCGGCGTGGTCGCCGGCGCCGAGCGCGACGAGCGTGCGGCGGGCGTCGTCGCGGCGGCCGCTCTTGGCGAACCAGCGCGGAGACTCAAGAGCGGTCAGGACGGCGAGCGCGAGGAGAACGCCAGGGCCCGCGGAGAGGCCAAGCATGGCGCGCCAGCCCTCGGGACCAGCAAGCGCCTGATCGACAAGATAGGCGAGGAAAATGCCGACCGTGATCGCGAGCTGATAGGAGGAAACGAACCGCCCCCGTTGTGCAGCGGGGGCGAGCTCAGCGGCGTAGAGCGGGGCCGCGACCGCCGCGACGCCGACGCCGAAGCCAGCCACGAGCCGGCCAAAGACGAGGACCGGAACGGCGGGCGCGAACGCCTCAACGAGCGCGCCGATGATGAAAAGCCCGGCGGCGGCGAAGAGCGCCCGCTTGCGGCCGAAATGGTCGGCGATATAACCCCCCGCAAGCGATCCAAACATCGCGCCGAGCGTGACCCAGCTGGTCACGATCTCGAGCGCGATCGCGCCGACCGCGAACGCCTTCTGGATGCCCACGAGGGCGCCTGAAATGACCCCCTGGTCGTAGCCGAAGAGCGCGCCAGCCAACAGAACGACGGCGATGACGCTGGCGGCGCGGGCCCAGGGAAGATGGTCGGGGACCGTATCCGGGAGCACGCCTCGCGGACCCCCGCTCGGACCAGTTGTCGCGCCGCGCCTCGTTGTCTCAGCCATGGCGCCCATCCCCCATTCCAACAAGGTCTTGCGGCCCTGAGACACAGTCTACCAGAAATCGACCGTCGTCCTCATGCCGAGCACAAACGCGTTGCGATTGGTCGGAGCCGTGTAGCCGCCCGGGCAGATGACGTATTGCGCGTCGAGTTTTAAGTTGAGCCAGGGCGTCGTCTGCCAACCGTACCAAGCTTCCGTTACGTATTCGTTGTGCTGCACAAAGCCGGGGCCGACGCCCAAGGCGTTGGCCCACGTCTGCCCATTGGCGATATTCGGGTTGACGTGCGTCGTGCCGACCGCAATCCCATATCCATCCCTCGGCCTCCAGGGCCCGAGGCCGTATTGCACGATGCCCCCGAAGATCTGGTAGTCCGTGGTGGATGTGCGGCGATCCGCGTAAGAAGCGAGGAGAAAGACGTTCAGCCCGTTGTTCTTGGGATCCGGGTTCGCGGGATCACGAGTGACTTGCTGCTGCAACACGGTGGAAAATCCGTACCGTCCGCGGCCGGGAACCCCGGGCAATCCTGACACCAGGATCGGTTCCCCATTGATGCTGGTCGCGACATTCGCCGCGGCGTCGCTGCTCCACCAGCCGCCAACCTGGTAGCTGCCCGCGAGGCCGCCGAATTTTGGCGTCCACGCGATTTCAGCGGGAAAGATGGCGCCTTGCGACTCGCCGGGGAAGGCGGGCAACGACGCGGGATTGGGCGTCGTATCAAGGTAGGCGGTGTTTGAATCGAACACGCCGGCCTTGACATAGCCCTCGGACCCGAAATTCACCCTGGCCACGGCGGCCCACTGGCTGACCGGCCAATTGTAAATATAGTCGCCGACCAGGTTGCCAGCCTGGCCGGGGCAAAAGGTCAGATTGATGAAATCGCAAGGGTAGGTGAAAAACTCGTCGCCGAATGCGAGGCGGCCAGCGGTGGTTTCGATGCGGTCGCCGAACCACTTTTGGTCCCACGCGAACTGCTCCAAGCGGAGGATGTTGCCGCGCCCATAGACTTCGTTGAGCAATTGCAGCGCCGGGATGCCTGCGTCGGTGGCGGCGTCCCGGCCCCAGCGGTCGACCAGCGTCACCAGAAAGCGCGCGCCCTGAAGGCCCAAACTCTTTTGCAGGTCGAATTCGGCCTGAAGAGCGACTTGTCCGGCCTCCTGGGCTATGCGGCGTTCGCCGCCGGAGAGGTTCATCACGGCTTCGTCAACCCCGGTCAGGGAGACGTTGATGCCGAGATCGTTCAGCTTCGAGCGGATGCCCGGCCATTCGCCGAGAAGATGCGGCGTGGTGGCGAAATAATCGGCCGGCAGCGCGGGCAGGATGAGGAAAGGCGTTGGGGCGCTCACGGAAGCGCCTGCAGCCGACACGGCAGGCGCTGCGCCTTGCGTTTCCTGGGAGGGCGCCGGGGCGTCTGCTGGCGATGATTCGGCGGCGAGGGCCGCAGAGCCAGCCAACAGGATGATCGCGATTAAGCCGACCGCCCCACGGACCGGCACCGCGTTCCTCGATGTCCCGGACTTCTGCACAGACGAAGCACCCCAGACCGTGGATAGCACGGCATGGCTTCTGACGCTGCGGGTCAATTTTAGCGATTTACAGGAACCGTGCGGCGCGTCTTCCTGGCGTGAGGCGACCCTCTAGAGACGAACCGCCGCGGCGGCCAAAGGCATTGCTTGGCCTCACCACGTGTCGCGGTTGGCGACTTGAACGCGGAAGATCGAGCGAATGACGCACGCCGATATTGAGCAACGCGCGCCTTGCCGAGATCGGCTACGCGCTCGCCATCTATCCGGTCGCGGGCCTGGTCAGCGCGGCGGCGGCGCTGGAGACGGTTTACCGGCAGATCCGCGACACGGGGCTCGTCGCTCGGCTCATCCGCGCCGCTCTACTCATTCGCCGAGGTGAACCGAGTACGTACAATCTCGGCGGCATCCTCGGCGCCTCCTTCGCGCCGTCGCTGGCTCAAGTTCTGGAAGCGAGCGGCGGCGTCGCCTGGGTCGGCTATTACATCGCCGCAGCAGGCGTGATCAGCTTCCTGGCCCGTGTTCAGCATGCGCGAGACGCGAGGTCGAAAGGGCGGGAGCGCGGGGTAGGCTCCAAGAATTGGTCCAGTTTTTTGGCCGACGTCGCTGCTGTGTTCCACTTCGTTGTATCGTCCTTACCATGACGCGCGCCATGTGACAGGCGTCACGGCGCGTCTTCCGGAGCCATGTCACGGATGATGGAAGATGCTCGATGGAGGATAGGAATCTCAGATGCTTTCGCGGGCGCCACCGCATGCTGACGATCAGCGGCCTCCCCGACTGCCCTTTCTCTTTAGCTTTTCCCTTTGATCCCACGTGGTGAGGTCATGTCGGTCTTTCCTCTGAAATTCCGCCCCACGGTGACGTGGCATAAAAACCCTACAGGAACGCATTTCGGCGCGGCGCGAGACGGAGGATACCCCGTTCACGGTGCATGCGATTTGGTGGCGCCCGCCGGGGCGAAGGTCGTGGCCATACGAGATGGCTACATCTTTCGGGGACCGTATGAGTTTGCGACGTATGCGGATAAAACCCATAAGACGACCACCTATGCGATTGAAGTGGCGCACGATTATTATACTGCTCGATATTGCGAAATATCACAAAGACTGGCGGATGGGCTATCCGCTGGCCGCTTTGTCTTCGAAGGCCAAGTTATTGGCGCCGTTGGAGAACAAGTTGGCAATTCGATGTTACATTTCGAGCTGTTTCAAGATGCTTGGCGGCGAGATTATCTTACTCAGCATTCTCATCATACCAAATACCGATATGTTCTCCAAAATGACTACGAACGTCGTGACGATCTGTTGAATCCAACCTCACTTCTGGACAGGCTCTATTCAGAAGCACCGGACTCGTTCTTCAAATCATAGGGCCAGATAGGGCTGCCAGGGTGACGACGGAGAAGCCGCCAGTTGCGCGGCATGCGCAAACCTGCTATCCGCCGCCCCTTCACGGAAAACGTGGGAGAACGTCCGGTCGCCAGCCGGATCAAACGTTCGCACCACGAACTGCAAACCTGGCTTAAGCCTTTAGGGCGCGACCCTGAGGGCTTACGTCTGCGCATGGAGCAGCCTTATGGCGAAGAAAATTACCGGCTACATCAAACTGCAAGTGCCGGCGGGCGCGGCCAATCCGTCGCCGCCGATCGGTCCCGCGCTTGGCCAGCGCGGCTTGAACATCATGGAATTCTGCAAGGCGTTCAATGCGCGGACCGCGCAATTGGAAAAGGGCGCGCCGATCCCGGTCGTGATCACGGCCTACCAGGACCGCTCCTTCACCTTCGAGATGCGCCAGCCGCCGGTGACCTTCTTCTTGAAGAAGGCGGCGAACCTCAAGATCGGCAAGAAGCCGGCCTCCGGCGCCAAGACGCCGGGCCGGGGCTTCGTCGGCAAGGTGACCAGGGAGCAGGTGCGCGAGATCGCCCAGCAGAAGATCGTCGACCTCAACTGCGACACGATCGAGGCGGCGATGAAGATGATCGAAGGCTCGGCCCGCTCGATGGGCCTTCAGGTGGTGGAGGGCTGACAATGGCGCATCACGGCAAAAGAGTTCTCAAGTCGCGCGAGTCGGTCGAGCGGACCAAGCTTTATGCGCTCGGTGACGCGGTCAAGCTGGTCAAGACCAACGCCACCGCCAAATTCGACGAGACGGTTGAGCTTTCGATCAATCTCGGCGTCGATCCCAAACACGCGGATCAGATGGTGCGCGGCGTCGTCAATCTCCCGAACGGCACAGGGCGCACGTTGCGCGTCGCGGTGTTCGCGCGTGGGCCTAAGGCCGAGGAAGCGCGCGCGGCCGGCGCGGATGTGGTCGGCGCCGAGGACCTCGTCGCCCAGGTGCAGGGCGGCGAAATCAACTTCGACCGCTGCATCTCCACGCCCGACATGATGCCGCTCGTCGGCCGTCTCGGCAAGGTGCTGGGCCCTCGTGGACTCATGCCGAACCCGAAGGTCGGCACGGTGACGATGGACATCACGACGGCAGTCGCGGCGTCAAAGGGCGGCTCGGTCGAGTTCCGCGCCGAAAAGGCCGGCATCGTCCAGGGCTCGGTCGGCAAAGCCTCGTTCGGCGAAGACAAGATCGCTGAGAACGTTCGCGCCTTCCTCGATGCGGTGAATAAAGCGAAGCCCCCCGGAGCCAAGGGCCATTACGTCCTGCGCGCCGCCGTCTCTTCGACGATGGGCCCGGCCGTGCGGCTCGACCTCGCGACGCTGCAGACGACGCAGTCGGTCGGGACGTAGCGCCTTCGATATCAGAAGCGGCAGCACTCGATCTGGCCTGCCGCTTCTCGGACTTGGAGGGGCGTTTTATTTGGCGAGGTCCTCGGTAATTCGCTCGAAGGTCGCCGGCGAAACATGGAATAAGCCCGTATAGGGCTGGTTCAGCTCCAAGATCAGAAAGATCGCGCTCGCTACGGAAAATGCGCCGAACGCCATCGATGTCAAAGTCGTCGCGTTCATCTGGGACAGCAGTCCTGCACCGCAAAACAATAACAGAGACCACGAGACGACGATCGCCAAAAGCGGCCAAGGCACGGGACTGTCCATTTGCAGAGACATTGCGAGCCGCGTCTGTCCCATAGATGCCGTCAGTCGGCGAGCGGTGGCGAGCAGTCGCTTTTGACGCTCGGTCGCCGGCTGGAGGGTGTCGAGGAAACTATCCCTCTCGCGCATGTTGGCGAGCGACGTTGAGACATTGGCGAGCGCCTCAGAATAGACGGCCGAGCCAGCGTTGAGATTGCCCTCCCAAAACTGCCGACGGTCTCCTGTAGCCTGCTTTTTCAAGAGCGCACGGCCAATGCTTCCCTCAGGCCCATATTCCATCAGGGTTTGATCGTATTGAAGCGCCCCGGACACGAGGGATTGCAAACCGGCCTTTTGAGCTGTGTAAACGCCATAAGCAGTCCAAATCAGCAGGCCCAGGACCAGCGCCAGCAATAACGTTGTCGTCCCGACAACGGAGCCGATCATGTCGCGCGACCGATCAGATGTATGAGGTTTCGGCAACAGCTTTTGCAGAAACAACCCCAATACGCCGGCAGCGAAGATCATCGCTGCGACAAGTGAGGCGACGGCGAACGAGGCCATGCGTGACGTCTAAAATCTTAGACTCTAGGATTATTCTTGATGACGTCGACGAGGCCATTCGGATAAATCGCTTCCGCTGCGACGACGACGTCGATAGCCTCTCGCAGCCGTTTAATTTTGCCCTCTGCTGCTTCCAGGTGGCCGAAGAATTGCTGTTTAACGTCCTTACCCGAAATCCCAGACTTGTGGTTGATGTGATATTCCGCGAAGGCCTGCTCCGGAGTTCTCGATGTGGATATTGACCTCCTCGAAAGAGAAGCCGGGGTAAAGCTTGCCATGCAGGAAGCTTAGGAACTCGGTTATTGCTCTCGGTCCGGTCATCACAGGCGGCAATCCAATCGACGCGAGGTACGGAAGCTCCAATGTTCCATTGTCGGCAAACAGCGCGCCCGACTGTTCGGCGCTGCCGCCGATGTAGCCAAGCATAAGTTCTTTTGCGGACTTCATTCTGGGTGCTTTCGTTTGTTGGGTTATTCAGTCATCTCGGCCGCTCCGGGATGGCGACAGAGCGCGGTCACTTCGACCTTCATGAACGGGTAAAAGGGGAGCGAATTCAGGATGTCGTGCAGTTCGGCCGGGGTTTCGACGTCGAACACGCTGACGTTTGCGAACTTTCCCACAATCCGCCAAAGGTGAACCCATTTTCTTTGCAATTGCAGTTCCCGCGCTCGCGCGTGCTCCAGCGCGCCCAGTTGTTTGATTTTTTCGGGATCGACCCCGTGAGGAATGCGCACCTCCATATTCACATGGAACAGCATGCGATCTCTCCACGACGGGGGTTGAAGCACCGTTCTTAATCTTGAAGTCGTTCTTAATCTTGAGGTTCCTGCGGCTCCGCCGACCTCAAGCAGCCAGGACCGGACTTCGACCGTCCATTTCGTGCAGCAGCGCGAGGGCATATTCCGACGCGGATTGTTGGTTTTGACCAGTCACCAGCTTGCCATCGACGACGACGTAGGGATCGTTGGGTGCGACCCGCGAGTATACTGCGCCGACCTCTTCGAGGACGGTCTGCGGATAGTGCGGAATCAGGAACCCGCTCCCGAAAAGACGTTGTAGCTCGCGGTCTCCGTCGAGCGTGTATCCAGTCACTCGGCGGCCCCGAATGCGATCGGGAACATTTCCAAGCGCAATTGCGCCATGGCAGATCGCGCCGACGACTTTGTTGCCCGCCCAGAAATGCTCCAGCACGCGCGCAACGTCATCGTTCGGATAAAGGTCGAAGGTTGCGCCGCGGCCGCCGGCCACGTGAACGGCGTCGTAAACGTCCAAAGTGACGTCCCGCAACCTTAAGGTCGTGTCGAGTTTCGCCACGAGCGCCTTGTCCGATAGGAAGCCTTTGCTGACGAGATCGTCGGGCTCCGTGGAGTTTTTGAAATAGGGATCGCTATAAGGATCCCACACGACCTTGCCGCCGTTCGGGCTGCAGAGATCAACCTCGACTCCGCGCTCAATGAGATGCCAATACGGATGGGTAAGCTCCGACAGCCAAAACGCGGTCTCCGAATTGGAAAGGATGAAGAGGACTTTCATGGGCGACTTTCGTGCTGCACGATCGGCCACGAGCGATCGTGCAACGTGACGGCGGGATGCGATCGGACCATGCCGCGCGGTCAAGCGGGGGTCTTGGACGATCTTGCGCTTGCACTAGGCAGGCGCGGCATAGACGCCTACCTTTCGTGATCATGACCCCGTCGACCACTGAGGCGTCCGAATGGACCCGGTTTTTCCCAGGCGAGGGAGCGAACCGTCCCGATGTCCTGCATGCTCGGTTCGTCCGACACGCCTACGCTCGCCACACCCACGACGAGTACGTGGTGGGGATTATCGAAACCGGCGTCCAGCGTCTCGACCTTGAACGCGGCGTTCATTACAGTCCCGCAGGCTCGATCGTCCTGATCAATCCAGGAGAGTTGCATACGGGCGGACCCGGTGTTCCGGACGGCTACGTGTATCGGACCTTCTATCCGTCGGAGAGCCTCATCCGCACAGTCGCTGCCGAGCTCGGAACGACTTCTGCAATCTTACCGTCGTTTCGGAAACCGGTGATTACCGATCAGCACCTCTATGACGTTCTCTTCGCATTTAATCGCAGCCTCGCCGACCCAGTCTCGGCTTTGGAGCAGGAGACTCACCTTCGTCACGCCATCTCCTTGCTGGTGAGCCGGTACACAGAGCCGGGGTCGTCGAAGTGGCCGCTTGAAGGAGCGACTCCCGCAATCCGGCGGGCGCGGCAATATCTCGACGAGAGCTACGTGCGGGATGTATCCCTGTCGGAACTGGCGACGGCCTGCGGCAGTAGTCCTTTTCATCTCGCGCGCGCGTTCACGGCCCAGTTTGGCCTGCCGCCGCACGCTTACGTCAACAACCTTCGTGTGACGCACGCAAAGCGGATGATTCGCGCCGGAACTGCTCTGGCCGAGGTCGCCTATGCCGTGGGATATTGCGATCAGAGCCACCTCAACCGACGATTTAAGAAAATTGTGGGCGTGACCCCCAGTCAGTATGCCCGGCGCACGAACGCGCCGACCCAAATGGTCGACCTTCGAGTGCAGTGAACGGTGGATCGTCTCATTGCTGTCCTTGATGATCTTGCGCCCGCTCTAGGTAGACGCATGAAAGACGCCTAGAATGTGAAGCGATGGAACCCGACCGCTGAGCCATTAGAATGGACCCGGTTCTTCCCGTCAGAGGAAAACAGTCGTCCCGATGTGTTGCATGCTCGGTTTGTACGGCGCGCCTACAGCCGACATACCCATGACGAGTATGTGGTAGGATTATCGAAACTGGCGTGCAGCGTTTCGATCTTGAACGCGACCTTCATTACACGCCTGCGGGCTCGATTTTCCTGATCAATCCGGGAGAGGCGCACACTGGTGGATCCGGTCTTCCGGGCGGCTATGTGTACCGGACCTTGTACCCGCCGGAGCCCCTGGTCCGGGACGCGGCCGCCGAACTCGGGGCGACATCCACGATCCTGCCGTCGTTCGTGAAGCCCGTCATTACGGATCAGCGCCTCTATGAGGTTCTTTTTGCCTTCCACCGAAGCGTAGCGGAAGTTGCGCCGACGCTCGAGCAGGACACCCATCTTCGACATGCCATCTCGCTCTTGGTGTGCCGGCACACCGAGCCGGGGGTGCCGGACCGACGGTTCGCGAGAGCGACCCGCGCAACCCAACGGGCGCGGGAATATCTCAACGACAGTTACACGCGCGATGTCTCTCTGACCGAATTGGCCGTCGCGTGCGGCTCTAGTCCGTTTCATCTGGCGCGGGCGTTCACCGGGCAGTTTGGTCTGCCGCCCCACGCCTACCTCAACAATGTTCGCGTCATGCACGCCAAAAGGATGATTTCGAGCGGGGACTTCTCTTGCCGAAGTCGCCTATGCGGTCGGGTATTGCGATCAGAGCCACCTCAACCGACGATTTAAGAATGTGGTCGGCGTAACCCCCGGTCAGTACGCTCGGCGCACCAATTCGCCCGGACAATCGTTCGACCCTCGAAGCTCGCCTCCGGGCCGATAGTCGAATTGCCATCCAGATTACGTCCGGATCGCGTCCTGTATTCGCCGTCCCCGCCCTCCTCAACGAGCTTCAGCACCCTTTCTTGCACGTGTGAACAGCGACGCCTAAGGACGAGCGATGAGCTCTTTCGTTGAGGCGCTGCCGATCGACGAAGCGGTGCCCGCGTTGCGTTCCGCGCGCGCCGGTCGCGCGTCTCGACGAGCCGTGGGCCAAGGACAACGCCTCATTCTGCTCGAGCCGCGCCGCATCGCCGCCCGCGCGGCCGCCGCGCGCATGGCCGCGACGCTGGGCAAAAAGGTTGGCGAGACGATCGCTCTCCGCGTGCGACCGCAGGGCCGCCTTTTTCGTGACCCGCGCCTCAGCGTGAGGGCTAGCCGAAGCGCGCGCCCTACTTTATCTCTTCGATCTGGTCGTGGCTGAGCACCCAGACATGGGCCGGCAGAGGGATGAAATTCGCGTTGGCGAGATATTGCGCATTCGTTTCGTCAGGCGCGATCGCCCAGAGCAGGAAACTGCGCAGCGCCGCCGCGGTTGCGGGGCTCGGCTGCTTTTTCGCGACCACCGCATATTCGTAATTGATCAACGGATAGGCGTTGGCGCCCGGCGCATTGACGAGGGTCAGGCGCTCGTCCTGCGGGGTGCGAGGCCAGAGCGCGGCGGCGGCGGCCTCGATCGCCTGAGGCGTCGGCAGCAGGAATTCGCCGTCGTAGCTCCTGAGCGCAGCGGTCCCAATTCCGGCTTTGGCGATATCCTCGTGAAAGCTCACGCCAATGTAGCCAATCGAATAGGGCGTGGCGTGGATCTTGGCGATCATTCCGGCATTGCCGTCGGCGGTCAGGGCGTTTGGCGTAGCAGCCCACGCAATGGTGGTGCCGTAACCCGGGCTGTACTCCCACGACGGGGTGGTGAACGTCAGATACTGGGTAAAGATGAACGTGTCGCCCGAAACGTCGCTGCGATGGATCGGAACGATCGCGCTGTGGGGCAGCTTCACGCCCGTGTTGATCGCGGCGATCGCCGGGTCGTCCCACGATTGGATCTTGCCAGCGTAGATGCCCGCGAGCGTTGGGCCGTCGAGCTTCAGATTCGTCCGTTGAGGTCGGGGATGTTGTAGTTGACGGTCTGCGCCGAGATCGCCATCGGCACGTTGATGATCAGCGGATTGTCCCTGACCTGCGTGTCCGACATATAGGCGTCCGAGACGCCGATCTGCGCCGCGCCCGAGATCGCCTGCTCGACCCCTGCGCCTGAATTGGTCGCCGTGGCGGTGACGGTGACTCCGGGATGGGTCTTGGGATAGTCGGCGGCCCAAATCCGGAACACGGGATAGATGAGGGTCGATCCCGTTTCCGCAAGCGAGACTTGAGCAGCGTAAGCCCAGGGGCCTGGCGCTCCAGCGACGCCAAGAAAGCCGACCGCGAATGGCGCGAAGAGGCGAGCGAGACAAGCCATGGGGAGTTCCTCCTAGCGACTGACTTCGCGAAGGGGCGCTTCGGTGGCCATCCCCACCGGGGCGCCGTCAGTCGGAGTCTTCGTGTTCAGAGTGTCGAGGTTTACGCCGGTCGTCTCGATGCGGAAAAACCAGGTGACCGCGGCGCCGAGAACCGAAGTGACGATCAGTCCATAGAGCAAAACCTGCGTGCCGACGGTGTCGAGCATGACGGGAAACAGGAAAGCCGTCATGACCGCGCCGATCTTGGCGAAGGCGGCCGCGAAGCCGGCGCCCTTGCCGCGAATGGCGGTCGGGAAAACCTCGCCGGCGAGAAGATAAGTTTGCGCGTTCGGACCGAGGTTGGTCATGAAGTTGAACAGCATGAATCCGGCGAAGATCAAGAGCAGGCGTTCGCCGTCGGAGAAATATGCGGAAAGCGACGCGAGGAAGAGACCAACCGCGCAACCCAGGAAGCCGAACACCTGCAGCGAAATTCGACCGACCACGTCCGCGAGCGCGATGGCGAAGACGATGCCGACGAGAAGCAGCGACGTGGTCAGCGCCGCGCCCTTGGCCGCGTTGATATCCTGCAAGATCACGTCGGCGATGCTGCGGACGTGGTCGGTCGTTGCGCCGAGCGCCGCGGCGAGGATGGTCGGCGTGAAGATGCCGATGCCATAGGTTCCGAGATCCTGCAGGAACCACGGGACCGACGCCAGGATGGTCGCGCGCCGGTTCTCCTTGTTGAACAGCGCGCCATAGCTCCGATCCTCGGCGGCGTGAGCCTCGGCTTCGGGCGCGGCGAGCTTGATTTCGGTGGGGTATTGCGGCTTACGCACCAGGAGTCTCTTGGCTTCGCGCTCGGCTTTTTCAATCTGGCCCTGGCTCGACAGCCAGTTGGCGCTCTCCACAATGTAAAAACGGCCAAGCGTGACCAGCACAGCCGGAATGATCGCGCTGGCGTACATCCACCGCCACGCGCCGAGTTCGGGCAACACCGACAGGACGAGAAACCCGACCGCGGTGCCGCCGAGCGCGCCGACGGCCTGAAAGGCGAATGCACCCAGCACCAATTTGCCCCGCGCCGAGCTCGGGATATTCTCGGAGATGATCATATGCGCGGTCGGATAGTCGCAGCCGAGCGCAAGCCCCAGGCCGAACAAGAAGATCACCACCTGGACGTAGCTCGACGCAAAGCAGAGCGCGACGAGAAACGCCACGAAAATGATCATCTCGGCGATGAACATGGGCTTGCGGCCGAAGCGGTCCGACAAGCTGCCGAGCGCGAGAGCGCCAACGAGAATGCCAAACAGGCTCGCCGCGCCGATGACGCCATGTTGATAGGCGGCGATGTTGAACTCGCGCTCGAACAGCGGAAGCGCGACGCCGGTCATGAAGACGACATAGCCTTCGAAGAATTTGCCGGCGGCGGCGAGCGACCAGATCAGCCATTGCATGCCGGTCATCGGCGCGGATGGAAGCGCGGTTCCGTCCGCCCAGATCGGCAATTCGTCGATATGCTCCTGAACCGACCTTCTGCGCGCCACATTATCGTGGATCGACGTCGCAATGTTGGCCATGGCGACTCATCTCCCTTGAGTTGAGCAAAAGCCGGCCGGGAAAGGGCGTGGTCTTAAGCGGGCGCTTGCAGGACTGACGGCCGACGTTTCCGATGACGCCTTTGTCGCGCTTGTCGATGTCGGGTGTATGACAGCGGCTGCTCGCCTTCGGTTGCCCTTGTCCTTTGAGGTTGCGATGGAAGTTCCGTGATGGACTTCGCCACCTCTGCCGATCGACGACGTGCTCGGCGCGCTTCGCTCGGCGCTCGCCGATCATTCGAGCGCGGTGCTGGTCGCGCCGCCGGGCGCGGGCAAGACCACGCGCGCGCCGCTCGCCCTCATCGACGAGCCTTGGGCGAAGGGCAAGCGCCTCATCCTGCTCGAGCCGCGCCGTCTCGCCGCCCGCGCCGCCGCCGCGCGCATGGCCTCGACCTTGGGCGAGAAGGTTGGCGAGACGATCGGCCTGCGGGTGCGGCTGACGAGCCTCGTCTCGAGGCGCACGCGCGTCGAGGTCGTGACCGAGGGCGTGTTCACACGCATGATCCTCTCTGATCCCGCGCTCGACGGCGTGGCGGCCGTTCTGTTCGACGAGTTCCACGAGCGCTCGCTCGACGCCGATCTAGGCCTCGCCTTCGCGCTCGATGCGCAGCAGGGTCTGCGCGAGGACTTGAGACTTCTTGTCATGTCGGCGACGCTCGATGGCGCGCGCGTGCGTGCGCTGCTCGGTGATGCGCCCCTGATTGAGAGCCAGGGCCGCGCCTTCCCTGTCACGACGCGCTATGTCGGTCGCAACCCAGGCGCCCGCATCGACGACGAGGTCGCGCGCGTCACGCTCGAGGCGCTCGCAAGCGAAAGCGGCTCGATTCTCGTCTTCCTTCCAGGGCAGGGCGAAATCCGCCGCATCGCGGAGACCCTGGAGGCGCGCGTCAAGCGCCCTGACGTCGACATCGCGCCGCTCTATGGCGCGCTCGACGGCCGCGCCCAGGATCTTGCGGTCGCGCCGGCGCTCGCGGGGCGGCGCAAGATCGTGCTCGCCACCTCGATCGCCGAGACCTCGCTCACGATTCAAGGCGTGCGCGTCGTCATCGACAGCGGGCTCATGCGCATTCCGGTCTATGAGCCGGACGTCGGCCTCACTCGGCTCGAAACAATGCGTGTGAGCCGAGCCAATGCGGACCAGCGACGCGGGCGCGCCGGCCGCACCGAGCCGGGAATCTGCTATCGCTTGTGGGAGGAAGCGGCGAACGGCGGCCTTCAGCCCTATGCCGCGCCGGAAATTCTGTCCGCCGATCTCTCGGGTCTCGCGCTCGACTGCGCCCTCTGGGGCGTCGCCGATCCTGGAAAGCTTGCGTTTCTCGATCCGCCGCCGCGCGCCGCGCTCAAGGAGGCTCGCGCGCTCCTGACCGAGATCGGCGCGATCGACGGCGACGGGCGCATGACCGAGGAAGGCCGCGCGATCGCGAACCTAGCGCTGCCGCCGCGGCTTGCGCGCATGGTGGTCGACGCCGCCCGCGCGGGCGGAGGACGGATCGCGACCGAAATCGCCGTCCTGCTGACCGAACGCGGGCTTGGCGGCGACGCGGTCGATCTTGCAATCCGGCTCGAGGCCTTCCGCCGTGACCGCTCGTCGCGTGCTGAGGATGCTAGGCGCTTGGCGCGCGGGTTGGCGGCGCGGGCGGAGGCCCTCATCCGGCCGGCTACGCCGGCCACCTTCTCCCCGGGGGAGAAGGGCGCGCCCTCCTCTCCTCACAGCCCTTCGGGGAAAGCAGAGCGATCCCTTCTCCCTCGGGGAGAAGGTGGCCGAAGGCCGGATGAGGGCGCGGCGTCGACTTCAGTCGGCGCGCTGCTGGCCTCGGCCTTTCCTGATCGCATTGCCGCCAGTCGTGGCAAACGCGGCGAATTCCTCATGGCGAACGGCCGGGCGGCGGCGCTGGAAGCGCGGGATCCGCTGGCGGGCGAGCCGTTCCTCGCCATCGGCGAAATCGCCGGCCGCGCGGCTTCGGCGCGCATCCTCACGGCCGCGGCGCTTGCGCTCGACGACATCGAGAGGATCGCGGGCAGCTCGATCGTGGCCGCCGATGAACTGGCCTTCGATCGCGCCTCCGCATCGTTGCGGGCGCGCCGCCGCCGTCGGCTCGGAGCGCTCATCCTTGCCGAGCAGACGCTCCCCGTTCCGCAGGACGACGTGGCGGCGCTCATGCTGGCGAACGGCCTCCTTTCGCTTGGCCTTGCGCGCCTGCCGTGGACGAAAGCGCTCAAGCAGCGTCGCGACCGGGTGATGTTCCTGGCCCAAGCCGAGGGTGAGGCGTGGCCGGACCTGTCGGACGAAGCCTTGTCCGCCGATCCCGGCTGGCTGGCGCCGTTCCTCGTCGGCAAGACGAAGCTCGACGAGATCGGCGCCGATGACCTCGCCAGCGCTCTCGATGCGGCGCTGCCCTGGGACTTGGCGCGGCGTCTTGCCGATGAAGCGCCGACCCATTTCCAGGCGCCGACCGGGACCGCGGCGCCGATCGACTACGAAGCCGAAGGCGGCCCGGCGATTGCGCTGCGCGTGCAGGAGCTGTTCGGGCTCAACGAGCATCCGGCGCTGGCCGGCGGGCGCATTCCGCTCACCCTGCATTTGCTCTCGCCCGCCAACCGCCCGATCCAGATCACCCGCGACCTGCCGGGCTTCTGGCGCGGCTCCTGGGCGGCCGTGCGCTCCGACCTGCGCGGCCGCTATCCCCGCCATTTCTGGCCCGAGGACCCCGCCGCAGCCGCACCGACCGCCCGAGCTAAGCCGAGAGGAACGTGAGCGACCGCGTTTGACCGACCCGATCGCTCAGCCGTAGCGTCGCCGCCAATGGCTCGACCTCTCCTCGTTCGACCACGAACTCTTAGGCGGCGTCCACGGGGCGGGTGCGGCGTTCGCCATGCGGCTTCTTGTGCGCTTTGCAGAAGCGGTTGACGCACGCGCCTTCATCGACATCGAGGCGGCGCATATCGATGGCTGTCTCTATCACGGGCGCGCCAGCCTCGACTTCGTCGAACGGATGATCGAACTCGGCGGCAAGGTTCGCGTGCCGACAACCCTTAATGTCGGATCAGTCGATCTGATCCATCCCGAACTCTTTCGCGGCACAAAGGAGCACGCGGAGAACGGAGCCCGGCTCATGCACGCGCATGTCGAGCTCGGCTGCGCGCCCACCTTCACCTGCGCGCCCTATCAGACCGCTTGGCGACCGCGCTTCGGCGCGCAGATCGCCTGGGGAGAATCGAACGCGATCGCCTTCGCCAATTCGGTGATCGGCGCGCGCACCAACCGCTATGGCGATTTTATCGACCTCTGTTGCGCGATGACTGGCCGCGCCCCCGCCTACGGCCTTCACCTGACCGAAAACCGCGTTGCGCGGGCGCTGGTCGAGATCGTCTCGATCCCGGAAGGTTGGGATAATGAGCGGCTTGCGGTCGCGGTCGGCCATACGATCGGACGGCGCTGTGGCGCTCTTGTTCCGGCGATCGTCGGCTTGCCCACCGACATAAGCGAGGATGATTTGAAGGCGCTGGGCGCCGCCGCTGCCTCGTCCGGGGCGGTGGCGCTGTTTCATGTCGTGGGCCGCACGCCTGAAGCGCCAGACCTTGACACGGCTTGCGGCGGCTTGACGCCAAAGCTTCGCTTGCAAGTGACCGCCGAGGATCTGCGCGAGGCTACGCGCTCGCTCTCCAACCTCGCTGAAGGCGCGCCGCTTGGCGCGGTCTCGCTCGGCACGCCGCATTTTTCGCTTGAGCAATTCGCCCGCCTCATGCCGCTCCTCGACGGCGCGTGTCCGCTTGTCGACATCTTCATCAATTGCAGCCGGGCGACGCTGGACGAACTCCGCCACCGCGGTTGGGAAGAAAAGCTCCTCGCCGCCCGGGTAACTCTGATCGCGGACACCTGCGTCTATGTCAGCGCGCTGATGAAGCCGGCCGTCGGGGCGATCATGACCAACTCCGGCAAATGCGCCTATTACGCGCCGGGTAATCTCGGCGTCGAGATCGCCTACGGGTCGCTCGCCGAATGTCTCGCTTCGGCGCGCGCCGGGAAGGTGGTGCGGCTATGAACGCGCGGGCGTTCCACGCCGTCACCCTCGTTCCCGGCGCTGCATCCGGGCCGATCCTTCGTCTCGACGAACCGCTCAGCTTCTGGGGCGGGCTCGATTCTGCGACAGGGACGATCATCGATCGCTTGCACCCGCAGCGCGGCGTATGCGTCGCGGGCCGCATTTTGATGATGCCGACTGGGCGCGGCTCAAGCTCAGGCAGCGCCACGCTCGCCGAGGCGTTGCGGCTCGGCGCCGGGCCGGCGGCGATCCTGATGATCGAGCGCGACGCGATCGTCGTCGTCGGCGCGATGGTCGCAGCCGAACTCTACGGACTTGCGTGTCCCGTCGCGCTAGCGAATGGCCAAGACTGGGAAGCGCTGGCGGCTGCGGCCAGCCTCACACTTGAGGCCGGCCCGGACGGCGCTGCGATCAGCGCCGACCTTTGACCTCACGCCCAAGACGCGCGCCGCCCGAGCGAAAGTCCGGACGGTGGCCCCATCGCGGCTCGACGGCGACAGGCCTGCCGCCTCGCGCGTCTCGATGCGCAGGGTGATGCGGACGTTTCGACGACGGCGCGGGCGCTGGCGCGCTGGCCGCCTTACGCACCACCGGCGCCGGCTTCGGACCCGCTGCGCCGCGGCGGTCGGTCTTGAACAGACTGAGCCGCGTCAGGCGCTCGATCGCCCGCAGGAGATCGCGTTCTTCATGGTCGCAAAGCGAAATCGCCTGCCCTGCTTTGCCCGCCCGCGCGGTGCGGCCGATGCGATGAACATAGGCCTCGGCGACCTGCGGCAGTTCAAAATTGACGACGTGGCTCACGCCGTCGATGTCGATGCCGCGCGCCGCGATATCGGTCGCAACCAGCGCCCGTGTCTCTCCGCCGCGGAAGGCGGCCAACGCGCGCTCGCGCTGGCCCTGGCTCTTGTTGCCATGAATGGCGGAAGCGTTGATGCCCGCCTCGTCGAGCGTGCGCGCGACGCGGTCGGCGCCGTGCTTGGTGCGGGTGAAGACGATGACGCGCGTGAGTTCCGAATCGTTGAACAGTTCGACCAGCAGGTCGCGTTTCTTGGCCGCCTCGATAAGCAGGACGTTATGCTCGACGCGGTCGGCGGTCTTGGCCGCAGGCGTCACAGAGACCTCGATCGGGTCCCGCAGCAATTCGCCGGCGAGCGCGCGAATGTCGGTGGGCATCGTGGCGGAGAAGAACAGGTTCTGCCGCTGTCTCGGCAATTCCCGGACGATGCGGCGGATCGGCTTGACGAAGCCAAGGTCGAGCATCTGGTCGACTTCGTCGAGCACCAGAAATTCGACCGCGCCGAGACGCGCGACGCCGGCGTCGAGATGATCGAGGAGCCGGCCGGGCGTCGCGACCAGCACGTCGAGGCCGGCTTGAAGCGCGCAAATCTGAGCGCCATGCGGCACGCCGCCGAACACGACCGCGATCTTCAACCCGAGCCCATCGGACAGGTCGCGGAAGCTTTGGGCGATCTGGCTCGCGAGTTCGCGCGTCGGGCTCAAGACGAGCACGCGCGCGCCGCCTCTTGGCGCTAGGCGCCGGTCGGTCACGATCCGGTTGAGGATCGGCAAGGCGAAGGCCGCCGTCTTGCCGGTGCCGGTCTGAGCGATGCCGATGAGGTCGCTGCCCTTCATCAGCGGCGGGATGGCCTGGACCTAAATCGGGGTCGGACGCGCGAAGCCAAGCTTGGCCAGAGCTGTATTGAGGGGCGCGGCGAGGCCGAACCCGTGAAAATTATCCAAGGTGAATGTCTTTCAAAATGCCGCGGCGACGCAAGACGCGCCTATGGCGGCGGGGGGTTAGGGAACGCCCCGCGTGTCCGGACGTCGAATGAAGATTAAGGGCGTCGGCAGGCGGACTGAAAAGTCCTTCACGCGGCCGGAGCGCCAATGACCGCGCAACGGCGGCTTGGTCCGGATGTGGACTGGGGGAGCCGCCAAGTCAAGGATAAATCGTTTTGAACCAGGAGACTGTCAGGGGCCGCACCCTCAGGCGCTGACCGCGAGATGGCCATGGAAGCGCTGGCGCAATTCCGTCTTGAGCAGCTTGCCGGTCGCGGTGTGCGGGAGAGCGTCGACGAATACGACGTCGTCCGGAAGCTGCCACTTCGCCAGTTTTTCTGACAGGAATTGGAGGAGCGCCGCTTTGGTCGGCTTCCGTCCCTCGCGAGCATGCACGATCAGCAGCGGGCGCTCCTGCCAGACCGGGTGCTCGACCGCGATGACCGCGGCCTCGAACACGTCCGGATGCGACATGGCGAGGTTCTCGATCTCGATCGAGGAAATCCACTCGCCGCCCGACTTGATGACGTCCTTCAGACCGGTCGGTGAGCTGTACGTAACCGTCCGGATCAATCGTCGCCAACGTCGCCAGTGCCGAGCCAGCCATCCTCATCTACAACCTCGCCACCCTCGCCTTTGAAATAGCCTGAGATCACCCAGTTTCCGCGCACCTTCAATTCGCCGACCGAAACCCCGTCGTGCGGCAGATCGCCGCCGTCGCGGTCAGCCAACTTGAGTTCGATCCCGTACACTCTGGCGTCCCTTGCTTGATCTGCATGTCGGTAAGTTCGGCTGCGCTGGCTCCCTCGTGCTTGGCAAGCGGCGAGCCGGTGGTGGCGAGGGGGCTCGTTTCGGTCATTCCCCAAGCGTGCAGCACGGTCGACGCCAAGCAGCTCACGGAACTTCTCGATCGTCGCGCGCGGCGCCGCCGAACCGCCGGAGCCAACCATCCTCAATTTCAGCTTGGAGGGGTCGAGCTTCGCCTTGTGCGCTTCCACCCAGTCAAGGAAGTTGAGCCAGATCGTCGGAATGCCAAAGGCCTTGGTGCAGCCCTCACTCTCGAGCAGCATGTAGAGGCTTTCGGGATCCAGCTTCGGACCAGGGAGCACAAGCTTCGCTCCGCACATCGCCGCGGAAAACGGCAGGCTCCAGGCGTTGGCGTGGAAGAGCGGCACCACGGTGAGGATCGAATCGCGCGCCACGAGGCCGAACGCGTCGGCCGCACAGGCGGCGAGCGCGTGCAACACCGTCGAGCGATGGCTGTACATCACGCCCTTCGGATTGCCGGTCGTGCCGGAGGTGTAGCAGAGCGTCGAGGCCGTGTTCTCGTCGAGGAGCGGCCATTCGTAGTCCGGCGAGGCTTTCTCCAGCACATCCTCGTAGGCGAGCAGCCCTTCAAGCCTCGTCTTGGAAAGCTGGTTCTTGTCGCAAAGCGCGACCCAGCCGCGCACAAGCGGCAGGCGGGGGGCGAGCGCCTCGATGAGCGGCGCAAATACCGGGTCGAAGAACACGTACGCGTCTTCCGCGTGATGCATGATGTATTGGATCTGCTCGGGAAACAGCCGCGGATTGACCGTGTGCAGAACGCGTCCGGAGCTGGTCACGCCATAATAGATTTCCAGATGGCGGTGGCCGTTCCAGGCAAGGGTCGCGACCCGGTCCCCGGGTTTCGCCCCGAGCGTGTCGAGCGCATTCGCGACTTGCTTGGCGCGCCGGGCGACTTCACCATAAGTCGAGCGGTGGATCGCCCCTTCCGAGTCGCGGGAGACGATCTCGCGTTGCCCGTGCCAGGTCGATGCGTAGTCGACGAGGCCTGATATGAGAAGCGGGCGGCTTTGCATCAGCCCAAGCATGTTTGCCTCCCCATTTGCTTTTCGACCATCGCCTTGGCGGCGAGCCGGTGGCAGGCTCTTTACGACCGGCGACGTCCGACGTTTAATCAAGTTTATCCAATCCCAGCCTGTTGGCAATGCGAGGGCATGGGCTCCGCCCGCTGGGCTGGGGCCTGGCGACAATCCTCACGTGGTTGACCGCGCCTCCCGCCAATGCGAGGAACCACCGCTGCAACAATCCGAAAGAGGGCAATGAGCGCGACGGTCGAGGTCTTGGGGCTGGGCAATTCACTCGTCGATCTTCTCGCCTATGCGGACGACGATTATCTCTCCGCCCAGGAGATGCTGAAAGGCGCGATGAACCTGATCGACGAGGATCGCGCCGAGGCTCTGTATGCCGCCCGCGTCGATCCGCGCGTGATCTCGGGCGGCTCGGCCGCCAACACCATCGTCGGCGTCGCCTCGTTCGGTGTCTCCGGCGCCTATATCGGCAAGGTGAAGCAGGACCCGCTCGGCGCAGCCTTCTCTGACGACATTCGCTCGACCGGGGTTGCCTTCTCGACCTTGGCCGCCGAGCAAGGACCGAGCACGGGGCGTTGCTTCATTTATGTCACGCCCGATGGCGAGCGGACGATGAACACCTATCTCGGCGCGAGCTCCTATCTCGCCCCGGTCGGACGTCGACGAGGCCTTGGTCAAGGCGGCGAAGGTCGTCTATCTCGAGGGCTACATGTGGGACCGCCCAGCGGCCAAGGCGGCGTTCCAGAAAGCCGGCGAGATCGCCCGCGCCGTCAACCGCCGGGTGGCGCTCACGCTGTCGGATTCGTTCTGCGTCGACCGGTTCCGCGGCGAATTCATCGAGCTCATGCGCTCGCGGACCGTCGATACGATCTTCGCCAACACCGACGAGAGTCCTGTCGCTCTACCAGACGCCGGAATTTGGCGAGGCACTCGACAGTCTGCGCGCAGAGGGCGTGCTTGGCATCGTCACCCGCTCGGAAAAGGGCTGCGTCATCGTCGATGGCGATCAGACTTGGGAGGTCCCCGCCTTTCCAATCGCCAAGCTCGTCGACACGACAGGCGCGGGCGATATGTTCGCCGCGGGCTTCCTCGCCGGGCTCGCGCGGGGGCGAGACATGGTCACTTGCGGGCGGCTCGGCGTGCTGCCGCGGCAGAGATCATTCAGCATATCGGCGCGCGGCCCAATGTGTCGCTTGCGGGGCTGGCGAAAGAGAACGGCGTCGCGGTTTAGTCCCTCGCCGGCACGCCGCTCTCCGCATCGTCAAAGGCGACGGCGCCCTAGTCAACAACGACTTCCTCCGGTTCTACACGCCGCCTAAAGCAGAAGCAGGCGGCGCAGCCTAAGACCGGCCTCGCTTCAAGCGGCGTCGAAGCAGCGCCGGCTCGAGCGTTAGGGAGGAAAGCATGTCGGGTTGGCGGACTTTGCGGCAGCAGCGTTGGGCCTGATCGGCGCGCTCGCTTTCGCGCTCCTGGCTCTTCCCGCTTCGCAAGCCCTCGCGGATGAAACTCCGACGCCCGAGCAGCAGGCCGCGGCGCTGGCTAACGTTCCGAAAGACGCCAGCAATATTATCAGGGCTATTGGTACTCGACGAAACTTGTCGCCGATCCGCTGGCCAATTGGCAGCCCCACAAGGCGCCCTGGCAGATCTGTCATAACGATTCCTACCTTGGCAATTCCTGGCGCGCCAATCTCGTCGCCGAGCTGCAGGACCTGACGTCGCAACTCGCGAAGAAGGGACTGGCCAAGGACAAGCTGATCGTCACCAATTCGAATGGCGACATCAACCTCGAGCTTACGCAGCTGAAGACCCAGATCGCGCAGGGGTGCGATCTGATCATGATGTATCCGGGCTCGGCGACGGGCCTCTGCTCCGGCATCCGCGACGCCTTCGACAAGGGAATCCTCGTCGTCACGATCGACGCGCCGGTCGATTGTCCTCAGGCCATCAACGTCGCGCGCAATCCCTATTTCTACGCCAAGCTGCAGGGCGACTGGATCATGAAACAGCTCGGCGGCAAGGGAAACGTCGTTCTCATGAACGGGCAGCCGGGCACCACGGACACGGTGGCCGAGCACGAGGCCTTCCTCGAAGCCGCGAAAGCCAATCCGGGCGTCAAGATCACCGGCGACCTCTACGGCATGTGGACGGGCGCGGTCGCCAAATCGGAGATGCTCAAATTTCTCGCCACGCATCCGCAAAGTGTGGACGCGGTGTGGTCGACGGGCAATATGGGGGTCGGCGTCGGCCAGGCGCTGGAGCAGGCCGGTCGGCCGGTGACGATCGTCACCGACGTCACCAATCAGTGCAGCTTCCTCGCCTTCTGGAAGGGTCACAAGTTCTCAAGCATGACGATGGCCCAGGACGGCGGCCCGACGGGCTATGAGGCGTTCGTGCCGGCGATCCGCATCATGTCCGGCCAGAAGCCGAAGGTGAACACGATCTTCTTTCCGTTGCCGATCATCACCAACGACAACATCGACGACTATTACGATCCATCAATGACAGTGCAGAGCACCTGTTTCGCCAACGGCAAGGATCGCCACCTGGTCACCGACGCCTATTACGACCAGTTTTTCACCGGCGGCGAGAAAGCGCCGACGCTCACGCCGTAGGGCGGGGCGCTTTTGGCCTGTGGCCCGTTCGGCGCTCTGCGGCGGAAACGGGCGGGAGAATTTTTTTCTCGCGAAAAATCCTCGCAACTCATTGATAAGTCACGATTTGACGAGAAAATCCAAGGAAATCCAAGGAAATCAAACGCTCACAATTGGGGGTTTTCGCAGCGAAACGACCGGAGCCCAAGAAAACCCAAACGAACCGAGAATCTATTCGGACGTCGTCTTCGCCTTCGTCTCGATGAGATAGAGCTTGAAGTCGTTCATCGAGGCGAACTGGAACGTGCCCTCGCCCGTTTCGGCCTCGATCGAGCCGTCGGAGAAGATCTTGTAATTGGCGCCGGCCGACGAATAGCTGCCGATCAGGCTTGGCGGCCCCTGCGGCTCTTCCGGGGTCTCGAGGACCGTTTCGATCGTCTCGAGCGAAGGCAGATGCCCGCTGCGATTGAAGTTGATCGGGCTCTCGTCCTCGACCCCGGGCGCTTCGTCCACGCTTTCCGGCGGCCCCGCTTCAATCGCCGAGGCGGAAACGTCCTCGGCCGGGGGTCTCGGCGAGTCGTCGCCTCGAAGGCTGCCGGAACGGCCAAAGGCACAGCGGACTGCCGCACGAGCTTGGTGAGCGCGCCGATCCGCCAGGTCAGAACCCCAATGGCGAACGTCACCACCGCGCCGCAAGCCGCGACCGCTCCGGCCAGCGCGTACAAAACCCCGGTGCTCGTCGGCAACAGGTCGAGGCTCTGATACCCGCTCGCCGCGGCGGCGATCAGCAAAATCAGGCTCAAGATGAAGATCAGGATCGCCACGAGACCGCCAACGCCCACATTTTATCGAAACTCTCAATCGGGTCAGCGACGTATAACCCGCATGTCGGCCAATTCGCGTTTCAATGAGGTGAATCGCGGGCGCCGAAAATCGCGGAACCGACGCGCACATACGTCGCGCCGAGCGGCACCGCAAGCGGCCAGTCGGCGCTCATGCCCATGGAACGCTCGGTCAGTCCGTTGCGTTCCGCGATCACGCTGAGCAGGGCGAAATGCGGCGAGACGATCTCGTTCGCCGGGGGGATGGCCATCAGGCCCTCGATCTTCAATCCATAAATCTGGCGGCAGAGCGCGATAAAGGCGTCCGCGTCTTGGGGAAGGACGCCTGCCTTCTGCGCTTCCCCTCCGGTGTTGACCTCGATGAACAGGCGCGGTCGCTTGCCGACCCGGTCGATTTCTCGGGCGAGCGCCACCGCGATTTTTTCCCGGTCGACCGTCTCTATGACATCGAACGCCTCGACCGCTTCGCGCGCCTTGTTGCTTTGCAGCGGCCCGATCAGATGAAGCTCGATCGTCTTGCCGAGCGCGGCGGCGCGCGCCCGCAAGTCGCGCCATTTCGGAATGGCCTCCTGCACCCGGTTCTCGCCAAAGCGCGTCTGGCCGGCGCTCGCGATCGTGGGCCAGACCTCGTCGGCCGAAAAGGTCTTCGAGACGGCGACAAGCTTGATCGATTCCGGCGCGCGGTCGCAATCGCGCGCCCTCCGCGCGATCGATTCCCGAAGCGCGACGAGGCGGGCCACCGCATCTTGCGCGTCATGCTGTTGCGGCGCGCCGGCCAAGGTCGTCTCCATCGTCATTCCGGCCGCTTTTCACCGTGGCCACCGCCAGCGTCCATTGTGCGCCAAAAGCAAGTGCGAACTCAATCACCGGCCGTCGGACGGTCGTGACCCGGCGAGCCTCTTGCCTTTTGCCTTGAGCCCGCGCATGAGGTCCAACCTTCCCCTCTCCGACGACGGCTTCCATGGGCTTCAAATGCGGCATCGTCGGCCTGCCGAATGTCGGCAAGTCGACGCTTTTCAACGCGCTGACGCAGACCGCCGCCGCGCAGGCGGCCAATTACCCGTTCTGCACCATTGAACCCAACGTCGGCGATGTCGCGGTGCCGGACCCTCGGCTGGCGACGCTGGCGAAAATCGCCGCCTCCAAGGAGATCATCCCGACCCGCCTGTCCTTCGTCGACATTGCCGGACTTGTGCGCGGCGCCTCGAAGGGCGAAGGGCTTGGCAATCAATTTTTGGCCAATATTCGCGAATGCGACGCGATCGCCCATGTCGTCCGTTGTTTCGACGACGGCGACGTCACCCATGTGGAAGGCCGCGTCGACCCCCTGTCCGACATCGCCACGATTGAAACCGAGCTGATGCTGGCCGATCTCGATAGCCTCGAGCGCCGCATCGCGCAGATGGAGAAGAAGGCCAAGGGTGGCGACAAGGAGGCCAAGGACTTGTTGGCGCTCGCCGAGCGCAGCCTCGGCGAACTGAAAGAGGGGCGCCCGGCGCGCGCCCTTGGCGTCAGCCGCGAAGAGCGGCGTCTTTTCCAGTCGCTGGGCCTCCTGTCGTCGAAGCCGGTTCTCTATGTCTGCAACGTCGAGGAAGAGTCGGCCGACCGGGGCAACGCCTATTCCGATTTGGTCAAGGGACAGGCGGCCAAGGAAGGCGCCGCCGTGGCGGTCGTGTCAGCGAAAATCGAGAGCGAAATCGCCCTCTTGCCTCAGGCCGAGCAGGAGGCCTATCTCGAGGCGATCGGGTTGAGCGAGCCTGGTCTCAGCCGCGTCATTCGCGCTGGTTACGAGCTTTTGCACCTCGTCACCTATTTCACCGCGGGGCCAAAGGAAGCGCGCGCGTGGACGATCGAGCAAGGGACCAGGGCGCCGCAAGCGGCAGGCGTCATCCACACGGATTTCGAAAAGGGCTTCATCCGCGCCGAAACCATTGCCTATGACGACTATGTCGGTAATGGCGGCGAGGCCGGCGCGCGCGAGGCCGGAAAATTCCGGCTCGAAGGCAAGGACTATGTGGTCGCCGACGGCGACGTTCTGCATTTCCGCTTCGCGAATTGAGAGCCACATGCCGGACGCGCTCTATTTCGAAGACTTTCCGCTTGGCGAAATGGTCGAGTATGGTCGCGTCGACGTTTCGGTTGACGAGATCATCGCATTCGCCCGCGACTTCGATCCCCAGCCTTTCCATACCGACGAGGAGGCCGCGCGGGCGGCGACCGGCGGCCTCATCGCCTCGGGGTGGCATACGTCCGCGCTGCTGCTCAGGATGAATTGCGAGGCGTTCCTCACGCGCGCGGCCATCGTCGAGGAGGCCGGCGTCGAAGAGGTCCGGTGGCGGCAGCCGGTCAGGCCGGGCGATCGGCTGCACGTGCGCCGCCAGACGCTCGCCAGCCGATCGCGCGAAGTCCGGACGGGCGCCGGCGAGGTCGAGTTTCTCTATGAAGTCATCAATCAGAATGGCGCGGCCGCCATGATTCAGCGCAGCGTGCTCCTGCTCAAGCAGCGCCCGCAGCCGCTCAGGAACTAACCGGGTCTCATGTTCTACGAGGACATCCTCATCGGGCAGTCGATGGACCTTGGCCAGACCGAGTTCTCTCGGGAAGCGATTCTCGCCTACGGGGAAAACTTCGATCCCCGCATCGTTGCTCAGGCCGCCGACGGCCGTGCGCGGCTGGCGGCCGCGGGGATGCATGTGGCGGCCGCAGCAATGCGCCGACTGGTGGATACGCGCAGCGCCTTGCGCGCCACGATGGCCGAGCGCGGCGAGACCCTTCCCCAGCTTGGCGTCTCGCCAGGGTTCAAGGACATGCGCTGGCCGTACCCAGTCCACGAGGGCGATATCGTTTCATATTCGGTGGAGACGGTGTCGAAACGCGAGACCTCCAAGCCGCAATGGGGTCTCGTCACCAACACATTTCGCGGCGTCAACCAACGCGGGGAAGAGGTTCTGGTCTTTTCCAGCGCAGTCCTGATCGCCCGGCGCCCGGAGGACTCGTAACGTCCCTTCCTGCCAGCCCAGGATTTCCCTGGCTGGGCCGGCGGACCCCGCCCGCAACTCATTTTTCGATAGCCTGGGGCGCGCCAAGCGCGGAAAAGTCTGTTAAAAGCTCCCGGTCGTTTACCTTTTTTGGTGCGAGGGGAAGCTGCAATGGCGATCAATCTGGTTAGTCTCGTATCCCAGTTCCTTACGCCGCAACTGGTCGGCGGCCTGGCGCGGGCGCTCGGCATCAATGAAGCGGTGGCGCAGAAGCTTGTTGCCGCAGCGGTCCCGGCGATCCTCGCGTCGCTTACCACAGCAGCGGCTGCGCCTGGAGGCGCTCAGAAGGTATCCGACGCCGTCTCGATGTCCGATCCCGATATTCTGACGAAGCTGAGCAGCGCCATCTCCGGCGGCGACACCCGGTTCCTGAACGAAGGCGGCACGCTCCTGAGCGGCCTTCTCGGCGGAGGCGCCCTCTCGAGCCTGACCGGCGCGCTGAGCCAGTTTTCCGGCGCTCCGCAGCCCGCGGCGCAGGCGCTGCTCGGCACGATTACCCATGCGACGGTCGGCACCATCGGTCAGCAGGATCCTTCGAACTGGTCGGACCCCTCGGCAATTCTTTCGATGCTCAACAGTCAGAAAAGCGCAATCTCGGCCGCGCTTCCGCCTGAACTTTCGAGAGCGCTCGGGGCTTCGGGACTTCTGGCCGGTCTCGGCGCGGCGGCCGCCGGGGTCACCCAAACCGCGGCGTCGACGGTTTCGAGCGCCGCAAGCGCCGCAAGTTCGACAGCGAGCTCTGCCGCCAGTTCCGCCGCGAGGAGCGCTGAAGCCGCCGCGAAGACTGCTCAAACCGCCGCATCGAGGATCCCGACGCCGCCCGCGCCGACGTCGAGCGGCTTCCCGATGTGGGCGATCATCCTGATCGTCATTGTCGTGCTGCTGGCGATCTGGTGGTTCATGACCCAACATGAGAAGCCGGCGGAGCCGGCGAAAACGGGCCAGTTGGCTCCGATCGAGTACGCCTTGCTCGCAGCACCTGCTCCAGCCTTCGCGCAGCTCGACTAAACCGCGCGCGTCGTGGGGCTGGGGGGCCGGTCCTGGCGTCGGCTGCGCGCGCCGCCAAGAGGAGCAGCGGCGCGATCTCGAGTCGGCGTTATCTGTGTGATCGCCCTGACGGCGATCGCCGCAGGTTGCTCCAGCCGTCCCTACGGCACACTCGTCGTTGGACCGAGCGCGCCTGACGCGAGCCAGGTCGACCTCCTTGTCGCGACGACCCGCGCGCCCGTGCTTGAGCCTCCGGGCGTCATGTTCGGCGGCTCGCGCGGACGAGGGCTGGATTTCGCCGATATCGTCGTGTCGATCCCGCCCGCCGGCGCGCGCCAGCCGGGGGACGTCACGCTTCCGTCCTCTCTGCCGGCCAATCCTGAACGTGACTTCGCCATCCTGCGCGCCGATCGCATGGACCTGGCTCAGGCGAAGGCCAATTTCGATGCGCGTATCAGGCGCATCCCGGGCCGCAGGGTCCTGATCTTCGTCCACGGCTTCAACACCCGTTTCGAGGAAGCCGTCTATCGCTTCGCGCAGATCGTTCATGATGCGCGCGTCGATGTCGCCCCGGTGCTGTTCACCTGGCCGTCCGGTGGCAATGTGACCGACTACGTCTATGACCGCGACAGCGCCGTCTATTCGCGCGATGCGTTGGAGGCGGTGTTGCAGGCGCTGGTGAAAGACAAAAACGTCGAACTCGATCTCCATCCTTGCTCATTCGATGGGCAATTACCTCGCAGTCGAGTCGCTGAGACAGATGTCCATCCGCAATCACGGGCTCTCGCCCAAGATCCAGGATGTGATGCTGGCCTCGCCTGACATCGACGTCGACGTTTTCCGGCGCCAGATCGCCGAGATCGACGCCGGACCGCGACCCGCTGAGTTCACCCTGTTCATTTCGCGCGACGACCGCGCGCTTGGCCTGTCGAGCTTTCTCGCGCGCAATTCGACCCGCCTCGGCGCGCTCGATCCGAGCAAAGAGCCCTACCGTTCGATCCTCGAGCAGGGCAGGGTGCAAGTCATCGACTTGACCGGCATGGCTTCGAGCGACTTCACCAACCACGGCAAATTCGCCAGCGGAGAGGTCGTTGGCGCGATCGGCCAGCGCTTGGCGGAGGGTCAATCGCTCAGCGACGCCAAGGGAGGCCTGATCGAATCGCTCGGCACGTTTACGGGTGGTGCGATCAACGTCGCGGCCGGCGTCGCCACGGGCGCCGTCGCCGCGCCGAGCAAAGTCTTCGATCCGACGAAACGTGAGAAGTCGGTCGACACCGCGGCGCAAGCGACGACCCTGAACCAGTGACGGCGCCAGCGGACAAAGCTTTGCCGATTCCCGTCGAGCCGCGCGGTGAGCTGACCGTTCGGGTCGCCGCCATGCCGGCCGACACCAACGCCAACGGCGATATTTTCGGAGGCTGGGTCCTGAGCCAAATGGATGCAGCGGGCGGCATCGCCTCCGCCGAATACGCGAAAGGGCGCGTCGTCACGATCGCCATCGATGCGATGACCTTTATCCGGCCCGTCAAGGTCGGCGACGTGCTCTGCGTCTACACCGCCATTGACGGGGTCGGTCGGACCTCGATGAAAGTCCATGTCGAGGCGTGGGCGCGCCGGCGGCGGACGCATGACCGCGAAAAGGTAACCGACGCCACCTTCACTTTTGTCGCCATAGACGAGGATGGCAGGCCTCGACCCGTCACCGCCGGACAGGCCGAAGGCGAAATATAAGGGCTCTGCGCCGGCCTCAGAGGATCGGGCCCGTCGAGCGCTCCGCAGTTGGACGAAATCGGGTGCGTCTGACTTATTGGCCGCGCGTGCCGCCCGCATTGGGACGCCGCCGCCCTCACGCCGTCTCGACGCGCAACTTCAAGAAGCCGCCGGGCGCCCGGCCCATCGAGGTCAGCTTCAGGCCGGGCGGCGCCGGAAGCTCCGATGCGGCAGGCGATGTCAGATAGGATACGACCGCCACGCTTGGCCAGGGCGCAAAGCGCCAGGCGCCGTCCGGCGTCGGCCCGATTTCGGTTTTGCTTTCGACATACTTGAGCAGCGCGTCGCGGTTGGCGTCCGGGGCCTCGATCACGACGTTCGTTCCGTCGCAGGCCGGGAAGCCGCCGCCCCCGCTGGCGCGATAATTGTTGGTGACGACGAGAAACGGCTGGTTCGGATCGACCGGGCGCCCTTGAACGTCAGGTCGCGAATTCGGCGCGCCGCCGGCGCAACCAGCGCGCCTAAATCGTCGTAGCGCGCGGGCTGGGTCACGTCGATCGCGTAGTCGACGCCATCGATCACATCGAAATTGTAAGCCGCGAAGGCGGGACCGAGCAGGGCCTGCTCACCGGGCTGGCCGGGATCGATGCGGCGGAAAATGGATGCCGAGCGTTCGAGCCATTCGCGCAGCGTTGCGCCATCGACCTCAACCACCCTCAGACTGTTGGGGTAAGGGTAGATGTCCGCCACGTCCTTGATCGCGAGCGGCCCCGCGGCGATGTCGGTATAGGCATAGGGTCCGCTGCGTCCGCCGCATTTGAATGGCGCCGCCGCCGAGAGCATGGGCAGCGAGGCCAGGTCCGCGCGCGCCGCTGCGAGGGGCATGGCGTAGGCGCGCTGAGCCGCGTTGACGAGGTTGACCGTCGAGCTGTCGCCGATCAGGGCAAAATAGGTTTGCAGCCGTGTCGCGAGCTTGCCGATAGGCGTGCGGATGTGGCGCAGCGTGGCTTCGTGCGCAGTCTTCGCCGCTTCGAGCACGGATGCGTCCGACCGGACCAGCGCGATCGCGCGGCCGTCTGCGTCGCGTCGCGCGATCGGCCGGACCTCGACCTGGGCCTCCACGATCCGCCAGCCGGTTTCCATTTCGAGCCGGAGATCAAGGATTCCGAGATGGCTGCCCCAGAAACCGGCCATGACGGCAGGCTTGCCGTGGATCGTTCCGCGCTCAGCGTCGACGCCCGGCACACCGACAAAATCCTCGCCGGGAAGCAGCAGGTGCTGATGGCCCAGGAAGAGCGCGTCAACGCCGCCGAGTTTCGCTAGGTCCTGGCCCGCGTTCTCCTCCCCTCGCGTGGAGGCGAGCCGCGAAACGCCCGAGTGACAGAGCACGACGACGAGATCGACATGGGCTCGAAGTTCGCCAAGCTCGGCGCCCACGGCCTCGACAATGTCGACCGTGGTCAAGCGCCCGCGGACATGGGCTTCGTCCCACTGGGCGATTTGCGGCGGCGCGACGCCGATCACGCCCAGTTTGAGCCGGCGGGCGGTTCCGAACTCGTCGACAAATGTGCGTTCGATCACGATCGAAGGCGGAAACCAGGGCGAGCCGTCGCTTTTGCGCACATTGCAGCAGACGACCGGAAAGCGGGCTTGCGCGTAAGCGCGCCTGAGCGCCTCGAGGCCGTAGTTGAAATCGTGGTTCCCGAGAGTCGCGACGGCATAGTCAAGTGTATTCATCGCGGTGATGACGGGGTGGACAGCCGTGGGATCCGCGATAATCGCCTCGGCCGCCAGATCCCCAAGGGGCGTGCCCTGAAGGATGTCGCCGTCGTCGAACAAGAGACAGTTTGGCGCTTCCCTGCGCGCCTCGGCGACCAGAGACGCCGCGCGCGCAAGACCGACCGAATTGTCCGGGCAATCGCGGTAATAGTCGTAAGGATAAAGGTTCGCGTGCAGGTCGGTGAGGCCGAGAAGCCGCAAGCGAAGCCGGGCCTTGGGGCCGGCGAGCGGAGGATCCATTTCAAGCTCGCGGGCATGCATAAGTTGTCATGACGGGAAGCCGGGAGTGGTGCAAGGTCAGGCCCATGCCCGCCGCCGTTCTATAGCGGGCGGCTCGGCTGACAATCGATTGCGGAAAAGCAGAAATCAGTTTAGACTGTCTCCATGAACAAGTCTGCGCTTCCGCATGCCCAGGACTGTTGGGTCTCTCCCCTCGCCGCGAACGCTGGCGGAAAAACGGACACGAAAAAACTTTCGGCGAAAATCCCGTGTAACTCATTGATAAGTCTCGATTCGGACGAGAGAATCCAAGGAAATCCAAGGAAATCCAACCCTCTTAAGCGAGGGTTTTCGCAGCGAAACGGCCCCGATCCAAGAAAACCCATGTATGGATGCCCCCGTTCGCGCAAGGTGTTTCTGATCGGCTTGGTCACGTGATCGGGTGCGGTCATGTATCAGGCCTCAGATGCGGCTGTTACGTGCCGCGGGCCGGTATGGAGATGCGCGGACCAGGCGCAGATCAATCGGGCGAGCTTATGAGCTCGATGGGTTTTATTGCATTTCCTGGTCCGGATCTGACCGATCATTTGCCCTTACCGTTCGTCGACCTCCTCACGTGCCCGACGTTCCCTTGGCCGCAGTGTCCGATCGTGGATCAGCGCACGGCAGCTGCAGGAACCCGATAATCTTCGCCCCTCGTCAGCATGGCCCAGATCGCGCGCGCCATTTTGTTGGCGAGTGCGATCGCCAACACCATCCGTGGCTTGCGCGCCAGCATGCGATGCAGCCAGCTTCCCTCTGCCCTTCCCTTTCGGGAGGCCGAGCGGATGACGGCCATCGCGCCGATAATCAACAGGCGCCGGATGTCACGCTGGCCCATCTTCGAGGTCTTGCCGAGAAGCGGCTTGCCGCCCGTCGAATGTTGCCGGGGAACAAGCCCGAGCCAGGCGGCAAAGTCGCGGCCGCGACTGAAGACGGCCATCGGCGGCGCGAAAGTCTCAACCGCCATCGCGGTGATCGGTCCCACGCCCGGCATGGTTTGCAGGCGGCGCATCGCCGCTCCGCGCGTGGCTTCCTGAACCGTCGCCTTCTCGAGTTCGGCGATCGTCTTCGACAGCCCGTCGATCTGGTCGAGGAAGACGCGAGAGAGCTCCACGACGAGAAGCGGCAGGGACGTCATTTCCGACTCGATCGCCTCTGCAAGGCCCTTCACGTTCGCGGGTCCCTGCGCGACGACGACGCCATGCTCGGTCATGTGACCGCGGAGGGCATTGATCAGTTGCGTGCGCTGGCGAACCAGAAGATCACGGGTGCGAAACAGCATGGCGCGCGCCTGCTGCTCCTCGGTCTTGACCGCCACGAAGCGCATGGTTGGCCGGACTGCCGCCTCACAAATGGCTTCTGCGTCCGCCGCATCGTTCTTCTGGCGCCTGACGAACGGTTTGACATAGGCAGGTGGAATCAACCGAACTTCATGGCCTGAAGCGCCGATGGCGCGTCCCCAATGATGGGCGCTCCCGCAGGCCTCCATAGCAACGACGCAGCGCGGGTGCTCGGCCAGAAAAGGGAGGACCTTTTCGCGCGAAAGTTTCTTGCGGAACGCCACGCCGCCATCAGCACGGGCTCCATGCAGCTGAAAGCTCCGCTTTGCAAGGTCGAGACCGATAATGCTAACTTTTTCCATGGATGCCCTCTTCATTCGTGGGATGCGCAAACATCGCCACCTTGGCACATTGCGATGCCGTCAGGAGGGGGCATCCACTCCATCAAACGGAGCGAGCGGGCCAACATCGTTGGCTCCGCCAACCGAGACGGCAGCCAGACCGGCGCCATATAAAGACAAGTCGTAACCGTTAAATAGGCGCTTGCGGATGACCAGCATTGGCGGGCGGCGGGGATTGGCCAAGCGAGGACGAGCCTGTCCTGGCGTCCCATCCGCCCGGCGGAGCGGCGACGTCGTTGGCTCCGGGATCAGGCTTTACAGGTTTGAATCTCATCAGCGCCTCCACCGCGGAGGCGAGTGCGACAGGGTCCATCTCGCGGGCGATTTCGTCGCGCTTGGTGGCGGCGTCCGCGTCGCCTTGCTGCGCGGCAAGCGATAACCACAACCACGACTTCCCGAGATCCTTTTCGACGCCGAGCCCGCGCGCGTAAAGGATCGCAAGATTGTACTGGCTGTCGCGGACGCCGAGTTCGGCCGCTCTCTGGAACCATTTCACCGCTTCGGCATAGTTCGGGCGCCCTCGCCGGGCTCGGCGCTCATGACCGCGAGATTGTGCGCGGCCCGCGCATTGCCCGCCTCAGCCGCCTTCAGATACCAGCGCTTCGCGGCCGCTGGATCGCGGGTGACGCCAATTCCCTTCTCGTACATCGAGCCAAGCCGATATTGCGCTGGGGCAAGGCCGAGCGAGGCGGCGCGTTCGAACCACCGGGCGGCTGCCGGCTGATCCTTCGGCAGTCCGCGGCCTTCGAACAGACGCATCGCGAGTTCGTATTGCGCATTCGCCTGGCCGGCGGCGGTCGCGTCGCGCAAGGACGCGGAGATCCCGGGCGGGATCGCGGGCATGAGTTCGCCCGCAGAAGGCCCGCTTGGCGGCGCAAGACCGAGCCCGTCCGGCTTGGCCGGCGGTTGAGCAATCGAAGCGGTCGGCGCGACATCGATCGCTTCGCCGCCGGACTTGACCGCGTCGCCGGCGCCCGATGGCTTGCCCTTCGGCGCCTCGAGCTTAGCGGTGTTGAAGGCTTGTCCACCCAGCTCGGAGCGCTGCAGAAAGGGCGCCCGCACGCCAACCATTTTGACGGCGAGCGTCGTTGCGATCGCGATCGCGACGCCGAGGAGAACTGCGCGCTTGTGATTGGCGTAGTAGGCCCTTGCCGATTGCACTCCGCGCGCGGCGAACTGCACCCTTTCGGAACCGGCTAGAGTGTGCACGACGCCATTGTTGAGTGTGGTGCTGCTCTCAGCCAGCGCCGCCTGCGCGGCGCGACGCGCAGCGGCGATGTGGACGCTTACGGCGGGATTGGTCTTAGGCCCGATAACCTGGGCGAGATCACGGGCTTCGCGCGCGCGCTGCGGCGCGCCAGCGCCCGGCTCGATAAGGAAGTCCTCGCCGTCGTCGGCCGGCTGAGACGGCGGATCTCCCGCGCTCGCGGGCTTCGCTTGGCCCGCGCGTTGCGGCGCGGCCTCAGGGCCGCCGTCGGCGCCCGGCGACGCGGAGCCTAAGGTCGGAGTGGGGCTTGCCGACCTGGCAGGCTGCAGCAGCTCTTCGTCGACGTCGTCGGCCGCGAGCTCGCTCTCGATACTGGCGAGGCGCGCGCCGAGCATCTCCAGAATGCCTTGCAGATCCGCGAGGCGCGATTGCGTGCGCTGGTCAGCGCCCGCCTGTTCGGATCTGAGTTCAGCCAGATGCGCATTGAGCGCAGCGTTGATGGCGGCCGAATTGTCCGCCGCGGGAGAGCTGCTCGCCGTTTCGGCGTCGCGCAGCTTTTCGAGAAGCTGCTGAAGGACGGGCTGCGCTTCGTCGGCTCGACCGCTCTTTGCGGCCAGCGTATCGATGCGATCGTAGATCGTGTCGATCTGCTGGGCGACGGCCTCCAGGTCGACTTGGCGGGCGCTCACATTGTGAAGCCGCCGAACGACCTCGTCGGCGACCTGTTCGACGACCTGACGGTCGACGGGCGCAGCTGCGCTTGCCTCCAACTTGGCCTCGAGCGAGCGCAGCATCGTCTCGATCGGATTGAGATCAACTGGAGACCCGACCGCGCCGAGCCGCGCGCCCACGTCAGGGTCGGCGAGGCGGTCGAGCTTGTCGCGGATTTCGGCGAATATCGATTGGAAGGCCTGGGCGTCGGCGTCGGTGCGGCCGGTGGCGGCGAGCTTGGCGTCGAAGTCGCGCAGGAGCGCTTCGATGGGGCCGGTGTCGACCGTCGCCGGCGGGCGCGCCTCGAGAGACTGGCGGACGCCGTCAATCCGTCGCGCCAGAGTCGTCGAACGGACCGGGATTGAGCGTCACGGGAGCGTTCGGGCGAGCGATCTCCCGATCGAGCCGCGCCGCAATCTCCTCGAGACGCAGCTCGATCGAGACGAGCGCGGCCGGGGGCGTCGAGCGTTCGATCTGTCGACAGGCTTCCGCAAGAAGCGCGGCCATCTCGGCGGATTCGAAGTGCGGAGCGGGGCTTGCGCCGAGCCGCTCGACGCGGTCAGCCAGTTCGCCGATCTGACGCTCCAACCGCTCGAGCGGCGGCGTGCGCAGCGCAGCCGAAGCGAGGAGATTGCGCACTTCTTCCATCTCGCCGCCGGATGAGCTCAAACGTTTCAGGCTTGATCGCCGCCGCGGCAAGGCTGTCGATCTTGCCGCCGATCGCCCGAAATTCGCGCTCGAGCGCGGCAACCGCCGGCTGGGGGTCATGGGCTCTCAACGCCGCGCGGAATTCGGCCGCCATCGCCTCGAGCGGAGCGAGCATCAATTCGCCGTGACCGCCTTGGCGCAACATTTCCACCCGCTGCACGAGGTCGCGAATCGCGCCCTCGAGCGCGACGATTGCGTTGCGCGGCGCAAGGTCGGCCAGACTTCGGCGCATGGTTTCGATTTCCGCGCGCATGGCGCCGAGATCGACCGAAGCGCCCGGATCCGCTCGCTCGCGGCGGATGTCATCGAGCTTAAGCCCTAGGGCGCGAACGTCGTCGAGCAACAATTGCGAGAGCGGCGCCGCCGCTTCCCGGCCGCGTTCGGCAGGCGGCCCGTCCATCCCAGGCCTGGCGTCCAGTGGGCCGGTCGCGCTGCGGCCGGCGCGCTCCTCGAGCTCGTGGCGCCGCATGGCGATTTGCGAAACCGCGGCCTTGAGATCAAACGGCGCGTTCGGATCGAGTGCTCCCGGCGGCGGGAAGCGACTGGCGGCCTTCTCGCCAGTTTGAGCAGCGTCGGTCAGGGTTGTCCGGACCAATTCGAGCCGACGCACGGCGTCGATGAGCGCACGGCGGTCGCTGTCCCGCGCTGCGTCGTCCCGGTCCAGAATTTGGGCGACCGTTTCAAAGGCGCGAGCCGCCTGCGCTTCGGCGCGCGCGAGCCTCATTTCAAAACGCTCGATCGCCGAATTGAAAGCTTCCGAAGATCGGGGAGCGCGCAGCCGCCTGGCTCGTTCGTTTCGTCGGGCGATCGGTTCCAGGCGTCCGGCGGCGGCATCGACCGATCGTCTTCCGCTCCGTTATGTTCTGGCCGCGCGCGCTGATCCAGGCCGCGTAGTCGGTGATCGCTTCGTCGAGCCGATCGTCAAGCCGCATGCCGCACGCACCAGGGCGGCCTCCACGGCGGCGTCGCGGGTCCGTCGGTCAACGCCCGCGATATTCCAGCCATCGCTCTATTCATGTCCTCGACCGTCGCTCTGAGGCTCGGAATCGCCGGATGAACGGAGGCGTGCCGCGGACTGATCTGTGTTGGGGGTCATGGTGAAAAAACGGTTAAGGCGGC
>CAVPPX010000025.1:0-17817 GCA_963707355.1 uncultured Alphaproteobacteria bacterium | reverse complement strand
GATGCTCTAGACTAGGACTTGCAGCCTATCGCGACGCGAACCGCTTTTTGGCGGCGTCCGTAACTGGCGTAAACAAAGAGACGGCGGTGCCCTCTGGGTCGCGGAATTGCGTTGTCCGGTTGCCCCACGGCATCACTTTCGGCTCGTGCACCACCTCGGTCTTGTCTTTCAGCCGCGCAAATTCGGCGTCCACGTCTGTCGACCATGAATTCGAGGATCGCGGTGCGATTGGCCGCCGCCTCGGCGCTGCCTTCCTTGAATAGAGCCACTGTTTCGATGCTGCCGATGGCGAGCGCGGCGGAAGGGGTGACGATCTCGGCGAAGACCGGGGCGAGCCACTCGGCGGTTTGGCCGGTCACCATTTCGTAGAAACCGACCATAGCCTTGATGTCAGAAGCGACGAGGCGTGTGGATGTGAATTTCATGAGCCTGGTCCTTTGGTTCAGGCCGCAAAGTCGCTGCGGCTTCGAAGGGACTTGTGGCATAGGCCTGCTGACAGCATCCTGGCAGCAGGAGTCAGCATCTCATGCGTCGCGCCGACCGGTTGTTCCAGATCATCCAGATCCTTCGCCGCTCCACGCGGCCCGTCACGGCGGCCGCGTTGGCGGAGGAACTCGAGGTCTCGAAGCGCACGGTCTATCGCGACGTCGCCGACCTGATCGGCCAGCGGGTTCCGATCGAGGGCGAGGCGGGCCTGGGTTACCTCATCGCTTCCGACTATGACATGCCCCCGCTCATGCTGACGCCCGACGAGATCGAGGCGGTGATGCTGGGCGCGCAATGGGTCGCCGGCCGGTCCGACAAGGCGCTCGGCAATGCGGCGCGCGACGTGATGGCGAAGATCGCCGCGGTGGTTCCTGAGCGCCTGCGCCCGTTCATCGTCGAGCCGAGCGTCGGCGTGAAGCCCACGCTTGCTGAGCCAAAGGAAAGCATCGATCCGTCGAGTCTACGATTCGCAATCCGCGAGGGTAGGAACCTGCGGCTCCGCTACCGGTCGGAGGCTGGCGAGGAGAGCGAAAGAAAAGTGTGGCCGGTCATCCTCGGCTATGCCGAGACCACGCGCATGCTGGTCGCATGGTGCGAGCTGCGCCAAGGCTTCCGGCATTTCCGCACCGATCGCATCATCGAGGTCGATACGCTCGACGAAAGCATCGGGTTGCGTCACGGCGAATTGCGCCGCCGATGGGCGCGCTGGCGCGAGATGAACGCGCCCTCAGGGCTTGGCGCGCGAGAGCGCGGCCGCGCGGCCGGCGGCGGCGTAGAGATTGAGCCTGGAATAGACGCCAAAACCTGATCCGTCGTCGAGGAAGCCGCCGCCGGGCCCTTCCGTCTCGGTCAGGATGCGGTTCGCTTCTTCAAGGCTGAGCTTGGGGAAAGCCACGGTCAGCAGGTAACCGGCCTCGGGCGCCAACGCGGCGACATCCTCTTGCCTGTCCGCGATCTCCGGATGCGCAACGCCAAGCCCGTAGGTTTGCGTCGAAGCGTAGAAGGCTTCGTTCATCGCCGGCGCGTTGAAGCGGCCGGTGTCCTGGCGTGCGCAGGCTGCAATGCTATCGCCGCAGGCCGCCTTGAGCGCCTGAGTCAGGTCAGCCCGCGCGGTCACGACCGCCGCCCGGAAGTCTTCGATCGTCGCGGGAACCTGAGGCGCGGACATTGCGGTCGCCCTGGCGAAGTCCTTCAGCGGCCGGCCTATGTAGGCGGGATCGTTGGCGAGCAGATGCGCAAGATCGTAGGTCGCGACCGTTCGTCCGCCGAGCACGTCCATGGCGTAATGCGCCCCCATGATGATTCGGTCGTTGCCGTATTCCGCGGCGCGGACGACCATCTCCTGAAAGCGATCGGGCACGAGTTCGGCGAGCAGGAGCGAGCCCATGTAGCCGTAGGTCGTATGCCCGCTAGGAAAGGATGGGCTGTCGATCAGGTTCATGATCGGGCCGCGGTTATAGACTTCGTTGCTGGCCGGGACATTGAAATAGTCCGGTCCCACGATTGGCAGGATCGTCGGCTCGGTCTGGAACGGGCGGGAATCTCCGTACTTGTCCGCGCCGGGCGTTCCCCCCGGCCGGCCATAGGCGATACCGAAAGGATCGGGCGCGCCGTCGATCGCCTTGAAGATGGCCAGGGCCTCGTCCGAAACCGGCTTTTTGCCGTTCGTCGTGCCGTTGGCGAAGAAATATTTCCCGGAGTTCGAATCGGATCCCGATGTCGAGTTGGCATAGGCGATCACGTCCGAGACGGCTTTGGAGATGCTGGTGAAGCGCTGCCGATCGAGATAATGCGCGCGCGCCGCATAGGCGGCTCCCAGGGTCGTGCCGAGGCCATCCGTCAACTCGACGAGATTGCCGTCGGTGATGAAGGCGTCGCGCAAAGCCTGCTGCTGCTGCTCCGCGAACGGCAGCAGAGTTGATTGGCGAATGGCGCCGGTCTGGATTCCGCCAGTGACGGTGAAGTTGGAGCCCAGCGCCGCCATTCCGTCTGCGGTCTTCGAGAGGGCGGAGACTGGAGCCAGGCCCTTGAGAGCGGCCATGTTGGTAACGCTCTGCGCCTCGGCCGCTGCGGCGCCCATCATCAGGGCGAAAAGTCCGATTCCCAGTCTCGTCATAGCGCCCCTCCGGCAACTCGCCAGTCGCCGGTTGTCGCCCGACTCTGCCGCGTCATCAACTTGTACACGAGCCCGGAGAGATCCGGCAGTCCGGGCCACACCCATGCCGCCTGTCGGCGCCTTCTGTTTACGGGCGGGCGAAACCGATAAGTAGGCCGGCGAGCCGACGTCGGCGCGTTGATGGCGCTCTTCAGCCGCCAACCTGCGCGATCACGCTCGCCTTCCCGCCTCTGACGCCCACGATCTGCATCGGCGTGTGCGGATGATTGTGGTCATCCATCGCATAGGTTCCGCCGAGCAACGACGGCATCGCCGTGGTCTTGAGTGCGCGCTCGATGTCCTCGGGCTTGTCGGTATTGGCGCGCCGGATCGCGTCGACGACGAGATTGGTCGCCTCGTAGGCGAAGAATGAGCGCTGGGTCGGCACGATGCCGTATTTCGCTCGGTAGGCCTGAATGAAGTCCTGCACGCCCGGCGTTTCGACCACGGGATTGAAGACCGTGATGCTCGTTGCGTTGTCCAGGCCGCCGGAGCTGACGAACTGCGGAGAGAGAGCACCCGTGGCGGCGGGCAAATCGATGCGGCCGGTGATCGGGACGCTCCAGCCGGACTGTTCGTAAGCCCGGAAGAAAGGCGCCGTCGAACTGCTCAGCAATGTCACGATCTGGTCGGGAGCGAGCGCCCTCAGCTGGCCAAGCAGCGGAGCGAGGTCCTTCGTGTCCTTGGCGATCGTCTCGTTGGCGAGAACCTTGATATCGGCCCCGAGCGCGGCCTTCGCCATGCTGTCCGCGTTCATGTGATTGAACCAATTGTCGTCGTTGACGATTGCGACCCTGTGGACGCCCTTGCCTTTCAGCCAGCCCATGAGGCCGAGCGCGATGTCGCGGTCGGAAGGAATCGTCTTGAAGGCATAGGCGTTGCCGCCGACGCCCGAAGCGTCGACGAAATCCTGGCCCGCCGAAATGTCGATGACGAGCGGCACTTTCGCTTCCGCGACAATTGGCATGATCGCACGGGTGACGGGGGTCCAGAGCGCGCCCAACAGCACGGGGACATGCTGTTCCTCGATCAGCCTTTTGGCGGCGGCGATCCCCGTCACGGGGTCCGCGGCGTTGTCGCCGTAAAACGCTTCCACCGGCCTGCCCAGCACGCCGCCAGCCTCATTGATCCGCTCAAGCGCCAGCTCGACGCCATATTGCTCGCTTTGCCCGCGGTCTGCGTATTGTCCGCTGAGGATGGTGGTGACGCCGATGCGGACAGGCTCAGCCGCGAAGGCTGGCGTGAGGGCGAGGACGCATCCGGTCAACAAAGCGATCCTGAAGGCCATCGACTTTTCCTTGGCAAAGGGGCGGCCGAGGCAAGCTGTCTCATTCCCGACGCCAAAACAATCGACGCGCGCGCCCGTCACGCGATCGTGAGAGCCTTGGTCGCAACAGCGAAGTCGGAGTCGCTCGAGGCGTCTCGAGCCGAGGCTGCAAACCGTTTACGCCAATCGCGATTGGGCTTTTTCATATCTTGTTATCAGCGTTAATCAAGAGGGGGACGCGATGAAAATCACACGCCGCGCCGCTCGCTGGCCGTGGCGCGCTCGCGACGGGCGCTTTTCGTCCCGCGGAAACGCCGTCGACGGGCCGCCCAACAGGCTAGAATGGCTCGCATTCTTCGTCCTTGACCAAGGCTGAGCGCACGGGGAGAGAGCTTCGTGCACGCATTAGGAGGCGGCGCTATTGGCGCTCATCACCGACATCGATCAGCTGAGTGCGGCGATTTCGCATGCAACGGCGCCGGCGTTCATGCTGGGCGCTGTCGCTGGGTTTTTGTCGATTCTCATCGCGCGTCCCGAGCAGGTGGCCGACAAGCAGAGAGCGCTCCGATCGTCGGACGAGACTCTCGATCCGACCGGCATCGTGGCGGCGTCGTTTGTGCAGCGAATGGAGCTTCTGAGCCGCGCCATCCTTTTCGCCGTGTTAAGCGCGCTGGTGACCGCAGCGCTGCTGATCGCCGCGTTTTTCGCGGCGCTGATCGGCATCGGGCACGGGCAGATCGTGGCCATGATGTTCGCGCTGGCGCTCCTGCTTCTGATGGCTGCCCTCGTGCAGCTTGCGCGAGAAATCCGCGTCTATATGGCGCACATGCACCTCGAGTGAAGGCGCCGCCCTATATCCGAAGACTGTGGTCAGTTATTGCATAAAGCAGAAATCCGTGTTATAGAATGATTCATGGCCCGTTCACGTCGGGGCGAGGCTAAGGCAGTGGGGCGACGGGGATTAGAACAGTGTGTATGGTATATAAAAAATGGCGGAGAAATTTTTTTTATTCCAAACGCCTGTAACTCATTGAAAAGTTCCGATTCGAAAAAATAAACGCTAGTAAATGAGAGCATTTTTACTAGCGTTTATAGCGTTTAATAACGCTTACTGGCGTTTATGCTTCGGAATTTCGCCGCTCAGAAGTTCATCTGCGTCTGCACGACAAGCGCGATGAGCTTCTCCTCCTCGGTCACCACCCGCGTCTGCCAGACCTGGGTCCTCCTGCCGCGATGAACGAGGCTCGCGCGGCCAATGACGATCGAGCCGGCCGGCGCTGAGGCGATGAAGTTGGTCTTGCTCTCGATCGTCGTCGTGCCCTTGGCGCCGGCGGGCAGGTTGATGAAGGCGGCAGCAGCGCCGAGCGTGTCGGCGAAGCTCATGATGGCTCCGCCATGGGCGACGCCGCCGGTCGTGCAGAGATCGGGCCGGATCAACATCCGCGCGGCAAGGGAATCCGCCTCCGCGCTGATGAATTCGATCCCGAGCCCTTGCGCGAACGGCAGCGGATTGGCGTTGATGCGGTCGATCAGCGACATGCGCCTTCTCCGGATCCGCTCAAGCGCTGGCGGTTTGTTTCGTCTCGGCATAGCATCGCTGCCGGGACGACGTCATTAAGGCATTTTTTTGGCATGCGCCGCTGGGAGCTTCGCAGCAGCGGCGATCGGCGTCGCTTTGGCGTTGGCGCCGGGCGATCGCGCTAGCGGCCGCGGGCGGCCGGGAACGCCGTTCCGATATACTGTCGACGCGCATTTCGACGCGCAGGGCGGATCGGGCAAGCGCAACGAGCAGCCCGCCTGCGCGTTGACGTTGACAGGGCTTGAGAAGCGTTCGGCCGTCCAACGGTTGTCGGTCGCGCGGCGGTGGAAAGTCAGCTCGAGGGTTATCAGGTAGGCCAAGGAGAGAAGGCATGGTTCGCAGTCGGGTTCTTCTAAGCGCGGTCGTTGCGGGACTCGCCGTTACGCTCGCGGGTTGTGACGAGACCGGCGTCTACCCCGGTTACGGTTACGGCGCTCCGTTCTACGCGGGAGGATATTATGGCGCTCCCTATTACGGCGGCGGCTACTACGGCGGCGGCTATTATGGTGGATATGGCGGGTACGGCTGGCGGGGAGGGGTCTACCGGCGCGCGGGCTATTACCGTGGCGGGTTTGGCGGCTACCATGGTGGGGGCTATCGGGGCGGCGGTTTCCATGGCGGCGGCTATCAGGGCGGTTTCCACGGCGGCGGCTTCCATGGCGGCGGTTTCCATGGCGGTGGTTTCCACGGTGGCGGCTTCCACGGCGGCAGCTTCCACCGTTAAGTCGGACGCAGTGTCAGGAACGGCGCGGGGCGCGGGCGTCGCCCCCGCCGGGCGTGCTGCGACGGAGCCGCGCCTCGTGCGGAGGCGCCGAGAGGGCTGTCTGTCCGCTCGGCGTCCAGCTTTTCTGCCGGCGAGCCACGCTCAGAGCCCTTCGAACAGCGCGGTCGACAGGTAGCGCTCGGCGAACGACGGAATGATGATCACGATCGTCTTGCCTGCGTTTTCCGGGCGGCGCCCGACGTCGATCGCCGCGGCGACGGCGGCGCCCGAGGAGATGCCAACCGGGATGCCTTCGATGCGCGCCACCAGCCGCGCGGTGTCGAAGGCGGTCTGGTTGCCGACGACGACGATCTCGTCGATCACGCCCCGGTCGAGAATGGCGGGAACGAAGCCGGCGCCGATCCCCTGAATCTTGTGGGGCCCGGGCGCTCCGCCCGAGAGAACGGCCGAATCCTCCGGTTCGACCGCGACCATGCGCACGCTCGGCTTGCGCGCCTTCAGAACCTCGCCGACGCCGGTAATCGTCCCGCCGGTGCCGACGCCGGAGACGACAATGTCGACCTCGCCGTTCGTGTCGTTCCAGATTTCCTCCGCTGTGGTGCGACGGTGGATGTCCGGGTTGGCGGGATTCTCGAACTGCTGCGGCATGACCGCGCCGGGGGTCGCCTCGATGATCTCATTCGCCTTGGCGATGGCGCCTTTCATGCCCTGCGCGGCGGGCGTGAGAACCAGTTCTGCCCCGAGCAGGGCCAGCATCTTGCGGCGCTCGACCGACATGGATTCGGGCATCACGAGAATCAGCCGATAGTTGCGCGCCGCAGCGACGAAGGCGAGCGCGATTCCCGTATTGCCGGAGGTTGGCTCGACGAGAACGCCGCGCCCGGGCGAGATCTTGCCCTGCGCCTCCAGCGCATCGATCATCGAAACGCCGATGCGGTCCTTGACGCTGGAGATCGGATTGAAGAATTCGAGCTTGGCGACAAGCCGGGCGACGACGCCCTTCTCCTTGCCGATCCGGTCGATCCTAACGAGGGGGGTATCACCGATCGTGTCGGTGATCGACGCATAAATCTGCCCGCGGCCTGGTGTTCGCCGCGCAGCGCCTGCATCCGTCATTGGCCGTCACTCCAAAATGTCCGTCGGACCGCGCTGTTAAGCGCGGCCCGACAGTAACATTTTAAACGGCACGCAACTATAGAACGCCGTAAACCACTGCGTCAGATGGCGAAATCGCCGCTGACTTTCTCGTCGTCGAGCACGTGCGTCTTTTCGGCGGTGTCGCACATCTGTTCGACCGTGATCGCATCGAGGTTGGCGAGGAAGGTTTCGCCAGCCCGGCGTACAGCCGGGTCGATCACCCGCTCGAGCAGGACCGAGTTTGACCCGAGATCATCGGGATCGGCGGTGCTCAGCGACATCGCGGTGCGCACGATCTCGCCCACAGTGATGCGCCGGCGCTCGCGCGCCAGCTCATAGCCGCCTCGCGGCCCGCGCACGCCCTTGAGAATTTTGGCGTGGACCAGGCCCTGGAGCAATGTCTCCAGGTGACGAGGGGGCAATTTATGACGCGCGGCCAAAGCTTTGGCCGCAACCGGCGCCGAACGCGAATGCAACGCGACATCGACCACGGCGGCGATAGCAAGAACGCTCCGTCGCGACAATAAGTTCATTTCCTACCTCCTACGATGAGCGCCCAGTGGAACCGAATCCATTTGAGCCACGGACGCTCGAAGTGAGACGCACGCCCGAAATCAGAGCGGCACGTTCCACAGAGCAAACGACGAGTTGCGCTATCCGCGCGCCCCGCCGAACGACAAAGGGCTTGTCCCCAAAATTGACGAGTATGACCCCAATTTCGCCGCGGTAATCAGCGTCGATTGTCCCCGGACTGTTGAGGACCGTCACCCCATCCTTCAGAGCCAACCCTGACCGGGGCCGGATCTGCGCCTCAAATCCCTTCGGCAGTTCGATGACCATCCCAGTCGCGATCAACGCCCGGGCTCCGGGGGCCATGACAACCTCTTCACCCGCAGGAAGAGCCGCCACGAGGTCCATCCCCGCGGCATCCTCACTCGCATAGGTCGGCAATTGCAACCCCTCACCATGTGGTAATCTATGGTAACCAATCGTGATCATTGTCGCTTCGCCAGTTCAACCGCGAGGCGCCGAACAATGCCGTCTGCAACTTCGGCTTTGGTCATCGGCGGCCACGATTCGACGCCGTGCGCATCGATCACCTGGACCTGATTGGTTTCGCCGCCAAACGTCGATGTGCCTTCCGCGACACTATTGGCGATGATCAGATCGCAATTCTTGCGTTGTAACTTGGCCAGCGCGTTCGCCGTAATATTCTCGGTTTCGGCCGCGAAGCCAATTACAACTGCCGGCCGCATTATGGTCTTCTTTGCGACCTCCGCAAGTATATCGGGATTTTCAACCAAGATGAGCGTTGGAGACTCTTTGGCGTTCTTTTTGATCTTTTGATAGGCGACGTTTTCCGCCCGCCAGTCGGCGACCGCCGCCGCCGCAATGAACGCGTCGGCGGGCAGCGCGGCTTCGACCGCCTCCCGCATATCGCGCGCCGAACCGACGTGGACGACTTGGGCGCCGGTCGGATCAGACAATCCCACGGGACCTGTAACGAGCGTTACCCTTGCGCCAGCGCCAATCGCTGCTTGCGCAATTGCATGGCCCTGGCGCCCAGAAGACCGGTTTCCGAGGAATCGGACCGGGTCAATCGGCTCGTAGGTCGGTCCCGAAGTGACAATCACATGCCGTCCGCCAAGCGAACCCGAATCACTTGGCCGACCTTGGCGCGAATGACCGGTCCCGGCTTCGGCGGCCAACGCCGCCTCGATCGCCTCGACGATCGCCGGCGGCTCGGCCATGCGGCCAGGACCAAATTCGCCGCACGCCATCGGCCCCGAGTCGGGGCCGACGATCAGAACGCCGTCGTCCCTGAGGCGCTCCAGGTTGCGGCGGGTCGCCGGGTGCAGCCACATCCTGACATTCATCGCCGGGGCGGCAAGCACACGCTTGTCGGTCGCAAGCAACACGGTCGTCGCCATATCGTCGGCAAGACCGGCGGCCATGCGGGCTAGGATATTCGCGCTTGCCGGCGCAATAACGATAAGGTCGGCGGCGCGCGACAACTCGATATGACCGATCGCCGCTTCGTCCGTCAGGCTAAACAGATCGTCGCGGACGGCCTGACCGCTAAGGGTCGCCGCGGAGAGGGGAGAAATGAACTGTCGGGCGGCGGAAGTCATCACAACCTGAACCGTCGCGCCGTGGTCTTTGAGGCGACGAATCAACTCTAGCGATTTGTACGCCGCGATTCCTCCACTTATAATCAGGAGAATACGGGCGCGCAATAGTGGAGTGCCACTCATTCGCGATGACCTACGCTAGCTCGCTGCGCTTTGGATCAGCCCCTGACGTCGAGGAAATCACGCAAACGAGGGTTGAAACGTCCATTCGCGGCTTCATCCGCTTGCTGTCCTCCGGTCCGTCGCTACGTAAGCCGTTTTTCTAATGCCACCAGTGATACCAGAGGAATGCCACGAACATTTACGAAATGGCAATTACCACAATTGTGGTATTCCCGTCGCGCGATTGTTGCGGGTGGTTCGGGGATTGCCAGGCGCGGCCAACGGCTGCCACCGTCTCGGGGCGGTCGGCGACTTCCTGCCGCTCCGGCGCCTGGATGCGGGCCCATTTACAAAAGCCGGGCGTCGCGCAGAGGATCGCCGACTTATAAGATCCATCGGTACGCCGCCATGACCAGGAGAGCTAACAAAAATCCAGTTAAAACAAAGGTGAACCCCACCCGGAGCGTGAGTTCGGGAACGATTTTCGCAATTTCCCTTTCGCTGTCCGCCTCGAGTTTAGCCTCGAATTTGTCGGCGATTTGCTCGAGCCGGCGCGGCGCGTCGCCGAGGAAGGAGGCAAGGGACGAAAAGATCCGACCGGCGTCTTCGATGCGCCCAACTGGGCCGAGATGTTCGGCGATCCAAGCGCTAACGACCGGTTCGGCGGTCGACCACATGTTAAGCTGAGGGTCGAGCTTTCGGGCTACGCCTTCGACGACAACCATGGTTTTCTGCAGCATCACCAGCTCGATTCGGGTCGCCATTTCGAACAGCGCCGTGATTTCGAACAGGAGCGTCAAGACTTTCGCCATCGAGATCTGGTCGGCGGTGCGTGAGTGGATCGGTTCGCCGATAGCCCGGAGAGCCTGGGCGAAATCCTCGACCCGATACGTATGAGGCACGTAGCCTGCCTCGAAATGGACCTCGGCGACCCGCAGGTAGTCACGGCGAATGAAGCCGTAGAGGATTTCAGCCAGGAATCGGCGCTCTTTACGCCCCAGCCGGCCCATGATTCCAAAATCCACAGCGACGATACGGCCTTCCTTGTCGACGAAGAAGTTGCCCTGGTGCATATCGGCGTGGAAGAATCCATCGCGCAGCGCGGTGCGCAAAAATGTCTGAATCAAAGCGCGGGCAAGGGACTGAGGATCAAACCCAAGCGCGATCAGACGGTCAGGGTCGGCCAGGGGCACCCCGTCGATCCATTCCATCGTCATCACTTCGCGGGTGGTTCGGGTCCAGTCCACCACCGGCGCTCGAACGTCTGGATCATCCTTTGAGTTTTCGACGAATTCTGACGCCGCCGCCGCTTCGAGCCGGAAATCCATCTCCATGCGCACCGAGCGGGCGAGCGTTTCGACAACCTGGGCGAGCCGCAAGCGGCGGAATTCCGGGGCCAGGCTCTCAGCGAACCGCGCGGCGAAAGCCATGTCCGAAAGGTCGCGCCCAAAGCGCCGCTCGGTCCCGGCGCGCAGCACTTTGACCGCGACTGGCCGCAAGCCTTCGCCCGTCTGCACCTCGGCGCGATGCACCTGGGCGATTGAAGCCGCCGCGACCGGCTCGCCGAAGCTCTCGAACAGAGACTCGATCTTCATGCCGAAAGAGGCCTCGACGATCGCCACCGCCATTTCGCGGCTCATCGGCGCGACACGGTCCTGCAGTCGCTCGAGCTCGATGGCGACCTTGCCGCCGACGATGTCCGGACGCGTCGAAAGGAACTGCCCAAGCTTGACGTATGACGGCCCCAAGCGATCGATCGCCCGGGACAAGCCCGCCAGGCCATCGCCGTCGCGTTTTGCGATCAAGTTGGCCAACGCGAGTGGCGGCCTCAACACCGGGGGCAGAGGCACTGGGTCGACGCCGACGAATGCCCCTTCTCGGGCGAACACGAAAGCAGCGCGCGTCAGCCTTGAGACGTGGCCGAGCGACGACAAAATCGGCATGAATTAGAGTTTCCAACCCGAGTGGATCACGACGACGCCTCCGGTCAGGCGCGTGAAGTCCACGCGCGCGAACCCGGCCTCGCCGATCATCTCGGCAAATCGCTCCGGGGGCGGAAATTTCCGGATCGATTCGACAAGATAGCGATAAGCGCCGCCGTCGCCGGTCACCACTTTGCCGATCGGCGGAATGGCCGCGAAGGAATAGGCGTCGTACAAGCGATCCATGACAGGCAAATCGACGCGCGAAAATTCGAGGCACAGGAAACGTCCGCCGCGCTTGAGAACACGATAAGCTTCCCTGAGAGCGGTTTCGATGCGCGGCACATTGCGGATGCCGAACGCGATTGTGTAGGTGTCGAACCGCGCGTCGGGCAGCGGCAGCGCCTCGGCGTTGCCTTCAACGAACGTCAACCGATTGGAGAAGGCGCGCCTCGCCGCCCGCTTTTCCCCCACGCGCAACATGTCGGGATTGACGTCAACGACTGTCACCTCAGTCAACGGACCGCCCGCCTTCGCCACACGCGTCGCGACGTCGCCGGTGCCCCCCGCGACATCGATATGATGGAACGGGCGCGTCAGCGGCGGCCGGACCTTGGCGACGAGAGCGTCCTTCCAAGCCCGGTGCAGGCCGAACGACATCAGATCGTTCATCAGGTCATAGCGAGTGGCGACGCTATGGAAGACGTCGTTCACCAGGCTCTGCTTTTCGTCCAGCCGGACGGTGCGTTGGCCGAAATGCGTTTGATCGCCCGCAGCGGCCATCAGGCTCTCCCATGAAACGGCTCAAACTCTAGCGCGCGCGGCGCCGGGCGTACACTTGCACGGTCAGTCCAAGCGCACCGGGATTCCGGCCTCGGCCATCCGCGCCTTCGCCTGCCGGATCGTGAATTCGCCGAAATGGAAGATCGACGCCGCGAGCACCGCGCTGGCGCGTCCTTCTTGCACGCCAGCGACGAGGTGGTCGAGATCGCCGACGCCGCCGGAGGCGATGACCGGAATGGCGACCGCGTCCGCGACCGCTCGGGTCAGCTCGAGATCGAAGCCCTGCCTCGATCCGTCGCGGTCCATAGAGGTTAAAAGGATCTCGCCCGCGCCGAGAACGGCGACTTCACGTGCGTAGCCGATCGCCTCGATGCCGGTCGCGCGCCGCCCGCCATGGGTGAAGATCTCCCAGCGCGGCGCCTCGCCGCTCGCGGACACCCGCTTGGCGTCGATGGCGACGACGACGCACTGAGCGCCGAACTTCTCCGCCGCCTGGCGCACGATGTCCCGGTCGGCGACAGCCGCTGAATTGATCGAGGCCTTGTCGGCGCCGGCGAGCAGAAGCTTGCGTATGTCCTCCGTCGTGCGCACGCCGCCGCCCACCGTCAGCGGCATGAAGCAGACCTCCGCCGTGCGCCTGACGACGTCGAGCAGGATGCCGCGGTCTTCGTGGCTCGCGGTAATGTCCAAAAAGCACAGCTCGTCCGCGCCCGCTCGATCGTAGGCGATCGCGCTCTCCACCGGATCGCCGGCGTCGCGCAGATTGACGAAGTTGATTCCCTTGACGACCCGGCCGTCCTTGACGTCGAGACAGGGGATGACCCGCGCCTTCAATGTCACTGAGGCGATCCTGTTGACCGTTCCGATCGTCCGCCGGCGTGGAGGAGCGTCAGCGCCGCGCGCGGATCAAGCCGGCCGTCATAGAGCGCACGCCCGACGATGGCGCCGGCGAGGCGGGCGCAATCCGGCTCGGTCAGCCGTCTGATGTCCTCAATCGAGGCGAGGCCGCCCGAGGCGATGACCGGAATCTCAAGCTCGTGGGCCAGCGCGATTGTGCTTTCGAGGTTAAGGCCGGCGAGCGCGCCGTCGCGCGCAATGTCGGTGTAGATGATCGCCGCGACGCCGGCGTCCTGAAACCGCCGTGCGAGATCGAGAGCTGACATGTCCGAGGTTTTCGCCCATCCCTCGATGGCGACCACGCCCTCCCGCGCGTCAACGCCGACCGCAATCCGGCCGGGATAGAGCCGGGCCGCCTCGCGCACGAAATCGGGGTCGCGCACCGCCGCTGTGCCAATGATGACCCGAGTCACGCCGCTCTCCAGCCAGCCGCGCACGGTCTTCATGTCGCGGATTCCGCCGCCGAGTTGCAGCTTGACCGTGAGCCCGGCGAGAATGTGTCGAACCGCCTCGGCGTTCATCGGCTTGCCGGCGAACGCGCCGTCGAGATCGACGACGTGCAGATAGTCGAACCCTTGCGCGATGAACGCTTGCGCCTGAGCGGCGGGATCGGCATTGAACATCGTCGCCCGCGTCATGTCGCCCTGGACAAGGCGAACGCACTGGCCGTCCTTCAGATCAATGGCGGGGAAGAGGATCACGGGCGCCACTTGAGAAAATTGGCGATCAATTTGAGACCCAGCGTTTGGCTCTTTTCGGGGTGAAACTGGGTGCCTGCGATGTTGTCGCGGGCGATGATCGCGGTCACCGGGCCGCCGTAGTCGGCGCTCGCCACCAGGTCGTCGGGGTCGTCCGCGTACAATTGATAGGAATGCACGAAATAGGCGTGCAGTCCGCTCTCGCCTGTGCTCACGCCCTCTAAAAGCGCATGGCTGCGCCCCACATCGAGGGTGTTCCACCCCATATGAGGAATCTTCAAGCCCGGATCGCGGGGCTTGATCGCCGCGACGTCGCCCGCAATCCAGTTCAAGCCGTGAACCACCTCATGTTCGAGGCCGCGCGTCGCCATGAGTTGCGCGCCGACGCAAATGCCGAGGAACGGCCGGCCGCGGCGGCGAACCGCCTCCTCCATTGCCTCGACCATGCCTGAAACGCCATCGAGCCCGCGGCGACAGTCCGCGAACGCGCCCACGCCCGGCAAAACGATACGATCGGCGGCGAGCACGTCCTCGGGCCGCGCGGTGACCTTCACCTCGAGGCCGAGGCCCGCCTCGCGCGCGGCGCGCTCGAAGGCCTTCCGCGCCGAGTGCAGGTTGCCGGAGCCATAGTCGATGATGGCGACGCTCATGGCATGTCGCCCTAGAGCGCCCCCTTGGTCGAGGGCACGCGCTCGGCCTGACGCAGATCGATTGCAATCGCGCTGCGCAGCGCGCGGGCGACGCCCTTGAAGCACGATTCGGCGATGTGATGGCTGTTTACGCCGTAAAGCGTCTCGATATGCAGCGTGAGCCCGGCGTTGCCGGCGAAAGCCTGAAAGAACTCCCGCACGAGTCCAGTGTCAAAAGCGCCGATCTTCTCAGTCGGGAATTCGGTCCGGAAGACGAGGAACGGCCGGCCCGACACGTCGAGGGCGACCCGGGTCAAGGTCTCGTCCATCGGCAAGAGGCAGTCGGCGTATCGGGTCAATCCCCGCTTGTCGCCGAGCGCCTTCATGAGCGCCTGGCCGAGCGCGATGCCCACGTCCTCGACGGTATGATGATCGTCGATGTGGCGATCGCCGTCGGCCCAAATCTTGACGTCGACCAGGGAATGACGCGCCAACTGGTCGAGCATATGATCGAAAAAGCCAATGCCGGTTGTGACATCGGCAAGCCCCGAGCCATCGAGGTCGAGGCCGACCTCGATGCTTGTTTCCTTGGTCTTGCGTATGATTGCGCCCTTGCGCATGGCGAATTCTTTGCCTCGAGCCGCTTTGGGCGGCGGTGATAGCAAGCCGCGCGCTGCTTGGCCACCTGAGCTTCGACGAGGCTCGCCGAAGCGACGATGGCGCGGGGTTCGCAATCGGGCGAGTTTCGATTAGTAAGAGTGAACGCCGTTCGGTGACGCAAAGATCCCGGCGGGCTGCTACAGGGATATCAGAACATGAATGTGAGACCGACAAAATTCGGGATAGGTCAGAGCGTCAAGCGCGTCGAGGATATCCGCCTCATCAGCGGGCGGGGCAATTACGCCTCGGATGCGGTTGATAAGGCCGAGCTCAAGGCGGTTTTTCTGCGCAGCCCATACGGGCACGCGAAGTTTCGCATCGACGATCTTGAAGCCGCGCGCGCCGCCCCCGGCGTTCGAGCCGTCTATGTCGCCAGCGATTTCGCCAACATTGGCGACATGCCTTGTGTCGCCCCGGTCGGCAATTCCGACGGGTCGAACACGCCGCTCAAGCCCTATCCTGTGATGGCGTCGGATGAAGCGCAGCACGTGGGCGACATGATCGCCATGGTGGTCGCCGACACGGCTCTCGAGGCGCGCGACGGCGCCGAATTGATCAGCATGACATGGGACGCGCTTCCCGTCGTGACCGACATGGAAGCTGCTTTGCGGCCGGACGCGCCGCTCATTTTCGCCGAGGCTCCGGGCAACGTCGCTTACGACACCCATATCGGCTATAAAGGCGAGACGGATAAGGCGTTTGCCGGCGCAGCGCATAGTGTTCGCATCAAAATCGTCAACTCGCGCGTCGTCGCCAATTATATGGAGCCGCGCTCCGCCGTTGGCGAATATGATCCGAAATCCGGCCGCTTCACGCTGAACGTCGGAAGTCAGGGCGTGCACGGCATTCAGGGCGCAATCGCCGGGGCGATGCTCAAAATTCCACCCGAATCCCTTCGCGTTGTCACGCAAGACGTCGGCGGCGGGTTCGGCACCAAGGCCGTCGTCTATCGGGAATATCCGCTTGTTCTCGAGGCGGCCAAGCGTCTCGGACGGAGCGTCGGCTGGCTCGCCGATCGCAGCGAGCATTTCGTCGGCGACGCGCAAGGCCGCGACAATCTGACGACGGCCGAAATGGCGCTCGACGCCAATGGTCGTTTTCTGGCGCTCAGGGTCGATATCCTCGGCAATCTCGGCGCCTATCTGTCGCTGTTTGCGCCTTATATTCCCTGGCTCGGCGCGTCGATGGCGACTGGGTGCTACCATATCGACGCGCTCCACGCGCGTGTTCGCGGCATCTACACCCACACCGTGCCCGTCGACGCCTATCGCGGGGCCGGACGTCCGGAGGCAGCCTATGTGCTCGAGCGGCTTGTCGACGCTTGCGCGCGCAAGCTTGGGCTGACGCCCGAGGACATTCGCTCGCGCAATTTCGTCAAGCCCGAGCAGATGCCCTACCATACCCACACCAATCGCGATTACGACGTCGGGGATTTCGAAGGCGCGTTTCGGCCTGCCTGAAGAAGGCGGACCGTGCGGGTTTCACGAGCCGAGCGGATGATGCGCGGGGGCGCGGCAAGATCAGAGGCTTCGGCATTGCGAGCTACATCGAATGCACCGCCTGGAGCGATTCCGAGACCGGCTCTTTGACGCTTGAGAAGAATGGCGATTTCACGCTGCCGATTGGCACCCAATCGAATGGGCAGGGGCATGAGACCGCCACGCCCAGGCCGTCTCGCAATTTCTCGACGTGCCGCTCGAGCGCATCAAAGTGGTGCAGGGCGACACCGATCGGGTCAAGACGGGCTTCGGCACGGGCGGATCGCGTTCCATTCCAATTGGCGCGGTGATGGTGACCCGCGCGTCGGAAACCCTGGCCGGTTCGCTAAAGGAATTGGCGGCCGACAAGCTCGAGGCGGCGGTCGCCGACCTTGAAATCGCCGATGGCCAAGTACGCATCGCCGGAACCGACCGCGCGATCTCTTATTCGGAGATCGCGGCGCTTCCGGGCGTCACCGCAGCAAATTTGACGCGCGACCGAGTCGTTCGCGCCGTCGAACGCCACCTATCCGAATGGCACGCACGCATGCGAGGTCGAGATCGATCCCGAACACGGGCGTCACCACCATCGTTCGCTACTCGGTAGTCGACGATTTTGGATTCACGTTGAACCCGTTGCTGCTTGCGGGACAGGTCCATGGCGGCATCGCTCAGGGGGCGGGCCAGCCCTGATGGAGCGCGCTGTGTTCGACGACGACGGGCAGCTCTTGACCGCAAGCTTCCTCGACTATTGCATGCCGCGCGCCGACAATCTGCCTGCGTTCGATTTCGAGACGCGCAACGTGCCGTCGACGACCAACCCGATGGGCCTCAAAGGCGCGGGCGAAGCGGGTCGATCGGATCGACGCCGCGGTGATGAACGCAGTCGCCGACGCGCTCTGGCGCGCCTACAAGATCGACACATCGACATGCCGGCGACCCCGTTCGCGGTCTACGAGCGATCCGCGCTCGCGCGCTCGCGCATCGGGTTAGGCGCGGGGCGCAGAATAGGGCCCTCGAGGCGGATCGTCGTTGCCCACGGGAGCGGCGCCGACCGGCACGGTTCATCAACATCGCGTATCCGAGCGCGCCGCGACATCGTTCGCGCGTGACCGCTCGCGCGCGCCGCTTGCGGCGATCGGCGACTTCAGGTTCGCTCTGGTCGCCG
>CAVPPX010000024.1:0-124275 GCA_963707355.1 uncultured Alphaproteobacteria bacterium | reverse complement strand
CTCCCCGAGCAGGACTTCGAACCTGCGACCATTCGATTAACAGTCGAATGCTCTACCAGCTGAGCTATCGGGGATCAGCGTGAGGCGCGATATAGCAAATCCGGCGCGATGGGAAGGGCGTTTTTAGCCCCTTGCGCCGCGCGCGAGCGGCGCGCACCTTCGCCGCCATGCCTGACCCTCTGGCGCTTCCGGAACTCCTGACCCCAGCCGAAATGAGCAAAGCCGACCGCTTTGCGATCTCGGCGGGAACGCCGGGCATTCACGCTCATGGAGCGGGCCGGGCTCGCGGTCGCCGACGAAACGGCGCGGCTCACGAAGTCGCGCGGCCGGGTCGCCGTGCTCTGCGGCCCGGGCGGCAATGGCGGCGACGGCTTCATCGCTGCGCGCCTGCTCGGCCAGCGCGGCTATGCGGTCGAGCTTGGGCTGCTCGGCCGCCGCGACGCCCTGAAAGGCGACCCGGCGCTCGCCGCCGCTCGCTGGTCCGGCCCGGTCCTCGACGCCGCCGCGGTCGACTTTGCTGAGGCCGATTGCGTGATCGACGCGCTGTTCGGCGCTGGGCTCGCCCGCGACATCGACGGCAAAGCGAAGGCGATCATCGGGCGGATCAACGCCTTCGGGCGCGCCGGGGGCCGTGTGCTCGCGGTCGACGTTCCCTCCGGAATCGACGGAGAAACCGGCAAAATTTGGGGCGTCGCGGTCGAAGCGAGCGCGAGCGTGACCTTCTTCCGGCTGAAGCCCGGCCATCTGCTGGAGCCCGGCCGCGCGCTCGCCGGCGCGATCCGGCTCGCCGACATCGGCATTCCCGAAGCCGCGCTTGGCCCCATCGCGCCGAAAACCTTCGTCAATGCGCCGGCCGTCTGGGGCGAGGCGCTGCCGCGCCCAAACGCGGCGAGCCACAAATATGCGCGGGGCGCTGTGCTTATCCTCTCGGGCTCGGGCCATCACACGGGCGCGGCCCGCCTCGCCGCCCGCGCGGCTCTGCGCGCCGGCGCCGGCATTGTCAGCGTGGCGAGCCCGCCCGACGCGGTCGCGGTCAATGCCGCGCACCTGACCGCCGTGATGGTCGCCCCGTTCGCGAACGCCCGCGAATTCGAGGCGCTGCTTGCCGACGAGCGGCGCCGCGCGATCGCGCTCGGCCCCGGCGCGGGCGTCGGTCCGACCCTGCGCAAGCGGGTCGCGGCGGCGCTCACCCGGCCCGCCAAGCAGCGGACGATCGTGCTCGACGCCGACGCGCTGACGAGCTTCGCCGGCGACGCCGCGCGGCTCGCGGCCCTGATCAAGCGCGGCGGGCATGAGGCCGTCATGACCCCGCACGAGGGCGAGTTCGCCAAGCTGTTCGAGGGCATGGCCGAAGTCAGGCCCGACGACGACAAGCTCACGCGCGCCCGCGCCGCCGCGCGCCTCATGGGCGCGGCCGTTCTGGTCAAGGGCGCCGACACGGTGGTCGCCGCGCCCGACGGCCGCGCGACCATCGGTTGGGACCTGCCGCCGTGGCTCGCCACCGCCGGCTCCGGCGACGTGCTGGCGGGCCTCGTCACGGGGCTTACGGCCCAGGCGATGCCGGCGTTCGAAGCCGCCTCCGCGGCGGTCTGGCTGCACGGCGCCTGCGGCCGGGCGGTCGGCCCCGGCCTGATCGCGGAGGACCTGGCCGACGCGCTGCCGGGGGTCTTAAGGGCGCTCGGCTAGCCGGGCGCAGGGCGCCGGCTCGGACCGGCGTCCAAACCAATCCAAATAAAACCAAGGAAATCCAAAGGAATCCAAGGAAAAAGCCTTGGATTTCCTTGGATTCCTTTGGCCAATCGGGGCTTTTCAATGGGTTACAGCGAATCCAAATAAAAAAATCTTCTCCCGCCTCTCAAGTCGCTATCTCACATGTTATTCCCGCTAGATCTTCGCTGCGAGCGCATCCATTTGGTGACCCCAGTTTGTAGCACAGGTTTCTGGTTTTGCCAATACAGGCGCGCAGAGTTTTGATTTCACGCCGGCGGCCACGCCCGCGTCTCGACGCGGCCCGCTCAAAATCTTGATTTGCACTCCACAGCTATAGCGTCACCGAACTCGAAGGGTTTGCGGCTGCGGCGAATAAGGCCGCTTCCTGCAAGACGTGGCGCGTGGGCTCCAGGGCTCTCGCAAGTCGATGGTCAACAGCAACGCCAGCCTTTCTAAGAGCCGCCACATATGCCAATTGGCTCGCGGCCGGAACAATCCTGTCGTCCGGGTCGGTCAACACGATCAACCGCCGCGGAGGAGATTTGGCTACGCGCTCGACAAGGTCGATGGGGTCAACGAAATCGGAGAAGCCGGTGATATCCGTCTCCCATTTCATTTCCGCATTGCGTTGACGGACGGACACGTTGCCGGAGGCGATGACGGCGCAACCAACATCGTTCCGGTCGGCGATAAGCGCCGCCACGAGATGACCTCCGCCGGAAAGTCCGGCGAGGTCGATAAGTGTCCAGCCGAAGGCGGCTTTTAGGGCGTCCAAGGCCGCGCCAACAACCGCGACCTCGCGCGGTCGGCGACGCTCCCTATGATCGCCAGAGGAGCCAAAGATGCCGGGCCGGGCTAGAGCCAAGAACGTCCGGCCCAACGAGACCGACATCTGCTCCGCCCAATTTTGCACGGTCAGGGGCGACTCCTCGCCGTAGCGAGTGAAGACCGAGAGGACGCCGTCCACTTTTTGCAAGCAGTCGCTGCTCAAGTAAACTAAGGGTGCGACGTCCGGCGCGCCTTCCCTCCCATAAAAGCGAATGTCCTCCGGTCTTCCATCCACATGCACGCGGATAAAACCCGCATCGGGCGGAACGCACGGCGTAGGTCCAACGCCTTGCAAGACGTCGTCGGTCGAAAACCGCTCCGCGTTCTCGAAATCGCCATGGGTTGGAAAGCGAACCATGCGGTTAGCCTCACATCGACGAAGCTGCGAATCTATATGCCGCCTGGCTCTCTCAAAAGCCTCCGATTGATCGCTAATCGGCCGGCGCAAATATGTTGATTTGTGCAGGCGACCCACGACCGAGGCCCATCGGGGGCCCGCTATAGCGACACCGCGAGATAGGCGCTGATCGTCGCCAGCGACGCGACGGTCGAGGCGAGCACCACGGTCGAGGTGACGCCGGCCTCGCGGCGATAGAACTCGGCCAGCACGAAGGGCCCGGCGCGGTGGGCAAGGCGGCGAGCAGCACCGCCGTATGGGTGAGCAGGGGCGAGAGGCCGAATACGCTCGTCGCCAACCGCCTGGCTGAAAGCACGAGCTTGAGCCTGACCAGGAGCGCGGTCGATCCCGAGGCCAATACCGCGGATAAGGCGGAAAATATTACGCGCGGAAGGGGTGGCTAAGGCCACCCCCGAAGCTCTCGTCGCCCTTCACCCTCGGCTCGACTTGGTCCTCTTGGCGGGCGCAGGAATTGGGTCTTTTTGCTCTGGCGGGGCTGCCTCCTCAACCGGCGTGCTAAGCTCGGGCCCTTCAATGGGGACCGCCTTGCGAGTCCCGGCGTCGGGGTCTTCAAGTTCCTGAAATGCTGGGGCGTCAATGCGTTCGACCGAGTTGTTGTCGTTCCAAGGTCCGAGAAGGTCCTTCTCGCCCATGTCGCCGTCGCCGGTTGAGGTGTTGAAAAACTGATCGACCATCTTCGGCGTTGGCCTGATGACGCCGATCATCAAGGGGTCTTTACCCATTGCTTCAAGCGCAACCATAAAAGCCTTTAGGTGCGTAATCTCGCGCGTCATCAGGAACTGCAGGGCATCCTTGCTGCCCTGATCGTCGCAAAAGTCGATCAACCGCTCGTAGACGATTTTGGCGCGGGCCTCGGCGGCGATATTGCTCCGCAAGTCGACGTCGAGCTCGCCAGTGATTTTGAGGTAGTCGGCGGTCCATGCATTACCGACTGAGTTGTACAAATTGACGCCGCCGCCGCCGCAAATTGCCACCAGCGGATCTGTGTCCGCCGCGTCGCGGCTCGTCTTTGTGGGCTTGAGATGCATTCTCGCTAAGGTGCCGATGACCTCGAGGTGGCTGAGTTCCTCGGTGCCGATGTCCATCAGCAGGTCCTTCAGGCCCGGATCATCGCAATTCAGACCTTGAATTGAATATTGCATCGCCGCGGCCAGCTCTCCATTCGCGCCGCCGAATTGTTCAAGAAGCATTTTGCCAAAACGAGGATCTGCTTCTCCAACGTTTACGGTATACATCAGTTTTTTTACGTGGTGGTACATATCATCGTTCCTATCCTCGAGGCCCGCCAGCAAATTAAACAGGAACGGATGCTCATTGTTCCAAGGGTTGATTTGGCGAGGGCGCGGCTTGGGCAACGCTCATGAACCGGCCGCCGTTCACTGGGCCATCTTAGGAATCCGGGCCGGACATTTCGGGCCAAGGCTTGTCGATTGGGCAAGACTTGTCGATTGGGCAAGACTTGTCGATTGGGCAAGACTTGTCGATTGGGCAAGACTTGTCGATTGGGCAAGACTTGTCGATTGGGCAAGACTTGTCGATTGGGATAGCGCACGAGCGCTGCGGCGTTCCCGAGCGGCGACGCTCGGCCGTCTGTCGATACCTGGGCCTATCCCAGAGCCTGCCGGGATCGGTCACGCCCTATCTCTGGCGCCACTTATCGCCCTTGATTTCCGCGCCTTGGCGCAAGGGCGCCAAAATCAGTTGCGCGCAAGCCACGACCGAGGCGCCGCAGGCCCGCTATCGCGACACGGCGAGATAGGCGCTGATCGTCGCCAGCGACGCGACGGTCGAGGCGAGCACCACGGTCGAGGTGACGCCCGCCTCGCGGCGATAGAACTCGGCCAGCATGAAGGGGCCGGTGCCGGTGGGCAAGGCGGCGAGCAGGACGGCGGTATGGGTGAGCAGGGAGAGAGGCCGAACACGCTCGTCGCCAGCAACCATGTCGCCGCCGGCTGAAGCACGAGCTTCAAGCCCACCAGGAGCGCGGCCGATCCCACATCTGTTTCGGCTCTGTCCCTTTTGGCGGCGAGGAAAAGGCCAAGCGCAACCAGCGCGCAGGGCGGCGCGGCTCCGCCGAGCAACTCAGGAACGCATCGGCGGCGGTCGGCAATGTGAGACCGGAAAGCGGGAACACGGCGCCCAAGGCAGGCGCGACGACGAGCGGATTGCGCAACAGGGCGCCGCCCGACCTTCGACGACCAGGCGCCGCCGCCGCTTCTCGGTTTGCAGGCCGGTCTCGATCAGCACGATCCCCACGGCGAACAACACGCAGGCGGTCAGGATCGTCGCAACCAGCGTCGGCGGCATGGCGTCCCCGCCAAGCGCGATCAGCGCCAGCGGAAAGCCGATAAAACCGGTATTCGCGTAGCTGGCGTTCAGCGCGTCGATCGCCGCGTCAGCCAAATGGCGCGGGCGGCTGAGCCGGATCATCAGCGTGATCAGAAAAACAACCGCAATTCCGAGGCTGAAGGTCGCGATAAAGGCGGGTTGCCAGATGTCGGACCAGCGGACTTTCGCGATGATGTCGAACAGGAGCGCGGGGAGAGCGAGATAGACGACGAAACGGGTGAGTTCCGTGGTGGCGTCCGCCCCCAGGACGCCGATCCGCCGGGCAAGCCAGCCAGCGAAGATCAGCGCGAAGATCGGCAGAACGACGCTGAGTGTGGAGAGCATGATCGGCGGCCCATGGTTTTCCTTGGCATAGGCTCACGGATTGATAGTATCCAATGCCGAATCATGAGGCTATCAATACCTTTTCGGTATCAATATGATTGACCTCCGCCAGATGCGCTATTTCGTCGCCCTGGCCGAAACCCTGCATTTCGGCCGCGCCGCCGAGCGCCTGCACATCAGCCAGCCGCCGCTGACGCGGCAGATCGCGGCGCTCGAGCGGGAGCTTGGCGTGCGCCTGCTGGAGCGAAATTCGCGCCGCGCCAAACTCACTCATGCCGGACAGCGCCTGCTCGAGGACGCCCGTTTGGCGATCGCCGCCTTCGATCAGGCGTGCCGCAACGCGCAATTGGCGGAGCGCGGGGAGCTCGGCGCGCTGGCGATCGGCTTCATGATGCACGCCGCGCATACGGTGTTGCCGCGCCTGACGCGGCAATTCATGACCGATTACCCGCAGGTGCGTGTCGAATTGCGCGAAATGATCCCCGATTTGTTGCCGGATGCGGTGCTGACAGGCCGCTTCGACGCAGCCGTGACGTTCGATCCCGGCCCCATACGTGGGCTTTCGACCCATCAGATCTTCGAAGAAAAGCTTTGCCTCGCCGTGCCTTCCGGGCATGCCTTCGCAGCACTGCCGACGATCCGCGCCGAACAGCTGGCGGGCGAGCCCTTGATCGCCACGCCGCCAGACGTGGCCCCGACCCTGCGCGACGCCATCCTGCGCTTCTGCCGCTCCGGCGGCGTCGCGCCGACCTTCAGGTTGGAAGCGCAGCTTCAGCAGACGATCGTCAGCCTTGTCGCGGAAAAACTGGGGGTCGCGCTGGTGCCGACATCGATGAGCAGGCTGGGATTGCCCGATGTGGTGTTCTTAGCCCTGGAGGCCGCGCCGACGGTCGCCCATGTGATTGCGTGGCGTGACGGCAATCTCAACCCGACGTTGCGCCCATTCCTGGCGGCGGCTGGGTTGCAGAAATTTTGAGGGCTCTCCTTCCGGCATTTGCGGTCCGGCCGGGGCGCAAAAAGCTTCTCCCAGCATCCTGAGATGTTAATACAGCCGAATTAATGCGTCAATACAGCCGTATTGGGAGCCTTTTGTGGAGAAAGATCAGCGAGAGGCGCTGCTCGACGCCGGGGTTCGGGTCGTGCATGCGCGCGGGCTCGCGGCGACAGGGATTTTGGGACATTGCGATGGCGGCGCGCGTGCCGCAGGGTTCGTTCACCAACCACTTCCGCTCGAAGGAGGCGTTCGGACTCCTCGTCCTCGATCTTTATGCCGAGAGGATCGACGCCATCATGCGCGAGACGCTGGGCGACGACACGCGCCCGCCGGCGGAGCGGCTCATGGCCTATTTCGACCGGATCGCGGCATCGGCCTCCGAGGCCGAGTGGCGGCGTGGATGCATGGTTCCCGATCTTGCCGGTGAGATCGCCTTTCACGATGACGCTCTCCGCGCGCGGCTGTGCGCGGTGCTTGCCCGGCAATCGGCGCAGTTCGAGAGGGTCGTTCGCTTGGCCCGGCCTCGCGACGAACAGGCGGCGGCGGATCTCGGCGCCTTTCTGCTTGCAGCCTGGCACGGCACGCTGCTCAGGATGAAGGTCGAACGGAACGCGACTGCGCTGGCTCGATTTCGGCGGATGCTGGCGCTGCTGCTCGATCCGACTTCGAAGCCGTGATTTCCGCCTGTATCCTCGCCGCGATCCGCTCGTGTTCCGCGCGGGCGCAAGGTGGCTGGGTCTCAGGCGTTGTTGCCGAAATCCTCACCCAACGCTTCCCGCGAGAGCCGTCGCGCCTCGGATAAAAGGCCAGTGGAAGTTTTCGCTTGCCCTCCTATATACCGATTTAACGTGCTGCGCCGGCCCTGAACGGCCCTCAGCGGCGCCACGCACAGGCGACTGGCCGCGGCTTCCCCACTTGCCGCCCGCCGGACCGCTGAAGGGCCAGTCGCCGGCTCATCACCCCTAATGAGCCGGCGACACCTTAGCGAGCGCATCCCGTGCGCAAAGCCGGACCTCGATCACCCGCTCGGCGGCGTCACGGCGGCGAGCGCCAATTGAGCCTCGAAAGCCCGCCTGGTGGCGGGCCGCGCTTCGCCGCGGGCGACATAGGCTTTCAGCCTTCTGCCCGGTTTCGCCGATGCTTTCCGAGTTTGCCAGCGCTCGATCGAGGACATAGCCTTATGCGGCTGATCGTCGCCGCTCGCCTAAGCGAGCCATAACGGCGAAGCCCACAGGAGGAACGTATGACCATGAACGTCCCTAACCAACGCGGCGCGCGTTGGAAGACAATCGCCGCCTGCGCTGTCGCCGCATGGGCGCTCGCGTCCGCACCGGCCTTCGCGGCAGACAAGATCATCGTCGGACTGATCACGAAAACGAACGCCAATCCGTTCTTCGCCAAAATGAAGGAAGGCGCGGCGGCGAAAGCCAAGGAGCTCGGGGTCGATTTTCGCAGCTTCGCCGGCAAATACGATGGCGACAATACGGGCCAGGTGGACGCGATCGAGCAGCTCATGAACGCCGGCGCCAAGGCCATTCTGATCACGCCGAGCGACACCAAGGCGATCGTTCCGACCATAGAGCGCGCGCGCAAGGCTGGAATTCTGGTGATCGCGCTCGATACGCCGCTCGATCCGCCAAGCGCGGCCGATGCGACTTTCGCCACCGACAATGAAAAGGCCGGAGAGCTGATCGGCCAATGGGCGGCAAAGACGCTCGGCGACAAGGCCAAGGACGCCCGCATCGCCTATGTCGACGCGCTCGTCGATCAGCCTTCGGTGGACCGCCTGCGCGACTTCGGCTTCTCGAAGGGCTTTGGCGTCGAGAACTCGGACTGGAAGCAATACGGACACGAGACCGACAAGCGCGTCGTCGGCCATCAGTGGGGCAGGGGCGAGGAAGCGCAAGGGCGCGCGGCGATGGAGACGCTGCTGCAGAAGGATCCGAGCATCAATCTCGTCTACACGATCAACGAGCCGACCGCGGCCGGCGCCTATGGCGCGCTGAGGGCCGCCGGCAAGGCCAAGGACGCGCTCATCGTCTCGGTCGATGGCGGGTGCCCTGGCGTGAAGAACGTCGCCGCCGGAATCATCGGCGCGACCGCCCAGCAATATCCGCTGCTGATGGCCTCCAAGGGCGTGGAAGCCGCTGTCGAATACGCCAAGACCGGCAAAAAGCCGCAGCCGAGCCCGGGCCTCGATTTCTTCAACACCGGCGTCTCGCTCGTCACCGACAAGCCGGTCGAAGGCGTTCCGTCGATCTCGTCGAAGGAAGGCCTCGCCAAGTGCTGGGGCTAAGGCGCTAAGCGAGCGCCAGTGGGTGCGCCCGGAGCCAAAGGGAACTCCGGGCGGCTAAGGGAGGAGTGCGATGTCCAGGTTGACGAAGCGCGCCGGTCCGCCATTTTCACGTACAGTCTGGACGGGAGTCGTCAGGGCCGCGCTGGCGGGCTTGGGCGCAATTGTTGTCTTGCTGTCCCAGAGCCCAGCCCGCGCGGCGGACAGCGAGGTCCCGCGCTTCGTCGTCGATCCCTATTGGCCGAAGCCGTTGCCCAATCGCTGGGTGACGGGAGCGGTCGGCGGCGTCTGTGTCGACCGCGAGGATCACGTATTCGGCGTCAACCGGTCCGATCTCACGACAATGGAGCAGACGGTCGGCAAGCAGCCGGCGCCGATCGTGATCGAATATGATTCCGACGGGAACATGGTGAACGCGTGGGGCGATCCGAAACAGATGCCCAAGTCGATCCATGGCTGTTTCGTCGACGGCCAGGACAACATCTGGATCGGCGGCAACGCCGATGGGATCGTGCAGAAATGGTCGCACGACGGCAAACGGCTGCTCCTGCAGATCGGGCGCAAGGGCGTGTGCGACAATGCGGACCAAAAGTGCGGCGAGCCCGGCGCCAACAGGAGCCCGCTGCTTCTCAACGAGCCGGCCGACATCGCGATCGATCCCGACAACGGCGATATCTATGTCGCCGACGGCTATGGCAACCATCGCGTCGTCGTCTTCGACGCTGAAGGCAAGTTCCTGCGTCAATGGGGCGATGCCGGGACGGATCGCGGTCTCTTTGCAGTGATCGGCGGCGGCCATCCCCATTGCGCCAAGTTCGACCGCGAGGGCCTGCTCTACGTTTGCGACCGGGGCAACGACCGGATCGAGGTCTTCGACAAGACAGGCGCCGTGAAGCGCGTCATCGATGTCAAACCGGGAACCGCCTATTCGCCGGCGCCGAACGGCGCGCCCGGACGCAAGGCGATCGGCTCGGCTTTGGACGTCGCCTTCTCGTCAGACCCTGAGCAGAAATACATGTATGTCGTCGACACCGGCAACGAGGTGTTGTGGATTCTCGATCATGAGAGCGGACGCATCCTGGGCGGCTTCGGAAGCGCTGGCCACAACGCCGGCGAATTCACGCTCCTTCACATGATCGCGGTCGATTTCAAAGGGGACGCTTTACACGAGCGAGACCATCGACGGCCGCCGCCTGCAGAAGTTCACGCCGCAGGGGTTTGTGCCGGAGGAAAGGCTGAAGGCTTACGTGGGCAGCCCGCGCTACGACGCGCTGCCATGAAGGATCGTCGGGCGCTTGGTGTCCGCGGCGACGTAGACGAAGGCGGTCGCGTCGTGCCGATGGATGGGCTCCACAGCTCCGGGCGGACTTTCGACGGTAAGCATCAACGTCTCATGATGGGGACAACAACTGGCCGCGGCGCGGTCTCAGCGAGGCCATCGCCGAAGGGCAGGGCGGCGAGGAGCGGCGAACAGAGGAGGCGTTTCATGCAGCGCTCCGTCGGTTGGCGGATCCGGAATCAGGCTGCCGCTTGTGAACGGCGGACCCATTCGTCGAGACCGATGCGGCCGAGGCGCGCCTCTCCCAGCGGCACGAGCGAGCGCTCCTCGACCCGGCCGCCCCAATATCGGGCCTCGGGGTCGGGCACGACCTGTCGCGGGTCGCCGACCGCCTTCAGATAGCTCGCGACGATTTCGTCGAACGGCGCGCGTTCCGGGCCGGCGATCTCGACGATTCCGTTCCGGGCGCCGCCAGCGCCGTCTCGGCCACGATGGCGGCGACGTCGTCCGCCGCGATCGGCTGGAACAGGACCGGCGGAAGCCTGACTGTCTTCCATCCGCAGCTGAATTCGGCGATGCCGCGGAGGAATTCCATGAACTGGGTTGCGCGGATGATGGTGTAAGGTACGCCGGAAGCTTCAATCCGTTTCTCCTGGGCGACCTTGGCGCGGAAATAGCCATTGTCGGTCCGGTCGATTGCGACGATGGATAGCGCGACGTGATGCCCGACGCCCGCTGAGGCCTCCGCCGGGAGAAGGTGGCGCTCGGAGGTCTCGAAGAATTCGAGCACCGCCTTGTCTTCAAATGAGGGCGAATTGGCGAGGTCGATCACCACCTGCGCGCCGGCCAAGACCTCTTTGAGCCCCTCGCCGGTGAGGGTGTTGACGCCGCTTTGGGGCGAGGCGGCGACGACGTCGTGGCCGTGCTGACGCAGAATGGCGACGGTCTTCGAGCCGATCAGGCCGGTTCCTCCGATGACGACGATCTTCATGGGTTTGACCTCCGTTCTCGATCACGGGCGACACCGAATGGATTCGGATGCATCGACTCTTGATGTCGCGGAGGGGGCTCCTTTAATCCGCCCGATCGCCGATTTTATGGCGGGCCTCCGATGGGGAGCCGACGCGCCGATCGTGACGCCTCAGACGGCGCGGGCGCGTATTCTCAATGTTTAGTCCATACGACCTGCGTATCATTATCTCCATCGCCTCCCTTGCGTCGGATCAATTGGGCAGAACGACCCACATTAAACCGGGTTGCATCGCAGTTTGCGTGGCGGCTCGGCAACGCAGCACGACGCGTTCGCGCTCAGTTAGAACCGCCCACGCCTCAAATATCGCGAATCTGGAGAAAGTCTTGCGCGTGAGACGGAGGGCGGGCAGAGTGGCGGAAGAGAGTTGGGCTCCTTCGGGGCGGGCCCGTTGGTTCTCGAGGCGCGGGGCGAGAATGCGGTTTGTCTTCCTGATCGGGACGCTGGCGGCGCTGAGCGGCTGCGCGAGCTATCGCGATGTTTCGTTCATCTACTATCCGAACGCGCCGCATCGCGAGACATTTCCGAGCCGGTCCGAGTTTTACGCCGTGGCGGAAAAGGAATGCGCGAAATACGGGATGAGGGCGACCTATAACTGGAGCAATTACTTTCCCAATTTTGAGCGCGTCCGGGTGAACTACCTCTGCGTTCAGTGACCGCCGCCCGTGGGGGTGCGGCCGAAATTATAGTTCAGGGAGACCGGACTCCAGTTTGGCGGCGCGGGATAGGGCGCGGCCGCGGTGATCGCGTTCATGACGGCCAAATCGAGGTCCGAGGAGCCGCTTGAAGCGACGAGCCTGTGGCCGACCAGATTGCCGCCTTCGTCGAGATAGAAATCCACAATGCCGTGCCTGTTGGCGAGGTCGAGGTGGAGCCCTGGGCTCTCGTGCAGGTGCTGTTTGATCATCCCGTAGATGATCGTCAGATACCGGGATTTGGAGTTCCCGCCCGCGACAGGCGATTTTTCGACTGAGCGCGCGAACTTGTATTGCGGCAGATCCTCGATGGTCGGCAGCGGCGCGCCGACCGGCGCCTTCTGTGGCGGCGCCGGCGGCGCCGCGGGGGCGGCGGCTTGATTCGGGTTGTCCTCCGGCTTCGGGTTCTGGTCAGCGGGTAATTCGCCGTCAGGCTCGGGCTTCAGATCGTGCGCGGGCGGCGCGGCCTCGCCTTTCTGCTCTTCGGCCGGATGAGGCGCGGGCGCCGGCGCGTCCGCCTTGGGCGAAGCCCCGGGGTTTGGCGGGGAAGGGGCCTCGGGGGTCGCCTTGGCCTCGGTCGTCTTGTCGGGAGACTTGCGGTTGACCTTCTCTTCGGTCGGCGCCGCGGGCGCGTCATAGGCCGGCTTTTCGTCCAGGGGTTTCGGCGGCGGCTTTGGCTTCTCCTCCGGCGGCTTTGGCTTGGGCGGCGGCGGAGGCGGCTGCTCGATCACCACCTCGACCGGGATCTCCTGCACGGCGGTCGGAACCGGGTGCGGCCAGAGCCAGTAATAAAGGAAGAACGACAGCGGAATCAGGATATGCAGCAACGCCGCGGCGATGAGCGCGAGCACGTGGAACCTGCGCTCGGCGCGCGTCGGCGGGTCGGGCACGTCGAGGCGCTCAACCGGCTCGGCCGTGAAATCGGCCTCGGACAACAGCGTAGCGCTCAGCGCCAACTCCTCTCGCAAAAGCGCGATGTGTTTCCTTGGCTGAATTGTTCCCGGCCGGTCAATGGCCCAATTGGTCACTTTGCCGCGTGGACCCGATTCGCGTATGTCCTCAGCCCATGAACCGCCGGGGTGGGGGCGGAGACGCGCCCCAAGTCTTGATCGCCGAACTGGACGCCCGCCCGGCGGCGCCACGCGCGCCACGGGCGCTGGTGTTCGATTCTGGCCTCGGCGGCCTTTCGGTGCTGGCCGAAATCAGGCGCTTGAGGCCCGACGTCGATATCGTCTACGCCGCCGACGACGCGGCCTTCCCGTACGGCAGACTGAGTGAGCCGGCGCTCGTCGCCCGGGTCGAGGCGGTGATGGCGCGGTTCATCGGCGAAACCGAGCCCGACATTGTCGTCATCGCCTGCAGCACCGCCTCGACGCTCGCGCTGCCGCCCTTGCGGGCCGCCTATCCGCATCTCCCATTCGTCGGCACCGTGCCGGCCATCAAGCCGGCGGCGGCCGCGTCGCGGTCGGGACTGATCAGCGTCTTGGCGACGCGCGGGACCGTGGCGCGCGACTATACCCAGGCGCTGGTGCGCGACTATGCCGCCAATTGCGAGGTGACGCTGGTGGGCTCGCCGCTGCTTGCCGTCCTCGCCGAGCGGGTCATGCGCGGCGAAGCGGTCGACGACGCGGAAATCGAGCGCGAGATCGCGCCGTGCTTCGTTGAACGCGAGGCTAAGCGCACCGACCAGATCGTGCTCGCCTGTACGCATTTTCCGCTTATCCTGAACAGAATTGAGCGCCTTTCGCCTTGGCCGGTCGGCTTTGTCGATCCGGCGCCCGCGATCGCGCGCCGCCTCGATGCGCTGATCGCCGCCGCCCGCCCAGGCGCTCCGACCGGCCGCGACGGAACCGCGATCTTCACCAGCGGCCTTGAGCCGCCGGAGGCTCTGCAAAAGACCTTGCGTCTCTTTGGGCTCACGTTTACGCCCGCGATTATGATCGGCGCGGCTTCGGCCTGATCGCCTCCACGAATTCCAAACTTTTGAAAGGCAGCCCATGCGTCCGTCGGACGGACAACCTGTTCGCCTCAGCGAATATCGCGCGCCGGATTATTTCATCGACCATGTCGAGCTTGACGTGTCGCTCGACATCCATGCGACGCGCGTCGTCTCGTCGCTCACGATGCGCCCCAATCCGGCCGGCCGGGCAGGCGCGGCGCTGGCGCTCGACGGCGATGAGCTCATGTTCGTCTCCGCCCGACTGGATGGCGAGCCGATCGACACGGCCAATTTCGACGCCAAGCCCTCGGGCTTCCTCATGCGCCGGCCTCCGCGGGGCGCGTTCACGCTCACGATCGAGACGCGGCTTGATCCTGCGGCCAACACCAAGCTCATGGGGCTCTATCGCTCCGGCTCCGCCTATTGCACCCAATGCGAGGCCGAGGGGTTTCGCCGCATCACCTATTTTCTCGACCGCCCGGACGTGCTCTCGACCTATCGCGTGCGGGTCGAGGCGGACCGGGCCGAGGCGCCGGTGCTTCTCTCCAACGGCAATCTCGAAAGCACGGGCGAAGCGAGCACGCCCGGCCGCCACTTCGCGATCTGGCGCGATCCGCACAAGAAGCCGTCCTACCTGTTCGCGTTGGTCGCCGGCGATCTCGGTCATATCGCGGATTCGTTCGTCACGATGTCGGGCAAGACCGTCGCGCTTGCGATCTATGTCGAGCATGGCCGGGAAGAGCGCGCGCATTACGCGATGGATGCGCTCAAGCGCTCGATGGCCTGGGACGAGCAGGCTTATGGCCGCGAATATGATCTCGACATTTTCAACATCGTCGCCGTCTCCGATTTCAATATGGGCGCGATGGAGAACAAGGGCCTCAACGTCTTCAACGACAAATACGTCCTCGCGTCGCCCGAGACCGCGACTGACGACGACTATTCCAACATCGAAGGCGTGATCGCGCACGAATATTTTCACAACTGGACCGGCGATCGCATCACCTGCCGCGACTGGTTCCAACTCTGCCTCAAAGAGGGGCTGACCGTCTTTCGCGACCAGGATTTTTCCGCCGACATGCGCTCGGCGCCGGTCGAGCGGATCGGCGATGTGCGCACGCTGCGCGCGGCGCAGTTCCCCGAGGACGCGGGGCCGCTCGCGCACAATGTGCGCCCGGAGGTCTATCACGAGATCAACAACTTCTACACCGCGACTGTCTACCAGAAGGGCGCCGAAGTCGTGCGGATGCTGAAGCGCCTGATCGGCGCAGAAGCGTTTCGCGCCGGCATGGATCTCTATTTCGAGCGTTACGACGGGACCGCGGCGACGGTCGAGGATTTCGTCGGCTGTTTCGAGACGGTTTCGAAACGCGATCTGTCGCAATTCATGCGCTGGTACGAGCAGGCCGGGACGCCGAAGATCACGGTTCGCGGCGCCTACGACCCGAGGGCCAAGACCTACCGGCTCGACATCGCCCAATCGCTTGCGCCGACGCCGGGGCAAAACGTCAAGCTGCCGATGACGATGCCGCTGGCGCTCGGCCTCGTCGGCGCCAATGGCGGCGACATGCCGCTCACGTCATCCGACGCGAGCGCCGACGAACTCGCAAGCGGCGTGTTCGAGCTCAAGGATTCCGAGCGCTCGATCGTCTTCCGCGACGTGCCGCAGCGGCCAACCCTGTCGTTCCTGCGCGGTTTCTCCGCGCCGGTGCGGGTCGACGACGACCTGACCGAGGAGGACCTCATCGTCCTCTCCCGGCACGACAGCGACAATTTCAATCGCTGGCAGGCGGCGCAGAGTCTGGCGACGCGGGTTCTCTTGCGCGGCGTCAGGGCCATTCGGGCCGGTCGCGCGCCCGAGCGCAACGGCGGCCTTGTGGCCGCCTTCGGCGCCTTGATCGAGGACGTCCGCGCGGGCCGCATCGATCACGCCTTCGCCGCGCTCACGATGGGCCTGCCGACCGAAGCCGACATCGCGCGCGAGATCGGCGAGGACGTCGATCCGGACGCGATCCACGCCGCGCGCATGGGCCTGCGCGGCGCGCTCGGACGTGCATACGCGGGCGCACTCGCCGCGCTCCATGCGGAGCTTGCCGGTTCCTCGACCTTCAGCTCCGACGCCGCGGCGGCAGGTCGCCGCGCTTTGCGCAATGTGACGCTTGGCCTCTTTGTCGACGGCGACGTGATCCAGGGACTGGAGCTCGCCCATCGCCAGCTTGCGGCGGCCGACAACATGACCGAACGCCTCGGCGCGCTGTCGGCGATCGCGTTCAAGCCGGACGATCGGCGCGCACATGCGCTCGAGGCGTTTGGCCGGCGCTACGCGGCGGAGCCGCTGGTCCTCGACAAATGGTTCGCGCTGCAGGCGCAGATCCCCGAGCGCGAGACGCTGGAGCGCGTGCGCGGGCTCATGAACCACCACGCCTTCTCGCTCGCCAATCCCAATCGGGTGCGTTCGCTGATCGGCGGGTTCGCGGCCAACCAGAGAGAGTTCAACCGCGCCGATGGCGCTGGCTTTGCCTTGCTTGAGGAGGTGGTTGTGTTTCTCGATCCGACCAATCCGCAGATTGCAGCGCGGCTGCTCACCGCCATGCGCTCCTGGCGCTCGCTCGAGGATGTCCGCCGGGGCCGTGCCGAGGCAATGCTGCGGCGTATCGCCGCAAAACCGTCGCTGTCGCCGGACGTGCGCGACATCGTGACCCGCAGCCTGGGCTGAGGGTTGTGCCCCTCTCCTACGGGAGAGGGGTCGGGGGTGAGGGTTCGCGCGAAACGCGCTCTCGTCCAGTACCCTCATCCGTCGCGCTGCGCGCGCCACCTTCTCCCCGAGGGACAAGGGAGCGCCCCTCTGATCGCGTTTCGGACCGACGCCGATTTACCGGCGCCCCACGGCCACATTTTTTTGCGTCTGACGCATTGTCAAGGACTGGACAAAGATTCGCACAAGGATTCTTATCGTAGTGATTTGGGCGTTAAGGCGGCAGTCCGAGTGTAATTTGTGGCGAAGTCTGGGAATGGGCGATGACGCGTGTAAGCGCGGCAAACGGGGACGCTTATTCAAAATGGGACCAGTTCAGGCACTGAGCGGGGAAGGGGCGTTTCGCTTCGCCGGGGCGTGGGTCCGCCGGCCGAGCGAGGCGTTTAAACGCGCGCATCCTCGTCTCGTCGACGCGACGGTTCGTCGGCGACGAATTCCATCGGCGCTCGTCATCGGCGTCGCCTTTGCGATCGTAGCCGTCCTCGCGCTCACCCTTCAGCATTTGCGGATCGAGCGGGATCTCGCCCTCGACGCTGGCGCGCACGACGTCGACATGCGCGCGACGCTGCTCGCCGAGCGCCTCAACGAGGCGCTGAGCGCCAATCCGCGAGCGCCCGAGGCCGAAGTTTTTCGTAACGTTCTTAGGACTCATCCCGATGAGCGGCTCGCGCAATCGATGCTTATCGATCGCGACGGCCGCGTGGTCGGATATGACGGAACCGGGGACGCTTCCGATTTGACGCTTGCCGCGCTCGCGGGCCGAGCAAATCAATCCGCAGCCAGCGACATTCAGGGCGGCGTGATTCGCATTGAGACTGGACATGACGGCGATCGGTTCGCCGCTGTGCGGGTGTTGCCGAGCACTTTCGCCAGAGTGGCCTTTGCTTCCCCCATCGATAGTCATCTCCTCGCCTGGCGCGACACAATGGTGATGACGGCGTTCCTGCTTGCCTCGACTGTCGGGCTGATGCTTGGGGCGGCGGCCCTCTGCGGCTTTAAGGCCAGGGATGCCGACGCGCAGCGGCTCCTCAATTCCGAGACGGAGCTTTTGGCCACTGTGGCGGAGCTGAAGCATTCGCGCCGGTCGCTCGAACAGCAGGCCCAGCAGCTCGTCGACCTCGCCGAACGCTATCATGAGCAGAAATCCTGCGCTGAGGCCGCCAACCGCGCCAAGCTCGAATTCCTCGCCAACATGAGCCATGAGCTGCGCACGCCGCTCAACGCCATCATCGGCTTCTCGCAGCTGATGGGAAGCCAGACCTTCGGGCCCCTGGGGTCGAAAAAATACGGCGACTATTGCGCCCACATTCTCTCGAGCGGCGAATATCTCCTGCGCGTGGTCAGCGACGTCCTCGACATGGCGCGGCTCGAGGCGGGCCGGGAGAGCCTGACTTACGAGCGCTTCGGCGCCGAGCAGGCGATCCGCCGGGCGGTGCTCGATATCGCGCCGACCGCGCGCCAGAAGGGCGTCGCGGTCAGGGTCGATGTGGGCGCCGAGGTGACTGTCGAGGCCGATCCCCTGGCGGTCGAACGCATCCTCACGACGCTCATGCGCAATGCGGTGAAATTCGCGCCTGAAGGGGGCGAAATCTCAATCGGCGCCGCTGTGGGCGCCGAGCTTATCCATTTCACCGTCGAGGACAATGGTCCTGGAATCGCGGCGGAAAACCTCGTGCGGCTGGGTCGGCCATTCGAACAGGCCGGGGCGGTCATGATCAACGGCATGAAGGGGTCGGGCCTCGGTCTCGCCATCGCCAATTCGCTGGTCGAATTGCACGGCGGGACGCTGCGCCTCCAATCCCGGCCCGATAGGGGCGCGGCGGCGATGGTCAGCTTGCCGAGGGTCCAGCGTGGATCGCGCCAGGTCGCGTTGGCGCGGGTGGCCTAAAGCGCCGCCTTCAGCCGGAACTGTCGTGGCCAGGAGCCACAGGGCGTCTGTCGACGCCCTATGGCTCGCAATGACGAGCGCCGTTGAGAGACGTCAATCCGCATTGCTGCGACAGGCTCGGCTGCGACAGGCTCGGCTGCGAAAGGCCCGGCTGCGAGAGGCTCGCGGCCGTTTGGCGGGTCTACGCCATTCGACGTGCATCGGCTGTAATATGGGAAAGCATCCCAACGAAAAAATAATCATCGCGCGGGCCCAAATTGTGACGTGGATCACTGTCGAGCCGGAAACGCCGCGATATCCGTTGAAAATGGCCGTCGTGTGGGCGGTCGGCCCTGAGGACAGCGGAAGCGGGCCTCGGACGGGTTGAAGCCGCGTGATCTCGAGCGGAACAAGCATTGTTACGGAGGGTGCGAGTTATGGTGGGTCAAGTTCAAGAGTTGGAGACTGGCAAGCCCGCGTTTGACGCCGTTTTTCAAGGCTCTGATCATCTGGCGGACGGGGTGACGGTCGATGCGGCGGTGAAATGGTTCAACGCCGCAAAGGGCTATGGTTTTGTCGAGCTGTCGGACGGCCGGGGCGACGCCTTCCTGCATCTGAAGACCCTGCGCGAGACGGGGCGCCAAACTCTGCCTTCGGGGGCAAAGATTCGCGTCGTCGCTCGCGCCGGCTCCCGGGGGGCGGAGGTTGTGCGGGTGGTTGAGATCGATACCAGGAGCGCCGGCGACCGGTCGTCGCGCCGTTCGACTGTTGACCCGTCCGCCGCCTTCGATTTGACCGGCAAGGTCAAGTGGTTCGACGACGCCCGCGGCTTCGAATTCATCGCCAGCGACGATTTTGGCCGGGACGTGTTCATCCACAGCACCACGCTCGGCGCCGCCGGGCTCCGAAGCCTCGTCGAGGGGCAGGCGGTGTCAATGCGCGTCGTCGAGACACCGAAGGGCCGGGAGGCGATCGAGATCGTCATTTAGCCCAGGCGCCGCTTGCGCTGGGAAAGGACCGCGCCGCTCAGACCAATTTGTTCTGGCGGCGCAGTCGGCGCGCGAGGACGCGCATCACGCTGAGCGCGAAAAACGGGGTGTTCTGGACCAGGAAGAGAAACTGATTCTCCTTGATCGGCGCCAGCGTCACGTCGGTCAAGGCGACGGCGGTGGCGCTGCGCGGGCTGTCGTCGATCAGCGCCATCTCGCCGAAAATGCCGTCCGCCTCGAGCGTCTCGAAATGACGGTCGCCGCTGACGATCTCCACCCGTCCACGCACGATAACGAAGAACTCGTCGCCACGGTCGCCCTCCTGGAAGATCGTCCTGCCTTTGGAAAGATTGCGCGTCGGAAACCCGGGGCCCAGGAGATGATGGAAACTGACTTTCGTTTCTGGCATTTCGCCATTCCTATGCGTCGCCGCCGTCCCCCATTCATTCCCCCTAATCTCGATGCGATCGGACAATCCAGACAAATTTTCGGCATCTCGCCACAAGAAAGCCACAACAAACGCGCTTCGCAAACCCGCCGAGTGGAGCGAGCCGTTTGATCAAGGCGCGGAGCCTGCCAGTTCCCCGGTGATGACCGCCTCGACCTCCGCGACCGTCGTGTGCTTCGGATCGATGTCGTCGGCGACGATCTTGCCGTGCCGCATGACCGCGATGCGGTCGACCACCTGGAACACATGGTGGATGTTATGCGCGATCAGGATGCAGGAATGACCGGAGTTGCGTGCGTTGCGCACGAAGCGCAGCACCCCTTGAGTCTCCGCGACGCCAAGGTTGTTGGTCGGCTCGTCGAGGATGATGAGGTCGCTGTCGAAATGCATGGCGCGGGCGATCGCCACCGCCTGACGCTCGCCGCCCGACAGCGACGAGATCGGCGTCGAGGCCGGGATCGACTTGCCGATTCCGACCCTGCGCAGGAGTTCGCCGGCGACCTCATCCATCAGCTTTGCGTCCATGCGGTTCAGGAACCGCGGACCTTTCAGCGGCTCGCGGCCGAGGAACAGATTGCGCGCGATCGAGAGCTGCGTGACGAGCGCCGAATCCTGATAGATCGTCTCGATGCCGAGCGCGATCGCGTCGGTGGTGCTGCGGATGTCGGCGCGTTTGCCGCGCACGATGATGTTGCCGCTGGTCGCGCGCACGGCGCCGGAAAGCACCTTGATCAGCGTCGACTTGCCGGCGCCATTGTCGCCCAGCAGGCCGACGATCTCCTGCCGCGTGACGTTGAAGTTGACGTCGTCGAGCGCCTGCACGCGACCGTAGAACTTGTCGATGTGCTCCATGCGGATGAGATCTTCGCCCATCGGTCAGGTCCCCGCCTGATGTCGGCGCTCGAGCCAGGAATGGAGCGCCATCATGCCAAGAATGATGGCGCCGATGAAGATGTTGTAGGCGAGGCCGGGCACGCCGACCAGCACGATGCCGTTGCGCATCACCCGCAAGATGAGGATGCCGAGCACGGTGCCGATGATGGTGCCTCGCCCGCCGGTGAGCGCCGTGCCGCCGATGACGACCATCGCGATCACTTCGAGCTCATAGCCGGTTCCGCTGTTCGGGTTGGCGGCGGAGGTGCGGATCGAGCTGATGATGCCGGCGAAGGCCGACATGACCGCGCTCAATACGAACAGCCAGACCTTGACCGCGTTCACATTCACGCCGCGCGCTCGCGCCGCCACCGCATTGCCGCCGGTCGCCTGGATCCAGTTGCCGAATTTCGACTGCGTCAAGACATAGCCAAGGATGATCGCCGCCGCGATGAACCAGAACAGCGACGCATAGACGCGGAATGGACCGACATGGAAATCGCCGACGAGAAGATCGGCGAGCCATTGGCCGCTCGCGCTCCAGGTGCGCTGGGGAAAGCCGTCGGTGACGAAGAGCGCGACGCCGCGAACCACCAAGAGCATGCCGAGCGTCACCAGAAACGACGGAATCCTGAGCCTGGTGACGAACAGGCCGTTGAACAGTCCGATCGCCGCCGCGATGACAAGCGCGACAACGAAGCCGACGAACAGCGAGGTCACCCCCGCATTGTAGAGCGTCCACATCGCGACCGGCGCGAAGCCGAACACGGAGCCGACGGAGAGATCGAATTCGCCCGCCGTCATCAAAAGCGTCATGGCGAGGGCGATGAGCCCGAGCTCGACGGTGAAGGTGAGCGTGTTCGAGATGTTGAGCGGCGACAGGAATGCGGGATTGAGCGCCGCGAAGACCGCAATCTCCAGGATCAAGAGCACGAAGGGGCCGAACTCCGGCGCCGATATGATGCGGCGAAGGGGAGAAGTCTGCGTCAAGTCCGGTCACCGGAGAAAGGGCGGCGAAAGCGAGGCGGCGCCTGAAGGTCGTAAGAAAAGCGGTTCCGGTCCCGGCGAGTCTTGGCGCGGGACGGGGAATGCGCTCAACGCTTACTTGGCCGACATCATCTTGTCGTAGGTGTCGACGGTCGACTTGTCATAGAGCGAGCCAACCGTGATGTTGAAACCCGGGGGCACGCCGTCCGCCGCCATTGCGCCGAGCGACAGAGCGAGATAGCTCGTCGCCTGCGGGTCCTGCCACATCGCCGCGTTGACATAGCCGTTTTTGACTTCCGCCGTCGTGTCCTGCGAGTTGCCCCAGCCCACGACCGGGATTTCGCCCGCCTTCACGCCGACCTGATCGAACACGCGCTTGATCGAGCCGGTCACCATATCGCCAAGGCCGATGATCGCGTTGATCTTGGCCTTGTTGGCGGTGAGGTAGTCGCTCATGCGCGAGATGACGGTCGCCTGATCGAGCGTCGCGTCGGTCACTTCCGTCTTGATGTTGAGCGGCCCGAAGACGGCGTCGATGCCCTTCTTCTCTTCGACGCCATAGCTTGCGCCTGGAACCTCGACCGGCATCCAGACGAAGTCGCCGGATTTCACCAGCTTGTGGTCGACGAGATATTGCGCCCACGCCTTGCCGACGACCAGAAGGTCGCCGCCGACATAAGCGGTGAAGTTCACTTTCGGGTCGGGCGTGTTGAAATTGATGACCGGAATGCCGGCCGCGCGCGCTTCCTTGACGACTTCGACAAGGCTGCCGGGATCGGGACTTGTGGTGACGATCGCGTCGGCCTTGTCAGCGATGGCGGCTCGGATCGCCTCCTGCTGCGAGGGCACGTCGCCGTTGTGGAACGATGTCTTGACGGTCTGGCCGGTATCCTTCGCCCACATGTTCGCGCCAGCGAGAAAGTAGGTCCAGACCGGATCGGCGGGCGACCCGTGCGAGATCCAGTACAAAGTCTTGGCTTGAACCGCTATCGGCAGCGATAGCGCAAACAACGCGACGGCGATCAGCCGCGCGACCATTCTGACCATAAGCATCCCTCCTCATTCGAAATCGGCGCCGAATTCTTGTCGGCCTTATCGGCTGGCTCAAGCTCGCATGTCGGCTCGAAGGAAACAAGTTCTCGCGCCAACCGAAAACGCCGACCCCGCGTGGCAAGGCTCTTGCGAGCCGCCTCCCATACGGAAGGCGGGTCGGCAGACCGGGGTCGAGGCGAGTTTGGCCGAAAGCTTGTGGGCAATCGCGGCGCGCGCGGGAGTTCGTCCCGGGCGGTTTGCCCGGCAGGACCGCGGTCGCCGCGAGGGAAAGGGCTTTCGATGACATTCGCGACAAGCGGACAAGCGCCGACCCCCGCGCGACAAGCGCCGACCCCCGCGCGACAAGCGCCGCGCCCAGGCGACCGCTCTATAAATCTCTGTTCGCCCAGGTGGTGGCGGGGCTCGTGCTCGGCGTCGCGCTCGGCATGGCGGCGCCAGATTTCGCCATCGGCCTCAAATTCTTCTCCGACGCTTTCCTCAAGCTCATCTCGATGATCGTGGCGCCGATCGTCTTTTGCGTGGTGGTGCACGGCATCGCCGGGGCGGGCGATTTGAAGAAGGTCGGGCGGGTCGGCGGCAAGGCGCTGGTCTATTTCGAAGTGATGACCACCGTCGCCCTGGCTGTCGGACTGATCCTGGCCTATCTCGTCCGCCCCGGGGAGGGGATGAACATCGACGTGGCGAAGCTCGACGCGCATGCGCTGAGCGCCTACGCGGACAACGCCCATAAGCTTCATGGCGGCGGCTTCAGCGGCTTCATTCTCAATATCATTCCGACGACATCGTTCGATGCGCTGGCCCGCAACGACGTGCTTCAGGTGCTGTTCTTCGCCATCGTCTTTGGCGCGAGCCTGTCGCTTGTCGGCGAGTCGGTCGCGCCGCTCGCGAGCCTGATCGAGATGGCCTCGAAGGTGCTGTTTCGCGCCATGGGGCTGATCGTCCGGCTCGCGCCCCTGGGCGTTCTCGGCGCGGTCGCCTACACGGTCGGCGAATACGGGGTCGGCTCGCTCAGGCAGCTTGCCTCGCTTGTGGTTCTGTTCTGGGGGGCCGTCGCGCTGTTCGTCGTGGTCGTGCTCGGCGCGGTCATGCGCGTCTTCACCGGGCTGAATATCCTGCAGTTCCTGGTTACCTCCGTGAGGAGCTGACGATTGTGCTGGCGACCGCGTCGTCCGACGCGGTCCTGCCGCAGATCATGCGCAAGCTCGAGCTTATGGGCGTCAAGCCGTCGGTCGTCGGCCTGGTGGTGCCGACCGGCTATTCGTTCAACCTCGACGCCTTCTCGATCTACCTGACGCTGGCGACGGTGTTCATTGCGCAAGCGACCAATACGCCGCTCTCCTTCGGCGACCTGCTGCTGGTGCTCGGCATTTCGCTGGTGACCTCAAAGGGCGCTCACGGCGTGCCGGGCTCGGCGATCGTCATCCTCGCCGCGACCTTGAACGCGGTCCCCGCGATCCCGGCGATCGGGCTCGTCCTGGTGCTCTCGATCGACTGGTTCATCGGCATGGCGCGGGCGCTGGGGAATCTGATCGGCAATTGCGTCGCGACGGTCGTGATCGCAGCCTGGGAAGGCGATCTCGACCTCGCCGTCGCCAGACGCGTTCTCGCCGGCGGCGTCGGCGCTGACCTCAATGCGGACGCTTCCGCCGCCGCCGAGCCGGCGGCGTGAGAGAAGCGCCTCTTCTGCAAGGAACCGGAAACGTGTAGCTGGTCTATTGAATGTAGTAGAGGACGCCGACGCGGATTTGCTGCGACGCGTTGGTCTGGCGAATGGTCCCGCCCGTCTGCGGATTGATGAGCGTATTGACCGTGCCGCTGTTCAAGTAGCGGTAGCCGATATCGAGCGTCATGCTGGGGGTGATCTTGTAGCCGACGCCGGCCGCGAGCGCCCAGGCCATCGACCAGCTTGTCGTGCGGATCGAGCGGTTCCAGAATTGCTGCGCGAAGGTGACGTTCGGTTGCGGCGCCAGCGCCTGTCCCAGCGAATTGACCCACACCTGCGGAAATGGGGAAAGCCGTCAGGTTCGCGGCATAAGGCTGGCCGTTGGCCGTCTCGTTGTAGCTCACGTTCCCCGTGAGCGTGTTCATGTTGAGGCCGAGGCCGCCGCCGACGTAAGGCGTGAAGCCATAGTAAGTCCCAAGATCGAGATAGGCGTTGCCGAGGAAAGCGTTGTCGAACTGACGCACGCTCGCCGAGCCGTTGCAGGTGTTGGTCGTATCGTAGAGAAAGCCTAGCGGAGCGCCGGTTGGGCTGCTCACTCCGGCGAGACCGTAAGGACAAACGACGGTCGCTTGACGCGATCCTCCAGGGCCGTTGCGGTAGTCCCAGGTCGCGTCGAACCGCAGCCAGTTGTTCCACCGATAACCGAACCCGGCGCCGCCGGTAAAGTTTGTCGTGGTCCAGTTCGCTCCATTGCCGACCGTGAGCGGCGCCCCGATGGCGCCGAGCGGCGGAAGCGCGATGCTCGAAAACGAAACGCTTGGCGCGCGGTCGAAGCTGATCCCGAGATCGCCGCGCACGTACCAGCTCGAGCCGACCTCGAAGGCCAATGGCGATTGGCTCGCCGGCATCGAGAGCGGCGGAGCCGAGCCCAGCAGATCCGCGGCGGAAGCTGGCGCCGCCACGATCGCTGCGGCGCAAGCGAGAGAGAACAGAACCTTCATTGGCCACCCCAGAATTGCCGCGCCGACGTGAGATACGATGACGCTTCAAGAGCATTCTGACGGTCGAATACTTAAATATCGTTTAACCGTAACAAACTGTTACCTATAATATACCTAAGGCCACAAGTAACGTAAGGTAAAGCGTACCGCATGGTCAAGCAGACGCGGACCCTGGCTTGAGGCTATCGGCGGCCGCTTGCGCGGGACTGGAGCGGCGGCGCCCAATCGGAAGCCTCAGGAGCGGGCAAGCACGAGCCCGGCGCCGGCAAGCAACACGCCGATGAGCTGCCGCGCCTGCAACGGCTTTGCTTCCGTTCCCAGAAGGCCGAAACTGTCGATGAGCGCCGAGACGACAGCGATGACGAAGAAATAGAGGATGAACGTCTGGGTCGGACCGAGCTTCGGGGCGACGAAGGCGAGGCCGGTAACGATAAACGCTCCGAAGACGCCGCCAGCCAACACTTTCATCCCTTGCGCCGTCATAAGGTTCGTGTCGGGAAGCGGCAGGCGGTAGATCGCAACAGCGACCACAATGAGCGTCAGCGCGGAGATGATCGCGGAGCCCGCGCCAACCCAGATCGCGCCGACGCCTGACCGGACCGCTGAGCCGTTGGACATGGCCTGCAGGGCCTGGCAGCAGCCGCAGGCCATCGCAATCAGCCAAATGTTCGCTTTCAATATTCCTCTCCCGGATTCAAGGCTCGGCCTGGATGGTCAACGTCCCGTCGATAAAGCGCGTGTTGGTGAGGAAAGCCGACAATCGCTCGGCGAAGTCCCGTCTCCCGCGCGTAAGGGGCGGGCGGGTCCGCCGCCATGGGCGTGCGGCGGGCGACTGCGCCAGGTCGGGCCACGGCGACGCGGCGAACCAGGCGCGATAATTGTCAGCGAATCTCGCTTCGCCCCGCCATGAGCCAAGCTCCCAGGGCTTCGGCGCGTTGACGAAATGCAAAACGATCGGCTCGAGCCGGCGTTCGAGGTCGAGCAGGAAAAAGTCGCCCATGAAATTGAAGCGCGGCGAGAGCGGCGCAAAATTGCCTCTGAGCGCCGCGTTGAGCGCATCCTGCTCCATGAACGGGTAGCGCTCCGGCTCGTCGCGAAGCGCCTTCACCACGCGCTCGGTCAGCTTCTCGGACCGCCACGCGGCGCGGTCGATCGTCATCAGTCCGGCGTTGAAGTAAGGCGTATCGAGCGCCAGGCCAAGCGAGCGGCGCGAACGCTGGAACTGCCGCGCCAGCGCATCGCCCTTGAAGTCCATGAGAAAGATCATGTCGTAAGCGGCGGCGAGCGGCTTGTCCCCGAGGTCGAAACTCTCGAGCCGCTCGAGGCCGGGACGGACGATCAGCATGTCGGAATCGACGGTGACGATTTGCTTGAAATGAGCGGGCAGGATGTCGTCGAGAAAGAGGCGCCGGAACACCGCGCGCGAAAAGCGGCCTTTGCCGGCGAGGCTGGAATTATACCGCGAGAAGTCGAGGGTCATCAGCGTGATGCGCTCGCGTAAAGGCGTAGGCAGCTTGTCGAAGCCGGGCGCCACGTCGTCCGGCTCGCATATCAAGAAAATGTCGCGCTCTACGTCGGGTTCGGCCTCGACCATGGACGCGATCGCGCGCACCGCCGGCGCAAAGAACGCGCGATCCGGCGTGAAGCAAGTGGCGGTTCGCATGGGGTCCCGTTTCAACGGCGGCAAACCGGCCGCGTCAAACCGTCGTCGTCAAAGAGCTGATGATCGAGTTCGTCCGAAAGCCTCTCGAGAGGCGTGGCGCCTGCCGCGGCGAGAGCCGTCTCCGACCGCGCCGCGCGCCCTGTCGCGATCGCCGCGGCGCCCAGAAGAGCGGATTTCAACAGGTCGCGTCGAAACATCTGGATCTCTATTGCACATGAAGTCGTCGGGCCGCGCCTCCATTATCGCGGCGCAAACCGAACGTCGAGAAATGTCACGGCGTGGGCGCGCCCAAAGAAGCCGAGCCGTCACGACGCGCGTCGGGCGGGTTCATTGCGGAACGTCCGCTTCGCCGCGTTAATGCCGCCGCAAAAGCGCGGTCAAGAACAGGCACGCATAGGCGCCGATGGCGGCGGCGAGAAATCCGTCGATATACGCCAGAACGGCGGCTTGCTTCGCGACCGCGGACGCAAGCAGGCTCGTCCCGCGCTCAACGGCGAGCGCAGCGTCGGCCGAGTGCGCGGCGACCGCGTTGCGATACGCGGCCAGCCGATCCGCCGTCTGGCCGCCGAGGCTATCGACATGCAGGCCGATGAGATTGGAGTGGATCTGCTCGCGCACGCGCACGAAGGTCTGCATGAAGGCGGTTCCAATCTCGCCGCCGAACAGGCGGCTGGTCTGGAACAGCGTGCCGATGGTCAAGACGTCGGCGGGACTTATCGATCGGACGGCGAGAACGACGACGGAGGTCAACGCGAACGATTGGCCGATCGCCTGCAAGACCTGGGAGGGAAGAAAGTCGTCGGTGGCCCAGTCCTGCGTCAGGCCGGTCCCCATGAGACAGGCGATTCCGATCAAAATCGCGCCGAACGCCAGCGTCAGACGGGCGTCGACGCGTTGCAGAAGAGCGCCGAGCGGAAGGACGATCAAGAGCTGGGGCAGCGCGATCCAGAGCAAAACCGCGCCGACCTGCAGCTCCCGATAGTTCTGCACCACCTGAAGGTAGGTCGGGATGATGTAGGCGGTCGAGAGAATGATGAACCGGAAGCCCGTGACCAGGAGCAGGATCGCGACAAGCCCCTCACGGGTGAGCAGGCGAAGATTGAGAAACGGCTTCTCAATCCAGAGCTCCCGCATGACAAAGGTGAGCGTAAGCAATCCGCCCGAGAGCAAGAGGCCATTGACGAGACCGTTGTTGTTCCAATCCAGCCGGTTGCCCTGGTCGAGGCCCGCGTAAAGAAGCGCGAAACCGAAGCCGGAATAGACGAGTCCGGGCCAGTCGAGATGGCGCAGCAGCGCCAAGTTGATCTTCTCGCGCGGCACTCCGTACCAGATGCAGGCGAACATGATCGGCAGCGCGGCGCAATATTGCCATTCGATCCACCGCCATGACACGCTGTCCGAGTACCAACCCTCGAGCGAAGCGGCGACGTTCTGCGATAGCTCCGAGTTCATCGCGTAGACGGCGAGGCCGTAGACGACGAGGCGCTGCGGCAGATTGCGGACGATGAAGCCGATGGTGAGCGGAATGAAGGTCCCGGCGCCGACGCCGGCGAGAAATTGCGCCGTGAGGAAGGCGGTGAGATTGGGCGACAAGGGCGCGAGCAGGCTGGCGACGAACAGGAGCGCCATTCCGTAGAGAAGAATGCGCCGAACGCTGAAAATGGCGCCGAGATACGGGCAGGCGACGCCGACCAGCATCTGGCCAACGCCGAAGCTGGTCGTCATCCATGCGCCTTCGTCGAACCCGAAGTGCAGCCCGCCGCGCAGATCCGCGAGCCCGAAGGTGGTGATGCGGCTGCCGATGGTTGAAAGCAGCGCGCCGATCAGGACGCCCAATATGCCGATGTAAGGCCTGAGGGAGTTGGCGCTGAGCCGTTGCGGTATCCACCCCGCTGCATGGGTGGCGACGCCTGCGGAAGTGATTGGCGCTGCGACGCGGACGTTTGCGCCTGGCGAAACGAGCGGGGCAGGGACGGCGGTCATGGGCGAGGCGCGGGAGCGCTTGTCGCCGTTCCCGCGCTCTGCGCAGGGCCTGCGCCGGTGTCAACCGTGGCTTCGACCGACATGCCGGGCCTCACCAGCGCTCCAAGCGAAGGGTTGCTGTCGAGCACGATCTTCACCGGGACGCGTTGGACCACCTTGGTGAAGTTTCCGGTCGCGTTGTCGGGCGGAAGCAGCGCGAAGGTGCTGCCTGTACCGGGCGACCAAGAGTCCACGTGGCCGGTGAGCTTGAGGTCGGGAAAGGCGTCGACCGTCATGCGGGCGGGCTGGCCGATCCGGATGTCGGTCATCTGGGTTTCCTTATAATTGGCGGTCACCCAGAGGTTCGGCAGCGGAAGGACGGCGATCACCTGCGTGCCGACATTGACGAATTGCCCGAGGCGCACTTGCCGCTGGCCCACGAGGCCATCGGCGGGCGACAGAATTCGCGTATAGCGCAAATTGTCCGAGGCGAGCGCGACCTGCGCCTCCGCCGCGTGGATCTGCGCGCGCAGCTGCTTCTCCTGAATGTCGATCGCCGCCAGCGCCGCCTTCTGCTGATCGAGCTGGGCTTCGTTCAGGCGCCGCTGGGCGAGCGCTTTCTTCGCGTTGTCGTCGGCCTGTTCGACCAGCTGTTGCGTGCCGGCGATTCCGGTCTTGAACAGGTCGCGCTGGCGCTTGTCCTCGAGCTGGTAACGCAGCACGTCGGCCTCGGTCGAATCGATCGTCGCCTCGGCCTCCCGGACTAGCGCCTGCTGGATGCTGCGCTGGTTCTCGAGATTGGCGAGCGTGGCTTCGGCCGCGGCGAGATTGGCCTGAGCCAGGTCGAGTTGGGCCTGGTAGTCGGACGGATCGATGACCGCGATCAAATCGTCCTTGCGGATGGCCTGGAAGTCATTGACCGGCATTTCGGTGATGTAGCCGGACACGCGCGCGGAGAGCGGCGTCACGTCGCCCGCGACGAAGGCGTCGTCCGTCGATTCGAAACGCGCGGCGCCCGTCCAGCGGTCCCAATGTCCGGCCGTGTACCAAATGAGCCAGGCGACGAAGACAAGGAACGCGATGCGGAGGAGCGGATAGAGCCAGCCACTGCGCCAGGCTGAGGCCGAAGTTGCGCTCCCGGGGTCGGGCGCCTCAGGCGCCGTTCTGGGCGCGGAATTATCCGTCACTTGCGAATTGGCCATACGGGCTCCGCAGGGCTCTCAACCGAGAAAGCCCGAGCCCATCTTTTACGCCCCTCAGGGTCTGGCTCAAGTATGCCAAGGTATGAGCGGGGGACCGATCGCGCCCGCCGTTCAGGCGAACGGCGCGCTCGCCCTCATTGGCGAGCCCCTTGACGGTCCGGACTTAACGCTTCAGCCCGTGCGCAAGACCAAGCTTGTCGAGAAGCGCCTGCGGCTCGAAATAGGCGACCCACAGATCCAGGATCTTGATGGCGGCATCCGTGCCGGTCACGTGTGCGGGCCGCCCCAGGGTAGGTAGCTCGGCGCCGTGACGACGAAATTCGGGTTCAACCCGCCGTCTTGCCGCCATCCACGGTGACAATCTGGCCGGTCATGAAGGACGCGCCTTTGGAGGCGACGAAGACGATCGCGCGAGCGATCTCATCGGGCTCACCGATCCGGCCGAGCGGCACGCCCGACGCGAGCCCGGCTTTGCGCTCGGGCGTCCCGGTGAAGCGACTGAGCATTCCAGTTTCCGTCGGGCCAGGCGCGACCGCGTTGACCCGCACGCCCGATCCCGCCGCCTCGAGCGCCGCCGACTTCGTCATGCCTTCGACGGCGTGCTTGCTTGCGGCGTAGATCGACGCGCCCTTTGCGCCCTCGTGGCCATAGGTCGAGGAGATGTTGACGATGCTGCCGGAGCCCTGCGGCAGCATGACGCGCAACTCGTGCTTCATGCTCAAGAGCGTGCCGAGCACGTTGGTGTCGAAGGTCGCGGCGTAGCTCTCCGCGGTCTGGTCGGTGACCGGACCGGGCTTGCCTTCGGTGCCGGCGTTGTTCACCGCGACGTCGAGCCGCCCGAAACGCGCGACCGTCTTGTCGATCAGGTTGCGCACTTCGTCCTCCTGGCGCACGTCGGCGCGAATGAACGCAGCCTTCGCGCCAAGGCCGGCGAGCTCCGCCTCCAGCGCCTTGCCTTCGGCGTCCTTGCGGCCAGAAACAACGACGCTTCCGCCTTCCTTGGCGAAGGCGAGCGCGGCGGCGCGGCCAATGCCGGTGAGGGCGCCGGTGATCAAGACGACGGGCTCATTGCTCATATCCGAAATCCTCGCAATTTGCTCCAGCCCCTGCTGGCAAAGCATGGTCAGGGCGGAACACGGGCGGCGCCATAGAGCGCCGCAGGAGGGTTCCATGCCCGCTACTGTCGAGGCTGGATGTAGGCGCCGCTGGCGTCGGGGAAAAAGACTTTGTAAGCTGGGCGCCATGCCTGAAAGGTATGGGGCGCGCCATGGAGCTCCGGCATCTTCGCTATTTCGTCGCGGTCGCCGAAGAGGGAAGTCTCACGGTCGCCGCCGCGAATCGCCTGCACACCGCGCAGCCTTCCCTCAGTCGTCAAATGCGCGACCTCGAAGATCAGGTCGGCGTCCCGCTGATGCGCCGCAGCGTGCGCGGCGTCGAATTGACAGCCGCGGGCCGGGTCTTTCTCGACCATGCGCGGCTCGCGCTCCTCCAGGTGGACGCGGCGGTCGAAGGTGCGCGGCGGGCCGCCGAGCCGTTCAAGCCGGCCTTCGTGCTCGGCTTCCTCACCGGGACGGAGATTGACTGGCTGCCGAAGGCGATGCGCCTTCTCCATGACCAACTGCCCAGCATGAAGCTGACCATCGCCAGCCAGCACTCTCCGGAACTGGCGGTGGAGCTGATGCGGGAAGAGTTGACGCCGCATTCATGCGCCGGGAGCCGGGCAGGGAAGACCTGAGCTACCGGCGCGTGCTGACTGAGCCGCTGTTCGTGGTGTTCCCGAGCGATCATCGCCTGGCCTCGCAAGAGGCCGTCGATTTGCGGGAGATCGTCGGCGAGACGTTCATCATTCCGTCCAAAACGGCGCCGACCCTGCACGCTCTGATTTCAGATTATCTTGAGCGATCGGGCCTCGACATCAAGCCGGCGCACGACGTGGACCATCTGGCTCACGCGGTCTCGATGGTCGCTTCGACTGGCGGGGTGATGCTCTTGCCCGCCTATGCGAGGAGTTTCCTGCCCTCGTCAGTGACGAGCCGCCCGCTGCGCCGGAATGCGCCGACGATCGACCTCGTCCTTGGCTACAACAAGGCGAACAGGTCGCCGATCCTCGAGCTCTTCCTCTCGAGGTTGGACGAGATCGCGAAACCGTCGCCCGAGCCGTGAGGCTCGCCGCCGCTAGCCGGCGCTAGCCGGCCTCCGAGCCTGCCGGCTCGGCGTGTCCGACGACCCGGCGCGCCTCGGGAAAGGCCTTCCGCACTGAGCGCTCGAGCGAATCGACGGCGTCGTGAACGGTCTCGACCGGCGTTAACGGATCGGCGCGGCAGTGGAAGAGAACGAACACGCCGCCCGAGGTTTCGCGCACTCGCACGTCGTGGATCTCGTGCACCCCTCCCTGATCTGCAGCCGCGGCGGCGAGCGAGGCTTCGATGCGGCGCGCGAGGTCCGGCTCCGCCAATTGCCCGCTCGACTCCGGCTCGGCCGGCTCGATATGGGTCTCGACCTCGACGTCGTCGCCGATCTCGGCGGCGATCGCGTCTTCAAGCTCCGAGGCGAGCCGATGCGCGTCGCCAAGCGACATCGCGCCGTCAACCTCGAGATCCAGAGTGACGGTCTTGCGCGCTTCAATGTCCTGGATGGTCACATGATGCACGGGGAGGCCTCGGCGCGCGGCGATCACCAGCACCCGCTCGAGGATCGTCTCGTCGTCGAGCGCGAGCGGATTGGCGGTGATCGTCAATTCGGCTTGAGGCCATTTTCGCGCGATGCGGGATTGCAGCTCGGCCTTGATCCCCGCGACGCGTTCGAGCGGCAGAGTGCGCGACACCGAGACGATGACGTCGCCCACGATCTTAGGCCCGCTTGGCCTGAGGCGGATCGCCTCAATCCCCGCGACGCTCATGTCGTGCATCACCAGGCTGCGGATCGCGTCGGTCAACCCTTCGGGCGCGCGATCGACAAGCGCGTCGATTGTGGTCCGTCCCAGGCGATAGCCGGCGACGGCGATGAAGCCGGCGACGCCGATCGCCGCCAGCGCATCGGCATGGGGGAATCCCGCGTGGGAAGCGACAAGGCCTGCGAGGACCATAACGGACGCAACGAGATCGCTCGAATAGTGCAGCGCATCGGCGGCGAGCGCGTGGCTCGAGGTCGTGCGCGCCGCATGAGCCAGCGCCCGCCAGCGCACGATGTCGACGACGATCGAGAACAGGATCGCGCCGATGGCGAAAGCGCCGACGTCGACCGTTGCGTCGCCGCCGCGGATGCGCTCGATCGCCTGGATCGCGACGCCGATCGAGAGCGCAGCGAGAAGCCCGGTCTCGGCCAGCGCCGCCACCGCCTCGATCTTGGCGTGGCCAAATGGATGATCGGCGTCCGCGGGCTTGTCCGCCTCGCGCACGGCGAACAAGGTGAGGGCGCTCGCCCCGATGTCGATCGTGTTGTGCGCGCCCTCGGAGAGAAGCGCGAGCGAGCCGGAAACCATGCCCGCCGTGAGCTTGAGCGCGGCGAGAACCGTGCTCGCGACGATCGAGGCCGCCGCGGCGCGCTGCTTCAGCGTCGAGTGGTCCTCGGCCGAATGGCGCGCCTCTGTCGCCAAAGCGAGTCGTCCATATGTCCGGGGGGCTTCCCCTTGATGCCGAAGGCGTTATGCTCCGAAGCCATTAGCGAAGCAAACCCCGACGAGGAGCCCATGGAATATTTGCATACGATGATCCGCGTGACCGATCTCAAGGCGACGATCGCGTTTTTCGAGCTCATGGGCTTCGTCGAGACGCGGCGCATCGAAAACGACAAGGGCCGCTTCACCCTGGTGTTCCTCGCCGCCCCCGATGATGCGGAGCAAGCGAAGGCGAGCCGGAAGCCGACCGTCGAGCTCACCTACAACTGGGATCCCGAGGACTACAAAGGCGGGCGCAATTTCGGCCATCTCGCCTATGCCGTCGACGACATCTACGCGCTCTGCGCCAAACTCCAGAAGGGAGGAGTGACCATCAACCGGCCGCCGCGCGACGGCCACATGGCCTTCATTCGCACGCCCGACAATATCTCGATCGAGCTCATCCAGAAGGGCGAGCCGAAGGCGCCGGCTGAGCCGTGGGCGTCGGCTGCCAACATTGGCGTGTGGTAAGCGGCAGGGCGCGCCGTTTTCAAAAGAAAAGAGGCCTCGGCGGCGATACGATACTCGCCCTCGATGCCCCCGGCGCTGGCGAGAGCGGTGCGCCGCAGACGCCTTCTCCCCGGGAAATCGCGTCGAGCGAATGGGAGCCGGAGCGGCCCACGCGAGGGTGAGCGCTCGCCTGCAACCCATTGATGCAGGCTGCGGCGGTAGTCTCGCCGTCGCGAGCGAGGCCTATTCAGCGCCGACATGTATCTTATGCAGAAGCCTGAGCTACCCGCTCGCCGAATGGCCTCCATTTATGGCCGGCGGACCCAAGTGTCCGCGACAGTCGGGCGAGGTTTCTGAATTATGGGCAAACTGGATGGAAAAGTCGCGGTCATTACCGGCGGCAGCAGCGGAATTGGCCTCGCGGCGGCGAAGGCTTTCGTTGACGAAGGGGCTTACGTGTTCATCGCCGGGCGCCGGCAGTCGGAACTCGACAAGGCGAAAGCCGCGATCGGGCGCAACGTCTCGATCGTGCAAGCCGACGTCGCCAAGCTGGTCGATCTCGACCGCCTCTACGGCCAGGTGAAAGCCGAGAAGGGCGGGCTCGATATCGTCGTTGCGAGCGCGGGCTTCGTGGAGATCGCGCCGATGGCGGCTGTGACCCCAGAGCATTTCGATAAGACTTTCGGCATCAACGCGCGCGGCGCCTTCTTCACCGTGCAGAAGGCAGTTCCGCTGATGCGTGATGGCGGCGCAATCGTGCTGGTGTCGTCAGGCGCTCATCTGAAGGGAATTCCGATGTACGTGACATACAGCGCGACCAAAGCTGCGCTGCGCTCCTTCGCCCGCAGCATGGCGGCGGAGCTCAAGGACCGGGGCATCCGCGTCAACTCGCTCTCACCCGGCGCCATCGAGACGCCGATCATCGACAGCCAGTTCAAGACCAAGGAGGAGGCGGACGGACTGCGCGAGATGTTCAAGCAGACGACGCCGCTCGGACGCATCGGCCGGCCCGAGGAAATGGCGAAGGCGATCCTGTTTCTCGCGTCCGACGACAGCAGTTACACCACCGGCGCCGATCTCCTCGCCGATGGCGGTTTCACCCAGATCTGAAGCGGCGGTCAAACCGGCCGAGGCTTGGGAACGTGGCCAACACCCGCATATCGTGAGGCTCAGGGTCGCGGTCACGCGATCGCGGCGCTGACCAGGTTGCGGAACAGCACGCGGAAATATTCGCGGTTCTCCGGCGTCTGAACCATCAGCACGGCGAACAGGGAGTTGCGCGGCGACACCCAGAACGCCGTGCCCATCATGCCGCCCCAGAAGTACTCGCCGATGCTGCCCGCCGTCGGCGCCTGGCCCAGGTCGGTGCGCACCGCGAAGCCGAGGCCGAAGCCGTGACCGGGCCACAGCAGATAGTGACCCTTCCTCACGTTCGCGTCGAGATGGTCGCTCGCCATGAAGGCCAGCGTGCGGGGGCTGAGAATGCGAACCCCATCGATCGCGCCGCCGAAGCTCAGCATGGCGACGAAGCGGGTATAATCGGCCAGCGTCGACATCAGGCCGCTGCCGCCGGATTTAAATTTCGGCGGCGAGGCTGAAGCGCGCGTGTCCGCCCCCGCGGCGATCATGACATCGAACGAGAAGGGATCGGCCCGCCGAGCGAGCTTCGACTTCGGCGTGAAGAAAGCGGTGTCGACCATGTCGAGCGGGCGGAACAGGCGATGGTGCAAAACTTCACTTAGGCGAGCGCCTTCGACGATCTCGACGACACGCCCGAGCACGTCGGTGGACAGGCCGTACTCCCAGACCTCGCCCGGCTGGTGCATGAGCGGGAGCGCGGCCATCGCCGCCACATTTTCGGCCAGCGTCCGGTTCGCCTCCACGACATTCGCCGCCTTGATCAGCTTCTGGACTGGCGACGTCCCGGTAAAGCCATAGGTCAGCCCCGACGTGTGGCGCATAAGGTCCTGGACGGTGATCGGCCGCTTGAGCGGCGCAAGATCGAGCTTGTCGCCGTTGACGATTCCGACCTTCACGTTGGCGAAGGCGGGGATGTATTTCGAGACCGGATCGGTGATCAGGAGCCGTCCCTCCTCGACCAGCATCATCGCCGCGACCGAAACGATCGGCTTGGTCATCGAATAGATGCGGAAGATCGCGTCGTTGGTCATTACCGGCCCGCCGGGGCGCAAGGCGCCGACAAAGTCCCGATAGGCGACCTTGCCGTGGCGGGCGATCAGCATCGAGACGCCTGGAGCCTTTTTCTCCGAGACCTGGCGAGCCATGATTGTGGTCAGCCGCTCGAGCCTTTCTGGAATAAAGCCCAGCGTTTCGGACGGAGCGTAGGAAAGGCCGAAGGAACTCATCAGACGGCTCCTGAATTTCAAGGAACGGCGAACAATGGGCTGCCCGCGGGCAATCGACAAGCGGGAGCGCGGCGCTATAGACGCGATCGCTGATCGCGGCCGCGCTGGACAGGGGGCCGCGCGCGCGGGACAAAGCCGAATGAGTCTTCTCGATGGCCTCGATCCCAAGCCTGAGCCGCCGCCGGCGCCGCTCGCCGAACGGCTGCGGCCGATGACGCTGGCCGAGGTTTCGGGCCAGGAGCATCTGACGGGACCGAACGGAGCGTTGACGCGCCTGCTTGCCGCGCCGTCGCTTGGCTCGATGATCTTCTGGGGGCCGCCGGGCAGCGGCAAGACGACGGTCGCGCGGCTGATCGGCGCGAGCCGCAACGACACATTCGTGCAGCTCTCGGCGATCCATACCGGCGTCGCGGAACTGAAGAAGATCTTCGACGCCGCCCGCACGCGCCGCGCGCAGGGGCAGGGCACGCTCCTGTTCGTCGACGAGATCCATCGCTTCAACCGCGCGCAGCAGGATTTTTCTGCCCGTGATGGAGGACGGCTCGATCACGCTGATCGGCGCAACGACGGAGAATCCGTCGTTCGAGCTTAATGCGTCGCTGCTCTCCCGCGCGCGCGTGCTCGTCTTTCGGCCTCTTGGCTCGGAGGCGCTCGAAGCGCTGCTCGAGCGCGCCGAGCGCGTGATGGGCAGGCCTCTGCCGCTCGATGGCCAGGCGCGCGAGGCGCTGATCGGCATGGCGGATGGGGATGGCCGCGCCGTCCTCACCCTCGCCGAGGAAGTCTGGCGCGCCGCGCGTTCGGACGAAACCCTAGACGCGGCGCGGCTGGTCGAGGTCGTGCAGCGGCGCGCGCCGATCTACGACAAGGCCCAGGACGGCCATTACAATCTGATCTCGGCCTTGCACAAAACCGTGCGCGGCTCCGATCCGGACGCGGCGCTCTATTATCTCGCGCGCATGTTCGACGCCGGCGAGGACCCTCTGTTCATCGCCCGACGCGTCGTGCGCATGGCCTCCGAGGATATCGGCCTTGCCGATCCGCAGGCGCTGGTTGTCGCCAACGCCGCCAAGGACGCCTACGATTTCCTCGGCAGCCCCGAGGGGGAACTGGCGATCGCTGAGGCCGTTGTCTATGTCGCGACCGCGCCGAAATCGAACGCGGTCTACAAGGCCTTCGGCGCCGCTCAGGCGCTGGCGAAAGCGCAGGGTTCGCTCGCGCCGCCGAAGACCATCCTCAACGCGCCGACCAAGCTCATGAAGCGCGAAGGTTACGGCGCAACCTATAAGTACGATCACGACGAACCCGAGGCGTTCAGCGGCCAGAACTACTGGCCCGACAAGATCGGCCGCCATACGCTCTATGACCCGGTCGAGCGGGGTTTCGAACGCGAGCTCAAGAAGCGGCTCGAGTACTGGGCGCGGCTGCGCGAGGAGCGGGGCGAGGAATAGGGGCAAGGGCCCTCATCCGTCGCGCCTTCGGCGCGCCACCTTCCCCCCGAGGGGGAAGGCGTTTCCCGACCGTCGAAGTGGATTCCCCTTCTCCCTCAGGGAGAAGGTGGCCCGAAGGGCCGGATGAGGGTTCGGGGCGCGGCTCTTCAGGAGGTTTTCGCGAACTTCGCCTTCAGCGCCTTGATCACGTTCGGCGGCGCGAAGGCGGAGGCGTCGCCGCCCATCGAGGCGATCTGCCGCACCAAGGTCGCGGTGATCGGCCTGACCGGCGAGGAGGCGGGCAGAAAGACGGTGCGCAGCTCGGGCGCCATGGCGCCGTTCATGCCCGCCATCTGCATCTCATAGTCGAAATCCGTTCCGTCCCTGAGCCCCCGGAAGATCAGTGTGGCGCCGGCCGTGCGCGCCGCCTCGATGGCGAGGCCGGTGAATTCGACGACGTCGAGCTCGCATCCAGCCTTAGCCGTGATGGGCGCGGCCGCCTCGTGGATCAGCTTCAGGCGCTCCTCGACCGTGAACAGCGCGGCCTTGTTGGGGTTGGAGCCGACACCGACGACCAGCCGGTCGCACAGCGCCGCCGCATGCTCGATCACGTCCAGATGCCCGTTGGTCATCGGATCGAACGAGCCAGAGAAGAAGCCGACGCGGGTCATCGCGCAAGCGTTAGCTTGGGCGGCGGATTGCGGCAAGCGGGCTTGCGTCGTCCACGGTAGCGAGGCGCCGTTGAGTTGGGCGTGGGTTTTAGGCTAAAGCGCAGTCCGCGTGACCCGCGGCTTGATTGTCACGGTGCGGCCCCATCCTGCGATTAAGCTGTGTCCAACAGCATTGAACGCCGAAAGACGTCACCAGCATGCCGATCGTCAGCGCCAGCGTCCCGACCGTCAACGGCTCAAAGTATATGCAGCAGCTATGCAAACATTGGAGCCACAAGCTGGAAGTCGACCTCTCCGAGCAGAAGGGCGTGGTCAGGTTTCCTGACGCGGTCGTCGTCATGGAAGCGCGGCCCGATGACCTGGTGGTTACGATCGACGCCCAGGGGAAAGAGACGGTCGAGCGCATGAAAGGGGTGGTGGCCTCGCACCTCGACCGGTTCGCTTTCCGTGAAGCGCCGCTGAAGTTCGATTGGTCGGAACCCGAGGTGATTTGAAGAGAACCGGGCGACGGACGCAGCCGCCCCGCCGGCATGACGGCGGAACCGACTTTAGAGGAGACGCAACGACAATGAACGGCGACGAACTGCGCGCCATCCAGGCGCCGCTCAAGGAACGCTACCGCGGCGACGCCGATGCCGGTCTGGTGACGCTCAAGGCCAATGGCGCGCTCGATTCCGAAGGCATCGCCTGCAAGGTCGAGACGGGGCGAGCGCTCGCCGTCGCCGGGCTTCATCCGGCGACCGGGGGAAGCGGCGCGGAACTTTGTTCCGGCGACATGCTGCTCGAGGCTTTGGTCGCCTGCGCCGGCGTGACCTTGAAGGCGGTCGCGACCTCGATGGGGATCGCGCTGCGCTCGGGGAAAGTGGCGGCGGAAGGCGATCTCGACTTTCGCGGCACGCTTGGCGTCGACAAGCAGGCGCCGGTCGGGTTCATCGACATCCGGCTCAAGTTCGAACTCGACACCGACGCGTCGCAGGACCAGCTCGACAGCCTGCTCAAGCTGACCGAGCGCTATTGCGTCGTGCTGCAGTCGTTGAGGCATTCGCCGAAGACGGAAGCGACCCTTCAGCGAGCCTAGACGCCCGCCGGGAACGCCTGTCGTTTGTCCAGGCAAACGCGACTAGAAATTCGATGCGGCAAGCTCCGGATTGTTCGCGTCGGTATGACGAGCGTCCTTGACGCAAGGGGCGCTCGGTTTGATGGTTAGCCAAGCGCGCCGGCGTTTGGATTCGCCGCCGCGCGCGATCCCTCCCGGTCGAGGACGGAAATCCATGGACGCGCGCAACGACATGATGGGACGGCTCCGGGGCCGCCGCGAAGGCTTCACCCTGCCGCAGCCATTCTACATCGACCCGGACTATTTCCGTCTCGACATGGAGATGATCTGGTACAGGGACTGGCTGTTCGTCGGGCACGATTGCGAACTCACGCCCGGCTCCTTCATGACCGTGCAGATCGGCGACTATTCGGTGATCGTGGTCCGCGATCTCAAGGGAACGATCCGCGCGTTTCACAACACCTGTCGGCATCGCGGCAGCCGGATCTGCGCAGCCGAGAAGGGCGCGGCCGTGCGGCTCGTCTGCCCCTATCACCAATGGAGCTACGATCTTGACGGGCGCCTCCTGTTCGCTCGCCAGGTCGCGGAGGGTTTCGACAAGTCGGCCTATGGGCTGAAAACGGTCGCTTGCGAGAGCGTCGCCGGATATGTGTTCGTCTGCCTTGCCGAGACGCCGCCCGATTTCATGTCCTTCCGCAAGGTTATGGAGCCATATTTCGCGCCGCATCGCCTCGCCGAGGCGAAAGTCGTGCATGAGTCGACGATCGTCGAGCGAGGCAACTGGAAGCTCGTCTGGGAGAACAATCGCGAGTGCTACCACTGCCAGGCGAACCATCCGGAGCTGTGCAAGACCTTCCCGGAATCGCCGAGCGCGACCGGAATCCAGAGCGCGGAGAAAGACCCTGAGATGCTGGAGCACTGGGCGCGGCTGGAAGCGACCGGCCTTCCCGCCCGCTTTCGCATCGACCCCGCCGGCCAGTTCCGCGCGACGAGAACGCCGCTTCTGCCCGATGTTGAGAGCTATACGCTGACGGGCAAGCGCGCGGTGCGGAGAAACCTGTCGGATGAGGTCTCCACCGAGCGCATCGGCTCGCTCATGCTGTATCACTATCCGACGATCTGGAACCACGTGCTGATCGACCACGCAGTCACTTTCCGCGTGCTGCCGATCAGCGCCAACGAGACCGCGGTCACGACGAAATGGCTGGTCCACAAAGATGCGGTCGAAGGCGAGGACTATGACCTCGAGGAGCTCACCCACGTCTGGACAGAGACCAACAACCAGGATCGCCGGATCGTCGAGGAGAACGCGCGCGGGCTCCGTTCCCCCGCCTATGAGCCTGGCCCCTACTCAACGGTTCACGAGGGCGGCGTCATCCAGTTCGTCGATTGGTACGTCCGCACCATTGAGCCGAGACTCGCGGGTGAACAGCGCACGCCTTTGAGCCTAGCCTCTTGATGATCGCTTTCGCGGCGCGCTGAGGCGTTCGCTGAAAGACGCGGCGGGGGTGATAAGGGTCACACGGCGGCGCTGGTCCTGAGCCCAGCGGGTGCGCCCCTTCGCGCGGGAGCGCATGCACAATGTTGCTTCACGCTCTGTACATCGTCGCCATCGTTGTCGAAGCCATGACGGCGGCGCTGGCCGCAGGACGGCGATCCATGGATTGGGTCGGTGTTTGCATGCTTGGCTGCGTCACCGCGCTCGGCGGTGGCTCGATGCGCGACATCCTGCTCGGCCACTACCCGCTCTCGTGGGTGGCGCATCCCTATTATCTCTTGGTGACCGTCGGCGCGGCGCTGTTCACCATCGCGATCGCGCGCGTCGTGCATCGGCTGCGCAACGTTTTTCTCGTTCTCGACGCGATCGGCCTCGCCCTCTTCACCGTGATCGGCTGCAACGTCGCGCTCGATCTCGATCTGCCGTTTCTCATCGTCATCATGTCGGGCATGATCACGGGCTGCGTCGGCGGGGTGCTGCGCGACGTGCTCTGCAACGACGTCCCGCTGCTCTTTCGCAGCGAGCTCTATGCCAGCGTCTCGGTGGTCGCGGGCGCCCTTTACGTCGGCGGCCTTCGCGCCGGCCTGCCGCACGATCCGGTGATGATCGTCGCGATGGCGGCAGGCCTGGCGCTGCGTCTGCTCGCAATCCGTTATGGCTGGAACATGCCGAGATTTGTCTATACCCGCGACCTGCATTAGGCCACGCGGCGGTCACAGCGATCTGAGCGTGCGCCGCTTTTCGAGCGGAAGCGGATCGCGCTCGGATTGCGCAAGGCAAGCGCCCTCATTCCTTCGGCGGCGAAGCCAAAATTCCGCCCGGCGAGGGATTTGTCTCGCCGGGCGAACATCAATCAAGATAGGAAAACACATTATAAATTCGGAGCCGAATTTGCGCGTCGTCGACATGCAATGCGGTTGAACATTGTACGTCAGGGAAGTCGCCGTCTATGGGCAACTCTACCTACGGGTCGTCGGGCGTGCGCCGCTCATAGCGACCTCAGCGGATCGGGATCTCGATCAGCGACGGGCCCTCGCGCTTGAGCGCGCGATCGATCGCCGCGCCGATCACGCCGCGATCGGTTGCGCGCTCCGCCGGCACGCCCATCGAGACGCTAAGCGCCTGGAAGTCGATCGCCGGGTCGACGACGTCCATGCCGACGAACCGGCCGGCCTTCGCGTTCGCATAGCCGAGCGACTTGGCGACGTTCTGCAACACGCCATAGCGGCGATTGTTGAAGACGACGAAGATCGTCCGTGTTTTATTATGCGCGGCGCTCCACAAAGCCTGCGGCGAATACATCGCCCCGCCGTCGCCGACGAAGGCGACGACCCAGCCCGTTGTCGCAAGCGAAGCGCCGACGGCTGCCGGCATGCTGCAGCCGAGCACGCCGCCGCGGGCGAAGAAGTAGCGGCCCGGCTCGGTCGTCATGAGATCCTGGACGCGGCCGAAGGTCGCGGCGGAATCGTTGGCGATGATCGCGTCCTCCGGCAGGGCGTCGAGGGCCGCGAGCACGGCGGCGTCGGCGCTGAGCGGCCCGCTCGCGCTTTCCGCCAGAATGTCCCTGCGCGTCGCTTCCGTGACCGCGCGCCGCCGCGCGCCTCGCGCCGCGAGTTGCGCCGAGACCTTGTTCTCGTCGGTGAGTTCCGCAAGGCGTCCGGCGGCGGCGGCAAGCGTTTGGCTGATGTCGCCAAGGAGCGCCATCTCGGCGGCGTGTTCGCGTCCGAACGCCTCCGGATTGTCGGCGATGTGCATGACGGCGACACCCTCCGGCACCGGCTCGGCTTCGCGATAGGGATAGGCGACGAAGGCGCGCCCGCCGACGAGTACGATCGCCTGCACGGACTTCAGGTGAGCGCGCATGTCGGCGAAATCGGGCTTCAGCACGCCCGCCCAACAGGGATGCGCCGAGGGAAAGGCCGCTCGCGAGGTCAGCTGCGTTCCCCAGACAGGAAAGCCGCCGGCTTCGGCGAAGGCGACCAGGCCGGCGCTCGCCGCCGCTGGCAGGTCGTCGCCGAGCAGGACGACGACCCGATCCGGATCGAGGCCGGCGAGTTTGTCAGCCAGGCGCGCCGCGTCGGGCGAAGGTCCGAGCCGCGGCGGCGAAGAAGCCGGCGGCGTTGGATGATTCACGTCCTGGTCGAGGATGTCCATCGGCAGCGACAGAAACACCGGCCCGCACGGCGGCGTTCGGGCAAGCCCGAAGGCGCGGCGGAGCGCGGGGCCGACGTCGTCGCCTCGGCGCAGCTCCTTCGCCCATTTGGTCACCGGCGCGGCCAGCGCGACGAGGTCGCCCGAGAGCCACGGCTCGGTCATGAGATGCCTCGTGTCCTGCTGGCCGGCGGTGACCACGAGCGGCGTCTCGCTCGCCTTGGAGGCGACCAGCACGCCCATGGCGTTGCCGAGGCCGCCCATCGCATGCAGGTTGACGAAGGCGGCGCGGCCGGAGGCGAGCGCCCAGCCGTCGGCCATGCCGACCGCGGTCGCCTCCTGAAGCCCGAGCACATAAGCAATGTCCGGCGCGTCGACGAGCGCGTCCATGAGCGGCATCTCGGTCGAGCCCGGATTGCCGAAGACGTGGGTTATGCCCTCATCGCGCAGGATGTCGATGAGAACGTCGCGCGCGCGTCGGGTCATCGGGGTTTTCCCTCTGGTTTCTCACGCATCCTACACGAGTTCCGGAGCAGCGAGGATGCGGCGCTCAGCGGCGAAGCTAACGCGATGACGGATCTTGCATGGGTTGTGGCGGCGACCGGCCGGTCAGGCGATCATATTTGGCGGCGAAGGTCTCGTTCGGCTGTTGGCCGGCCTGATCGCTCGAGAACTCCGGCTTCAGGCGATTAAGGAAAAACATCTCGTGTGTGCGTTCGTGCTTGGCTTCGACTGGACCGCGCGGCTCAAGTTCGAACAATGCCTTCGCGTGTCCGGCCACGGTGTCCGAGACGTTGATCCGGCCGGGCAGGCATTGCGCCTCCATGAACGATGCAATGTTCACCGCGTCGCCCCAGATATCGAAAGCAAAGCGGCGACTACCGACAACTCCGGAGATGACGGGCCCCGTGTGAACGCCGATCCGCAATTCAAGCGATGGCAGTCGCAAGGCATCGCCCCGCGATTTCATTCGGGCGACCGCCGCCTGCATTTCCAGCGCCGCGAGAGCTGCGTCGATCGGATGCGGCAGGCCGGTCTCAGGCACGCCGCCGACGGCCATGTAGGCGTCGCCGATTGTCTTGATCTTTTCCAGTCGGTGACGGGCCATGATGTCGTCGAACGCGCTGAAATACTCGTCAAGGAGACCAATGAGCGCCGCCGGCTCCGCTCGCTCGGATAGAAGCGTGAAACCCTCAAAATCGGCCAATAAAATCGTTGCCGAGCGAACATATCTCGGCTGGACTCTGCCATCTCTCTTCAGTTCCTCGGCGATCGCGCGCGGCAGAAGATTGTCAAGAAGTTCCTCAGCGCGCGCTTTTTGTTGGGCGACGTCCTCACGCGGCAGCTCGAGTTCCGCGATCGTCTGGTTATGCCCGATCAGCCTTCGTCGCAGCTCCAACAGGGTAAGAACTTGACGCGACAGCCGGCGAAGCGCTTCCGTCTGTTCAAAGGTGAGCTGACGCGGCTCAAAATCCAAGACGCACAGCGCCCCCAGCGCGTAGCCCTCGTCGGTTATGAGCGGCACGCCGCAATAGAACCGGCAGTGTGGTTCGTCGACGACCACAGCGATACGATCAAACCGAGAGTCCTGCGTCATGTCCGGCACCACGAACATCTCGGCGCCGCATATCGTGGTCGAGCAAACCGCGCCCGCTCGCGCCGCGTCCGCCCTCTGCGGCGGAAAGCCATATTTCGCCTTGAGCCAACTGCGGTCATCGTCAATGAAGCTGATGTAGCCGATCGGGCATTCGCACATTTGCGCCGCCAACACCGCTATCTCGTCGTAAGCCGTTTCGGGCGGGCTATCCAGGATCTCGAGCGCGCGCAAAGCCTTGAGCCGCTGCGGTTCGTTGGCGGGAATGGGAAAGGATGACGCGTCTGCGCTCATCTTGCGCGTGGGGAGCGCGTCGATTGTGGCGTCTGGGAGCAAAACGCCTGCGAGCGGCGCTGCGTCGCGCGCCGTTGGCGAGGCGCCGTCGTCTTGCCCGATCGAAAGTTCCGGGACGTTCTTGGGCATGGGTACAACTCCGCGTCTTATCCCGCTTGGAGTCGCCTCCCGCCCTTACTGGTTCAATTGGTTACCCGCGAGTCGGGGCGCAAGGCTCTAACCAAGGCCTGCAGCGCGAGGTGTGACGCGGCTCACAATGCCGGACGGGCGGAGGACCGGCGCGGACTGAGTTAAAAATGGCGGGACAGCTTGGCCTGAACGGATAGCCGCCCATGTTTCCCGCCCGGCGGGCGCAGGTCGACGCTTGGGCTCGGGTTACGTTTTTGCGATCCGCCGCGCCCGCTTATGCGAGCAGCCCGGTGACATCGATCGTCACGCCGGGGACGAGCGCAGGGGCAAGCAACCCGTCGGTCAGCCGTTCGCACGACCCATAGGCGCCTTCGTTAGGCTGCCGATAAACCTCGACGGCGCTGCCCGGGAGATCGATGATCCAGACCTCCGGAACTGCAAACTTCGCGTAGAGTGGAAGCTTGATTCCGCGATCGTAGGCAAGGGAAGATTCCGAGACTTCGACGGGGAGGAGAACATCCGCGGCGCTCGGATGACTCTGCGCGATAATCGTCGGCGCGGGACCGCAAAAGCATGACGTCGGGCTGAGGCTCATTATAGCGGTCGAGGCGCAGCGGACTCTGGACGCTCATCAGCGTCAAACCCTCCGCCGCCGCCCGAGCGAAGCCGCGCACGAGCCTGTTCGTGATCGCGGCGTGCGGACTGCCGATGGCGGCCATGTCAATGATCTCTCCGTCGATCAGCTCGACCCGGCGGGGGTCGCCTAGAACGCCGGCCTCGGCCATCCTGTAGTATGCGTCGATGTCGAAGCGCCGACGCGTCGGCGCTTGCGGGCGCTCAAGAATTTCGACCATCGGCTCTCTCCTCGAAGGGAGTATACTTGCCGCCGATCTGGTGGCCAACACACCTTCGGGCAGGTTTCCCCGTGGGCGGGGCAAGCTACTCCGCTTCCTCGTCGCCTTCGGTCTCACCGATGCGGTCGACCGAGACGACGTGCTCCTCATCCGCCGTGTCGAACACGATCACGCCCTGCGTCGCGCGGCCGGCAATGCGGATGCCGGTGACCGGGCACGCGGATGAGCTGCCCGCCGTCGGTCACCAGCATGAGCCCGTCGCTCTCCTCCACCGGGAACGACGCCACGAGCGCGCCGTTGCGGGCGTTGACCGCCATGGCGACAATGCCTTTGCCGCCGCGACCGGTGACGCGATATTCGAACGACGAGGTCCGCTTGCCGTAGCCGTTCTCGGATATTGTAAGGATGACCTGTTCGGCGGCGCGCATCGCCTCGAACCGCTCCGGCTCAAGCGCGCCCGCGCCATTCGGCTCCGCGCCGTTCTCGTCTTCGCTCTCGGCGGCGCCTTCGGCTTCGTCCGCGTCGCCCTCGGTCGCCCGGCGTTGCTTGAGATAGGCGACGCGCTGGTCGGCGGTCACGTCAATTGATCTCAGGATCGCGAGCGAGATCACGCTGTCGCCCTCGGCGAGCGCGATGCCGCGCACGCCCATCGAATCGCGGCCCTTGAACACGCGCACGTCATCGACGGAAAAGCGGATGCATTGGCCGCGCGCGGTGGTCAGCAGGACGTCGTCCTTGTTGGAGCAGATCTGGACGTCGACGATCCGCTCGCCTTCGTCGAGCCGCATCGCGATCTTGCCCGCACGGTTGACCTGCGCGAAGTCGCTGAGCTTGTTGCGGCGGACCGTGCCGCGCGTCGTGGCGAACATCACGTCGAGCGCCTCCCAGCTCTCCTCGTCTTCCGGCAGGGGCATGATGGTGGTGATGCGCTCGTCCGTTTCGAGCGGCAGAAGGTTGACGAGCGCCTTGCCGCGGGCCTGCGGGGCGGCGAGCGGCAGGCGCCAGCACCTTTTCCTTGTAGACCTGGCCCGCGGAAGAGAAGAACAGCACCGGCTGATGCGTCGAGGCGACGAACAATCTGGCGACGAAATCCTCGTCGCGCGTCGCCATCGCGCCGCGCCCCTTGCCGCCGCGCCTTTGCGCACGGTAGGTCGACAGCGGAGCGCGCTTGATGTAGCCGCCGTGGCTCACCAACACGACCATGTCCTCACGCTGGATGAGGTCCTCGTCCTCCATGTCGGCGTCGCTGTCGAGGATGACCGTGCGGCGCGGCGTGGCGAAGTCGGTCTTCACCTTGACGAGCTCGTCGCGGATGATGCCCATGAGCCGCGCGCGCGAGCTCAAGATGTCGAGATAGTCGGCGATTTCCACCGACAGCCGATTGAGCGCCTCGGCGATTTCGTCCCGTCCGAGCGCGGTCAGGCGCGCGAGGCGCAATTCGAGAATCGCGCGCGCCTGTGCTTCCGAGAGGCGGATCGCGCCATCGGCGTCGAGCGCGTGGCGCGGATCGGCGATGAGCGTGATGAGCGGGGCCATGTCGCGCGCCGGCCACACCCGCTCCATCAGCGCCGTTCGCGCGGTCGCCGAATCGGGCGAGGTGCGGATGAGGCGGATCACCTCGTCGATGTTGGCGACGGCGATGGCGAGGCCAACCTGGATATGCGCGTTGTCGCGCGCCTTGGTGAGCAGATATTTGGTCCGCCGCGTGACCACTTCCTCGCGGAAGTCGAGGAACGCGCGCAGCATGTCGGTCAGCGTCAGCATCTCCGGCCGGCCGCCGTTCAGCGCGATCATGTTGGCGCCGAAACTCGATTGCAGGGCGGTGAAGCGCCAGAGCTGGTTGAGCACCACGTCGGCGACGGCGTCGCGCTTGATCTCGATGACGATGCGCATGCCGTCACGATCGGACTCGTCGCGCAGGTCGGAGATGCCCTCGACGCGTTTCTCGCGAACGAGCTCCGCTATGCGCTCGATCAGCGTCGCCTTGTTGACCTGGTAGGGGATCTCGCTGACGATCAGCGCCTCGCGGTCCTTGCGCAGCTCTTCGACCGCGACCTTGGCGCGCATGATGATCGAGCCGCGGCCGGTTGCATAAGCGGAGCGGATGCCCGCTCGCCCGAGGATCGATCCGCCGGTCGGGAAATCGGGCCCCGGAACATGCTCGAGCAATTCGTCGAGCGTGATGTCGGGCTTATCCATAAAAGCGAGAACGGCGTCGATCGTCTCGCCGAGATTGTGTGGCGGGATGTTGGTCGCCATGCCGACCGCGATGCCGCCCGCGCCGTTGACGAGCAGATTGGGAAAGCGCGCCGGCAGGACGACAGGCTCCTCTTCCTTGTCGTCATAGTTCGGCTTGAAGTCGACGGTGTCGTTCCCGAGATCGTCGAGCAAAGGGATCGCGACGGGCGCGAGCCTGGCCTCGGTGTAGCGCTGCGCCGCGGGCGGATCGCCGTCGACCGAGCCGAAATTGCCCTGCCCGTCGATGAGCGGCGCACTCATCGAGAAGTCCTGCGCCATGCGCACCAGGGCGTCGTAGACCGCAAGCTCGCCGTGCGGATGATACTTGCCGATCACGTCGCCCACGGTGCGCGCCGACTTGTTGTAGGGACGGTCGGGGGTGAAGTTGAGCTCGCGCATCGCATAGAGGATGCGCCGGTGCACGGGTTTCAGGCCGTCGCGAACGTCGGGCAGCGCGCGGCTCACGATCACGCTCATCGCGTAATCGAGATAGCTGCGTTTCATTTCATCGAGGATCGAGACGGGCTTGATATCGGCCGGTCCGCCGGGGGCGGGCCGTTCGTCAACAATGTCGGGCAATGGGAAGAGGTCCTTGACGCCAATCGCGGCGCCGGACTTTAGCCGATTCCGGCAGGCGGCGCCAGTTTTCGCAAATGACGCCAGGCAGACAAAATAGCTTTGTCGCTCCAGTCGGTTAGGCGGCGAAAATCAATCCCGGCTGGCCAGGGCGGCGCCGCTCTGCGAGAGGCGTTTTGGCCGCGCGGGGCAGTCCCGGCGACAGATCTCGATTCTAGGCCTCTCGAGGGGCGGCCTTGGGCATTGCGAGATGCGATTGCCTCATGCCGAACCACGGCCTGGACCGAGGGCAGAAAAATACAATGCATGAAGTGGGTCCGAGCAGCTCGCATGAACGAAGCGGGACCCAATGCATCGCCATTCGCAGGTGAGCTGCCGCGCCGCGGGTCAGAAGCCGAAGGTGAATACGGTCTTTATGCCGATCCCGGTGATCACCAACGCCAATCTCAAGGACTGTGAGAAGCCCGGCATGACGGTGCAGGATGCGTGCTGGGCCGACCCGCCGGATGGGCGCTGGCGCCGGACGACTATTTCGACCAGTTCTTCACCGGCGGGCCGCCGCAGCCGAAGATTCCGCCCTAGTCTTTCGACAACGGCCCCGCCGTTGAATCAGCGAAGAGGCCGACGAAAAAAAGAAGGCCGCCCAAACCCCTGGGCGGCCTGTCGCTCGCGGCCGGGAGGCGCGAACGAATGGCTCAGCCAAGCGCCGGCGCGAGGCGATCCCGCCGCGAGCGCTTATATCCAGTGAGCGCGAGGCCAGCGAAGCCTATGCCCAGCATCGCCCAGGTCGACGGCTCGGGGACCGCGGCGAACTCGAAGTCGCTCGAGCCAGTCGTGAACACAACGCTGCCGTAGTTCTCCGGCGTCATGAAGGACACGAGGAATCCGGGGTCCTGCGTATTGTCGATGTTGCTGAAGTTCGAATAGAGGTCGGAAGCGAGCACTTGGCCGATGAGCGTGCCCGTCCCGTTGGCGCCGGTGTAGAACGATACGGTGTTGGTCGCCGCCGGGTTGTTGTCGTTGGGCGAGCCCCAGACGATGGTCAAAGCGTCGCCCGGCCCGTTGAACGTCACCTGGCCGCCCTCGATGTTCCACCAGGCGTGGGTCGTGTCGCTGAGGCCGTAGGGATCCCAGCCGGGATTGCCGAATTCAGGCGGATTCGGAGGCATGACGTTGACCTGGCCGATTTGGATCTGCGCCGTGCCGGTTCCGACGCCGGGCTGCGCATAGTCAGGTCCGGCCGGGTTCACGCGGCCGTAATCGTTGACCGTGATCCCGTCGATGATCGCTGACGCCGCGGAAGCTGCCGAGGCCCCCAAGATCGTCGCCGCCGCACCTATGACACCTAGAAGAACCTTGTTCATTGCCCATCCACCGTTATCACTACGCCGCAATGGACAATTATCATATGTGGGATAATTAAGTCAAACTTACATCAAATTGACGGTTAATAGCGCCTGGAGCGCAGCGCTTGGCTATCGATCCGCCCCATCAGTCTTACGGTTCGAGGCTTACGGGGCGCGGCGGCGTCAGGCGTCAAACCGCGCCGTCACCGGCCGCCCGCAACGTCGAGCAGCGCGCCGGTCACATAGGACGCCGCGTCGCTGATCAACCAGACCGCCGCCTCGGCGATCTCCTCGGACGCCGACAGCCCAGCCGTTTTGGCCGGCGAGCAGGGCGCAGGCGCGGCCGATGCCGCGCGAGGCGCCGGTGACAAGGAGGACCTTGGCGGACATGCAAAGCTCCGGGAGCGGTAAGCGGGAAGCCGAAGCTGGTTAGCCCAGCGCCGCCGCGATGTCGTCCGCGAGCCTCTCCGGCTTGTCGGTCGGCGCATAGCGGCGCAGCACGCGGTGGCTGCGGTCGATAAGGAACTTGGTGAAATTCCACTTGATCGCCTGCGTGCCGAAGAGGCCGGGCGCTTCCTGTTTGAGCGCCTTAAACAGGGGATGGGCGTTCGCGCCGTTGACCTCGATCTTGGCGAACATCGGGAACGTCACGTCGTACTTGTCGGTGCAAAACTTGCGGATTGCAGCCTCGTCTCCTGGCTCTTGATGGCCGAACTGGTCGCACGGGAAGCCGAGCACGGCGAAGCCGCGCTCGCGAAAGCGCCGGTGCAGCGCTTCGAGCCCTGCATATTGCGGGGTGAAGCCGCACTGGCTTGCGACATTGACGATCAGCAGCGCCTGTCCCGCGAAATCGCCGAGCCTGCGCGCCTCGCCGTCGATCGCGTTTATTGCGATGGCAGGGGAGAGGGACATGGGGAGAGAGAGCTCCAACTGACCCCACAGCTTTGACCGCCGTCCGGAGCGAGACAGGAAGCTTTTTATCCTTTCAATTTGAAGGTCAGCAAGGACCGTTGTGCTAACGCATATTTTCCTTCACTTTAGTCGTGTGAGACCGGGAGGTGACCCCATGAAAAGGCTTTCGATTAAGCTCCTCGGAGTTGTTCTGATTTCCGCCACTTTATCGTCGGCGATTACGCCTGCGTTCGCGTTAGGCGGCTGCGGCCCGAACCGCCATCGCAACGGGTGGGGCGAATGCGTTTGGGGCGGTCAAAATCAAGACTGGTGCCTGAGAAGAACCGGCCATCCCGCCACGCGCATGCCCAATGGAACATTGCGCTGTTATCGGTGAGGGTCGCCCTCGCTGATCGAGTTCGCGCGAGACGTCAAAAAGCATCGACCGGGACTTCCGCGTCGGTGAAGGTTTTCGGACGCCCGGCGCTCGACGTCTAAGCAGGATTGCCGAAAAGTGGAGGCCGATTTTCGGCTCAAAATCCTGCGAAATCAAAGGAATCTAAGCAAGTTTGCGTTGGTCCGCCAAGGCAAACTTGCTTAGACCCGTCGCAAGCGAGCGGGAGCGATTGCCGACTTGGGGCTCGAAGCTGTATTTTCGGCGGCTTGAGGCGTGGATTGTCGGCGAGTTGGTTCGGCCCCTCGAATTTGCGTCGGACCCCGGGTCTCTTTCAGGACGTCTCGCCATGGCCGCAGCACTGAAGCGCCGCGCAGAGCGATATCAGCACGGCAGAGGCTTGCGAACGCGCATACCGCGCGAAGCGCATGCGGAGTTGCACGGTCCCCTGGACCGGGACGCGGTCGCCATCCTTGCGGAGTCCGACGCGGAGCGGGTCCCCGAGCTGGTGCCTGAGCGTTACAAGCGCATGATGGTGGACCCGTTCGGGTTTCTTCGCGGCGCGGCGGCGGTGATGGCGACCGATCTTGCGCATCAGCCGTTTGCCGGGGTCGCCGTGCAAGCCTGCGGCGACTGTCATCTGATGAACTTCGGTGCGTTCAATTCGCCCGAAGACAACATCCTCTTCGACATCAACGATTTCGACGAGACGCTGCCCGGCGTCGATTTCACCGTCGACCTCAAGCGTCTGGCGGCCAGCGTCGCGGTCGCGGCCAAGGCTGCCGCGATGTCGGACAAGCGGGCGCGCAGCCTCGCCGCGAGCACGGTGACCGATTATCGCGAACACATGTTCGCTCTCATGGAGCTCTCGCCGCGCGAGATCTGGCACAGCCGGATCGATCTTGAACACCAACTTGCGCAGATCGAGAGTCCGGGCCTGCGCCGCAGCCTCTCGACACTGATCCGGCACGCTCAGGCCCGAGGTCTCGACCGGGACGACAATTTTCCGCACCTCGTCACCGCCGGCGAACCCAGGATCGCCGACAAGCCGCCGACGATCTTCCACATCAGTCCGAAGACGCTGGGAGGCCGCAAAATCGACTTTGCTCGCGGGTTCGCGCTTTACCGCGAAACGCTCACCCCCGACCGGACCGTGCTGCTCGACCGCTACCGATTGACGGATGTCGCTTTCAAAGCGGTGGGCGTCGGATCGGTCGGCACGATCTGCGTTGTCGGGCTGTTCCTCAGCGGTGACGGCGAGCCGCTCTTCCTGCAAGTCAAGCAGGCGCAACGCTCCGTCCTCGAGCGGCTCTCGAAGACGCTTGCCTACCCAGGCCCGCAGGGCAGGCGGGTGGTCGAGGGGCAGCGGACGATGCAGGCGGCGACCGACATTCTTCTCGGCTGGACCTCGGACGAACCCTTAGGCGTCGAGTTCTATGTTCGCATCCTGAAGAACCGCCGGCTCGGCGCGGTCAGCGAGCTCGCCGAGCAGGCGGCGTTGTCGGAATACGCCCGGTTGTGCGGCCGGACGCTCGCGCGCTCCCACGCCCGCACCGGCGACCCCGCCGTCGTCGCCGGCTACATGGGAAGGAGCGGGGCGTTCGACGACGCGCTTGCCTCATTCGCCATGGCCTATGCCGATCAGACGGTGAAGGATCACGCCGCGCTGGTGAAGGCCAAGGGCGGCTCCGAGGCCGAAGCTTCGCCGAAGGCCGCGAAGCCGGATCGGAAACCGGCAGCGAAGCCCGAGCGGAAGCGGAGACAGGCTTGAGGCCATCGGCTTTGGTTGAGCACAGAACCGCCACCCTGTTTCACGAGTCCGAATTGAGCCTTTTCAACGGGTTGCGGCGCGATTTGCGAGTCACTCGCCGATCAGAGACGATTTTGTCGCTTGTGCAAGGGTCTCGCCCCAGCGATCGCGTCCGGGCGTTTCGGATAAGAGTATCATGTTATTCTAAAATAAGCAATACCTTGCTTGGCGCTTCGAGATATATTTATTATCTATCAATATGTTATTGTTGAGTACGATTGTAACAAGTTAAGTCGCTCACACAATCGCTTGTTCGCTTCGGCGCCCGTTTCTCATTCCGCCGCCATCGCGGCGAGCTTGGCGACGGTGTTCATGTTGCGGGCGGTCCCGTCGCGGGCGGCCGGGATGCTGAGCTTCGAGCGTCCCATTCCATCCGGGTAATGGACGTAGATCTCGCGAGCCCCTAGCTGCGCCTCCTCGTTCGCCTGGCCTTTGACATGCTTCAACGCGTCGCGAGGCGGAGCGTGGCCGAGGAAGATCGCGACTGTCCGGCTTGCCGACCGATCGGGGAAGGGGTTGTCAGCGACGACCTCGGCCATCTCGGCGGCCGTGCGGACGATCACCCCGACCGGCTTTCCCGTATAGGCCCGAAGCTGCCCCTCGAGCGCGGCTTTGCTCTCAGCTTCCGATCCGTCTCGCTCAGCCACGACATTGCCGCTCGCGATATAGGTGCGCACGTTCCGGAACCCGACCTTCTCGCACAGCCGCTTGAGATCGCCCATTGGCAGCTTGCCGGTTCCTCCGACGTTGACGGCGCGCAAAAGGACGACGAAGACGGGCATGGGCCAAGGGTCCCTTACGACGCTGCGGCGGCCCTAGCCCTCATCCGGCCGCGCCTTAGCGCGGCCACCTTCTCCCCGAGGGAGAAGGGGTACAAAGCCCGCAAGGGGAGGGGATCAGAACGGAATGTCGTCGTCGATCTCGCCCGCCCCGCCCCCGCCGCCCCGCCGCTTGAGAGCGCCGGGCGGCGCTCGCTCGTCGCGGCGCGGTTGAAGCCTGAGCTGCGGGGAGCCCCTTCCTCGGGGAAGCTGTCGCGACCCTCGCCGCCGCCGCGCGAATTGAGCAATTGCAATTCGCCCCGGAAGCGCTGCAGCACCACCTCGGTCGTGTAGCGATCGGCGCCGCTCTGGTCCTGCCATTTGCGCGTCTGCAACTGGCCTTCGAGGTAAACTTTCGTGCCCTTCTTGCAATATTGCTCGGCGACCTTGCCGAGGTTCTCGTTGAAGATCACGACATTATGCCATTCGGTGCGCTCCTTGCGCTCGCCCGAGGCCTTGTCGCGCCAGGTCTCCGACGTGGCGACCGAGAAGCTCACCACTTGATCGCCGGAATTGAGCCGCCGGACGTCAGGGTCCTTGCCCAGATTGCCGACCAGAATGACTTTGTTGACGCTGCCCGCCATGATCCTCTCCTCGCCGCCGCGCTCGGCTCGAGCGCGCGTCCACATTCGCCCTCTTGTAGACGCGGTCGCCGACCGCGTCTGCCGCGCTCAACGAGCGCGGCTAAAGCTCATGCTTATCCACATGTCGCCGCATCGGACGCTTGGGAACCGGCGGCCCCGCGACTACATTAACCTAAACCCCGGGTCCCGGCGCTGGAAGATGCGCCTTTGCCCTTGTTCTTCTTTTGTTCTAACATCGGTGCGAGACCCGCGCAAGCGATGATTCGTGCGTGACCGAGCATTACCGTTAAGGAAGGCCGTCTCCAGGAACCGCCATGGCCGGACCCAAATCACAAGCGCGCCCGGTGCGGGCCTCGAAGCCGCCGAGCCCGTCGAAGCTTTGTTCGGCGGCCGGACGATCGCGGTCCGCGGCGCGCGCGAGCACAACCTCAAGAACGTCGATCTCATCATTCCGCGCGACAAGCTGGTCGTGTTCACGGGCCTCTCGGGCTCGGGCAAATCCTCGCTCGCCTTCGACACCATCTATGCCGAGGGCCAGCGCCGCTATGTCGAGTCGCTCTCGGCCTATGCGCGCCAGTTCCTCGAAATGATGCAGAAGCCGGACGTCGACCAGATCGACGGCCTCTCGCCGGCGATCGCGATCGAGCAGAAGACGACCTCGAAAAACCCGCGCTCGACCGTCGGCACGGTGACCGAAATCCACGACTACATGCGCCTGCTCTGGGCGCGGGTCGGCATTCCCTATTCGCCCGCGACCGGCCTGCCGATCGAGAGCCAGACGGTGAGCCAGATGGTCGACCGCGTGCTCGCTTTGCCGGAGCGGACGCGCCTTTACCTGCTCGCGCCGGTCGTGCGCGGCCGGAAGGGCGAATACCGCAAGGAAATCGCCGACTTGATGAAGCGCGGCTTCCAGCGGCTGAAGATCGACGGCCAGTTCACCGAGATCGCCGATGCGCCGGCGCTCGACAAGAAGTTCAAGCACGACATCGAGGTGGTCGTCGACCGCATCGTCGTGAGCCCGGACATGGCGCGCGCGCCTCGCGGAGAGCTTCGAGACGGCGCTCGAGCTCGCCGACGGCCTGGCGGTCGCCGAATTCGCCGACACGTCCGAGGGCGAGAGCGAGCCGCGGCGCATCCTGTTCTCGTCCAAATTCGCTTGTCCCGTGAGCGGCTTCACCATCCCCGAGATCGAGCCCAGGCTGTTCTCGTTCAACAATCCGTTCGGCGCCTGTCCGGTCTGCGGCGGCTTGGGCTCGGAATTGAGGGTCGACGACTCGCTGGTCGTCCCCAATGCGAAGCTCACCTTGCGCCAGGGGGCGATCGCGCCCTGGGCGAAAACGAGTTCGCCCTATTACCTGCAGACGCTCGAGGCGCTCGGGCGGCGCTACAAGTTCCGGCTCGACAAGCCGTGGAGCGATTTGCCGGAGGAAGCGCGGCGGGTGATCCTGCACGGCTCGGGCTACGGACGAGATCCGCTTGGCTTATGACGACGGCCTGCGCGCCTATGAGGTGAACAAGCCGTTCGAGGGCGTGGTCGCCAATCTCGAGCGCCGCTACAAGGAGACCGAAAGCGAGTGGTCGCGCGAGGAGATCCAGCGCTACATGACCGCGACCCCTTGCGAGGCCTGCCACGGCTTTCGCCTCAAGCCGGAGGCGCTGGCGGTCAAGATCGACGGCCAGCACATCGGCGAGGTGAGCTTGCTCTCGGTCACCTCGGCGATCGGTTGGGCCGAAGGCCTGCCGGCGAAGCTCGACGCCAAGCGCAACGAGATCGCGCAAGAATCCTGAAGGAGATTGTCGACCGGCTCACCTTCCTGCGCGACGTCGGGCTCGATTATCTCACGCTCGCGCGTTCGTCCGGCACGCTGTCGGGCGGCGAGAGCCAGCGGATCCGGCTCGCTTCGCAGATCGGCTCGGGCCTCACCGGCGTGCTCTATGTGCTCGACGAGCCGTCGATCGGCCTCCACCAGCGCGACAATGCGCGGCTCCTCGATACGCTCCGGCGCCTGCGGGGCCTGGGCAATACGGTGATCGTCGTCGAGCACGACGAGGATGCGATCTGGGCCGCCGATTACGTCGTCGACGTCGGCCCGGGCGCCGGCGTGCACGGGGGCGAGATCGTCGCCGAGGGAACGCCGGCCGAGATCGCCGCCAATCCCAATTCGCTGACCGGCCACTATCTCTCGGGCGAGCGGACGGTCGCGATCCCGGCCAGGCGCCGCGCCCGCGATCCCGGCCGCGAGCTCGCGATCGTCGGCGCGCGCGGCAACAACCTTAAAGATGTCACGGCGACGATTCCGCTCGGGCTCTTCACCTGCGTCACCGGCGTCTCGGGCGGCGGCAAATCGACGCTGGTCATCGATACGCTCTACAAGGCGGCGGCGCGCAGCCTCAACGGCGCCAACGAGCCGCCGGCGCCGCACGATCGCATCGAGGGCTTAAACGAGATCGACAAGGTGATCGATATCGACCAGTCGCCGATCGGCCGCACGCCGCGCTCGAACCCGGCGACCTATACCGGCGCCTTCACGCCGATCCGCGACTGGTTCGCAGGGCTGCCGGAGGCCAAGGCGCGCGGCTATCTGCCGGGCCGCTTCTCGTTCAACGTCAAGGGCGGGCGGTGCGAGGCCTGCCAGGGCGACGGCGTGATCAAGATCGAAATGCACTTCCTGCCCGACGTCTATGTCACCTGCGACGTGTGCAAGGGCAAGCGCTACGACCGTGAGACGCTCGAGGTCCGCTACAGGGACAAGTCGATCGCCGACGTGCTCGACATGACGGTCGAGGAGGCGGCGGAATTGTTCAAGGCGGTGCCGTCGATCCGCGACAAGATGGAGACCCTGAAGCGGGTGGGCTTAGGCTACGTCAAGGTCGGCCAGCAGGCGACGACGCTGTCCGGCGGCGAGGCGCAGCGCGTCAAGCTCGCCAAGGAGCTGTCGCGCCGCTCGACCGGGCGCACGCTCTACATCCTGGACGAGCCGACCACGGGCCTGCACTTCCACGACGTCGCGCAATTGCTTGATGTGCTGCACGAACTGGTCGACCAGGGCAACACGATGATCGTCATCGAGCACAATCTGGAAGTGGTGAAGACCGCCGACTGGGTCATCGACATGGGGCCGGAAGGCGGCGACGGCGGGGGCGAGGTGGTCGCCGAAGGCACGCCCGAGCAGATCGCCCGCAATCCGAAGAGCTACACGGGGCAGTATCTGAAGCCGGTGCTGGCGCGGAAGGCGAAGGGTGGGCGCCGGGCGGCGGAATAGGGCCGCGGTGCGGCTCGCGGCGACTTACTCGATTCCCGGCGAAAGCCGACCCTTGCGGCCGCGCTTGAATCCGGCCAGTCCAAGCCCCGCAAGGCAAAGGAGCATCATCGCCCAGGTCGGCAGTTCGGGAACGGGCTCCGCGCTGCTCACGGTCGAAGCCGAGGCGGAGTCGGGTTGTCTGAATCGCGGAGGCGGCGGCAAATCGCCAAGATCATGAATGGGATCGCTAGAGTTTGACGCGGATTGGATGATCGCGCCGGCGGGCGCGGCCTGAGCGGCGCGTGCTTCCGCCGCGCCGAGCGCCAGAGACAAACCGATCGCGCAAACGATGACTTTTGTGGACACAATTGGCCTGAACCCCCGTCTCAGCCTCGATGAAAACCCGCAATCGGCAGACGTCTGAAGTTGACTTCGCAAAACGGATGATTGAATGATCGCACCCAATCACAATGTATCAATTTCGTCAAGTGATTTAGAAGCTCTTAACCTCTTTTCGGGATTGCCCGCCTCGCTAAGCTTCAGGATGTGCCGCCGGACCACGATAGCCTATCAATTTCCAGGTTGGATGGACCCTTAAATCTCGACATCTTAAGGCGAAGTGCTCAAATGTTGATCGCTGAGCCGTGGGCGACATCTGGCATCCTGCGATCTAGGCGTTCGCATTGTCGGGCATGCTCCAGCCCTCTTACAGGCCGCGTAGATCTTCGGCCACTTGATCTAGGGCGTTGGCGGCCTACCGCCCTTTCACATTCCTTCGCCGAACTTGATTTGTGACGGCGCCGATCGTTGGCCTAAGGCTTGTCGTGGCCGCATCAATTCGGACAAGGACTTTCCGGATGTGTGGAATTGTCGGGATTCTTGGGACCGGGCCGGTCGCGGGCTCGATTGTCGATGCGCTGAAGCGGCTCGAATATCGCGGCTACGATTCCGCCGGCGTGGCGACGCTCGAGAACGGCAGGCTGGAGCGGCGGCGCGCCGAGGGCAAGCTCAAGAACCTGGAGGCGAAGCTTGCGGCAGCGCCGCTTGGCGGGGCGATCGGCATCGGCCACACGCGCTGGGCGACGCATGGCAAGCCGACCGAAACCAACGCCCATCCGCACGCGTCGCCGAGGCTTGCGGTCGTCCACAACGGCATCATCGAGAATTTCCGGGCGCTGCGGCAGGAACTCGCCGCCAAAGGCTATGCGTTCGCGACCGAGACCGATTCCGAGATTGCCGCGCTTCGTCGTCGAGGACGAACTCGAAAAAGGCAAGTCGCCGAGGAGGCGGTTCATGCGGCGCTTGGCCGGCTGCGCGGCGCCTTCGCGCTGGTCTATCTGTTCGAGGGCGAGGAGGATCTCCTGATCGGCGCGCGCCAGGGCGCGCCGCTGGCGATCGGCTATGGCGACGGCGAAATGTATCTGGGCTCGGACGCGCTCGCGCTCAGCCCCTTCACCGACCGCATCGCCTATCTCGAGGAAGGCGACTGGGTCGTCGCTGACCCGCGAAGGCGCGGACATTCGCGAGGCGAGCGGCGAAGCGGGCCAAGCGCCGCATCCAGCGAAGCCCGGCCGGCAGCCTGCTCGCGGAAAAGGGCAATTACCGGCATTTCATGGCCAAGGAGATCCACGAGCAGCCGGAGGTGGTCGGCCACACGCTCGCTCGTTACATCGACATGGCGGCGCTCAAGCTGCAAGCCCTTCGCCTGGCCGTCGATCCAGCGCGGCTCACGCGGGTGACGATCGTCGGCTGCGGCACCGCCTATATTGCCGGGCTGGTCGCCAAATACTGGATCGAGCGCTGGGCGCGGCTGCCGGTCGAGATCGACGTCGCCTCGGAATACCGCTACCGCGAGGCGCCGCGTCGATGACGGCGGGCTTGACCATCGTCGTCTCGCAATCGGGCGAGACGGCGGACACGCTGGCGTCGCTGCGCTATGTGAAGGAGAGGGGCGCAAAGTCGATCGGCGTCGTCAACGTGCCGGGCTCCAGCATCGCGCGGCTGACCGACGCCGCGGCGCCGACGCTCGCCGGCCCCGAGATCGGCGTCGCCTCGACCAAGGCCTTCACCTGCCAGCTCGCCGCGCTGGCGGCGCTGGCCATCGGCCTCGGCAAGGCGCGCGGAACCTCGACGACGCCGCGGAGGCGAGGCTGGTCGGCGAGCTCGTCGCCACCCCCGGCCTTATGGCCGAGGCGCTGAAGCTCGAGCCCGCCGCCGAGAAGCTCGCGCATGCGAGTCGCCACGGCCCGCGACGTGCTCTACCTCGGCCGCGGCACGGCCTATCCGCTGGCGCTGGAAGGCGCGCTGAAACTCAAGGAACTGAGCTACATCCACGCCGAAGGTTACGCGGCGGGCGAACTCAAGCACGGGCCGATCGCGCTGATCGACGAAGCGATGCCGGTCATCGTCATCGCGCCGCGCGACGCGGTGTTCGAGAAGACCTTGTCCAACATGCAGGAGGTCGCCGCGCGGGGCGGGCGCCTCATTCTGATCGGCGACCGCCATGCGGCGGAGGAGGCGGGGGTGGCGATCGAGCATGTCCTGCCGATGCCCGACATGGCCGTCAATTTCGCGCCGATCGTCTATGCCGCGCCGATCCAGATGCTCGCCTACCACACGGCGGTCATCATGGGTAAGGACGCCGACCAGCCGCGCAACCTGGCGAAATCGGTGACGGTGGAATAGCCGGCGAAAAGGGCGAGCGCGGCCGCGATCGCGGTTTCACCGCCCGGTCCTTGTGCAGCCGCAGCAAATAATATCGGCGCCCGAATTCGGGCCGTGGGCAGCCCTCATCTAGCCAATGGCGAGCACGCCCATCGAGTGACCGGCACGCTCCTTGCGTCGGGCGCTCATGGGTCGCCGACTGGAGGGCAGCGAATCCGTGAGCACGACCATCGATGTCGCCGCCGAGCCTTACGAGTTCACGCTCGCGCCCAAGCATTGCGCGCTCCTGATCATCGACATGCAACGCGATTTTCTCGAGCCCGGCGGGTTCGGCGAAATGCTCGGCAATGACGTTTCGCAATTGCGTGGCGCGATCGAGCCGAACCGCAAGCTCCTGGCGGCGTGGCGGGCGGCTGGCCTCTCTGTGCTCCATACCAGGGAAGGCCATCGGCCTGACCTCGCCGATTTGCCTCCCGTGAAGAAAATCCGCGGCCGCAGCGCCACGTCGATTGGCGACGCCGGCCCGATGGGCCGCATTCTGGTGCGTGGCGAAGCCGGCCACGACATCATCCCTGAGCTTTATCCCGAACCCGGCGAACCGGTCATCGACAAGCCCGGCAAAGGCGCGTTCCACGCCACCGATCTGCACGCGATCCTCCAGCACCAGAACGTCAAGCAGCTCGTCGTCACCGGCGTGACGACGGAGGTCTGCGTCAACACCACGGTGCGGGAGGCCAACGACCGCGGCTACGACTGCCTCGTGCTCGAAGACTGCTGTGGCTCCTATTACCCGGAGTTCCACGCCATGGGTCTCAAGATGATCAAGGCGCAGGGCGGGATCTTCGGCTGGGTGTCGAGCTCCGAGGGTGTGATCAAGGCTTTGGCGGGCTGGAAGAGCGCTCAATAGGCGAGGCGCAGGGCAAGAAGGAGGCAGCGATGTCAACGACGGCGGCGACGACAGGGCGCGAGCGCTATTGGGTTCCCGGCGACTGGAACGCCTTCTTCGGCTTCGGCACCAACATCCTGGTCAACGTTCTCGTCCTGACCGGGCTTCTCCGCTTCGTGCTCAAGATGCCGGACTCGCTGGTGTTCGGCAGAATTCTTCCCGCCCTCGGGCTGATGCTGTTCCTCAGCACGGTCTATTACGCCTGGCTCGCCTATCGGCTGGCGCAGAAGACCGGCCGCACCGACGTTTGCGCCCTGCCGTCGGGCACCAGCGTGCCGCATATGTTCGTCGTCACCTTCGTGGTCATGCTGCCGATCCTGCTCAGGACCAATGATCCGGTTCAGGCCTGGGAAGCGGGCCTCACCTGGGTGTTCGTCCAGAGTTTCGTCCTGATGGCGGGCGGCTTCATCGCCCCGGTCATCCGCAAGATCACGCCGCGCGCGGCGCTGCTCGGCTCGCTCGCCGGCATTTCCATCACCTTCATTTCGATGCGGCCGGGTCTCCTCGTGTTCGAGACGCCGCTCATCGGCATGGTCTGCTTCGCCATCATTCTGGCGAACTGGTTCGGCGGCGTGCGCTACTTCCGGGACGTGCCGGGCGGCCTGATCGCCATTGCGGCCGGCACGATCATCGCCTGGGGATCGAACCTCTTCGGTCTCGGCTATGGCGGCTTGAGCGTAAGCAGCGTCGGCGACGCCTTTTCGCACTTCGGCTTCTCGTTTCCCGTACCGGCTGTCGGTCACGTCTTTGCGGGGTTCAAGTTCATCGGAATCATCTTGGTCACCGCGATTCCATTCGGCATCTATGATCTCGTCGAGGCGATGGACAACGTCGAGAGCGCCTCGGCGGCCGGCGACTCGTTTCCGACGACCCAGGTGCTGACGGCCGACGGGGTGATCAGCCTGATCGGCTGTCTGCTCGGCAATCCGTTCATCAACGCCGTCTACATCGGCCATCCCGGCTGGAAGGCGATGGGCGGGCGGATCGGCTATTCCGCCGCGACCGGGGTGATGGTGCTGGTGCTCACATGGCTCGGCATCGTGGCCCTGGTCTCGAGCCTGATCCCGGTGGTCGCGATCCTGCCGATCCTGCTCTACATCGGCATGCTGATCGGCTCGCAGGCCTTCCAGGAATCGCCGCGGAGTCACGCGCCGGCGATCATTCTCGCGATGATCCCGCAGATCGCCGCCTGGGGCAAGACCATGATCGACGGCGCGCTCGGCGCCGCCGGCACCAACGCCGCCACGGTCGGCTTCGACAAGCTCGGCAATACCGGCGTCTTGTACAAGGGCCTGGCGACGCTCGGCGGCGGCGCAACGCTCGCCGGCATCATTCTTAGGCGCCGTCACCGTGTTCATCATCGAACGCCAGCTCGAGAAGGCGGCGGCGTTCGCCTTCGCGGGCTCGATCCTGACCTTCTTCGGCCTGATCCACGCCGAGGATCTCGGCGTCGGGCAGTCGCCCGTGGTCGCGCTGAGCTATCTCGGCATCTCCGTGATGCTCTACGCCTTCGCCAAATTTGCCCATGTCACGCCGGCCGAGCCGTTCGTAATGGAGCATGACCACCTGAGCGTCCAGTCGGCTGCTGCGGAATAGGGGTTCCACGACAGCGCGTGGGGCCTATCCCGCGCGCTTGTCGCTCTTGGCTTGGTGAGCAATCGCTGCATCGACGCGATTTTTGTCGCCTGTCGCATTGCCTGCCATGATGTCGGCCGCGTCTTTTATTTCGGCCTCTAGGAATCGACGTAAGGAAGCGAAATAGCGGTTGCTTTCTCAACGTCACAAGCTTGTTACTTGACACGTGCACATGAGTATCAGCCTTCCTGACACTGAGCCTCCGATGAGCGGCAATTCGGCCGAGCGTGAGGCGAAGAGGGGGTCGCCATGGATGCAAGGATGATAGTCCGCGCGGGCGCAATTGCGTTCGCCGGGGTGTTCGCCGTCGCCGAGCCGGCGCACGCCGCGCTTACATTGATCGCCGTCGGGGGCGGCGGCGGCGGCATTGGGTTGGGCGGCGCAGGCGGTGGAGGCGTGATCTCCGAATCCGGAACGAGCGGCGGAGCCGGCGGCGCGGGCGGGACCGGGGGACTTGGAGGCGCGGGCTCCGATGCCGGCGGTGGCGCGGGCTGGCTCGGCAACGGCGGTGGCGGCGCAGAAAGCGAAAGCGCCGGGGGGCTTAGTGCTCCGACCTTCGCCGGCGGCGCCGGCTTGGGTGACACCGGGAACGGCGGGTTCGGCGGCGGGGGCGGAAGCGGCTTCAGCGGCGGCGGGGGCGGCGGCGGCTATTCTGGCGGCGGCGGGGGCGGCGGCTTTGGCGGTGGTGGCGGCGGAGGTTCCTATCTCAATCCCGTGATGCGCGATACGATCGAGACCCCGGATTTCAACGGCGTGGCCGGACCTTCGCCCAGTAACGGCTACGTCATCGTCGGGCTCACGGTCTTCAACTATACAGGAACGGTCGTTGAATACACGATCCCGACCACCGGGTTTTATTATGTGGCTGCGGTCGGCGCACAGGGCGGACCGGCGCTTGGAACCGGGGGCGGCGGCTACGGGGCCGGCGTCGGGGGCAGCGTGCTTCTGGACGCAGGGACCGAACTGGACATCGTGGTTGGCGGAGCGGGGACGACTAGCTTTATCAACTTGCTTAACGCTGGCGGCGGCGGCGGGAGCTTCGTCTGGGACCCGACCGCGGTGCCCCCGCAACCTGTCCCGGAGCCCTCGACCTGGGCGATGATGCTGATTGGCTTCGCTGGGCTTGGTTTTGCAGGATACCGCGCGTCCCGAAAGAGCGCAGAGGTCTCCGGCGGAGCCTAGGTTCGTAGTCTCGGTCGCCGCGAACCCCGGGCGCATCGCCGCTACGCGGTCGGCGAGGCAACCCCTGAGGCTTTGCGGCGCATAAACCCGAGCGCAACAAATCCGACAGCCATCAAAGCCCAAGTCCCGGGTTCCGGAACCGGCGTCGTGTTCGGTGTCACGGTTGCGGTAAATTCTCCGACATCGTTCAGTTGGAAAATCTGCCCTGGAGCGCCCAGAACAAAAGCGCCGGCCGTGGTTGCGAGCGGGATCGGCGCGATGCAATTGCCCGGGAATCCTAGGCACGAGATCGAGAGGGTGTCGCTGAACACAACGTCGTGCTTCAGGTCATAATTGAAAACGGTTAAGTCCCCAGTCGGCACGAGAGCAAAAGGGTAGGCAGGATTGCCGGGGAAACTGGGGTCGGTCGGAACCGAGCCGTCGGACCCGAAGTAGCAATAGTCATAGTGCGTATCCGCATAGATGTAAGCGAGAAACTCAGGAGCCCCGACAGGCACGTCGCCTTCGGCGTATTGCACGGAGACCTGTGCGTCCGTGTCGGCGATGATGGGGGCGTAGTAGTCGTCGACAGGGTCGGGAACAGCGAGCGAACCCGCGCTCGCGATCGCATTGATATGGACAGGGACAAGAGCCCCGGTGTGCAGAGCCGCACCTTCCGGCCGATGATAAAGCATCTGCGCACCGAGTGCGTTCGAAGCGCTTGCCAGGCGATCGAGCGCCGGAAGCCACAGCTCCGGCCTGACCGCGGCCTCGTACAGATAGTCGACAACCGGACCAAGTTCGCCGTCGTGCATGCGCGATCCGTTCAGTGCAGGTGTGAGCGTGTTCAGGTCCGAACTTCTGTCGGTGGCCCAGCGTCCCCATAGCTGGGCGCATCAGACCACAACGGTCCAAGTTTGACGAACCTCATATTGAGGCAAGCCTCGCCCGAGGTCGCCAAAGTGGGCGACCGTCGCCGGCGACAACACGTCTCTCGGCGTAAGGCGCCAACTTGCCGAGGGAGCAAATAATCCCCGGGAGCCAAGGCGCTACTGTTAATCTCCGCACTATGGCCCAGCGTTTTTTCGGCAAGGTGCGGGAGCTAGGGGCGGGCGGGAAAATCTTCGCCCTACCGCGCTGGCCGCGCTCCGACAGCGGGGCGCGGCGTTGCGACAGGCCAAGCCGACATGGCGACCGCGATCATACGATCGATCATGCTCCGGTCGGCGCCTGTCTGCGGGAAATTCAATATGGCTTGCAGAACAGCGAGATAGTGCCACGCCATGGCGTCGATATCAGCATCTTTCGCCAATTCGCCCGCCGCCACGCCGGCACGCAGACAGTCGGCGAGAATCTCACGCTCGCGTCTCGCGCCTGCCAGCGCGGCGGCTTGTCCCTCCGCCGAAAGTTCCGAGATTTCGGCGCAGCTTCGCGCAATCAGGCAGCCTGCGGGCCGAGCTGATCCATCCGGCAAATACGCGCGCAACAATGCTTCCAATCGCCCGCGCGCGCTGTCGGCCTTGGCGGCGTTCATCCGCCGCATGACCCGTTCCGTATAGGCGGCGAGGGCTTCCTGAAACAAACCGTCCTTGTCGCCAAATCGCTGATAGAGGCTCGATCGCGACAAGCCCGTCGCCTCCGTAAGGTCGCTGATCGAAGCGGCCGCATAGCCGTGACGCCAGAAAACTCCCATTGCCGCGGCAATGACGGCGGCTTCGTCGAATTGCGGCTTTCCGCTCATGGATTCCTCGCGCGGATTCCTGGCTTGACATCATGGAACGATCGTTTCACGAATGTTGGACTGATAGTTCCAAGATACAGGATCTGATGTCGTCATGCCCGAAGAAAATCAACCCATGCCAGGCAACCAGCGCATCGCGATCGCCGGAGCGACCGGTCGCGTCGGCTCGGCTCTGATCAAGCTCCTCGCCTCCGATCCCGTCGATGTCGTGGCGCTGAGCCGGCGCGCCAGACGCGGCCGGCCTGCCAACCGGCGTCGCTGTCGCCGCGATCGATTTCAATCAGCCGAAGACGCTTGAGGACGCTCTCCGGGGAAGCGATCGCCTTTTCATCGCCCACGGAACATCGCCCCAGCAGGTCGCCAACGAGATCGCCTTGATCGACGCCGCCGTCGCGGCTGGGGTCAGCCATATCGTGAAGCTCTCCGCGATGGGGCCGGCGACCCGTTTGAACCCGCTCGCGTGGCACATGGAGATCGAAGCGCATCTGTCTCGTCAGCCGCTCGCGTCGACCGCTCTGCGGCCGTCGGCGTTCGCGGACATCCTCATCAGACGGGCGGGGGGTCAGGTGTCTGCCGGCTCATGGACGGGCGCGGCAGGCGAGGGCCGCGTGAACTTCATCGATACGCGCGATATCGCCAAGGCGGCGCGCGTCGCTCTCCTCGAGGACGTCCACCCGGAATCGCAACGCGCCTACCATCTGACCGGGCCAAGGGCCTGGACCATGCGGCAGATCGCGGAAGAGCTGTCGAATTTGCTTGGCCGTCCCGTCGTCTACATCAATCGGTCGCCTGAGGAGGAACGGGCCGCGCTGCTTGCCGGCGGCCTTACGCCCTTCGTCGCCGATCTGATGGTCGGCTTGGAGCAGATGTTCCGGGAATCCGTTCTCGGCGAGACGACCTCGACGGTCGAGGAATTGACTGGCGAGCCCCCGGGAACGCTGTCTCAATGGCTTGCTGAAAAGATCGAAGTCTTTCGAAAGTAGGCTCGATGGAGGCGCACTCGCGCTGTCCAGCGCCTCGGCCGCCCGGCTCGTTTCCCGGGGCAAGGCGCATCCGCTGGTTCGAAATCCGAAAAGCCAGCCGCCTGGCGAGCCCGAGATCGCCCTAAGCGAAACGGGAATGCCGCAAAGCTGCCTCTCGGAGATCCACTTTTGTTCCTCGTGAAGTTACAAGGCTGTAATTTGTACACAAATGATTTTGTATTTGTTCCACAATTTACACCTTGTTCGGTTGTATTGCGCGATCGAGAACATCCTCGCCAGATGCGATATTCCGCGTCGGCAGGCGCCTCGGGCACATGGGAAGAAAAACAAAGTCAGACGATGGCTTGACATTTTCAGAATTATAGGCTATGATACCTGGATTGTCGAATCCAGACTTGCCTCAAGCGCGTTCTTGGCGACGCCCACACCCAGAGCTTGCCGCAGTTGGGTAGAATCGCTGCCATTAGCGCACCCGCCCCTTGTTGTGTGGGCTGGCAGGGGTGGGGGTCGCGCGGACCGAGGACATTATCGAATGCGCCGTCGCATTCTTGTCGCGTAGGACGGCGCGACCCCTCCTCTGTGAGCAACCGCCCCCTTGCGGGGGAGGAAACGCGCCGTACGTTCCGCGCGTAAATGCAAAAGCAAGAGACTTTAGAACAGGGATTTCGAAATGAAAGCGAACACGCAAGAAGTTGCGCAAAAGCGCAGCTAAGGTCCTGAAATCACTCGCTCGCGTAAACTTGTGCGCGGGCTAGTCAGTCGCGGCGCGGGGCGAGCGCTCGTTGCCCGGCTGGCCCTGAAAAAATATGCCCCGATCGAGCTTCGCCAGTCCGTCCCAGCCGCCGAGCGCGAGCGCGCGGTCGATCTCGCGCCGGAGGAGTTCGAGCACCCAAGAGACGCCGTCCTCGCCAGCGCAAGCGACGCCCCAAAGATGAGGGCGGCCGATCATGACCGCGCGGGCGCCGAGCGCCAGCGCCTTGACCACGTCGATCCCGCGCCGAAAGCCACCATCGATGAGCACCGGCGCCCGCCCGCCGACCGCCTCGACAATGTCGGGAAGCGCGCGGATCGAGGCGACCGCGCCGTCGAGCTGGCGGCCGCCATGGTTCGAGACAATGATTCCATCGGCGCCACGGTTCATCCCTTCACGCGCCTCGCCCGGGTGCAGCAGGCCTTTGATCAGAAGCGGCCCGCGCCATTGCCCGCGCAGCCGTTCGACATCGCTCCAGCCCACGTCCGGGTCGAGCTGCTCGTTCATCAATGGGCCGAAAGCGCTGATCGAGGTCCGCTTGCCGTAATTGACGAAGGTCGGCGACGGCGTCTCGCGCATGCGCAGCACCCATCCGGGATGACTGAGAAAGTCGAGGACGCTGCGCGGACCCCAGCGCAACGGGAAGGTCATGCCGTTGCGCGCATCGCGGTCGCGGCCCGCCATCACCTGATTGTCGACCGTGAGAATGAGACCCTTGTAGCCGGCGGCTGCGGCGCGCGCGGCGAACTCGGCCGTGAGCGCCCGATCCTTGTAGAGAAAGACCTGCATCCATTTCGGCGCGAGCGTCGCCGCGCCGATCTCTTCGATGGTCGCGGTCGAGGCGTGGCTCGTGCAATAGATCGTTCCGAACCGGGCCGCTGCCCGCGCCGCGGCGAGTTCGGCGTGTGGCCACAACAGGCCCGCAAGGCCCGTCGGGCCGATGATGACCGGCGAGCGAAGCGTCTCGCCGAACAGCTCCACCGACTGCTCGCGGGTCGGCGCGCCTGCAAGCAGGGTCGGAACGAGCTCGAGTGCGGCCAGCGCCGCTTCGTTGTTGCGCAGGGTGATTTCGTCGCCCGCGGCGCCGTCGACCATGTCGAACAGCACCCGCGGCAGCGCCTTACGGGCTATCGCGCGGAGCGCTGCGACGCTGTAGCCTTTGCGCTCAACGGTGGCCTTATCCATCAGACTAGAAGCCGATAGGCCTTGATCGCGTTGTCGCGGAAAAGCTTGCGCTTGTCCGCTGGCGAGAAGCCGGCCGTCGCCCAGTCGAGCGTCGTGAGCCACTGCAGATAGCTGCCTGCAAGTTCGGACACCGGCCAGTCGCCGCCGTAGAGAATGCGGTCCGGGCCGAAGCATTCGATCACGTGATCGATATAGGGCCTGAGCTGATCGCGGGTCCAGGTCTTATGATCGGCCTCGGTCGTGACGCCGGAGAGCTTGCACGCGACATTGGGCAGCGCCGCCATTTCGCGAATCTGCGCCCGCCATGGATCGATGAGTTCGGCCTTGATCCCGGGCTTGCCGATGTGATCGAGGATGAACGAAACCTCCGGGCATCGCCGCATCATCGTGAGCGTGTTCGCCGCCTGGGAGTGGAAAATGCAGGCGTCGAGGGACAGATTGTATTTCGGCAACAGCCGGAGCGCTTCGAGAAAGCTGGGCTTCAGCATGAACTCCGGGTCGGGCTGGTTCTGGATCAGGCGGCGCACGCCGCGCACCGTCTTGAGTTTCGCCACGCGCGCGATCTCGGGCTCGATCGACGGCCCCCGCTCGAGAGGCAGGCAGACGACGGCGCCGAGCACGCGGCGGTCTTGGGCCGCAAGTTCGTCGACCCATTCGGCTTCGTCCAGATATTGCGGCATGTCGACATCGACCTCGACGAAGACGAGCCCTTCAAGCTCGTACGGCTTCGCCCGATTGGCGAGGTCGTCCACACTCCAGTCGCGCTTGAGCGCCGGCGCGTCCTTCGCCCAGGAATAGGCGAACCGCCGCTGGTCGAGGAGATGGATGTGGGAATCGATGATAGGAAAATCGATCACGCGAAACGTCTCCTCCGCTTGAAGCCTTATCGGTTCGCTCGATTTACCCTCTGCCCATCCGCTTGAGCGCGGGCACTTCGACCGGGAGTTCTTTCAATCCCGCGCGCACACGCTCGAGCGTCGCCGCCTCCGCGGCTTTGACGCGGTCGAGATTCCTGAGCGTCTCCTCGATGCGCGCGCGTGGCACGACCACGACGCCGTCGCGGTCGCCGACCACAATATCTCCGGAGCCGACCGCCACGCCGCCGCAGACGATCGGCAGGCCGACCGAGCCCGGTCCGCGTCGTTGCGGCGAATTCGGCGTAACCCCCATGGCGAACGTTGGAACGCCGACCTTTTCGAGGTCTTCGAGATCGCGCACCAGGCCGTCGGTGACGAGGCCCGCGACGCCGCGGTTGCGCGCGACATACATCAGGAGATCTCCTGTCACGGCGGCTCCGGTATAGCCATTGGTCGCGACCACGAGCACATCGCCCGGCTTGCTTTCAGCGAGCGCCGCCATGAACGCGAGATTATCGAGCGGCCCGCAGTCGCAAGTGAGCGCGACGCCGACCATCGAGCGGCCGACGAGCGGCTTGATCCGCCAGTCGAGCGCGCCCGTCCCGTTCATCGCGTCGACGATGAAGGCGGCCGGCGTGCGGAAGCGCTCGACGATAACGGCCGACGGGCGTTCGATCGATGGGGCGAAGACAATCGGCGGCGGTTCCTCGATCATGGGCGACCTTATGGATCAGTGTGAGGCGGGGCAGGGTGAGCGCGTGGCGGCGGCCGGTAGAAATGCACGTCCTGCCCGCCCGGGCAACCAGGGGGCAAGTTCAGACCATTTTTGCGCTTTCGTATTTGACACCCGAGCGGGGGTCGTCAACATTGGCGTTCAGGAAAAAGAAGAACGTCTCCGGGCTTGGCAGCCTTGGGATTTGGTCAACTGAGTCCATCGCCTTCGCGTCGGATTCACATGCGAACGGAGATCGGCAATGACGCAATTCGACAAGCTCGCCTTGACCCGGCGCGGCGCGCTGAAGGCGGGGTTGGCCGGGGTGGCCGCCTCGGGCGCCATGTTCGGCGCCACGCGCTGCGCCTTCGCCGACGACACGCTGGCGGAGATCAAGAAGCGCGGCGTGCTCTCGACCGCGACCGAGATGCAGTTTCCGCCGTTCGATATCTCCGACAATGGAACCTACAAGGGGCTTGACCGCGACCTCATCGACGCGGTGGGCAAGCAGATGGGGCTCAAGGTCACCTATCTCGACCTGCCCTGGACCAGCGTGCTGCCTGGGCTGGAAGCGAAGAAGTTCGATCTCTGCATCGCGCCGGTGACCATCACCAAGGAGCGCATGAAGCATTACGCCTTCACCGTGCCGATCGCGGACGCGACCGCGGCGCTCATGAAGCGCGCGGGCGATAAGAGCATCATGAAGCCCGAGGATATCGCCGGGCGAACAGTCGGCGGCCAGAAGGGCACGTCCCAGGTGGCGCAGCTCAAGGCATTCGCCGCCAAGCTGCCGAAGCCGGTCGAGGTCAAGGAATATGTCGACAACAACCAGTCCTACGCCGACCTCGCCGCCGGACGCATCGACGCTTCGGTCAATTCGCTGCCGAACCTCGCCTACGCCGCCCAGCAGCGCTCCGACGCGTTCGCGATGGTGATGCCGCCGTTCGGCCAGCCGACCTATTTCTCCTGGGTTGCCCGGCTCGACGACAAAACGCTGATCGACGCGATCAACGCCGCGATCCTTGCGGTCGAGGCGGACGGGACGATGGCGAAGATCCAGAAAACCTGGTTCGGCCAGACGATGGACCTGCCGAAGACGGTGCCCGAGCCTTCCATCTGACTCATCCTTAGACGCGGGGGCGGCGCCGGCGGCTCCTCGCGCTCCGCCAAATGAAACCCGAGGTCATCCTCCACTCGTTCGGCTATCTCACGCAAGCCGCGGCGACGACGGTCGCCGTGTCCTTCGCCGGCATCGTGTTCGGGTTCGTGATCGGGGCGCTCGTCTGCGTCGCGCGCGTTTCGCCGCGCCCCTGGCTCAGGCGTCTGGGCGGGGCGTATATCAGCGTGTTTCGAGGCGTTCCGCTGCTCGTGCAACTTCTTTTCGTCTATTATTTTCTCGCCGAATACGGGCTCGACGTGCCGGCGATCGTGGCGGCGGTTGGGGCGCTCGCGCTCTCGTCGGCGGCGTATCAGGCGGAGATTCTGCGCGGCGCCCTCAACGCCGTGCCGCGCGGGCAGGGGGAGGCGGCGACGGCGCTTGGCTTCTCCGGCCTCGCTATCTGGCGGCGCGTTCTTCTGCCGCAGGCGCTGAGGATTTCGACGCCGCCGCTCATCAACGAGTTCATCCTCCTGATCAAAGCCTCGTCGCTCGTCTCGGTTGTCGGCATCGCGGAGCTCACCCGCGTCAGCATGAACATCGCGACCCAGACCTATCGGCCGCTCGAGGCCTACGTGGCGGAGGCCTGTTCTACCTCGCAATCAACCTTTGCCTGGCGGGTCTGGGGGCAGTCGCGGAACGGCGCCTGGCGGGGGCAGGGGGCCGATGAGCCTGGATCTCGTCTGGCATTATGCGCCTTCGCTTCTGAGCGGCTTTGCCGTCACCATCCTGTGCTGGGCCGCGGGCAGCGCGCTTGGCCTCGTCCTTGGGTTCGCGCTTGCGCTTCTTCGCCGGCTCCAAATCCCCCCGCTCAACGGACTCATCAGAGTGTTCATCGAGCTCTTCCGCGGCACGCCATTTCTGATGCAGCTCTTTCTCCTCTACGCCGGCGGCCCTTCGATCGGGCTTAGACTCAGCGCCACCGCCGCCGGCATCCTGGGCCTCGGCCTTTACGCGTCGGCCTATTTCGCCGAGATCTTTCGCGCCGGCTTCGCCGCCGTGCCGGCCGGGCAGATCGAGGCGGCGGCCAGCGTTGGCATGACGCCGTTCGACACGATGCTGCGCGTCATGTTGCCGGGCGCGCTCATCGCCGCCGTCCCCGCAATCGTCAATATGCTGATCATCCTCACCAAGGAGACGGTGGTGCTGTCGATCATCACCGTGCCGGAGCTCATGTATCAGGTGCAGACCATGGCGGCGGAGACGTTCACGGCGTTCGACGCCATCTTCGCCATGGCGATCTTCTACTGGCTCCTGGTCGAAGCGGTGTCGCGCCTGGGCTCAACGGTGGAAACCCGGATGACCGCATTCCTCGCGCATGAAGCGAGAGCATGAGCGCGCCGATGATCGAGCTCGCCAAGGTCAGCAAGAGCTTCGGCGCGCATCAGGTTTTGCGCGACGTCGACCTCTCGGTCGGGCGCTCGGAGGTCGTGTGCCTGATCGGTCCCAGCGGGTCGGGCAAGAGCACGCTGCTCCGATGCGTGAACTTCCTCGAGCCGTACGATTCCGGCGATCTGCGCATCGACGGGCGGCTGATCGGCTACGAGGACGCGAACGGAACCCGCCGGCCGATGGCGCCGCGCGCCTTGCGCGAGATGCGGCGCGAGATCGGCATGGTGTTCCAGCACTTCAACCTTTGGCCGCATATGACCGCGCTAAGCAATGTCGCCGAACCGCTGCGGCGCGTGCGGAAACTTGCAAGCCGCGAAGCGGGTGATCGCGCCATGGCGATGCTGACCCGGGTCGGGCTCGCCGCCAAGGCCGACGCCTATCCGTCGCGTCTCTCGGGCGGCCAACAGCAGCGCGTCGCAATCGCCCGGGCGCTGGCGATGCAGCCCCGCCTCATGCTGTTCGATGAGCCAACCTCAGCGCTCGATCCCGAGCTGGTCGGCGAAGTGCTGGAGGTGATGAAGAGCCTCGCCGCCGAAGGCATGACGATGCTGATTGTCACCCACGAAATGGGCTTCGCCGCTCATGTCGCTGGCCGCATCGCTTTCATCGATGAAGGCCGCATCATCGATGACGGCCCGCCGCGCCGCGTGTTCCACGAAAGCCCCGAGCCGCGCGTGCGGCAGTTCCTGCAGACCTATCACGACCGCAACAGTTTCTGAAGCGAGCGCGCTGCCACACATGGCGGCGCGCCGACGGGCCTGGCGCGCCGCCTTCAACTTTGCGCCGCCCTCTCGTTGAGGATCGGAAAGCCGCGCTGGTGCCAGACCGGATAGGCCGGCTCGACGGCGCTCGCGGCGTCAAGCTTCGCCACCTGCTCCGGCGTCAGCTTCCAGCCGACCGCGCCGACGTTCTCGAGCAACTGCTCTTCGTTGCGCGCGCCGATGATGACGTTGGCGACGGTTGGACGGCGCAGCAGCCAATTGAGCGCGATTTGCGGAACGGTCTTGCCAGTCTCCTTGGCGACGGCGTCAAGCGCATCGACGATGGCGAACAGGCGCTTCTCCTCGTAGCGCGGCCCGGTTTCCGGAATGGAATGGGCTCGGGTGCCGGGCTGCGCCGGCTGCCCGCGCCGTATTTTGCCCGTCAGCTTGCCCCAGCCGAGCGGGCTCCACACGACCGCGCCGACGCCCTGATCAAGCCCCAGCGGCATCAGCTCCCATTCGTAGTCGCGATTGAGCAGCGAATAATAGGCCTGGTGCGCGACGTAACGGGAATAACCGTAACGGTCCGAAGCCGCGAGCGACTTCATGAGATGCCAGCCGGAGAAATTCGAGCCGCCGACGTAACGGATCTTGCCTGCCCGCACGAGCTGATCGAGGGTGGAGAGCGTCTCCTCGACCGGCGTGTTGTAATCCTGGCCGTGCAGTTGGAAGAGGTCGATCGTCTCGACAGCAAGCCGCTTGAGCGAACCTTCGACCGAAGCCAAAAGATGCTGGCGCGAGGAGCCATAGTCGTTCGGACCGTTGCCCATCGGAAAGGTCGCCTTGGTGGAAATGAGCAGGCGGTTGCGCTTGCCCTTGATCGCCTCGCCCAGGATCTTTTCGGCGAGCCCGGCGGAATAAACGTCCGCGGTGTCGAACATGGTCACGCCGTGATCGAGGCAGAGGTCGATGAGCCGGGACGCCCCGGCCGAGTCGGTCGATCCCCAAGCCTTGAAGAAATCATTGCCGCCGCCGAATGTGCCCGTGCCGAAGCTTAGCGCCGGCACGCGAAGGCCGGAATGGCCGAGACGATTAGTGTCCATGCGTAACAACTCCTGTTTTGCGGCATAGCGCGTGACCCCTTCACGCTGCTCATGCAAACTCATCTAACGGTCGGGGGATCGACCGTCATGGCGTCGGCAAACTTGCGCATGAGTGTCGCGCGCGCCTCGATATCCCATGCGACCAGGGTTTTGAAGACACGCGTTCGTGACTATTCGTTCTACGAAGAGCCCGAGTGCCAACTCTTAACGGCTCGCCCTCCCATTCGTCTCAGTCTCTCGGAGGGAACAGAGAGTGCACATCCCGCGTTCCGGGAAAGTGGGGGCGCCATCATGCTTGATGCCGAGATCCGTATTTCTGTTGATGTGGACATGCCGGCGCCCCCAGGGCTGCGCTACGTCTGCGACAGCGGGCCAGCAATTCGGCGCCGGCGCGCGGGCAAGGGCTTTGTCTATCTCGATGCGAAGGGCAGGCGGGTCGCGAACGCCGAGACGATCAAGCGCATACGCTCGCTCGTCATACCGCCGGCATGGACCGACGTCTGGATCTGTGCGGCGGCGGATGGGCACATTCAGGCGACTGGCCGCGACGCCAAGGGGCGCAAGCAATACAAGTACCACGCCGAATATCGCGAGGCGCGCGAGCAGTCGAAATACGAGCACCTGTTCGCGTTCGCCGCGGTGCTGCCGACGATCCGGGCGACGGTCGCCGAGCACATGAGCCTGCGCGGACTGCCGCGCGAGAAGGTTCTGGCCACGGTCGTGCATCTCTTGGAGACGACGCTGATCCGCGTCGGCAACGATGAATATGCGCGAAACAATCAGAGCTACGGACTGACCACGCTCAAAAGCGACCACGTCGCGGTCGAGGGCTCCGAGGTTCGCTTCCAATTCACGGGCAAGAGCGGCAAACAATGGTCGCTTGCGATGCGCGACCGGCGCGTGGCGCGGATCATTCGGGCCTGCCAGGAACTGCCTGGCCAGGATCTTCTGCAATATTTCAACGACGAGAAGGCGCTGCACGCGGTCTCGTCCGGCGACGTCAACGCCTACCTTCGGGAGATCACCGGCGCCGACATCACCGCCAAGGACTTTCGCACCTGGGCGGGGACGATCCTGATGGCCCGATACCTTGCGATCTCCGAGCCGTTCACGAGCGCCACGCAAGCCAAGCGTGTGATGAGCGCGGCGGTGAAGAAAGTCGCCGCCGCATTGGGAAATACCGCGGCGGTCTGCCGCAAGTCCTACATCCATCCGGCAGTTTCGGACGCGTATCTGAACGGCGCGTTTGCGCTTGAGGCCATGGAGACGAGAGGCGCATCCAGCGCGGCCGGGCTTCGCGCTGAGGAAATCGCCGTTCTCGCGCTCCTCAAAAGTTCATGATGGAGGAAGGACGCCCGTCCTTCGGCACGCGCGATCGTCGGGCAGTGAAGACCATGCCGAGGCGTGGGCCTTCGCGGCCCTCACCCAGCCGCGCACGTCCCGTCAAATGCAGAGGGCGCCTCCTCCCTTCTCCCTCGGGGAGAAGGTGGCGTCCATAGGGCGTTCGGAAGAACGCCCGTTCTTTCGAATGGGCTATGGCGCCGGATGAGGGCCTCACCGCCTTTACTGCGCGTTGGTAGGTGATAGGTTGTCGCGGCAGCTGAACGAGGGCGCGATGGCGACTTTCGACTCGAAGACAATTTCCCATATTCATCATGAGCTGCACTCGCATCTGCCGTCCGAGCCGGCCCTGCGCACTAAGGCGCTGGAAAGCCTTCTTGCCGAGAAGAAGCTCATCGACCCCGCCGCGGTCGACGCCTGGATCGAAATGTATCGGGACGAGATTGGCCCCAAGCGGGGCGCGGCGGTCGTCGCCCGCGCCTGGCGCGATCCCGCGTTCAAGGCGCGGCTCCTCGCCGACGGGACCGCGGCGATTGACGAATTCGGCTTTGCCGGCCATGCGACCGGCCATCTGCAGGCGGTCGAGAATACGGCGGATGTGCATAATCTCGTCGTCTGCACGCTCTGCTCCTGCTATCCGTTCTCGATCCTGGGTCTATCGCCATCTTGGTACAAATCGAACGAATATCGCGCTCGCGCGGTGCGCGACCCGCGCGGCGTGCTTGAGGAGTTCGGCGTCAGGCTTGATGACAAAACGCAAGTGCGTGTCTGGGACTCGACCTCGGAGCGGCGCTATCTCGTCGTGCCCGAGCGACCGAAGGGCGTCGAAGACTGGGACGAGGCGGGGCTCGCCAATCTCGTCACGCGCAATTCGATGATCGGCACGGAGCGCGAGCTCTCGCCCAAGCGGGCAACGGCTTGATGGACGGCGTTCACGATCTCGGCGGGCGCGAGGGCTTCGGCCCCATTGTCGACAAAGTCGACGACAAGCCCTTTCATGCCGACTGGGAAATGCGCGCCTTCGGCATGAAGCAGGCGTCGGCCTCGGCGAGGAGCTGGACGATCGACTGGTTTCGCCACTCTCGCGAACTCACCGATCCTGTCGATTATCTGACGCGACCCTATTTCGACCAATGGCTCACCACCCTGGCCGCGCAGATGATCGACGAGGGCTATCTGACGCTCGACGAGATCAAGGCCGGCGCTTCGACCTTCGCGCCGAAACCCAGCGTGCCGCCGCAAAGCGCGGAGGCCGCGCGCGCCTATGTCAAAAAGGCGCGGAGTTTCGCAGTCGGAGTCAACACGCCGCCCCGCTTCGCACTGGGGAGCCAAGTGCGATGCCGGCTCGATGGCGGCTCGGGTCATACGCGGCTGCCCGGATATGCGCGGGGCAGGGGAGGGGTGATCCATGCCCATCACGGCGGCCATGCTTTGGCCGACGCCTCGGCGCTGGGCGAGGAGCGGGGCGAGCATCTTTATACCGTGAGCTTCGCTTCCTCCGACCTTTGGCCGGAAGCGAAAGGGAGCAGCGATTGCGTGTTCGTCGATCTCTGGGAGAGCTATCTTGAACCGGCCTGAGCTCGGCTTTCTCAAGGCCAAGGACGGCGAACCGGTGTTTGGCGAGCCGTGGCACGCGGAAACGCTTGCGCTCGCCGATCTTCTCGTCAAAAGCGGCGCAATCTCTTCCGCCCGTTGGGCCGAGACGCTCGGAGCCGGGATCAAGGCGCTCAACGCCGAGCCCGATGACCGTGAGACCTACTTCCGCGCCGTGCTCGCCGCGCTTGAGCGGCTGCTCGCAGAAAACGGAAGCGTCACGCACGCGGAACTCGAAGATCGCGAGCACCAGTGGGAGCGCGCCTACCTGCGTACGCCACACGGGAAGCCGGTCGAGCTTGAGGCCGGCATGGAGCCTGATTAGGAGCTTTCGGGGCGGCAAAGTCGTCCTGGCCGTAATTGCCGGACGCCCGTCCCCTTGTCCTGAGGGCCACGCAATTTACTTGCATTTACTAACGTTTATTTTTTGAATCTGGACTTTTCAATGAGTTACGGCCGATTCAAATAAAAAAATTTCCGCCCTTTGGCTGGCCTCGCAAAGAAATGCACCATACGCATGGCTCTCCAGCCCAGACTGCGGCGGCCAGAATTTTGCAAGTGCAAAGATACATAGCACGGATTCCGATTTTCGTAAAGGCGAAGCGCGGTAAAGTTTCCGCAACCGCTAGAGCCGATCCGGTTGCGCTCGATCCGTCCAAGCCCAAGGGCGACTTACGACTTTGATCAGGGAACCTTTTTGGCCTCAATGACTTCTCCACCTTCTTTCACGAAGCGGCCAAGGTTCGCATTGGGAAGAATGTCGAGCACGGCTTCTGACGGGCGGCAGAGTTTGGCGCCTTTGGGCGTGACGACGATCGGCCGATTGATCAGAATTGGGTGCGCGATCATGAAATCGAGCAATTGGTCGTCCGACCATTTCAAGTCGCCAAGCCCCAACTCGGCATAAGGGGCTCCTTTCTCGCGCAGAAGCGCGCGCACCGGAATTCCCATCGCCGCGATCAATTCTTTCAGTCGCTCGCGCGTCGGGGGAGTTTTCAGATACTCGATAACGACGGGCTCTTCGCCGCTCTGCCGGATCATCGCCAGCACGTTGCGGGACGTTCCGCAGTTGGGGTTGTGGTAGATCGTCACAGTCATAATTGCGCCTCTGGACTTCATTGTTTCGTCCGCTCCAGCGTCGCTGAGAAGCCAGCTCGCTAACCACAGCCCGCAGACCGCGCCGAGGAGTTGCGCGACGACAAACCCCGGGAGATCAACCGGCCGAATGCCCGAGAAAGTGTTCGTCAATGAGCGCGCGATGGCCACGGCCGGATTAGCGAAGGACGTCGAAGCGGTGAACCAGTAGGCGGCTGTGATGTAGAGCCCGACCAGCCAAGGCACGGAGGCCCGCGCGAAGCGAAGACCGGCAAGGATCGTGACGACGAGCCCGAAGGTCGCCACCCATTCGGCGAACCATTGCGCGCCGCCCGTCCGCACTTTCAGCGACGTTTCGAGCATGGGTAGCGCAAACATGAGATGCGCCGCGAAGGTCCCGGCAACGCCGCCGATGATTTGCACGAGCATGTAGAGGCCTGTTTCCTGCGGCCGGAGATCGCGCTTGAGAGCAAAGACGAGGGTGACGGCCGGATTGAAATGCGCGCCGGAAATCGGCCCCAGAATTGTGATCAGCACCACGAGAATCGCGCCCGTCGGCAGCGTGTTGCCGAGAAGCGCTAACCCCGCGTCCTTCGTCAGCCTCTCGGCCATGATGCCCGACCCAACGACGGTCGCGACCAGAAATCCGGTTCCGAGTGCCTCAGCCGCGAGCCGCCGGGCAAGGGTCGAACTCATGACGCGGCACGCGGCGTCGCTCCGTCAAGACGCCCAATTTCTCGGAGCTTCGCCCCGAGGGCCATCCTGTCGAGGCTCCGGATCGGGAGGCTGATGAAAACCGATATGCGGTTCTTCAGATGTTTGAACGCGGTGACGAAGGCGCGCTCCTTCTCAATATTGCCGGTGCAAAGGAACAGGACGTTGAACGGATGATCGCTCGTCGCCGTTCTCCTACTGACAGCAGGACGGAGCGCAGCAGCTCCCGGCGTTTGTGTTCGGGGCGGCGCCGGGCTTCTTGGCGCGGACAAACGCGCTCATGAACTTGTCGCCGACTTCGGCCGCGATTGCGTCAACATCGACGCTCTGGCTGGTCAGGAATTCGCGGGCGTCTTCCACGTCGTAGATGCGCGTCGGCTCGATCCCAATCGCCTCGAAACCGGCCCCCGCGAGCCGCATCCGGTAGTCGGTTTCGTCGAGCGCGCCGGCAATGCAGCCGACCCAGAGCAGCATGTTCCGACGGACTGCTTCGGGAATTGCGCCGCGCGTCACAACGTCCGACACGGCGAACCGGCCGCCCGGCTTCAAGACGCGGAACGCCTCGCGCAGCACCTTGTCCTTGTCGGCCGAGAGATTGATGACGCAGTTTGAAATGATCACGTCGACCGAGTTGTCCGGCAGCGGAATCGCCTCAATCTCGCCCTTCAGGAACTCGACGTTTTCCGCTCCGGCTTTCTTTTGGTTTTCGCGGGCGAGGGCCAGCATGTCATCCGTCATGTCGAGCCCATAGGCCTTGCCCGAGGGGCCGACGCGGCGGGCCGAGAGCAGCACGTCGATGCCGCCGCCCGAGCCGAGATCAAGAACCGTCTCGCCTTCTTTAAGCTCCGCGAGCGCGGTGGGATTGCCGCAACCGAGCGACGCCAGCACGGCGTTTTCGGGCAGGCCGCTTTTCTCCGCGTCGGCATAGAGATCGGATGTGATTGGACTCCATTCCTTCGCCCCGCAGCACGAGGAACCAGTGCGCACGTTCTTCGCCGCCTCGGCATAGCGCTCGCGTACGACTTCGCGGATATCGGTCTCAGACATGGCGCTCCTCACGGACAGGCGCAGGTGATAGCTTCGGGCTTGATCGCCTTGTTGCGGGTGCAGCACTCGGCGAACAGAAACCCGACGATCTCCTGAAGCGTCGCAGTGTCGGCCGTGTAGCGAAGGAAAGTGCTTTCGCGACGAACCGCGACCAGGCCTTCGTTCTTCAGCTTGTCGAGGTGATGCGAAAGCGTTGACGGTGGAATGCCCAGCTCGGAGCCGATCTCGCCGACGACGAGACCTTCCGGATGAGCCGAGAGCAGAAGACGGACGATACGCAGCCGCGCTTCGGACCCGAGCGCTGCGAGCATGTCGGCGTAGCGGGTTGTCACCTCGGCGTCGGTGGTGGGCATCGCGCCTCCTTTCCATAATTCCATAATTATAGAATTATGGAAAGTCAATTGGCCCCAGAGGCGCGCTTCCGGTCACCCCGGTAACAGGCGATGCAACCTTGAGGACGAATTGCTTTGCTGCGGGGAGTGCGCGGGTTCTGCTACTCCCTAAGCAACTCGTTGATCCCCGTTTTCGCCCGCGTCTGCGCGTCGACGGTCTTCACGATCACGGCGCAATAGAGCGACGGGCCCGGTGAGCCGTCGGGCAGGGGCTTGCCGGGGAGGGAGCCCGGCACGACCACCGAATAGGGCGGCACGTGACCGATGTGAACCTTCCCCGACGCGCGGTCGATCACCTTGGTCGAGGCGGAGATGAAAACGCCCATCGACAGCACTGAGCCTTCGCCGACGATGACGCCTTCGACCACTTCGGAACGGGCGCCGATGAAGCAATTGTCCTCGATGATGGTCGGATTCGCCTGCAAGGGCTCGAGCACGCCGCCAATGCCGACGCCGCCCGACAAATGCACGTGCTTGCCGATCTGCGCGCATGAGCCGACCGTGACCCAGGTGTCGACCATGGTCTTTTCATCGACATAGGCGCCGAGATTGACGAAGCTCGGCATCAGCACGACATCGCGGGCGATGAAGGCCGAGCGCCGCACGATCGCGCCCGGGACGGCGCGGAAACCCGCGTCCTTGAACCGGTTCTCGCCCCAGCCTTCGAGCTTCGAGGGAACCTTGTCCCACCAGGTCGCCTGGCCGGGTCCGCCGTCGATGAGCGCATTGTCGTTGAGGCGAAAACTCAGAAGCACCGCCTTCTTCAGCCACTGGTTGACCTTCCACGAATTCGGTCCGGTCGCGCCGGGCAGCTTTTCGGCCACCCGCGCCTTGCCGCGGTCGAGCAGATCGAGCGCCTCTTCCACGGCGTCGCGCGCATGGCCCCTCGTCGCCGCATTGATCGTGGCGCGATCCTCGAAGGCCTCTTCGATCTGAGTCTGAAGGCGGACGTCGGTCATTGGCTATCCTGAAATTGAAGCGCGCCTGAAATTGAAGCGCGGGACGTTTCGTCGCCCGGTCCGGGCTTGTCAACGGTGGGAATCTCGATACGGCTTGAGCTAACTTTCGCATTCGCTGGAAACGGCGACTGCATCTCATCGACATTTGACCTTGTCCGGCGCTTGAAACCAAGGCAGATGAGCGCAATCTCAGCTGTGTCCTCATTGGCGGGGTCGGATCATGGCGAAATTCACACTCGTCGGCGCCTTCCTGCTTGCGGCGATCGCGGGCGGTGGGGCTTATGGGCAAGACAACCAGCTTGTGGCTCCGGAGCTTGCGAAGCCCGCGCCGGGCCATCTTCTGGATCAGGACTACCAGACGTCGACCGGCGCAACAGTCCCGCGGCCCGGCGTTCCGCAAGCGTCGGGCCCGACGCCGCTCGATCGCAAGATCCGGCAGGAGAATAACCAGATCGACAACAGCATCTGCAAGGGGTGCTGATCGGCCGGGTCCGCGGGCTGAGCGGGGTTTCTCGACCGGTTGCGAGCAGGTCTCCCGCCCCCCTTGTGGGGGCGGGTCGGGGTGGGGGGTCGCGCCATGCCCAACCAATTGGCAGCCAATGCGCGAAGCCTGAGACGCAATGCGACGAGCGCCGAGCGGCGCCTGTGGCAGGGCCTGGGCGCCAGCAGATCGGCGGCTTCAGGTTCCGTCGCCAGGTTATGCTCGGCGGGTTCATCGCCGACTTTGCCTGCTTCGAGGCGCGGATGGTCATCGAGGTCGATGGCGCGACGCACTCAACCGACCGCGAGGTTGCTCTCGACGCCGCTCGCTCGGCCGCGCCCGCCGCACAGGGCTATGACATTCTGCGCTTCACGAATGACGATGTTTTTCACAACCTCGATGGCGTGCTCGAGACGATTCCCATGAGGCTTATCGCTTTGAGACCGCGCACGGACGAATTCGCGATTCAGCGCGGCGCGACCCCCACCCTGGCCCGCCCGCACCATAGGGCATTCGGAAGGACGCCCGTCTTTCGACGGGCTATGGGGGGCGGGGACGCAACGGCGGCCATGCGCCGTGAGGCGACGGCTCGGCGCGCTACTCCACGCTCACCTCCGTCTTCACCGAATTGGCGATGAAGCAGATCTCGTGGGCTTCATGGTGCAGGCGATCGAGTTCTTCCTTTGAGGGCGCCGCGCTCGCCCACTCGATTTCCGGCCGCAGCTTGACCTTGGTCACCGCCACTCGCCCCGGCGCGATTTCGGCGGTCGTGCCCTCGGCGTGGTCTTCGTAAGTCCTGACGGTGAAGCCGGCCGTCCGCGCCAGATGCAGGAACGACAGCATGTGGCAGCTCGAGAGCGAGGCGACCAACATTTCCTCCGGGTCGACCGCGGCCTCGACCGCCCATTTGCCGACCACATGGGGCGAGGCTGACGCCGCAACCTCCGTCCCGCCGTCGAAGCTGACTGTATGCGCGCGGCTGAAGCGGCCCTTGAGGAAGTCCTCGCCGCTCTCCTTCGCCGCCCATTTGATCTCTGCAACGTGCGTCGCCATGTTTCCTCATCGCTTTTCGCCTGGCCATCACATTAGCATTGGTCCGCTCGACGGGAGAATGTCGGCGGTTTGAAATGGATCAAAAATGCGGGGGCGGAGTTTATACCTGTTAACCGACTAAGGAGATGGACCCATGGGGCGACTGACGGATGCCGACGCGGAAGCGTTGCAAAAGGACATGTCCCCGACACTCGCCGAACTCGCGGAAACGATCGGCAAGAAAGCGAACGCCACCGCCGTATTCGGTTCGCCCATCGTTGATGGAGACACAACCGTCATTCCGGTTGCGCAAGCCCGTTTCGCTCTGGGCGGAGGCGACGGTCTCATCGCCAAAGGCGTGGGCGGCGGTATGACGGCGAAGCCCCTGGGCTACATCGTGATCGACAGGAACGGCGTGCGCTTCCAGAAGACGCCGCAGCCTTCTCTGACCGCGCTGGCGGTTGGCGTTGTCCTGGGACTCGCGCTGGCGATGCGGCTCTCTCGGCCGCCAAGGCCCAGAATCGCGCGCTAGTTCCCGAGTCGCTGCGGCGGGGTTCCACTCGGGCCAGTTCGCCCTCTGCACATAATTCAGGCGCATTTCGCCCGGCGCGACGGGTCATTGGCGCTTGGCGACGGCGCGAAAGCGGGCCTTTTTCGCCCAAGCGCACACGGTCATTTCCCGAGCGCTTTCGGGTATTAAATTGCAATAACGTTCTATGCCATGGTCCGCCGCGACATGACGACGGCGAGGAACGCCGGGTCGTAGGGAGGAAGTTATGACTGACAAGAAACTGGTTTCGGAAGATCGCCGCAAGCTGATGAAGGCTGCGGCCGCAGGCGCTGGGGCCGCGGCTCTGTTCGGCGGATTGGGCGTCAACCCGTTCATGGCCTCGGCCTTGGCCGAGGCGGCCGGAAAGTCGTCGAAGCCGCTCAAGGCTGCGTTCTCCAACGCCGGATTGCAGGCGACCTGGTGCGCCCAGGGCAAGCAGGCGGCCGAATATTGGGGCAAGCTGTTCAACGTCGACGTGACCTGGTTCGACGGCCAGCTCGACGCGGTCAAGCAGCGCGCGGCGATCGACAACATGGCCTCGCAGAAGTGGGATTTCGTCGCGATGCAGGCATTCGGCATCGGCACGCTGACCGCGCCCGTCAACAAGATGATCGATGCCGGCATTCCGGTCATCGACATGGATACGCTGATCGCGCCGCTCGACACGATCAATGTCCTGACCTTCCTCGCGCCGAACAATGAATTCATGGGCGCGTCGGTCACCCAGGCGCTCGTCAACGCCATCAATGGCGAAGGCAATATCATTATGACCCAGGGCGCGCTCGGCCACACCGGCGCGCAAGGACGCGCCAGGGGCTTTCACTCGATCGTCTCCAAATACCCGAAGATCAAGGTGCTCGACGAGCAGCCGGCCGACTGGGACGTGACCAAGGTCGCGCGCATCTGGGAGACGCTGCTCACCAAATATCCGAAGATCGACGCCGCCTACTTCCACAACGACGACATGGCGCTCGCCGCTTACAAGGTGATGCAGGCCAAGGGCCGCACCGAGATCAAGATCGGCGGCGTCGACGCGATGCCGCCGGCGATCAAGGCGGTGCAGGCGGGCCAGATGCTGGCCACCGTGCGCAATCCGTCCTGCCGCATCCATGGCGGGGCGATCGTCGCGGGCGTCCAGGCCGTGGTTCAGGGCGCCAAGACCGGCACGGACATCCCGAAGAACATCGTCACCGACGGGCCGGTCGTCACCAAGGCGAACGCCGACGGCATGCTGTGGATGGAGGAGCAGTTCCTCATCTGACGTCGGCGAAGCCGCGATGGCGCTGCTCGAACTGACTGACATTTCGAAGTCGTTTGGCGGCGTCCAGGCGCTTCGGAATGTCGACTTCACGCTGAACGCCGGCGAGATCCATGGTCTCGCCGGCGAGAACGGCGCTGGCAAGAGCACGATGATGAAAATCATCGCCGGCGTCCACTCGGCCGATACCGGACGCATGCGCGTCGAAGGCAGGCAAGTCCATTTCCGCTCGACCCGCGATGCGCTTGCCGCCGGCATCGGCATGGTGCATCAGGAGCTCAGTGTCGCGCCGGAACTGACCGTCGCCGAGAACGTCTTTCTCGGCAGTACAGCCGGTCAACGGCATAGGCGTCGTCGCCTGGCGGCGGATGGCCGAGCGCGCCGCGGAAGAACTCAAGAACCTCGGGCTCGACATCAACCCGCGCGCGCGGCTCGGCGATTTCCCGATCGGCGTGCAGCAGCTCGTCGAACTCTCCCGCGTCCTGTTCTCGGGCGCGCGCATCATCATCCTCGACGAGCCGACTTCGGCTTTGTCGCCGCCCGAGATCGAACGGCTGTTCGGCGTTCTCGCCAGGCTGCGCGAGGAAGGCCGAAGCATGGTCTTCATCTCGCATTTCCTCGACGACATCCTCAAGATCTCGAACGCGATCACGATCTTCCGCAACGGCCGCAAGGTGGCGACGGCAGAGGTCACGCCGGAGATCGACAAGGCCTGGATCATCGAGCGCATGATCGGCTCGGGTCGCGAGGAGCTCGAGGAAAGCTACCTCGGCGCGATCAAGCTCGACAGTCGCCCCGAGGCGCCGGTCGTGCTGAGCGCGACGAATCTGACATACGCGCCTTCCTATCGCAATCTGACATTCGAGGCGCGCGCCGGCGAAGTGCTTGGCGTTTACGGTTTCATGGGATGCGGCCAGCTCGAACTGGCGCGAACTCTGTTCGGCAAGTATCGTCCCCAGAGTGGAGCGCTCGAGATCGACGGCAAGGTGAGGACGCTCAAGAGCACCACGGCGGCCAAGAAGGCGGGCGTCGCCTATGTCGCCGAGAGCCGCCGCGCGATGCTGTTCGGCGACGAGCCGGTGTACAAGAACGTGTCGATCGCGGTCCTTGAGCGGCTGTCGAAGTGGTTCTTGAAGCTGGACCGCGAGCGGGAGATCGCCGAGGTTCAAGTCAAGGATCTCGACGTCCGTCCTCCCGATGTCGAATGGCGCCTGGGCGGCCTGTCGGGCGGCAATCAGCAGAAGGTCGCGCTGGCCAAATGGCTGACCCACCCGCCCCGGATTCTCCTCCTGGCTGAGCCGACGCGGGGCATGGACGTCGGCGCCAAGGAGGACGTGGTGCGGATCGTGCGGCATTTGCGCGATTCTGGCATCGCCATCGTCGTCTTCTCCACGGAGCCAGAAACCGTGCTCTCGCTTGCCGACCGCGTCCTGGTGATGCGCAAGGGCGAGATCGCGCATGAGTTCGCTGGCGAAGCGATCAGCAAGGATCAGCTGCTCGCCGCCGCCTGACGATAGGAATAAGTTTAGCCATGGATATGCAGAGCGCCGAGGTCGGATCCACACGCGCCTTTCGGCTGGGCGATTTCCTGCGCGATCAATTGCGCAACATCGCGCCCTTCATCACCCTGATCGTGCTCGTCGCGTTCTTCAGCATCGCGAGCCCGAGTTTCGCCACGCTCGGCAATCTGGAGAATATCCTCCAGCAGGTGTCGATCACGGCGATCATGGCCGTCGGCCTCACCTTCGTCATCCTGACGGCGGAGATCGACCTTTCCGTCGGCGCGATCGCCAACGCGACCGCGATCGTGCTCACCTTCTTCACGCTGCAGCCGGACTACGTGAACATCGCCAACCTGCCGATGCCGGGCGCGATCGCCATCATTCTCGCGCTTCTGGCGTGCGGCGCGCTTGGCCTGCTCACCGCCTTCGGCGTGACCCGCATCGGCATCCCGTCCTTCATCATGACGCTCGCCATGATGCAGATCGGCGCGGGCATATCCGCGGTTCTGGTGCGCGGCCAGATCGCCTACAGTGTTCCGCCCCTCATTTTGACGCTCGGATCCAAGACGATCTTCGGCCTGCCGTGGATCATCATCGTTGCGGCGCTCTTCCTGCTTGTCGCCCACCTCGTGCTGACCTACACGCGCTTCGGCCGCTACGTTTATATGGTCGGCGGCAATCGGGAGGCCGCCGAGTATTCCGGCGTCAATGTCCGCTTCATCGTTGGCGCGGTGATGGTGATTTCCGCCGTGTGCTCAGGCTTCGCCGGCATGATCGGCGTTGCCTATTTCGGCAGCGCGCAGCAGAACGAGTTCGACACCTTCCTCCTCGACGCGATCGCCGCCGTGGTGGTCGGCGGCACGAGCCTGTTCGGCGGGCGCGGCGGAATCGGCAACACGATCGTCGGCCTGTTCGTGCTCGGCGTCCTCAACAACGGCCTCGACTACGTCAAGATCGACAGCTTCCTCAAGATCCTCATTCGCGGCCTGATCCTGCTCATCGCGCTCATCATCAACGTCTACGCCGAACGGTTGCGCACGGCGCGAAGCGGCGGGCGGGCCGCCTGAACCAAACGGCGCGCTACGCGCCCGTCGACGGCTCGCGCCTCGCTCAGGGTCGTTGAGGCCGCCGGCGCCTTGTGCAGCGAAGGCGGCCTCGCGCGCGGGTAAAGGCGGACTACTTCGGCGCCTCTGGCGCCATCATGTGATCGCCCCCTTTCATCATATGCTTTTTCATGTGGGGCTTCTTCATGTGAGCCATATGGTCCCCCGACATGTGGTCCGCCGATGCGGCGTCCGGTTTGGGGGCGTCTTCGGCCCGCGCGACATTGGCGAAGGCGACGCCGCCAAGGGCGAGGCATGCGGCTGCGGGAACAAGGAACTTCAGTCTCGATGTCATGGTGCGCGCTTTCCTCGATTGAGGACGCGGTCCCGGAATTGGGCGCGTCCTTAAGTTTGCGGCGCGATCGCCGCAAATGGCGGTAGCTCTCGCCGGCGGCGAGGCTCTTTCTTGGCTTGAAACAACCCCTGCCGGCGGATCATTGCGTTGTCGCTGCGAGGATCGGGCCGGCGCCTGTCGCCTGGACGAGGATTGCCGAGCGCAGGCCGGAATCGTTGGCGGGGAGGCTAAAGTTCTCGGACCGCCCGCTCCACCCGCCCAATCGAACCATTTCGCGGACGATGTTCCTGTGCGGCAAAGTCTTGCCTGTGTTTTCGCCACGCCGCACCGACACTTCGAGCGTGCGCGGATCGTAGCGGACCAACAAGACGTCGGCGGCTTGCCCGCGCCCTGGCGCGGCTCCGATCTCGGCAGATCCGCCAGAGATTGTCACCGTCGGGCCGGTCGTCCCACGGTCCGCCCGGCTGATCAGGCCCTCGATCTCGCCAGGATCCGCGCCGACGCCCGCGACCCGGCCGTTCACCACGACTTGCGGCGTATAGACGTCCTGTTGGCGCATCTTCCGCGCATATTGCCACTGCCGTTCCGTGAACTGCGGCTTGGCGAAGGTGTCCTTCCAGCCCAGCCGGTCCCAATAGGTCACCGCGAAGCTCAGCGCGAGGACGTCAGCGCGCTGGCTCAGCGCGTTCACATTGGCGTTGGCCGGCGGGCAGGACGAGCAGCCCTGGCTCTGGAACAATTCGACGACCGCCGGATGGCTGGCGTCGGCCGCGTGAGCGCTCGCGGCGCCGATCGCGATCGACGAGCCGATGAGCCAAGCGACAAGGCGCCCTGGCGGCAGCTTGATGAAACCGGGCGGTCGGAACCGAGAACGCATGATTCAGCTCCCTCTCGGCGGCGGGCGCCATGCCGCCGGTCCGTCAGGTTTCAAGGCAAATGTCTCCGTAGGACGAATTCGGGCGAACCCAGGCGCTTGTTACAAAGCCATTGGCATTCTTGGTCGCGGGGACGACGATTGGGCGGCGAGGTGACCGACGCCACCGCCCGGCTAAGGTAGAACGCGTGTTGCTCGTTGGTGACTGAGGTTCGTGCGCCGCTTCGATCAATCGGGCGCCAGGCAAGCCTCGAGCCCCAACGTCGAGGCGGCCATTTCGAGCCCGAGACCGGAGGCATGCAATGACGAAAGTGGGCAATCGGGCGCTTTGGATCAGCGTTTTGCTTTTCGCCGCGATAGGGGCGCCGGCGGCGCGCGGCGGCGGCCGGATTTTGACGCCTTCGGATGTCGTCGCCATCCGCATCGTCGATCATCCGGAGCTGGACACGACCACGCGCGTGGAGCCCGACGGCACGATCAATTTTCCGTATGTCGGCCGCATCAAGGCCGCGGGGCGGACGGAGGATGATCTGGGGCGGGCGGTGGGGCGGCGGCTGGTCGAGCTGAAAATCCTTGCCGGGCCTTGATTTAGGACAGCGGCGAGAGGGCCATGAGCGGAGGTCGCTCGGAAGCGCCGCCTGCCGCTGAACGCTTAATCACATCATTCATTAGCATTGAAATTAGAGCCCTGCGCCCCATCTGTAGTTGCGTCCGGCATTGGATTGGACGATCAAAACTCAGAAAAAATCAGAAAATAAAATGAACTGCTCATACAATACCGATCGCCACGGAGAGCGGTCGGTCTCGCCGCTCCTAGTGTGCGATCTCCGCGCACAGCTTGCGCCCTTGAACCGCTACGGCCCTTCCGGCCTCGAAGTCGCCGTCGCGGACGGCCTTCACGCGCTCATCGGCGTGTCGCGCAAGGCGGTCGGGGCCGCGCTTACGCGTTCCGAGTCGTCGCACGAACTGGCGGCTTAAGGCCGCCGTGCTGGCGTCTATCGCACCAGCACGTTCTTGAACTGCCAAGGATCGCCCTGGTCGATATCCTCAGGAAACAGGCCAGGGCGACCCATGAGCGGCGTCCAGTCCGTATAGACGCCGACGACCGGTCCCAGATAGGGCGTCTGAACCTCGAGGCACCGGCGGAAGTCCAGTTCGTCGGCCTCGACGATTCCGACGTTCGGATTCTCGAGCGCCCAGACCATGCCCGCCAGCACTGCCGACGTGACCTGCATGCCGGTCGCGTTCTGATAGGGCGCGAGCGCCCGCGTCTCTTCGACCGAGAGCTGCGAGCCATACCAATAGGCGTTGCGGGCGTGGCCGTAGAGGAGCACGCCCAATTCGTCGATGCCATCGAGGATCTCGGCTTCGCCTAGAATATGGTGCGCGCTCTGGATCTCGCCGGCGCGGCCGAACAGCTCGTGCAGGCTCAACACCGCGTCATCGCAGGGATGATAGGCGTAGTGGCACGTCGGCCGGTAGGCCGGCTCGCCCTTGTCGTCGCGCACGGTGTAGTAGTCGGCGATCGAGATCGCTTCGTTGTGGGTGACGAGAAAGCCGAACTGCGCGCGCGCGGTCGGCGTCCATGAGCGCACCCGCGTATTGGCGCCCGGCTGGTTGATGTAGATCGCCGCGCCGCAGCCGGCCTTGTGGTAGCCCGCGTTGGCCGGCGCCCATTGCTCATGCGTTCCCCAGCCGAGCTCCGCTGGCTGCATGCCCTCCGACAAGAAGCCTTCGATCGACCAGGTGTTGACGAACACGTTGCGCGGCTTCGGGCTTTTGGCGCGCTGGGTGTCGCGCTCCGCAATGTGCACCCCCTTGACGCCGAGGCGTTGCGCGAGACGCGCCCACTCCTCCTTGCTCTTCGGCTCGGCGCCTTTGTCGCCAAGATCCTTGGCCAGATTCGACGAGCGCCTGCTTGACGAACCAGGACACCATTCCCGGATTGGCGCCGCAGCAGGAGATCGCGGTCGAGCCGCCAGGGTTCTTTCGGCGCTCCGCGAGCACCGTCTCGCGAAGCGCATAGTTCGTGCGCGCGTCATTGCCGAGCGACTTGTCGTAATAGAAGCCCGGCCAAGGCTCGACGACGGTGTCGACATAGAGCGCGCCGATCTCGCGGCAATGGCGCATGAGGTCGAGCGACGAGGTGTCGACCGAGAGGTTGACGCAGAAACCTTGGCCCGAGCCCGCGGTCAGGTATTTGGTCAGCACCTCGCGATAATTCTCGCGCGTGAGGCCCTCGTGGACGAAGCGCACGCCGCGCTCGTCCAGGAGCTTGCGATCGGAATCATCCGGGTCGATGACGACGAAGCGGTCCGGATCGAAGTCGAAATGGCGCTCGATCAAAGGCAGCGTGCCCTTGCCGATCGATCCGAAGCCGATCATCACGATCGGGCCAGTGATGCGCCCGTGACGCGGCCAATGGGTCATCAGATCTCCTTCACGGACAAGCCGGGCGTCTTCGAGGCGCTTAAAGCCATGGCCTTCCGGGCGCGTCAATAGCGCCAGAGATCGGGTTTCTGTCGCAAAACTGTCGCATGAACGGGCTGAGGGGCGCGCCCGCGCGCGAAGCACCGGCGATACCATGGTGCAATGGATTTCCCTCGTTGCCTGTGCCACATCTGAGGGGTCGAGGTGGTCGCCATCTGTTTCGTCGCGCGCCAAGATTCGAGCCGCCGTGAGCGAACCCTGGCGAACATCGCTTCAGGATGGGGAGGCTAAACATCATGACGAAAACTCAATTCTTGCTGATCACGATGCTGGCGGCGGGTCCTGCCGCGCTCGGCGGCTTGGCGCTGGCGGCGCAGGACCGATACACTTTGCAAGTGCCGGGCGGTCTCGCCTTTGCCGACTTCCGCGGATACGAAGATTGGCGGGTTGTCGCCGTCAGTCACAACGGAGACAGGCTCGCGACGATCCTCGGCAATCCTGTGCTGATCGAGGCCTACAGGGCGGGCATTCCCGGCAACGGCAAGCCCTTCCCCGACGGCGCGAGATTCGCGAAGATCCACTGGACGGCGAAGATAGCCGAGGATCAGCCGGGTCCGCCAACAGTGCCGGGGGCGCTGCATGACGTGGACTTCATGGTGAAGGACAGCAAGAAGTTCGCGGACAGCGGCGGATGGGGATACGCCCAGTTCGAATATGACCCCGCTTCCGAAACCTTCAGGCCCGGCAATACCGAGGACTTGCCGCCGCAGGAGCATGACGCGAAGTGCGGCTTCGCCTGCCACACGATCGTGGCCGACAAGGATTACGTGTTCACCGCCTATCCGCAGCGGTGAAGGGCGCCGCTTTCGGGTCTAACGACGCAAGCTTCGCCGGCTAGCGTACCTTTGTCTTCAGTGTGGGAGGAAGATCATGGCGACGACTGAAGTTGGACAACGGACAAGCGTCGATGAAAGCGCTCTTCGTCCGTTTCGGGCGAATTTTCCGGATTCGGAGCTCGCCGAATTGCGCGGGCGCATAAACGCGACCCGCTGGCCCGAGCGCGAAACCGTCGCCGGCCAAACGCAAGGCGTGCAGCTCGCAACAATTCAGGCGCTCGCGCGCTATTGGGCGACCGAATATGACTGGCGCAAGGTCGAAGCGAAGCTCAACGCCCTGCCGCAATTCATGACCGAGATCGACGGGCTCGACATTCATTTCATTCATCTTCGCTCGAAACACGACAATGCGCTGCCGCTCATTGTCACGCACGGATGGCCCGGCTCGATCATCGAGCAGCTGAAGATCGTCGATCCCCTGACGAATCCCACCGCGCATGGCGCCAGCGCTTCGGATGCTTTCGATGTCGTGATCCCGTCGATGCCGGGTTACGGGTTTTCGGCCAGGCCGACCAAGACGGGTTGGGACCCCGCCCACATCGCGCGCGCCTGGGACGTGTTGATGAAGCGCCTCGGTTACAATCGCTACGTGGCGCAAGGCGGTGATTGGGGCGCGGTCGTCGTCGATCAGATGGGCGTACAGGCGCCTCCCGGATTGATCGGCATTCACACGAACATGCCCGGCGTCTTTCCGGCCGACATTGACGCGGCTGCCTTCTCCGGCGCGCCGGCCCCTTCGGGTCTGTCAGCCGACGAGAAGCTCGCTTACGAGCGTCTGCAATTCGTCTATCAAAAGGGAATCGCCTACGGGTTCCAGATGGGGCTTCGGCCGCAGACGCTGTACGGAATCGCGGATTCGCCCGTTGGCCTCGCGGCCTATTTCCTTGATCACGACGCGCGCAGCTACGAGCTGATCTCACGTGTCTTTCAAGGCCAAGCCGAGGGCCTCACGCGCGACGACATCCTCGACAACATCACAATCACCTGGCTGACGAACACGGCGCTTTCTGGCGCCCGCCTCTACTGGGAATATTTTGGCAAAGGGTATTTCAACGCCAAGGGCGTCTCCATCCCGGTCGCCGTGAGCGTCTTCCCTGACGAACTCTATCCAGCCCCGCGGAGCTGGACAGAGCGGGCGTATCCGAAATTGATTCACTACAATAAGCTCACCAAGGGCGGCCATTTCGCCGCCTGGGAACAGCCGCAACTCTTTTCAGAAGAAGTCCGAGCCGGGTTCCGGTCGCTTCGCTGACCGCGCGTCCCGCGCAGAAGTGCGGGAACTGGTCAGTCAGCCCTGCGCCGTGCACTCCAGCCGTCGAGGCCGAGCAGCCGGTCAAGCGAAATCGCGCCGGGACCGAAGGTGAGGATCGCGAGCGCCATCGCCGCCCAGTACAAATGGAAGTTCGCCCAGCCATCGGGATAAGTGAGCTGGATGACAGCGGTCATGCCCAAAAGGCCGAGCGCGGCCCATCGGGTGAGAAACCCGAAGGCGACCAGAATTGGCAGCACGATTTCGGCCGTGCTGGCCATCGCCGCGACGAGTTCCGGCATCGGAAACGGGATCTCAGCGCCGAAGATGTGAAGCTTGTAGTCCTGCGAAAACAGGATCTTCGTCCCGAAGGACAGCGTGAACCAGCCGTCCCAGCGCGTAAGCCCCGAGGCGAAGAAAGGGCGCGCCAGCGCGAGCCGTAGAACGAGCAGAGGGAGCCACGCCGGCACGAGCCCAAAGACAACGCTCGTGAGGCGAGCGATCGGGTTGGAGGGCGCGAGCGTCGGCGCGTGTGCAGTGTCGGCGATCATGACATTCGTCCGGTAATGAGGGAGGCGACAGCGCCGGACTCGACCAGTCCGACCAGATGGGTCCCGAGGTCGAAGGCCGGGTCGTCGAGAGCGGCGAAGGCCTCGATCAGTGTCGCGCCTTCCTGCATTTTTAGCGCGAAATCGAAGCCAAGCGGCGGCAGGACGCGCACGCGGACCTCGCAATCGGGTCGCGTAATGAGTGCGTCTTCGGCGCGCCCCTCTGTGAGCGCCGCCGAATGGTCTGGGCTCTGAGCCGAGGCCCACACGGTCGCGGCTGGCGTAGCGAAGCGCAGCAGCCGCGCCGCCGGGTGAAAGGCGATCCTCGTTCCAGGCAAACAATCGGGACCGAGCGTGGCGAGTTCGTCGACGGTCGCCACGGTTGCGTCCTCGGCGTGATAAGCCTCCACCCAGGCGTTCTCCAACCGCGCGACGTCGGGAAGACAGTCTAGAGCCTGCTGCACTTCGGCAAAACCGATGCCGTTAGCGCACCCGCCCCCTCTTGTGGGGGCGGGCATAGCCCGTCCAATGGACAGGCGTTCTTCCGAACGCCCTATGGGTGGGGGGTCGCGCGGACCGACGAGATTATCGAATGCGCCGCTACCCGCTACTCGCTTAGGGCGGCGCGACCCCCCTCCTTGATCCTCCCCCGCAAGGGGGGAGGAGACGCGGTGGGAAGATCCCCGCGTAAATTCAGGGGCAATCTGATCTGGGACCAGCTCGCGTTGAATGGCCACGAGATACTCAGCTACGAACTCCGGAAATTCCCCGCCATAGGCGATCATGACCGCCGAGCGCGGCTTGTTGCCGCGCACGAATGCGCGCGCCATGGCGCGGAACAGGTCGTCGCCGGCGATCCGCCGCGAGACCGGATAGCGCGCTTCGAGCGCGCCGATCAGTCCGACCGCGACATTATTGCGATAGACGGCGAAGCGGCGGGCGTCGGGCGCGCCTAGGCGCCCTTGGGTCATCGCGGGCGGCGGCGCCGAAGGCTCGCCGAGGGCTGCTGCGAAGGCGCCGATCGTTGTCTCAAAGGACATCGGCGCGCTCGCGGACTTTCATCGTCTCGGCAATCGCGCGCTCCGCGCGGACCGCTTCGGCGAGAAGCGTCGGCCAGGCGGGCACGTCGTTGTCCCATTCGATCAGCGTCGGTGTGGGTCCGAGCCTGCGGATCGTCGCAGCGTAAAGCGACCACACAGGGTCGCGAACCGGCGAATTGTGGGCGTCGATGAGCAAAGGCAGGCCCGCATTGTCGCTGTCATCGGCGCAGCCCGCGAGATGGATCTCGCCCACCGCGGCAAGCGGAAAGTCGGCGAGATAAAGCTCAGGATCGAAGCCGTGGTTGACGGCGCTGACGAACACGTTGTTGACGTCGAGCAGAAGGCCGCAGCCGGTCCGGCGCGCGATCTCACGCAGGAAATCGGTCTCCGCCCACGTGCTTTCGGCGAACAGGACATAGGTCGAGGGATTTTCGAGCAGCATCGTCCGCCCGAGCGCGTTTTGGACTTCGTCGATATGCTCCGACACCCGCGCGACCGTCTCGTCCGTGTAGGGCAGGGGCAGGAGATCGTTGAGGAACGCGCCCTCGTGGGTCGACCACGCGAGGTGCTCGGAAACGAGTGCCGGCTCGAAGCGCCTGGCGACCGCCGCGAGCCGCTGAAGATGGGCGCGGTCGAGCGGCCCGGGCGAGCCGATCGAGAGGCCGACGCCATGCAGCGATAGCGGATAGCGTTCCCGGATCGCGTCGAGGCGGCGATGCGGCGCGCCGCCCCCGCCCATGTAGTTTTCCGCGTGGACTTCGAAAAACCCAAGCTGGGGATGGGTCTCGACAATCGCTTCGAAATGCTCGGGCTTGAACCCGACGCCGACGCTTGGCGCGCCAATCCCTTTAAGAGAACGATGATCCGCGACGGTCATGGGTTTCTCCAGGCCTCGTTCGCGACTGAACGGCATTGGCGACTTCGCTCACGCGCCGGGGCATGTTACATCGGCGTCAAATCGTGCTTCGAGCAAAATATTTCCCCGGATCTGTAACGGCAGACGAAACGAAACGAAGCCTGTATGAGCGACCAGCCCATCAAGGGTCCGCCGGACGATCCTTGGTCCCAGATGATGACCGCCTCGATCGCGGGCGATGAGGGCGCATATCGGCGCCTCCTCGAGGACCTCGGTCGGTCGGTGCGGTCGATGGCGCGGGGCGCTTTTGCGCGCGCCGGGGTGGGGGACTCGGATGTTGAGGATGCAGTGCAAGAGACCCTGTTGGCGATCCACCTCAAGCGCCACACCTGGGACCCAGAGCAGCCGCTCGCACCCTGGGTGTACGCGATTGCGCGCCACAAAGTCGTCGACGCGCTCCGCCGTCGCGGCCGGCGGAAGGTCGAGCCGCTTGAGAATTTCGAGGAATTCCTCGCCGCGCCGGCGGCCGAGGACCCGCACGCGCTCAGCGACGCGCGGAAGCTCCTGGAGATGCTCGCGCCGCGTCAGCGCGACATTGTGACCTCCATCTCCCTCGACGGCCAATCGATCGCCGCGACGGCGAAGCGGCTGTCGATGTCCGAGGTCGCGGTCAGGGTGGCGCTCCATCGGGCGCTCAAGTCGCTCGGCGCGGCCTGGCGGAGGTCGGTCGAGTGAGAACCTCCGAACTCATCGCCGCGCTTTCTGCCGATCCTGTACCCGAACCGATCCGGCTCGGCCGGCGTGTCGTGGCCGCGCTCGCCATCGGCTTTCTCGGCAGCCTGGCGATTTACGGGTTGTTGATGGGCCCAAGGCCAGACATCGCCGCAGCCTGCATGACGATGCGCTTTTGGCTGAAGTTCGTCAACTCGTTCGCGTTCGCCTTGCCGTCGCTTCTGCTGACGCTGCGGATGGCGCGCCCAGACGCCAAGCCGAGGGCGCTCGCGCTCTGGCTGATCGCGCCGTTCGTTTTGCTCGCCGCCGGAGTAGTCGCGGAATTGTTGGTCGTGCCGCGAGGCGAATGGCTCACCCGGCTCATCGGCCACAACTCGATGTTCTGCATGCGGATGATTCCGCTGCTGGCCGCTCCCATGCTCGCAGCGCTGATCGTCGCCCTTCGCGCCGGCGCCCCGCTTCACCCAGGCCTTACGGGTGCGCTCGCCGGCGCTGCCTCAGCGGGGATCGCGGCCCTCCTCTACTCCTCGCACTGCCCCGATAATTCGCCGCTGTTCGTGGCGACGTGGTATCCGCTCGCCACGCTCATCTGCATGGGCGTCGGCGCGCTGGCCGGCCGGCGCTTTCTAGCCTGGTGAAGCTGGGCGCGGCCTGGCGGAGGTCGGTCGAATGAGAACCTCCGAACTCATCGCCGCGCTGGCCGCCGATCCGATCCCGGAGCCGATCCGGCTCGGCCGGCGGGTCGTGGCGGCGCTTGTCGTCGGCCTTGCTCGCCAGTCTCGCGATCTATGTCCTGATGCTCGGGCCAAGGCCGGACATCGCCGCCGCCGTGCAGAGACGATGCGCTTCTGGCTGAAGTTCGTGGATTCGTTTGCGTTCGCGCTGCCGACGATTCTGCTGACGCTGCGGCTCGCCCGCCCCGACGCCAAGCCGAGGACGCTTGCGCTCTCGCTCCTTGCGCCGTTCATCCTGCTCGCCGCGGGCGTCGTCGTGGAATTGCTGGTCGTGCCGCAAAGCGAGTGGATGTCCCGGCTCATGGGCTCGACCGCGTTGCACTGCACGGTCACGATTCCGACGCTGGCCGCTCCTATCCTCGCGGCGCTCATTGTCGCGTTGCGCCCCGGCGCGCCGCTCTATCCAGGCCTGACGGGCGCCATGGCCGGGGCGGCCGCGGCGGGGGTCGGAGCCCTGGTCTATGCGTCGTCCTGCCCTGGCAATTCGCCTTTGTTCGTGGCGACCTGGTATCCGCTCGCGACCCTCATCTGCCTGGGCGTCGGCGCGCTGGCCGGCCGTCGCTTCCTCGCCTGGTGAAGGGCGCTCGAGCGGCTACTTCTTGATCAACGGATCGAGGATCGCCTTCAACTGGTCGATGCTGAGCTCTCCGCCATAGACCTTGCCGTCGATGACGAAGGTTGGCGTGCCGGTCATCTTGATCTCGTCGGTCGCCCGCTTGCCGACGGCCACCATGGCGTCGGCCTTCTTTTGATCCTTGAGGCACGCCATCGCCTGATCGTGAGTGAGGCCGGCCGGGCGCATGGCGGCGATCAGCGGCTCGAGCGGCTTGTCGACGAACGCCCACTTGTCCTGCTCGCTGAACAGAAGCTCGATGGCGGCGAACGCCTTGTCGTCGCCGACGCAGCGCGCGAGCAGGAAAGCCGCAACGTCGAGCGAGTTGCGCGAAAATTCACGAAAGATGAATCGGACCTTGCCGGTGTCGATGTAATCCTTCTTCAATTCGGGAAAGATCTCGCGGCTGAAGGTGGCGCAATGGGGGCAGGTCAGCGAGCCATATTCGACGACCGGCACGCCTGACGCGTCGCCCATCGTCAGTTCGGGCAGCGCACCAGGCTTGAGCACCGTCGCCATGTCGACCGTCCTATCGGGCTCGGGCGCGGCGCCAGCGGCAAGAGCAGCATTCGCGGCGAGCGCCGCGACGGAAAGGACGGCAAAGGCAAGCCGGCGAAGCGAGGCGAGGGCCAAAGAAAGCTCCTAAAGGCAAGGGACACTCGGACGGCGGGACATTGCGCATAAAGGCCCGCGAGCGGCAAGTGCGCCGCCTATGACGGCTCAAGGCAAGTTCTACGGCTTTGGGCGCTCCCGGCTCACAAGCGCGTTATCGGCTCGGCCGACAACCTTGGCCTACTTCGGCTAGCATGTTAGGGCCGCGCACGAAAATTTCGGCAACCGAACGACGAGGGCGCGATGGAATACCGGCAGCTTGGCAATTCAGGCCTGAAAGTCTCGGTGCTGACGATGGGCACGATGACCTTCGGCGGCAAGGGAAACTTCGCCAAGGTCGGCAACCTCCAGCTCGACGAGGTGCGCAAGCTGATCGACATCGTCGCCGATTCCGGCGTCAATCTGATCGACACCGCTGACGTCTATTCCGGCGGCGGCTCGGAAGACCTGATCGGCGAGGCGATGGGGCATAAGCGCAAGCCCGGCATGCTGATCGCCACCAAGGCGCGTTTTCCGATGGGGGAGGGCCCGAACGATCGCGGCCTCTCCCGCTGGCATCTCATTCGCGCCTGCGAGGCGAGCCTCAAGCGGCTGCGCACCGATGTCATCGATCTCTATCAGGTGCATCAGTGGGACGGCCTGACGCCGCTCGAGGAGACGATGGAGGCGCTCGACAGTCTCGTGCGCGCGGGCAAGGTCCGCTACATCGGCTGTTCCAACTGGTCCGGCTGGCACATGATGAAGGCGATGGAGGTCGCGCGCCGCGACGGCCGCATCCCGTTCGTGTCGGAGCAGATTCACTACACGCTGCAGGCGCGCGAAGCCGAATACGAACTCATTCCGATCGCGCTCGATCAGAAGCTCGCTGTCCTGGTCTGGAGTCCGATCGCCGGAGGGCTTGCTGTCGGGCAAGCATCGCCGCAACAAGGCGGCGCCGGAAGGAACCCGTCAGGTCGCAGGATGGAAGGAGCCGCCGGTTCGCGACGAGAACGCTTTGTGGACTATCGTCGACGAACTGGTCGCGATCGCCGAGGCCCATCGCGTCTCAGGAGCGCAGGTCGCGTTGGCCTGGCTGCTTGGCCGGCCCGGGGTGACCTCGCTGATCATCGGCGGCCGCACCGAGGAGCAGTTCCGCGACAATCTGGCTTCCGTCAACGTGGAGCTCACCGACGATGAGCGAGCGCGCCTCGACAAGGTGAGCCAGCCGCCGCTCATCTACCCGTACTGGCATCAGTCGCAGGCGGCGAAGGATCGCCTCGGCCACGCCGACCTCGCGCTGCATGCCCCTTTCATGAAAGGATGATGGGAGCAAAGACGCTTTTGCGGACTTCGATATGATTTGCGTTGCGAGTAGACCGGAAGAAAACTGTGCACCCCGACATGGACGGCGCGCGCGAGGCTCTTGCCGCCCTTTGCCGCCGCTTTGGCGTGATGCGGCTCGAGGTCTTCGGTTCGGCTGTGCGCGACGCCGGTTTCGATCCCAAACGCAGCGACGCTGATTTCCTCGTCACGTTCGCGCCGGCCGCTCGAAACGATCTTACGGCCTTTGCCGATTTGAAGGAGGCGCTGGAGAAACTTCAGCTAGGCTATCGGCTCGACTGGATGGCGTTGCGCAGCACCGGATAGACCTGCGCCTCCCAGCGTCTGCCATTGAACACGCCGTAGTGGCCGACGCCCGCCTGCAGATGATGGGTCTTCATATAGGGCTTTAGGCCCGAGCACAGGTCCTGCGCGGCGAGCGTCTGGCCGACGGCGCAGATGTCGTCCTTCTCGCCCTCAACCGTCAGAAGAAATGTCTTCTTGATTGCGCTGAGGTCGATCGGCTCGCCCTTGTGCAGCATTTTGCCGAGCGGAAGCAGATAGCGCTGGAACACCTGGTCGACGGTCTCGAGATAGAAGTCCGCGCTCATGTCCATGATCGCGAAATATTCCTTGTAGAAGTCGCGGATCGCATCCGCCTTCTCGATGTCGCCGGCGATCCGGTGATGGAAAAGGTCGATGAAGGATTTCGAGTGCCGCTCGGCGTTCATGCTCATGAAAGCGCAAAGCTGAAGAAACCCCGGATAGACGCGCCGGCCGCGACCCTCGAACTTGGCCGGCACGGTCCCGATCATGTTGGAGCGGAACCAGTCGATCGGCTTCTCCTGGGCAAGCTCGTTGACTTTGGTCGGCGAGACGCGCGCGTCGATGGGGCCTGCCATCAAGGTAAGGCTCGCCGGCTGGATTCCGTCGCGGTCGCGCGCCATGACCGCGGTCGCCGCAAGCGCCGAGACCGTCGGCTGGCAGACCGCGACGATGTGGCAGTCCTCGCCGACGAAGCGCACGAAGTCGATGATATGCTGGGTGTAGTCCTCGAGCGAGAAGCGGCCATCTTCGAGCTTGACGTTGCGCGGATTGATCCAGTCGGTGATGAACACCTGATGGTCGCGCAAGAGCGTGCGGGTCGTGCCGCGCAAAAGGGTGGCGAAATGCCCCGACATGGGCGCGATCAGAAGGATCTTGGGATCGTCCTCGCCGCCTGCTTTCTGAAAGCGAAGCAACTGGCAGAACGGCGTCCACATGACGCCGCGCTCTTCGACGGATATGGGCGCGCCATCGATTTCGATGCTGTCGATGGCATAGTCGGGGCGCGCATGGGTGAAGCCGGCGAGCGCGACCAGTTCGTAATAGGCGCTCATTCGCGCCCATGGCGATGCGGTCGGCTGCGTCGACCACGAGGAGAGGATCGCATTGGCGTTTTGCGCCAGCAGACGCACGCGATCGCCGACATCGGCCATCCCTTGGTACGCGTCGTACATCATGAAGGCGCCCGAACTTTTATGTTGAAGGTAGCAAACCGTATGCCATGGTTATTGGCACGCCCTTTGCTCATCCGCTAGCGAAGGATGCGGATCAACTCAATGTCGCAAACGACCCTGACCATCAGCAGCAGGAACTATTCGTCCTGGTCGCTCCGAGGCTGGTTGATGGCCAAGCTCGCCCGCATCGATTTTGAAGAAATCGTCGTCGCGCCCGACGATGCCGACGCCCGCGCCGAGATCCTGCTGCTGTCGCCGTCGATTCTCGTCCCCTGCCTCACCTATAATGGAATACGGGTCTGGGATACCCTCGCGATCGGCGAATTCCTGAACGAAATTGCGCCAAAATCCGGACTTATGCCTAAAGATCAGGCAGTTCGCGCCCATTGCCGCTCCGTTTGCGGCGAGATGCATTCCGGCTTCGTCGCGCTCCGGCAGGCGCTGCCGATGAACATCAAGGCGGAGTTTCCCAGCTTCAAGATCTGGTCGAAGGCACGCGCCGACATCGACCGCATCGTCATCATCTGGAGCGAATGCCTGCAGGCTTATGGCGGGCCATTCCTGTTCGGTAAGATCACCATCGCCGACGCGATGTACGCGCCGGTGGTGAGCCGGTTTCGCACCTATGGGATCAAGCTCGACGGGGAACTGAAAAGCTACGCCGACCGCATCTGGGACTTGCCCGCGATGCAGGAATGGCGCGAGGCCGCGATGGCCGAGCACGAGGAGATCGAGGAGCTCGAGGCCGAATTTTAAGGCAAGTCACACGGACCGAACCGGGCGCTGGGCCGCGGAAAGACGAGTCTTTGTCTCCCATTCATCGCGCGTAATCTCATACTCGACCTCCCCGAGTTCGCTTCCGGGAAGAGGATCGCGCCAGTCCGGATAGACGGTCCGCACATGGGTCAAGCCCGTCTTTTCCAGCACTCGACGCGAGGGGCGGTTGACCGCCATGGTCGTGGCGACAATCCGCGCGAAATCCTTGTCCGCGAACCCCATCGCGACCAGCGCGGTTGCGCCTTCGGTGGCCAAGCCCCGACCCCAGGCGTCGCGGCGAAGTCTATAGCCAAGTTCGCAGACGCCTTGACGCATACGCCGGAGCGAGAACCATCCCACAAAGGCGCCCGAGCGCGTCTCGACAGCTGCCCATATGTCGCTTTCGCCCCCGCGAGGCGTCAGGAATCCGGCACTCTCGTCGGCTCCATCTTCGCGCGTGAGGCGGCCGCCGTCCAGAAACCGCATCACTTCCGGATCGCGTTCGAGCGCGATCAGGTTCTCTCTGTCCGCCTCCCGAGCCAACGACAGCGAAAGGCGCGCGGTTTCAAAGGACGCCCTCATGCTGAACCGCTTCGTATCGCTCCGCGCCGCCGCGTCAATCGCGAGAGGGCTCGCTGGTCAGTCGTTGTTTTCGTACTTGAAGGACACTTTCAGCCTGGTGCGATAGGCTTCCACCTTGCCGTTCTCGATCACCAGATCCTGCTCGACCACCTCGGCGATGCGCAGGTCCCTGAGGCTCATTGCCGCGCGCTCGATCGCCGCCGCAGCCGCCTTCTCCCACGATTCCGAGCTCGTGCCGATGAGCTCGATGACTTTGTAAACGCTCTCCGCCATCTCTCCCCCGTCGCCGCGCCCAAGCAGACGCTGGGCCAAATCGCCTCGAATCGCGCCGACTTTTCGGGCCCGCCCGCAAGCTTGCGGCGCAAACACCGAGGGGGTCAAGCCGGACGGGCGGCCAGCGCTGAAAACATCCGCGTGATCAGGCGTCCGATTTCGGGGGCCAGCCGCTCGGGCTCGAGGCCCTGAAAGGGCAGGGCGCCGTCGACCCACAGCGTCGCGAAGCCGTGGACGGCCGACCAGGCGACGAGCACGAGGCCGGTGGCGTCACCCTTCGGCGCCTGGCCAGCGCGCTGGCAGGCGACGACCGCGTCGCGCAGGATGCTGAAAGTGCGCAATCCCGCCTCGGTCGGGCCGATGGATGTCGAGCCGCCATGAAACATCACCCGGAAATACCCGGGCGACGAGACAGCGAACGTCACATAGGCCAAGCCCAGCGCTTCGAGGCTGGGCGCTGGCGCTCATCCGGCGCCGCGTCGCGCGCCGCGATCAACCGCGCCTCGAGCCGCCTAAAGCCTTCCTCGGCGATCGACGCCAGCAAGTCGCTGCGGTTGGGGAAGTGATGATAGGGAGCGCCAGGACTGACGCCCGCTCGCGCGGCGAGTTCCCGCAGGCTCAACGCATCGACCCCGCGCTGGGCGATCGTCTTGACCGCCGCCTCGATCAGCGCCTGACGCAGGCGCCCATGATGGTAGTCGGCCTTTCTTTTCGCACGCATGGGGACTGCTCAGCGAGCGAACGCGTACGGGCCGCCCCGACTTAGCGCCCTTTGATAAGCAGGCCGGGCGTGAATGCGGGCAGGGAAGCTCATGAGGTTCGGCCGCGACGCGTTCAAGCCTCCCCGCGAGCTTGCGGCTTCGAGCGGGCAGCCCATCATGATGTCCGCAGCGGAGAAATCTTCTCCGGCGAACCACGGCCGCTGGTCGAGCTCCTTCTCCAGATAATCGAGATGAAGTTTTATCTGGCTATCGACGAAATCCGCGAGCTACCCAGCCGAACAGGCCAAGCCTGTTGACGACGAGCTTCAACAGCAGGGGAGGCATGAGCGAGCCTTCGGCGTAATGCAGCCAATAGCGATAGCGCCAATGCGCTTCGCCGACCTGCGCTGGCTCCAGCTCCTTGCCATATCGACTGACAAGGTCGTCGACGATGATTCCGATTTCGGCCAGGCGCAGCGAACCATCCGATGATGGACCTTGATCAAGACGCATATTCCGATCGCAACGTCGCCACTCTGGCGAGCTTCGACGGCTCGGGACGTGCGATCAAGATCAGGCTTGCGCTGTTCAGGGCGCGACCGGCTCGCGCCGCATGACCTGGACACCCAGCGCAGCGAGAATAACACAGCCGAAGGTCACGGTGAGGCCGATGACGAGGGGCAGATGCAGGACGCCGAGCACATATCCGAGCCCGCTGATCGCCGCCGCGGCTCCGATGGCGATCCCCACATACGACACCGCCCGCGGCAGCAGCGGCTCGCTCCGGCCGAGGTCCGCCCATAGAACCGCGATGAAGCCCAAGCCATAGGGGACGCCGGCGGCGGCGAACAGAAAGTCGAACCACGACTTGATCGCGATGAACGGCGCAGAGTCGGCGCTATGCGCCAAGGGAAAGAACAGCGCCGCGGTCATCGAATCGAACACAATGGCGAGCGCGACGCTGACCCCCATCATCGCCCAACCGGCAGGCGCAAGATCGCTCAGCCGGCCGGTCCTTGAAGCCAAAACGATGGACGCCGCCAGCAACAGGCAATCGCCGAGGAAGGCGAAGCCGCCGGCGAGGGCCAAGGCTTGTGGCCCGAGTTTCAGCGCGTCGGCCAAAGCTTGCATGCGCTCGGCCGGCAGCGCCGGCAGCCCCAGCTCCGGCGTCAAACGGGCGTAGAAGAGGGTGCCGACGAACAGCGCCGCCGCGCCGAAAGCCAAGAGGGCGCCGGAGACGACATCGCCCGATGCGCGCGCGCTTCGCGCCGTCTCTGCCGCAATCGCCGCCATGACGCCTCTCCTGCCGCTTATTCGGTGCGATCCGCTTCGATCAATCTAAGCAATGATTAGATCAAGCGAGCGGCGGCGTCAAGGCCAATCTGATCGTCGCTCAGATCTGAGCGCTTGACTTCTAACCTCGTGGCCGGGCTTGACCTGGCCATCCACGCAGCGCCGGCTCAAAGACGCGTTCGACGTCGCCTGGCGCGCGAGAGGAGCGACGGAACGAAACTTCTCGTCCGCCAAGCGCGATCAGGGCGCTTTCGATGCGCACATCCTCGTGGATGGCTGGCACAAGCCCCGCCATGACGCAGCACTTTGAAAGGCCGCATCGGCTATTGTTCCGCTTATTGGGAATCTCGCGAACCCCTTGAAGTGCGATCATGACCGACGAACTCAGGAATGCGACCTTGGCGACCGATCGTTCCCCCCTAGGAGGACCCGTTGATCGCACGGGGCGTTCGAAGCGAGCCGAGGTTCGAAACGCGGAGCTTTTGGCCGCCGCGCTCGCGCTGATCGCCGGCTTCATCGACGCCTATGGCATGATCACCTATGGCGTCTTCGTGTCGTTCATGAGCGGGAACACCACCCAGACCGGCTATCAGGCCGCGGAGGGCGCCTTTGGCCCCGCCTCGCTGTCGGCGCTGGCGATCCTGTTCTTCGTGTTAGGAGCGTTCGCCGGAAGCTTGCTCGTGCAGGCCGCGGGTCGCTTTGCGCGCAGACTGGTCTTTGGCGTGGTCGCGGCCGCTCTCGCCGCGATCGTCGGCTTCACGCATCTTGGCTTGCTGAGCGGAGGCGCCGCGATCGCCGCCATAAGTTTCGCGATGGGAATCATGAACAGCGCGCTCTCCCGCGTCGGCGCGCAATCGGTGAGTCTCACTTTCGTGACCGGGACGCTGAGCCGCGTCGGCTCCCACCTCGCGCTCGCGGCGAGGGGCGCGCCGCTTCCGGATGCGGAGGGACCGTGGGACACCCATCTGCGCCGGGCGATCATGCTGACGCGCCTCTGGGCCGGGTTCCTGGTCGGCGCGATCTTATCGGGCGCCGCAACGCCACGCTACGGCGCCTGGGTTCTTTTGCCTCCGGCGCTGATCCTCGCCGTCCTGGCGGCGTTCGATCGTCCCCGTCGCGTGCCGGGCTGAGCGCGTGCAGCAGGCGATCGTGCTTTGTTGGCAGCCGAGGTCTCGCGCGCGCCGGGATCTAAATGGCGATCAGCGCGGCCAGCTTGGCCCGAACTTGCCGGGCCGTCTCCGCCGGGACGGCGGCTCCGACCGGACGGATGGGTCGGGCGTGAATGTCTATGCCGCGCAGATGGCTGAGCAGGATTTCGGCCGCGATCGGCAGTCCCTCGGGCAGGACGACGCTCGTGGGAAAGGGTCAAACACGGGGCGTAATCGGGCAGACACAGACAAAACCGGTGTTCAGCACAAACGCCCGCGGCGAGATCGCGAGCGCCGGACGCCGACCGGCCTGCTCGCGACCGAAAGGGGGATCGAAATCCGTCCAGATGAGATCGCCCGCTTCAGGCAGGAACTCGGTCCCGCTCATTCCTCGATGCGCTCGCGGCCCTGATCTTCGCCCCAATCAAAGGCAGCCCGGGAAAGTGCGCGCCAATCTCCGGAAGATTTGCCGGAAAACATCGATTCGACCGTCAATTTGGCGGGGAGTTTGCGAACGATCACCTCCTTGTCCGTCGATATGATCTCGACTCTCTCGCCGTCGCCAAGACCGGCTTTCTTGGCCACGTGAGCAGGAAGGCGGATCGCCAGGTTCCTTCCCCAGCGTCCGATGACGGCTTCAGCCACATCATCTATCCGCAAGGGGATATTCTCGGAATATCCCAACGATCCTGTCTAGGGGGCCGCTTGGCAAAAGCCGAAATCATGGGGACGACTGGCAACGGCGACCGCTCCAAAAGACACAATTGATTGCGGAAAAACAGAACATATGGTAGCATCGTCTCTGATCGAAGGAAGGGATGCGGCGGTTGGCGAGAGATGCGGACAAAAAGCGAGCTGAAACCGGATCGAAGCGCCAGCGCGCCACGAAGCGGGAGCTGGCGAAGCGCGACCTCAGGCTGATCGAGAAGCTGGCCGCCGGCGCGACCATCGAGGAGATCGCGGCGAGCGAAGGGATATCGGTGAAATGGGCGCGGGAGCGCAAGGCGGCGCTTCTGGCGAGCCGCGTCATCGACACGCCGCACGAGTTCATAAAGCTGCAGATCCGCCGCCTGAGCGAGGCGATGCTCGTCTCCTACAGCGCCATGAGCCTTGGCGATCTGAACGCGGTCGACAAGGTGATCAAGGTCGCCCGCGAGCTCGACCGCTATCATGGCTTCGCCCCGGACAGAGGCGCGCAGCGGCATGCGGCGTCTTTGTCCGCCGCGCCCCCGCCGCTGCTCAGTTTGCCGGAGCCCTCGAAGCCGACGAGGGATTGGGAGGAGAGCGAGCCTTGCGACGACGGCGCGCCAGCCGGGGACTGAAAGGGTGTTCCGTAGCGCTAGATCACTGGGCAGAGGTTGAGCCAATGGCGGACAAAGCCGAGCTCTTCCGGCGGAGCTTGCCCTTTCGCGCCTGATTTCCTCACCCGGTAAAGGACTGATCCTATTGAAGCTGATGCGTGGTGCAGAAATCTTGCAGACCGTGCGAAAACTCCTTTGCTTGATCGCCGGCGGGATCCGGCCGGCGCGTGAAGGACGACCTACGCGATTTGATCGCAAAGGTCGCTTGTCGCGGCTGCAAGGCGCTCACGAACGCCATACCTAGCCGGATGGGCATAGATTGGGGGCGGTCTTCACGCTGCTACGGCCTCCATCATCTTGTCCATGCCGAGAATGTTGAGCACTCGCGCAAGTTGTAGGCGAGCGCGGTGAGGCTGAATTCGGCGCGAACCTTCTCCAGGCCTCGCATCAGGAACGCGCCCGATTCATCCATTGCTTGATGCTGCCGAAAGGATGCTCGACGGTCTCGCGGCGACGGTCGAGGATGTCAGGCCGCGCCTTCAGTCGGCTCGGCCTGCGATCCAGCGCAGCCTCGTGCTCCAGTCGCGAAACCGCACGATAGCCGGCGTCCGTGCAGCGCGGGCGCAACGGGCAATCGCAGCACGCCTCTTTGTTGGCGTAATCGATCTTCGTCATCTCGCGCAGCTTGCCGTAGCGGAACGGCTTCAGGTCGTGACCACCCGGACAAGCGTATACGTCCCGCTCCAGATCGTAGCGAAACTCGTCCTTGCGAAAAAAGCCGCGGCTCGCCGATGATCCACGCTGAGGCCGGGGAACGTGCGGCGTCAGGCCAGCCTTCTCGCAGACCTCGATGTCCTCGGTCCTGAAGTAGCCCGCGTCTGCGACGACATCGATCCTCTCAACTTCGAGGATACTCGCGCGCCGGCTCTGCAGTCGCCTGCAACAGCCCCATGTCGATGACCTTGTTGGTCACTTCCTCATCGACGATCAGCTTGTGCTTGGCGTCCACCGCGATCTGAACGTTGTAGCCGACGGCAACGCGCGTATGCGCCATGGCGCGGCTGTCGGGATCGGTGAGGGAAATCTGATCTTCACCCGTATGTTCGAGGCGCCTCAGCATGGCGGCGTATTCGCCGCGCTTCTTGCTCAAGGCCTCGATCTTCTGCGCGAGATTTCTGACCCGCGCGCCGCCCGTCGCCTTTTCCGCAATGTCGCCCTGGTCGAGTCGCTCGAGGTAATCCGCCAACCGCTCGTCGGCCGCCTTGATGAATTTCTCCAGAGAATTGCGAGTGAAATTTCGGTCCTTGTTGTTGACCGCTTTGATGCGCGTCCGTCCACCGCCAGGAGTTCGCGCCCAAACAGGTCGAGCCGTTTACAGAGCAGGGTGAATTGGCGAAACACCATTTAAAGGCGGCGCGGTTGTCGGCGCGGAAATCGGCGATGGTCTTGAAGTCCGGCTTCAGCGTCCGCAACAGCCAAATCACCTCGATATTCCGATGGCATTCGGCTTCGAGCCGGCGGCTCGACCGCACGCGATTAGGTAGCCGTAGATGTAAAGCTTCGGCAATCGCCAGGCGCGTAGCCCGGACAACCGTCGCCTTCGGTTCGCCCGCCCGAAGCCTGCTTCGACGAGATCGAGGCCATCAACGAATGCGTCAATAAAGCGGACAGGATTGTCAGTTCCGACATAGTCGTCCGCCGCTTCGGGCAGAAGCAGAAGCTGATCGCGGTCCGAGCCGGAAATGTGCGCCATGCCCAATTCTAATATTTGCGCCCACGATTATGATCTCGTCGGGCTCAGTTTTCGCACGGTCTGCTTGATTTATGCGCGACGCCCGTTTTCCGTCTCGGATCAAAATCGGCCCGGCAGACTGAGTTTTTGACGCCATTCCGCAGCGCGGAACTAAAAGGGGTCGTAAGCCCCTGATTTCATTATGGCGTGCCGGTAAAATTACCGCTACGCCCGGCGCGGCCGTTTCTAGCCGACTGGACGTCTTGGGTCGATGGGCTTCCCGGTGGTCCGGCGAGCCGGTCAGGCGAAGCCGTCTTACTCCGCCGCGACCGCAGTCACCGGCACGTAGTTCAACACCGGCCCGAGCCAGCGCTCGACTTCACCGACGTCCATGCCCTTGCGCGCCGCGTAATCCTCGACCTGGTCGCGCTCGACCTTGGCGACGCCGAAATAATGCGCCTCGGGCTGGGCGATATAGACGCCGGAGACTGACGAGGCCGGCCACATGGCGTAGCTCTCGGTGAGCTTGACGCCGGTCGCGCGCTCGGCGTCGAGCAGTCGGAACAGGGTCGCCTTTTCGGTGTGGTCGGGCTGCGCGGGATAGCCGGGCGCCGGGCGAATGCCCTTGTAGGGCTCGGCGATCAGTTCCTCGGGCGTGAACGCCTCATCAGGCGCGTAACCCCAGAGCTCGCGGCGCACGCGGGCGTGCATCGCTTCGGCGAAGGCTTCGGCGAAGCGATCGGCGAGCGCCTTGACCATGATCGACGAATAATCGTCGTTGGCGTGCTCGAAGCGCTTGGCGATATCTTCGTCGGCCATGCCGGCGGTCACGACGAAAGCGCCGACATAGTCGTGGGCGCCGCTGGAAGCTGGCGCAACGAAATCGGCGAGCGCGACGTTCGGCCGTCCGTCGCGGCGGGAGAGCTGCTGGCGAAGCGTGAACAGAGTCGCGATTGGCGTGGCGCGCGAATCGTCGGCGAACAGTTGGATGTCGTCGCCGACTTGCGCCGCCGGCCAGAAGCCGACCACCGCTTTCGGCGAGAACCATTGCTCGTCGATGATGCGCTTGAGCATCGCTTGCGCATCGTCGAACAAAGCGCGCGCCGCGCTCCCTGATCCGGATCGTCGAGGATGGCGGGATAGCGGCCCTTGAGCTCCCAGGTCTGGAAGAACGGCGTCCAGTCGATGTAGCGCGCGAGGTCGGCGAGATCGTTCCACTCATACGCGCGCGGTCCAAAATAGGTCGGAGTCGTGGGGCGATAAGCGCTCCAATCGGCTTTGAGCGCATTGGCGCGTGCTTTCGCGATAGGAACCCGAACCTTGTCGGCTTCGCTGCGCTCGTGCGCCTCCGCCACCTTGCGGTATTCGGCGCGCACCGACTGGATGGTCGCGGCGCGCGTCTCCGATGACAGCAGCGAGGAGACGACGCCGACCGCGCGGCTCGCGTCGTTGACGTGCACCGTCTGACAGCGGGAATAGCGCGGATGAATCTTGACCGCGGTGTGCACGCGGCTGGTCGTCGCGCCGCCGATGAGGAGGGGAATGTCAAAACCCTCGCGCTCCATCTCGGAGGCGACGTGGACCATCTCGTCGAGCGAGGGGGTGATCAGGCCGGAAAGGCCGATCGCGTGGGCTTTCTTCTCGCGCGCGACGGCGAGGATCTTCGAGGCCGGCGTCATCACGCCGAGATCGATGATCTCGTAATTGTTGCAAGCCAGCACGACGCCGACGATGTTCTTGCCAATGTCGTGCACGTCGCCCTTGACGGTCGCGAGCACGATCGTGCCCGCGGTCTTGCGCTCGTCGCCGCCGGCGGCTTTTTCCGCTTCCATATACGGCAGCAAAATCGCGACGGCTTGCTTCATCACGCGCGCGGACTTCACGACCTGCGGCAGGAACATTTTTCCTGCGCCGAACAGGTCGCCGACCACGTTCATGCCCGCCATCAGCGGGCCCTCGATCACGTCGAGCGGGCGTTTGGCCTGAAGCCGCGACTCCTCGGTGTCGGCTTCGATGAACTCGGTCACGCCATTGACGAGCGCGTGGGCGATGCGCTTGTCGACCGGCCACGTGCGCCATTCGAGATCCTGCGCCTTCACCTCCATCCCGCCCTTGCCGCGGAAGCGCTCGGCAATCGTGAGAAGGCGCTCGGTCGCGTCCAGGCGACGGTTGAGGACGACATCCTCGCAGGCCTCGCGCAATTCCGGTTCGATCGTCTCGTAGACCGCGAGCTGGCCGGCGTTGACGATCCCCATGTCCATGCCCGCCTGAATGGCGTGGTAGAGGAAAACCGCGTGCATCGCCTCGCGCACCGGCTCGTTGCCGCGGAACGAGAACGACAGGTTGGAGACGCCGCCGGAAATGTGCGCGTGGGGCAGGGTCTGCCGGATCTGCCGCGTCGCCTCGATGAAGGCGACGCCATAGCCGTTGTGCTCCTCGATGCCCGTCGCGACAGCGAAGATGTTCGGATCGAAGACAATGTCCTCGGGCGGAAAACCGGCCTTTTCAGTCAGAAGCTTGTAGGCGCGCGTGCAGATCGAGACCTTGCGCTCGAGCGTGTCGGCCTGGCCCTGTTCGTCGAACGCCATCACCACGACCGCCGCGCCGTAGTTGCGCACCAGCCGGGCCTGGCGCAGGAATTCCTCCTCGCCTTCCTTCATCGAGATCGAGTTGACGATCGGCTTGCCCTGGACGCACTTGAGCCCGGCTTCGATCACCGAGAATTTCGACGAATCGACCATCACCGGCACGCGCGCGATATCCGGCTCGGAGGCGACGAGGTTGAGGAACTCGACCATCACCGCCTTCGAATTCGATGAGGCCCTCGTCCATATTGATGTCGATGATCTGCGCGCCGTTCGCCACCTGGTCGCGGGCGACGACGAGCGCGCCGGCATAGTCGCCGGCGGTGACGAGCTTGCGGAACTTCGCCGAGCCCGTGACGTTCGTGCGCTCGCCGATGTTGACGAACGGGATGTCGGAGGTGAGCGTGAACGGCTCCAGGCCCGAAAGCCGCATCAGCGGCGCGAAAGTCGGCGCGGTCCGCGGCTTATGAGCGCGAACGGTTTCGGCGATGGCGCGAATATGGTCCGGGGTCGAGCCGCAGCATCCGCCGACGATGTTGACGATGCCATCGGCGGCAAAGTCGCCGATCTGCGCGGCCATCGCCTCCGGACTTTCATCATACTGGCCGAAGGCGTTGGGCAGGCCGGCGTTCGGGTAGGCGCAGACGAGCGTGTCCGCGGCGGCGGAGATCTCCGCCAGATGCTCGCGCATTGCGCTTGCGCCGAGCGCGCAATTGAGTCCGATGGAAAAAGGGCGCGCATGGCGCACCGAATGCCAGAAGGCGGTCGGCGTCTGGCCGGAAAGGGTGCGGCCTGAGCGGTCGGTGATGGTGCCCGAGATCATGAGCGGCATCTGAAAGCCGCGCTTGGCGAAGGCCTCGAAGCAGGCGAAGATCGCCGCCTTGGCGTTGAGCGTGTCGAAGATCGTCTCGATAAGGAGGATGTCCGCTCCACCGTCGATCAGGCCTCGGATCTGCTCGCCATAGGCGACGCGGAGCTCGTCGAAGCTGACGGCGCGGAAACCCGGATTGTTGACGTCCGGCGATAGCGACGCGGTGCGGTTCGTTGGCCCCAGGGCGCCGGCGACGAAACGGCGCCGTCCGTCCGCCTTCTCCGCCTTGATCGCCGCCCGCCGCGCCAATCGCGCCCCGTCGCGATTGAGCTCGTAGACCTGATCCTCCATTCCATAATCGGCCTGCGCAATCGAGGTCGACGAGAAGGTGTTGGTCTCAAGAATGTCCGCGCCGGCCAGCGCGTAAGCCAGATGAATGTCTTCGATCGCCTGCGGCTGAGTGAGCGTCAGCAGGTCGTTGTTGCCTTGGAGGGCACGGTCGCAGGAATGGAAGCGATCGCCGCGGAAATGCGTCTCACCGAGATTCAGGCACTGGATTTGCGTGCCCATCGCGCCGTCAATGATCAGAATGCGCTGGCTCGCGGCGGTCTTGAGCGCCGTCAGCGCGTCCTCGCGGCGCGTTGGGTCCGTGTCAAAGGCGGGGGTGGGAGACCAATTCATTCCGCGTTCCGCTCGCTCGCTGCGCACTGACATAATGATATAAACATGTCTTTATATGAAAGCAAGCGACTTTGCTGCGGTGCAACTAGCAAAAGCCTTTGCTGCCGCACGGCGATCTGCGAAAAGCATGGCGCCCTCTCGTTATGCGGCCAGTTAAAACGATCAAGTGATCCCGTGTGAATGACAGGGTTACGCAGGAAGGCCGATCGAATCGGCAGACATTGTCTTTCCCGGCTAGCGATCATCGACCAAGTCGCGCTCCGACCGGCAATGCCAGCTTTCCGTTCAAGATCCAGGCAGGGCTTCAGTTATGAATGACAGGGTCGAGGGACCGAACACGCGCTTTTCGATCACGGATCAGGAGGCGCTTCTATTCCACTCGCGAGGGCGGCCCGGCAAGCTCGAGATCATGCCGACCAAGCCCATGGCGACCCAGCGCGACCTCTCGCTCGCCTACTCGCCGGGCGTTGCGGTTCCGGTCAAGGCGATCGCCGCCGATCCCTCTACCGCCTACGATTACACGACGCGCGGCAACATGGTCGCGGTCATTTCCAACGGCACCGCGATCCTTGGCCTCGGCAATCTTGGCGCGCTCGCTTCCAAGCCGGTGATGGAAGGCAAAGCAGTCTTGTTCAAGCGCTTTGCCGACGTCGATTCGATCGACCTGGAAGTCGGGACCGAGGATCCGGACGAATTCGTGAACGCCGTTAAATATCTGGGGCCGTCGTTCGGCGGAATCAATCTCGAGGACATCAAGGCGCCCGAGTGCTTCTACATCGAGGAGCGCCTGCGCGAGATGATGGACATTCCCGTCTTCCATGACGATCAGCACGGCACCGCGATCATCGCGGCTGCGGGCATGATCAACGCCATGCATTTGACCGGGCGTGACATTAAAACGACGAGGCTCGTCTGCAATGGCGCCGGCGCCGCCGGCATCGCCTGTCTCGACCTGATCAAAGCGATAGGATTCGAGCCCGCCAACGTCATTCTGTGCGACACCAAAGGCGTCGTCTATCGCGGTCGTCAGGAAGGTATGAATCAGTGGAAGTCGGCGCATGCGATCGAAACGCCGCTGAGAACGCTCGAAGACGCGCTCAAGGACGCGGATATTTTCTTCGGTCTTTCGGCCAAGGGCGCGCTGACACCGGAGATGGTCCAAAGCATGGCGTCCAATCCGATCATTTTCGCCATGGCGAATCCCGATCCCGAGATCACGCCGGAAGACGCGAAGAAGGCGCGCGAGGACGTGATCATCGCCACCGGCCGCTCCGACTACCCCAACCAGGTCAACAACGTCCTCGGGTTCCCCTATATTTTCCGCGGCGCGCTCGACGTGCGGGCCAAGACGATCAACATGGAAATGAAGATCGCCGCGGCGCATGCGCTCGCGGACCTCGCGCGCGAGGATGTTCCCGATGAGGTGGCCGCGGCTTATCGCGGCGCACGGCCGCGCTTCGGGCGCGACTACATCATCCCGGTGCCGTTCGATCCGCGCCTCATTCATGTCGTGCCGATCGCGGTGGCCAAGGCCGCGATGGCGTCTGCCGTCGCGCGGCGGCCGATCGTCGATCTCGAGGCTTACAAGGCGCAATTGTCTGCGCGCCGCGACCCGATTGCGGGCGCAATGCAGCTCATCATCGAGCGCGTCCGCCGCACGCCCAAGCGCGTGGTGTTCGCCGAAGGCGAAGAAGAGCAGGTGATCCGCGCCGCTTACTCGTTCGTCAATCAGGGTCTCGGCGAGGCGATTCTGGTTGGGCGAGAGGACCGCGTGCGGAGCGTCGCCAAGGCGACGGGCCTCGATCTCTCGGACAAAGGCATCGAAATTCACAACGCCCGCCTGTCGCAGCGCAATTCGATTTACGCCCAATTCCTCTATGAGCGACTGCAGCGGAAGGGCTATCTGTTCCGCGATTGCCAGCGCATGATCAACCAGGATCGCAATTACTTCGCCGCGGCCATGGTCGCGCGTGGAGACGCCGACGCGATCGTGACCGGCGTCACCCGCAATTTCTCGATCGCATTGGAGGAAGTCCGGCGCGTGATAGACGACAAACCGGGTCACCGGGTTGTCGGCGTCTCAATCATTCTGTCGCGAGGGCGCCCGATTTTGGTCGCCGACACCGCAATCGCCGAGATGCCGACAGCGGCGGATCTCGCAGAGATCGCGATCGAGGCGGCGGGCGTTGCTCGGCGGCTCGGCTACGAGCCGCGCGTGGCGATGCTTGCCTTCTCCAATTTCGGCCATCCGCCCGGCGAACGCGCGCTGCGGGTGCAGGAAGCCGTGCGGATCCTCGACGCCAAGCGGGTCGACTTCGAGTACGACGGCGAAATGGGCGCCGACGTCGCGCTCAACAAGGAACTGATGGCGGCCTATCCGTTCTGCCGTCTCAAAGACACCGCGAACGTGCTGATCATGCCGGCCTTCCACTCCGCCGCCATCTCAACCCGGATGCTGCAGGAACTGGGCGGCGCGACCGTCATTGGACCGCTGATCGTGGGACTCGAGAAACCGGTGCAGATCGTCTCCCTCGGCGCCAAGGATTCGGACATTGTGAACATGGCCGCCATGGCCAGCTTCAATATTGGCGGGTGATGGGCGTCGACGCTCCAAGCTTCATTCGAGTGCGACTGTCGTCGTCTCGACCCGCAGAAAGGCCTTCTGATAGGCCCACTCGCCAAGGTCCGAGAATTGGCTCGCGAGTCGCGCACTCTCGCGCCCCAGTTTCCCAACAAGCGATGAACGGCTCGCTGCGGCTCGGCCGTCAGTCTTAGTCATTGCGGTCGCGAAGCTTTTGCCGTGGTTGAGCAGATGATCCTGAATCGCGATAGCCGGAACGAGCTGATAAATGTTGAGACCCAGGCGCCGCGGCATGTTCGGGAAGACCGCGTAATCGGCGGGCTGGCTCGCGCTGTCAGTCAGCTCAAGGTAGCGCGCAGCGCCGTCGCGGCTCAGGATGTAGGCCGCTGCGCTTTCGTGACGCGAATAGAGCCTGGCGACTTCGCGGCCGCCGCTCGCGCTGAACCGCTCGCCGAGCCTGACCTTCTGAAAATAGGTGTCCAGCTTCACCGCGTGGGCGTCCATCGGCCATTTCGCCTCGCTGAGCAGCGCGGCAAAGCCCGGCTGGACATGCAGGTCGTCCTCCAGGAAGCACGCAAGGCTTTCGGCGCTTGCAAGGAATTTGCGCCAGGCGGTCCTGTGACTCTCCAGGCAGGCCAGCTCGAATCGGGTCAGCCCTTTGATCGTCGCGGGACGCCTCGCGCCGTCGACAGCAGAAATGCGCTCGAATGCGACGCCATCCAACTGCTTGCGCATATGCGCAAGACGTTCGGGATGGCGATCGAGGTTGATCAGGTAGATCTTCATTGCGCTTCCGCTCAGCGCTTCCGTACCGGCTCGTTCAGCGTTGAGCGCGCTTCGATCATTCGCCGGGAGCGCAGCGCTCAGACCTTCATCTGCGCGCCAAGCTCAACGACGCGATCGGACGGCAAATTGAAGAAGTCCGGCGCGCTTGCGGCCTGCTTCGTCATGGCGATGAACAGCTTGTCCTGCCACTGAGGCATGCCTGAGTTGGGCGCGGTCTTCAGCGTGCGTCGCCCGAGGAAGAACGATGTCGTCATGATGTCGAACTTGAGTCCGGCCTTCCGCATCGATGCCAGCGCTCGCGGGATGTGCGGTTGCTCCATATAGCCGAAATGAAGCGTGACCAACATGAAATCGGATGACAGACTCTTCATTTCATATCGATTGGCGGCGGGCACGCGCGGCGTCGTCTCGTTGCGCACGTTCAGGAGCACGACGCGCTCGTGCAGCACTTTGTTGTGCTTGAGATTGTGCATCAGCGACGACGGGGCCGAGGTCGGATCGTTGGTGAGGAAAACCGATGTTCCCTGAACCCTGACCGGCTTCGACCTCTCGAGCATCTTGATCAGGTCCAGCATCGGGATCGAGTCCCGGTGCGTGCGAGCCAGCAAGATGACGCTGCCGCGCGACCAGGTCCACATCAGGATGAACATCGCCGCGCCGAGCGAGAGAGGCACCCAGCCGCCGTCCACGACCTTGTAGAGATTGGCGATGAAAAAGGCGATGTCGATCGAAAGAAAAGCGCCTGTCAACGCCAGCGCCGCCCAGAGCGGCCATCGCCACAGCTTCCAGACGACAAAGAAGGCAAGCGAGGTGGTCGCCACCATCGTGCCCGAAACCGCGATGCCATAAGCGTTGGCCAAGGCGTCGGACGAACGGAACAGCAACACCAGCCCCAGGACTCCCAGCAGGAGGATGCGGGTGACGCGGGGTATGAAAATCTGCCCCTCCTGGGTCGAGGAGGTGTGGACGATTTCGAGGCGGGGCAGCAATCCGAGCTGGATCGCCTGGCTGGCGAGGGAATAGGCGCCGGTGATGACGGCTTGACTCGCGATCACGGTCGCGGCGGTCGACAGGAGAACGAGCGGCGCCAAACCCCAGCTCGGCGCCATCAGATAAAACGGGTTTTGGACCGCGCTCGGGTCGCTGAGGATGAGCGCGCCCTGGCCCAGATAGTTGCAGACCAGGGCCGGCAAAACGATGAGCAACCATGCGACCTGGATCGGGCGGCGTCCGAAATGGCCCATATCGGCGTAGAGCGCTTCCGCGCCGGTCACCGCCAGGAAAACGCTGCCGAGAACGATGAATCCGATCGTGCCGCGGGCATAAATGAAGGCAGCGCCCGGGATTGGGCTCAGAGCCTCCAAGATGCGCCAATCCCAGGCGATATGGACAATTCCCAGCGCGGCGTTGACAGCGAAAAATGCGACCATGATCGGGCTGAAGAAGGCTGCGACTTTGGCCGTCCCGCGGCTTTGGGCGGCGAACAGCATAACGAGGATGACGATGGTCGCGGGTAAGATGTAAGGCGTAAGCCCTGCATCGACCTGCTTCAGGCCCTCGAGGGCGGAGAGGACCGAAATTGCCGGCGTGATGACGGCGTCGCCCGAAAACAGGGCGGCGCCAGCGACGCCGAGCAGAAACGCAATCGGCGTCTTCTGCCCAAGGGCGCGCTGAGCCAGCGCCTTGAGCGACAGGATGCCGCCCTCGCCCTTGTTGTCGGCCTGCATCAGGTAGACCACATATTTCGCGGTGACGACGATCAGCAGCGCCCAGATGATGAGGGAGACGACGCCGATGACATCGGCCGGTCGGAGCGCGGCGCCCTTGAACTGACCGAGCGCCGTCTGCAGGGCATAGAGGGGGCTCGTGCCGATGTCGCCGAAGACGACGCCGATCGAGCCAAGCATGAGAACCCGGAAACGCCCGGACGAATGTGTCAGGTCATCCTCGGCGCCATAAATTGGCGGCGGGACGGCGTCCTTCGAAACGGGGTGAGACATGCGTAAAGGAAACCTCGGGGTCGCCGGCTCTCGGCAGCCCTGAAAACGGCGGGTGTCTATACCCTCTCATCCCGTGAACGGGAAGTGAGGGAATCTTCGCACGCTGTTAACACTCGACAAACTTCTTTTGCGCCGCCTGCTTGTGAGGGCTCGCAGCGGGGCGCGCCCGTCCGTTACAAGGCCGTCTTTCTCGCGTGTTCAGCGACCAATTCCGCAACGATTTCCGGCTTTTCAACATTCGGCAAATGCCCCGCGCCTTCAACGATTTCAAAGCGCGAGCTGGGAATGAGCGCGGCCATTTCCTTGACCAGAGCGACGGGCGTGGAGCCGTCCTGGTCGCCGACCAGGCACAGGGTTGGGGCCTCGATCCGTCCAGCATATTGTCGGAGGTCGGCGCGCTTCAAGGCCCCGCAGGCGGCGAGATAGCCGCGGGCCGGCGTTCGCGTGAGCATGGCGCGCATGCCGGCGAGCTCGGCGGATCGCCGAGATCGGAAATCGGCGGTGAACCACCGTTCGAGGACGGAATCGGCCAAGGATTCGATGCCGCCGCGCTCGACCTGAGCGATTCGCTGATCCCAGACGTCGTCGGTTCCGATTTTCGCCGCGGTGTCGCAAAGCACGAGCGTCGCGACGCGCTCCGGACCCAGACGATAGAGCTCCTGCGCGATGAGGCCGCCGATGGAGAGTCCGACAATCGTCGCGCGCCCAACGCCGACTTGATCGAGAAGCGCCGTAAGGTCGCGCGCGTAGTCGGCCATGTCGTTCTGGTCGGGTCCGGATTCGGAAAGCCCGTGGCCGCGCTTGTCGTAAGTGATGATACGAAAGTCGGGCGCGAGGATCTCGGCGACGTCGTTCCAGATGCGGAAATCAGTGCCGAGGGAATTGATGAAGACGAGCGGCGGCCCGTCGCGGCGCCCCTGGTCGGAAAAGTGGATGACGAGGCCGTTGGCCTTCACGAATCTCATGGCGCAGGTTTCTCAGGTGGGCCGCGTCGCATGTTGCGGAAGAAGGTCCACCAATACCAGAGGAGGGCGAGCGGCGCCCCGAAATCGACGATGGCGTCGAGACCCGGGATGGGGGTCGCGGGAATGACCAGCACCCCGGCGGCCGCCGTGGCGCCAACGCGATAGCTGAGCGCCACCAGGATCCGTTTCAACGGATTGTCGTTCGGCATGCGCGAGATGATCACCAGAAGCGCCGCGAGCACCACGCTCATCGCGACGACGAAGATCAGGAGATCACGGATGATCTGCTCGACCGCGGACAAAGCCTCCATTGGCCTCTCTCCAGGCGCCGCGGCTGCGAAAGCAGGCCGCCTTCCTCATGTCAAACGGGCTTAGACTGCGGGTTGGCGCCAAGGTGAGCAATTCTGCGCGCGGCGCAAGCTTTTCAATCGCTTAGGCTCATTTTTCTGCAACTGCGTTCCGCCGCGCTACCTGTTGGGTAGAAGCTCATAAATAGCAAAATGAACAAGTGCAATATCAAACTATCTGTAACTGCTGACCTCCCGCGGCTCGCGCCCCGCAAGAGCGCGGGCGAGTCATTCGTGATACCATCGCCGTACTCCCGAGGCGGCGCCATGGCGGAAACGCGGAAGATCGCTGCGATCCTGGTCGCCGATGTTGTCGGCTACAGCCGGCTCGCCGGCGCCGACGAGGAGGGAACCCTCGCGCGGCTGCGCGCGCTGCGCAACGATCTGATTGATCCTGCGGTCGCTGCGCATCATGGGCGCGTCGTCAAGCGAACGGGCGACGGGTTCATTTGTGAGTTCCGGAGCGTAGTCGACGCGGTGCGTTGCGCGATCGAGGTGCAGAACCGCATGGTCGAGCGCAACGCCGGCGTGCCGGACGATCGCCGCATCGAGTTCCGTGTCGGCGTCCATTTGGGCGATGTGGTCGAAGAGGCCGACGGCGACCTAATGGGCGACGGCGTCAATATCGCCGCGCGGATCGAGCGCATTTGTGAGCCGGGCGCAGTCTGTCTTTCCGAAGACGCCTATCGCCAGGTGAAAGGCCGGCTCGATCTCGCGGTCACCGATCTCGGCCAAACCCAACTCAAGAACATCACTGAGCCGATCCGAGTTTATTTGCTTGGCGTCGGCCAGCCCGCCGAGGCGAAGCCGGCGCGAGCCCCGGCGCCGGAAAAATCCGCCCCGCCGCGCCTCTCGATGGTCGTCTTGCCATTCTCAAATAACGGCGGCGGCCCCGAGCAGGAGCCTTTCGTCGATGGGGTTACGGAGAGCCTCACGACCGACCTCTCACGGATACGTGGGGCCGTGGTAATCGCCCGCAATACGGCGTTTGCCTACAAGAGCAGGCGAGTTGACGTGAAGACGATCGGGCGCGAGTTGAACGCCCGCTATGTCCTCGAGGGCAGTGTTCAGCGCGGCGGAAACCGCATGCGCGTCAACGTGCAGCTCATCGACGCCGAAACGGGCAATCATCTCTGGGCCGAGCGGTTCGATAAGCCCCTAGCCAATCTCTTCGACATGCAGGACGAAATCGTCGCCCGCCTGGCAGGCGCGCTCAACGCCCAGCTCGTCGCCGCCGAGGCGCGGCGCGCGGAACAGGCTCCAAACCCCGAACTCGATGGACCTCTATTTTCAAGGTTTGGCTTGGCTCAACAAAGGTCTGACCCCCGACAATCTGGCACGGGCGCGCAGCTTTTTCGATCGCGCGATAACCGCCGACCCGGACAATGTCGACGCGCTCGTCGGATCGGCGGTCGCGGACGTGCGCGAAGGCGCAAATTCCTTTGTGACAGATCCCAGCGCCGCCTTCGCCGCGGCCGAAGCGAAGTTGACCAAAGCCTTGTCGTCGGTCCCGGACCATGCGCGCGGCCATATGTGGTTAGGACTTGTCGACATATGGACCAAGCGCGCAGCACAGGGCATCGCCGAATGTGAACACGCATTGGCGCTAGATCGAAATCTCGCCCATGCCCATTCAATTATCGGATGAGGTAAGGTCTTTGTCGGTCGCGCCGAAGAAACTGAGGCACACGTTGCTGAGGCCCTGCGCCTTAGTCCGCGCGATGCGATGGCTTATATCTGGATGTATTTCGCGGGCCTAGCGAATCTCCACCTCGGCAAATTTGAGCCAGCGGTCGCGTGGTTTCGCCGGGCGATCGAGGCTAATCGAAATTATCCGGCCGCAAATTTTAATTTGGCAGCTGCCCTGGCGCAGCTTGGCCGAATGGACGAGGCGCGTTCCGCGGTCAGGGCCGGACTTGCGCTCAACCCGACCTTCACCGTCTCCCGCGCCCGCGCTGCCCTGACGGCGAGGAGTGACGACTCGATGTACCTGACCCAGCTTGAGCCAATTTTCGAAGGTCTGCGCAAAGCCGGGGTCCCCGATCAATAATCGCCGCGTGTCTCACGCCGTACTTGCCGCCTTCCGGCCCAGCGCGGCCTGAGCGGCCGCGAGGCGGGCGATCGGGATGCGGAAGGGGGAGCACGAGACATAGTCGAGCCCCGCCTGCTCGCAGAAGGCGATCGAGGCCGGATCGCCGCCGTGCTCGCCGCAGACGCCGAGCTTGAGATCGGGGCGGGTCGCGCGGCCGCGCGCGGCGGCGATGGTGACGAGTTCGCCGACGCCTTCGGTGTCCAGGGTCACGAACGGATCGGCCTTGAGCAGCCCTTTGACGGTGTAGAAGCCGAGGAACGAGGCCGCGTCGTCGCGCGACACGCCGAGCGTGGTCTGGGTCAGATCGTTGGTGCCGAACGAGAAGAACTCGGCGCTCTCCGCGATTTCGCCCGCTCTCAGCGCTGCGCGCGGCAGTTCGATCATGGTGCCGACCTGATAGGGCGTCGTCACCCCCGTTTCCTTGGCGACGGCTTCGGCCATGGCGACGATGATCGCCTTGACCAGGTCGAGTTCCGGCCGCCCGAACACCAAGGGGACCATGATCTCGGCGGCCACCGGCTTCCCTGTCTTGCGTCCGGCTTCGACCGCGCCCTCGAAGATCGCGCGCGCCTGCATCTCGGCGATCTCGGGATAGCGGATGGCGAGGCGCACGCCGCGGAAGCCGAGCATGGGATTGAATTCGTGCAGCTCGGCCGCGCGCGCCCGCAATTTTTCCGCGCTCACGTTCATCGCCTTGGCGACTTCGTCGATCTCCGCCTCAGTGTGCGGCAGAAATTCGTGCAGCGGCGGGTCGAGCAGGCGGATCGTGACCGGCAGGCCGCTCATGATTTCGAACAGTTCGGCGAAGTCCTTGCGCTGCATCGGGAGAAGCTTGGCGAGCGCCGCGCGGCGGCCCTGCTCGTTGTCGGCGAGAATCATTTGGCGCACGGCCACGATCCGCTCGCTGTCGAAGAACATGTGCTCGGTGCGGCAAAGGCCGATGCCTTCGGCGCCGAACGAGCGGGCGGCGCGCGCGTCGCGGCGGTCTCGGCGTTGGCGCGCACCTTCATCCGTCTCACCGAATCCGCCCAGGTCATGAGCGTGGCGAAATCGCCGGTCATCTCCGGCTTCACCATCGGCGCGGCGCCGGCCATCACTTCGCCTGAGCCGCCGTCGATCGTGAGGATGTCGCCCTTCTTCAGCGTCTTTCCGCTCGCCGTCATGGTCTGCCCGGCATAGTCGATGCGGATCGCGCTGACGCCTGAGACGCAGGGCTTGCCCATGCCGCGCGCGACGACCGCGGCGTGCGAGGTCATGCCGCCGCGCGTGGTCACGACGCCCTCGGCGGCGTGCATGCCGTGAATGTCTTCCGGGCTCGTCTCGACCCGGACCAGGATCGATTTTCGCCCGGCCTGACGCAAAGCCTGCGCCTCGTCGGCGGAAAACACGATCTCGCCGCTTGCAGCGCCGGGCGAAGCGGGCAGGCCGGTCGCGATCGCCGCGGGCTTGGCTTTAGGGTCGAGCATCGGGTGCAGGAGCTGGTCGAGCGCGCCAGGCTCGATGCGGCTCACCGCATCCTCGCGCGAGATGAGGCCCTCGTTCG
>CAVPPX010000023.1:0-63019 GCA_963707355.1 uncultured Alphaproteobacteria bacterium | reverse complement strand
CGGTCGGGCGGCTCCAGGGGCCCCAGGTGGCGCCTTTGGGCATGGCGTCGCGCAGCATCATCATCTCGCCGATGGTCTCGGAGGTGACGAGGCCGATGAGGCGGCCCTGCTGGTCGGTGACGGCGACGGCGGGCGCGGCTTTTTCCTGCAGGAGCCGCAGCGCCTCGTCGAGACAGCTGCGGTGGCCGACGCTCGGCACCTTGGTGGTCATGACGTCGGCCACGCGGGCATCGGGGCCGAGCTGCTTGAGCGCGCGGATGAGGTCGCCGCGGCCGAGGAGCCCGACCGGCTTGCCGTCGGGGTCGACCACCGGAAACTCGCTCTGGCTGGTGCGCAGCAGCGTCTGCACCGCCTCGTCCACATGGGCCTGCGGGTGAGTTTGGCGATCTCGGGTCATCATCGCATTGGTGACCGCACGCCGTGCGCCATGGCGCGCAGCGCCACCATGTGGAACTCCCGGGGCGCCGCCAGATAGACGAAGACGGCGATGAAGATCAGAAGCGGGTTCCAGAACAGGCCGGCGAAGCCGAGCAGGAAGGCGACGAACTGGCCGACCGCGGCGGCGGTCTCGGTGGCGCGGGTGTGGCCCATGCGGGTCGCCAGCAGCGCGCGCAGCACGCGCCCGCCGTCCATCGGGAAGGCCGGGATCATGTTGAAGGCGGCCAGGAACAGGTTCACGATCGCCAGCCGGTCGAGCATCGAGATGTGGGCATTCTCGACGCCGCCGAGAGCCCCGACGTCGAGATGGGCGCCCGCCAGCACCAGAGCGAGCCCGATCACCACGTTCACGGCCGGACCCGCGATGGCGATCAGGAATTCCTGCCGCGGCTCCTCCGGAATCCGCTCCAGCCGCGCCACGCCGCCGATCGGCAACAGCGTCACGTCCGGGGTCGCCACCCCGAAGGCGCGGGCCGTGAGGATGTGGCCGAACTCGTGCGCCAGCACGCAGGCGAACAACAGCACCATGAACAGGAGGCCGGTCCAGGCCTCGTCGGGGCCGCCGGAGGCGTAGTCGGCCGCGAAGATCCAGACCAGGAATAGCAGGAATGTGATGTGCACACGCACCGCGGTGCCGGCGATCGTGCCGATATTCAGCGACCAACGCATGGTAACCTCGCATCCCACGACCCATATATGGGCCCCGGGCCCTGAAGGTAATGCGCGCGGCCGGCGTTTGCGAGTAGCGCCGAGGCCGCGTCGCCCGAGATCGAGCCGCGACACATCAACCCCGAGCACAGCCGATGTCGGCGAGCGGAAAGCCGATGCGCGACTACTGCGATATGGCGTCGGCGCGGTCTCGCCGGCTAATATCGCGGCCTGGCGTCGATCGACGATGAGGATGAGACCATGGGACAAAAACTGACCGGTGACGCGCGCAAGGCGGCGCTCGGCCGGCTCTCGGGCTGGAGCGAGGCCAAGGACCGCGATGCCGTCACCAAGAAATTCACCTTCCGGGATTTCAACGAGGCCTTCGGCTTCATGACGCGCGCCGCGCTGATCGCCGAGAAGCTCGACCATCATCCGGAATGGTTCAACGTCTACAAGAAGGTCGAGGTCACGCTCGCGACCCATGATGCCGGCGGCGTGACCGAGCTCGACGTCGAACTGGCGGAGCCCATGGACAAGCTGGCGCAGTAGGGAAATTCTTTGTTTTGTTCAGACACAGGCGTTTCACTCCCTCGCCCCGCTTGCGGGGTGAGGTGGGGGCCTATCGCGAGTTCTGAGCGAATCGAATAGGGGAGGCGACCCCTAGCCGCGCCGAGTCCGGTTTCTTTCTCGCCATTCTGCCGTCTCCCCGCACGCGGGGAGAGGTGCGCGTACTTGACGCCGCGGCGCTATTCGCCCCGACGTCGCGCCATGCCCCGCCCCCGCCCGCTGCCCGAGCTCACGCGATGTACGCGCAGGCGATCGGTGCATCCGTGCGGGCCGGCTGGACGAGGCCGAGCGGCTGGGTTCGCGCATCCGCAAATCGTTGCCCGACAGCCATGAGGGCGTGCACCTCTCGGCGGTCAAGCTGCAGCGCGGCCATGCGGGCGCTGCGCTGGCGCTGATCGAGACGGCGCTGAAGATCAACCCGCAGGCGTGGACGCCTGGTCGACGCGCGCTCGCGCTCGCCATGCTGGGGCGTGACAACGAGGCGCTCGCGAGCTTCGCGCGCTCGCTGGAGCTGCGGGCCGACGATCCCGACATGTTCAACGGGCGCGGCCGCTTGTTGTTGAGGCTGCACCGGCCGGCCGAAGCGCTGGCCGACTTCGAGCGGGCGGTGGCGCTCGCGCCCGGCCACCTGGCGCGCCACCAATCGCGGCAATGCGCTCGGCGAGCTCGGCCGGCTCGAGGAGTTGCTGGCGCAATTTGACGCGCTCCTGACCGACCATCCGGCGCACCCGGCGCTGCACTTCAACCGCGGCCATGCGCTGGCGCGGCTCGATCGCCATGCCGAGGCGCTCGCGGCCTACGACCGGGCGCTGGCGATCCGGCCCGATTACGCGGCGGCGCTCCTTGAGCGCGGCACGGCCCTGCAGGCGCTCAACCGGCACGCGGAGGCGCTCTCGAGCTTCGCGCAGGTGCTGGCGATCGATGCCGACAATGCGGATGCCGCGCACAATTCCGCGCTGTCGCGCCTGACGCTCGGCGATTATCGCGGCGGGTTCAGCAATACGAGGCGCGCTTCGCCCGCAGCGGCATGCCGGCGCGCCGCCGCCTGGGCAAGCCGCTGTGGCGCGGCGAATATTTGCAGCGCAAGACCATCCTGCTGCATGCCGAGCAGGGGCTGGGCGACACCATCCAATTCGCCCGCTATGTCCCGCTGGTGGCCCGCATGGGGGCGGGCGTGGTGCTGGAGGTGCCGGCCGAGCTCGCCGGACTGCTGGGGCGGCTCGCGGGCGTCGCCGCGGTGGTGGAGCGCGGCGCGCCGCTGCCGGCCTTCGATCTGCACTGCCCCATGGGCAGCCTGCCGCTCGCGCTCGCCACGCAGCCGGACAGCATCCCGGCCGCCATCCCCTATCTCACGGCGGGCGCACAGCGGATCGCGCAGTGGCGGTCGCGGCTGGCGAGCGCGACGCAGCTGCTGCTGCCGCAGGCGCTGCTGCCGCAGGCGCTGCTGCCGCAGGCGCGGATCGGGTTTGTTTGGTCGGGCCGCGTCGGTCATCCCAATGATCGCAACCGCTCGCTGCCGCTGGCGCGGCTGGCGCCGCTGTTGGAGATGGATCGGGTGTCCTTCACGAGCCTGCAGCCGGAGGTGCCGGATGAGGATGCCGCGGTGCTCGCCGGCCTCGGCGGCGTGACGGCGCTCGGCGCCGAGCTGCGCGATTTCGAGGATACGGCGGCGGTACTGGGGCTGTGCGACCTGGTGGTCACGGTCGACACCGCGGTGGCGCATCTCGCCGGCGCGCTCGGGCGGCCGACCTGGGTGCTGCTGCCGTTCGCCCCGGACTGGCGCTGGATGCTGGAGCGCGACCGATAGCCCCTGGTATCCGACCGCGCGGCTCTATCGGCAGCCCGCGGCGGGCGATTGGGAGAGCGTGATCGCGCGGGTGCGGACGGATTTGGCCGGGGTGGTGGCGGGTGACTTGTCCCGGCCTTAGCGCGTCGAAGACGCGCGCAATCGCGCTGATGGAGCCGGGACCGTTCCGCACTCCGAGTTTGGAACGATCCCGGGTCTGCAGCGCAGCACTCCGCAAAGGCTACGTGCTGCACTGCGCCCGGGAAAAGCGTCACGGCCGCAGGATCACCTTGCCCATGGCCTTGCGCTCCGCGATCACCTTGAGGGCCTGCGCGGTTTCGCAGAGCGGATAGACGGCATGGATGTGGCAGGAGAGCTCGCCCTGCGCGCACCAGCGGGCGAGCTCCTCGAGGCCGGCCCGGTGGGCTTGCGGCTTCTGCCGCACGAAGGCGCCCCAGTTGACGCCGAGAATGTCGCAGCCCTTGAGCAGCGTCAGGTTGAGCGGCAGCCGCGGGATCTCGCCGGCCGCAAAGCCGATCACCAGGAAGCGGCCCTGCCAGGCGATCGCCCGCAGCGCCGCTTCGCTGTAGGGCCCGCCGACCGGATCGTAGATGACGTCGATGCCGTGCTCGCCGCCGAGCCGCTTCAAGGCGTCGGTCAAATTTTCGGCGGCGTAGTCGACCACTTCGTCGGCGCCATGCTGGCGCGCGAAGGCGAGCTTGTCGTGGCTCGACGCGCAGGCGATGACGCGCGCCCCCATCTGCTTGCCGAGCTCCACCGCCGCGAGCCCGACGCCGCCCGAGGCGCCCAGCACCGCCAGCGTCTCGCCTGCCTTGAGGGCGGCGCGGTCCTTGAGCGCGTGATAGCCGGTGCCGTAGGTGATGTTGAGTCCTGCGGCGCGCTCGAAATCGAGATCGACGCCGAGGCGGACGAGCTTCTCCCCCGGCACGGCGGCGAATTGCCGCGCCGCCCCGAAGCTGGTGTAGCCCATGACCCGGTCGCCGGGCGAAAAACCGCTGACGCCGGCGCCCACGCTCTCGATCACGCCCGCGAACTCGCCGCCGGGCGAGAACGGCAACGGCGGCTTGGTTTGATATTTTCCGGCGATGATCAAGGTGTCGTAGAAATTGAGCCCGACCGCCTTGATGCTCACCACCGCTTCGCCGGCGGCGGCGACCGGCATGGGCAGCTCCGAGAGCTCGAGATCGTCGGGGCCGCCGAGGCGGGTGCAGAGAATGGCTTTCACGTCGAGGGACCTGCGGATGGGGTTGGGTTGGTGATTTTAACATGCATGCCGGATGCCGGTCCCTATGGCGGTGAAAATATGTACAATGCGGGCGGCGCGGCGGCCGGTGGCGGGGATCTCGAAGCCGCCTTTACATTGCCGAATTCGTAGGGATTCCATGGCCTTTCGCCACGCCGGGGGCTATGGCGGGGCGGGCCGAAGCGGTGGGACAGGACGATGCTCATGATTTGCTCATGCGATATTCGCTCATTGGCGGTGCAGGCATTCGATCGGCGCCGGCTCGCGGCTGCGGCGGTGCTGGCTTTGAGCCTCGTGACTTCGAGCCTGCTGGTTCCGATCGCGCTTTCCTCGGGAGCGTTGGCGCAAACCCCGGCGGCCCCGCCCCGGCCAAGCCCGCCGCCAAGCCGGCTGCGGCGGCACCCGCAGCCACGCCGGCATCCGCCCCCGCCGCCGGCGGCGAGGCGCAGCCCACGCTGCTCGGCCAGTACGGCGATTGGGGCGCCTATACGGCTACGCCGAACGGCCACAAGGTTTGCTTCTCGATCGCCAAGCCGAAGACCTCGCAGACCAATCCGGCCGGCCGCAAGCGCGACCAGGCCTATGTGTTCATCTCCGACCGGCCGACCGAGAACGTGCGCAACGAGGTCTCGGTGATCATCGGCTATCCGTTCAAGCCCAGCACCGACGCGAGCGCCGAAATCGGCGCCGACAAGTTCGCCATGTACACCTTGAACGACGGCGCCTGGATCAAGAACGTGGCCGAGGAAGCCCGCATGGTGGATTTCATGCGCAAGGGCAGTGACCTGACCGTCAAGGGCGTGTCCGGCCACGGCACCGAATTGACCGATCAGTATTCGCTCAAGGGCCTGAGCCAGGCGATCGACCGCGCCGCGCAAGAGTGCAAGTAGGAACGACGCGCGCCCTGCATTGCCGCCGGGGTTTGTACTTATCTTAGCGACAACCTTATCTTAAGTCCGATCTGCCACCTTCGGCATGAGCAAACCTCTTGCCGGGTCGTCGGCTGAGTTCTCGCAGCAAAAGACGACGGGTCCGGGGCGGGCGCGCGGCTTCGCGATGCGAACGTGAAGGCGGCGCTCCCATGCGAGAAATTTCGATTGCGGCGAAGATAAAATACATAGCGGCGTTGACGGCCTTGCTGTTCGCTGCGCTGACCGCGTCCATTCAATTCCTGGCCTATCGCAACGCGCAGTTCCTGATCGACGTCAAGCGCGACTACGACGTGATCGATCAATCGGTCGTGCCGCTGGTCGCCGTCAGCAAGGGCCTGGAGCTCGATGTCGCCGAGGTTCAGCAGTTCCTGAGCGATATTTCGGCGACCCGCGGGCAAGACGGTCTCGACGACGGCTACAAGGATGCCGAGGACAGCGCCAAGAGCTTCAGGAAGGAGATCGTCGAGGCCAGGGCCCTGGCCAAGCAATTGGACAATCTGGGGCTCGTGGCCGGGCTCGATCTCGTCGCAGGCAAGTTCGAATCCTTCTACGCCGACGGCAAGGTGATGGCGGAAGCCTATATCAAGGAGGGACCGGCCGGCGGGATCCAAGATGCCGGCCTTCGACGCGCAGGCCGAGGCCATGGAGGCGGGGATGACGAAAGTGATGGCCCTGACCCAAGCGGTGTCGGAGCAGGGCCGGGCGCGGACAGCGGCATCGATCGCGCAGCTCGACGGGGCGATCGGCCTCGAACGAATCATCACCTACGTTTTCGCCGCCCTCGCGTTGGCGTTCGCGATCGCGATCGCGATGATCCTGCGCCGGTCGGTGTCGCAGCCGCTGACCGCGATGACCAAGGCCATGAAGGAGCTGGCCGACGGCCACCTCGACGGCGCGCTTCCCGCCCTCGGCCGCACGGACGAGATGGGCCGCATGGCGGAGGCCGTGCAGGTGTTCCGCGACAACGCGGTGGCGCTCAAATCCGCCGAGGCGCGGGTCGCGGAGCGGCACCGACTCGCCGAGGAGGAGCGGGAGGAGCGTGACCGCCGCGACGCCGCGGTGGCCAGCCGCGACGCCGCCACCGCCCAGGAGGTCGCCCACGTGCTGGATGCGCTCGGCGGCGCGCTGGAGCGCCTGGCGCTCGACGACCTGAGCTGCCGCCTCGATCAACAGTTCGCCGACGCCTACAAGAAGGTGCAGAGCGACTTCAATTCGGCGATCGACCAGTTGCGGCAGACCATGGGGACGATCGTTTCCTCGACCCGCGAGGTCTCGAGTGCGGCGGCCGAGATTTCGGCCAGCACCACCGACCTGTCGCAGCGCACCGAGGAGCAGGCGGCGAGCCTCGAGGCAGACGTCCGCGTCGATGGAGGAAATTTCCGTAACGGTGAAGAAGAACGCCGACGACGCCCAGCAAGCCGCGCGTTTCGCCGCCAGCGCCAGCGATGTCGCCGGCCACGGCGGCGACGTCGTGACCAAGGCGGTCGGCGCCATGTCGCGCATCGACGAATCCTCGCGCAAGATTTCCGACATCATCGGCGTGATCGACGAGATCGCCAGACAGACGAATCTGCTCGCCCTCAACGCGGCGGTCGAGGCCGCCCGTGCCGGCGATGCCGGACGCGGATTTGCCGTGGTGGCCTCGGAGGTCCGCAGCCTGGCGCAGCGTTCCTCGCAAGCCGCCAAGGACATCAAGGACCTGATCACGAACTCCAATGCGCAGGTCAAGGAGGGGGTGGACCTGGTCAACCAGACCGGGTCGTCGTTGAACGAAATCGTCGAGGCGATCAAGAAGGTGGCCGACATCGTCACCAACATCGCGGCCGCCAGCGCGGAACAAACGACGGGAATCGACCAGGTCAACAAAGCGCTGGCCCAGATGGACGAGGTCACCCAGCAGAATTCCGCCCTGGTCGAGGAGAATGCGGCGACCGCCAAGACGCTGGAGCGACAGTCGCAGGAAATGAACGAGCGGGTATCCCGCTTCAAGCTCGACGGGGATGCCGGGCCGGTTGCGGCCGCGCCCAAGTCGGAGCGCGAGACGCCATCGCGCCGGCAGGACCGCGACGCCGCCGAAACGCGCGCGCGCCTGATAGCGCGGCGCGGTTGCATTGGAAGGCAACCGGGACTTGCCGCAAATGCAAATGCTCGTCGACGACCCCGGTTTCAGCCTGTCAAAATCCTCGTGCCGAGGTACACTTCTCCCGCAAGTGCTCCATTGCTCGGCAAACTAAGCTCGAGGCGTCCATGATCCGGGTCGGCATCGGCGGCTGGGTGTTCAAGCCCGGCGCGGCACGTTCTATCCGCCGAAGCTGCCGCAGGCGCGCGAGCTCGAGCACGCTAGCCGGGCGCTGACCACCATAGAGATCAACGGCACTTTCTACGGCAGCCAGAAACCGGAGAGCTTCCGGCGCTGGGCGGCCGAGACGCCGGAGGATTTCGTGTTCTCGCTCAAGGGGCCGCGCTTCACCACCCATCGCGGCGTGCTGGCGGAGGCGGGGCCCTCGGTCGAGCGGTTCTTCGGCAGCGGCGTCCTGGAGCTCAAACACAAGCTCGGCCCGGTGCTGTGGCAATTGCCGCCCGGCAAGGCGTTCGAGAGCGCGGATTTCGCGGCGTTCTTGCGCCTGCTGCCGCAGCGCCTCGACGGCCGCCCCATCCGGCACGCGGTCGAGGTGCGGCACGCGAGCTTCGCGGTGCCGCAATTCGTGACGCTGATGCGCGAGCTCGAGGTCGCGCTCGCGCTGGTGGATTGGACAAGCATCCGCTGATTCCGGACCCGACCGCCAACTTCTTGTACCTGCGCCTGCAGCGCACCGCCGAAGCGATCGAGACCGGCTATGCGAAACCCGATCTGGCGACCTGGGCGCAACGCGCGCGGGCTTTCGCCGACGGCGGCGTGCCGGCTGATCTCACCGCCGCTCGCGCTTGCGCCCGCGAAGGCCAGGCGCGACGTGTTCATCTACATGATCTCGGGCGCCAAGGTGCGGGCGCCGGCCGCCGCGCAGGCGCTCTTGGGGCTGCTGAAGTAGCGGCCGAAGTGAGCCTCACAGCACAAGCAGCAAGTGTCATGGCCGGACTTGTTCCGGCCACCGGGGTGTTCGGCTTCATCGCCGCCGCCATTGTGGTGGTGTTCGTCGTCATCGGCGCCTTCGGCCCCGCCACCACCCGCCGGCGGCTGGAGGCGATCGCGGGGTGAGCGGCGGGCAGCAGTTCCTCGCCCCTGGGGCGCAAAAAGTGGATCGGTATCCCATCTGTGCTAGAAGGGCGCCCCGGGGGCCGACTGGACAGAATTAAGGCAATGACCACGCTTGCGACCGTTTCCGCTTCGGCCTCGACGGCGCCTGCCGGGTTCATCGAGAAGGCGCCGCTCGAGCGCTATGTGGCGCCGGCGCGGCCTTCGCTCATCGGCCTTTCGCGCCCGAGCTCATGGACGCGCTCGCCGGCATCGCGGTGCCGGAAGGCAAGCGCAGGATGCGGGCCCAGCAAATCTGGAGCTGGCTCTATGTGCGGGGCGTGACCGCCTTCGATGCGATGACCAGCCTGTCGAAGGAGCTGCGCGCGCTGCTCGCAGCGCACTTCACGCTGGCGCGGCCCGAGGTGGTGGCGGAGCAGATCTCGGTCGACGGCACCCGCAAATGGCTGTTGCGGCTGCCGGGCGAGCGGGCGGGCGAAGCGCCGCACGAGGTCGAATGCGTCTACATCCCGGACACCGACCGCGGCACGCTCTGCCTGTCGAGCCAGGTCGGCTGCACGCTCACCTGCTCGTTCTGCCACACCGGCACGCAGCGGCTGGTGCGCAACCTGACGGCCGGCGAGATCGTGGGCCAGATCATGGTGGCGCGCGACCGGCTCGGCGATTGGTCGGCGGCGCACCCGGGTACCGGCCAGCCGGCTGACGGCCAACGGGCGCCGGGCGGCGCTTGGTCACCAATATCGTGATGATGGGTATGGGCGAGCCGCTCTACAATTTCGAGGCGGTGCGCGACGCCATCCTGGTGATGGCCGACGGCGAGGGCCTGGGCATCTCCAAGCGCCGGATCACGCTCTCGACCTCGGGGGTCGTGCCCAATATCGCCCGCGCCGGATTTGAGATCGGCAGCATGCTGGCGGTCTCGCTGCATGCCGTCACCGACGCGCTGCGCGACGAACTGGTCCCGCTCAATCGCAAATATCCGATCCGCACGCTGATGGAGGCGTGCCGCAACTATCCGGGCCTCTCCAACTCCAAGCGCATCACCTTCGAATACGTGATGCTCAAGGGCGTCAACGACTTGCTCGGCGACGCCCATGCGCTGGTCAAGCTGGTGCGCAACATTCCGGCCAAGATCAATCTCATCCCGTTCAATCCCTGGCCCGGCACCCGCTACGAATGCTCGGACTGGGATGAGATCGAGAAGTTCTCCGAGGTGGTGTTCACGGCCGGCTATGCGTCGCCGGTGCGCACGCCGCGCGGGCGCGACATCCTGGCGGCCTGCGGGCAATTGAAGAGCGCGAGCGAGAAGCTCTCCGCCCGCGAGCGGCTGGCGCTGCGCGCCATGGCGATGACCGATGATTGAGGCCTGGCGGCCGCCGCCGGCGCCGGTATGCTATGAGGATCGGATGGGGGAGCCGGAATGCCGCAGCGCGCGCAGCGACTTCAGGAGGACGGCGCAGCCGGGCGCTGCGCCTGCTTTGCGTCCTGGCCATGGGCACGATGCTGGCGGCCTGCGGCCGCTGCGGCGACTTCCTGTCGTCGAGCCTCGGCCCTTGGCCTTCGGCCCCTTGGGGGCGTGCCACAGCGATCCGCCGCCCCAGCAGTAATTCGCCGGGCGCCGCCGGCAGGAACCGCACGGATGTATCGCACCGGGCTTCTGATCGCGTTGGCGCTCGCCGCTGCGGTCGGCCTGTTGTTCGGCCTCTACCCGCGGCTCGATCTCGACCTGGTGCGGCCGTTCTTCGATCCGGCCGCGGGCGGCTTTTGGGCGAGCTTCAATCCGGCGCTCAACGGCGTGCGTGATCTCAGCCGCTTGATCGTGACCCTCCTGGTCGCGCCCGCGGCGCTCGCCATGCTGGGCAAGCTGGTGCTGCCGCGGCGGCCGATGCTGATCCCGGGCCGGGCCGCGGCCCTGCTGGTGGCCACGCTCGCGCTCGGGCCCGGCCTCCTCACCAACGTCATCCTCAAGAGTCACTGGGGCCGCCCGCGCCCCATCGACGTGGTCGAGTTCGGCGGCGCGCAGCATTTCGTGCCGTGGTGGGATCCGCGCGGCGATTGCCCGGACAATTGCTCCTTCGTGGCGGGCGAGCCCTCGGGCGCGTTCTGGACGCTGGCGCCGGCCGCGCTGATGCCGCCGGCCTGGCGGCCGCTCGCCTATGCGGGCGCGCTCGCCTTCGGGGCCGGCATCGGGCTCCTGCGCATGGCCGGCGGCGGGCATTTCTTCACCGATGTCGCATTCTCCGGCCTATTCACCTTCCTGACCATCTGGCTGGTGCACGGCCTCATCTATCGCTGGCCGGCCACCCGCATCAGCGACCGTACGGTCGAGCGCGCGCTCGAGCGGCTGGTGCTGCCGCTGCAGGGCGCCGCGCTGCGGCGGTTGCGGCACGGACGGCCGCCGCCGCTGCCGCCGCCGCGGCCGTCGGATGCGGCCCCGGGGCGGATGATCGGGCCTGGGATGCCGGGAGCGGCCCCGCCGTTGCGCCCGGCGTGTTGCCGGTGCAAATGGTTTGCGTAAGGATCGAAAATGACGGGATCGGGAACGCGGCGCCGCAAAGCCAAGAAGGAAGCCACGATGGCGGAAGAGAACGAAACGCTGCAGCGGGTCCTGCAGCTCAAGATCCGGGTGCTCGGCGACGCCGGGCAGTTTCTGGCTCTGATGAAGAGCGCGACGCCGTTCTATCAGGCGCTCGGCGGCCAGCGCTTTCGCTTCCTGCGCAATGTCGACGATCCGGCGCAGTTGCTGGTGGAGATCGAATACGAGGCGCATGCCGGGCTCGAGCTCAACCGCCAGAAGGTGGCGAGCGACCCCATGGTGCGCACCTTCCTGCAAGGCTGGCGCGCCATGCTGCAGGGCAGCGCCGACGTCGACGTCTACGAGGACGTAACCAAGGTATAGGGGACGGCCGCGCGGCCGGGGACAGTGGATGCCGAGCACGATGGAAACAGGGGCAAGCGGGGCGACGTCAAGAAGGTGGTGCTCGCCTATTCGGGCGGGCTCGATACCTCGATCATCTTGAAATGGCTGCAGCAGACCTATGGCTGCGAGGTGGTCACCTTCACGGCCGATCTCGGCCAGGGCGAGGAGCTCGAGCCGGCGCGCGCCAAGGCGCTCCTGCTCGGCATCAAGCCCGAGAACATCTTCATCGAGGACCTGCGCGAGGAATTCGTGCGCGACTATGTGTTCCCGATGTTCCGCGCCAACGCGCTCTACGAGGGCCAGTACCTGCTCGGCACCTCGATCGCGCGGCCCCTGATCGCCAAGAAGCAGATCGAGATCGCCGAGAAAGTCGGCGCCGACGCGGTGGCGCACGGGGCGACCGGCAAGGGCAACGACCAGGTGCGCTTCGAGCTCGCCTATTACGCCCTCAAGCCCGACGTGCGGGTGATCGCGCCCTGGCGCGAATGGGACCTGGTCTCGCGTACGAAGCTCATCGAGTTCGCCGAGCAGCACCAGATACCGATCGCCAAGGACAAGCGCGGCGAGGCGCCGTTCTCGGTCGACGCCAACCTGTTGCACGCCTCCTCCGAGGGCAAGGTGCTGGAGGACCCGGCCCAGGAGGTGCCGGACTACGTCTATTCGCGCACGCTCGATCCGGAAGCGGCGCCCGATGTGGCGAGCTACATCACGGTCGGTTTCGAGCGCGGCGACGCGGTGGCGCTCGACGGCGCCGCGCTGTCGCCCGCGAGCCTGCTCACGCGCTTGAACGAGCTCGGGCGGGCGAACGGCATCGGCCGCCTCGACCTGGTGGAGAACCGCTTCGTCGGCATGAAGTCGCGCGGCATGTACGAGACGCCGGGCGGCACCATCCTGCATGCCGCCCACCGCGGCATCGAGCAGATCACGCTCGACCGCGGCGCCATGCATCTCAAGGACGAGCTGATGCCGAAATATGCCGAGCTCGTCTACAACGGCTTCTGGTTCGCCCCCGAGCGCGAGATGCTGCAGGCCGCGGATCGACAAATCGCAGGCCTATGTGACCGGCACGGTGCGGCTCAAGCTCTACAAGGGCAATGTCGCGGTGGTGGGCCGCGAGAGCCCCTATTCGCTCTACGACCAGGACCTGGTGACCTTCGAGGAAGGCGCGGTCGCCTACGACCACCGCGACGCCGAAGGCTTCATCCGGCTCAACGCGCTGCGCCTGCGCACGCTCGGACAACGCAAGAAGAAGTTGAAGCTGTAGCCCGGATTGAGCGCTGGCGTACATCGGGGACGCGGGGTTCCCGCATTGCGTTGCACCTCCATGCGGGCTACGAACCGTCGATTCAGTTGATATCAGCTCGTGCCGGCGTCGTGCGGGGCCGCGTGTACGGCATGCCGCGCCACTGCTCGGGCGGCGGCCTTGGGATGCGGCGGCGGTTTTTCAGGCCCGCGCGGGGCGGAGGCCAGCTTGAAACCCGGGTGGCCGGCGCGACTTGGTCGCATTCGCCTGCGTGGCGTCGCCGCGGCCGCGATGCGCATTGATGCAGTTGGCATCCGCTTCGCTCGGAGCGGCGCTGCTGACAGCGGACAGATCGATGATCGGCGCAATATCCTCCGGGCGCCCGCGGGCGCGGCCAGTCGATCATGGCGCGCCGCTTCCGCCAGCTCGTGCCACGCCCCGCGCGGCAGGAGTGGGCTGGATCGTATCCCGGGAAGGGACGCTGAAGACCGAGATGAGCCAACCACCTGACGATTGACATCGATCCATCTCCACAGCGTGTCCGATTTGCTGCTCCGGGTCGGCAATGTCTACCGCGCAGCCATGTCCGTAGCCGCCGGTCGCGGCGCTGCCTCCGTGCAGCGAGTTGTCGATGTGGTCAGGCGCCGATCCGCAGCGCGTTCACCGCGCCTTGCGTCATGAGGTCGCTCGGAGGCTCGCCGACGCCAATTGCGGGCGCCGATCGGCGGTGTTCTGGCGAAGGACGAAGCGCAAGACGATTCCGTTTAACGGTTCGAAAGGACGATTGATGAAGTTTCAAGTCATGCGCTTGGGCGCCGTGGCGCTCGCCGTGAGCGTTTCGCTCACCGGCGCGGCGCTCGCGCAGCAGCCGACCCAGCCAGCCGCTCCAGGAACACCGGGTCAGGCGCCGCCGGGCCAGCCGGCTCCCCCATCGAAGGTCGATCTGGTGTCGCCAGAGCCGCAATGGGCTAAATTCTGCGCCAAACAACCGACCAATGGCAAGGAAGCTTGCGCCACCATGCGCGACTTCTCGACGTCGGCCGACCAGCCGCCGATGGTCAGCATCAATCTCTTCGACGTCGCCGGCGAAGAGAGGCGCAAGCTGCGGTTCTTGATCCTGCCGATCGGCATGCTGCTGAAGCCCGGCTTCCGCGTCATCATCGACAAGAACGAGCCGATCGAGGGCAAGTACGACATGTGCTTCCAGAATGCTTGCTCGGCGGAAATCGACATTGGCGCCAAGACCGTCGAAATGCTGAAAAAAGGTCAGAACATGGCCGTCGTCATGCGCGTGCCCGGCGGGGATTTGTCCGGGCGAGAGCTGACGTTCAACATTCCGCTGAAAGACCTGGGTACGGCGTTCGAGGGCAAGCCGACCGATCCCAAAGTACTGGAACAGCAGCGCCAGGCGTTGCAGCAGCAGTTGCAGAAGAAGGCGGAAGAACAGCGCAAGGCGCTCGAGGCGCAACAAGGCGGGGCCCTGGGGGACGCCAGCTCCTGTCGCGCCCGCTGCTCCAGCTCCCGCCGCCCCGGCGAAGTAATCCGGCCGTTCAGGCCTCTCGCGATGTCGGGAGGCCTGCCTCAGGTTTTTTGGAGGCTCCCGTCAGGGGTGACCGCTACGTTTCAGCTCAGGCGCGAGGGGCCGCGGACGCAATATCTGCCGTCCTCGGTCCGATCGAAGGCCTCACTTACCTGCGGGTGGCGAACTGGCTCTCCCGACTTCGTCTGACATCAGGTTCTGCTCAGAGACATAAGCGACATACTGGCTGTCCTCATTCTCCGCATAGAGATGATAGAACGGCTGCTCTTTAGCGGGACGCACCTCAGTTGGTATCGAACGCCACCACTCCTCGGTGTTGGCGAAGACCGGGTCGACATCGAAGATCACCCCGCGGAACGGGTAGAAGCGGTGTTTGACGACCTGTCCAATCCCGAATTTCGCGCTCCGACTTTGCATGGCCTCCGATCTCCCTGCCCCCACGATCAAAACGTTATAACGCATTGCGACAACAGGAACCGTTCGTCGATCCGAGAATCCCGGTTTTGCCCACTGATCTCTCGGCCTAGCTGCCGCTCTGCGAAAGCAAAAAATGGGCCGTTGGAGGCCCGCCGGACCCAAAGTGGGTCAAAACTGGTAGAGCGCCGCATAGTGCGGATCTCTCGCCGCCACCTGCCGGGCGAGATCGACGATGACCCGCGCCTGTTTCCAGGTCGCATCGTCCTGCATCTTGCCGTCGATCATGGCGGCGCCCGATCCATCGGGCATAGCCGCCAAAATCTTGCGCGCGAAGGCGACTTCCGCCGGGTCCGGCGAGAACACCGACTTGGCGATTGCGATCTGGCTCGGATGAAGCGTCCATGCGCCCGCGCAGCCGAGAAGGAAGGCGTTGCGGAATTGCGCCTCACAGGCGGCCGGGTCCGAGAAATCGCCGAACGGTCCGTAGAACGGCTTGACGCCGTTCGCCGCGCAAGCGTCCACCATGCGCGCGATCGTGTAATGCCACGGATCCTGCTGAAACCCGCCACGCTCGGCGGCGCCCTCGGCGGCGTCGGCAAGCACCCGGTAGTCGGGGTGGCCGCCGCCGACGCGGGTCGTCTTCATCGCGCGTGACGCCGCGAGGTCGGCCGGGCCGAGGCTCATGCCCTGCATACGGGGCGAAGCGGCGGCGATCGCCTCCACATTGTTGACGCCCTGAGCGGTCTCCAGAATCGCATGCACCAGAATGGGGCGCTTGAGGCCGTTGCGCGCCTCGAGCAGCGCCAGATACTGGTCGACGAAATGGATGTCCCAGTCGCCTTCGATCTTGGGGACCATCACCACGTCGAGCTTGTCGCCGATCTCACCCAGAAGCCGGGTCATGTCGTCGATGAACCACGGCGAATTCAGCGCGTTGACGCGGGCCCAAAGCCCCGTCGAGCCGAAGTCGATCGCCTTCGCCATCGCGATCAGGCCTTCCCGCGCCGCCTCCTTCGCGTCGATTGGAATCGCATCCTCGAGATTGCCGAGGATGACATCGACCTGGCCGACAAGCTCGGGCGCCTTCGCGCGCACCTTTTCATTATGCGGCGGGATGAAATGGATCATGCGCTCGAGCCGCGAGGGAAGCTCAAGCAGCGGGCGAGGGGCCCCGATCGCCAGCGGATCGAAATACCGACGGGGGGCTTTCATGAGGGCGGTCTTGTCCTGGGACAGTCTACGCTTTGGCCATAGGGCGATTTCGTTTTCGCCGCAATTCGCCGGACGAGGGGAGCCTCAACAGGCCGCAAGGTCGCTTCCGTCGATCGGATGTCCCGAGATTTCCACCGCCTTACGGTCCCCCGGACCGGCCACTCGTAAACGTTACTTCCCGAATAGCAAAGCCGTCGAGGGCGTTATGGCTCGCAACAAACTGCGCCGGAGCGCCGCGGTGTCGGCAAACCCTCGACGAGATCCTTTGGGGCTGCTTCAAGCTATTCGGATCCGAAAAATCCGCGGAATCCTGGGCGATTCGCGGGCCCAAACGGTGATCGAGCGACAGGTCCGCCATTTGCGACGCCGCTCATGCAGCGAGCGCGTCGCCTGAGCTTGATGCGCCCGAAAGGCCGAAAAAGCCGCAGTTTCGCTGACAGAAACTTTAGCATTCCGGCAAATCGTCCAAGACCCGTTAGTAGTACATAAACCCGCCGGTTGTTTGATGTCCACAGTTTCACCCGAGGCGCGCGGTCTTAACCCAGACTCGCGGGCCTCGACAAATGTGGGGTCTCCCCCGTGTCGGCATTCGGTCTTGATCGCCTGTTGCGTAACCGCCGCGGCAATGTCGCGATGATGTATGCGCTCGTCGCGCCTATCCTCGTGTTCGGCGGCGGAGCCGCGATCGACTATGGCCGGGCGGCGCAAATTCACACGAAACTGAACGCCGCGGCCGACGCCGCCGCGCTCGCCGCGCTGACGCCGGCGATGCTGCAGCAAAGCTCGAGCGTCGCCCAGGCCGCCGCCGTCTCCATGTTCAACGGTCTGACCGAAGGCATCCCGGGCCTCACCGCCAACGCGACGCAGGTGACGGTCACCGTCACGGTCGGATCCACCGCGCTCATCCGCAACGTCGCGGTCAGTTACTCGTCTTCGGTCGACACCATCTTCGCCCAAGTGCTCGGCAAGAGCGCGTTGCAAGTTTCGGGCTTCTCGGACGCGAGCGCGCAGGCGCCGCCCAATATCGACTTCTACGTCCTGCTCGACAATTCCCCGTCGATGGCGCTGCCGGCGACGCAGGCCGGCATCACCCAGATGCAGAGCCTGACCCGACGAAACTCTGATGACAGACGCCGGGTCTGGCGGATGCGCCTTCGCTTGCCATCAGCATGACCAGCGGACGAATAACAGCGACACGGCCGGCAATCCTTGCGCTGACGGGACGTCGCCGACCCCGGAACCTCCCCAGCAGTCGACGACAACGTGCACCAATGCTTATTGCGCATCCAACATGGCGCGCAGATCGATAACTACGCTCTTGCGCGCAAGAACAACATCACGCTCCGTCTGGACGAACTGAACAGCGGCGTTTCAACCTTGCTCCAGACCGCGTCGGCGACCGCCCAGTCGACAGTTTTCGCGACGCCGCCGAAGTATCGCTTTTCGATCTATTCGATGGACAGCCTGTGGCAGATCGGACTCACCCAGCTGATGGCCTTGACCTCCAACTATACCTCCGGCTGGACGACTGCCTCCGCCAATTTCGGCGTGATGGAGATGTATTCGAACAACAACGATTGCGCCAACGCGGCATGCACGGCGAGCAGACGCACGCCCGGCGGCGACGTCGCCACCAACTACGACAATTCGCTCGGCAAGCTCAGCCAGACGAGCTACATCCCCAATCCCGGCAACGGCACCAACCAGAACGGCGATACGCCGCAGGAAGTGCTGTTCATCGTCACCGACGGCGTCGAGGACGAACAGAGCGGCGCCGCCTACAGCAGGCGATCAACGATCTCGGCAGTGCGCCCAGAGGGCAATTCGTCCAGCACAAACTGGTGCACGACGATCAAAAATCGCGGCATCAAGATCGCGATCCTCTATACCGACTATCTGGCTGTGCCGGCCAACAGCTTCTACGTGAGCTATGTCGCCCCGATCCAATCGGATATCGGCCCCGCTCTGCAGGCCTGCGCTACCCCCGGCCTGTTCTATGACGCGGCGATCGGCTCCGACCTCGGCGCGGCGCTGTCCGCCCTGTTCGCCGCGGTGACGCAGTCGGGCCACCTGACCCAATAGGCCCCGCCAGGCCAGAACCCGCTCAAATCCGAGCAGGATGCTTGGATTTGACGGCTCGGGGCGAACTGGCAAGGCCGCATGTCCCGCCCGCGCACAAGTTTACGCGCACGAATGATTTCAGGAACTTAACTGCGCTTTCGCGCAACTTTTTTCGTCCTCGAATAGCTCCGGAAGAGCCATTCCGGGCGAGTGGGTGAGCGCAAGCGGCGGAGCCGTCGGCGCGATTTCCGGCAGCGGGGCACGCGGCGTCCGGCCGACATCGACACCGTGGTAGAGGCTCAGCTCCCGCACGACTTTCAGGAACGGCGCAATCGCCTTCAAGTCTCCCTCCTCCAGTGAAACGTCGGCGCAGCGCAGCGCTTTGGTCAGCCGGGCGGCCTGGAGGCGGGCGTAGTCCCCAGGCGCATCGAGCCGCCGCTTCGCCAGGGCCTGACCGACAGCGCGACGAACCGCCGACGCGCTGGTCTTCGCATGGCTCGCAATCTGCTCGATGCTGTAGCCCGACACGAGCAGGTCGAAATATGTCTCTCGCCGGTTGATCAAGGCTTCGCGGAGGGTTTTGCCTGCGGCGCGCTTGCGCGCCCGTTCGGAGGTTGGGTTCGGTTCATTGGGCATGAGCGCTCGTATTTTGCTAATCTGGATTGATCATACCAAAAGTTCTGTTTTTCCGCAATCAATTGTTTGGGGAGCTTCTCGAATTCGTGAGAGCTGCTTCTACAGCGGGAGCCCGCTGGCGAGCCCCGCGGACAATGCTGAGCCCTTCGCTAAGCGGCGGCTAATTCGGGCGCGCTAGGTCCATGCCGATCCATCGATCATGCGCGCGAACGACGCGCGAATGAGACGCGTCAAGGACTTGCACTGGAAAGCGCGAGAACAAGGCTCGACAAGGTTCCGGAAGTCACCATCGTCTTCTGGATCATCAAGATCATGTCGACGACCGTGGGCGAGACCGGAGCCGACTATCTCGCCGTTCATGTCGGGCTCGGCAACGCCGTCACAGCGGCGATCATGGCCGCTTTCCTCGCTGCGCCCTTGTCTGGCAGGTGCGGGGGCCCGTTACGCGCCGTGGATCTACTGGCTCACTGTCGTGCTCGTCAGCGTGGTCGGAACACAGATCACCGATTTCCTCGCGTGTTTCTGTCCTGGGCCGCCTCATCCCCACCCGTCCGCTCGGCGTGACGCTTGTCGACTTGTTCGACAAGCCGACCGCCCAGGGTGGGTTCGAGGCCGGCCGTTTCACGGCGACCGCCATCCTCGTCGCGGCGATCGTCGCCCTGACCCTCCTCGCACGGGGGCGCTCACCCCGGCTCGGCCTCAGAGCGCCGGCGGAGCAGAAGCGAATGCGAGGTGGCGGGCTCAAAAGCGCGCGCCTCAATTCCGAGGTGACACTCGTGTCGAGCGCAGCCCCTCGTCACTGCACCATGATCGGGCTCGCGACGCGCGGGATCATGATGATCGAATCGTGCAGGTTGATCGTTCCGACCGAGAAATAGAGTCCGGTCGCCTGGAAGGGATAACTCACCTCGCCGAGAACGACATAATTGGTAGGGACGGTATTGGCAGGGATACTGCCGCAAGCGACGGGATTGTTATTGGCGCCGAGCCGGAAAAGGCGGAGGCGATCGATGGATCGATCGACAATTGCGAGCCGACCGTGCGCGCTGTTGCGTTTGCGTTCGGCCAGCTACCGCAGACCGTGCCGGTCGCGGTCCCGTTCGAGGTGGTAACCAGCAATTGCGACACCACGACCGCAGCGGTGCTGCCGTCATAAGGGTAAAGGATCAGGTTCGGATAGGAGAGGATCTGGTTGAGCTCCGCGGCGGTGATCGTGGAGGTGTTGACGTTGTTGGCTTGGGCAAAAATGTTGGCGACCGTGGTCGCGGCCAACGTCACTTTGCGCTGCACGCTATAGGCCTGCCCGCCAAACACGACCAAGCTCATCAGCATGAGCGCGATCGGCAGGATCAGCGCCAGCTCAATAGCCGCCAGGCCTCTGGCGTCGGCGAGGAACGCGCGCGAACGGCAGGAGCGCAGTCTGCCGCCATGCGGATCGCCTCGCTCATCCTACCACAGCTGGCTCGATCCGGAACACCTGGGTCGAGGTCATCAACATTTTGCCGCTGCCCATGTTCGAAAAATTAAGGCCGAGCGGGCCGCCGTAGACCGGCCACGGATACATGACCACGAGCAGCATGTCCGTGCCGGAGGCGGCGGCGTTGGCGCCGACATCGACTGGCGGCGTGCCAACAAGGTTTCCGTGTGCGTCAAATGTCGGCAGGAGAGCGCTGATGTTTGTCGTGCCCGCGGGGACAGGCTCGAGTTCGACCGTCACCTGTCCGCAATTGAAGAGCGCCGTCAGCTGATCGCAGATTTCGGTTTTGAACTGCGCTGCTGTCAGTGACGAGGTCTGATTGGTGAGAACGATTCTGGCCGCCGTTTCCGCCCCGGATTCAAAGTACGCCTTGGCCAGGAAGATCGACGCGGCCTGCAGGGTCGCGAGCACGACGCCGATGAAAATGGGAAAGACCAGAGCGAATTCGACCGCTGGCGAGCCGGCCTCGTCACCGGCGAGCTTTCGCGCCGAGCGGCTCATGCCAGCGAAGAACTTGCCCATTGAATCCATCCTCGCCACAGCCCCTCCTTGATGGGGAAATCCTGCGCGCCAAGGCCTTACTTCAGTCTTATCCGCGATGTGGAATTTTGATGAAGATGCGAGCCAGTGGCGCGCGGAATCGGAAAGAATCCGGTCTTTCGTTATTAACGTTGCGCGAGTGCTAAGATGAATGCTGAAAGCGCGCGCGCCGCTCGCGCCGCTGTCCACTCGCTCCCCGCTTCCCGAGACCTGGCCATCACCTGGGGCCAAAGACTGAGGCGGCGCGAAGCGGGATCGAAGTTTCTCGATTGTCTGCCGCATGACTTGACCGGCGAAAATCCCACGCGACCGATATCTCCCAGTATATACAACGATAAATCGTTGCGGCTGAGGTCAAGCCCTAGTACTTTCCCCCGCCTAAGCCGTCGCGTTAGGGAGGCGCGGGATCATGATTCCTCACGAGCCTTGGCTCGTGGCTCTTTCCATCGCGATCGCCATTCAGGGCAGCTTCGTCGGGCTGTCGCTGGCGCGCGGAATCGACTCGGCCGAGGGCTTCCGCCGCAGGCTCGCCATCGCGGGATCGGCGATCACGCTCGCGACCGGCGTCTGGTCGATGCACTTCGTCGCCATGCTTGCCGCGAACTTTCCCGAGCGCGGTCGACTATCTCGTGCTGCCGACGCTGATCTCCTTTCTCATTTGCGTCATCGTTGTCGGGATTGGCGTCTATGCCGCGCATGCGCCTGGACCGCCGGCGTTTCGGATCGGCACGGGCGCCTTGGCGATGGGCCTCGGCGTCAGCCTGATGCATTACGTCGGGATGTCGGCGGTGCATCTGGCCGGGCCGACGTCGTACGTTCCTTCCTATGTCGTCGCCTCCATCGCCGTGTCGATCGCGGCCAGCGCCTTTGCGTTATGGACGATCGACCGCCGGCCGACCCGCCCGCGCTTGTTCCTCGGCGCGGTCGCGCTCGGCCTGGCGATTTCCGGAATGCACTATACGGCGATGGCCGGGATGCGCCTCGACCCGCTGTGCTACGACGTTTCGCGCTTTGTCGGCGCCGAGTCGGCGCTGTCGCGCAACACGCTTGCGCTGCTCGCCACCGTGGTTGCGTTCGGCGTGTCCGGGGCCTTTCTTCTCTCGCTCGTGCCGGATGCGAGCGGGCCCCGAGGCGTCGAGACGGCGCCGGCGAAGGCCGCACCGGCTGCGTTGGGCGCGCCAATGGCGGCGGAGGATCCGGCGCCGACGCCATTCCAGGAGGCGCCCTCCGCCCTGCCGCCGCCCGTCGCGCCGTCTGTCGGACGGGGGGCCGCCTCGATCCGGGTCGAGAAGGACGGGCGCCCGCGAGACATCGCGGTGAGAGACATCTACGCCGTCCGCGCCAACGCGCATTACACTTATGTCCACGACGGCGAGAAGGAATATTTCTGCACGCTTTCGATCAGCGCGCTTGAAGCGCGCCTCGATCCGAAAGCGTTCTTGCGGGTTCACCGCAGCTACATCGTCTCGGTCGATCGCATTGCGCGGGTCAAACGATCAGGCGAAGCGGGCATAGCCGAACTCGGATTGCCGGTGCGCTGCAGCATCCCCATTGCGCGCGCCCACTACCGTCAAGTCAAGCTCAGGATTGGCGCGCTCGCCGGCTGACGGTTGCCGCGAGCGCATGAAATACGTCATGGGTCCTGACGCATTTCGTGCGCGGAACCGGCTCTCGGCGCCTTTTCTCGCGCGCCCGTTCATCCCTCATTGATCGGCCGGCCCCGCAGGCCGAACCTTGTGTCTGCTCCATATGCGCGAAGCACGCCGCGCGGCGTGAGAAGCCACGTTCGCGCCATTCGATTGGGAGGACGTCTTGATCCCCGGATCCTTCGAGTATCATCGGCCGGCCGATCTCTCGGAAGCGGTCGCCCTCCTCGGCCGGCTCGATTCCGAGGCGCGCGTTATCGCCGGCGGCCACAGTCTCATCCCGATGATGAAACTGCGCCTCGCCACGCCGACCCATCTCATCGATCTCGCCGGCGTTGCGGAGCTGAAGGGGGTGCGTCTCGACGGGGGCGAGATCGTCATCGGCGCGATGACCACCCAACACGAGATCATCGGCAGCGACTTGCTCGCGCAGCGCGCTCCGATCCTGCGTGAAACGGCCGAAGTGATCGCCGATCCGCAGGTGCGTTACCTCGGCACGATCGGCGGCAATGTCGCCAATGGCGATCCCGGAAACGACATGCCGGCGCTGATGATGACGCTCGGCGCGACTTATGTGCTGCGAGGCGCGAGCGGCGAACGCCGGGTGGCGGCGCGCGACTATTACCTCTCGACTTATGAAACCGCCGCTGAGCCCGGCGAGGTGCTCGCCGCCGTCCGTTTTCCCGCGCCCCCTGCGGGTCACGGCTGGGCGTATGAGAAGCTCAAGCGCAAGGTCGGCGACTACGCGACCGCCGCGGCGGGGGTGATCCTGACCCTCTCGGACGGCAAAATCGCGAGTTGCGCGATCGGCCTCACCAATGTCGCCGGAACGGCGCTGTTCGCCGCCGACGCGGCGGCCTCGGTCGTCGGGACCGCGCTCGACAAGCCGGCCCTCGCGCGGGCTGCGGAAGCGGCGACGGCCATCGCGCAGCCCGCCGCAGACGGACGCGGCTCGGCCGAATATCGCGCCAAGATGGCGGGCGTCATGACCGCGCGAGCGCTGACGCGCGCCTTCACGCGCGCCAAATCCTGAAAGGCCCTGACATGGCTCTCACCGACGTCAGCATGACGGTCAACGGCAAGTCGATGTCGGCCGCCGTCGAGCCGCGCACGCTGCTCATCCACTACCTACGCGAGAACCTAGGGCTGACGGGGGCGCATATCGGCTGCGACACCTCTCATTGCGGCGCCTGCACCGTCGACGTCGACGGAAGGTCGGTCAAATCCTGCACGATGTTCGCAGTCCAGGCTGCGGGCGCAAATGTCCTCACCATCGAGGGCATGGCCGGCGCCGACGGGGCGCTCAGCGCCCTGCAGGAAGGGTTCCGCGAGATGCACGGGCTTCAGTGCGGCTATTGCACGCCGGGCATGATCATCCGCGCCCATCGGCTGTTGCAGGAGAACCCGAAGCCGTCCGAGAGCGAAATCCGCATCGGCATTTCGGGCAACCTCTGCCGCTGCACCGGATACCAGAACATCGTGCGCGCCATCCAATACGCCGCCGCCAAGATGGCCGGCCTCGAACTCAAGGAAGCCGCCGAATGAACGACGCCCCCTCCCTTAACTCGCTTGAGCGCGCCGAAAAACTGCAGGGCATGGGCTGCAAGCGCAAGCGCGTCGAGGACGTGCGCTTCACCCAGGGGCGCGGCAATTACGTCGACGACATCAAGCTTCCCGGCATGCTGCACGGCGACTTTCATCGCTCGAGCCACGCCCATGCGCGCATCGTCAAGATCGACACCTCCAAGGCCAAGGCCGTGCCCGGCGTCGTCGCTGTTCTCACCGCCGAGGACCTGAAAGGCGTCAATCTCGCCTGGATGCCGACGCTCGCGGGCGACGTCCAGATGGTGCTCGCCGACGGCAAGGTTCTGTTCCAGAACCAGGAGATCGCCTTCGTCGTCGCGACCGACCGCTATGTCGCTGCCGACGCCGCGGACCTGGTCGAGGTCGAGTATGAAGCGCTTCCCGTGGTCGTCGACCCGTTCAAGGCGATGAACCCGGACGCGCCGATCCTGCGCGAGGATATCAAGGACAAAAAAGACGGCGCCCACGGGCCGCGCAACCATCCCAACCACATCTTCAACTGGCAGGTCGGCGATCGGGAGCTGACCGACGCCGCCTTCGTGAAGGCGGAGGTTAAGACCAAGGACCTGTTGAGCTACCAGCGCGTCCACCCCTGTCCCCTCGAGACCTGCCAGTGCGTGGTCAGCTTCAACAAGATCACCGGCGACTTGACGATCTACGGCACCTTCCAGGCGCCCCATGTCATCCGCACGGTGGTCGCGCTGATCTCGAGCATTCCCGAGCAGAAGATCCACGTCATCTCGCCTGACATCGGCGGCGGCTTCGGCAACAAAGTCGGCGCCTATTCGGGCTACATCTGCGCCGCGGTCGCCTCGATCGTGACCGGGCTTCCGGTCAAGTGGGTCGAGGACCGGATCGAAAACCTGTCCACCACCTCGTTCGCGCGCGACTACCACATGACGACCGAGATCGCGGCGACGCGCGAGGGCCGGGTGACGGGCTTACGCGTGCACATCCTCGCCGACCACGGCGCGTTTGACGCCTGCGCCGATCCGTCGAAATGGCCCGCGGGCTTCGCCAATATCGTCACCGGCTCCTACGACTTCCCGGTCGCGCATCTTTCGGTCGATGGCGTCTACACCAACAAGGCGCCCGGCGGCGTCGCCTATCGCTGCTCATTCCGCGTCACCGAGGTCGCCTATGCGATCGAACGGGCGATGGACATCATGGCGCAGAAGTTGGGGCTCGATCCGGTCGACTTCCGCGTCAAGAACTTCATCAAGCGCGAGCAATTTCCCTACAATTCGGCGCTCGGGTGGGAATACGATTCGGGCGACTATCATACCGCCATGCAAAAGGCGCTCGACGCCACCGACTATCGCAAGCTGCGGGAGGAGCAGAAAGCAAAGCAAGAGCGTTCAAGCGCGGCGAGACGCGTGAGCTCATGGGCATCGGCGTCGCCTTCTTCACTGAGATCGTCGGCGCGGGCCCCTCGAAGAACTGCGACATTCTCGGCATTGCGATGTTCGATTCCTGCGAGATCCGCATCCATCCGACCGGCAAGGGCATCGCGCGGATGGGCACGAAGAGCCAGGGCCAGGGCCATGAGACGACCTGGGCTCAGATCATCGCGACCGAGATCGGCATTCCCGCCGACGACATCATGGTCGAGGAAGGCAACACCGACACCGCGCCTTATGGCCTCGGCACCTACGGCTCGCGCTCAACTCCAGTTGCTGGCGCAGCGATCGCCATGGCCGCGCGCAAGGTGAAAGCCAAAGCGCAAATGATCGCCGCCTACATGCTTGAAGTGCACGAGGGCGATCTCGAATGGGACGTCGACCGGTTCAGCGTCAAGGGCAATCCGGGCGCGTTCAGGACGATGAGCCAGATCGCCTGGGCGGCCTACAACAAGATTCCGCCCGGCATGGAGCCCGGCCTCGAGGCGGTGAGCTACTACGATCCGCCAAACATGACCTACCCGTTCGGCGCCTATATCTGCGTGATGGACATCGACGTCGACACCGGCGTCCATAAAGTAAGGCGTTTCTACGCGCTCGACGATTGCGGCACGCGCATCAACCCGATGATCATCGAGGGCCAGGTGCATGGCGGCTGCACGGAAGGTTACGCCATCGCCATGGGTCAGGAGATCGTCTACGACGAGGATGGCAACGTCAAAGGCGCGTCGTTCATGGACTATTTCCTGCCGACCGCCGTCGAGACGCCGCATTGGGAGACCGACTACACGGTCACGCCTTCGCCGCATCATCCGATCGGCGCCAAGGGCGTCGGCGAAAGCCCGAACGTCGGCAGCGTGCCCTGCTTCGCCAATGCAGTGAACGACGCGTTCAAGTTTGCCGGCTCGACGCACATTCCCATGCCTCATGACGCTTACCGCATCTGGCAGGCGGCGGAGGATCTGGGGCTGCACGCGTGACGGAGAACGCGGCCGGCCGTTCCCTTCTCCCTCGGGGAGAAGGTGGCCACGGGCGTCGAAGGACGCGTCCTTCGACGGGCTATGGTGCCGGATGAGGGCCTTTGACGTGATTCATGGCCGCGCGACAAACACCCTCACCCCCGACCCCTCTCCCGGTGGGAGAGGGGAGTGTGCGCATGCCTAGCGAGCGAATTCCGCGCGAAGCCATCGCGGCGCGACTCGCTGAAGTCGGCTACGTCGCCGACCGTGACCTCGCGACGGCGCTATGGATGATGGACTACCTGAAGCGCCCGCTTCTGATCGAGGGCGAGGCGGGCGTCGGCAAGACCGAAGTCGCCAAGGCGCTTGCCGCGCTGCACGGCTGCGAGCTCATTCGCATGCAGTGCTACGAGGGCCTCGACGCGAGCTCGGCGCTCTATGAATGGAACTACCAGCGTCAGTTGTTGGCGATCAAGGCGCGCGAGGGCGGCGGCGCGAGCGCCTCCGAGATCGAGGCGCAGATCTTTTCTGAAGAGTATCTGCTCGAGCGGCCGCTGCTCAGCGCCATCCGGCGAAAGACATCGCCGGTGCTGCTGGTCGACGAAGTCGACCGCGCGGACGAGGAGTTCGAGGCGTTCCTGCTCGAGCTTCTCTCGGACTTCCAGGTCACGATCCCCGAATTCGGCGCCATCTCGGCGGTGTCGATCCCGCGCGTCGTACTGACCTCCAACGCCACGCGCGAACTCTCGGACGCGCTGCGCCGCCGCTGTCTCTATCACTATCTCGACTTCCCTGACGTCGATCGCGAAGCAGCCATTCTGCTCAATCGTCAGCCCAACCTCGACGCGAATTTCGCCTTTCAGATCGCGCGTATGGTCGGAATGTTGCGCAAGGAGGAGCTGAAGAAGGTTCCGGGCGTCGCCGAAACGCTCGACTGGGCGGCCACCCTCGCTGGCCTCGACGTCAAAGACCTGCATGACGACCCGGAAATTGTGCACGCGACGCTGATCGCGCTCCTGAAGACCCGCGAGGACCGCGCCTCGATCAGCCCGGAGACGACGGGCCGGCTCGTCGGACAAATCGCATGAGGAGCGCCGCGTGATGGGCGCGCAAGGCTTTGCACTCGAAGGACCCGGCCCCGGTCCGGCGATGCGCAAGTGCCTCTCTGGTTTTGTCGTCACCTTGCGCGACGCAGGCTTCGTCATTGGCCAAGCCGAAACGCAAGATGCAGCGCGGCTGATGTCGAGCGCGATGGCCGAGCGGCCCGAGCGCATGCGCGCGGCGATGCGGACGCTGTTTGTTTCACGTCGTTCGGAGCTTGCGCGGTTCGACGAGTTGTTCGACGCCTTCTGGCGCGGGCGCGGCGTGAAGAGCGCCGTGAAGATCAACGCCGAGGCGCTCGCCGCCGGCTCGCCCCGGCGTTTCGAGCAAGGCCTTGGCGCCGACGACCAGCGACAGGAACCGAGCCACATCGGCGAGGGCGCTGCTCCCGAAGGCGCTCCGGCTGATGGCGGCGGCCGGCACGGAGGGGCGTCAGCGCAAGAAGCGATATCCAGGAAGGACGTCGCGGCGTTCGTCGGCGATAAGGAGCGCGCCCAAGCCGCCGAGCTGGCCGAACGGTTTGCGCGGGTGATGCGGACGCGGCTCACTCGTCGCGAGCGCGCGCGCCGGCGCGGCCGGCGGCTCGACTTGCGCGCGACCATCCGGCTTAGCGTCGCCCGTGGCGGCGAACCGCTCGACCTCAAATTCCGCCGGCGCAAGATCAAGCCACTCAAACTCGTGGCCTTGCTCGACGCGTCGGGGTCGATGGAATCCTACGTCTCGTTCTTCACCCGCTTCCTGCACGCCGTCACGCAGGTCTTTCGCGAATCCGAGGCGTTTCTGTTTCATACGCGGCTCGCCCACGTTTCGTCCGCGCTCCGAGAGCGCGATCCGGCGCGCGCGCTCGACCGGCTCGCTCTGATGGCCGCCGGCGTCGGCGGCGGCACAAAGATCGGCGAGTGTCTGGAGGCGTTCAATCGCGTGCACGCGCGGCGCGTCATTCATTCCCGCACCTGCGTCATGATCCTGTCGGATGGCTACGACACCGGACCGCCGGAGCTGCTTTCGTCGGCGATGCGCGACTTGAGGCGGCGCTGCAAGCGCATCGTCTGGCTGAACCCTCTGACCGGCCGAAATGGATTCGAGCCCAGCGCGCGCGGTATGCAAGCGGCGCTGCCCTACCTCGACTTGTTTGCCCCCGCGCACAGTCTCGAGAGCCTCGCGGCGCTCGAACCCTATCTGGCGAGGATATAATGGGCGTGCTCGAGCAGGCCGCGCTGCGTCAGGCCCAGGGCCAAACGTTCGCGCTCGCAACCGTCGTTCGCACGGTCTCCGTCACCGCAGCGAAAGCGGGCGCCAAGGCCTTGATCGGGCCGGACGGCTCGATCGAGGAAGGCTGGATCGGCGGCGGATGCGCGCGCGCCGCGGTCGTTAAGGCGGCGCGCCAGTGCATGGCTGACGGCCAATCGCGCCTCGTGTCGATCGCGCCCAAGGACGCGCTTGCTGAACTCGGCGCAGCGGCCGGAGAGGAGCGCGGCGGCGTCTTTTTCGCCAAAAACTCTTGTCCGAGCCAAGGCACGATGGACGTCTTTGTCGAACCCGTATTGCCGAGCCCGCGCCTCCTGATCCTCGGCGCTTCGCCAGTCGCCGTGGCGCTCGCGAGATTGGCGCCGTCGATGGGCTTCGACGTGGCGGTGGCTGCGGCGCCGGAGGAACATGACCGATTCGGTCCGGGCGTTCGGCGCCTCGTCGGCGTGGCGGCGCCCACGGAGGCTGGTGAAAATGCTTTTGTCGTCGTCTCGACCCAGGGCGCAGGCGATCGCGCCGCGCTGAAAAGCGCAGCCGCCATGGACGCACGCTACCGCGCTTTCGTCGGCTCACGCCGCAAGGCTGAAACGCTCAAGAGCGAGCTCGCCAGGGAGGGCGTATCCGAAGAAGCTTTGGCCGCGATCAAGGCGCCGGCCGGGCTCGATATCTCCGCGATCTCTGCCGACGAAATCGCGCTTTCGATCCTCGCGGAAATGGTCGCCGTGCGTCGCAGGCCCGAGCGTCCGTCGATCGACGACGCCATCGACTAGCGCCGCGAGCGGCTATGGATTTGGCTTCTGTTCCTGCGGCAAGGGCTTGACCGGCGAGCCAGGGCCGATCTTCTGCAGATTGCCGACGATGACGCGTTCCCCCTCGCTCAGGCCTTTGGTCACACTGACAAGCTCGCCGTCCATTGGTCCAAGCGTAAGGAGCCGCTGCTCCGCCTTGTCGCCCGCGCCGACGACATAGACGAATTTGCCCATCTGATTTGAGCCGAGCGCCGCCTGCGGGGTCATGAACGCGTCGGGCTCGTCCCTGATATGCAGCCGAACCCGAACGTATTGACCAGGAAGCAGCGAGAAGTCGGGATTGGCGATGGTGACGCGCGCGGCGATCGTGCCGGTCGCCTTGTCGACGGTATTGTCGAGGAAGGTCAGTTCGCCCTTACGGATCGTATCGACGCCCTCGACAGAAATCTCGGCGTCGACCTTGCCTGCGGCCCGCGCGGCGTTGATCTCGACCAGATCCGACTCGCTCGGGTTGAAGGCGACGTAGATCGGGTCAAGCTGGATGAGCGTATTGAGCGCCCCGCTCGCCGGCCCGACCAGCGCGCCTTTGGCCGCCTGGTTGCGTCCCAGTCGGCCAGAGAATGGGGCGGTAATCTCGGCGTAGCTGAGGTTGAGCTTCGCGGCTTCAATCGCGGCTCGGTCCGCAACCAACGCCGCTTCGGCCTGATGCATCGCGCTCGCCCTCTGATCGTAGGCGTCTTTGGTGACGAAGCCGCTTTTGACCAACTCCTCGCCGCGGCCAAAATTGGCCTTCGCATATTCGAGTGACGCTTCGTCGCGCTGGGCTTGCGCGGTGGCCAGATCGAATGCGGCGTGAAGGTCGCGCGGATCGATCTGATAAAGGAGGTCGCCGGTCTTAACATCGGCGCCGTCAGGGGCGAGCTGGAACTCAATGTAGCCCGACGCCCGCGCCTGCAGGGCAATGCTTCGGATCGATTCGATGCGGGCGGGATAGTCGAGATAGATCGGCAACGTCTTCTTGACCACAGATACGACCGGGACCGGCATCGCCATCATTGGGGGCGGAGATGCGGATTCCGTGGCGCCATTCGCGTGGTCGCCTGCGATGCGGAAGCCTGCGAACGCGACAACGCCGATTGCGGCAAGCGCTGCGAGAAAGATCTTGAGGCGCATGGAAAAGCTCCTGGGCGTCATTCGGCGGCTTCAGCGTGGGGCGCGAGATGAGCGCCTGCACGCGGCGCGGCTGCAGCCGCTGCCGCCTCGCGTCCCTCGCGAGCGCGTTCGATAAGGGCGTAGAAAACGGGCACGAAGATCAGCGTCAGCAAAGTCGCCGCGACCATGCCGCCGAAGACGGCCGTGCCCAGCGACTGCCGGCTCGCCGCGCCCGCGCCGCTCGCGAACATGAGCGGCAGCACGCCGAAGATGAATGCGAAGGCGGTCATCAGGATCGGTCGCAGACGCAGTCGGCCAGCCTCCATCGCGGCCTCAACGACGGGCAAGCCTTCCTCGCGACGCCGTTTGGCGAATTCGACGATCAGGATCGCGTTTTTCGCCGCAAGCCCGATCAGCATGACGAAGCCGATCTGCGAATAGACGTCGACTTGCATCTGGCGGATATAGATCGCGCCGAGCGCCCCGACCAGCGCGAGAGGCGCGGACGACAGCACCATGAAGGGCATCGACCAGCTCTCGTACTGTGCAGCGAGGATCATGAAGACAAAGAAGATCGCGAGCGCGAGGACGATCGTGGCAAGTGAGCCGGCGCTGAGCTCCTGGAAAGTGACGCCCGTCCATTCGTAGCCGAAATCGCGCGGCAACGCCTCGGCCGCCGCACGCTGCATCGCGACCACGGCCTGGCTCGAGCTGAAGCCTGGCGCGGGCGCGCCGTTGATCAGCGCCGAAGCGTAGTTGTTGTAGTGCGGCACGGTCTCCGGCCCAATGATCGGCTTAAGGGTCCCAAGCACGTTCAACGGAATCATGCCCCCCGACGCGTTGCGGACATAGAGCTTGCTGAGATCCGAAGGAGAGGCGCGCGATTTTCTGTCGGCCTGCATCGTGACGCGGAACGTATGGCCGAACAGGTTGAAGTCGTTCACGTAGAGTGAGCCGAGATAGATTTGCAGCGTGTTGAAGACGTCCGGCAGACTGAGCCCGAGCAGCTTCGCCTTCGTCCGGTCGAGGTCATAGAAGAGCTGTGGGGTCGAAGCGGAGAACGAGGTGAACAACGATTGCGGGTTGAGCTCAGGCTGCTTGCGGGCCGCCGCGATCAGCGCCTGAGTCGCTTCGCTGAGCTGCGCGCCGCCGCGCCCCGCCAAATCCTCGACCTCGAATTCGAAGCCGCCGGTCGTGCCAAGCCCATTGACTGAAGGCGGATCGAAGCTCAGCGCAAAAGCTTCCGGAATCGCGAACAGCTTCGGGCGCACGGAGGCGACCAATGCGGACGCGTTCTCCTCCGGCCCGCGCTCGCTCCACGGCTTCAGAACCGCAAATTCGATCGCCGAATTCGATTGAGCTGCATTGGTCAGAAAATTGAGGCCGCTGATGAAGCCGGCAATCTGGACGCCTGGCGTCGCCTGGAGGAGATCGCGCACCTTCTGCGCCACGGCGTCGGTGCGCTCCAGCGAAGCCCCGTCCGGCAATTGCACGATGACGAAGAAATAGCCCTGATCCTCAACCGGCAAAAAGGTGGTTGGGATGGACCGTGAGAGCATGTAGGCGCCGCCGACGAACAGAAAAAAGACCGCGACCAGCGCCCAGCCGAAGCGAATGAACTGCCGCACGCAGCGCGCATAAAAGTTCGCAAGCCAATCGAAGCCGGTGTTGAACCAGCGGAACAGAATAAACTGCCCTTTCGGGCCGTGACGCAGAAACGCAGCGCTGAGCGCCGGGCTAAGGGTCAGCGAGTTGAAGGCCGAGATCCCGACGGAGATCGCGACCGTCAACGCGAACTGGTTATAGAGTCGGCCCGCGACGCCCGGAATGAAGGCGACGGGAATGAAAACGGCCATAAGCACGGCCGTCGTGGCGATGATCGGCCCGGTCACCTCCGACATGGCTTTTCGCGCCGCCTGAAGGGGCGGCAAACCGGCTTCGAGCTGGCGTTCGACATTCTCCACCACGACGATCGCATCGTCGACGACAAGGCCAATGGCAAGCACCATGCCGAGCAGGCTCAGCATGTTGAGCGAGAAGCCGAAAATCTGCATCACCGCCAGCGTCGCGATGAGTGAAACGGGAATGGCGATCGTCGGGATGATCGTCGCCCGCCAGCTCTGCAAAAAGATGAAGACCACCATCACGACGAGGAGCAGCGCCTCGATCAACGTGATGACCACGTCGTGCATGGCAGCCGACACGAAGCGCGTCGTGTCATAGTGCATGGCGTAGGCGATTCCAGGTGGAAAGCGCTTGGAAAGCTCCTCCATTTTCGTTTTGACCTGCTTCTGCAGGTCGAGGGCGTTCGAGCCCGGCATCTGGAAGATCGCCATCACGACGGTGGGATCTTTGCCGAAGAAGGCGGACGACGAATATTGCAACGCGCCGAGTTCAACGCGCGCAACGTCCCGAAGGCGCACCACCGCGCCGGACACAGGATCGGCGCGGACGATGATATTGCGGAATTCATCCGGATCGTTGAGCCGCCCCTGGGCGTTGACCTGCAGTTCGAAGGCCGTCCCGGGAGGGGCCGGCGACTGGCCGATCTTACCCGCGGCGACCTGAACGTTCTGCTCGGCGATCGCGTTCTGGACCTCGACGGCGGTGACGCCAAGATTGGCGAGCTTGTCCGGATCGAGCCAGACCCGCATCGAATAGCGGCGCTCGCCGAACATCTGCACGTCGCCGACGCCTGGCAGCCGCTTCAACTGGTCGACGATTTGCAGATACGCGTAGTTCGAAAGCGTCACCGAATCGACCGACCGGTCGGGCGAGACCAGGTTGACGATGAGAACGAAGTTCGGATTCTGCTTCTTGATCGTCACCCCGCCCTGATTGACGATCGCCGGAAGCGAGGACGCCGCCTGCGACACCCGGTTCTGCACGTCGACCGCGGCAATGTTGATCGGATAGCCGACCTTGAAGGTCACGGTGATCGTCGAGGAGCCGTCATTCGAGCTCGCCGAGGACATGTAGGTCATGCCCTCGACGCCGTTGATCTGCTCCTCGAGGGGAGTCGTCACCGTGTCGGCGACGACCTGCGCGCTGGCGCCTGGGTAGTTGGCGCTGACGACGACCTGCGGGGGCGTAATCTCCGGAAATTGCGAGACCGGCAGCAGGAAAAAGCAGATCGCGCCCGCGAGCACGAGGATCGCGGCGATCGCCGAGGCGAAGATTGGACGCTGGATGAAAAAGCCGACCACGGGATCGCCTCGGCTTTACCGGAACAGGGTCAGCCGCAGAGGGATGCTCCGCATTCGCCGCCCGTCGTACGCGCCGTGGGTCGCATCAGGAGGAGCGGTTGCCGAAACGAAATACGCCGGCCGAGATCCTGCCCCACCTGCACTGTGGCCACACGCCGTAACTCGGCGATCCGACGGGCCGTGCCGTCTAGCAGGGTCTTCAGGGCTTGAGGCTCAACGTGGTCGGCGAGCATGACCTTCTGAATGAGCGAGTCCGCCAGAAGGTCGTCGATTGTCTGGGCGCGATACGCCATGGCGGTGTTCCTTTCGACTCAGGCGTCCGGCGTGTTACCCGCGGCGGTTTGACTCTACAAGCGCGGAATGGTACCGGTCGGTATCGCTCTCTGATACCGATCGGTAACGGGTTCGTCAAGCACCATGAACAAAGAAAAATCGAGTTCGGATCCTGAGGCGCCAATCTCCAGGGCCGGGAAGCCCCGCGACCGCATTTTCGACTGCGCGCAGGACCTTTTTCACCGCAAGGGCATCCGGGGCGTGGGCGTCGAGGCGATCGCCGAGGCCGCGGGCACCAGCAAGATGGCGCTTTACCGCCACTTCAATTCGAAAGACGAGCTTATTATCGAATATCTGAATTACAAAGGGCGAAAGTCGGACGAAATCTGGGCGGAAATCGAGGCCCAGAATCCTGGGGATCCGGGCGGTCAGCTTTACGGCTTCATGGACAAGGCCGCAATATTCATCGCCGGGGACGAGCGCGGGTGCGATCTCGCCAACGCCGCGATCGAATTGACGGAGCAGGGTCATCCTGGTCTTCGCGTGATCGAGGAATTCAAGATGCGTCAGCGTGAGCGCCTGACGAATCTGTGCAAGGCCGCCGGCGCTTCGCAGCCGGAGCTTCTCGCCGACACACTTTTTCTCCTAATCGAGGGCGCGCGGGTGAGCCGACGCAGCGTCGGGACAAATGGCCCCAGCGCCAACCTCGTGCGCACCAGCCGGGGCGTCATCGCCTCGTTCGGCGTTCCGCTTCCCGAGGCGCGCCAGTCGGTTCTAAAGCATGAAATCGAGCGCGGGTTGAATCGCGAGCGGGACGCCGCTCTTCGCAGATCGGGATCGAGCGCGCCTGACCGCCAAACGCGATAAGCTTGACTCACAGTCGTGTCAGGCGTGCTGCGGCGCCGGCGCGTCTTTCGTGAGACGCCGGGCGAGCGACGCAGCCTGCAAGCGAATGTCCGGGACTGCAATCACCTCCCAGAAAGCGGCTTGGCTGATCGGGCCAGCCGCGAAAACGCGGTTTGAGGCACGCCCGTTGGCGTCGATGAGCGCCCAATCCTCGTTGACATCGAGGCCGATCCCGAGCGGATCGACACGCGCGTAGCCCTCGGCGAGGAGCTGTGCGACGAGGGGATTTGCGCTCTTTCGCGGATCGCTCGTCATGCCTCGGCATGAGATGATGCGGGACACCGCAACCTGGGACGTTGCGTCGGACCCCCGCGGGCGAATGCGCACGCTTGCGCCGCTTCGCTTCCGACTCACCTCAACGATGTGGCCCGGCACGACTTGCAACTGGCCGCTTTCTCGCAAGGCTCGGATCTTCGCCTCGACCTCCGGCGCCATGCGATGGCGGTGGATGTCCCACCAGGGGCGGGCGTGTTCGAGAAACCTCTTTCGGGATTCGCGCGGCATGGCGCGCCAGATCGCCTGCGTGTGCGGCCTCAAACCGTCAATGACGCTTCGCCAGTCCCCGCCGCGCCGCATCTCGTTCCGCACCCTCGCGCGAAGCCAATGCAGGAACGCTGCGAGCTTCGCCGGCGACGGCAATTCCGATTCCTGTATTGGCGCGGTCTCAACCCGGCGATGGGCCTGAGGCAAAAGGCCCCGTCGCGAGAGCGCGACAATCGGTCCGCGATGGCCGGCCTCGCTCAGCGAGATGGCGGCGTCGACCATCGTGAGCCCGGTCCCGAGGATCGAGAATCGTCGAAATCCGGCGCCTCGTTCCATACGCGCGGGTCTTTCCACGGGCCGACGAACGGAGCGGCGAGATGTTCGGACGGCTCGTGTCCGCAACAAAGGATCGCGGCGTCGAAGGCGGCTGTTTCACGGGAGGAGAATCGGAGAACGACGGAGCCGTCGCGCTCTTTGAGGCCGACCACGGTTTTCCGGAGCCAACGCAGGCGTCCCGCCTCGGGCTCAGTGAGATGACTTTCGATCAGGCTCGCGAGGTACCGGCCATAGATCAGGCGGGGAACAAAGCAAAAGCGATCCTCGCCCGCATGTCCATTCGCCCGCAGCCATCGCCAGAAATGATCGGGGTCGTCGGGAAAAGCGCTCATGTTCGAGGCTCTGACGTTCAGCCGATGGCTCTCGTTTTCAGTCGTATAGGCGAGCCCGCGGCCAATCTGCGCGCGCGGTTCGATCAAAGTCAGATGAACGTCATCGTCGGCGCATTTCAACACATGCGCAGCGACGAGCGCGCCGCTTGCGCCTCCTCCGATGACGGCGATCGAGCGGGCGCCGGCCCCTTTCGATAGCGCGAGCGAATCGGACATGGCCTTGACCTTTGCTAATCGAGAACGGCCAGACAACAGTATACTGATTTAGTAGACTATTGCCAACCGAAGGCCACGAAGGACTTCCGCCGTTTAACCCACCGCGTCCGAAATTGTCGCCTCCGACTAAGTTCATCGCCGGCGGAACTCCGGGTGGCGCTTCCTTGAACCTGGCCCGATGGTGTCCGGGCTCCCTGCGCCGCGCGAGGGCTAGGATTATCCCGGCCAGGCGGCGAGCTTAAAACCGCTCACGGAGCCGGAGCCTCGCAAATGTCCTTGACCGACTTGAACACAGCCGCAGGGGCAAAAACGCGGTCGAGCCACCCGTCACGGAAGATGACCGGCTTGGCCTTGTCGATCGCCTGCAGGGCGGCGTCCGAGAACTTTCCTTCCGGAAAAATCCCGAACGCGATCGCGAGCTCAATGTTGAGATGGCCGATGATGAAGTCGATCGCGGCCTGTTTCGGCACGCCGCGGCGGACAGCCTCATCCGTCGCCTCTCTGAGCGCCGGCGCGAACGTCGCGCCAACCGTCTCTGAAAGCGTGGGTTCGAGAATGGCGAGTTGCCCGACCGTGCACCGGTGCGCGCGCATCACCGGCTTATAAATCTGGCGGGCGATCTCTTCGCATTCCGCGTAATGCGACGTCTTTCCAGCGTAGCGGAGAATGATTGAGTCCGTTAAGGATCGAAGCGAAGGCAGTCCCCCGCGGGATATTTCCGAGCGCCGACGCTGGAATGCGCCAAAAAACAGGAGCGCATTTCCAGTATCGTGAACTTGGACGAAGAGTTGACATGGCGCGGATCCAGGTTTCATATTCTCACTAGTCTTTCGGTTTTTAATTTCATTTATTTTTTGAAGGAGCGGCGACCTTGGTCGAAACTCCACTGCGCCAGCGATTTCTGGTAAAGGCCGGGCCAGGCCTGCCGGCCGGCCGGCTTGAAATCGGACCGACGAAAGCGAAGGTCACGCTTTCGGCCGAACCACTGTTTCACAGCATCGGCGCAAGTCGCCAAGGCATCGCGCCTGCGGCTTCCTGGCAGCTGCTTACCGCGGACGCGGAAACGACCATCAACCCCTGGGACGCTTGCCATACGATGTTGGAGCAAGGGCTCGGCGTTTCAGGCGCGAGAGCTGAGTTTGCTGAACCCGATCTCGCTCAGAGCTGGCGCATCGGCGACCCGCGCACGGTCGGCCTGAAGCTCGCGAAAAGCTGCAATGACGTTGATCGACAAAACCCAGACTATCCATTGGGCCCGTCGGACTATTGGATTCGCGATGCCGAGCATTCGCAGTTTGACCAGGCGATCGCCAAGGCAGGCGCGCCGCAGCACGGTCGAACCCGCGTCGCCCATCTGGATACTGGCTATTCGGATCATCAGGCGACGCCTCAGTTTCTCAACCGGAACCTGCAGAAAAATTTCGTCGACAAAGACCGGCCGGACGACGCGACCGACATCGCCTGGGGCGCGCTCAGCAATCCCGGCCATGGCACTGGCACGCTCGGCATCCTGGCCGGCAAGGCGATTGGCGCGGGCGCGCCGCTCGGATGCGCGCCGAACGCCGAAATTGTGCCTGTGCGCGTCGCCAACAGTGTCGTGCTCTTCTACAACAGCGCCATCGCGCGCGCTTTCGACTATGTCCATCAGCTCAGCCGGGACCCGAAGACCAAAGTCGATATCATCACGATGAGTATGGGTGGCCTCGCATCGCAGGCGTGGGCCGATGCGGTCAACGCTCTTTACGACCAGGGCGTCTTCATTGTGACAGCGGCGGGCAACAATTACGACGACCTGCCGACCCGCAACATCGTCTTTCCGGCCCGCTTTAAGCGTGTCGTCGCGGCCTGCGGCGCGATGGCGGATCACACGCCCTATGCCGACCTCGCTCCGCGCCTGATGGCCGGCAATTACGGCCCAGACGACAAGATGGCGACGGCGATCTCCGCTTCGACGCCGAACACTCCCTGGGCGCGCATGGGCTGCGCTGCGACAATTGACCTGGATGGCTCGGGGACGTCATCGGCAACTCCCCAGGTCGCTGCCGCGGCGGCCCTGTGGGTCCAGGTTCATCGCACCGCGGTCGACGCTTATCCCGCCGGCTGGATGCGGGTCGAAGCGATCCGTCAGGCGCTGTTCCAGTCAGCGGCGGCCAACGCCAAGGAGAAGCGCCGGTTGGGTCACGGCGAACTGAAGGCGCGCGCCGCGCTGGACGTCGCGCCGGCGGATGCCGCCGCTCTTCACCGGCAGCCAGAGGACTCAGCCGACTTTCCCTTCCTGGACACCCTTCTCGGCAAGGATCTCGGAATCGCCGCGGACGGGCGGCGCCGTATGCTGCATCTTGAAGCGTTGCAACTGTCGCAGTCGGCCGCGGTCGAAACGGCGCTCGCGGGCGTGTCACACCCCGAACAGCTCACGCCTAAAGACAGGATCAACCTCACCGAAGCGCTGTTGTCGCGACCGGGTATTTCGGCAACCCTCAAAGCTGCGCTCGAGAGGGCGACCCGGACCAGTTCGGCGCCGCCGAAACCGCCGTCCAAGTCGAGTGCGATCGAAGCGTTCAACCTGAAAAATGCAAGAGATCCGGTGATCCCCGCGCCGGCGCGCCGGCGGCTCCGGGTGTTCGCGATCGATCCGTCAATGAAGACCGATCTCGCGACCGCGGCGATCAATGAAGCGGTCATCGACGTGCGGTGGGAGGACAAGCTTCAGCCGGGTCCGATCGGCGAATATGTCGAGATCATTGACGTCGATCCCGCCAGCCGCCGCGCCTACGCTCCGGTTGATCTCAACCATCCGCACCTTTTGCCTCAGGATGGCCTTCCGCCGTCTGAAGCTGTCCCGCAGTTCCACCAGCAGATGTGCTACGCGGTGGTGATGCGCACAATCGAATATTTCGAGCAGGCGCTTGGTCGCGTAGCGCTGTGGTCGCCGCATTGGTTTCAGGACAAGGACGGACACTGGCGCCACGAGTATGTGCAACGGCTCCGTGTCTATCCACATGGGCTTCGGGCTGAGAACGCCTTCTATAGCCCCGACCGCAAGGCGCTTCTGCTCGGCTACTTCACGGCGGCCGAGGCGACCGCGGGTCTCGGACTGCCGCACGGAATGGTGTTCGGCGCACTTTCCCACGACGTTGTCGCACATGAGACCACGCACGCACTGCTCGACGGCCTGCATCGCCGCTTCATCGAGCCGACCAATCCGGACGTTCTCGCTTTCCATGAAGCCTTCGCCGACATCGTCGCGCTATTCCAGCACTTCACGCTGCGTGAGGCGCTCCTGGATCAGATCCACAAGACGAGCGGTGATCTCAGTCAGGAAAATCTGCTTGCCAAACTGGCGGTCCAGTTCGGCCAGGCGATGAACGGCAACTATGGCGCATTGCGCGACGCAATCGGAACGTTCGATGCGGCGTCGAATGCATGGAAGCCTGCCCCGCCTGAACGAACCAACTACGATCCGAACAAGGAACCGCACGCCCTGGGCTCGGTGCTCGTCTCGGCGGTCTTCGCGGCCTTCCTCGCGATCTATAAGGCGCGTGTCGCCGACCTGACACGGCTGGCGACAAGCGGAACCGGCGTCTTGCCGAAGGGCGATATTCCCGCCCATCTCGCGGGTCGCATGGCGGACGAAGCCGGCAAGGTCTCAAGCCAGGTTCTGCGCATGTGCATCCGGGCGCTCGACTATTGTCCGCCGATCGACATCACCTTTGGCGATTATCTGCGCGCGCTCGTCACCGCGGATCGCGACCTCGTTCCCGACGATCCGCGCAACTATCGCGTCGCCTTCGTCGCCGCGTTCCGTGATCGCGGGATCTATCCGTCCGGCGTCCGCAACCTCTCGCCGGATAATCTGGTCTGGGAATCTCCCCCGCTTCCGCTCGACAACCTGAAAGGGATCCTCTCGAGGCTCGACTTGAACTGGAGTCTCGACGGCGACCGCCGCGCGGCCTACGACACCGCGAACCGGAACGCCGCAATCTTCCACGACTGGCTGATCGATCCGGAGCACGTCTCGGACGAAGAATTCGCCGCACTCGGATTTGATCGGACGCCTGGACCGCGACAGATCGGTAAGGTGACAGGCGTTCTCGCTGGCATCGAGGTTCATTCTGTGCGACCGGCGAGGCGAATTGGGCCCGACGGCCAGAGCCGCACCGACCTTGTCGTCGAGATCACGCAGACATTGCGGGACGCGAACCAGTTCCCGTACCGCGGCGGTTGCACATTGCTGATCGATCTCGAGAAGTCCGCGGTTCGCTATTTCGTCCGCAAGCGTCTGAGCAATCCTGACTTCATCAACAAACAAGACAATTACCGCCTCGCTCTTAGTGACAGCACCTTGCGTCAAAACTATTTTGACGGGCCGCCTGGCGGTCGAGAGCCCTTCGCCTTTGTTCATAACCAGTCGTAGGAGCGTGCGATGGTGAAACGGGGCGCGGGATCAAAGCCGCCCGGGCGATCCAATCGACAAGCAAAGTCATCGGCGGATACAGCAAAACACGCGCCGCGGACCGAGCGCCGGTCGACCGGCAAATCCGAGCAGACAAAGCCCGCCGCGCAGAAGCCGGCGCTGCGACGGGTTTCGCCGCAGACGCCCATTGCGAGCGCGCCTCAGGCCGTGGCCACCCGGTCGCCGGCGTCCCCCGGCGGTTTCCGGGCGAAAATCAGGATGTACCGGCACGGCCTCGGAGACTGTTTTCTGATCGCGCTGCCGCGCAAGGGGAGCCCCGATCCCTACCGCATCCTGATTGATTGCGGAGTGATTCTCGGCACCGCCGACGCTACCGAAACGATGACCAATGTGGTCGAGGATATCGTTCACGAATCCAAGGGCAAGATCGATCTCCTTATTCTGACCCACCAGCATTGGGATCATCTATCCGGCTTCGTCCAGGCCGAGGCTTCTTTTGCGAAGCTCAAGATCCGCGACGTGTGGGTCGCCTGGACCGAGAATCCAGCAGACAACCTGGCGAACACACTGAGGGGCGAGCGCAAGCAGGCCCTTGCGAGCCTTCGTCTCGGCGTCGGTGCGATGCGCATGGCTGGAGACGCCGATGCCGCCAGCGAGGTCGAGGGCCTTCTCGGCTTTTTTGGCGCGGCTGGCGGCGCATCGACGGAGGACGCTCTCGCCAAGGCCATCGGCCTGGCGAAAGGCAAGGTGCGCTATTGCTTGCCGGCGGACCCGCCGGTCGGCATCGACGGTGCCGACGCCAGGCTGTTTGTTCTCGGTCCGCCCCATGATCAGAAACTGATCAGGCAGACACTGCCCTCGACCAAGGATCCCGAGACTTACGGAGTGGCCGCAACAGCGCTTGGCGCAACAGTGATGGCTGCGCTGTCGGCCGACGACAACTCGGTGCCCTTTGACGACTTCCGCTCGATTCCGTCCGCGACAGCGGAGGGGGTGGACTTTTTTCGACGTTGGTATTTTGGACCGGGCGGGGATGCGCCGGCGTGGCGGCGAATCGACGCCGCCTGGCTTGACGGCGCCTCCGAGCTTGCGTTGGCGCTCGACAGCGCCACAAACAACACCAGCCTCGTGCTGGCGATCGAGCTGGCGGGCGCGGATGTCCTCTTGTTTGCGGCGGACGCGCAAGTCGGCAACTGGCTATCGTGGCAGAATCTGAAGTGGAGTTTCGATAATCGCACCGTTACCGGGCCGGACCTTCTGGCGCGCACGATCTTCTATAAGGTTGGCCACCATGGCAGCCACAATGCGACCTTGCGCGACAAAGGCCTCGAACTGATGACCCAGCTTTCGATCGCCGCGATCCCTGTCTATCACGACATTGCGGTGAAGAAGCATTGGGGCAATATGCCGCTGCCCGCGCTCGTTGACAGACTGAAGAGCGCAGCGAAGACTGGAGTGCTAAGGTCGGACGAGACGCCCGCGCAATTGCCCGCCAACGTCATCGCGGGCCCTCTCTATTTCGACATCATGTTTTGATGACGCTCGCACACCCGGCCATGAAGCGCTGGCAGGAGGTGTGCGCGCCGCTCCAGGAACCGCTCTCCACTCGGAAGCCTGGCGAATGGTGGGCGACTATGCAGCAAGTCTTCTTCACGGATCTGTAGACGATCGCCAACGGCTCGACGAGCCATCGTGGGTTCGAGAGTTTCTCAATGCTCCGCCCGGTGGGCTTCCCGGCGATCCCGAGGGACGGATACGCGCGCTAGATGATACGAAGCCTCGAGCGTCGCGACGGCAAGGGGGCCCGCGCGGCGATCGTGCTCGACATCACCGAGGGCGCGAAGCCGATCCTGGCAAAGCTGCGCTCGCGGCAGTCTCAGTAGGCTAACGCGACGCCCGTCCCGCGAATTGCATGGAATGAAGCGCCGGATCGGAAGAAAGCGCGGAGCGCGCTCGCCGGCGGCCGCGGTGGCATGCAGGGGTATCGGTGCGCCTCATTCGGAACCGCCGCGAGCGCCTTTCTCAGCCACCGAACGCTTCATAAACAACACCGCGAACGCGACCGCAAAGGTCAACGCGGCCATCATCCAAAAGGTGTCGAAATAGGCGAGCGAAGACGCCTGCTGTTGACGCAAATTCTCGAGTGCTTGCGGGGCCCGCTGCTGCGCGGCGACCGGATCGCCGGTCTGCTGCAAGAACGCTCCCCGCGCCTGCTCGAGGAATGAAGCCACCGCCGGGTTGAAGGGATCGAGGAACTCGCCAAGCCGAAGGATGTGAAACTGATCTCGCCGCTCCTGGAAGGTCTGGGACAACGACACCCCGACGCTGCCCCCTTCGTGGCGTAGGAGACTCGCCAAACCAATGGCGGCTCCGCGCAACGCAAGCTGCGTATAGAGGTATGCGGCTACGTTCGCGGGAGCAGAAAATACCGCCAGTCCGGCGACCACGACGACCCGAGGCCACACAGCTTGGTCTGGGCTGATGTCGAGGTTGAGTTGCGACATCCAATAGTTTCCCGCGGTCATGAGCAATAGCCCTGCGGCCATCAGCCATCGGGCGTCCGCCTTTCGGCCGAGCAGGAAGCCGACGATCGGCATTGCCAGGACTGCAGCGATTCCGGCAGGCGACATCACCAATCCAGTGCTCAGAGCGTCATAACCGAACAGGGACTGAAGCAGACCAAGCATCGACTTCGTTGAGGCGTAGGGCGCGATATAAGCGCAGAATGTCATGAGGCAGGACGCGGCGAGGTTGCGTTCACCCAAGACGCGGAAATTGACCACGGGGTTGCGGTGACGCAACTCCCAGAAGATCAATGCAACCAAACCCACTCCAAACAAAATGGTGAGCGTCTGGACGCGCCAGAATCGATCATTCAGCCAGTCCCATTCCTGGCCCTTGCTGAGCATCACTTCCCACGAGACCATGACGATGGCCAGCAGCGACAAACCGATCGAGTTCAAAATGGAACGGCTGCTTTGTCAGTTCCGCATGCTGGGCGACAAGATAGTCCGGATCGCGAAGCAGGGCGTAGCATCCGCCAAACGCCAAGAGACCGACGGGCACGTTGATCAAAAACACCCAGCGCCAATTGTAAGTGTCCGTTATCCAACCGCCCAAGGTCGGACCGACCACAGGCGCAATCAGCACAGCAAGGCCGAACAGCGTCATGGCTACGCCTTGCCTCTCCCGCGGGAAGGCGTCCAGCAACACAGCCTGGCTGCCGGGTTGCAGACCGCCGCCCGCGAGACCCTGGATGACGCGAACAGGATCAGCTGACCCAAACTGCCTGCCAGTCCGGACAGCAAAGAACTGAGGGTGAATATTGAAATCGACGCCAGGAAGTACTTGCGGCGACCCAGATGAGCGCTCAACCAGCCGGTAATCGGCAGGATGAAGGCGTTGGCGGCAAGGTAGCTGGTGATAACCCATGTATGGATGCCCCCGTTCGCGCAAGGTGTTTCTGATCGGCTTGGTCACGTGATCGGGTGCGGTCATGTATCAGGCCTCAGATGCGGCTGTTACGTGCCGCGGGCCGGTATGGAGATGCGCGGACCAGGCGCAGATCAATCGGGCGAGCTTATGAGCTCGATGGGTTTTATTGCATTTCCTGGTCCGGATCTGACCGATCATTTGCCCTTACCGTTCGTCGACCTCCTCACGTGCCCGACGTTCCCTTGGCCGCAGTGTCCGATCGTGGATCAGCGCACGGCAGCTGCAGGAACCCGATAATCTTCGCCCCTCGTCAGCATGGCCCAGATCGCGCGCGCCATTTTGTTGGCGAGGGCGATCGCCAACACCATCCGTGGCTTGCGCGCCAGCATGCGATGCAGCCAGCTTCCCTCTGCCCTTCCCTTTCGGGAGGCCGAGCGGATGACGGCCATCGCGCCGATAATCAACAGGCGCCGGATGTCACGCTGGCCCATCTTCGAGGTCTTGCCGAGAAGCGGCTTGCCGCCCGTCGAATGTTGCCGGGGAACAAGCCCGAGCCAGGCGGCAAAGTCGCGGCCGCGACTGAAGACGGCCATCGGCGGCGCGAAAGTCTCAACCGCCATCGCGGTGATCGGTCCCACGCCCGGCATGGTTTGCAGGCGGCGCATCGCCGCTCCGCGCGTGGCTTCCTGAACCGTCGCCTTCTCGAGTTCGGCGATCGTCTTCGACAGCCCGTCGATCTGGTCGAGGAAGACGCGAGAGAGCTCCACGACGAGAAGCGGCAGGGACGTCATTTCCGACTCGATCGCCTCTGCAAGGCCCTTCACGTTCGCGGGTCCCTGCGCGACGACGACGCCATGCTCGGTCATGTGACCGCGGAGGGCATTGATCAGTTGCGTGCGCTGGCGAACCAGAAGATCACGGGTGCGAAACAGCATGGCGCGCGCCTGCTGCTCCTCGGTCTTGACCGCCACGAAGCGCATGGTTGGCCGGACTGCCGCCTCACAAATGGCTTCTGCGTCCGCCGCATCGTTCTTCTGGCGCCTGACGAACGGTTTGACATAGGCAGGTGGAATCAACCGAACTTCATGGCCTGAAGCGCCGATGGCGCGTCCCCAATGATGGGCGCTCCCGCAGGCCTCCATAGCAACGACGCAGCGCGGGTGCTCGGCCAGAAAAGGGAGGACCTTTTCGCGCGAAAGTTTCTTGCGGAACGCCACGCCGCCATCAGCACGGGCTCCATGCAGCTGAAAGCTCCGCTTTGCAAGGTCGAGACCGATAATGCTAACTTTTTCCATGGATGCCCTCTTCATTCGTGGGATGCGCAAACATCGCCACCTTGGCACATTGCGATGCCGTCAGGAGGGGGCATCCACTCCATCATTCGGCGTCATCGGAGGCAGCCGACAGGCCACCCGCGATGTAGCGGAGCGCCACCAGCGCAATGCTGGTGTCGAGCACCTCCATGAACGCCGGCACCACGACTATGGCGGCCACCACCCACGGGTTCCGCGCAACCTCGGGTCTGGCGGGCGAAAGCGCCGCGACTGTCACTTGTTTGCGTCCGGCGGGTTCTTGGTCGAACCCCCGGTCTGCGATTCAGGCGCAGATGTCTGTAAAAACTTGCCGGCGTCGGGTCCGGTGGGCGGTTTGTTAAAGTAGACATAAGGAGTAACCGACGTGCCGATAAACAGCGGGCTCTTGTCCGGATCGTAGTTTGTAAGGTCGATCCGAACCGGCAGTCGCTGCACCACCTTGATGAAATTGCCGGTGGCGTTCCGCGCCGGCAGCAGCGCCAATGTCGATCCGGTCCCCTCGGTGAAGCCGGAAATGCGCCCCTTGAACACCTGGCGGCCGCCATACATGTCGACATAGAGGTCGACCGGCTGGCCGATGCGCAGGTCGCCGACCTGCGTCTCCTTGAAATTGGCGTCAACCCAGATTTCGTTCAGCGAGCGGATCGCCATGAGAGCCTGGCCAACCTGGATGTTGTCGCCCGGATTGATGTTGCGCCGCGTAATGACGCCATCGATCTCCGCGATGACGTCGCAGTAGCGAAGATCGAGTTCGGCCTGGTCGAGATCGCGCTTCGCGACCGCAAGCTTGGCTTCGGCCTGCTTGATATCCGGCGCGTCGGCGGCCAGCCGAGCGAAGGTTGTATTGACGTCGCCTTCCTTCTCGAACGCCTCGACCATGTCACTCGGCCCCTCGTCGAACGAATGATGACGCCGAGTTGAGCCGCGCTCTGAATCAGCGCCGCCTGCGCCTGGAGCACGGAAGAAAAGGTTTGATTGAGATCGGGCGGGACCTGGCGGAGATCTTGCGCGTCGAGTTCCGGCGGCAATCCCAAAGACGCGCGGATTTGACGGACATCGGCCAGCGCCGCGACAGCGTCCGCGCTGGCCGCCAATAAGATGGCCTGCCGCCGGTCGTACTCGGACCTAGGGGTATCGTTCGACACCACGAGTTTGGCGGCCCGGTCGAAGTCAACCTGAGCCAGCGCGAGCTCGGCTTTGCTCTTGTCGACGCCGGCAACCTTGGCCCGCAGCAAGGCGACCTGGTTGTCAACGTCCTCCATCGCGTGCTGCAGCGCCCTGCGCCGGCTCATTGCCTCCGCCTCGATGCCGCGAACCTTGGACCTGGCCACCCACAGATCTGCCGTCGCCGTATCGACAGCCGCCTTTTTGATCGCAACCGCGATCTGAAAAGGCTCCTTGTCCAGTTGGACTAGAAGGTCGCCTTTGCGCACCCGATAGTTGTCGTCCACCAGAGCCCGCGAAACCTGGCCCTTGACGCGGGCGGCGACGAACGTCACGTGACCGTTGACGTATGCATCGTCCGTCGAAACCGTGTTGAGGGTCGTCTGGACCCAGGGGATGCCGAACCAAAGGGTGCCGGCCAGGACCAGAACGCCCAGTGCGCCAAGCAGCAATTTTCGCCGGGGATTGGCCTTCGGCTTCTCTGGTGGGACTGCCGCAACGCCGGGAAGGTTCTGCGGGGGCGGCGCCGGATCGGCGTTGTGAGTGGAAGTCCCAGTTCGCTCGACTGGCGGCTTCGCTCGCTCATCGCGGATTCCCGTCATCGAACGGATGAATGACAGCCCACCCTAACATCGCGGACACCCGGCCCCAAGTGCAATCACAAACGCGTGAAGGCCCCACAGTTTTGTTCCAAGACACCCTCGACCATCTTCCCTTGTTCTCACGCGGCGCGTCGCGAGAGCTGTGCGAATTTTCCGTCGCCATGCACACGGCGGTCTTTGTCAGTCGATTTAGCCGCCGATTTGGCCTACGTAGAAGCCGAGACGGTTTTCGACATCACCAGGCCGATGGAAGCCACGTTCCATCAGCGCCTCGATCCGCTTCTGGCTGGCCGGGCGGTTCAGGGCGGCGAGGAATGCCTCCCATTCGGGCCGAATATCCGCATCCGACGGCAGGCTTGCGACGTCGACCAGACGCTTGGTTTCGGCAATCGCCTGCTTGTCGAAGGAAGCGATCCGCATCGCCAACGCATCGACGAAACCGTCGAGCTCGGCGTCAGGAAAGGCGCGATTGACGTAGCCGTAGAGCTCGGCAAGCTCGGCATTGATGTCGTCCGCGGCCAACAGCACTTCCAGCGCCCGGCCACGGCCGATCAGGCGCGGCAATCGCGCCATCGGGCCGCCACCCGGCACCAGGCCCGCGCCGACCTCCCATTGCGAAAGGACCGCCGTCTCGCGGCTTGCGAATCGCATTTCGCTGGCGAGCGCGAGCTCACTTCCAACTCCTGTCGCTCTGCCGCGGATTGAAGCGATGGAGACGACAGGAGCGCGGCTGAGACGGGCCAGCATGTCCGGCAGCGCCTGGAGACCGGTCGGTCCCGGAGGGATGCGTGTCGAATTCTCGAGCGGCGCGAGAAAATCGTAGTGTGTGAGAAAGAAGCCATCGACGGCGCTATCGAACACAACGACCTTCACGTGCTGATCCGTCTCGATCGCGGTGATGATCTCGTTAAGCTGCGTCATCTGCTTTGGTCCGAAGATGTTCAGCGGCGGGATATCAAATGTCACACGCCAGTATGACGGCAAGCGCCGCTCAAGCCGGATCTGCTCTGTCGTGAATGTTCTTTCAGAGCGGTTCATGGTGTGGACTCCTGATTTGATTCTTCGAAGGAGCGCCAGTTGGCCCGCGGCGGTGCAAGCGTTTTTTTGGTGGCCCCGTTTTCGGGACTAGCGGGGCGACCTCATTTACGGGCCGCCGTAAACTCAAGCGGCGACAATGCGCCGATCACCCATGCTTGACTTCCCGCAACCGACCTGTGTCCACGTCGAAAATGAAGCCTCGAACGGGTATATCCTTGCCAATCCATGGATGCGACCGGACCTTCTCGATCTGCGCCCGAGTGTTCTCCTCAGGGTCCTTGAAGGAAAACAAGCGCATCGGGACCAGTGTGGCGTCACCTGTCTCTCGGGCGACCTTGTCGTTCAGCTCCTTGTCAGTGAAGGTTGTGAACCCGCAGCCGGTGTGATTGAGGAGCATGATCTCCTTGCTCCCCAGGACCCGCGTGGAAACGACGAGTTCTCCGAGCACGTCGTCGGTGACGGCCGGGCCGCCGGTGCGGATGACGTCCATATCCGCTGTCTCAATCCCAAGATCCCCTCGAGGTCCGAAAGCCGCGGTGTGTTTCGGCGTGCAATTTTGACCCCCTAGGCGGGGGAATTGGCTTCCAAAATTGACCCCCTGGTTTTCGCTCTGTTCGGTTGCCCGCGTTTGTGTGACGCGGGCGGTGGGGATGCTGGTTGTGGAGACGATCGCCCGGATACGGCGCGAGCATTTGTCCAGAGGCAAGTCGATCAAGGAGATCGCCCGCGATCTGAAGATATCGCGCAATACGGTTCGGAAGATTCTACGCTCGGGCGAGACATCATTTTCCTACGAGCGAGAGGTCCAGCCACGCCCGAAGTTGGGACGCTGGAAGGCCGACATCGATCGGATGCTGACGAAGAACGCCGACGCGCCAGCGCGCGAACGTCTGACGCTGATCCGGCTATTCGAGGAGTTGCGGGCGGTGGGCTATGAAGGCGGCTACGACGCCGTCCGACGCTACGCCAAGATCTGGAGCCGCGAGCACTCGAGCCAGTCGGCTACCGCCTACGTTCCGCTGTCGTTTGCGCCGGGCGAGGCCTACCAGTTCGACTGGAGTCACGAGATCGTCGTGATGAGCGGCGTGACAACGACCTTGAAGGTCGCGCATGTCCGCCTTTGCCACAGCCGCATGATGTTCGTACGCGCCTATCCGCGCGAGACCCAGGAAATGGTGTTCGACGCGCACGATCGGGCGTTCGCGTTCTTCAAGGGCGCCTGCACGCGCGGCGTCTACGATAACATGAAGACGGCAGTCGACACGATCTTCGTCGGCAAGGATCGGCAATACAATCGCCGCTTCCTGCAAATGTGTTCGCACCATCTCGTCGACCCTGTCGCCTGCACGCCGGCGTCAGGCTGGGAGAAAGGCCAGGTGGAGAACCAGGTCGGCCTTGTTCGCGAGCGCTTCTTCACGCCACGCCTGCGGTTCAAGACGTACGATGACTTGAACGCTTGGCTCATGGACAGGTGCATCGCCTACGCCAAGGCCCACCCGCACCCCGAAAGCCCCGAGCAGACCGTATGGGAGGTGTTCGAGGAAGAGCGGCCCAAGCTCATCGCCTATCGCGGTCGCTTCGACGGGTTCCATGCGCAACAAGCCTCGGTGTCGAAGACGTGCCTGGTGCGGTTCGACAACAATAAATACTCAGTGAGCGCCAGCGCAGTCGGTCGTCCAGTCGAGGTCCATGCCTACGCCGATCGCATCATCGTCCGCCAGGATGGGCGTATCGTCGCAGAGCATCCCCGCAACTACGGTCGCGGCGACACAGTCTACGATCCCTGGCACTATGTTCCGGTCCTGGCCCGTAAGCCTGGAGCCCTGCGCAACGGCGCTCCGTTCAAGGATTGGGTGCTGCCGACGGCGCTCGAGCGGGTTCGACGCAAGCTCGCCGAATCCGATGATGGCGATCGCCAGATGGTCGCCATCCTGGCCACCGTGCTCACCGATGGATTGCCGGCGGTGGAAGCCGCCTGCGCTCAGGCGATGTCGGAGGGCGTCCATTCGTCCGACGTGATCATCAACATCCTCGCGCGCCAACGCGATCCTGGACCTGTTGCGCCCGTCTTCACCCCGGATGCGCTGAGGCTCCGACATGCGCCGGTCGCTGACTGCGCGAGATACGACCAGCTCAGGAGGGCATGACTATGGAGAGAACTGAAGTCCTCGAAATGATGGGCGAACTGAAGCTCTATGGGATGAAAAGCGCATATGACGAGACGCTCGCCACCGCGCTCAAGCGTAAGCATGAGCCCCAGCAGCTGGTCGGCGATCTGCTCAAGGCCGAGATATCGGAAAAGCAGGCGCGTTCGATCCGATACCAGCTCACAACCGCCAAGCTGCCGCTAGCCAAGGATGTGAACGACTTTGCGTTCAAGGACACGCTGATCAATGAGAACCTGGTGCGCGATCTTGCCGGCGGCGTATTCGTTGCTCAGCAACGCAACATCGTCCTAGTTGGCGGAACCGGCACCGGCAAGACCCACTTGGCGATCGCGATCGCACGGAGCTGTATCCGCGCCGGATCGCGAGGCCGCTTCTTCAACACCGTCGATCTCGTCAACCGGCTAGAAGCCGAGGGTCGATCTGGCCGTCAAGGGCGGCTCGCCGATTATCTCACCCGGCTCGACTTCATCGTTCTCGACGAGCTCGGCTATCTTCCGTTTGCGCAGTCCGGCGGCCAGCTCCTGTTCCACTTGATCAGCCGTCTCTACGAACGCACGTCAATCATCGTCACAACAAATCTCGCCTTCGGTGAATGGCCCAGCGTCTTTGGCGACCCAAAGATGACCACCGCACTGCTCGACCGCCTCACGCATCACTGCGACATCGTCGAAACCGGCAACGAGAGTTGGCGCTTCAAGAACCGCGCCTGATCTTCAGCAAACGGCTCTTCACCGACCCGCGCTCGCCCCGGCTGCGCAATCCCGACCAGCTCCGCCGGGGCAAGCGCTGCCGTCAGTGCGACATCAGGGGGTCAATTTTGGACGCCGATCGGGGGTCAATTTTGTGAGCCGATTGACACCGCGGGTCCATGCAGGTTACGATCGCGATCTTGGGCTACGGGCGCCCGCCCAGCTTCGGATCGTACCTTCCTGCGAATTGTTCATTGGCCTTCATGACCTGATCCATAAGACTCATCACGACCTCCTATTCGGCATTCTATAGAAATAAGCGCGCGCCGCGTTCAGATTGTTTGAAGCCGGCCCGGACCATTTCTTAAGCAAGAGCGGAGCGAGGACTATAGCCGGTTGATTCGCGTGGCCTCTTGGTATCGCCGCCCTAAGCCAGAGCTTAATGGTCGCTGCGGCTTGTTTGCGCGTCCGGCGCAGGTTGTGGCCGGGCGGACTTCCGGCCCGGGGCTTGCCCCGCCGCCCTCTAGTCTCCGCCGACGCCAACGCAGCCGTAGCTGGCGCACGCGTCGATGTTACTGCTCAGCCCGTCGGTCCCGCGGGGTATGAACGGGTCGCTCGATTGCTAACCGACCGTCTCCTCATGGGCTCGGTGATTGAAGTCCGACCCAAAGAAGAGCTCCTCGATTATGTTGCGGTTCTCGTTCGCGTAAGCCGTTGTTGGGCACGCCAACGCGACGCCCATCGCCAGCGCCAAGATTGAAGTCTTTATTGCATTTCTCCTCGGCGCTCCTCAGTATAGACGATCAGCGCCTCAAGTTAAGTTCGCGGGAGAAGAACATCACAAGCGCGTCGACTGATCTATTGCACGATGGTATCGCCGATACTTAGGTATCTATTCGGGGTGTTGGAGCCGGTAACGGCGCGCGCCCTTTTTCGCTTTTTTAGCCCATCGTCAGTGCGTCGCTCGGCGGGCGATCTGTGGGCTCAGCGTGTATCAGCAAAAGCGGGTTGGCCGCATCGCACGCGTTTGCCTAGAACCGGCAGCAATCGCGATCAACCACCGTGCCGACGCGGATCGTCGCTCGGATCCAAATATTCGAGGCCAAGCGGTCCGATCGCCGTGTGACCTCCGTGACGTACTCGCCGGATTTCGCCCAATGGAAATGTGGCGTATCCCCTGGAAGGACAATGACGCTACCCGGCGGATAGGGGTTCATTTGATCGCCATCGAAGTGGTTGCCAAGCCCGATGTAGAAGACGCCGGATATGACCGGTAGATGCGGTCTTCCGGATGCCGATGCGGCATGAGCTTCACGCCTGCAGGCACTTTGACCCGGACCATGTAGGGGCCGGACTTTGAGGGTTCGCCCACGAGGACCGCGAGCCGGACAGAAGGCGGAAACGCCGGGAACGGCTTCCAGTCGATCGCTTCGGGCAGGATGGATCGGAAAGCTGATTGCCCGGCTGGTGCGCTTGTGGCATTCGCAGCTCCTCGTGCTTCAGTTCGATTCAGTGGCTTGCCCTCTTCGACTCCTCCCCGGTGGATAGGGGACTGCGGTCGGACACCTTGTCCTCACAGGTCAAGAACGACGTCGCCGACCGGACGCGAACAGCAGATGAGCACGTTGCCGGTCGCTGGCAGGTCGAGCGGCTGAGGCTCGTAAGCGACCTTTCCAGAGACGAGACCGCTCTCACAATTGTGGCAGACGCCAGTCCGGCACGCCCAGCGCACCGGGACGTCGCACGCCTCCGCGAGTTCCAGCACGTTCTGATAGGCAGACGGATTCCAGTGGGCGGTTATCCCGCTGCGCGCGAACGAGACGAGAGGGCCGGTATCGAGGTCGAGCGGCGGCCGATGCGGTGTCTTTGCCACGGCGCCGGCGACCCCCGGCGTCACGGATTCGCCGCCGTTGAAGATCTCGACGTGAATACGATCCGGCCGGACGCCGAGTTGCGTTAGGGTCGCCCTCATGTCGGCCATGAAGCGGGTGGGGCCGCATAAGTAGACGTCAGCATCTGCCGTTACTCCCGCTTCCTCGAACACCGCCTGCGAAAGATGGCCTGCGGCGTCAAAATCCGCTCCGAGCTGATCGGCGACCTCCGGTCGGCTGAAACAGACATAGCTGCGGGCGAGCGACAGGCCTGAGGCAAGGCGCCGCACCTCGGCCGCGAACGGAAAGTGCTTTCCGTCGCGTGCGACATACAGCCACAGCACCGGACGCGTCGAATGCGCCGACGACATAGCGTAAAGCATTGCCAGGACGGGCGTCGCCCCGATCCCTGCGCTGAGGAGCACCACGGGCCCCTCGTCCGACTGCAAAGTGAAACTCCCGCGCGGCGAGCTGACCTCAAGAACGCTGCCCACCCGCACATGATCTTTTAGATAGGCGCCTGCGGCGCCGTTCGGCTCGATCTTGACGCTGATCCGATAGCGATCCGTCGAGACGGGTCCTGAAAGCGAGTAACTGCGAAAGAGCGGCGCGCCGCCGATGCCTGGAAGACGCAGCACCACGTACTGGCCTGGCAGCGCCTCCGACAATGGCTCGCCGTCAGCGCACTGCATCGTCAGCGACACCACATCAGCCGCTTCCTGGTCAATCGCCGTCATCTTCAGCGGGCGGAATCCGGGCGCGGCGGGGTGCGCAGCCGACGCCGGCGCCAGTCCTGCGTTGCCGTCCGATCGACTAGCGAGCAAGGCGGTGAACGACGACCGCCAGCCAGGCGAAAGCGCCGCAATCTCCAACGCGCGTTCCAGTCGGTCGCGCGGGTGCTGAGGTGAATAGAGCAGGGCGTTGACCTCGGCGACCGACATCTGCTCCTTGCCCTCATCGACCTTCACGATCTCGTCGCCGGCGCCGACCTCGCCCTCCTCGAGGACGCGGAAGTAGAATCCGGGCCGCCCGCTGGAGGTCAGGAACGCCGCCATGCGAGGCTCGTTCATGCGAATGCCGACGCGATAGCAAGTCACCCTGGGCTGCGTGACCTCGAACAAAGCGCTGCCAATCCTATAGCGATCACCGATATAGACGCCGTCGTCCGGCAAGCCTTCGATCGTGAAGTTCTCGCCGAATTGTCCGTAAACAAAGTCGGAGCGTTGGAGCTGATCCTGCCAGTGGCGATAGGAACTCGATCTGGTACACGAAGACCGCGCGCCACTTGCCTCCATGACCGGCGAGATCGCCCTGACCGTCTCCATCGAGGTTCAACTTGCCGACGCGACAGCGTCCCCGCACCGAATCCTTCCAAACGCCGGTGCGCACCGTCTTATCTCTCCACACGATGTCGCGTGGCAGGCCGACATTGACCGACAACAATCGCGCCATCTCATCGACCCAGATCGATCCGTCCGCTCCGCCGAGCCCCCGCGATGCTCAAGGATCTCGGCCACGACCGAAATCGCTCTCGCCTGTTTGGAACAATGCTGGACCCCGTCGGGATGATACCCCTATGTGTTGTCCTCGTCGCACAGGTTGCCGCGTCCACGGGGACCTCCTTTCGCGAGTTCTACAAAACACAGGCCTACGTATTCGACGGGCTTCGGAGCCGCCAGTACACGATGGTATCGGTCCCGCCTTCCTCCGGCGACTGGAAGGCGCGACACGAGCACGGAGATCGAGCCCGCCACCATTCACACACAACAAACGACGCCCTGGGCTGCCGCCTCCGGCTTCCGCTTGTAGGTCCATCTAAAGGGAACGCCGGCTTCTTGCCCGGCTCGGTCCATTCGTCGTCATCAGGCGGAGCAGCCAATACGTCGAGCGTTACGTTTTCGACCCTGCCGGAAGACGACGCCAGAGCTACTACCAGGAGAGCGCAGCCGTCTTGACCGGGGCGTCCCACAGCCGGATCAGGGGCTCGTCGAGCAGGCTCACCGTCAGCGAGCAGCCGGCCATGTCGAGGGAGGTGACCAGCGAGCCGGTCAGGTGCCGGACAATTTTAAGGCCGCGACCGGCGAGGATGCGTCGGGCGGTGTTGACCATCAGGTAGAGCTCCATCAGTGGCGTGCCGCCAAAGCCATTGACCAGCAGAAGACATTCGCTCCCCGTGCTGGGCGCGAGATCGCCGAGGATCGCGCCGAGCATGTCCTCGGCGATCGCGTCGGCCGAAGCCAGCTTGCTGCGCCGACGTCCAGGTTCGCCGTGGATGCCGACTCCCACCTCCATTTCATCGACGGCAAGCTCGAACGTAGGCTTGCCCGCGGCTGGCACGGTGCATGGGGTCAAGGCGACGCCGAACGATCGCGTGCGGTCGTTCACCTTCCGGCCGAGCTCCTGCAACTCCGCGAGGCCCATCGACTCTTCCGCCCCGGCGCCGACAATTTTCTCCACCACGAGCGTGCCGGCAACGCCGCGCCTGCCGGTTGACCAGGTCGAGTTGGGCACCGCGACGTCGTCATTCGTCACCACGGACATGATCTTCCGGCCCTCGGCGGCGGCGAGTTCGCCCGCCATCTCGAAGTTCATGACGTCGCCTTCGTAGTTCTTGACGATCAACAATGAACCTGCGCCGGTGTCGACTGCCTCAATGGCGGCTGCCATCTGGTCGGGAGTTGGTGATGTGAACACCTGGCCCGGACAGGCTGCGTCCAGCATACCGTGGCCGACGAAGCCTGCATGGAGGGGCTCGTGGCCGGATCCCCCGCCGGATATCAGCGCGACCTTGCCGCGGCTCAGCGTCCGTCGGCGGACGAATTTCCGGTTCGCGCCCAGTTCGACGATGTCGGCGTGCGCGGCGGCGAAGCCATCGAGGCTTTCGTCGAGCATGGCGTCGACTGCGTTCATCAGCCTCTTCATTCGATTTCCTCCGTCTTGACCGGCGTTCGACCGCGCCGGCTTCAATCCTTCAGCAGCGTCGCGAGGCGCGCGACGTGGCGCCCGTATTCCGCGATCAAGGCGTCGACCGCTTGGTTTCGTCGCGCGTTCCCCAAATCTGGCACGGTGAGGCTGATCACCCGAATTCCCGCAGCCGACTCGCCGGTCTCGCGACGGCCCGGATGCGCATTGTCGTAGACGCTTAGAAATGCGGCGCGATCGGCCGATGAAAAGTGACAGACCTCGAAGATGGTCTCGAGATGCTGGGCCGGGATCGGCATCGCGTAGGCCGGATTGACCAATTGCGACACGAAGGAACGGTTGGTGCCAAGCGCAACCGCGAGGCGCCCGCGCGTGCCGGAGGGGCGGTTGTCGCACACGATCTGGAGCAGGCGCTTGTAGTCAGCCACCGTCTCGCCCCCGACGGCGTCGCTCATGGCGTCGCCTCACGCAAGTCGACGCCGGCGATCGCCTGCTTGGCCGCGGCAACGGATTCGGGCGCGACCGACAGCGAGCGTAGGCCAGCGCGGAGCAATGCGCCGATCACCCGAGGTTCGCCGCCCGCATCGCCGCAGAGACTGACTCCGCGTCCCGATTCCCGTCCGTGCCGGGCGACGGACGCAATAAGTCGCAAAACCGCAGGGTTCAGCGGGTCGGCCAGATCGGCGACCGCCCCGATATCGCGGCCAGCTGCGGTCACGTATTGGGTGAGGTCGTTGGAGCCTATCGAGAAGAAATCGGCGTCGAACTGGTCGACGGCGATAGCGGCGGCCGGCACCTCGATCATGATCCCGAGTTTCGGGCGGACGGCGGGAATGCGGTCGCGCGCGAGGCTCCTGATGGCCTCGTCCATGAGCGTTCGCGCCGCTTCGAGTTCCGCGGGAACCGTCACCATGGGCAGCATGACGCGCAGGTCGCCGTGCGCCGCCGCGCGCGCGAGCGCGCGAAGCTGGGTTTGGAACAGAGCGGGATGGCGCAACGACAATCGGATCCCCCGAACGCCGAGGAACGGATTGCTTTCGCCGCTCATCGTCACGCCTTCGATCGGCTTGTCGCCGCCGGCGTCCAGGGTCCGTATGGTGACGGGACGGCCCTGTGCCCAGGCGAGAATGCGGCGATAAGCCACGTATTGTGCGTCCTCGTCCGGCGGACCGCCAGGTCCGTAAAACATCAGTTCCGTGCGCACGAGGCCAACGCCGTCGCAAATCGTGGGATCGATCCCCTCGAGCTCGTCCGCGCTGGCGGCGTTGAGGTTCACGGAGATCGCGGTTCCGTCCTTCGTGACCGCCGGCCGCTGACGGAAAGCCGCGGCTGCGGCGGCTGCGACCTCTGCGCGGCCAGCCCTCGCGGCGAAGGCGGTGCGTGTGTTCTCGGTCGGGTCCAGCACCACTTCGCCGCTGGCAGCGTCGACCAGCGCCTCGCGGCCGGCCATCGAGTCGGCGGCGGCGCCGAGTCCCACGACCATTGGCACGCGGCGAGCCCGCGCGAGCATGGCGACGTGGCTGGTCGGGCTGCCCTCCGTCAACACAATCGCGCCGCCTTGCGCCCAGTCGATGCCGAGAAAGCGCGAGAGAGGCAGCTCTGCCGCGACCACCACAGAGCCGCCGGGATCGGCGCGCCGTCCGCCGCAGGGACCGAATGCCCGAGGACACGGTCGCGGATGTCCTCGAGATCGGCCGCGCGAGCGGAGAAATAGGCGTCCTCGCCGGCGCGATAACCGGAGATTTCGTCGGCCATTGCGGCCTCCCACGCCGCGGACGCAAACTCGCCGGCTGAGACGGATTTCGAACGCCGGCCGGGCCAGTTCGTCATCGGACAGCATCGCCGCCTGGAAGGCGAGCATGTCGCTGGCGTCGCCAGCCGCCCCTCTGGCCAAAGTTTCGACTTCGGCCAGCGCCTGCGCGAGGGCGTCCTTCAGCGCCATCGCCTCCTGCGCCGGACTGCCAGCCTCGCGCTGCGGGCGCTCGACGGCGCGAAGCACGGTCACGACGCCATCCGCCATGCCCGGCGCCGCACTTCGACCGAAAAGGCGAAGCTCAGCCATGGCTCTGATCTGCGCGCTGATCCATCGCCTCGCCGAAACCGTCGCGCACCAGACCCACGAGCGCCGCCGCCGCCGCCCGGGCGCCCTTCCCGGACGCGCGCACATGCAGGACGGCGCCGCGCGGCGCTTTTACGCGCATAACCTTCACCGGGCTCTTGGCGTCCACCCACGGTCCGTCGGCCGATAAGGCGATCTCAACGCGGCAGTCGAAGGTTTTGGCAAGCTGTGTGAGCTTGACTGAAGGGCGCGCATGCAAACCCACCGCGTTGGTGAGCTCGGCGCGGTCGGTCGCCTGTTCGGCTGCGGTCTCGTCTTTCATTGCCGCGTCCTTCATTGCGGGGAAAGCTCCTCGGCCGTGCGCCTGACGGTCTCCAATGTCGAACCGCCGGACGCCTCCGTGGCGGCCATCACCGCGCCTTCGACAATCGGGGCGTTGCACACCACCACGCGGCCGCGCCGCTCGGCGTCGAGCATTTCGACCGCCATTTCACTGTTCGTTTCGGCGCCGCCCAGATCGACCAGAATGGCCACCCCGGCCTCCGACCATGCGCGGTCGATCGCGTCTCGGATTGACGCCACGCCGGTTCCAAGCCCGCCCCCTGGATCGCCCCCGGTGTAGGCTAGATTCACGCTGTCACCCACCATTTGGCGCACCATGTCCGCCGCTCCCTCGGCAATCTTGGGCGAGTGCGACACGATTACGATCCCGACTTTCGCCAACGTTCAGTCCTCCAACGCCCGGCAAATGGACGCGACCATCAACGCTGACGACCGTGCGCCGGGGTCCATATGTCCGATCGAACGCTCACCCAGGAACGAGGCCCGGCCCCGCGTCGCCAGCATCGGGATCGTCGCCTCGGCGGCGCTTGCGGCGACGATCGGCAGCCGCGCTCGAAGGTCCGCCCCGCCTTCGGCGAGGGCGGCCTGCACGGGCATCAGAACATCGAGATAGTCTTCTGGCCCGGCTGCGATTTGCCGCGGGCCTTGACAGCTTCGACGGCCTTGCCGAACGCCGTCGGCAGATCGAGCCGTTCGGCGCGATCTCCTTGCTCAGCGCGAGGAACAGAGTGCCGTAAAGCGGGCCGGAAGCGCCCCCCACTTTCATAACAAGTTGCGTGCCGATCGCCTTCAGCGCATCCGGCAGCGGCTTCTCGGCTGTTGCTTGAGCGTCCGCCCGCACGGCCTCGAAGCCTCGCTTCATATTGACGCCATGATCGCCGTCGCCCACCGCCTGATCGAGAGCGGTCAGTTCATCGGCATGGGCGATCAGATCATCGGACACGGCGACGATCAGGCGGTGAAGAAGGGCTGGGGTCATGCGCGCACCCGTTCGCCCGCGGCATTGAAGAAAAGGGGATCGGTCAGCGCGATGGCCACTTCGTCGCCCGGTCCGAGCCCGGAATCGGGATCAGCCAGGGTGACGAAATCACGCTCGCCGAGATCGACATGCAAATGATCCTGATCGCCGAGATGCTCGACCCATCTGACGCGGCCGGAGGCGCGCCGGCCGTTGGCTTTGCTGATGCGGGCGTGCTCCGTGCGAACGCCGACCGTCGTTGCGCCTTTCGGCATCGCGATGTCGGGAAACAGGGAGCTTGGCGCCAGATTGATCGGTGGGCTGCCCAAGCGGGCGGCGACGTAGACGTTCAGCGGATCCTCGTACACTTGTCGCGGCGTGCCGACCTGCGCCAGGCGGCCGCTATCGATGACGCCGACGCGGGTGCCGAGCGTCATAGCCTCCGTCTGGTCGTGGGTGACATAGAGGATCGTGGCGCCGAGCTCTGTTTGGATGCGCTTGAGCTCGATGCGCAATTCGGCGCGCAGCTTGGCGTCGAGCGAGGAAAGCGGCTCGTCCATAAGGTAGATGGAGGGTGAGCGAACTAGGGCGCGGCCGATGGCCACGCGCTGCATCTGTCCGCCGGAAAGCCTGGTGACCCGCTCCTCCAGCTTCTCGGAGATCCGAAGCAGCGCCGCGACTTCGTTCACCCTCTGCCGGATCCGCGGTTCGGGCGACCGTCTTGCGGGAGAGCGCAGCGGGAAGGCCAAATTGTCGAACACCGAAAGATGCGGGTAGAGCGAATATTGCTGGAATACGAAGGCGACATCGCGCTGCGCAGGCGAGGCGCTTGTGACGTCCTGGCCGGCGATGCGGATCCGCCCGGCGTCCGGTTTCTCGAGGCCGGCGACGAGGCGCAAAGTCGTCGTCTTGCCAGCGCCGGTCGGCCCGAGCAAGACCACGAATGCGCCGTCGTCGACGGTGAGCGACAGATCGGAGACTGCGCTCGTCGCACCAAAACGTTTCGAAACGCCCTCCAGCGTCACCTCAGCCATGCGCGAGCTCCATCGCGGGCGCATGATCATGGAGCGCCGTCAGGATAGCGTGGCCGGAAGCGGCGTCGAACAGCGAGATGCGGTCAGGACGGAATTCGAGTCCAACACGGTCGCCGACCGACACCTCTAGATTGGCGGGCAATCGGGCTTTCGCTAGGCCATGCGGGGTGGTGACGGTGACGATCTGTGTGGTGCCGAGATATTCCGTGCCAAAAACTTCGCCGCGCAACGGGGCTTGATCGTTCAGGCGCACATGCTCGGGACGCACGCCGAGAATCAGATCGCCCGCCGACAGGCCCTCGCGGGGCGCCGGAACGGCGATCTCGCGGCCCAGCCGGATCCTGGCGCGGCCCGGCTCCAGCGAGTTGTGGAAGGTCAGCAGGTTCATGGGCGGAGAGCCGATGAAATCCGCGACGAAGACCGACGCCGGACGATCGTAGATCTCCTGCGGCGCGCCCAGTTGTTCGATCACACCGTGGCTCATCACGGCGATCTTGTCGCCAAGCGACATCGCCTCGATCTGGTCGTGCGTCACATAGACGGTGGTGGCCTTGAGCCGGTCGTGAAGTCCGCGCAGCTCGCCGCACATGACCTGACGGAATTCGGAATCGAGCGCGCCCAGCGGTTCGTCCATCATGAAGGCGAGCGGCCGGCGCACGATGGCCCGTCCGAGAGCCACACGCTGGCGGTCGCCGCCGGACAGACCCGACACTGGGCGATCGAGCAATTCGGTGATCCGCAGAATGCGAGCGGCTTCCTCCACGCGCGTCCTGACCTCTGCGCGTTTCACGCCCATCGAGACCAACGGAAAGGCAATATTTTTCCGCACATTCATGTGCGGGTAGAGCGCGAAGAGCTGGAATACGAAAGCGATGTCGCGGGCAGAGGCGCGCTTGAGCGTGACGTCATCGCCGGCCAGCGAACGCGACCCGAGGTCGGCAATTCCAACCCCGCGATCATGCGCAGGGTGGTCGTCTTGCCGCAGCCAGACGGGCCGAGCAGGCAAAAGAACTCGCCGTCCTCGACGGTGAAGTTCGAGTCCTTGACCGCGACGAAATCGCCGAAAGACTTGTGCAGAGATTGCACCCGGATCTGCGCCATGAGCCCGCGCCTAATCGGGGAATTTCGTGACGACGACGAACATCGCGACGCCGGTCAGGATGGTCAGGAAGGAGTAAGTGTACAACGCGAGCCAGAACGGTTGGCACAGCATGACGACGCCGACGGAGATGACGACGGTCGCCAGTATTTCCCACGGCCCACGGCGGAACGGGTGTCGCCATGCCGACGCGTCTCTTTTCGACGACTCGGTCTTCATGGTCATCGCCGCACCGCGCCGAATGTGATGCCGCGCAAAAGATGCTTTCTCAGCGCGATCGTGAAAATCATGATCGGCAGCAGAAAAGAGTTGTTCCCGCTGCGACCGCAGGCCAGTTTTGCCCGCCCTCGCCAATGATGAAGGGGATGTAGGGCGGCATCGTCTGCGCGTCCGAACTCGTCAGCAAGAGATTGAACGCGTACTCGTTCCAGGAGAAAATCAGGCAGAAGATCGCGGTCGCCGCGATGCCGGTCGCCGCCTGCGGCAGCACAACCTTACGAAACGCTTGCAGCCGCGTGTAACCGTCGACCAAAGCCGCCTCCTCGTATTCGCGAGGGATCTCGTCGATGAAGCCCTTGAGCAGCCAGACCGCGAGCGACACGTTCACCGCCGTGTACAAAAGGATCATGCCGATCCTCGTGTGTAGAGGCCAGCCAGCGATACATCATGTAAATTGGGACGGCGATCGCGATTGGCGGCATCATCCGCGTGGACAGGATGAAAAATAACAGGTCGTCGGCGAACGGCACGCGAAAGCGCGAAAACCCGTAGGCAGCCAGCACCCCAAGGAAAGTCGCGAGAATGGTCGAGCCGAAGCCGATAATCAACGAATTGAAGAAGCGCTCGACGAACCGCGACGGACCGGCAATCACCATGTCGCGGTCGCGGGCAATCTTTTCATACCATGTCTTGGGCGGCGGCAGCTTGGCGATGAAATCGTGCGACTGGCGCGTCTGCACCGTGAACAGATCGACAAACCCCTCGAGCGTCGGCTTGAAGAACACCTTCGGCGGATACGCGATTGCGTCCTCCTGCGACTTGAAGGCGGTCGCCCCGATCCACACCAGAGGCAGGATCGTGACGATGGCGTAAACGACGACGATGGCGCCGGCCAGCCAACGGACGAGCGGCGACGGCTCGGAAAACGGACGGGGGGCCTCAGCTGCGCTCATTGCTGTTTCACTTTGTTGAGCGCCTTCACGTAGATATTAGCCGCCCCGAATATCGTGACAAAAAGGATCACAGCGAGCGCTGAAGCGTAACCCGTTTCCCACTTTTCAAACGCGGCGCGCTTCAGCGTGATCGAGACCAGTTCGGTGGTCGATCCTGGCCCGCCAGACGTGAGCAGATTGACCAAGTCGAACATGACGAACGACTGGATCGCTTGGAAGAGCACCGCGAGCATGAGGAAAGGGAGGACCATCGGGAAAGTGATCGACACGA
>CAVPPX010000022.1:0-123481 GCA_963707355.1 uncultured Alphaproteobacteria bacterium | reverse complement strand
GGTGAGGGAATGAGGCGCGGCGCCGCTTGGTAAGGCGCAAGCGTCAGGCGGCGAGCGCCCGCATCGCCGCTTCGACCCCGTCGGGAGTCAACGGATACATGCGGTGCTGAAAGATCTCGGCGATCATCGATGTCGATAGCGAATGATCTCCAGGCGCCCGGCGGCGTCGGATTGATCCAAACGCTGCGCGGCCAGGCGAGAATGGCGCGCTCGAGCCACACCCTCCCCGGCTCCGGATTGAGGTGCTCGACCGAGCCGCCAGGCGCCATGATCTCGTGCGGGCTCATTGAAGCGTCGCCGACGAAGACGACGCGATAATCGCGGCGGTACGAATTGATGAGATCGTGTGTCGGCGCCCGCTCGTCGTGCCGGCGGCGGTTGTTCTTCCACACACTCTCGTAGAGGCAATTGTGAAAGTAGAAATGGTCGAGCCGCTTGAATTGGCTTTTCGCGGCGGAGAACAGCTGCTCAGCCGCTTCCACGTGCCAATCCATCGAGCCGCCGACGTCGAGAAAGAGGAGCACCTTGACGGCGTTGCGCCGTTCGGGCCTCAGCATGACGTCGATATAGCCTTTGTCGGCGGTCGACCGGATCGTGCCGTCGAGATCGAGCTCTTCCGCCGCGCCCTCACGGGCGAATCGCCGAAGCCGGCGCAGCGCGAGCTTGATGTTGCGCGGCCCGAGCTCCGCCTGCCCATCGAAGTCCTTGAACTCCCGCCGGTCCCAGACCTTGACGGCGCTGCCTCGGCGACCTTTGTCCTGGCCGATGCGCACGCCCTCAGGGTTGTCGCCATAGGCGCCGAAGGGCGACGTTCCGCCCGTGCCGATCCATTTCGAACCGCCCTGATGGCGGCCCTTCTGCTCGGCGAGGCGCTCGCGCAGCGTCTCCATCAGCTTGTCGAAACCGAGCTTCTCGATCTGAGCCCGCTCCTCGGGACTGAGATAGCGCTCCATCACGCGGCGCAGCCATTCCTCCGGCAGGTCCTTCGCCTCGACCGCAGCGGCGACGCTCAGAACGCCCTTGAAGGTCGCGGCGAAGACGACGTCGAACCGGTCCAGATTGCGCTCGTCCTTGACCAGAAGCGCGCGCGCAAGGCGGTAGAATTCGTCGACTGACATCTGAGCCAGATCGTCGTCGAGCGCCCGCATGAGATCGAGATATTCGCGCGGCGTCGCCGGCACGTGCGCCTGACGCAGATTGGCGAAAAACTCAAGGAACATGGGCGCGATCCTAGCGCGCGCGGGTGTGGACGTGCAATGCTGCCGCGCGTTCCCGTGCGCCGGGTGTGGTCTTATGTCCGTGGTGGTCGAGCGTCGAGGATTTTCGCTGCCGCAGGGCGTAAGTCCGGAGGTGGAGATTTTCGCCGTGGGTGACATTCACGGGCGAAGCGATCTCCTCGCCGCGCTCATCGACGAGGCGGCGCGGGAGCCCAAGCTGCGCGACAAGCGCACGATCGTCTTTCTCGGCGACTTCGTCGACCGCGGATCCGACAGTCTTGGCGCGATCGAGCTTGCGATGGGCGCCAAAGCGCGGGTCGGCGCCGATGAGGCGATCGCACTCATGGGCAACCACGAAGCGATGATGCGACTCGCGCTCGATCCCGAGACGCCTTGGGACGACGCGATTGACGCGTTCGACACCTGGATCGCCAATGGCGGCGACCGGACTTTGGCGCAGTTTCTCAAGAGCGAGGCGCCGCCCGAGTCTCTCGATGATCTCTTGATCGAGGCGCGCGCGTCGCTTCCGCCGCGCATCCTCGCCTGGCTCTCGTCCTTGCGGCCAAGCTGGCGCTCTGGCCAGGTTCTGTTCGTCCACGCGGGCGTCAACCCGCAAGTCGAACTTGAAACTTTTCTTGCCGTTCCCTGGAACATTCCGCTCGCCAAGCTCGACGAAGATCGTCACTGGGCCTGGGTGCGGCGGCCATTCCTCGACCATCGTCCGGGGTCGGAAGGGTTTGGCGGCTTCTTTGTCATCCACGGCCACACGCCAAACGACGCCCGTCGCCACGCCTCGCACGCAGACCAGATCGCCGGATATCGGCTCAATCTCGACGCCGGTTCGGCGATGACGGGGATCGCCAAAATGGCGGTGATTCGTGACCGCTACGCGGAGGTGGTGAGCGCGCGGGGATGAGGCCAAGCGGGAGGGCCGCGCTTAAGCGGGTTCTCTTGAATAGTCCAAATGCAGCCGAAAGGCAGGCCTTGTCCTCCCCCGCAGGGGCGGGGGGACAACCCGCATGCTTTGAACGCCACTGTAAGACACGAAATCGCCTGCTGCGCCGAATAAAGTGCGGCCTTCGATCGTTATCACGCCGTGCCCTACGTCAGGGCCGATCGATTGCGGCGGGCGTCGCAACAAGCGATTGTGATAGACCAACGCGGAGAGTTCAAAAATGAATCTGAAATTGGCCCAGGCCTTCTGCGGCGCCAGCGCGGCCGCAGCCTTTCTCGCGATCGCAATCCTGTCTCCTGCACAGGCGGCCGAAAACGTCCGGGTGCGCGGGACCATCGTTGGCCTCGATGGATCGACGCTGACGGTGAAAACCCGCGAAGGCCCGAACGCCGTGCTGATGATGAAGCCCGGCTGGAAGATGGCGGGCGTCGCCAAGGCTTCTGTCGATGACATCAAGCCAGGGGACTTCGTCGGCATCGCCTCGCTTCCCACGGCGTCAGGCGGAGACGGCGCCGTCGAGGTGCTGGTCTTTCCACCGGCGATGAAGGGAACAGGCGAAGGCAGCTATCCTTGGGACCTGAAGCCGAAAAGCTCGATGACCAATGCGACCGTCACCAACGCGGTCAAGGGCGTCGAAGGGCGGACCCTCGACCTCTCCTATAGCGGCGGCAAGGAGAAGAAGATCTCGGTCCCCGACGGCGTTCCGATCGTCACATTCGCTCCGGCGACCGAAGCGGACCTCAAGCCCGGCGCGACCGTCTTCGTTCCCGCCCAGCGCGGCGATGACGGCAAGCTCGCCGCGGGCTTCGTTGTTGTCGGCACGAACGGCGTCAACCCGCCGATGTGAGCGAACAAGGGAAACCCGCCCCCCGCGCTTTCCGTCTCGCCCTCGGTTGACACGGCGCTCAACCGACTCCCAATTGCGGAACCGGTTGAGAGGAGGGCAGGGCGGGCGATGCGGCTTTGGATCAAAGACCCATTGGCGATCTTCGCCGACGGCGCGGAGCGCGGGCTCGTCGTCGACGGGACGCGGATTACCGGGCGTGTGGGCCGAGCCGAGACGCCGGAGCGCATTGACGCGACCTTCGACGCCTCCCGGCATGTCGTGCTGCCGGGGCTCGTCAACGCCCACCACCATTTTTACCAGACGCTGACTCGCGCCCACCCCTCCGCCATCAACAAGGCGCTCTTTCCTTGGCTCGTCGCGCTCTATCCGATCTGGGCGCGGCTCAAGCCCAATCACTTGCGGATCGCGTCCCGGCTCGCGCTGACCGAGCTCATGCTTTCCGGCTGCACCACAGCCGCCGATCATCATTACCTCTATCCGGATGGCCTCGAGAACGCAGTCGACATCGAGGTCGAGGAGGCGCGCCGGCTGGGCATGCGCATGACCGTCTCCCGCGGCTCAATGAACCTTTCGGCAAAGGACGGCGGCCTGCCGCCGGACAGTGTGGTGCAAGACGAAGAGACGATTCTTGCCGACAGCGAACGGGTGCTGAAGCTGTTCCACGATCCGAAGCCTGGCGCACATTTCCGTGTCGCGCTCGCGCCCTGTTCGCCGTTTTCGATATCCAAGGATCTCATGATCCAAAGCGCGCTTTTGGCCGAGCGCTACGATTGCCAGCTTCACACTCATCTCGGCGAGACCCAGGATGAAGAGCGCTTCTGCCTCGAAATGTATGGACTGAGGCCGGTCGATCTCCTCGAGGAGACAGGCTGGATGTCGAGCCGCGTCTGGCTCGCGCACGGCGTTCATTTCAATGCCGAGGAGATTGCTCGGCTCGGCAAGGCGGAAGTCGGCATCTGCCATTGCGCGGCGTCGAACATGGTGCTTGCGTCCGGCATGTGCCGGACCTGCGAGCTCGAGGCTGCCGGTTCGCCGCTCGGCCTCGGCGTTGACGGCTCGGCCTCCAACGATTCCTCCAACATGATGGAGGCGATCCGACACGCGCTGATGATCGGGCGCCTCCGCTATGGCGCCGATAAGGTCACCCATCTCGATGTGCTGCGCTGGGCGACGGAGGGCTCGGCCCGCTGTCTCGGACGCTCGGACATCGGCCGGATCGCGGAAGGCCATGAGGCCGACCTCGCGCTGTTCAAGCTTGACGAGCCGCGCTTCTCGGGCGCGCATGATCCGCTCGCCGCGCTCGTTCTGTGCGGGGCGCATCGCGCCGACCGGGTCATGATCGCAGGCGAATGGCGGGTCGTCGACGGACAGCCGGTCGGGCTCGATCTCGCCGCGCTGATCGCCGAGCACCACGCGGCGGCGCGGGAGTTTGCCTGATCGGGCCGACGCGCGCCATCCAGTGCAGCATCCCCAGCGCGCCGCGGACCCAGTTTTCCTTTCGTCCGCCTCGCGAGTAGAAGCTCTCGCCGCGCTCGCCGGGAGCGCTGACCCATGGCCAGAACGAATGTCGCAATGATCGCCCACATTGTCCTCTTCATCGCCGCGATGTGGGCGGGGGTGCAGAATGCGCTCGCCGGCGGTGGATCGTTCGTCACCCTTCCGTCGCTGATGCTGACCGGCATGGACGCGCGTGCGGCCAACATCACCTCGACCGTGGCGTTGTTTCCCGCGCAGCTCGTCACCGGCTTCACCGGTCGGGCGGACGCGGGGACCCCGACCGGGCTCACGATGCGAAGGCTATTCGTCATCAGCCTCATTGGTGGTGGACTTGGCGCGCTCATCCTTCTCGCCACTCCGCCGTCGATCTTCGCCCACCTCGTGCCGTGGCTGGTGCTGTTCGCGACCGCGCTGTTCGCCTGGGGGAGTTTTTTTCGTGAAGCGCAGGCGCCCGGCGAAGCGAATTTGTCGCCTCGCGCCGCGAGCGTGGCGCAGTTCTTTATCGCCGTTTACGGCGGCTATTTCGGCGGCGGCATCGGCCTGTTGATGATGGCCGCGCTGACCATGATGGGTCTGGCGGTGCGCAACGCGGGCGCGGCGAAGAACATTCTCGCGGGCGTGATCAACGCCTCCGCGGTCGCGATCTTCGTCTTTTCCAGGGACGTGCATTGGCTGCAGGCGCTGATCACCGCGATCGGCGCCTCGTTCGGCGGCTGGGCGGGCGCGCTAATGCTGAGACGCGTCAACGAGAAACTTTTGAAGCTGGCGGTCGTCGCCCTTGGCGTTGCGCTCACGATCGGGCTGTTCTGGACCGCGCCGTAAGGTTAAAGATGCGCCAGCGGAGCGTTGAAACATGAACATCGAACTCTTCACGGCTTTTCTTTTGATCACGGTCGTCCTGATCATCGCGCCAGGGCCGATCGTCACCCTTGTCATTTCGACCGGCGTCACACGCGGCGTGCGCGCCGCGCTGACCACGGTCGCGGGCACGACGCTTGGCAATGCCTTGTTGCTGGCGGCGATCGCGCTGGGGCTCAACTGGGTCCACGCGCATGCGGACCTGTTGTTCACCGCGCTGCGCTGGACCGGCGCGGCCTATCTCATCTGGCTCGGCGTGCAGGCGTGGCGACACGCCGGGGAGGGCGGCGAGGCGCTACTGGAGACGGGCCGCACCCGGTTTGTTCGCGGCCTGCTGGTCGCCCTGTCTAACCCCAAGACAATCGTCTTTTTCACCGCCTTCCTGCCGCAGTTTATCGATCCGCGGCTGCCGGCGGGACCGCAGCTTGCCGCGATGTGCGTCGCTTCGGTGCTGATTGCCGGCGCCTCGGATTGCGCCTGGGCTGTCGCCGCCGGCATGGGCCGCGCCTGGTTCATGAAGCCGGCCCGTGTCAAATTGCTTGGGCGGCTCTCGGGAACAGTCCTCATCGGCGGAGGTTTGTGGCTGTCGTTCGCCCGGCGAACAAGCTGACACAGGATCTGAGGCGCCGCGATGCCGAATTTGACGACGATCATCTCGGTCGCCGGCGCCTCGTTCGCCGCCTCTTTCGTCGAGGCGGTCGAGGCGCTGACCGTCGTGCTTGCTGTCGGACTTGCGCGTGGCTGGCGCCCGGCGCTCACCGGCGCCTCGGCCGCGCTCGTCGCGCTTGCGCTGATCGTCGCCATTCTCGGCCCGTTGATGAGCGTCGTTCCCATTCGTGGCCTGCAGTTCGTCGTGGGCGTGCTCACGCTCTTGTTCGGCTTGCGCTGGCTGCGCAAGGCGATCCTGCGCGCGGTCGGAATCATCGCCCTGCACGACGAGGACGCCGCCTTCGCGCGCGAGACGCGCGAACTGAGCGAGGTCGGGCGGCGAGAGGCGCATGGGTTCGACTGGGTCGGCGGCGCGACCGCGTTCAAGATCGTGCTCATGGAAGGGATCGAGGTCGCGTTCATCGTCATCGCCGTCGGCGCCGGGCGCGGCCTACTCGCACTGGCGAGCGCAGGCGCTCTGGCGGCCTGCGTCGTGGTGGCGGGGGTTGGCGCCGCGATCCACCGCCCGCTCGCGCGCGTGCCGGAGAACGCGCTCAAATTCGCGGTCGGGGTGATGCTCTCGTCCTTCGGCCTGTTCTGGACCGGCGAGAGTTCTCGGGGTCGGATGGCCAGGCGGGGACGCGGCGATCCTGGCCTTTATCGCCCTGTTCCTGGCGGTCGCCTTAGGGCTGGTCGCGCTTCTCAAGCCAAGAGCAGCGGCGCTCGCATGATTGGTGTAGCTGTCAAGCAATTGATCGGCCTGTTCGTCGATGACGAGCTTCTCGCCGCGGCCATCCTTTGCGTAGTCGCCCTCATCAGCGTGCTCACGCTTTCCGGGGTCGGACCCGCTTGGCTCGCCGGCCTCCTGCTGACGCTGGCGTTGCCGGTTGCGCTCGCGGCGAGCGTGTTGCGCAGCGCGCGGCAGGCGGCGCGGAGCGAATAGTCGGCGCGCGGCGCGTAGGCGCACGAGGAAAGGCAAGGAGAAACGCATGGCGCGACGCTTCATCGACATTTCCGCGCCGCTGCGGAACGACAGCGTGTCCGACCCGCCGGGACACAATCCCAAGATCGAATACATCGATCATCAGCAGAGCCTGCCGCAGATCCTGCCCTTCTTTCCGGGCCTCAGACGAGAGGACCTGCCGGACGGACAAGGATGGGCGATCGAGCGGGTTCAGCTGACAACGCACAACGGCACCCATCTCGACGCGCCCTGGCATTACCATCCGACAATGAACGAGGGCGAGCGCGCGTGGACGATCGACGAAGTGCCGCTCGAATGGTGCTTTCAGCCCGGCGTGAAACTCGACTTCCGCCGTTTTCCTGACGGCTATGTCGCGACCGCCGCCGACATCGACGAGGAACTCGCACGCATCGGCTATGCGTTGAAGCCGCTCGACATCGTTCTTGTCAACACCAGCGCTGGCGCGAAATACGGACGACCCGACTATGTCGCCTCGGGCTGCGGAATGGGCGCCGAGGCGACCTTGCATCTTCTGAGACAGGGCGTGCGGGTGACGGGAACGGACGGCTGGAGCTGGGACGCGCCGTTCATCCATACCGCCAAGCGCTACGGCGAGACGCATGACGCCTCGCTTATCTGGGAGGGTCACAAGGCCGGCCGCCACATCGGCTATTGCCATATCGAGAAATTGCACAACCTCGAGGCGCTGCCAGCGACCGGCTTCACCGTCTGTTGCTTTCCAACCAAGATCGAGGGCGCCTCGGCAGGTTGGACGCGGGCGGTGGCGATCATCGACGGGTGAACGATCCGGAGAGTTTTGAGCTTGAGATTGTCGCTGTCTCCAGTCTAATGGACCCAAACTCCTTGATTAGGGGTCCAGTTCATGAAAGCGTTTCCGCTGCCGCGCGAGGTTGCGGCGTACAATCCGGGACTGCGCGCCATTCACTGGCTGATGGCGGCTCTCATCTTTATCGCGCTTCCGCTCGGCGTCTGGGCGTCGCTCTTGCCGGGCGGCGGCGCAATGCGCATCGAAGTTCTGTTCTTCCATAAGTCGATCGGCGTGACTGTCCTTGGACTGATCGTGCTTCGCATCGTCTGGCGCCTCATCGTCGGCGCGCCGGCGTATGCCGAGCCACTCGGCAAGCTGATCCGGGTGGCGTCTCGCGCCGGGCATCTCGCGCTATACACCCTGATGATCGCGATGCCGGTCAGCGGTTATGTGGCGTCGACCGCGGGCGGGAGGGCGGTTCGCTGGTTCGGGCTGTTCGAGCTTCCAAGGCTCGTGGCCAAGGATAGGTTCGTCGCCGTGGCGGCGGGCTGGGCGCACCTGGTTTTCGCCTGGACGCTGGCATTCGTGCTGGCCGCGCATCTCGGCGCCGTCGTCTGGCACACCGCGATCAGGCGCGATTCCGTGCTGACGCGAATGTGGCCGAGCTTTCGGCCGGCTTCGAGTGACGGGGCGTCATGATCGGCTTGGCGTTCAGGAGCCGGCGAACGCGTGGGCTGCTCTGACCGGCCAGGCGAGGGCGTCGGGAAGCGCCTGAACGATATGGTCTGCTAGCGCCGACGCGGGCTCGCTATTCCACGTGGATCGAATAATAGGCGAGAGGACAACCCCGACGCCGACCAGGTAAATGATGACGATTATCGCGAGAAGTAGACGCATCTTCCTATCCGAATCGTCGAGCAGGCGCACAACTAACTAAACTAAACGCGCGAACGACACTTATCGTTCCGTTTGCCGTAGTTCGGCTTCGTAGAGAAGCCAGCGCATGGAACCATTCACACAGGACCCGTGTTTCACATCGTCTTAACGAGGAGCAGAATGATGCTCGACCCTGGCGCTGGGGGCGCTTCCTACCCTGGCTGTCGGTGATGGCGACGGCGCTCTCACTGGCGCGGCCGGCGGAGCCGTCGCTGGCGCGGGTTGTCGGCGGACCCGTGGGCGCGGCGGTCGGCGGCGTCGCGGGCGGAGCCGTTTCTGGACCGGGGCCCGTGGTCGTCGCCCCGCCCCCAGGGGTTGGCCCGTGCGGCGCCCGGACAACAACGACGACAAACAACAATACGGGCGCGAGCGTTACGAGACAGACGACGGACTGTCCCGATTAAGGCGCACCGCCCGACAATTACCCCCTAAATCCGTAAGGAGAGGGCAGGACGCAAACGCTCCGCGGCGGCCTTCGCCGCGGGCTGCGACTGTGCTAAAGTGCCCCCAACTAAGCCGAGTTTTGGGAGTTTCGTTATGGCGCAAGGTTTAACCGCCCGGGTTGTCGGCATCGCTGGCGGGGATCCGCTATTCGCCCGCATCCGCCAGGAAGCGGAAGAAGCGGCGCGGCGCGAGCCCGAGCTTGCGCTGTTCCTCTCCGTCAACATTCTCAACCACGATACGCTTGAAGGCGCAGTGTCGCATCGGGTCGCTTCGCGGCTCGATCATCGCGACATCCCCGCAGCGCTGATCCGCCAGACCTTCGAGGAGGCGATTGCGCGCGACTCTTCGATCGGCGACGCGTTCCACGCCGACATCATGGCGGTCGCGGACCGCGATCCCGCGTGCATGAGGATGATGGAGCCGCTGCTCTATTTCAAAGGCTTCCAGGCGCTTCAGGCCTACCGATTGTCCCATTGGCTCCTAAAGGCGGGCAGGCGCGATTTTGCCTTGAGCCTGCAAAGCATCGCATCGGCCGTGTTTGGCGTCGACATCAATCCTGCCGCTCGCATTGGCAAGGGCGTGTTTCTCGATCACGCCACCAGCCTCGTCATCGGCGAGACGACGGTGATCGAGGACAACGTTTCGATTCTGCAGGGCGTGACCCTCGGCGGCACCGGCAAGGAGACCGGTGACCGGCATCCGAAGATCCGCCATGGCGTCTTGATCGGCGCGGGAGCGAAGATCCTCGGCAATATCGAGATTGGCTATTGCGCGCGAGTCGCCGCGGGCTCCGTGGTGCTTCACCCCGTCCCGCATAACAAGACGGTCGCCGGCGTTCCTGCGCGTATCGTCGGCGAAGCGGGCTGCGCCGAGCCGGCTCGTGACATGAACCAGATCCTCGCCGAAAAAGCGCTCGAAGCGTAGAGCGCGGAGCCCATCCGAAGCGGCGACGGTTCCTATGCGGGCGACCCAGGGTGGCGGCGCCCATCCTTGTCGAAAAATGCAGTTTGCGGCGCATTTCCCGTATTGCAACGCCGCGTCTCTTCGTGCCAAGCCTCGCGCCTCGCGAGCCGGAGAGAGGCCATGGACAAAGCCGAGATCGTGAAACTGCGTGAGTTCCTGCGCCGCTCCTTTGGCGCGCCGATGCTTCAGGTTGCGCCGAATTCAAAATCCGGCGAGGCGGCGGACGTCTTGCTTGGCGAACGCAAGCTCGGAACGATCACAATCGACGACGAGGACGGCGACCGTTCGTTCGCGTTCGAAATGAAGGTGCCGGTCGGGCGTCCCGTGCTGCAGGATTATCTTCGCCGTCTGTTCGAGAACGACAAGTTGACGATCGCCGGGCGGATCAAGAAAACCGACTCGGTCGAACTCAACAATGGTCCCGATTTTCTCGGCGTCATCTCCGCCGACGATCCCACGGCGTCGAGCTACACGTTGCAGATGGCGATCCTCGACGTCGATCTCGACGGCGAGGAATAGGCTCGCTCTTCCGCCCGAGGCGCGACGGCGCTATTCGTTTCCAACCGCGTGGAGACCGCGCCCATGCCGCTCTATTCACTCGATGGCCGCCGGCCGACGCTGCCCCCCGAGGGCTTCTTCTGGATCGCGCCCAACGCCAGCGTGATCGGCGATGTGGTGGTTGGGCTCGATGTCGGCATTTGGTTCGGCGCGGTCCTGCGCGGCGACAATGAGCCGATCAACATCGGCGCGCGCACAAACATTCAGGAATCCTGCACCCTGCATACCGACATGGGGTTTCCGCTCTCGATCGGGGAAGACTGTACGATCGGCCATAACGCCATTCTGCACGGCTGCGCGATCGGCGAAGGCTCGCTGATCGGCATGGGCGCGATCGTGCTCAACGGCGCGCGGATCGGGCGAGGTTGCCTGGTCGGCGCCGGCGCGCTTGTGACCGAGGGCAAAACCTTCGACGATCATTCGCTCATTGTGGGGTCGCCCGCCAAAGCGGTGCGTTTGCTGGACAAGGAGGCGGCGGCGAAGCTGCGTCAGTCCGCCGTCCACTATGTCGAGAATTGGCGCCGGTTCGCGGTGGGGATGAAGCCGATCGACTCGGACGCGTGAAACGCAGCGCGCCGGGACGCTTCAATCAGATCGTCGTGCTCTCGCCGAATTCGTCAGCGGGCAAGGGGCTGAGGAATTCAACCGCGATGCCGCAATTGACGTGACGCACGACCTCGGCCGGCGTCGCGCCGACGACGACGCGTTCGCCGATCGGGGGCTCGCAATCGACGTTGAGCGCCGCCCCCGACACCGAGATGTCGATCAGGGTTGCGGTGTATTCGCGTCCGTTGGGGAGCTGCAGGATCGTGTATCGGTCGCGCGGCGCGATGCGTTCATGGCGGCGGTCCTGGGGCAGTCCAAGCGCCTGGCGGTTCGCGAGCCACGCAATTTGGCTGGCCAGCTTGTCGCGCTTGGCGGCCGGCACGTTCATCTCGATCGCAAATCCTTTGGCGAAGATCTGCGTGACGCGTCCCTCGACCCGCCCGATCTGGTTGAGATAGGCGACGATGCGCTCGCCGGGCTGAACGCCGGCTTCAGCGGCGAAGGCGATGCCCGTCGGAGACGCATCGATCGATTCGCAGTCGAACTCCTGGCGATCGGACCGCATGAAATCGTCCCAGAAGGCGCACCTCGACGCGCCGGTCATGCCGCTGCTCCGTTTGAGCAGGCTCCGGGAGTTTCCATGCCAATGCGCCCATGGGCGGCGTGCGCTCCTTGAATTCTCGGATACCGACCGCGCGCGATCCTTGAGCCCCTCAGGGATCGCACACGCGCCAGCCGATGCACGGTCACCATAAACCTTAGGGATTAAGGCGCTCTTACGCGTTGTGCATGACCAAACGTCAGCTCGCGGGTCGGTCGCCGGAATGGACAAACAAATGTTTGTAGCGCCTGGGGCTATCGCGGAGCGAGAAGTCGACAGGCGCCGCGCCCTCCGGCGTCGGCGGCGCCCGCGTGGGAGGATCGAGCGCGCGCAGCGAGGTGAGGGCGATCGGTTCCGCGCCGCTCATGCCCATCCATGCGGGCGCCGAATGAACCGCAAGGCCGCCGAGGATGCGGGCATGGGTCAGCCCATGATGACGCAGCGGCATGAGGATGATCTCCACGTCCACGGCGTCGAGATTGGGCGCCCGAGCCTCGGCGCCGATGAGGAAGGCCTGCGCCTCGTCGGCGACACAATGAAGAATCGAATCGATGTCTTCGCGATCGGCGCCGCGCCACAGGTCCAAGAACGAAAAGCCTCTCAGTTCCTTAAGGAACAGCGCGTTGGCCCTCGAGCCCGCGATCCGAAACGGAAAGCCGCGCGACGCGTCGAAGTCGAGCACGAACGTGTCGGCCAGCACGCCGCGGATCGCGCCGGGGTCGACATCGTTGCGCTCGGGCGCGCTGCGTCTGCCCCGCAACCGGTTCCAGTAGGCATAAAGTTCGATCGTGGCAGCGAGCTTCACTTTGAATTCTCCACGACCCGATCCCGCACGCCGTCCCGGAATGGGACGCGTTTGATCTTTCGGCTTGGGCTTGCATGAGATGAGGCAGGGACCATGCCATTTCGTATCGGAAGGGCTGCGCCCAGCGCGGCGGGGTGAGCGCGCTCCTCATTACCCTTTGGCCAACCCTGAAATTGCAACAGCCCGTCCAGAATCGGCACAGGCGCGAACGCGAGGCGATCAGAGCGAAAGGTCCCGGTTCACGCCAACGCTTCGCGCCGTCGCCTTGATCAACGCCCAGGCCTCGTCGGCGAGCGGCACGCCGCTTCGCGCGCGTTTTGCGCGGCTCGCGCGCTCGGGTTCGCCGGGCGTCAGGATCGCCTGGCCCGGAATGGCTTTCCCTTGGCTGAACCAATCGAGATAGCGCGTCATATCGGCGTCGAAGACGTGCGCGGGATCGATCCGTTTTGGGTCGAGGTAGAGCGAGAACATGCCGTTCGAGAATTTGCGATCCGGCTCGGTCGCGCCATTGCCGGTGAGCGAACCGCCCAGGAGCTCGCAGAGCAGGGCGAGGCCTGAGCCTTTGTGCTCGCCGAAGGCCCGCATTGCGCCGGCGCCGTGCTTATGGTCGCGCGGCCCCTCTTGGGTCAGCGGGCCGTAGACCAGCGCGGGATCGCCGGAGAACGCGCCGTCGGGACCGATCAAAGCGTCGGGCGGCAGCGGCTTCCCGCCGTGGCTTGCCACATTGACCTTGCCTTCCGCGACCAGCGAGGTTGCGAAATCGAGCACGACGGGCGGGGCGCCCTCGCGCGGAACGCCAACGCAAAACGGCGCCGTCGACAGCCGCCGCTCGAGGCCTCCGAACGGCGCGACCAGAATCGAGCCAGCGGCGTTGACGAAATGGATCGAGATGAATCCGGCTGCGGCGGCGCGCTCCGCCCATTCGCCGACGCGGCCGACGTGGCCGGAATTGCGCAGCGAGATTGCGGAAAGGCCGGTCGCCCTCGCCTTCTCCACGCCAATGTCGACGGCCATCGGCGCCATCGTCTGACCGAAGCCGAAGCGGCCGTCGACGACGCCGATCACCGGGGTGTCAACAAGCCGTTCGATCGACTGGTTGGGAATGAGGTCGCCTGTGCGCACCCAATCGACATAACGCGGAACGCGGATGACGCCGTGGCTGTCGTGGCCTGTGAGATTGGCGTCGACCAGCGAGGCGGAGACGCGGCCCGCCTCTTCAGGTTCACAGCCGGCGCGAGCGAAAATCTCGGCGCAGAAGTCGGTTAGCGGGTCGGGGGGAATATGAATCGTCATGACGAGCGCGATTAAGCGCATTCGGCTCGACCGGCAACACCGTCGTTCGCCATAGATGGCGCCCTTCCACGGGTCGGAGGGACCAAAATTCGCCAAAGCCACGGCGCCGGTTTAGACTTGTCTTTCAGGCGGGTATCCAGGAGCGGAGCATCCTGCTCCTGCGTCGGTCCCGGCTTCGGCAAGCGGGGCGTCGGAGTTGGCGACCGAAAGGCTGCGACGGGCATGAGCGCAAACGAACCGCGGCGGATCGCGCGCCGCCGCGAACCGATGTTCAATGCGCCCATTGTGGTCCTCGGCCTCGTCGCCGTTCTCCTCGGCATTTATGCGGCCTTCAACTGGGCCCCGGTGGCGATCCAGGATCGGATCATCCGGGATTACGCCTTCATTCCAGGTCGGTTGACCATCGCCATCTGGCCGGACCGGCTGATCGATCTCATCAAGCGGGTGAACACCGACCCGGCCGCGCTCCAACAGGCGCGACAGATCCGGGAATTGCAGGTGCTGGGCGGCGGCGCCAAGCCGTGGACGGTGCTGACCTACGCCTTCATGCATGGGTCGTGGACTCACGTGTCGCTGAATTGCGTCTGGCTGGTCGCGTTTGGACCGCCGATCGCCCGCCGGTTCGGCTCGACGAGGTTTCTTCTGTTCATGGCGGTGACCGCCATCGCCAGCGCGCTCGCGCATTGGGCGATTTCGCCGATGGATTTCTCCCCGCTCATTGGCGTTTCGGGAGCGGATTCCGGCCTCATGGGCGCGGCGACCCGATTCATGTTTCAGCCTGGAGCGCCGCTCGGAGCCTACGGCTCGACCAGCCGGCCGGAGATCGAGACGATTCCGGCTGCCAGCCTCGGCCGCGTTTTTGTCGAGAGTCGGTCGCTCATCTTCATTTTGATCTGGTTCGGGACGAATTTCATTTTCGGCGCCGGAGCTCAAATCTTCGGCTTCTCGGACATGCCGGTCGCCTGGATCGCCCATCTCGGCGGCTTTATCGCCGGACTGGTGCTGTTTCCGCTGTTCGATCGCCCATTCCGCGCGCCGCCGATGGCCGGAGAGCTTGCGCCGGACCCGCGGTCCATGGAGGCTTGACCGGATTCGCGCCGTCGCCGCTTTGTAGACGCGGTCGCCGACCGCGTCGCCGCGATCATCGATCGCGGCTACAAGCGCCGCGCAGGAGGCGGCGGGGCGCTCAGAGGGGGAATCGATCGATTCTGCCGACCATCGATCCGCTGATCGCCGGGGGAGTCGTCGTCACCACGGCGTTCACCGACGCGGTCTATGTGCAATTCAACGCCGCCGTCTCCGCACGCCGCCGGTTCGCGGCGGCGAGCTGGAGCAGCGTCTGGTACCTGCTCGCGGCCTTCGCGGTCATCAGCTACACGTCGAATTGGGTCTATGTGCTGTTTGCGGCGCTCGGCTCCTGGATCGGCGGCTTCCTGTCGATCACCGCGCTCAACCGCACGCAGCCGCTGCGGCGCGGCTGATTGAAGCGCAGTCGAGCCGCCCGAAATCTCGGGCGGCTTATCGCTGGGGTTGGCCTCTCCGTGGTCAGGCGGCCGATACCAGCGCCCGGGCCCGGCGTCGGGCCAGCAGCGCCAGGCCGCCGAACCCGGCCAGCATCATCGCCCAGGTCGAGGGCTCGGGAGTCGGCAACGCGGACGCAAACACGCCAAGATTGTTGCCGTCCAACCGCTCGACCACGCCGAAGCTGCCGCTCGGGCTGTCGATCAGAACGGGGCTGCCGTCCGAGCCAGCCTGGACCAGCGCGGTCGAGCCGCCGCCGTCCAGATTGAGGCCGTCGAAGATTCCGAGATCGATCATCAGGGCCGCTTCATCGGAGGTGGTGACGCCAACGCTATATCCGGGCTGGCGGCCATCGATCGCGATCAGGTACAAGAAGCGTCCGTCCTCGGAAAGCCCGATCCCGGTCCGGGGGTCGAGCCCAAACGGATCATGCGGCGCGCCGGTCGGCGTGGTGGCCGAGGTGTCCAGTCCGTCGGTGACGATCTGATTGCCCGATACCGCGTTGAAAACATGGTTGAGATCAATCGGGGTCGAGCCGGCGGGAGAGATCGTCGCCGTGTTGGCCTTTGTAATGAGAAGCGAGGCTGCGGCGTCATCCGAGCCAAAAGTCTGAGGCGCCACGACTGTCCCGTTGGAGACCGCCAACCCGATCAGGTTTTCGGGCGAGGGCGTCGCAGCCACGTCCGAAAAGAAGTTGGCGTTGATCGCGACTTGGGCGCCGGTCGACTGAAGAAACTGGCTGGTGGTCTGCGAAGTGGTCTCGAGCGGACCCGAGGGTGGGGTGGTCGTGAAGCCGACGCCCGGCGCCGTCAAATCGATACGCTCGATGAAGGCGACGCTGGTGTTGATGCTCGCGCTGTCCGCCTCACTCAGGATCGTTGCCTTAGCGAGGTCGATCCCGACAAACTGGGGCGAAAAGGACGACACGCTGATCGTCGTTGCGCCCGCCGCTGTCGCCGATGCGAGACCTATGGTCGCACAAATTATTATAGTATATCTGCTCGTGGCCTTCATATAAATCTCCCATAGATATGCCGGTAGTCTTCGTCAAGACTGTCGCTATCTACGGTAATATTTAGACGTGAAACATTTTCGACAATTGAGTTACAATTTATCTGATGCAAATTGGAATTAGTTCAGCAATATAAGGTATATACTTATCGAATTATTCCGAGATAAGCAACCTGAGCGCATGAAAGAACCCGGATCACCTTGTAATCATTCAGGGATCTCAGCGCTTGCGCGGGTTCGATCACTCTTGGGCATTCCTATCGCCGCTTTAACGAAGGCCGATTGAAAAACCTCTGCGCGCGACAGTACGCGTCTCAGTTCGCCACAGGAGCCAAGAGTGAGCGCCGCACGTCGTCCGGCGCAAGCGGCTCAGAAATGGCGCCGCAACGCGTTGGCGGACATTGGGAATCCGTAATCTCGGAAACTCAATTCGGGCTGATTGGGGGGCGAGAACCCCGACCGCGGCGTTCGAGAGTTCGCGCGGACTGCGACCCGAGATCGATCCCAGTTGGAGAAAGCTACTATGAAAGTTGTTTGTGCGCTTGCCACCATTGCTCTCGTCGCGTCCGGTCCTGCATTGGCGCAGGGAAAGTGCTCAAGCGCGCCTAAGACGAATTGGCAGCCGAAGTCCGCGCTTGAATCCCAGCTGCGGGCGGACGGCTACAAGGTGCGCCAGATCAAGACCGAAGGCGGCTGCTACGAGGTCTACGCGACCGACAAGGGCGGCAACCGCGCCAATATGGCGTTTAACGCCGAGACGCTCGAGAAACTCGACAACGCGGAGGCTGGCGAGAACTGACCGCTGAGACACGGGTGAGCGCGGGAGTTCGGCAGATGATCCGGGTCTGGGATCCGTTGGTGCGGACGTTCCATTGGATGCTCGCGCTGAGTTTCGCAGTCGCCTGGCTCAGCTCCGAGCACTCGGCGCGGTTGCATGAGTTGGCTGGGTATGCCGCTGGCGCGCTCGTGCTCGCCCGGGTCGCTTGGGGGTATTTTGGCCCTGGCTATGCGAGGTTCTCGCAGTTCGTGCAACCGCCGGCCGCCGTCGTCGCCTATCTCAGGTCGATCGCGACCGGCTCCGAAAGACGCTTTATCGGCCACAACCCCGCTGGCGGGGCCATGATTATCGTCCTGCTCGCATCGTTGATGGCGACCGCCGCGACCGGCTGGATGCTGACGACCGACGCCTTTTGGGGGTCGCTCGCCGTTCAGCGAGTCCATTCAATTCTGGCTCACGGCGTCCTGCTGCTCGTTCTTGCGCACCTTGGCGGTGTCGCGCTGGCGAGCATGCGCCACAGGGAAAACCTGGTGCGCGCGATGGTCATTGGCGACAAGCGCGCGGCTGCGCCGGGCGACGTCTCCTAGCTCCAGGTCAGGTTGAAGACATTGACAATTAAGCGAGTCAATCGCCCGAAAAGCCCGTTTCACTCGCTGCTGTCCGCCGTCTTCAGCGTAACCCTCAAGCCGCGGTGATTGTCTGACGCCGAGCATTCCAGTCCATGCAAATCGGCGACGGCGGCGACGAGATTTAGCCCGAGACCGCTTCCTGGAGTGCAACGCGCCGCGTCCGCGCGGTAGAATTGCTCAAAGATCAGTTTCAGCTCGCGAGGGTCGACGCCGGGTCCGTCGTCTGCCACGGATAGCCGTACGCCGCCGGGCGTGCGCTCTCCAGCGACCTCGACTTGGACGCCCTTTGGCGCGTGCCGTAAAGCATTGTCGATCAGGTTCGCGATCATCTGGGTCAAGAGTTCCTTGTCGCCTGAGATGGACAGCGGCTCGTCGAGCCGCAAAGCGACCGTCTTGCCTTCGTCTTCCGCCGCAGGCTGAAATGCCTCGACCACCTCCCGCGCGATCTCGGCGAGATCAAGCGGCCTGAATCCCGCCCGCCGCGCGCCGGCCTCGACCTGCCCGATGCGCAGGAGCGCGTTAAAGGTCTCAAGCAGGTTTTCGATTTCGATAATAGCGGTTTGGACAGCGCCCCTCACCACCTCCAAATCGGTTCCTTGAGCAAGCGCCCCTTCAAGACGCCGCAGCACGCCCGCCAGCGGTTTGCGCAGATCGTGGGCGATGTCGGCGCTGATGTGCTTGTTGGCCAGCAGCAGCTTTTCGATGCGACCGAACAGACGGTTGAACGTGCGCGCGAGCGCGGACAGATCGTCGTCGATCGGCGTCAGCGGGATGCGGCGGCTCCAATCGCCGGCCATGATCCCTTGCGCCGCCAGCCTCATCGCGTCGATGCGGCGCAGAAATTGCCTGCTGAGCCAGAGGCCGCCGGCAAGGCCCAGGACGATCGTCGCCCCAATCGCCCAGCCGAAAGCCGAGAGAACGCCGCGTAGGGCTTCGTTTGTGCGCCGCCGCTCATCGCCGACAATCAAAGTTGATCCGTCAGGAAGGCGCGTGACAAGCGCGCGGATGATTTCCGCCTCCGTTCCCTCCGGAGGCTCATCTTTTTCGTCCTCCTTCAGTTCTGTCCAGCCGCCAGCAATCGGCCCGACGAGGTCGCCGGCAAGCCGCCTGCGGTCTGGAGACTGAAGGCCATAGAGGAGCGCGCCGCCGATCGATCCGCGCGCGGCGAGGGTCGCTGCGAGCCCGTCCCGGCCCTGTTCGGCAAACGTCTGCCGAAGCGCGTCCGTCTCCTCGATGATTCTCTGCGTCAAAGTCCGCCAGAATTTCGTGGCGCACCGACAGGTAGACGAAACTGCCTAACGCTCCCGCCGACAGCGTGAACAGCGCAAGGTAGATCGCAGCCAGGCGAAAGCTGGCGGTCCTAAAGACCCGGATTCGGGACACGCAACAAATATCCTGCACCGCGTATCGTGTGGATCAACGAGGGGGTTCGCCCGCGATCGATCTTTGTCCGCAGCCGGCTGATATGGGTCTCGACGATGTTCGTTCGCGGATCGAAAAGGAACTCCCACACATGTTCGAGCAGCATCTTGCGGGTGACAAGCCGACCTTCGTTGCGCAGCAGAAACTCAAGCAGCCGGAATTCGCGCGGCTGCAGATCTATTCCCTCGCCGCCGCGCGTCACAGTGCGGGCGACAAGGTCCATTTCGAGATCTCCCGCCAAAAGTACGGTTGGCGATGCCCCCAACATCGGCCGGCGCGCGAGCGCGGTCAAACGGGCCATCAATTCCTCGAAAGCGAAAGGCTTGACGAGATAATCGTCGCCGCCGGCCTCGAGCCCGTCCACCCTGTCGTCGATGCCCGCGAGATTCGTCAGAAACAACACCGGGGTTGTTACTCCTTCCGCGCGCAACAGGGCCACAACCGTAAGTCCGTCGAACTCCGGCAGCATGCGGTCGAGAATGATGGTGTCAAAATGCTCGGCGGTCGCTCGCTGGACGCCGTCTCGTCCGTTGGCGACGATCGCCGCGTCATGCCCACGCTCTCTCAAGCCGGAGGCGACATAAGCGGCGACCTCTTCGTCGTCTTCAATGATCAGGGTTTTCAAAACGCCGGTTCCATGACTTGTCGGGCGCTTTCACCAGACGCGAACGCGTCCCAACGGGCGCTCATTGCGATGAACCGGCCAAGGTCGCAAAGGCCGAGGAATCGCGACCAGACATGGGATGGGGCGCGCCGGTTCACCCGGTCTTCCCTTGCGAGGGGCTGCCGACGCCACGCCAAGGACTGATCCAAATATGCGCCATTAGGCCGCGTTCGGCTGCGCCGCGGCGTTCGACTGGGCCGTCGCGTCCGGCAGGCGAACGAGCATGGCGATCAGCGCCCGGTCGTTGAGGACGGCGAGCCGTTCGCGCGAGTTCAGCCAGGCGCGGGCGTCTTCGAGCGTCTGAGCGTCATTGAGCTTCGCCGCCGCGACTGCGGTCTCGACATCGATGTCGCCGCGCCGCCGGCGAGGCGTCTCGGCGAGGAAGGATTCGTGCGCGGCCCGCAGCGCCGCGTCCCCCCATATCGCGTGGAGCGCGTCGTCATGATCGCCCCCGGTCAGGGCGAGTTCGGCTGCGAGTGCGTTGGCGCGACCGACCACGATGGGTGGCGAAGTCTCCTCCGGCGTGCGCAGAAGTCCGATCCGTCGCATTCCGAGGCCGAGCGACAAATTGCCGCTCGCCCAGGAGAGCGGAATGGAAAAGATCAGTCCGAAGATCGTCGGCGACATCCAGACGATGAGGGAGGGCGAGATCAACATCGCCGCGAATAGCGTGATGATTCCCAACGCCGTATGCGCGCGATGGCGGCGCGCGATGCTTTTGAGCGGGATCGAGCCGTCATCCCGCCGCTGCGGATTCCAGCCCGTATCTCGTCCAGACAGGATTTGCGCCACCGATCCGGACTGGATCAGCATCATGATCGCCGCAAACGCGGCGGAGAAGATGATCTCGACGATCGTCGAGGCGATGAGGGCAAGGGCGCCGCCGGAGCCGCGGCGCGTCTTCGGCTCGATGAGCGCGATCAGGAGGCCAAGAAACTTGGGCGCAAGCAGGACGCCGATCGTCACCTCGAACAATTGCAGCGCGCGCTCATAATCGAAGCGCGGCCAGGCCGGAAACAGCGAGAAGCTCTCTGGTGAAATATTCGGGCCGGATGTAGTGGGACTGCAGCACCAGCACGATGCCGACCAGCAATTGCGCCATCCAGAGGGGCGAAGCGAGATAGCCCATGATGCCGTTGGCGAGATGCTGCCGGGTCGCCAACAGGAAGCCCCGGGCGCCGATGATGCGCGCGTGCTGGAGATTGCCCTGGCACCACCGCCGGTCGCGCGCCGCAAGATCGATGAGCGAGGGCGGGCTCTCCTCGTAGGAGCCGCCGAGGTTGGGCAGCATGTAGACGGTGTATCCGGCCCGAAGCATGAGCCCCGCCTCGACGAAGTCGTGGCTGAGGATGTGGCCGCCAAACGGCGGTCTGCCGCGCAGGTCCGGCAATCCGCAATGATCGGCGAACGCGCGCGTGCGGACGATCGCGTTATGGCCCCAGTAATTGCCCTCGTGTCCCATCCAGGCGCTCAGGCCCGCCGCGATCACCGGGCCGGAGATGCGGGCGGCGAACTGCTGCAGGCGCGCGAACATGGTGTTGCGGTTGACGATCAGCGGCAGGCTTTGAATGATGCCGGCGTCGGGGTCCGCCTCCATCGCCGCCGCCAGGCTCACGATCGCTTCCCCGGTCATCAAGCTATCGGCGTCAAGCACGACCATGTGCGGGTAGCGGCCGCCCCAATGGGTGACGAAATCGGCAATGTTGCCGGCCTTGCGGCTCCAATTCTTGCGCCGCCGGCGATAGTAGATACGCGCCTGCGGCAGCCGCGCGCGCATCGACAGGAACGCGCGCTCCTCCGCGATCCAGACGTTGGGGTCGGTGGTGTCGGAGACGAAGAAAAAGTCGAACGCATGCGCCTGGCCGGTGCGTTCGACGTCCTCGAAGATGGCCTGCATGGCGCCGAACACGCGCGACGGCGCCTCGTTGTAGATCGGCATCACGACCGCTGTTCGCTCACGCAAGGTGGGCGCGGGTTCGGCGGGCCGGCGATGAGCGAGGAGCCAGACAAAGCCGACGAGGCTCGAGGCGAATGAGAGCGTGATCCAGGAGAAGGTGATGACGAACAACGCCGCGATCACCCCCTCGAGCGGCGTGACCGGGCCGATCGAAACGACCTTGAACATCTCATAGGCGCCATAGGCGGTGAGCGCGACGGCGCCGCCGAATACCGCGATACGGGTCAAAATCGGCGACCGCGCGAGGCCCGGCGCGACCAGCGCGCGGCGGTCGCGGCGCGACCAGCGTCTGAACGATTGCACCGGCATGGCGAGCGGCGCAAAGCCGGGCATCGAGGCGCCGAGCGACGAGCCGGCAGCCTCTGGCCCGACGTCGGGGACCGTGAGCGTCAGGCTGTCCAACGGTAGAGCCATGTCTCGCTCGCCGGTTGGTTGTCGACCCTGAGCGTCAAACGCAGCTCCGTTAAAGTTTCCGATCCCGGGTCAAGATCGAACACCACGCGCACGGAACGCCTGTCCTTATAGGGAAAAACCAGCACGAATACGATCTTGCCATGAGAAGCCTGGACGTCCGCGGTCGCCGCAGCCGCCTTCGCCGGGTCGGCGAACATGTCCCCGGCCATCTCGACCGCGAAGCGCTGGTGGTTGCCGGCCTTGCCGCGCCGCGACGACACGCAGGAGGCAAGCGGCGGCTTCGATGGCGGCGACCAGCACCAGAACTGCCGGAAGGCGATCGACAGGGTCGTGCCGGCGTTCATGCCGATTTTCGGGCGCCACTGGGCGATCACGTTCTCATTGGCCTCCGAGTTGGCCGGGATTTCGAGAAGACGGAGATCGCCCTCGGCCCAATCGCCGATCGGCTCAATCCACAATGAAGGCTTCAATTCCCAATGCGTCTCGTCGTCGTAGAACGCGTCGAAGGTGCGGCTGCGCTGTAAAAGACCGAAGCCGCGTGGGTTCACGTCGGTAAAGGCCGAGATCTGCAAGGTCTCCCGATTGGAGACCGGCCGCCAGAGCCACTCGCCTTTTCCGGTCAGGATTTGCAATCCGGTCGATTCATGGGCCGCCGCGCGCACGTCGTCGGGACGCCGATGATCGAGCGGGCTGAAAAGATAGGCCGCGGCCATGGCCCCGAGCCCCAGTCTGTCGACAGCCGTCCGTGCGATCAGCGTCATCTCGGTGTCGATGATGGTGGTGTCCCCAGGGCGGATCGTAAAGCGAAAGGCGCCAGTAACGCTTGCGGAATCGAGCAAGGCCTGGACGGTGAGGGTATTCGCCGCCGGATTGGGCTTTTCGATCCAGAACTCGCGGAACAGCGGGAATTCTTCGCCCGGGTCGTCACCGGTCCCCACGGCAAGGCCGCGTGCGGTGAGGCCGAAGGGCTGGGCGTGGGCTCTCGCGCGGTAAAAGGTCGCGCCCTGGAAGATCGCCACATCTTCGAAGCCCTGGTCCGAGGACTTGAGAATGCGCAAACCAGAAAAGCCAAGGTCGCCGAGTGAAGCCGGATGCTTCAACGTCCCGAAGTCGAAATTTGCGGAATCGTAAATCACCTTCTCCGCTGTGCCGTTCTCGACAATGTTGATCCCGATCGGCGTCGTGTAAACGAAACCACGATGCAGCGGCTCGAGGGAAAAGCCAAGCTTCTGATCGCTCCAGATCGCGGTGCCCGGTACGCGCCGGATCGCCGCGTATTGCTCGAAGGTGAGGCCTGAGAAGACGCTCGGCAGCGGCGGCGCATCGGGCGCCTTGAACGGCTTCGACGCCAGTTCGACCGCCATTTTCAGCACCGTGTCGGCGGCGAAGGGAACAGGCTGACCCAGCCGCTCGGCGGCGACCGGCGTTGAGTCCGACGGCGCCAGCGAAGCCGCAAGCGCGCCCCCGACGGCCAGCTGTAAGAATTCGCGACGCTGCCTGTCCGTCATCCTATTCGTCATTCGTTCGCCGGGACTAGGCCGCGCATGCACGACCCGACACGACCTTGCTCCCGGCCAAAATGAAAAATAAGCCCGTAAGGAAAATAACGCGCCGCAATCAGGCACGTTCCGTTCCAGGCCGTCCGGTTGTATATCGTTTTTTGCGGCGCCGCGAGACGCTTTTTGTCGCCACAGCAAAATCGCGTTGATCGAGGCGGCGTTGGGGCTGGAAACCGGCCTCGCCCGCGGCGATAGTGCGCTCCGAGCGGGCTCAACGGGATTCGGAGCGGCCGAGCCTCCTTTCGCCAACGCCCGTCGACGGAGAACGAACGTCCCCATGAGCGCCAACGCCCGCCGCTGTCTGACCATCGTGCTCGCCGCCGGCGAGGGCGTGCGCATGCGCTCGGCCCGGCCGAAAGTCCTGCACGAGCTTGCGGGCCGCTCGATGCTGGCGCACGTCCTCTCAACCGTCCGTGAGGGGGCGGCGGGCGACATCGCGGTCGTCGTCGGGCCGGACGCCGAGGACGTCGCCGCGGAAGCTTTGAAAGCGGCGCCGGAGGCGAAAATCGCCATCCAGCGTGAGCGCCGCGGCACCGCCGACGCCGTTCTGGCGGCGCGCGATCAGATTGCGCGCGGTTATGATGATATTCTCGTCCTCTATGCCGACACCCCGCTGATCGAGGCCTCGACGCTTGAAGCGATGCGCTCGGAGCTCGCTTCGGGCGTGGAAGTCGTGGCGCTGGGATTCGAGGCCGCCGATCCAGCCGGTTACGGCCGCTTTATCGAGCGCAACGGACGCCTGATCGCGATCAGGGAGCACAAGGATGCGAGCGCCGAAGAGCGCGCCTCGCGCTTGTGCAACGCCGGGCCGATCGGCTTCAGCGGCGCCCAGGCGCTGAGCCTTCTCGACGCGGTCAAGCCGACCAACGCCCAGAACGAATATTACCTCACCGACATCGTCGAACTCGCCAGTGCTCGAGGGCTCACGGCCAAGGCGCTCATCGCAAAGGAGAGCGAGGTCATGGGCGTCAACGATCGGGCGCAGCTTGCCGCCGCCGAGGCGACGCTGCAGGATAGCTTACGCCGGCGCGCCATGGTCGCGGGCGCGACGCTGACCGCCCCGGAAACCGTGTTTCTGTCGTTTGACGCCAGGATCGGCCGCGACGTTCTTATCGAGCCCCATGTCGTGATCGGGCCGGGATGCAGCATCGAGGATGGCGCTGTCATCCGAGCCTTCTCGCATCTCGAGGGAGCGCGGGTCGCCGGCGGTGCGATCATCGGGCCGTACGCGCGCCTCAGGCCGGGAGCGGACATCGCGGTCAACGCCAGAATCGGCAATTTCGTTGAGATCAAGCAGTCGACGATCGAGGAGGGCGCCAAGGTCAACCACTTGACCTACATTGGCGATGCGCGCGTCGGCGCCAAAGCGAACATCGGCGCCGGAACCATCACCTGCAATTACGACGGCTTCGCCAAGAACCGGACCGACATCGGCGCCGGCGCCTTCATCGGCTCGAACTCCGCCCTGGTCGCGCCAGTGACGATCGGGGACGGCGCCTATATCGGCTCGGGCTCGGTGATCACCAAGTCGGTCGAGGCCGATGCCCTTGCCGTCGCCCGTGGCCGGCAGGCGGTCATACCCGGATGGGGGAAGACGTTCCGGAACCGGCACAAGAAAGCGTGATGGGCGTTAAAGCGGCCTTGATCCCTTCGGATGACGCACCCAACCTAAGGGATAATTGCCACTTCGCGATATGCGGCGTCATTGGCGGACCATATCTTTGCGTTCTTGGACCATCTGTCATGTCCTCATCGACTTTGCGCATTCTTGGCTATGTGGCGCTGGCCTTGTCGGCTTTCGCCGTCGCGAATGGCGCCGAGGCGGGCCTTGTCGGAAGCGATTTCGCCTCGTTCGGCCGTTTATCGCCTGTGCAAACCGTCCAGTTCGGCGGCGCCAATTGCTACTACGCCGACGGGTGGAACGGCCGCGGCTGGTATCAGTGCGGCAACGAGTGGAACGATGGTTTTGGTTGGATCGGCCCCTTCAACCTCAACACCTTTGGCGGCTCCGCGATCCGGCGGCGCCACCATGGCGTGGTCGCTTCCCATCCCCGCGCGCTGAACCCCGTTTACCCACGCCTGGAGCCGCCTCGGCGGCTAGGCGCCCGCGGCGCTCCGGCGTTTCATACTTTCGGCGGCGCCCCAGGCTTGCATCGCTTTGGCGCCGGCGGCGTTCCCGCCTCGCCTAATTTCCGCCCCGGCGCCGCGACCGTCTCCCCCGGTTTTGCCGGCGGCGGATTCCACGGCGGCCTTGGCGGCGGCAATTTTCATCACTTTCACAGCGCCGGAATTCCCCACATCGGCGCGCCTGTCTCGCCCGGCTTTGCTGGCGGCGGCGGTTTGCATGGGCTTGGCGGGGCTACAGGAATCCATATCGGCTCGCCTGCCTCCCCGAGTTTTGCGGGCGTTGGGACTTTCCATGCCGGCGGCGGCTTCCATGGGCTTGGCGGGGCTACAGGAATCCATATCGGCTCGCCTGCCTCCCCGAGTTTTGCGGGCGTTGGGACTTTCCATGCCGGCGGCGGCTTCCATGGATTTGGCGGCGGCGGAGGGGCCCATATCGGCGGGTTCGCCTCACCAGGTTTTGCTGGCGGCGGGTTTCATGGCGTTGGAGGGATCGGAGCTTTCCAGGGCGGCGGCGCGGCGTTCGGAATGGGCGGCATCGGACATCGCTGAGGCAAGGTGCGATATCCATCGTGAGTGGCGCTCTCCTAGGCCGTCGTTAGACCTAGAAACACTTTCAAAGCCGCCCACACGCCCTTCGGATCGTACTGGCCCTGATAGACGGGCGGGGGCGGCGGGCCGCGCTTCGTCAGGCGATGAACCGCCTCCCAGGCCGTGCGCGTGGAATATTCGAACGTGAACGCGATGTCCCGCTCAAGCTCGACGTACTGGCCGAGAAGTCCAAGGTTGGTGACGCCTTCCGGAACCACCGCGGGCCTGTCGCCGCTCTTGCGGGGCAGCCAGATGTTGTTCACGTAGGGCATGTTGCAGGGAATGCAGATCGAGTTCTTCATGATCGCCGCCGCCGTCTTCTCGAAGCGAAGATGCTGCAGCAATTCCGTCAGGATCTCCCTGCCGGTGCATTCATACATGGGTTTCTGAATAGAATTGCCTTTGCGCTCCGGATAGAGCCCATAGCCCCACCACACCGAGGCGCCTGGCGGTTGGCTGAGGACTTCCGGCTGCTCGAAGATCGACAGCGAGATTATCCAGCTCGAGTCTCTGCAAAGTCAGAAGGCCGCCGCTTCCCGTGCCGCTGTGGGTCAGGTTGGTGATCTCATCGAGAAATTCCGTGCCGGTCGTGGTGACCGTGAATGTCACCCAGCGCGAGTCGGGTATGCGAGGATCGCCGAAGAACGCGTCCGGATTGCCGAAACCCTTGTGCTTCCCGGCCAGCGTCTTCCATAACGCCCATGACCGTCCGGGATGCGGGGGCGGACCTGGGGGCTCATCCATCTTGCCTGGCGACATGTCCGCCGCCTGGGACCCCGTCGTCACGAGCACGATGTCGTCGGGGGCGACCGCGACCGTGGTTGGGCCGCTACCCAACTGGATGTCGAGCCGGTTGGCGGTCAGTCGGCCAGGCGACTCGGCGAAGCCGACGTCCTTTACGACGGCGCCCTTCACGAAGTTCACGCGCTTCTCTTCGAGCCACGCGACCAGAGGCTTAACGAAGGCCTCGTGCTGGTTGAATTGCGAGCGGAAAACATGCGCCATGGTCGAGAGGTCGGGAAACAGATAGACGAAGCGGTTCAGGTAACGCCGGAACTCGATGACGCTATGCTGCGGCAGCGAACCCATCAGCGTCGACCAGAGCAGCCAAAACTCCGTCTTGAAGAACGTAGGCGAGAACACGTCTCGGATGAGCTGACCCTGCAACGACGCTTCGGGCGTGAGCGAAAGCTTGGCAAGGGCGAGGCCGTCGCCAAGGGTCAGCCCGTACCGCGGCCCATGCACTGGGCGGAGGTCGCGGTCGACGATGTGCGTTTGGTCGTCGAACGGATGCTCGTTATTGAACGTGAGGAATTGCTCCGCCACATTGATGTTGGGGAAGCCTTGGGTGGGGATCGTCCCGAGCAGATCCAGAGCGCAGCGGAACTGCTTGTCGAAGATGGAGCCGGGCAGGTTGTAGCCGTGCTCCGCGTCGCCATCCAGAAAGAACCCGCCGCCGAGCTTGTCCTCCGCCTCATAGATCGTGATGTCCGGCCCGGGGACGTTCGCGTTCCGGATGAGCAATGCCGCCGCCGCCAGTCCGGCAAAGCCGCCGCCAACAATATGCGCCTTCATCCGCCCCTCCCGTCCGCACCCGCGAACTCCGCGCCTGGCGTCTCCCCCATCTCAAGCGCCGATGCATTGATTCTCCCGAGGGTAGCATTACGCGGTTCGGCAGCAGGAACAGTGATCGCGATCACACAACATCCGAGTTGCGGGGGATAAAGCGCATTCAAGCGACCCCAAGATTTTTGAGGCTGCAAACCTTCACCGCACAATGGGGGTTTCTACCTAACGCCCTTCAGATCGCCGCGCTCGCAGCGATGCGCCGCCTGGCGTCATGCCGGATCGAAGAGCGCAAACACGCTCACGAGCGCGATGACGACGCAGCCCAGCACGATTTCCGCCGCGCTGGTCGCGCGTAAGGTCCTCAGCGCATTTGCGCTCACCTTGAGTTGCGGCGCGAGAACAAAGCGATTGAAAAGCGCGAGCGAAATCATGATCGCGACGATGATAAGTTTCGCGGCCAGAAGCGCTCGGTAGGGGGTCGTCAACGGGATCGGCGGCCGGTGCGACGTCAACCCGATATTGACGACGCCGGTGAGAACGATCGCCGCGACGATGAGCTGGCCCCAGAAGGAAAAGCCGGCTATCGCCCGCACCGCGTCTCTGCGCAGATCGTCGCGCTCGTACGCGCGAAGGCACATCACGAACGGAACGAGGCCGCCGATCCACGCCCCCGCGGCCACAAGATGCACGGCGTGGTTGGCGCGATGCAGGACGCCCTCGGCGCCCGTCTGCATCGCGGCATGGCCGACGAGACCGAGGCTCGCCAGCAGCGCCGCCGATGCAACCGCCGTTGGGCCCCATCGGGGGCGCGGACCGAAGACAATGATGGCGACCAGCGCCGCCGCCAGTGCGAGATGCAACGCCCAAGCGTGGCCAAAGGCGGTGTCCGTGAGCACGGCGCCGATCGCGTCCGGATCGACAGCGGCGCTCCATTCATCGGCCATCGAGGCGGACTCGAGCGCGAGCCAGGCAATTGCCGTTATGAGCGCGATGAGGCTCGCGCTCAGCGCGAGGCGACGTACGACCGGCGAGAGCGCTAACCTCAGCCGTTCCGGCGCATAGGCCCAAAGATAGGCGCTCATGCCGAACGTCAGCATCGCCGCCAGGAAATGGGCGAAGCGGCAAAGGGCGAGCGCGGTCATGGGCGCCCCAACTCGCCCGCAGCCGCACCTGGCCTCACATTTTCATGCCTTTCATGCCTTTCATGGCGCCTCCAGCCCCGCCGCTTCCCGATGCGCCGATCCCCATCACGCTGAACTCGACTTCGACGGGGCCAGCATGTTCGAAATTGAGCGTCGCTTTGACGCTCTCGCCCTTGGTCAGCGGATGGGTCAGATGCGTGAACATCAAGTGGTAGCCGCCGGGCGAAAGCGCGACCGAACCGTTGGCTGGAATGTTCAGTCCGTCCTTGAGTTGTCGCATGTGCGACACGCCGTTCTCGGACGACATCTGATGGATTTCGACGGTGGCGAAGTCCGCCGTTCCTCCTGTCAGCCGGTCGGGCGCGGCGCCTTTGTTTTGGATTGTCAAATAGCCGCTCCCACCTCGGCCCCTTTCGGGGTCGCGCGCGCCCACGGCTTTTCGACCACGATGTCCCCGGCCTTGAACTCCTGCGCCAGCGCAGGCGCGGCGCTGAGGGCGAAAGCGAGCGTGAGCGCGAATAGCGAAGACTGCCTCATGGTTGATCCTTTCCGATTTCGCTGGTTCCTCACGGCTTCACGTCGAAACTGAACTCGCCCTGGGTCGAGTGGTCGTCGAACGAGACGACGCGCCAATACACGGTGTAGGCGCCGGGCTCGAGCACGTTCGAGATTGGGACGACAAGCACGCGCGGATCGCCGCTTTCGACCTCGGGCTGGCCCAACTCGACATTGACGTGGTTCGGCGCGGCCAGGGTCAGGCCGGAGAATGCGAGGGTCGATCTCTCGTTGAATTCGAGCCGGACTTCGGTCGCCGAACCGACTTTGCTGCCAGCGGCGGGCATCGCCTTGATGAACCTGGCCTGGGCGAATGCGGGGCTCGCAACGCAGACCATTGCGAGCGCGCCAGCGACGATCGCTGATCGCGCGCCTCGAGCGGCGCTCATGGCTTCACCGTGAATTCGAACGTTCCCTGGGTGTGGTGGGTGTCCACCGACACCGCATGCCAGTGCACCTTGTAGGCGCCGGCCGCCAGCGCCTTGGAGATCGGCACGATCAGCACCGCCTGGTTGCTCGGCTCCGTTTTCGCCGCCCCGAGCGGCACCGCGGAGCCGCCAGGGCCGGTCACCGTAACCTTCGGAGAATTTCGGCTCGACGCCCTCGCTGAACTCAAGCCGGATCTCGCTCGCCGAGGCGACCGTGCCGCCAACCGGCGGTGTCGCTTTTTCGAGCTGAGCGTGGGCGAAAGCGTGGTCAGCGACGAGCGCGAAGGCGAGCGAGCGGCGATTTTGACGGATTTCGTGCGCATGGGTCATTCTCCTTGGGTCAGATTCCTGGCGCTATGCCAAGTCCGTGAGGGAAGATCGGTTTGTCGATTGTGTTGGGGAAGATGTCGTCGAGAAAGAGATCAAGGCTCAGCCACCACGCCGGCGCCGTGACCGCTCGCGCCATTGACCGGGATCATGGCTTCAACGGCGAGCTGCCATTTGTCAGCCTATAGACGATTCGGGCTGGATCGTATCCGGTCGTCCCCCCGTCCCGTCCTCGGCGTGGGCAGTCGGCGTCTGAGAAAGCGAACTCGGCGATCGGTATGAGATGCTTGAGGAAGTCGTTGTCGATCTCGCCGACTGCGAATTGAAGTAGGGCAGGCTGTATTGCAGTGTGAACCCCCAGTTGAACGTCGTGAGACATTGGTCGCCGTTCGTCCAGACCCTTGTCCCGGGGTGGTCGTACTGATTTCGGCGGTGATCGCGAACGGGCGCAGAGAGTTCATGCTCGTCGGCAGAGCGCCGAAGCCCAGGCCGCGTCGACCACGGGCGAATACGTGTTCTGCCAGCCGGTGCGCGCCGGTTCCCGTGCCGTTCCGCCCAGGAAATGTCAAAGCCGGCCTAGGCCATGAACTCGCGTCTGAGGATGCACATGCCTGCCATTGCAGCTCGGTGTCGAGCCCGTTCCACCCGAAACCGCGCGGGTGCTCCCAGGTCGGACCCGTCGCCGCTCGACCACGCGAGGCTGGGGGTGATCGTCTTGGCCCAGGCGAACTCGAGTCCCATCGCGGGCGCCGTCCGGTTGAGGGGAGCCCATTGACGGCCGGCAGGGTCAGTTCGTCGGTGACGCCGGGATCGTCGATCGCCAGCGTCGCCGGAAAGATGCGGTCGCCGCAGACGGCGTGAGCATAAGCGGCGACATTTCCTATGGCGCGAATGCGCCCGAGAGCGTGCCTCGGCCAGGCGGATACGGAGGAGAGACATGTAAGGAAGCCTCGAGGTCTCGAAGGAATGCGAACGCGCGCCGGAACGCGCGCGCGGCGGATAACCGTCAGACTGCGAGGGGAGGGGCCCGGGCCGAATTTGGCTGGGCGGGATAGGCGGGAGAACGTCCTGCCTGGGCGGCGCGCGGATCGCGTGCGCCGCGCTTTCAAGCCGGCCGGGCAAGGCCGGCAGTCTGGCGAGACAAAAGCCACAGCCTGAGAGGCGAAGCGGCAGAGGGGCATTGTTCACAGCAATGGCACGGCCCTGCCGCCGGGGATGTTGGTCGTCGACTGGACGCAGAGTTGCGCGGTGTCGCCAAACAGCGCCTTAAGCTGGGCGGCGACCGCCGCGTCATCGGCGCCGGCGAAAGCGGGCGCGGCCATCGCAGGCGGCGTCGCGGCGGCGAAAAGCTGTACGATCAGCGAGAGCGTGACGAAAAAGGCCGCCAGCGGCGACCGGAACGCCTCTAGGCGGCGCTTTGCGCGCCGGCGTCCCGAGCACAATTTTTCGGCGGCCGAGGCCCACCAAACATCCCTCCGACGCCCTGTTCGGTAGCCGAACGCGATGAGGGAAGGCAATTCATCGTCATTCCTGACGAGGACGCGGCATACCCTCTGTCGGCGAAGTGAGCTTTGATCACTTTATGTTCTAGCATTTTCTGTGCATTGCCAGCAACGCGTCGGCATCCTAATGTATTGCAGTGCAAAATGTTGTTTGCTGCGGATGGGTTTTCTCTTACTGCAGATAGACCATTGAGACGCATTGTAATTGAACAAGCTATTCGATCTTATTCAATAATGAAATATTCTATATTATGAGAAATGTACGATAAAAATTAATTGATAATAATCTAAGTCATAGCATCATACTGTCAATTTTGCTGTGACATTCAACCGGGTCCGGCGAGCATCTTGGCGAGATTGTCTCATGACGCGTCTGAAGTTACGCCTGTGCGTTCCCAACGGAGGGACCGAACCCGAGAAATCGACCATGGCCGACGGATTTGTGCAGGTGCTCGAGCGGCTCGAGCTTGAATATGACTTAACCCCGGACATTTGGGCCGCAGCCGAAGATGTTCTCCAGGCGTTGAAGACAAGGGAAACGAATTGGGCGCCGAGAGCGACCGAGACGTTCGTCCCAGCTCCTTGCGGAAAACGCGCCGGTCAATAAGGCCGGATGGAGAAGTCCAGCCTAGAGAGGCTCTCTCAGAGCGATCGGGGGAATCACGCCTTTCGCAAGGGCAATAGCGACCGCGTTTGTCAGATTTGTTCCGTGCAGTTTATGGCGCGCGATATCCGAAATACTTCTGACACTATAATAACTTAGAGTTGGTTATTTCACCGATTTCCTCGTAGGTTTTTCCTCGCGCTGCCCATATCAGACACTGCTCTTCGCGGAGCGAAAGACTGATATCTGAAACCTCAGGCAGCCTGGAGCCGGTCATCGCCGCTGAATCAATCAATGCAGCCGCGTGATAAAGTTTATCGATGTTTATGCTTTTAAATTTCTGCCAGTCTTCTTTGGTCATGTCGCTCGTGAATGATACGATGGCGTAGCTATTTTTCCGGTTTCGCACAAGAATCGAAATTCCGTTGCTGCCCACCTTGTGTCGAGCGGCGTCCGAAAAAAAGTCCTTGATACCAGGATTTTCCTTTTCTACATCCCCCCAGTCGAAATGATTTAGCGACGTATTCATTCCATATCGTAAAATAGGGTCGGTCAAGAAGTATTGCTTAAGGAAATATCGCCGCTGCCACTCCTTGGGATACGTCACATATGACGCAAAAAGGCTGAATTCCAAGCTCTTATTCGACCCCATACGAACATAGGCGATATGATCAAGGCCAATCTCAGGGGCAAATTGCCTCAATATGTCAAGTAGATCGTCGGTCTGATGACCGATAATCTTGTAGGTTAGCTTCATTGCCGCAGAGTCGGCGCCAACACATTCCATTCACGGAGCTTAGATCGGGTCTCTCTTTGCCGCAACGGCGAGGACGCGAGGCTCACGCCATCAGGCGAACCCGACCCGATTGGCGTCCGGCGGCTTCTTTAAACAGGAACGATCGGCCGCTTCGCAGGTTCAGTAGGGCCAAATCCGGCCAGGAGGGCCTTCATGCGCAAGATCGACGAGAGCGAACGTCCGATGCCGGAGATTGATCTGGCGAAAGTGTGCTTCATCATTGAAAAATCGCGCGAATATGTGGGCGAGGAGGTCGGCGCCGAGGCGGACGATCAATCCGCGGACGACGACGAGCGGGTGATGCTGACCGAGGCCGCGGGTCCCTCGCTCCGCCGCGAACTGATCGAGTTCATCAAGGATCTGGACGTCGACGAAGCTGCCGCGGTGGTCGCGCTCGCCTGGATCGGGCGGGACGACTTCCAGCCGGAGGAATGGAAGATCGCCGTCGCGCAAGCGCGGGAGCGCGCCGAGGGCCCGACGTGGAAATACCTTCTCGAGATGGAGCTCCTGCCCGACTACCTCGAGGACGCGCTCTCCGCCTTCGGCCGGTCCTGCGAGGGCCTTGGATCGGCGGACGAAGGCTAGCCTAGCTTGGCCGGGAGGCCCAAGCTATGTCGCAAAGGCCGCCGTCGTTGAAATCGCGGGCGCCGATCGCTTGCCAGCCTGGCCCGGGATTGGGATTGACCGGGCCGCCGCCGATCAAGCTGTTCGCGTTCATTTCCCGGATCGAGGCTTGGCCGTCGCCGGCGTTCCGCCACAGCCGGAAGGGAAGCGATCAAAGAACTTTCGCAGTTCGGCGGATCCAGGTCCGTCCGCGGCAGCTGGGCGAAGGGCTCGACAATTGCTTGGCAAAAACAGAAGACCGTGGTATCCATTGCCCCTTGGCCGGATCGGATGGCCACGGCCCGGCGGCGAGAAGGGAAACGGAATGCCTGTGAGCAATCTGCGCGCTCGGGAGATCTTGCGCGGGGGCTGAGAGGGACGAGATTTTTTTATTTGAATCGCTCGTAACCCATTGATAAGTCCCGATTTCGAAAAAATAAACGCTAGTAAACGCTAGCTATTTTACTAGCGTTTATTTGCAGTTATTGGCGTTTATTGGCATTTATTGGCTCTTGTGGAAGCGCTCGAAGGCGAGCACGCGCCTGTTTGGCATTCGTCTTGCAACCGCAGGGGCGAGTCGGCATCCTGTCGATGCGCAACGCGCTGAGATTCCCGTGTCCGATCCTCTCCCGCCGCCCTTCCACCGCTCCTTTGCCCAGCGGCTCCGCTCCTGGTTCTTCACCGGGCTGATCGTGTTCGGCCCGATTGCGGTCACCGCCTATATCGCCTGGTGGGTCATCGACACGATCGACAATTGGGTGAGGCCCTGGCTGCCGGACATCCTGTCGCCGGACGGTTACCTGCCGTTCCACGTTCCGGGCTTCGGCGTCCTCATCGCGATCGTCGGGCTCACCCTTCTCGGGTTCCTGACCGCCAATTTCATCGGCCGTTCGCTGGTGCGGTTCGGCGAAGGGATGCTTGACCGCACGCCGCTCGTTCGGGGCGTCCACAAAGGCCTGAAGCAGGTGTTCGAAACCATCTTCAGCCAGTCCGGCAGCCAGTTCCGCAAGGTCGGGCTGGTCCAATTTCCGGTTCCCGGCAGCTGGTCGATTGTGTTCATCTCTTCGGCCCCGCCCGAGATTGTCGCCAGCGCCTTGCCGGAGCGGAAGTCGATGATCTCCGCCTTCATGCCCTGCACGCCGAATCCCACCACCGGATACTTCTTTTATATCCCGGCCGATCAGGTGATCGAATTGCCGATCTCCGCCGACGAGGCGGCGAAACTGATCATGTCGGCGGGCCTCATCCAGCCGCAAGGCCAGGCGGCGCTGGCCGCCATGGCGGAAGCGGCGAGGCGCGCAAAGCCGACCCTGGCGACGGAGGCGTCCGCCGCCGGCCGTTAGGCCAAGCCGATGACGGCGCGGAACGCCCCGGCGCTTATGTCAGGCGCCGATGACCGCGCCGCCCTTCTTTGGACGCTGTTAGTGGGATAAAGCTATGGTAAGGGGCGGCGGGCGAACACTGCCGCAAACTCGCTTCTAGGCCGTCTTGTTCGCCCCGCGCGGCGGCCTTCGATTTCGTGTGATGCACATGGCGCAACTGCCTCAATTCGACCTGGCCGAAGTTAAACGCCGCATGCAGGCGGCGCACGCATCGCTCAAGCATGAGCTCGGCGGCCTCCGCACTGGCCGGGCCAGCGCGAGCCTGCTCGAGCCGGTGCAAGTGGAGGCTTACGGCCAGCGGCAGCCTATCAATCAGGTCGCCTCGATCAGTGTTCCCGAGCCGCGTGCGCTCTCGGTCTCGGTATGGGACAAGACCATGGTGCAGGCGGTCGACAAGGCGATCCGGGACGCCAACCTCGGTCTCAGTCCGACAATCGAGGGTTCCGTTCTGCGCATCCGCATTCCCGAACTGAACGAGCAGCGGCGCAAAGAGATGGCCAAGATCGCCCACAAATACAGCGAGGACGCGCGCGTCGCGGTGCGGCATGTGCGCCGGGACGGAATCGATATCCTCAAGAAGCTGCTGAAGGAGCACGCCATTAGCGAGGACGACGAGAAGCGCCACGAGGCGGAAGTGCAGAAGGCGACCGATCAAACCATCGAGGAGATCGACACGTCTCTCGCCGCGAAGGAAAAGGAGATCATGCAGGTCTAGGCGATCGCTGTCCTTGTCCGAGGCCCTCATGCATCATCATCGCTCTCCTCCCTGTTCGGCTCGGACGCCGGCCCACGTCGCCATCATCATGGACGGCAACGGCCGTTGGGCGAAGTCGCGCGGTCTGCCGCGCTTCGAGGGTCATCGGCGCGGCGTAGAGGCGGTGCGCAGGGTCGTTCGCTCCGCGATCGAGCGCGGCGTGCAGTTCCTGACGATCTATAGCTTCTCATCGGAGAACTGGAGCCGGCCTCCGGAGGAGGTCGCCATGCTGATGGGCCTCCTCAAGCGCTTCATCCGCGAGGATCTGGCGGAGCTCAACGCCAACGGGGTTCGGGTCAAGATTATTGGCCAACGCGATAACCTCAAGCCCGATATTATCGCCCTCATCGTCGAGGCCGAAACGCTCACCGCCGACAATCGCGGGCTCACGCTGACGGTGGCTTTCAACTATGGCGGACGGCAGGAAATCTTCGATGCGGCGCGTCGCATGGCGATCGACATCCGCGATGGGCGCCTCGACGCCCGGTCGATCGGTCCGGACGACCTGGCCGAGCGCCTCGACACGACTGGCCTGCCCGACCCCGATCTCATCATTCGCACCTCTGGCGAAATGCGGCTCTCGAACTTCCTGCTCTGGCAGGCGGCCTATGCTGAGCTCGTGTTCCTGCCCGTCCTGTGGCCTGATTTCGATGACGCGGCCTTCCTCTCCGCGCTCGACCAATACGCGGCGCGGGAACGTCGTTTTGGCGCTGTTATCGAACCCGCTGCGGTCAAGTCGGCGTCGTGAGGACGGGCGCGTGGGGTTGAGCGGAGGGGATCCGGCGGTTCGACCGGCGCCGCGCGGGCGCTTCGGTTCGGATTTGAAGCCGCGCGTAGCCGCCGCCGCGGTGATGGGAGTCCTGGCGCTCGCGACCGCATGGGTCGGCGGCTTCATCTTTGCTGTTTTCTGGTGGCTGGCAGCCGTGGTCGTCCTTTGGGAGTGGCAGCGGCTGGTCGACGGCGCCCGGCTCACCGAGCGGGTGGCGCTCGGGGGTCTTTTGATTGCGCTGGCCGCGCTGTTCGCGCTGCACAATTCCATTCTCGGGGCCGTCGCTGGGCTTGTGCTTGGCGCCGGCGCGGTCGGCTGGCTGGCGGGGCCGAGGGCCGGGGGCTGGGCGGCCTTGGGCGCGCTCTATGCAGGCGCGCTCGTCGCGAGCGTCACGCTCTTGAGAATCAGTCCGAGCTACGGATTGGCCGCGATCTTATGGATTTTCGCAGTCGTTTGGGGAACGGATATCGCGGCCTATTTTGCCGGACGGATGATTGGAGGCCCCAAGCTTTGGCCGAGCGTCTCGCCTGGCAAGACCTGGTCCGGCGCGATCGTCGGCGCGTTCGCTGGCGCAATTCTTGGCCTCATGCTTAGTGCGTGGACGACTCGCTGGATGCCGCTGTTCTGGCTCGGACTGGCGATGGCGATCGTGTCGGAGCTTGGCGATTTGTTCGAATCCGCGCTCAAGCGACGTTTCGGCGTCAAAGATTTCGAGTGGCCTGATCCCCGGCCATGGAGGCTTGATGGATCGGCTTGACGCGTTTATCGCGGCGTCCGTTTTCGCCGCAGTCGTAGCGGGTTTCAGCTCGCGAAGCTCCTTCATCGCCGGCGGATTGTTTCAATGGTGAGCGTGACCACTGCGGTTCGGCCTGCGTCGTTGCGTTCCCGGGGGGCCGTTCCTTCGCCTAAACGCCTCTCAATTCTGGGCGCGACGGGCTCGATTGGGGGCTCATGCGCGCAGGTGATCGCCGCCGCGCCGGGCCGGTTCTCCGTGGTTTCCCTGGCGGGGGGCCGCGACGGCGCGGCGCTGGCGAAACGGGCGATCGAACTTGGCGCTGAATTTGTCGCGCTCGCCGATCCTGCCGGCTATCCGGACTTGAAAGCAGGCCTGGCCGGCCGCGCGGTCGAAATCGCCGCTGGCCCGGAGGCAGTCGAGGAAGCCGCTCTGCGCGAGGCCGATCTGGTGGTCTCCGCCATTGTCGGGGCCGCAGGGTTGCGCCCGACCTTCGCCGCAATCGCTGCCGGACGCGCGGTCGCTCTCGCCAACAAGGAGACGTTGGTGTGCGCCGGCGAGGTGGTGATGGAAAGAGCGCGGCGCGAAGGCTCCATGGTGCTGCCAATGGATTCCGAGCACAACGCCTTGTTCCAGGCGATCGGGGCGCGCGATCCGGACACCATTGAGATGATGACCATCACCGCTTCCGGCGGACCCTTCCGCGAGTGGAGCGCCGACCGCATTTCCTCCGCCACGCGCGAGGAGGCGCTTGCCCATCCCAACTGGGTGATGGGGCCGAAGGTGACCATCGATTCGGCCGGTCTGATGAACAAGGGGCTCGAACTCATTGAAGCGCATCATCTATTCGGCCTGCCAGCCGACCGGCTCGACGTTGTGGTGCACCCGCAATCGATCGTGCACGGGCTCATCGCCTTCGCCGACGGGTCCCTGATCGCCGGCATGGCGTCGCCGGACATGCGCACCCCGATCGCGCATTGCCTGGCCTATCCGGACCGGATCGCGTCCGGGGTGCGAGCGCCAGACCTTGCCGCGCTTGGCCGATTGACCTTCGAGCGCGCCGATCTCCAGCGTTTTCCGGCGCTCGGCTTGGCGATCGATGCGCTGCGTTCCGGCGGGGGCGCGGCCACCGCCCTCAACGCCGCCAACGAAGTGGCCGTTGCGGCGTTCCTTGATCAACGGATCGGTTTCGGCGACATCGCGCGCCTTGTGGCGAAAACGCTCGCCGCGATGACCGCGACCGGCGAGTTGAGCGCCCCGGCTGACATTGCGGAAGCCCTCGCAATTCACCATATCGCGACAGATAGGACGGCAAGTCTCTTGGCGTGAGCGCGGACTTGCGCCAAAGTAACCGTTCAGTAACCATCGTCCGCCGGCCGTTGGCCGATGCGGCGCCCAGACCTGGAGTAGCCGCAGATGGCGGGCATGAACGCGGTCGCCGACCTGCTGGCTTGGCTGGGATGGTACGTCGTCCCTTTCATTATCATTCTGAGCCTGATCGTCGCAGTGCACGAACTGGGCCACTATTTCGTCGGCCGATGGTGCGGCGTCAAAATCGACGCGTTTTCGCTCGGCTTCGGCCCTGAACTGTTCGCGCGCGTGGATTCGCGTGGCACTCGGTGGCGGATTGGCGCGCTGCCGCTCGGCGGATATGTCAAGTTTCACGGCGACGCCAACGCCGCGAGCGTCGGTAAGGACGCCAACGGCGGTCCGGCCGTCGATCGCTCTTTGACTCTGGCTGGTCAGCCGTTGCGGAACCGCGCCGCGATCGTACTCGCAGGGCCGGTCGCGAATTTCATCCTCGCCTTCGTCATTTTCACCGGCATGTTCATGGCCTTCGGCCGCGTTGAGCATGTGCCGCGTATTGGCCGGGTCGAGGCTGGCGCCCCGGCTGCCGCCGCCGGGTTTCAGGCTGGCGACTTGGTAAAGTCGATCAACGGGAATCCGATCGATAGCTTTGAAGCGCTTCAGGAATCGACGCTGATGAGCACCGGTCTGCCGATGAACTTCGTGGTTGAACGCCAGGGCAAGGACGTCGACCTCACGGCGACGCCAAAGGTCACCGTCGTCGACCAGGGCGTTTTCGGCAAGCGTCGCATGGGTCATCTTGGGCTTGCCTCCTCGTCCGACAAAAACGACGCGAAGGTCGAACATTGCGGCCTCGCGACCTGCGCCGCCTGGGGCGCGGGGCAGGAATGGTTCATCGTCAAGGCGACGGGGACCTACATCGTCGGGATTTTTGCCGGCCGTGAATCAACCGACCAGATGTCCGGATTGATTGGCGCCGCTCAAATGGCGGGCGAAATGGCGAAAATCAGCCTTTGGGAGTTGTTTAGCCTCGCCGCGTGGTTTTCGGTGTCGGTCGGCCTGATGAATTTGCTCCCGGTCCCGCTCTTGGATGGCGGCCATCTGGCGTTTTATGCCTTCGAAGCCTTGCGCGGACGTCCGTTAAGCGAGCGAGCGCAGGAAATTGGCCTTAGGATCGGAATCGCGCTGGTCGCGCTGTTGGTGGTTTTCACCACGTCGCACGACCTTTTCCGCTTGGTCAGCAGCGGGAATTAACGAACGGTCGACCATGTTTGCGTGTCCCCGACGCAACGGTGGCTGTAAATGGTGTAGGCTTCGCCAATAACGGTTTGCAGGGGCGAGCAAAGATTGTAAAACGCCGTTAATCTTCCCGATCGTCTTCTCGGCGAGCGGGATAGAGCGCCGCGGCGTGTGCGGCGCCGCCCGCGATTGACGCCGTGAGGCGCGCGGGAGGCGCAGGCAAGGACCACACTGAAGCGGCGCCGCAATGGCGGGCCGCGTTGGCGCGAACAGGGGCTTTGGGCCATATGGTTTGGATTCGCGGGTGTGTTGGCGTTCTTCTGGCGGTGGGCCTTAGTTTGTGCGGGTTGTGCTGGGCGGCGCCGGCGAGCGCGCAGCAGATTGTCGTCCAAGGCGCGAATGTCGATCCTTCAACGCTGAAGCCGTATTTCACCGGAACCGATCCGGCCTCTGTTGAACGGGGCGTCGAGGATCTCAAGGCCACTGGCATTTATTCGAATGTCAGCGCCAGGGTGGAGAATGGGAAAATTGTCGTCAGCCTCGCCGGAGGGGCTCAAATCATCAATAGAGTTGCGTTCGAAGGCAATAGACAGATCGAGACAAAGCAACTCGAAGTCGAGGTGCAGTCGAAGGCGCACACCGCCTACAACGAGGCGACCGCAGATGCGGACATCGGCCGAATCAGGGACGCCTACAAGAAGTACGGTCGCAACGAAGCCGGTGTGACCAAGCGGCTGGTCCAATTGCCGAACGGACGGGTGGATCTCGTCTTCACCGTCAAAGAAGGCGAGAAGACGGGTATTCGAGAGATCAACTTCGTCGGCAATCACGCGGTTTCGAACTACCGCCTGCGAAGCCTGATGCAGACAAGCACGATGAATTGGCTATCGTGGTTCAAGAGCACCGACGTTTATGATCCCGACCGGTTAGCCTCCGACGAGGAGGCGATCCGCCGCTATTATATGAAGAACGGCTACGCGGATTTCCAGATCACGAACACCGACGTCACTTACCACGAAAATCCTCCGGGCTATGTCATCACGATCACGGTAGATGAGGGTCCGCAATATCACGTCTCGTCGGTGGCGGTGGTTTCCAATATTCCGAAGGTGGATGGGCCGGCGCTCAATCGATTTGTCGCTTTGAGGCCTGGGGACGTCTATGACGCAGGCAGCGTCGACAAGTCTGTGGAAGCGATCACGCGCGACGTCGCTCGGCAAGGTTACGCCTTCTCGGAAGCTCGGCCGCATGGCGAACGCAACGCCGCCAATCACACGATCGCGCTTTCGTTCTCAGTCGACAATGGACCGAAAGTCTATATCGAGCGCATCGACATTGTCGGAAACACCCGCACCCGCGACTTTGTCATTCGCCGCGAATTCGATATCGGCGAGGGCGACCCCTATAATCACGTCATGATCGAGCGGGCTGAACGACGCCTGAACAGCCTCGGCTACTTTAAGAAGGTCCACATCTCGAACCGGCCGGGGTCTTCGCCGGATCGGGTTATCGTGGTCGTTGATGTCGAGGACCAGCCGACCGGTTCAATCAGCTTGAGCGGCGGCTATTCGACCACCCAAGGCTTTCTGGCTGAACTCGCCTACACCGAAACGAACTTCCTCGGCCGAGGTCAATACGTGCGCTTGAGCGTTTCCGATGGCCAGTACACCCAGGGGTGGAAGGCCTCGTTCACCGAGCCTTACTTCCTCGGCCAGCGCTTGGCCGCCGGCTTTGACCTTTATCATCAGGTCAACAACAACAACCAATACGCGCTCTATCAGAATTGGACGACAGGCGGGACGCTTCGACTTGGGATTCCGATCACTGATGATCTGACTTTCCAGCCGAACTATTCTCTTTACGAGTTGAAAATCACCATTCCGAACACATCCGGCCAGCCGTATGACGACTGCGTGGGACCCGACCAGACTTGGTTTTACGGCGGGACCTTTTACCCCTTCACGCCGACCGTGGCTTACAATTGTTTGACCAATGGCGAAGCGCCGGTCGAAATCAAGCAGGCGGCGGCGCAGGGCAATATCGTTACCTCGTTGGGCGGATTCTCGATTCTATTCAATAATATTGACGATCGGAAGAACCCCACCACCGGCTACGTCGTGAATTACAAGCAGGATGTCGCGGGCCTCGGCGGGCAGTCCGAGTTCATCCGTGAAACGTTCGACGCGCGCTGGTACCATCCGATTACGGAAGACTTCATCGGGATGATCCACCTGCAGGCGGGTCAGATCAATTCCTTCGGCTCGAGACAAGCGCTCATCATCAACAACTTCATGGAAGGTTCGTCATTGGTGCGCGGCTTCGCCCCGGGGGGGATCGGGCCGCGCGACATCTCGGACCCGTTCAATATCCAGGCCAGCGCTCTTGGCGGTACGAGCTATTATGGCGCGTCGGCCGAGGTTGACTTTCCGATCTTCGGCTTGCCGAAAGAAGTCGGGTTGAAAGGGGCGGTGTTCGCCGACGCCGGCAACTTGATCGGATATTCAGGACCGACCACCTTCTCGAATTTCCTCGGCTACACCTATTGTCCGCCTCCGAATTCAATCGGTCGGGTGCTTCCTCTGACGCAGTTGAGTTGCGCCGATGTTTGGGATCCGAACCAAATTCGGGCATCGATAGGCGCAAGTTTGATCTGGGACTCGCCGATGGGGCCGATCCGCTTTGATCTCGCGGTCCCGCTTTCAAAGGGCAAATACGACCAGACCCAACTCTTCAACTTCTCGGGCGGCACGACGTTCTAAAATCGACCCGCCGCCTTCCCCAACAAGCGGGCGCGCCAGGGCTGGCGCGCCCGTCGTCGCTTCCGACGGAACTCCTTATTGGCCAGAATCCGCTTCTTTCCACCAAGCTCGGCGCCTTCATTGGCCGAAGTTGCGGACTGGTGCGGCGCCGCGCTCGGCGCGAACACCGATTTGGACCGCGTGATCCGGGACGTCGCCGCTCTCGATGAGGCGGGCCCCGGCGACCTCACCTTTCTCGACAATCCCCGATATCTCGATGCGCTCAAGCGGACACGGGCGGCGGCGGCGCTGGTTTCGCCACGCTATGCCGCCGCGGCGCCTGCGACTTGCGCCGTGCTGATCGCCGCCGAGCCTTATCGCGCCATGGCTCTGGTGATGACCAAGCTTTACCCTTTCGCGGTCAAGCCGGGCTCCGTTTTTGGCGAGACCGGGATTTCGCCCAGGGCGTCCGTTCACCCTTCGGCGCGGCTGGAACCGGGCGTGATCGTCGACCCCGGCGCGGTGATCGGCCGCGGCGCCGAGCTCGGCGCCGGCACGATCATCGGGCCCAATGCCGTCATCGGTCCCGGAGTGCGCATCGGTCGCGATGGCTCGGTCGGCGCCTCGACCACGATCTTGGCCGCGCTGATCGGCGACCGGGTGATCATTCATCCCGGCGCGCATATCGGACAGGACGGCTTCGGATTCGCCCTTGGGCCGCAAGGGCATCTCAAAGTGCCTCAGATCGGACGGGTGATCATTCAAAACGACGTCGAGATCGGCGCTGGGGTCACGATTGACCGCGGCGCCAACCGGGACACCGTCATCGGCGAGGGGGCGAAGATCGACAATCTGGTGCAGATCGGCCACAACGTCGTCATCGGCCGCCACGCTGTGCTGGTCTCTCAGTCCGGCGTCTCGGGATCGAGCGCCATCGGCGATTTCGCCGCCCTCGGCGGTCAGGCGGGCATCGCCGGGCATCTGACGATCGGCGCGGGCGCCCAGGTCGCCGCGGCGGCCGGCGTGATGACCGATATTCCCGCTGGCGAGCGGTGGGCCGGTGCGCCAGCCAAGCCCGTGCGGAAGTTTTTTCGCGAGGTCGCCGCCATCAAGCGACTGGCCGACGGCGACTTCGCGTGGCGACGCCAATGCCGAATAATGCTGCCGAACGGACGGCAGAGAAAGGAATTGCAATGAACGAACTGGCCGCCCAGACGTTCGACAGCTACGACATCCAGAAGCTGCTCGAGTTGTTGCCGCACCGCTATCCTTTTCTCCTGGTCGACCGAATCGTCGAAGCCCGGGGCGACGAATATGGCGTCGGGATAAAGAACGTGACGACCAACGAGCCTCACTTTCAGGGCCATTTTCCAGGCCGGCCGGTCATGCCGGGCGTCCTGTTGATCGAAGCGATGGCGCAGACGGCGGGCGCGCTATGCGTCGCTTCGCAGCCCGACAATAGCGCGCCGAGCGTCGTCTATATGATGACGGTCGACAAGGCGAAGTTCCGCAAGCCGGTCGTTCCCGGCGATCAGGTGCGGTTTCACATGACCCGCATCGCCAAAAAGCGAAACATGTGGTGGTTCCGGGGCGAGGCGAAGGTCGACGACGTGCTGGTTTGCGAAGCCGAAGTCTCCGCGATGCTGGTGCGTGAATGACGAATACAATCCATCCGAGCGCCGTCATCGAAGACGGGGCTCGGCTCGGGGTGGGCGTCGAGATCGGGCCGTTTTGTCAGGTTGGATCGCAGGCGAAGCTGAGTGACGGCGTACGGCTGATCTCTCATGTGAGCATCGCTGGCGACACCGCGTTGGCGCGCGCACGGTCATTTATCCCTTCGCCTCGATCGGACATCCGCCGCAGGACCTCAAATATCGTGGCGAGCCGGTGCGCCTTGTTATCGGCGAGGGCTGCCTCATTCGCGAAGGGGTGACGATGAACCCTGGCACCGCGGGCGGCGGCTCGGAAACGAGCGTTGGGCCGCGGTCGGTGTTCCTGGCCAACGCTCATGTCGCGCATGATTGCCGGATTGGCGAGGGCGTCATTCTTTCCAACAACGTGATGTTGGCCGGCCACTGCAATATCGGTGATTTCGCCATTGTGAGCGGCGGCGCCGCGGCGCATCAATTCGTTCGCATTGGCGCCCACGCGTTCGTCGGCGGCCTCGCGGGCGTCGAGCATGATCTCATTCCCTTTGGGCTCGCGCTCGGCAACCGTGCGGGGCTCGCTGGCCTCAATGTCGTTGGCCTCAAGCGCCGAGGCTTCTCGCACGAGGCGATCCACGAGTTGAGGCGCGCCTACAAGATGCTGTTCAATGGCGGCGGCACGTTGAGGGAGCGCGTCGACGAGGTCGCCGAGGCGTTCGCCGGCCAGGACGCTGTCCAGCAGATCGTCGCGTTTTTGCGTCAGGGGGGCGATCGGGCGATCTGCGTCCCGCGCGCCGGAAGGGACGAGGAGGGGTGACTAGGACGGACCGTGGACCGGAGGCGGGGGCAATAAGCCCTCCTCTGGCCATCCTCGCCGGCGGGGGCGCCTTCCCGCTCGAGGTCGCCGGCGAGGCCCGCCGCGCCGGAAGGGACCCGTTTCTCGTCGAAATCGTCGGCGCGACCGATGCGGCGATCGAGGCTTACCCCCACGTGTGGGTGCGGATGGGTGAAGTCGGCAAGCTCTTCGCCGCCCTGAAGGAACACGCCATCGCCGAAATGGTCATCGTCGGCGCGATGACGAGGCCCGAACTGGCCGATCTCAGGCTCGACTGGGGCGCGGTGAGGAGGGCCGCGGGGCTCGCGCAGCTCTTTCGCCGCGGCGATAACGGTCTGCTCGCCGGTCTCGCTTCGATTGTCGAGCGCGAGGGCGTCCGGGTGGTCGGCGCGCACGAAATCGCCCCCCGCCTCCTGGCGCCGTCCGGCCCGATTGGCGCGCGCGCGCCATCCGAGGAGGACGAGACGGACATTGCGCTTGGCGCGCGCCTCCTCGGAGCGCTGTCGACCTTCGACGCGGGGCAGGGCGCAATTGTCGCCGCCGGCCGGGTGCTGGCGATCGAGGCCGCGGAAGGCACTGACGCCATGCTTGCCCGCGTCGCCGAAATGCGCGCCAATAGCCGGCTACGCCTCTCGGGCCTCGCGGGCGTTCTGGTGAAAGCGCCCAAGCGCGGGCAGGATCTCAGGCTCGACATGCCGGCGGTCGGGCCGAAGACGGTTGCCGGCGCGGCCAAGGCGCAGCTGCGGGGCGTGGCGATCGCCGCGGGCCGTGTGCTTCTGCTCGAGCGCGCGCTCTGCGCCCGCGAAGCCGACGCCGCCGGTCTGTTCGTCGCCGGATTCGCGCATGCGACCGTGGCCGGGTGAGCCCATTGCGCGCGGCTCTCGTCGCCGGCGAACATTCGGGCGACCAGCTCGGCTTCAAGCTCATGCGGGCGCTCCGCCAAGCACGATCGGGCGACATCGCCTTCTCCGGCGTCGGCGGCCAGGCGATGGAGGCCGAGGGCCTCAAAAGCCTGTTTCCGATCAGCGACATCGCCGTCATGGGCATCCTGCCGGTGCTGGCCCGGCTGCCGACGCTCCTGGCGCGCATTCGGAGTACGGCTGAAGCGATCATCGCCGACCGGCCCGATGTGCTCATCATCATCGACAGCCCCGACTTCACCCATCGCGTCGCCCGTCGCGTCCGGTCGGCGCTGCCGAATTTGCCGATCGTCGACTACGTCAGTCCGAGCGTCTGGGCCTGGCGGCCCGGCCGCGCCAGCGCGATGCTGACTTACGTCGATTGCGTGCTGGCGCTGCTGCCGTTCGAGCCTGAGGCCTACCGGCGGCTGGGGGGACCGCGCTGCGTCTATGTCGGTCATCCGCTGATCGAGCGGCTCGACGAACTGCGGCCAAACGCGGATGCGCCACGTCGTCCGGCCTCGGGGCCGCCGCTCGTCGTCGTGCTCCCTGGTTCGCGCCGGTCAGAAGTGGCCCGGCTCATGGCGGATTTCGGCGGCGCGCTTGCGGCGCTACGCCAGTCGGTCGGCCCATTCTCGCTCGTTTTGCCGACGCTGCCCCATATCGAGACCGAAGTGCGGGCCTTGGCCGCGCGTTGGACCGAGCCGCCGACCATCGTGCTCGGCGAAGCGGCGAAATACGCAGCATTTCGCGCCGCCCGCGCAAGCCTCGCCGCGTCGGGCACCGTGACGCTTGAACTTGCCCTCGCCGGCGTCCCAATGGTCGGCGCCGACAAAGTCTCGCTCGTCGAGGAGCAGCTCAAATATCTGATCAAGGTCCCCTCGATCCTGTTGCCCAACCTCATCCTCGGCGAGCGCGCGATTCCGGAGAAACTGCAGAAGGACTGCGCGCCCGCGCCGCTCGCCGCGGCGATGGCCGAGCTCGTGCGCGACGGCCCCGCGCGCTCAAGCCAGCTCGAAGCCTTGTCACGGCTCGATCGGCTCATGGCGCTGCCGGACGGCGGGGCGCCCAGCGCCCACGCGGCGCGGGCGGTTCTCGAGACGATCGAGGCGGGAGGCGTCTAGTCGAGATCGAGCAGCTGAGGGACGCAGAGGGTGGCTGATTGCGCCCGGCCGGGGCGCGCTTTTGTGTGCGCGTAAGTGTTTTCAGGGACTTAGGTGCTCTCGAGGACGGGGGCCGCGCGCTTGCGTTGATCCAGACGCGTCGCGTGTGATATGAGCTAAAACAGTATTATATAACAATATATTATGGCTTACAAGTGATGTTAAAGATTAAAAGTATTGCGCGAAGTCAGCGTTTCTTTGCGCGCCACCCGCCCGCTCCCGCATATCCCGCAGCGTGACGAGGCGCCGCCGATTGTCGGGCTGCGGCCTTCTCATCAGCGCCAGGCAATCCGGAGGACGCTCGCGGGCCCGTCCATATCAGACGCTCGGGGACTCTTGCCTTGATCGCAGCCGCGCCGGCCATGCGGGCCGGTTCCGAAACGACGAGGGGCATGGGCGCGCCGTTCGCGCCCACGCCCTCGATCATCATCCGTGCTCGGGAGCGGAATTCGGCAGAGCCGAATTTCCGCGAGCGTCAGAGCGCGTAGCGAGCGCTCTCGCGGTTGCCGCGGCGCCGTTTGAAGCCTACCGCCGCGAGACCGGCGAAGCCGATGCCGAACATGGCCCAGGTCGAGGGCTCGGGAACCGCGAGCGTGGTCACGTTGCCATCGACGGCGAGCCTGAGCGAGCCGAGGCCGCTCGTCCCGGAGACCTCGACGAAGTAAGTCCCGGCCTCCTCAAGGTCCCCAAACGGAGAGAACGTACCGACGACCGCCGTCTGCCCGCCTAAGGATGGGGCGGAGACCGTGGCTTGCTCGATGAGGGTTCCCGATGGGATGAAGGGCGCGGAGATCGAAGTCGACGTCCAGTTATATAGGCTCAACTGCCCCTCGCCTGTCGGGATCTGGTCAACGACCGGGCCAGAGATCGACATCGAGGCGCTGATATATTCGGCGGTCGGCAGCGTGAATTCGAAGAAATCTTCGAACGTATGGCCCGAGCCCGGCGTCTTCGTGTTGGGAAACGAGACGCTGTCGTTCAGGATCGAGCCGAGGTTTTGGACCGTAATCGTCGTCGCGTGAGCCGCGGGGGAGCAGAGAATTGCAACGCCAAATATGGCAAGTGATTTCACCAGGACATTCGTGCTCATAAGCCATTCCCCTATACGAACGCCGCATTCAAGGTTTGGAAAAAACCATGTCGGCCATGTGCTACTTGTGCAGAGGGGCGGCTTTAAACGCAACAATTTATCGAAAGATGCGTGTTAATTCGATGCCAATAGTTAACGCCGCCGCTGGGCGATTTAGGGGCGGGCCGGTCACGCGACGGGCCGAGCGGGGCCGCAATCCCGTTGGTTGGCGGCGCTCCCGCGGGACCTCGCCGACCGTCTTCCAGTGGCCGCTAAGACGTCGTCGCAAGGCTCGGACGACCAATCTCCGGCCGCTGCGCGCCTGCCGTTCTGAACCCGCTACCGCTTGCTCATCGGCTTATACTGGCGCAGCGTCTCGCCAGTATAGAGCTGCCGGGGGCGGCCGATCTTCTGGTCCGGATCCTGGATCATCTCCTTCCACTGGGCGATCCAGCCGACAGTCCGCGCGAGGGCGAACAGAACCGTGAACATGTCGGTTGGGAAGCCCATCGCCTTCAAGGTGATGCCGGAATAGAAGTCGATGTTGGGATAGAGCTTCTTCTCGATGAAATAATCGTCGTGAAGCGCGATGCGCTCGAGCTCCATCGCGACCTCAAGCAACGGATCGTCTTTGACGCCGAGCTCGTTCAGCACTTCATGCGTGGTGCTCTGCATGATCTTGGCGCGCGGATCGTAGTTCTTGTAGACGCGATGGCCGAAGCCCATCAGCCGGAACGGATCGTTCTTGTCCTTCGCCTTGGCGATGTATTTGGGAATGTTCTCGACCCGTCCGATCTCGCCCAGCATCTTGAGCGCGGCCTCGTTGGCGCCCCCGTGCGCCGGACCCCAAAGGCAGGCGATGCCGGCGGCGATGCAGGCGAACGGGTTGGCGCCCGAGGATCCCGCGAGGCGCACGGTCGAGGTCGAGGCGTTCTGCTCGTGGTCGGCGTGCAGGATGAAGATGCGGTCGAGCGCCCGCGCCAGGACGGCGTTCACCTTGTACTCCTCGCAGGGGACCGAGAAGCACATGCGCAGGAAATTCGCCGAGTAATCGAGCTCGTTCTTCGGATAGACGAATGGCTGGCCGATCGCGTATTTGAACGCCATCGCCGCCAGCGTCGGCATTTTCGCGATCATCCGGATCGAGGCGACTTCGCGCTGCCAGGGATCGGTGATGTCGGTCGAGTCGTGATAGAAGGCGGCGAGGGCGCCGACGCACGCCACCATCACCGACATCGGATGAGCGTCGCGACGGAAACCATTGAAGAAGCGGTTCATCTGGTCGTGCACCATCGTGTGGCGCGTGACCCGGTATTCGAATTCGGCCTTCTGCGCGGAGGTCGGCAGCTCGCCGTAAAGGAGCAGGTAGCAGGTCTCGAGGAAATCGCCGTGTTCGGCAAGCTGGTCGATCGGGTAGCCCCGGTAGAGGAGCACGCCCTCGTCACCGTCGATGTAGGTGATCTCGGATTCCGTGCTCGCGGTCGAGGTGAAGCCCGGGTCGTAGGTGAACATGCCCGTCTGGGCGTAGAGCTTGCCGATGTCGATCACCGACGGGCCCACGGAGCCTTTGCGGATCGGCAGTTCGACGGATTTTCCGCCTAGGTTGAGGGTGGCTGAAGCCGTGGCCGGCGGCTCGGCGGATTTGTTGCTCTTGGCAAGGGTGGCGGAGGTCGGTGTCATCGAGCGTCTCCCATACACAGCTTACAAGCGCTCTCGCACTGCAATATGGTTATTGCAGCGCATTATCCAAGGCAAGTCAAAACCAGGCGAGCGCCAGAACTGCAAATCGCTATTGCGGATTCTCGTAGCTGAACGTCTGGCTGTTCTCATCGTAAGCAAAAAGCTCGCCATAACGGCCGAGATTGATGATCGCCCTTAAGGTTCGCTCGGCATAGTCGTCGGACATGTAGTCCTCGAGCTCCTCGCGGAAGCGTGTTGCGGGCGCGCGATGGGTCGGACGCTCGTCGAGAACACGCTTGATATGGGAGGCGAGGGGAACGTGCGCCAGCACCTGGTCGCCCATCACTTTTTTGCGCTGGTCGACATCCATCTCGACGAAGCGCTGGCCGAGGGGCGTGAGCTTGATGTCGCCCTCTTCGAACTCGGCCAACCGCAACAATTGCAAGGTCTCGCCAAGCGGGAACAATTCGTCGATTTCGAGCTGCAAAGAATCGGCGAGATGCGGCAGATCCGCCTTTCCGTCATAGGGCGGAGCGGCGATCTCCTCGAGCATGCCGGCGAGCGAGTTGGTCGAGACGCGCGGCAGGGCGAGCCCAAGGCCGGTCGCGGCGCCGGTTTCGCGCGTCGCCGGTTTCGTCGGGTCCGGCCGCTGGGTCATCAGCGCGTAGATCTTCTCGACCAGATCGCGGAACCCAGGGTCCAGACGATCGCGCGGGTGGGGAAGGGTGACCGGAATCTCGGAGGCGATGCGGCCAGGGTTGGACGACAGCACGAGGACGCGGTCGGCCATCAGCACCGCTTCCTCGATATTATGGGTGACCATCAGAATGGCTTTGATCGGTATGCGCCCTTCCTGCCAAAGATCGAGCAGGTCGGTGCGCAAGGTTTCGGCGGTCAGCACATCGAGCGCGGAGAACGGCTCGTCCATCAAGAGGATCGTCGGCTGCATGACCAGAGCCCGGGCGAAGCCGACGCGCTGGCGCATGCCGCCGGAGAGCTCCTTTGGGTAGGCCGATTCAAATCCGTCCAGGCCGATGGTGTCGATCGCTTTCAGAGCGCGCTTGCGGGTCTCGTCGAGCGGCACGCCGTTGGAGCGGGGCCCGATCTCGACATTGTCGAGGACGTCGAGCCAGGGGAACAGCGCGAAGCTCTGAAACACCATCGCGACTTCCTTCGCCGGTCCAACCACCAGTTCGCCAGCGATCTTCACCGTGCCTTGCGTCGGACGCGTGAGACCCGCGATGAGCCTCAGAAGAGTCGACTTGCCGGATCCGGAGCGGCCGAGGAGCGCGACGATCTCGCCGGTCTTCATGCGCATGGAAACGTCGCTTAAGACCGGCGCCCGCGCTTCGCCCGAGCCTGTCGAGAAGACCTGGCTGACGTTGTCGACGTCGAGGATCGTGGCGACACTGGTGTCCAACATGGGCCAACTCCCTAATCAAGGATGCTGTCAGAGGCGCAGCCGCCGCTCCGCATAGCCGTAGAGCCGCCGCCAGAACAGCCGGTTGAACAGCGTCACGAACAGCGACATCATCGCGACGCCGAGCACAATCCGCGGAAAGTCGCCCTTGTCCGTGGCCTCTGCGATGTAGGATCCCACGCCCTGCGCGACAACGGTGTGATCCTTCCACTTGACGTATTCAGCCACGATCGAGGCGTTCCAGGAGCCCCCCGACGCGGTGATGGCGCCGGTCAGATAAAAGGGCGCGATCGCGGGGATCATCACCTGGGACCACCAGCGCCAGCCGCGAATGCGAAAGTTCGCGACCGCCTCCCGCAAGTCGTTGGGAAAGGCGGACGCGCCGCCGATCGTGTTGAAGACGATGTACCATTGCGTGCCGAAGACGATGAGGAAACTCAGCCAGATGTTCGGATTGAGATTGTAGGCGAGCACGAGGCTCACCGCCGCCCCGAACAGGAGGTTGACGGGGAAAGCGGCCAGGAATTGGGCGATTGGCTGGCTGGCCTCGGCCCATCGAGGCCTCAGCCCGATCCAGACGCTGATCGGAAGCCAGACCAGGGTGGCGAGCGCCATCAGCAATACGACGCGGATGAACGTATAAAACGTCAGAACGAAGACATGGGCCACTTCGCCCCAACTGATTTCGGTCGCGATGAAGGAAATGGTCAGCCAGGCGGCCCAGGCGGCCACGGCGACGACGATGAGGATCCAGATGGCGTCGACAAGTCGCGACGGCTCTTTTGACGTTTTCCGCGCCGGCGCGAGGGTCGGGAAACGCACCGGCCACAGGCTTATGCTCCGCAGCGCCGCAAAGAATGGAGCGGAGCCCAGGCGGAGCCAGTGCGTGCGCTTGATCAGGTTCAAGACCCAGGAAGACTCGACGTCCTGGCTTACCGACAATTCAACGCGGAACTTGGTCGCCCAGGCGACGATCGGACGGAACAGCAGCTGATCGTACAAGAGGATGACGATGCCCATGGTCAGCACGGCCGCCCCGATCGCCGACCAGTCGCCCGCGTCGTTGGCCTTGGCGATGAACGATCCCACGCCCGGCAGCGTGATCGTCGTATTGCCGACCGTGATCGCTTCGGAGGCGACGACGAAGAACCAGCCGCCCGACATCGACATCATCGTGTTCCAGATGAGGCCAGGCATCGCGAACGGCGCCTCGAGCTGCCAGAACTTCTGCCAGCCGGTCAGGCGGAAGCCGCGGGCTACTTCATCGAGGTCGCGCGGAACGGTGCGCAGCGACTGATAGAAGGAAAAAGCCATGTTCCAGGCTTGGCTGGTGAAGATCGCGAAGATGGCAGCGAGCTCCGCCCCCATGGTGTTGCCGGGGAAAAGGTTGAGAAAGAAGGTCACGGTGAACGAGAGAAAGCCCAGGATTGGCACCGACTGCAGGATATCGAGCACCGGAATCAGGATCATCTCGGCGCGCCGGCTCTTGGCCGCGAGGGTGGCGTAGGTGAAGGTGAAAATGAGCGAAGCGACGAGCGCGGCGAACATCCGCAGCGTCGTCCTCAGCGCATAGTAAGGGAGCTGCCAATAGTCGAGCGAAATCGGGCTTTCATTGAGCGCGGGCAGGGGCGCCGAAATGCCGTGGTAGCTTTTCGCTATGGCTGTGAGAACCGCCAGAATTGCAGCGAAAGCGATCAGGTCCCATTGGTTCGGGAGCGCCCGCCGCCCGGCGGAAGCAATGGAATTGAACATGGGCGAATTCCGGCTGGCGCGTGTGGGGAGCTACACTCTGAAGCGGCCAGACGGACGCGAAAAAGGTCAAACACGGTTGCCGCTTTGAAGGCAATCGGAATTTGCGCCGCCCGGTCCAGTCGACCCCAGCCCAGCGTTGATGGGCGAGTGCGACAGTATGACGACAGCGCTGGGGCGGTTCGACCTGGCTGACGCATCAACCCCGGCTTGAGCGCGTTCGTGGGGCCGTGCGCGACTGCCGAGAGGTCCGGGAAGACGAGGCAAGCCCGAGGAAAACCGCGATCGACCGGTTGAGGCGGAGGATATCCTCGTCCGAGAGACGGCCGACGCGGACGCCGACCTTCGACTTCGGGACGGTGGTGATCTTGTCCACCATCATTCGGCACGTTACGCGCAACCCGTTGCGGGGACTTGGATTAACCGGCAGCCGAAATAACGGCGCCTCCGTCTCGTCGCTGGTGAAGGCGCAGATGGTGACCAAATCCGTGGCGATGAAATTATCATCTTGCACGATGACGACCGGGCGCGGCTTTCCGGCGTAGCCCTGACCTCCGGCGACAGTCCAGATGTCGCCGCGTCTCATCCGCCGGCTTCGTCCAACTCCGACGCGGCATCGACGAACGCCTGATCCTCGCGCGCGCTCTGGCTCGCCGCCACAGCTCGCGCCTGACGCCTCGCTTCCGAACGGAAGGCGGGCGCGCGGACGTCCGGAACCCAGATCTGAATCGGACGCAAGCCTTGCGACCGGAGGCGCTTACGATGTTCCTGCACTTTCGCTCGCGAGGGATTGGGCAGCGAAGTCATAGCCATGCTCCGTCGGGTTACATGTAACCTAGCGCAGGAAATAGGCTTTGACCAGAGCGTTCGTTCGGCGCATCAGGCGAAACAGCCAGCGTATCAGCCTCGCGCTTGCGTTTCGCCTTCGCCTCCCCTATATGCCGCGCCATTCCACAGGCGGATTTTATGCGGCTCCTGATTCAAGGCGCCGCTCCGGTGGCGAGGCTCGCTTCGCTTCACATGATCCGCCGAGGCTCAACCGGACAAGGATAAGCGTCACATGGCTTTGCCTGATTTCACCATGCGCCAACTGCTCGAAGCGGGCGCGCATTTCGGCCACCAGTCGCATCGCTGGAACCCGAAGATGGCGCCTTATATCTACGGCTCGCGCAACTCGATCCACATCATCGACCTCGCCCAGACGGTCCCTCTGCTGCATCAGGCGCTGAAGGCGGTCTCCGATACCGTCGCCAAGGGCGGCCGGGTGCTTTTCGTCGGCACCAAGCGCCAGGCGTCGGACGAGATCGCGACCGCCGCCAGGCGCTCGGCGCAATATTTCGTCAACGCCCGCTGGCTGGGCGGCATGCTGACCAACTGGAAGACGATCTCGGCGTCGATCTCGCGCCTGCGCAAAGTCGACGAGCTTCTTGGCGAGGGCGCGAAAGGCCTGACCAAGAAGGAGCGCCTCATGCTGTCGCGCGAACGCGAGAAGCTCGAGACCGCGCTTGGCGGCATCAAGGACATGGGCGGCGTTCCCAATCTCGTGTTCGTGATCGACACCAACAAGGAAGCGCTGGCGATCAAGGAGGCCAACCGCCTCAAGATTCCGGTGATCGCGATCCTCGACACCAACAGCGATCCGGACGGCATCAGCTTTCCGATCCCGGCCAACGACGACGCCGGCCGCGCCATCCAGCTCTATTGCGATCTCATCGCTCGCGCGGCGATCGACGGCATTTCGCGGGGCCAGGGCGCGCAGGGGGTTGATCTCGGCGAGGCCGAGGCGCCGGTCGCCGAAGCGCTGCCGGAGACGGTCGAACTTGAGACCTTGACGACCGAGCCGGAAGCCTTGACCGAGCATTTCGAGCTTCTGGCCGCCCCGCGCGGCGCCCCCGACGATCTGGCCAAGCTCACCGGCGTCGGCCCGCAGATCGTCAAGAAGCTCAACGAGCATGGCGTGTTCCACTATTGGCAGCTCGCCGCGATGACGCCGGAGGAAGCCGACAAGCTCGACGCCGATCTCAGGTTCAATGGCCGCATCGGGCGCGACAAGTGGAGCGAGCAGGCGCGCGAGTTGATGGCCGCGGAGTAGGTTTAAGCCGCGCGCGGCTTGAGAGCGAAAGAGGGACGTATGGCGACCGTTTCCGCCGGACTGGTCAAGGATCTGCGCGAAAAGACCGGCGCGGGCATGATGGATTGCAAGAATGCGCTGAGCGAGACCGACGGCGACATCGAGGCGGCGATCGACTGGCTGCGCAAGAAGGGCTTGGCCAAAGCCGCCAAGAAGAGCGGCCGGGTTGCCGCCGAAGGTCTTGTCGGCGTCGCTGTCGAGGACAATGTCGGCGTCGTTGTCGAGGTCAATTCCGAAACCGATTTCGTCGCCCGCAACGACGACTTTCAGGCGCTGGTGCGCGGCGTGCTCGCGGTCGCGCTCGACCATGCGCCACACGTCGACGCGACGAAGGTGCTCGGCGCGCATTACATGGGCGGCGGCACGGTGACCGACGCGATCGCCAACGCCATCGCCACCATCGGCGAAAACATGACGCTGCGTCGCGCGCAGGGGCTCCGTGTGTCCGAAGGCGCGATCGGCCATTACGTGCATGGGTCGGTCGCCGACGGGCTTGGCCGAATTGGGGTCATCGTCGGGCTCGAATCCACTGGCGATCGTGACCGGCTCATCGCGCTCGGGCGACAGATCGCCATGCATGTCGCCGCCGCAAGTCCGGTCGCGCTCGACGCCAGCGGGGTCGACCCGGCGACGGTTCAGCGCGAGCGCGCGGTGCTTGTGGAGAAGAATGCTGGCAAGCCCGCAAACGTGATCGAGAAGATCGTCGAATCGGGGCTCAAGACCTTCTACAAGGAGGTCACTCTGGTTGATCAGCCCTATGTCCACGATCCGGCCAAGACTGTCGCCCAGGCGATCAAGGAGGCCGAAAAGACGGTCGGCGCGCCGATCGCCGTCACCGGCTTCGTCCGCTATGCGCTGGGCGAAGGCGTCGACAAGACGGCGGAAGAGGCCTGAAGGCCTGGCAATGTTATCAAGCGGCCTTTAGGGCCGCTTTTTTTATCGCGTAGGACGGACGGATCGGCGATCGCGCGGCGGCGCGCATCGCGAGGAGGGGCAGGGCCATGTCGAAAGCGCCGCATCCGCTGTTCAAGCGCGTCGTCGTCAAGCTGTCGGGCGAGGCGCTGATGGGGCCCGACACGCATGGCCTGCACGCGGGGACGCTCCATCGCATCGCCGGCGATCTGAAGGCGGCGGCGGACCTTGGGGTGCAGGTCGCGGTTGTCGTCGGCGGCGGCAATTTCTTTCGCGGACTCCAGGGCGCGGATAAGGGGATCGAGCGCGCGCGCGCCAACTCGATCGGCATGCTGGCGACGGTGATGAACGCGCTGGCGATGGAGGGCGCGCTCGAACAAATCGACCAGCCCGCCCGCGTGCTCTCGGCGGTCGCCATGCCGTCGCTGTGCCAGCCCTATTCGCGCCAGGCCGCGCTTGCGCACCTGGTCAAGCATCGGGTGATCATCCTCGCCGGGGGCACGGGCAATCCGTTCTTCACCACCGACACGGGCGCCGCGCTTCGGGCCGCCGAACTCTCATGCGATGCGGTGATGAAGGCGACCCAGGTCGACGGCATCTATTCCGCCGACCCGAAGAAGGATCCAACGGCGACACGCTTCGATCGCCTCAGCCACGACGAAGCGATCGCCCGTAACTTGCAGGTGATGGACACCGCGGCTTTCGCTCTCGCCCGCGACAACGGCATCCCGATCGTCGTCTTCTCGGTCAACGAGCCCGGCGCGATTCCCCTCGGCGATCCTCGGCAAGGGACGCGCGACCTACGTCATGCCGTAGCCGGCGACATTTTGCAGGCCCGTGGGTTCAAACCCAGTGCGTCGGCGCCCCGTCACTTCATCGAGTCTGCGGTCTGTCGGTTATGATTCTCGATCGCGAACGCTGGAGATCGAGTTTCATCACACCGGCGTTTACCAATATTACGACGTGCCCAGAACGGCGCTTGAAGAGATGCTTGCGCAGAATTCGCTTGGCGCCTATTTCAACACGAAAATTCGTGACCTCTATCCGTGCGCGCGGGTTCGATGATTTCGCCTCGCCTCGGCTGCACTGACCGTCGAGTTGGGCCAAAAAAGTCGGATTCGTGGCGAACGCGCCAAATTTTCCCGACTTGAGCGGGACTCGGGTTGCGAATAAATTCACGGGCTCAAGCGTTCTCTGGGCGTGTACCCTCCAATGGAGAGACCCGATCATGATCACGTCTTTTTCATCCGTTCATAAAGGCCGCCCTGGTCTTGCTTCGATTGTCTTCTGTGGAGTCTTCGCCCTCGAACTCGGATTCGCCGCGCCCGTGGCCAAGGCGGCAGGAGGCGACGACAACAGCGGAGCCAGCGCCGGAAGCGGGGCAAGCGGCGCCGACACGATGCAAAAGAAGGCCACCGGTATGAAGAAGACCGACCTCACGACATGCGCGCCGGGTCAGGTTTGGAACAAGAAGACCCATAAATGCCTGGAGCGGCACAGCGGCGTTTTGCCGAACTCCGAGCTCACCGAATACGCCTATTCGCTGGCCAAGGCCGACCGGTACCAGGAGGCGATCGACGTCCTCGACATGCTCGGCAATCCGAACACGCCCCGCGCGCTCAATTATCGCGGCTATGCGACGCGCAAGCTCGGCCGAACGGATGAAGGGATCGGCTATTATCTCAAGTCCGTCGCTCTCGATCCGAACTATTCGCAGGTGCGCGAGTATCTCGGCGAAGCCTATGTGATCCAGGGCAAATACGACCTGGCCAAGGATCAATTGGCGACGATCGAGAAGCTCTGCGGATCGAAAGACTGCGAGTATTACGAGGATCTCGCCGACGCTCTGAAGACGGCGCACGCTCTCTAGTGGCGCCGCCTCGCGCGGCGAAAACAAAATGCGCGCCAAGGCTTCGGGGCTAAAGCCGGCGACGGCGAGACATCTCTTTCGCCGCTATTGCTGCGCCGCGTGGGCGCGACGCGAACGCCTCATTCGCGCCCGATCGGGGCGATGCGAGTGGTTACCGTCCGTAAAGGCCGGTCAGCGTCGCCTTCGCCAATGTGTGCGCGTGCGCATTGAAGCCGATAACCGCGGGCGAAGTGTTCTGGTCGATGTCGAGTTTGTCGGCGTCGAGCGCAAAAACGGTGATGATGTAGTGATGCGGCTTGCCGGGGGGCGGGCAGGGTCCGCCATAGCTGGTGGTGCTGTAGTCGTTGCGTCCCTGCATCGCGCCTGCCGGCAATCCGGTTCCGCTCCCCGCTCCCTTGGGCAAAGACGTCACGTCGGCGGGAATGTTGACCACCCACCAGTGCCAGAAGCCGCTGCCGGTAGGCGCGTCGGGATCGTACATGCTGATGGCGAAGCTCTTTGTCGCCTTGGGCGCCCCGGACCAAGCGAGCGCGGGCGACACGTTCGGGCCTGTACAGCCAAAGAGATTGGCCACGTGCTCGTCTGCGATCTTGCCTCCGGGCTTGATGTCCGGGCTGGTCAGGGTCATGGATTGAGCTGCGGTGGCTTCTACGCCCAGGAAAGCGGCGAAAAGCGCAAATGCGGTCAGTTTGAGCATAAGTCCTCCGTTTCAGGTCGACGCAAGTGGCGGTCCGCCTCGACGACGAGGGGCGAAAACGCGGTTGATGTCTTGTGTGTCCAGCCCCTGGTCTCGGGGGATTGCGCTGACATCCCGGCAATTCCCCCCGATCAAACACGCCACGCCCCGCCTGTATTCGTTCTGGCGGGTGCATGGGGCGACTACCTATGTCGCGCCTGCGAGACTCGGAGTCAAACGGCTGGCGCACTGCGGCGCGCGGCTTGCGGAGGTTGTGGGAACGGCTTACGCCATGAAGCGGGCGTATTTCTTCTCTTTCGGCCGGAAAACGTTCATGGCTTCGATCATTGAAAGGCGCGTGACCGCGCGTATTCAAGGCGATTTCGTCGTCTTTCTGATCGGCATGCGAATCAACAAACTATGGAAGCCGCATAAGCGGCTGCCAAGTCTTCGCACAACTGTTTCTTGTCGCTCGTTCAGTATTGGCGCAGCTTCGATCACCCCGCGGTTGCGGACGAAACTCAACTTGCGCCCGGCGCGAAACGCTTGAACTCGCCCGTATAAGCTTTGGCCAGTGGCGGGGCGTAAGTCCTGTGCTTCGATGTCTTCAAGCCCAGCCGGATCAGGCTCTCCGCCAAACTGACCGCGCAGGCGACCCCGTCGAGCACCGGCACGCCGGCCTTACGCGAGAGGTCGTAGGCGAGATCGGTCATGCCGGCGCAGCCGAGCACGATCGCCTCGGCGCCATCATGCGTGAGCGCTTGTTCGATCTCCCGTTCGATGAGACGCCGCGCGTCAGAGCCCGGTTCTTCGAGCGCCAGCACCGGAACCTCGGCGGCGCGCACGCGGGCGCAACGCGAAAGAAGCCCGTATTTCGCTAAATTGTGCTCGATCGGAACAATCGATCGGGACAGCGTCGTGACAACGGTGAATTTCGCCGCGATCAGGCTCGCCATATGGAACGCGGCTTCGCCGATGCCAATGACCGGCGCCGGGGTCGCGCATCGCGCAGCCTCAAGCCCGGTGTCGTCGAAACAGGCGATGACGAAGGCGTCCGCGTCGCGCGCCTTGCCGATCTCCTCGATCAGGCCTGGAATGGAGAAGGCCTCGTCGAAATAGCCCTCGATGCTGGCCGGCCCGAAGTCCGGATTGACGGCGGTCACCTCGACGCCGGGGGAGGCCGCGGCCTTGGCGGCGGCGCCGATCTTCACCGTCATCGAGCGCGTGGTGTTGGGATTGATGACGTGGATATGCATGGCTTGCCCTCAAGATGTCGATCACAGGATAGAGGCGCCGAACGCGCGCGTGAACTGGCTCGCTTGCGCGTGACACAGGCGCCTCCTAAAGCCTGAGAGCGGGCGGCCGCCCGCGCTCGCCAAAGGGAGGCTGAAGACATGCCGCACAAGATCCTTGTCGCCCAGGGCGGCGGTCCGACGGCGGTGATCAACCAGTCGCTGGCCGGCGTGGCGCTCGAGGCGCGGCGGTTTCCCGACATCACGCATGTCTACGGCGCGCTGCAGGGGGTGCACGGCATCGTCAACGACGATCTGGTCGATCTCGGACAGGAGACGGTCGCCAATCTCGAGGCGGTCGCCGCGACGCCCGCCGCCGCACTCGGCTCGACCCGCGACAAGCCCGACCGCAAATATTGTCAGGAGATCTTCAAGGTCCTGAAGGCGCACGCGATCGACACGTTCTTCTACATCGGCGGCAACGATTCGTCCGACACGGTGCGCATCCTCGCCGAGGAGGCGAAGGCATCCGATCATGGGCTTCGCGCCGTCCACATCCCCAAGACGATCGACAACGATCTCGTCGGCTTCGATCACACGCCGGGCTATCCGTCGGCTGCGCGCTTTGTCGGCCAAGCCTTCGCCGGCGCCAATCTCGACAATCTCGCGCTGAAGGGCGTCTATGTCGCCGTGGTGATGGGCCGGCATGCAGGTTTCCTCACCGCGGCCTCGGCGCTCGCGCGCAAATATCCCGACGACGGCCCCCATCTAATCTATCTGCCCGAGCGCACTTTCGTCGTCGACAAGTTCCTGACGGACGTGAAGGCGACCTTCGAGCGCCACGGGCGCTGCATCGTCGCCGTGTCCGAAGGCATCCACGACGACAAGGGCGAAGCCATCATCACCAGGCTCGTCGGGAAAACGGAGAAGGACGCGCACGGCAACGTTCAGCTCTCCGGCACCGGCGCGCTCGCCGATCTCCTATGCGAGGAGGTGAAGTCCAAGCTCGGCATCAGCCGTGTGCGCGGCGACACATTCGGCTATCTGCAGCGCTCGTTCGTCGGCTGCGTCAGCAAGGTCGATCAGCGCGAGGCGCGCGAGGTCGGCGAGAAGGCGGTGCAATATGCGCTTGCTGGCGCGGGCGATGGGTCGGTGGCGATCCGCCGCGTCGGCAATTATGCGGTCGATTATCCGCTGATCCCTCTCGAGACGGTCGCCGGAAAAACGCGCGTGATGGAGGACCATCTCATCAACGCCGCCGGCAACGACGTGACCCCGGCGTTCCATGATTACCTGCGGCCGCTGCTTGGCGCCGACGTGATCGAAGTCGCACGGCTGCGGGCCGCGAAGGTCGACAAGGCGGGCGTCGTGATGGGAGACGCGACCTGAGCCAGGCAAGCGCTAACCGGACCCCATGAGGGAGGCCGCCGTTTTGGCGGCCTCTTTCGTCTCCAGGGGGCCCCGCACGAGGTTGCGGGCTAAACCGAAACCCTCTCCTCGCGAGAGGGCGGGATAAACGAGTGGCCCGGCGCTCGGGTGTGAGCCAGATCACATCGTCCGCGATGAAACGACGCTACGCACAGCGGTGTTCACGAATTCGTGAACATCGAATCGATGCGTGTTCGCCGGGCGATGTGAGTCCGGCTTCTGCGTGAATTGTCGTTTCGATTCCTATTTGTGAAGCAAGGAGATTATCATGAGAAAACATGGAGCGATTCCGCGTGGGCTTGAAGCAGCGGGTCAACAGAAAGCGCAGGGCCCGATCGCCAAGGCCCCATTCGGGGTTTCGCGTTTCGGCCGTTTGTTCGAGGCGTCTCAGACGGTCTTCAAGGACGCCGATCTTGCCGAACTCGCGAAAGCCATGGTGGCGGATTTCGATCCGCCCAAAGATGGGGTGGACCTGGAAGAGAGCGGGATACCCGCGCTCTACACTTATTTCGGCCAGTTTATCGACCATGACCTGACCTTCGATCCGGAGCCGAGCTTCAAGAAGGTCAAAGACCTCGACGCGGTTATCGATTTTCGCACCGCCGCGTTCGATCTCGACAACGTCTACGGGCGCGGCAAGGACGACCAGCCGTACATTTACGACGGCGACAAGTTCCTGCTGGGCGTAAAGATCCTCGGTGGCTCGCCTCACGGCGCGGGCGCGCACGACCTGCCTCGCAACTCCGCCGGGCGGGCGCTGATTGGCGATCCGCGCAACGACGAAAACAGCATCGTCTCGCAATTGCAGGGCCTGTTCCTGCGCCTTCACAATCGCGCGGTCGACGAAGTCGGGAAACTGGTGAAGGCGAATAAGGACATCGACGCCTTCAAGACGACGCAGCAAATGGTGCGCGACCACTATCAATATGTGGTTATGAACGATTTCCTGACGAAGATCGTCTCTGACGGCGTGCTGACGAGTCTCAAGACGAGCAATCGATGGGACGCGAACAAACTCACTCTGTTCGACCCCCAGCAAGACACGCCTTTCATGCCAGTCGAATTCTCCGTCGCCGCCTATCGCCTCGGGCATTCGATGGTGCGCCCGGGCTATCGGCTGAACGACGCGATCATCGAGGCGATCTTCCCGGTCCAGCGTCAGACGGGGATGAACTTCCCGGAGGGGTTGACCGGCTTCCGGCCGCTCATCACCGATTGGGCGATCGACTGGTCGCGCTTTATCCCGATCGAGGATCGCGACTATGGTCCGAATCCGGACGACCTTACGAAGCCGGCGACGGAGAAGCAGGTGCGCGAAATGTATCGCCGCCTGCAATTCGCCTACAAGATCGACACCTCGATCGTCGATCCACTGGGATCGCTGCCGGCTGCAGTCGCTTCCAATCCGTCCTCACTAGCGCTGCGCAACCTCAAGCGCGGCGCGCAATTTGGCCTGCCGACAGGTCAGGAGGTCGCGAAGGCCATGGGGCTCACGCCGCTTTTGGATGACCAGATCCTCATCGGCAAGGCCGCCACTGGCGAAAAGCAGACCCCGATCGACAAGATCGCCAAGGGGGCGTTCAAGGACAAATGTCCCCTCTGGACCTATGTCCTGGCTGAGGCGATGCAGAACGCCGCCGATCTCGCGGTTCCAGCGAGAGGCGCAGGGAAAGTTTCGACGCCGCAGCTTGGGCCCGTCGGGGGCCGCATTGTCGCCGAAACGTTCCTTGCGCTCATCCACGCCGATGAACGTTCATTCGTCCACCAGGCGCCGGAATGGAAGCCGCAAGGCGCGCGCTTCGGCCTGCGAGAGCTCATCGTGTATGCGCTCGGCGACGCAGAGGTGCAGCTCAGGCCGCGCGTGCTGCTGAACTCGGATGGCGAGGTCGTAAAGCCGCTTACGCAACATCGCGCGGCCTAAAAGCGCGCTCGGCCGACCGGGCGGTCTGGCGCCGCCCGGCGGTCCTTCGAGCCGAGTTTCAGCGCCTTCAGCGCCAGCGGCGCGGTCAGCCCCTGCACGATCACCGAGAAGGCGACGACCGCGAAGGCGGAGATGAGAATATCGTCGCGCCGGGGCAGATCGCAGGCAGGGCGAGCGCGAGCGCCAATGCGAGCGCGCCGCGCAAGCCGCCCCACCACATCAGGTGCTGCTGATTGAGCGGGATCGCCCAGCGCGAGCGTAAGAAACCGAGGCAGACCGGATAGACTGCGACCGCCCGGCCCAGGAGGGCGAGCGCGATGACCAGGGTGAGCGCGAAAATCCCCTCGCGGGCGAAGTCGACAGTCGCCAACGCCGAGCCGATCAGCAGGAACACCAGCGAATTGGCGAGGAAGGCGGCGAATTCCCAGAATTCGAGCACGAAAGCGCGCCCGTGCGGGGTGATCGAAAGGCCGAACCGCTCCTTCGGCATGAGCACGCCGAGATTGCCCATCGTCAGGCCGGCGGCGACGCTGGCCAGGACGCCGGAGGCGCCGAAATGTTCAGCGATCAGGAACGAGCCGAAGGCGGCGACCACGGTCAGCGCCGTCTCGACCAGATGATCCTCCGAGGTTCCGGCGATCATGACCGCAATCAGTCCGACCCCGAACCCCGCGGCGAGACCCCCGCCCGCGATAATGGCGAACGTCGTGACGATCGCGAGCGGGTCCTGCGCGGTCGCCGAGTGATGGGTCGCCCAGACGAGAATGAGGGTGAACAGGACCGCGGCCGCGCCGTCGTTGAACAGGCTCTCGGCCTCGATGAGGAGGCTGAGGCGGCCAGTCACTCGCGATTCTTTGATCAGCGCGATGACCGCGATCGGGTCGGTCGCGCTGATCAGCGCCCCGAAGACAAGGGCGGATTCGAGCGGCCAGCCGAGCAGAATCACCAGTCCGCCCGCGACGACGGCCGCGCATAGCGCGACCCCGATTGTCGACAGCGCAACGACCGGAACGAGATCGCGTTGCAAATCGCTCCAGCGCAGGTTCAGCGCCGCCTCGAACAGGAGCGGCGGCAGGACGACGTCGAAGATGAGGTCGTGGGTGAGCGCAAGGCCGGCATGGCTGCGCGTGGCGGCGAGCGCCGCGCCCGCCAGCACGAGGCCGACCGTATAGGGCAGACGCAGGCGGCGCGCCGCGAGCGCGACGAGGATCGCGAGGCCAAGCAGGCTCAGCGCGCGAAACAGCAGAACGTCCATGCGTCCTGTCTAACGGCGCGCCCTCGAAAGAGGAAATGCGCAGCCCACGCTATTCCGCCGCGGCGAGATCGGCGCCGGCGCGCAAATAACGCTCGGGATCGACCGGCTCGCCGTCGACGCGCACTTCGTAGTGCAGATGCGGGCCGGTCGAGCGGCCGGTCGAGCCGAGTTTGCCTAGCACGGCGCCCTTGTCGACCTCCTGGCCCTCTTCGACGAGCGTTTCCGACATGTGCGCGTAGCGGGTGGCGAGCCCGTTGCCGTGATCAATCTCGACCATGTTTCCATACCCGCCCGCCGGTCCGGCATGAACGACGCGGCCGGCGGCGGCGGCGTGGATTTCGGCTCCATAAGCCTCGGCGAGGTCGACGCCTGGATGCAGGGCGAGGCGGCCGAGGAACGGGTCGGCGCGATAGCCGAAAGGCGAGGTGATGCTGGGATCGCCGGAAAGCGGCATGCGCAGGGGCACGAAGGACATGAGCGCCTTGAGGCGCTCGGCCGTCGCCACGTCGCGCGCGACGCGCATGAGCGCCGGGTCGGGCGCGTTCGAGTCGAGGTCGGCTGGGATATAGGGGCCGCCCACCCCGCCTTCGCCGTGGGGCAGAGAGAGCTTCGCTGGATCGAGCCCGGTCTCGGCGACGATCGCCGCATCGCGCGAGGCGGAACGTTCAGCCGCGCGGTCGATGGCGTCGAGCGCCTTCGTCTGGGTGCTCTCGATCCGGTCGAGCGCGTGATCGACGAGCGCAACGCGCGCGGAGGGATCGAGGTTATTCGCGGACGCCGTCACACTGGCCGTCGTGAACGGCGCGTCCGAGGGCAGGGCGCTCAGGGTCTCCCCGGACTCGTCGATCGGATGGGGTTTGACGGCCCGGGGCTCGAGGCCAGGACGGGCAAGAGGAGCGTAAGCCCGCGCGTCGTCGTCCACGCTTGCGCCTCGCGCCGTCGACGGAGCAAGAACCTGGATCGCGCTCAGCGCGTCCGCCGGGTTTGGACTTGGCGCTCGGCGCCGAGCCGTCACGCGCTGGTCGCGCGCCTCCGTCTCGGCGAGCGCGGCCACGATCGCGCCGCGCTGTTCCAGCCGGGCCTGCCGGGAGATGACTTCGCTCACCTTGCCGTTGAAGGCATTCCGCTCGAGCAATTGCCGGCTCGCCGCTTCATCGAGCTGAGCGCGGGCGTCCGCCAGACGGTCCTCGTAAGCCGCCCTCATTTCCACCTGCCGCGCGAGAATTGCGCCCATGAGGTCGTCATGGAAGGCGACATAGACGGTGACGGAGGCGGTCCAGGCGAACGAGAGCAGCGCGAGCGCGGCAAGCGCCCCGACGCCGGCCCGGCCGAGCCGAACGCTGCGTATGACGTCGCCCCGGGAGAGCGAAAGACAATAATGCGGCCCCGGCGGCTTCGCCTCCGGATAGCCTTCTCGCAACGACATGAACCAGCGCTCCAGCCCAGGGAAAGCGGGCGTGCCCGACCGCAGAGCAAAGCGCATTAAGGTTAATGCATCGCAAAACCGCGTTCAGGGACGAAAAGCCCCGCGATCGCGCCCGCGTCCCGTCAGAGCGCCTTCGTCGCCGCAAGGACCTCGTCGGCATGGCCCGGCACTTTCACTTTGCGCCAGACCTTGGCGATGCGGCCTCCGCGATCGACGAGAAAGGTCGAGCGCTCGACGCCGAAATACTTGCGGCCGTACATGCTCTTTTCCTTCCACACCCCGTAGGCCTCGATCGCCGAACGCTCCGGGTCGGCGGCGAGCGCGATCTCCAGATCGTGCTTGCGTTTGAACTTGTCATGGGCGGCGGCGCTGTCCGGCGAAACGCCGATGACCGTGGCGCCGGCGGCGGCGAATTTGGCGCGCAAGCCGTTGAAGGCGATGGCCTCCGCGGTGCAGCCGGAGGTGTCGTCCTTGGGGTAGAAGTAAATCACGACCGGCTTGCCTTTAAGGTCCTTCAGATGTGCCTGGCCGCCGCCGTCGGTCGGCAGCTCGAAATCAGGCGCCATGTCGCCCTCGACCAATTCCTTAACCATGTCGCCCTCGTTTCGTCTCATTATGGGGCCAATGCCCGCGTCCTGGAACGCGACCTCGTCTCCGGGCGTTGTCTTGCCGGGTCCGCTGTTTCATTCGGCCGAGCAAACGACCCAAACGTCAAGTCGGCCTGGAGCCTTCGAATCAGCCAAGATTGGGCTTAAGGTTGGCGTCGCCACGAAGGGTGATCGGTATTGGTCGTTCGATATAGCATGACGACACGGGCTCGCGCCCGGGCCGCTATGCGCGGCATGGCGGCGGATGCGCAGGGTCCTCGTCTTCGCTCGCGCTGGCGCCGGATGGGCGCCGGCCGGATCACACACATTTGTCTCCGGACAGTGGAGTTCGTTGCAGCCCTGTTCATCGTTGGCGGGCTGGCGCTGGCTTCGTTGCTCGCGCGAGGGCCCCTTCGTCTGGTTGGCATGCACGACCAGATCCAAACCTCGCTCCAGGAGCGCGTCGGCGACCGTTACGCCATCGTTCTCGGCCCCACCTATCTCATGCACGATTCGTGGGGCGTGGGTCTGGGGTTCAAGGGCCTGACGGTGCGTGACGCTGCGGGCCGAACGGTCCTTTCGGCGCCGAGCGGTAAAATTGGCCTCGATCCGTTCGCCGCGGCGCTCCTCGACGTCCGGGTGCGGCGGCTTGAACTCGATGGGCTCGACCTGCGCCTGCGGGTCGCCGCCGACGGGGCGCTGTCGCTCGCGGTCGCGAGCGATTCGGGCGCAACCCCAATCCCTTTGCCCAGCCCGGTGTCAGCGGGCGCAGGCGGGACGGGACTTGCCGCGCTTGTCGGCGCCGCTGTCGAAACGATGGCCGGCGCGACCCAGGCGCTCGACCGGTTGACCCTCGCCAACGGACATTTCGAGATCGACAACGAGGCGACGCAGCGCTCCGTCGTCTATAATGATTTCGCCGTCGTCTTCGATCATTCGGACTCGAGCGCACGGGCGGCGCTCTCGGCGACAGGTCCAGCGGGACCCTGGAGAATTGCGGCGCAAGCCTCGGAGGGGGATGCCCGAACCCTGTCCATCCAGGCGCATGATCTGAGCCTCGCCGACCTTCAGGCGTTCGACAAGAAGCCTCCGCCCGTGACCGCGGAGGGGCCGGTTGCGATCAAACTCGACGCTGAGCTCGCGCCCGACTCGACGCTGCGCGCGTTCACCGGCCGGTTCACCATCGGCGCCGGACGCGTGCGCATCAACAACCCCGACGCGGCGCCATTCCTCATCGACGAGGCGAGCGGCGCGATGGCCTGGGATGCGGATGCGCGGCGGTTTCGCATCGACAGGCTTCAGGTTCTCGCCGGACAGACCCATGTCGAGATGAAAGGCTGGATGGCCACCCCTACCGACACGGCGAGGGTCTGGACGACGCATCTCGAAGTCGCGCGACGCGCAATTCGGTCCCGAACGAGCGGGGGGCAATCTGGTCCCCCTCGAGTCCATGGTCTTCGACGCCCGCTTCCTCGAGACGACGTCCCAGTTCATCGTCGACGGCTTCACCGCGCGCGGACCCACCGTCGATGTGGCGGTCAAGGCGGAGACCGCGCCGGACGGCGAAGGCGTTTCGCTCAAGCTCAACATCGACGCCGGTCCGAGCGCCACGGCCGATCTCATTCGTCTGTGGCCGCAATTCATCAATCCCGACGTGCGCGAATGGTGCGCGCAGAATTTGCACGGCGGACGCCTTCAAGGATCGCTGAAAGCCAATTGGACCGCCGCCGACCTCGACGCGATGGCGCATAAACGCGGCCTGCCGCGTGAAAGCCTGCACGGGGAGTTTACGACCCGCGGCGTCGGCGTCGATCTCCTGCCCGGCTTGCCGATCATGATGACCGATGTGGGGACGGGATCCTTCACCGGTCATGAGTTCACCGTCTCGGGCAACCATGCGACCATGGCGCTGTCGCCGTCGCGGCGGGTGCAGGCGAACGACCTCGCTTTTACGGTTCCCGATATTACGCCGAGACCCATCGTCGACGCTTCCTCGAGGGCGCACATGACCGGAACGGCGGACTTGCTCGCCGATCTCTTGATGCGCGAACCTTTGCGCCGCCAGGCGGGCCTCACGCTCGATCCTGCGACCGTCAAAGGCCAGGCGGAAGGCGATCTTGTCCTCGATCTCAAGCTGGGCAAGACCGCGCGTCCGGAAGACACCCAGTTCCACGCCAGCGGGGCGCTCGACAATCTCCAGATCGAGAAGTTTCTCGCCGACGAGAAGCTCGACCAGGCGACGGCCTCGTTCGAGGCCGATCGCAACATGCTGAGGATCGCGGGCGACGGCGAGCTGCTCGGCGCCGCGACCCATGTGGATGTCGCCCGCGCGCCCGGCGAGGAAGGATTGGCGACGATAACGTTCGCCCTCGACGCGGCCGGACGCGCCAAGCGCGGCCTCAATTTCGGCTCGTGGCTGACCGGGCCGCTGCCGATCAAGCTCAAGGCGCCCCTGACGCGCGCCAATGCGGAGGTCGAAATCGACCTTACGCCGGCAGGCGTCGACAATCCCGTGCCGGGGCTGTCGAAGCCGGCGGGAAAGCCGGGCAAGGCGACGTTCCTCGTCAAGCCCACGCCGGAGGGCGCCTCGCTCAGCAACATCGCCATCGACCTGGGCGTGCCGATGTTCCGGGGATCGGCTCAAATGGACCCTGCCGGCGCCGTGGAGAGCGCCACGATCACTCAGGCGCGCATCGCGGCCGGCGACGATTTCAAGGTCGACGTCGTCAATGGCCAGTCCTCGCTCAAGGTTTCGGCGCGCGGCGCTTCGTTCGACGCCCGCGCCTTCGTCAAGTCGATATTGGATGGGACCTCGTCCGGACAAACCGCGGCGAAGGACTTCGACCTCGACGCCAGGATCGCGACCGTCACGGGCTCCAACAAACAGGCGATCACGAATATGGAGCTCACCGCGTCCCGGCGCGGCGGCCAAACGCGCCTAGGAAACCTGCGCGGAAGAATTGGCGCCGGCTCGGTGACGGCGGCCGGAAGCGGCGGGGAAACGCGGATCTCGACGTCCGACGCCGGCGCGCTTCTCCGTTTCGCCAATCTCTATTCGCATCTCGAGGGCGGCGACCTCAATCTGCTTCTCCGCTCTCGTGGCGAAGCGAGCGCCGGCGAGGCTACGCTCACCGACTTCGTCCTGCGCGACGAACCGGCGTTTCGCCAACTGGTCAGCGCTGCGCCGCAGCCTGCATCGGAAGGGAGAGCCGCCCCAGTCGACGCGGCGCGCGTTCGTTTTGAGAAGATGACGGCGTCGTTCGAGCGTAGCCCAGGCAAGCTCACGATTCAGGACGGCGTCATCTACAATCCAAGCATAGGACTGACGACCCAAGGCGCGATCGATTTCGAACACAACCAAATCGACGTCAGCGGCTCATTCGTTCCCGCTTACACGGTCAACACGATGCTGACGAAAATCCCGCTCGTCGGCGTCCTGCTCAGTGGCGGTCAGAACGACGGCGTTTTCGGCCTCAGCTATCGTGTGCATGGCTCGATGAGCAGTCCGACATTGACCGTCAATCCGCTGTCCGCGATCGCCCCTGGCATTTTGCGCCGGATGCTCGGCGCCATCGACGGGACGACGTCGCGCGGCGGCGCTCACGATCCAGTCGGGACAACCGACACGGCGACACGCCGGCCGGCGCGCTAGGTCACACCGCCCTGAGAAGAACGTGCTTCTTGCGGCCGAGCGACAGCTTGACGATTCCGCCCGCTTTCAGCGCCTCGCGGGTGATGAGCGCCTTCTCGTCGCCAAGCGTCGCGTCGTTCACTCTTAAGCCCCCGCCGCGGATCTGGCGGCGCGCTTCGCCAGTCGAGGCGACGAGGCCGGCGCGCACGAAGGCGCTGAGCGCGCCGAGTCCGGCTTCGAACTCCGCTCCCGGCACGTCGACCGTCGGCAGGCTGTCCGCCAGTTCCCGCGCCTCGAATGTCTTATGTGCAGTGGTCGAGGCCGCCTCGGCCGCCGCACGCCCATGCAAGAGCGCAGTCGCCTCGTTGGCCAGCGCCTTCTTCGCTTCGTTGATCTCGGCTCCGGGCAGGCTTTCGAGCCGGCGGATTTCGTCAAGCGGCATGAGCGTGAACAGTCTGAGGAAGCGGCCGACGTCGGCGTCGTCGGCGTTGCGCCAGAACTGCCAGTACTCGTATGGCGCGAGCATTCTCTCGTCGAGCCAGACCGCGCCGGCGGCGGTCTTCCCCATCTTGGCGCCGGACGCCGTGGTGATGAGGGGCGAGGTCAAAGCGAAGAGCGGCTCGAGCCCCATGCGCCGGCCGAGATCGACGCCAATGACGATATTGCCCCACTGGTCGGAGCCGCCCATCTGCAGCGTCACCCCGTAGCGCTTATTGAGTTCGGTGAAATCGTAAGCCTGCAGGCACATGTAGTTGAACTCGAGGAAGGAGAGCTCCTGCTCACGGGTCAGCCTGAGCTTGACCGAATCCATGGCCAGCATCCGGTTGACCGAGAAATGGCGCCCGACGTCACGCAGGAAATCGATGTAGTTGAGCTTGGCGAGCCAGTCCGCATTGTCCGGCATGATCGCGTCGTGCCTGCCGTCGCCGAAGCGGATGAAATGGGAAAAGGCCTTGCGGATGCCTGCCTTGTTGGCCTCGATCGTCTCCACGGTGAGCAGCTTGCGGCTTTCGTCCTTGCCCGAAGGGTCGCCGACCATCGTCGTGCCGCCGCCCATCAGAGCGACCGGCTTAGCCCCCGTTTCCTGCAGCCAGTGCAGCATCATGATGCCGACCAGGTTGCCCACGTGCAGCGACGGGGCGGTGCAGTCGAAGCCGATGTAGGCGACGAGGGATCCGGAGCGCGCCTTGTCGTCCAGACCGGCGAAATCCGAGCCTTGATGGATGAAACCGCGCTCCTGCATCACGCGCAGGAAATCGGATTTCGGTTCGAACGCGTCGGTCAAACTCGGTCCTTCAGCCAGCTTTTTAAGGCGACGTTTACGGGCGCAAGCCGGCGAGCGCAACTCTCGACCCTGCCAGGCCGCAGAGGGCGCCGCGCCTATTTGCCCGGGCTGTACTGGTAGGCGCCAATGTCGACCCGACCCGCGCGCGGCGCTCCCGAAATGTCGACCGGCGGCGCCTCCGCGGGATTGCCGGCGCCGATCGCTCGCGCCCCGGGTCTAAGCCGGAGATCGTAGACGAACTTCGCGGGATCGAAACTGACAAACATGCCTCCGGCGCCGCGCCCGTCGATGATGTTGTGGTCGCCGTGCATGCCGGGCTTGAAGACGTTCCAATTCGGCTTCCCGTTCTCATAAGTGACGATCTGGCATTTCCCGTTAATGCCGAGGCAGATGTTGTGATCCATCGTCATGTTGGGGTCGAGGTCATAAATAGAGAGACCGTTGGCGATATTGTTTCGGATGATGTTGTCGCTGGATGACGGGCCTTCATGGGTTTTGTCGCCGATGACCACGAGCGGCTTGCAGTTCCCGGGCATGGGCAGCAATCCATCCGCAACGACCGTGTTGTTGATGATCTTGCCGTTATGCACGCTCGAAAAGAAGATGCCCCAACAGGCGCTGGTGATGACGACGTTGTTCGTCACGGTCACGTTCGTCCATTCCTCGTCAAAGGAGTTGATCCCTTGCAGATAGGTCGGGAACGCGAGCTTCGGGTCCGTTTGTCGGATGGCGAGGTTGCTGTCGATCAGGATGTTCGAGAAGTGGTTATAGGGGACGCCCCTTAGGAGTGGCCCATTCTGCCCCTGCGCCACGTCTTCGTGGTTGCCGTCGCCGAGGTCCGAGTTGTCGTGGATGTAGCTGTGCGTGATCGAGATATTGCTGGCGCCATAGTCGATGCCGTCGTCGCCGAAATGGTCGATCTCATCGTGCGACAGTGTCGAGTTGTTACCCATGAGGATCGCGCCAAAGCGCACGTTCCGGATGTGCGACCCGGTTAGGGCGACGCAGGTCGTATAGGGCACGCCGTTCGCGCCGTCGCCCGGCGAACCGAACTCTCGGAAGCCGGAGCGCCCCTGAGCGATCCACCGCTCCTTGGTCCATCCATCCATGCTGTCGGCCGTGCTGATCTGCAAGTTCTTCAGGATGATGTCGGAAGTCGGGTGCGCCGCCCCCTGATCCGTGACGGTCACCAGCGACAGTTTGCTATTGTTCGTGCCCAAGAGGCTCTGCACCTTGACGCCATCGAAGACCCATTTGTTGGTCGAGCGGATGAACAGGGTCGTAAACACCGGAGTTTGTCCGGGCGCGGCCTCGACTGTGACGAAACTCGGGTTGACGATCTGCTGCAAGTAATCGCCGATGACGATGTCGCCGTAATTGCCGCTCATCAGCCTGATCGTGTCGCCGGGCTGGACGGGCGGGCTCCCGAGCTGGTCCGCAACGTAAATGCGCTTGCCGTCGACGACGTGGAAGTAGGGGACGCTCGACAGGAGCGGACGTTTGTAGCCGGGGGGGAACCTGAACGAGAGGACGCCTGGCAGCGAGTTCCAGGGCGCAGTTTGCGATCCATTCCCGCCGTCGGCCGGCGACTTGCCGTTGACCGGATCGACCCACCAGACTTTCCCGGTCGGGCCGGGCTGAGCGCAGCCGGGGTAAACCTCAGCCGCCCGGGCGCCGCCGCCGAGCGCGGCGCAAGGCAAAAACAGCCGGCTGCGACGAGCGCGCGCGCCTTTTTCAGAATCATGGGGCAACCTTCAGCACGATTGGCCCAAGACGATAGGTCAAAGGCGGAGGGGGTCGTTTTACCGGAAACAAGGTCAAGAAGAAGGCGGGCCGAATCGATGCAAGGCCGGCTTCCGGCTCATGTCCATTTGGTCGCGTAGCTTACAGGCGACTCCGACGTTCGAATGCGCTAACAGATCGGCCTCCGCCGCCATTGGCGCGCCACTCCGGATTTGCGCTTCCCATGCCGTCTCGCCTTGGCGAAGCCGATCTCATCGCCCGGTACTTCGCGCCGCTGGCGGGACCTGCGGGCTTGGGCCTGCGCGACGACGCGGCGCTGATGCGACCGCCGCCCGGCGAAGATCTCGTGCTGACGACGGACGCGCTGGTTGCGGGCGTCCATTTCTTTGCCGACGATCCGCCGGGGACGATCGCCCGCAAGGCGTTGCGCGTGAACCTGTCCGATCTTGCGGCCAAAGGCGCGCGGCCGCTCGGGTTTCTGCTGGCGCTTGCGCTGCCGCCCGACTGGACTGACCAATGGCTGGCCGCCTTTGCCGACGGTCTCGGCGCCGACGTCATCGGACTTCAAATGCCCTCTTCTTGGCGGCGACACCGTCGCGACGCCGGGGCCGTTGACGCTGAGCGTGACCGCGATCGGCGCGGTTGCGCCAGGACGGATGCCCAGACGGACGGGCGTCAGGTCCGGCGATCGGCTTTATGTCAGTGGCGCCATTGGCGATTCCGCGCTCGGCCTCAGGGTTCGGCTGGGGCGGAGCCCCGACATTTCGCCGGCCGACAGGGCGTTCCTGCTCGATCGGTATCTCATGCCGCAGCCGCGTCTCAAGCTGATCGGCGCGATGGCCGCGCATGCGAGCGGCGGCATGGATGTGTCGGACGGCTTCGTCGGCGACCTCACCAAGATGCTGGACGTCTCAGGGGTCAGCGCGCGCGTGCAGATCGACCGTCTGCCGCTGTCGCCGGCCGCGCGCGCGGCGATCGCAGCCGATCCCGACCTGTTCGAAGTTGCGGCGACCGGCGGCGACGATTATGAGCTTCTGGCCTCGGCGCCGCGCGAATCCGCGGCCGCTTTCGAGGCGGCGGCCGCGGCTGCGGGCGTGCCGTTGACGTTCGTCGGCGAAGCGGTCGAGGGTCGACGGCCGCCGAAATTCATCGGACCTGACGGCAATCCGGTCGTCTTTGAGCACGGCTCCTACAGCCACTTTTGACGGAGACATGATGACCGAAGGCGCTTCCACGCTCATGGACATGCGGCTGCTCGCGGCGCAGGCGGTTGCGCGCGAGGCCGGCGCGATGGCGCGGCGGCGTTTCCTCGACCAGTCGTTCACGGTCGGCTTCAAGGGTCCGCAGGACTTTCTGACGGAAGTGGATGGGGAGACGGAGGCGTTGATCGCGGAGCGCCTGCTCGGCTATTTCCAAAGGACGGCTTCATTGGCGAAGAGAGCAAGGCTCGTCCCGCCGGCGAGGGCGGCGCGGCTTGGGTCGTCGATCCGATCGACGGCACGGCGAACTTCGCTCGTGGCGTGTCGCATTTCTGCGTCTCGATCGCCTGCGTCGCCGCCGACAAGGTCGAGGTCGGAGTCATTTACGATCCGATGCGCGACGAATTGTTCGCCGGCCGGCGCAGCGGCGGCGCGCGGCTCAATGGCGCGCCGATGCGCGCTTCGGCGGCGAGCGCGCTCGCCAGCTCCGCAATCGAGGTTGGCTGGAACACGCGTGCGGGCCCCGACCAATATGTCGACCTCTTGCGTCGGGTCGCCTCCACCGGCGCCTCGCCGTCGCGGACCGGCTCGGGCGCGCTCGCGCTCGCTTATGTCGCCGCCGGACGGCGCGACGGCTTCGTCGAGCACCATATCAATGCCTGGGACTGTCTCGCCGGGATCCTGCTGGTCACCGAGGCTGGCGGCTACGTGAACGATTTCTTGCACGGCGATGGTCTGACGAAAGGCAATCCGCTCGTTGCTTGCGCGCCCGGGCTCAAGGATGCCCTTATCGCCGCCGCGGCTTTCGAGGGCGTTGCGATATGACCGAAATCACACTCACGCATGGCGACGCGGAGGCGACGATCGCGCTTCTCGGCGCCGAGGCGCGAAGCTGGCGGGTCGCCGGACGCGACCTCTTGTGGCCGGGCGACCCGGCGATCTGGAGCGACATCTCTCCGATCCTCTATCCGGTCGTCGGCTGGACGCGCGACAGCGAGGAGCGGGTGGACGGCGTCCGCTATCCGCTCGGCCTGCACGGCTTCGCGCGGTTCGAGCCCTTCGCGGTCGAAACATCAGGGCCCGACTTCGCGCGGCTGACGCTCAGCGACAATGCGGGCACGCGCGCGATCTATCCGTTCGCCTTTGCACTGGCGATCGAGTATCGGCTGAGCGCCGATGCGCTCGCAATCGCGATCGAGGTCGCCAATTCCGGCGAGCGGCGCGCGCCTTACGCATGCGGGTTGCACCCCGGTTTCCGCTGGCCGCTCGGCTCCGCGGGACGCGAGGGCGCATTGGTCCAGTTCGATAAAGCGGAGCGGCCCGAGGTTCCGGAACTCGCGCCGGGCGGACTTGTCCGCGCGACCACACGGCCCATCCCCCTATGCGGCCGCAATCTGCCGCTGTCCGACGCTCTGTTCGAGCACGACGCGTTGTGCTTTCTCGATTGTGCGAGCCGGTCGCTGGCTTTCATCGACGCCTCCGGGGCCTCGATCACGATGGAATATGAGAGCTTCCGGCACGCGGCGCTGTGGACGCGGCCCGGCGCGCCGTTCCTCTGTCTCGAAGCCTGGACCGGCTACAGCGATCCCGACGGTTTCACCGGCGATTTGTTCGAGAAGCCCAGCATGCGGGTGCTCGAACCGGGAGATGAGGCGCGCCATGAAGCGCGCTTCGTCTTCCGGCCCGAATAAGGCTTCCAAGCCTGTGCAAGGACGATCCATGACCGACGCATCCGCCTTCGTGCTCGATGGCGCGACGATCGCAGACGAGACGCTGGCCCATATCGCCGAAGAGGCGCGCGCGCTCATCGCGCATGGGCTAACGCCGGGGCTTGCGGTCGTTCTTGTCGGCGACAATCCGGCGAGCCAATCTTACGTCGCCGGCAAGGGCAGGGCGGCCAAGGCGTGCGGCTTCCATTCGATCCAGCACAATCTGTCCGCGGAGACGAGCGAAGCGGAATTGCTGGCGCTGGTCCAGTCGCTCAACGCCGATCCCGCCGTGCACGGCATCCTCGTGCAATTGCCGCTGCCCCGGCACATCGATTCGGCGCGCGTGCTAGAAGCCGTCGCGCCGGCAAAGGACGTCGACGGCTTTCACCCCATCAATGTCGGCCTGTTGTCGATCGGCGACACGCGCCGCGCCCTGATCCCCTGTACGCCGGCCGGCGCGATGATCCTTATCGACAAGGCTTGCGAGCGGCTCGGCTGGACGCTGCCGGGGATGGAGGCGGTGATCATCGGCCGCTCGAACATCGTCGGCAAGCCGATGGCGCAGCTGCTTTTGGCCCGCCATTGCACGGTCACCATCGCCCATTCGCGCACGCTCGACCTGCCTTCCGTCGCGCGGCGCGCCGATATCCTGATCGCTGCTGTCGGCCAGCCGGAAATGGTGCGCGGCGACTGGGTCAAGCCGGGCGCGATCGTGATCGACGTCGGCATCAATCGCGTGACCTTGAATGAGCGCCATGCGTCCGGCAAAACCAGGACGCGTCTCGTCGGCGACGTGGCTTACGCGGAGGCCGCCGCGGTCGCCGGCGCGATCACGCCCGTGCCCGGCGGCGTCGGCCGGATGACCATCGCCATGCTGATGGCGAATACGGTCCTGGCGGCGAAGCGGGCGGGGGTGTAGATCGGCTTGATCTCTTCCATCAGTAGATCAACCGCTATGGCGATGAAGAAAGACGACGCGACTTACGTCCGATGGCGAAAGCTCCGAGTGGACGCGCAAGGACTTCGAGCGGGCGGCGCTGTCCCTCATTGGCGAGGTCTTTGGCGCCGATGCGGCTCAGGCGGTCGCGCGGTGTAGCTCCCCTCTCCTACGGGAGAGGGGTCGGGGGTGAGGGTTCCAACGCGTGAAGCCTTCGTGCTTTAGGGCGGCCCCTCATCCGGCCCTTCGGGCCACCTTCTCCCGGAGGGAGAAGGGAAGGCGTTACGTCGGCGCCTTCACGACATGATACTCGATGCGGCGGTTCTTCAGCCGGCCCTCGGCGGTGTCGTTGCTGGCGATCGGGTCGGCCTCGCCATAGCCTTTGGCGACCAGCATGTCCGGGTCGGCGCCATACTTGATCAGCGCCTCGCGCACGGATTCGGCCCGCTTCTGCGACAGCGCCAGGTTCAGCGCCGCGTCGCCGGTATTGTCGGTATAGCCCGCGATCTCGAGCACATGACCGGCCTTGAGCTGCTTCAAATCCGCGGCTGCGGTCTTCAGGAACGGCGCCATCAATTCCGGCACGTCCGCGCTGTCCGAGGCGAAGCTGAACACCGAGTTCGTTGAGCGCGAACAGGAGGTCCTTGACGCCGAAACCGGAATGAAGCGAGGCAAGCTCGGTCGTCGCTCTGTCATTGGCGACAGCGACGGCCGCCGCGGTCTTGTCCGAGAGCGCGCCAACGGTGACGCCGGCGCCGACCACGCCCGTCAACGCCGCAACGACCTTGTCGCGCGCGGAATCGCTCAGGGCGGCGCCGCCGACGTTGATCTTGTCGCCCTGGAAGATCGCGTCGACATTCGCGTTCTTGATTGCGTCGAGCGCGGCGCGGAACATCCCTAGCCACGGCGCCGCGGTCGCATTCTTGTCGACGCCGATGTCGCTCTTCACTTTATCCGCGCCGAAGACGGCGTTGAGCGCGTCGGTCATCGACGTCTTCGCCTCTTCGTCGGGGACCACGCCTGACGCGCGCACCACCCCATTGTCGTTGCTGAGCGCGAACCGGGTGGGCGTAGCGGCGGACGCGGGCGCAGTCGGCTCAGCCGTTGCGACCGCCGGAGCCGGAGGCGTTGCAGGCGCCTGTGCGGTGGTTGCGGTCGCCGGCGGCGGAGGAGGCGGCGCTTCCGCTTTCATGGCGGGAGCAGGCGCCGGCGGCGGAGGCGGCGTCGCCTGCGCCGCGGTTGAAGCGGGCGCAGTGGTCGGGGGCGCCGGCGCAGGTGTTGGCGGTGGAGGCGGCGGATTTGGCGCTTGCGCAATTGGCGTTGGCGCGGGCGGCGCTTGTGCGACGGTCGCGGGCGTCGCCGGCTTGGGCGCATCGGCGACAGGGTGAGCGGGTGGGATTCGGTTGAGGGTCGACCAGAAATAGGAGAGGAGGGCGACGACCAGCAGCGCGGCGAGCCCCGGCCACAGCCAGCGCCGGACGGTGGGTTCGGTCTCCGCGCTCGCCGGAAGAACGTCGATCCGCCTCGGCGCTGCTTGCTCCGTCGCCGCCGCGGCTTGCGGTTGTGAGAAAAACCCCTCGACCTCTGCTGGCACGCCGGCCGGAACGACGCCGCCCGGCGTCAAAAGGCCGACGATTTTCGGCAAGCCATATCCGAGCGCGGTCGCGACTACGGTCTGTCCGAGGCCCAAGCGGTCGGCAATGCCGCCGAGCGCAGTTGGCCCAAGCGCGCGCTCGACTTGTCCGGCGGCGATCGGCGCCGCGTCAGGACGACCGAGCCAGGATCCGACCTCGGAGGTCAGGCCGCCGGATTTGAGCTTGTCGAGGAAACCGCCGAGGCCCGCTGGGGACGCCGAGATCATCGTCAGGACTTCTTTGACGAGCGTCCGGGCGTTGGCGCCAAGTCCGAAACGGCTGGCTAGATCGTCGATCAGCGTGTCGAACGTGGCCATCTCTTCCTCCCCGAGAGCTCGCTCCGAAAATGACCTTTGCAGAAGACAATGACCGCCCGATGGCGCCGAAAACCCCCAACAGCAGGCCGCCCGAGGGCTGGCTGAACGGGGCCGCGTCCTGGGGTTCGGGTTTAGCCCGCCAACGAACGTCAGTTTTCTGTGTCAGAAGCTGGCGCGCCGGACGGCGCCTCGGCGCTCGCGACCCGATCGAGGTTTGCGATCAGGCGCGTCAGCAGGGCGACGAGCAGGCTGGCCTCCTCGTCCGTGAAGTCGCGCAGCACCTCCTGATTGCCCCGGAGCAAGACAGCGACCGCGTCCGGCAGGCGCGCTCTCGCGACCTCCGTCAGTGTGATGCGGCTACTGCGCCCATCGGTCGGGTCAGGCCTGCGCCGAATGAGCCCATCCCGCTCCATGCGGGCGAGCATCTGCGCCATCGGCGGCTGCTCGATCCTGGCGAAGCGGGCGAGATCGCGTTGCGTGCTTGCCCGGCCGTCCTGAAGCGCGACCAGCACCGGCAAATGGCCGACGCCGAAGCCAAGCGGCTTGAGCCGCGCTTCGCTGAGGCGGGCGAACCCGCGCGCCGCGAGACTGATCAGGTGCCCAGGCGTCGACAGCACATCGAGATCCATCGCGTCTCACCCCTTGCATCCGCCGCCGACCTGATGCATACGTGCATATGTAAATGACTATGGCGTTTCACGCAACATGGGGCGCCATGCCAGGAGAAAGCCTATGGATGGCGATGTCGAACTTCTCAAGCGCCTTTACGATCGCTTCAACGCGCGGGACATAGACAGCGTGCTGACCGCGCTCGCCGATGATGTCGTTTGGGCCAATGGCATGGATGGCGGCCACGTCCGCGGCCGTGAGGCGGTGCGCGCGTACTGGACGCGCCAGTGGGCCGTGGTCAGTCCGCACGTCGAGCCTGTGGGCTTTCATCGAACTCAGGATGGCGCGATCGTCGCCGAAGTCCGGCAATCCGTCCGCGATCTCGAAGGCAAACCACTTGAGGGGCAGACGCACGGGCTGAAAGACAAGACGGTCGGCCACGTCTTCCGTTTTCGAGAGGGCAAGGTGGCTCGCTTCGACATCCAGGATGCGGCCTGATCCATGCACCCGCTTGGCAGGCGTCCGCCCGGTCGGCGGACCCTCACCCCATGAGGCCCTTCGCCCTCGCGTAGTACAGCAGCGCGATCGTCTTGGCGTCGGCGATCGCGCCGCTCCCGATCATCGCCAGCGCCTCGCCGAAAGGAATCTCGAGGACCTCGATATGCTCGTCCTCGTCGACGCCGCCACCTTTTCCGGTCCGGTCCGCTTCGGCATAGGGAGCGACGAAGCAGGCGATCTTTTCGGTCATGCCGCCCGGGCTCATATAGGCGTCGAAGGCGTGGACAGGGTCGCGGATGACGACGCCCGTCTCCTCGAGCGCCTCGCGGATGGCGCAGACATCAGGCGGATCGCCGTCCAGCATCCCGGCGCAGACCTCGATCGTCGCCAGCGCTCCGTCGCTGAGATACGCGCCGGCGCGAAACTGCTTGACCAGCACGACGACCCGGCGCTTGGCGTCGTAAAGCAGCACGGCCGCCGCTTTGCCATGGCGATAGACATCGTGATTGAGCGTGCGCGAGGAGCCGTCGTCCTCCACGACCTCGATCTCGGTTCGGGTCAGATCGAACCGCCCGGTGGCGAGAACAGTGTCGCGGATCACGCGCGCAGCTTTGGCCATCGGCTCGCCTAGTAGCGGAATTGTTCGCGCAGGATCCGCTCATCGAGCGAATGGCCGGGATCATGCAAGAGGACCAGGGACGTCGCCTTGTCCATCGCCACCTCGACCTCAACGACACGACGGATCTCGAAATGGTCAGCGACCGCGGCGACCGGACGCTTGTCGGCTTCCATCACTTTGATCGTCACCCGCTGGGAATCCCGGAGAAGCGCCCCACGCCAGCGGCGCGGGCGAAACGGCGAGAGCAGCGTCAGCGCCATCAGCGGCACGCCGAGCGGCAGGATCGGCCCGTTGGCGGAAAGGTTATAGGCGGTCGAGCCGGCGGGCGTGGAAACCAGGATGCCGTCGGCGATCAATTCCTCGAGCTGCACTCTGTCGTCGATCTCGATGCGCAATTTGGCCGCCTGATAGGTCTGCCGCAACAGCGACACTTCGTTGATCGCCCGCGCCGTCGTCTCCGCCCCGTTGATGTCGCGGGTGCGCATGATGAGGGGATGGATGATCGACGGCAAAGCGGCTCTGAGGCGTTCCGGCAGCCGCTCCTCGGAATAGTCGTTCATGAGGAAGCCCACCGATCCCTGGTTCATGCCGTAGATCGGCTTCGGCGCCTTCATGGTCATATGCAGGGTTTGCAGCATCAGGCCGTCGCCGCCGAGCGCCACGATGACGTCGGCCTTGTCGAACGGGCTGTTGCCATAGAGAGCCGTCAGGCTCTCAAGCGCGTCGTTCGCTTCTTTTGCGCCTGAAGACAGGAAGGCGATCGATTGGCTTCGCGCCACTGGCGTCACGACCGTCATATCCACCTTCCCCGACCGCCACGCGAACGAAATGGGCGTTCGCGCGGGTGTCCGCGGGGCGCAGTCTTAACCGAGCGCCGCGCCGCTTCAAAGCCGAGCGCATTTTCGGGGAGATACGCCCCTCAAGGGACGTGGATTACGGGAGCAGCTCGCGCGCGTCGGAGGCTGCTCGCCCGGACTTGCGCGCGCCCTCCGCGGTCGGCAATTTGATCAGGAATCGCGCGCCACAGTAGAAATCGTCTGCCTTCACAGGCGCAAGCGCGATCGCTCCGCCGTTTCGCGTCACCAGATCCGCGGCGATCGCGAGGCCAAGGCCGGCGCCAACGTCGCTCGTCGATTTGTGGAACGGCTCGAAGATGCGGTCGTGTTGATCGGGTGGGAATCCAGGCCCGGTGTCGCTGATCTCAACCAGCGCCAGCCCATCGGTGCGAATGGCCGCGAAGCGAATGGCTTTCGGACGTCCGTCCGTGGCGCCCTTGGTCATCAGCGCCTGAGCGGCGTTGCGGCTCAGATTCTCGAGCACGCGCAGGACGTGGTCCGGGTCCGCATAGACACAGAAGCGAGGCGGAATGTCGATGTTGTAGTCGACTGCGGCGTCGTGCTCGGCTTGCCCCGAACTCGACGACCTGGCTCACCAGCTCGCTCAGATCGAAGCGGCGGCGAGACGGGGGAAGCTCCCGGCTTGCGCCATAGGTGAGCGTCGACTGGCAAAACTGGATCGCGCGATCAAGGGTCGCGACCAGTCTCGGCGCCAGTCGTTGCGCGAGCGGGTCGGGGATCGTCGCCAGGCGATCCGAGATGAGCTGTGCGGCGCTCAGGATGTTGCGCAGGTCGTGATTGATGCGCGCGACCGCCATGCCGAGCTCGGCCAGCCGTTTGCCTTGCGCCAGTTCATGGGCGAGCGACCCCTGCATGACCGCGAGCGCCGCCTCCGCGCGGCCGATCTCGTTGCCCCGCCCAGTCGGCGTGATCACCCGCGACGCGTCCTGGGGACTCTCGCCGAAGGCGATGATGTTGGACGTGAGCCGGCGGACCGGCTGCAGCACCATGCGCCACAAAGCCGCCCACAGGACGCAAGTGACGACAGCGGCAATGGTCAGCGAAATCGTGAGAAAATTGTACGACACGCGTCGCAACGACTCGATCAGCGTCGTCTCGTCAAAGGCGAACTCGATCGCCGGTTTGTTCGCTTGCGCCGGAGCGCTCAAATTCACGATAGTCCCGGGCGCGGCGAACAGGGCGTGAAAGGTGGCCGCCAGGCTCTCGACATAGGAACTGTCGTCAGCGACGATCAATTCGACGCCCACCAGCGGTCCGCCCGCGGTAACGAATTCCCGACGTCCCGTCGGCGTCTCGATCGCCATCCACTTCACGTCGACGCTGTTCAGGATCTTTTGCGACAGGCCCTGGGGCGGGGTCGGTCCGGCCAGCCCGAAAGCGTCGACGGTCGTCTGAACGGCGTTGATCTTGCCGTGCAGCAGCATCTCGCGATGGGCCGTAAGCCGCGTCACATAGAACAGGCCCATCGCCAGAAGGACGAAACCGATCGTAACCGCAAGAACGCGCGCCGCGAGGCCGAAGCCGTGAATTGACGGCGCCAGTCCCGGCGCGCTTGCCTGCTTTGCAATCGCGTTCGGGAACGGGAGCGCACGCGCATCGGCGCCGCCTCCGCTTCTGGCCGGAAGGTCTAGCATCGTGCGGTCACGCCCTCATCCCGTTGAGTTCGTCCTCAATATGGGCATTGATTATGGCCGAAAAACTGGCGTCTGCCTCAAATCCAAGGCTTTTTGCCCGCGCCGGATCGAAATCTCGCGCCCAGCCGGCCACGATTTTTATGATCGTCTCATCGGGCTCGCGGCGGATGAGGGCGACCGTCTTGTCGCCGGCGATGGCGCGCAAGGCCTCGATCTGCTCGCCGACGGTGACGCTGACGCCAGGCAGATTGAGCGAGCGGCGCGCGCCAAGCACCGAGAGATCGAGTTCCGCCGCCCGTAGGAGAAACTCGATCGCCGCGCGAGGGGAGGCGTGCCAGTGACGGACGTCCTCGCCGACCGGCAGGATTGCTTCCTTGCCGGCGAGGGGCTCGCGGATGATGCCGGAGAAGAACCCGGAAGCCGCCTTGTTGGGCAAGCCGGGGCGAACGCAGATCGTGGGCAGCCGGAGCCCAATTCCGTCGAAGAAGCCGCGCCTCGAATAGTCGGCGAGCCAAAGCTCGCAGATCGCTTTCTGGGTTCCGTAGCTGGTCAGTGGAGCGGCGAGGAATTCGTCGCCGATCTTGTCGGGAAACGGCGCGCCATAGACGGCGATCGAGGAGGTGAAGATCAGGCGCGGCTTGTAGGCGCCGCCGGACAAGGCCTGCTCGCGCCGGATCGCCTCGAAGATCGCGTGGGTTCCCCCGAGGTTGATGGCGTAGCCCTTGTCGAAATCGGCCTCCGCTTCGCCCGAGACCACCGAAGCCAGCAAGAAAATGATGTCGGGCCGCGGCGCGACCAGTTTCGCCGCGACGTAGGAGGCGGCGATGTCGAAGGCGTCGAGGCTCACCGTGAAGGCGGCGTTCGCCGGCGGCTGCGGCGCGACGACATCGACGAGATGCGCGTTGGTGATCGCCTTGCCAGCGAGTTTTCCGTCGCGGACCAGGCGCGCGGTCAACTTGCGCCCGATCATGCCCGCCGCGCCGATAATAAGCACCTTCATTCGAACTCTCTCCTTATCGCCGCCATTCCTGCTCGCGGGATGGCCGCAATCTAAAACGGTTTTGCCGTCCTGCATATTCCCGTCCCATTGTCAAATTGAGCAAAGCATCGTCGAAGCGTAAAATAATAACGCCTTGTTTTGGCCTCATACCCCTTCCAGAGGGGCATCGTAATGTTTGAAAGACGAGGTGTAATGAATGCGGAAAGTCATGTTTGTGTGCGCGGCCATTGTTGGATTTACGAACGTAGTGGCCGCAAGTGAGTCAGGTATAGCCTCATATTATCAAAATCCGCGTTTCGGCGGCATGATTGCAGCCCACAAATCTCTCCCCTTTGGAACGCGAGTGAGGGTGGTCAATCTCGATAATGGCCGCAGCGCCATCCTGAAAATCGTCGATCGGGGACCGTTCATTCGCGGCCGCATTATCGATGTCTCGCCCGCCGCGGCCAGCGCGCTCGGCTTCCGCCAGGCTGGCCTCGCGCATGTGCGGCTCGAGCGGGTCTGACGCTTCAGCAGAGGATCGCCTATTAGACGCCGCCCCAGCGTTCCCGCGCGGATTGCGCTCGGGCGCGGGGCGGCTCAGTTCGCCCGTGACGGGCGCGGCTCGGCTCAGCTGACAGAGCGGCGGCGTTTGCCCGCTTTTTGGATGATTTCTTTACTTCACGAACAGGTAGGTCGCGGTGTACGGCTCCGCATGCAGTTCGTCTTCGCTGTCGCAGGCGCCCTCGAACGCGCCCCCCTTCGTGTCGATCCGTAACACCGACGTGGCGCCTGCGGCCGGACCGGATTTCGGGGGGTCTTTGACTGAGAGTTTCAACCAGGGAATGTCCTTGGCGGTCGTGCCTGGCGCCTTGCTCACCAGTTCGCCCACAACTCGCGACCCGTCGACGAATTCCCACGTCGGGCCGACAAAATGACGTCCCACTGTCTTCCCCTCTTCCAGCAAGGTTGCGACAGGTTCGCGGAATGTCCAATTCAGGGCGCCCGCGGCATTTTCTGCGCAGACGTAAATTTGCGCTCCCGCCGCGTGTAGCTGCGCTACGGGGACGCCGGCTTTGACCGCGATCGCCGCAGGGAGATTCTCAACGCCCTCGGCCTGAGCGGCGGCAAGCGACCCCATCAAACCAAGGACGAAGATCAGTCTGGACATGTATCATTCCCCACAACCTCGACGGCATCTGCTTCTGTCTTGCCCTAATTGCCGCCCTCAAGCAGCCGGCGCGCGATCACCTGGGCCTGGATCTCAGCCGCGCCTTCGAAAATGTTGAGAATGCGGGCGTCGCATAGAACGCGCGAGATCGGATATTCGAGCGCGAATCCATTGCCGCCATGGATCTGCAGCGCGTTGTCCGCCGCGGCCCAGGCGACGCGCGCGGCGAGCAGCTTCGCCATGCCCGCCTCGAGGTCGCAGCGGCGGCCTTCGTCCTTGGCGCGTCCGGCGAAATACGTGATCTGGCGGGCGATGTGGACCTCGACGGCCATCATCACCAGTTTGTCGGCGACGCGGGGAAAATGAATGATCGTCTTGCCGAACTGCACGCGCTCCTTGGCGTAGCGCAGTCCCAGCTCGAAGGCGCATTGCGCCACGCCGACCGCGCGCGCGGCGGTCTGGATGCGCGCCAATTCGAAGGTCTCCATCAATTGCTTGAAGCCCTGGCCTTCCACCCCGCCGAGCAGCGCCTCGGCGGGAACGCGGAAGCCGTCGAAGGCAATCTCGTATTCCTTCATGCCGCGATAGCCGAGCACTTCGATTTCGCCGCCCGACATGCCCTCGGCCGGGAACGGATCGGAATCATCGCCGCGCGGCTTCTCGGCCAGAAACATCGACAGGCCCCGATAGCCGCGCTCGTCCGGGTTGGTGCGGACGAGCAGCGTCATCAGATCGGCGCGAACGGGATGGGTGATCCACGTCTTGGCCCCGCTGACCACATACTCGTCGCCGTCCCGGGTCGCGCGGGTGCGCAAGGACGCGAGGTCGGAGCCGGTGTTGGGCTCGGTGAAGACCGCGGTCGGCAGGATCTCGCCGCTCGCAATTCTTGGCAGGTATTTCTGTTTCTGCGCCGCCGTGCCGCCGACCAGGATGAGTTCGGCGGCGATCTCCGACCGGGTGCCGAGGGAACCCACGCCGATATAGCCGCGCGACAATTCTTCCGACACGACGCACATCGCGACCTTGCCGAGCCCCATGCCGCCGTAAGCCTCGGGGATGGTGAGGCCGAAGACGCCCATGGCGCTTAAGCCCCCGATGATTTCGAGCGGGATATAGGAATTGGCGCGATGCCAGCCTTGGGCGTGCGGAACGACCTCGGCGTCGGCGAACCGGCGCATCTCGCCGCGGATCGCCTCGAAGGTCTCGTCGAGGCCGGGGTCGCCGATCACGCCCGCCCGGGCTTCCCCGATCAAAGCGGCGAGGGCGGCGCGGTTTTCCCGCGTGCGCCCGAGGCGATCAGCGCCTCGACGGCCTCGCTGCGAAGCTGCGCGATCTCGTCGGGCGCGAGGCCGAAGTCGGCGGGGCGCACGAATTCGCCCTGATTCATCGGGATGGCGCTAAAGATCTGGTCGAGATATTCTCCAAGCCCGATGCGCGTCATGAGCTGTTCAGTCTCGCCGAATCGGCCCTCTTCCTGCATACGGTTGGCGTAGGCCGCCATTTCCTTGATCGCTTCGACATAGGTCGCAAGCCAGGCCAGCCCGTGGACGGCATGCTGTTCAGTTTCGATCTTGCCAGCGCTCAGCTTGCCGTTTTCGCTCACCCGGTCGCGCATGGCGTCGGTCGCGCGATCCAGGAGGCGCTCGGCGGCGAAGTGGGCTCGGGCGGCAAGGTCGTCGAGCGTCAACAGGCGTGGCTCCTTCAGTGGGCGCCGTTGCTGCGCCGCAGCATGCGTCGCTGCTCCCGCCGTTGCAATGCCTCTCCGCGCCCCAGGGCGCGTGAATTCGGCCTCGCGCGGGTAGCGCTCGCCGCCGCATCGGGCCAAAAGGGGGCTGATGCGGGGAGGGTCGAGCGAGGGTGAGCGCACGCCTGAAAATCATCTGGCAGGCGGCGGAGAAATTCGCCGCCGATGACGGCTGGGCGATCGCCAGCTACATCGGCCTGACGCTGCTGACCTCGTTGTTCCCGTTCCTCATTTTCGTTGCGGCGGTCGCGGGATTTTTTGGCTCCAGCGATCTCGCGCATGAGGCGGCGAAGCTCGTTTTCGCCGAATGGCCGGAGATGGTGGCCCGTCCGATCTCGGAAGAGGTCGAGCGGGTCCTGACGACCCCGCGCAGCGGCGGACTGCTCACCTTTGGCGCCGTGTTCTCGTTCTATTTCGCTTCGAGCGCGATCGAAGCGCTTCGGGTCGGGCTCAATCGCGCCTATGGCCTGATCGAACCGAGGCCCTGGTGGATGCTGAGGCTTCAGTCGCTGGGGCTGGTGCTCATCGGGTCGATCGCTCTATTGGCGCTGGCTTTCCTGGTCGTTCTCGGGCCGCTGATCGTGGACACGTTGGGGGCCTTCTTTCCATCAGTGGCGCAGGCGCATAGCCTGCTCACGTTCCTCCGCATCGGCATCGCGGGTTTGATGCTGGCGAGCTCGCTCATTCTCGCGCACATCATCCTGCCCGCCCACCGGGTCGGGTTTCGCGATATCCTGCCGGGCGTCGCGCTGACCTTCGTCGCCAGCATCGCTTTCGGCGAGGCTTTCGGCGCCTATCTGAGCGAATATCTGCGCAACTACATTTCGACCTACGCAGGCCTCGCTTCTGCGATGATCGCACTGGTTTATCTGTATTGGGTGGCGCTCTTGTTCGTGTTCGGCGGCGAGCTCAACGCGGCCATCATCAGGGCGCGCCAGGCGCGGACGGCGCGCTGACGCAAAGAGCGGCGGCGCCAGAGCGGCGACCGTTTGGGGCGAAATCGGAATTATTTCCCACGGAGCTACAGAAACCGCCCGTTCACGATTAAGCTCTGAGTCCCCGTGACAGTCCGCCGCGTTGCATCAGCCGATGTGTCCGGTCCGATCAAGCTCGGAGGGACGATTTGAACAGGATTACCCCCGCTCGCTACCCGTTTTTGAAGTGGTGGAGGGGAAGCTGCCGAGATTATCGCGGGTTTCGACTGGGCCGCGACGCCGCTTGGTCCGATTGAAGGCTGGCCGGCCAAGCCTAAAAGTCGATCGCGCTCATCCTGCGCTCGCCGGTCCCGATCGTCACCTTTGTGGGGCGAGGACGGGATCATGATCTACAACGACGGCTATTCCGCGTTTGCCGGCGGCCGCCACCCAAACCTGTTCGGCTCCAAGGTCCGGGAGGGTTGGCCTGAGGTCGCCGACTTCAACGACAACATCATGAAAGTGCGGCGTCCTAGGCAGTATCACCTCGACTTCCGAGCCCCCGATCTGGAGAAGGCGACTGAGCACGCCATAGGGCTTGGAGCGACCCAGGCCGAGGAACAGCCCAATGAAAAACTGTGGCGGGTGATGATCGACCCTGACGGCCACCCCTTCTGCCTCTGTCCGCCTCGCGACTGAGCCGTCTGGATCACGCGATTCAGCACAGCGGGATGCGCCGGACGGCATCACAAGGGCAGCACCGCGCCTAACAAGCCCAGTGCCAGCGACGCGGGGCTCGACGGGCGTCGGGAGCTTCCAGATATCTGGAAGCTGGCCGTGATTCGTTGACTCGCGGGCGCGCGGATCGCATCCTCGGTGACGAGAGAACACTGCGGTAACAGACGGGGGCGGATTTTGACGAGCATGCGCGAGTGGACCGATCAGGGACGGTACCCGATGGCTGACGGCGGGGAACGGCGCATAGTCCGGTGCACACACAGGCGCAGCGGCGGATCCGGCGGCGCGAAAATCGCCGCCGCGGGGTCCTCATCTCGACCGCAGCGGATCACCGACAAGCTGCCGGCAAACTTCCGCTACGCCGAACTCATTCATCTGGCGCTGCCCAATGCGCGCATCATCCATACCTGCCGCGACCCGATTGATACCTGCCTTTCCTGCTTCTCGATCCTCTTCGTGACGCAGCCCTTCACCTACGATCTGGGCGAGCTCGGGCGCTACTACCGCACCTATGCGCGGCTGATGGACCATTGGCGCGAACTGTTGCCTTCGTTCGTCCTGCTGGACGTGAAGTACGAGGAGCTGGTTGCCGATTTCGAGGCGCAGGCGCGCCGCATCGTCACCCATTGCGGGCTCGAATGGGATGACCGCTGCCTTGCATTCTATGATACGCGGCGCCCGGTCAGAACGGCGAGCCTTGTCCAGGTGCGCCAGCCCGTCTATCAGACCTCGATTCGACGCTGGCGGCCAAGTGACGACGTGCTCAGGCCGCTATCGCACGAAATCGACCTTGCCCCAGGCGCGGCGCTTGGCCGGTAGGATGCAGGACGCAAATTCTTCTCGCTCCACCGGCAGCGATGGTGCCGCGGCACGGCTCGCGGAGGCGCTTGACCATCACGAGGCCGGACGCCTCGAGGAGGCCGAGCGGCTCTATTTGGCGATCCTGGCGCTCGATCCCGAAGAGTTGGCGCGCTGCTCGATCTCGGCGCGCTCCATCTCCAGCGTGGCCGGGCCGAGCAAGGCCTGGAACTGACCCGGAAGTCGATCGTTCTGCGGCCGAAGTCCGCCGAGGCCCATTCCAATCTCGCCACGGCGCTGCACACCCTTAGTTGTCAGGACGAGGCAATCGCCGCGTATGAAGAGGCGCTGACGCGTGATGCCGATTTCGCCGAGGCGCATTTTGGCCTCGCCACGGCGCTTCAAGCGCTGGCGCGTCATGACGAGGCGGTCGCTTGCTATGAGCGGGCGCTCGCCATCGATTCCGATTACGTGGAAGCGCAGTGCGGCCTTGGCGCGGCGTTGCTGGTCCTGAAGCTCGCGAGCGCGCGATCGCTTGCTATGAGCAGGCGATCGTCCTTGCTCCCGAATTCGCGGAGGCCCATTGGGGTCTCGGGGCGGCGCTCAAGGGCCTGCGGCGCGATGCCGAGGCTGTAGCGAGCTATGAGCGGGCGCTTGCTCTCAAGCCTGGCTATGCCGAGGCGCATCATGGTCTCGGGGTCGCCTTGCAAGCGCTCAACCGCTACGACGAGGCACTTATCCACTTTGATAAGGCGCTGGTGATCAGGCCTGACTATGCCGACGCGCATGTGAATTGCGGGATTGCCCTGGAGGAGATCGGCAGAACCGTCGCCGCGCGCGAGGCTTTCGAGCGCGCCTTTGCCCTCGAGCCCAGAAAGCCTCGGATTTGCTACGCCCTCGTCAGTTCAAGGAAAGTCAGCGCCGGCGATCCCTGCCTCGCCGCGCTGGAAGAGCTCGCGCAGGACATGGGGGCGCTGCCGGAGGATGAGCAGGTGCTGCTCCATTTCGGGCTCGCCAAGGCCTATCAGGATAGCGCTGTGCCTGAGCGCGGATTTTCCCATTTGCTCGAGGGCAATGCGCTGAAACGGCGGCAGACCGCTTATGACGAGGCCGCGACGCTGGAAGCGATCGGACGCATCAGCTCGGCTTTCACCCCGGAACTGCTGCGCGCACACCGCGGCAGCGGCGATCCATCCTCGCTGCCGATCTTCATCCTTGGCATGCCTCGCTCGGGGTCGACGCTGGTCGAGCAGATTCTGGCGAGCCACCCACAGGTCTTCGCGGCAGGCGAGCGTCTGGACTTCGGCGAGGCGCTGAATATCCGTCGGCATCGACGGCGCGGCAGCCTCGTTTCCCGACGCCATGCGAACCGTCAGCGATGATCGCCTGCAGCGACTTGGCGCTTCCTACATCTCCCGGCTGCGGGCGGCCGCCCGCGTCGGCGCGGCAGCATCATCGGGCGCGGCGCCGATCCGGATCACGGATAAAATGCCGGCAAATTTCTGCCTCGTCGGCATCATCCACCTTGCCCTGCCGAATGCCCGCATCCTGCACACGATGCGCGATCCCGTCGATACATGCCTGTCTTGCTTTTCAACGCTGTTCGACCAGCCGTTCACCTACGATCTCGGCGAACTCGGACGTTATTACGGGGCCTACGCCCGTCTCATGGACCAATGGCGAGAGCTGTTGCCCCCGGGTGTGATGCTCGATGTTCCTTACGAAGCCGTCGTCGAGGATCTGGAGCAGCAAGCGAGGCGCATTGTTGCCCATTGCGGCTTGGAATGGGACGATGCTTGCCTCGCCTTCCACGAGACGTCCCGTCCCGTCAAGACGGCGAGCGTCAATCAGGTCCGCAGACCCATTTATCGCAGTTCGGTGGGACGCTGGCGCCCCGATGCGACAACGTTACAGCCGCTTCTCGCTGGGCTTGGCTAACGCGATGGCACGAGAGATGACGACGATCCGGCAAAGCTAGTGGTGCGAGTCGGACACTTGACACCCGCGTCGTTGTCCCGTTGAGGAGCAGGCCGCAGCCCCCAACATATTAGCGGGCAAATCCGTAATGCGTGAAGGCCCTCACCTCGGATGGCGGCTCTTGTCGATGCGGAACAGCGTATATTCTCCGTTGGCGGCAATGGAAGTTAGGCCCTCGGGTGGCGTGCTCGGCCAGTCACGTGGATCTATGATGAGGGCGTAGTCGTAGAACGCAAGGCGAGCGGCCGAATAGGGATCATCGTCCAGTCCAATGGGTCGTGGCTTGTCTGCGCGGTAGTTGTGAGGCATTCGCGGAGCCGCTTGGTAGACTGGCTGAGGGACAACGACATTCTGGCCCCGGGTTGCAAAAACGTGCGGATAATATCCGTGTCGGTAAATCACCATGTAACACGGCATTCCGTAATATATTATGCTTGGGCTGGAGATGAAGTCTCCCTTGTACGCAAGAGCGCTATAGATACGGGAGCCTTCGGGCAGGGATTCGAGCGTTGCCAGCAGTGGCCCGAGCCGTTCGTTCGCCGCCCGCCATGCGCGCTCGACGGAGGCTCCCCGCGCTGCCGCCAGGATGACCACAAGACCGGCCAAGCCCACGCGCTGCCAACTTGCGGACAACCGTAGGTCGCTCGCCGCAACCGCCATCATGAACAGCACCATTGGCAGCCGGTCAGGAAGCGCCGCGGTGCCATACCATCCGTCGGGAATCAACAAATAGATTAGCAGCAACCCGCCGGTCGGCACGAGCATCGCGCGATCGAGGCGGAATATGCGCGTCATGACGCCAAAGGCGAAGAGACCGATCAGTAAAAGCAAGCACGCGGTGTCGAATGTCCGATCGTAGGCCCAGGCAAAGCCGAGGAGCCGGTCGACGCGATCTCTGAGTGCGCCGAACTGAAATTGCTCCAGCAACGCTGCTGCCGACGGTCGCGGGTTATCGGCAACCATCGGCGCAAACATGAGAAGCGCGAGCGACGGGACACACGATGAAATGCAGACCGCGAGCCGGCGCACCCGTTGGCGAACTTCCACCGCCCTGCGCGCGCGGGAGGGCTCCCCCTGCGCAAGCAATGAGATGAGCAGCTCACCGGTTTCCAGGCCAATGACCATCCCAGCCGTCAACAGGAACGCAGCAAGATGACAAAAGAAGAGGACAACAAGACACAGTGATAGGGCCGGCCCAGAAACAACCAGGCGCTGCATCAGGTCGGAGCGCCAGACGGCGACCACACAAAAGCCCAACCCGATGCCGAAAAGGTAAGTGATGAAACCCCAAAGCGTCCCTTCTTGAATCAAGAACGGCAGCGCCAGTGCCGGCCAGAGAGAGACCCGCCGAAAATTTGCATAGTGAAGCCCGAGCACGCCGATCGCGAGCAAAAGAAAGGATAGTACGAGAAAGCATCGGCCTGCCGATTCTGCGCTTAGTCCAAGTTCCATCAGCGGCAGAACCAAGGCGTCAACCGCCAAGTTTGGGACAACTGCCGGATCGAGGCGATAAATGCCGCCAAACGCGGTTCCGTGCAGAAGATCGTGAAGGACCGCGACGCGCGAAATGTTGCCCGCGTAGTCGAGCAGGGGCGGGACTGCATTGCGCAGCATAGGATAGACGAGACATCCAAGCGCGACCGCCGAGACCGTCGCCGCACCGAGTGCATTCCGCCAATGGAAGCTGGAATTCGCTTGCCCGTCTGCGGCATGCGACATCGCGTGAACTTTCCTTCGTTACTCCTCCGGGAATTAGCCCTCTTGTGCGGAGGCCGTGGGTTGCCGTGTCGCGGTCATTGTGCTGGCGGATGCCTCACGGCGACGGCGTTTTAGCCTTTCGACTCTCCACGATAGAGAGCTCGCGAGTTTGTTGACGAAGCCGCCGAGTCCGTCAGCATGCCAAAAGCCCGCCTGGAATTGGTACGATTCGGACCGGAAAAAATCCTTGTACTGGCTATAGCCGGCGAAGTCGAACGAGGTCACGCCGGCAGAGAGAGCGTTCAGGATTAGATACTTCGTCAGCACGTGGCCCGGCGAGTGTCGCGCCCACTCGAGGTTGTAGACGGGAAACCAATGGTGAAAGACCAGACTCGGACATGACGCCCAGATGTGAGGACAACCATGTCTTCCCGGCGTAGAGCGTCGAAAGCACCGCGGTGCATTGCGGATCCCGAATTCGCAGAAGCTCTCGGAAGAGATCGGTCCTCCACTTCACGCTTAACGGGTTCTCGCCGCCCGTGCGGAGATATTGCGCGCCCTTGACCTCGATGAGGCGCGGCAATTCGGCGGCGGGATCGGCATGGAACGTCACCTTGAGCGGTCCCAGCTCCTTCTCGAGCAGTCGTTCCTTGCGCTCGATGCCGGATACGAACTTGCGGCTAATCTCCTTCAAAGCGGCCCAGAACGACTGCTCGTCGCCGCCGAGGACAAGGCGCTGGCCGATGGCAATTCTCTCGCCAGAGAGACCATGGCAATTCTGCTCCGTCGGCAGGAATGAATAACTGATTGAATTGAGATGCGCCAAATCGAGGAGCTCGACCGCGCCAAGGCCGAGATCGTCTCCTGCAATCACGCCGAAGCGATCCGCCATATTGCCGCCCACGCGTTCGGCCGCCCGCAGCATCACCGAAAGCCGTCCTGAGAATTGAAAGGGTAGGAAACCGACTATGCTGCCCCGGCTCTCGAGAATCGCGACGAATACATGCGGGTGTATGCGGTCGACGGCACGCGCGAAGGCGTAGGAAAAGAAAGGGTGAGCCAGCGATGCATCCCTGCGGCAAAACGACGACCACAGCCCGATTTCGTTCGCGGGCATCTCGCGCGGATGCTCCACACGGCAAGTCCAGCCCCGGTCCAGGGTCATGCTTGCGCGGCCGTCACGAGGGTCGATGGAGCAGGCTCGGGGCGAGCACAGCCACGTGTGCCGTAAAATCCGGCGTCGGCCTTCCCGCGCAGCAAAAACATTCTTCGCGCTTCCGAGCACTTTTGGACGCGTTTCGCCCCTATAGTCGAGGAGGCGGAAATAGCAATGTAATTTTTATGCGCGGATAACAATGCGACGGTGATCTGATCCTCGCTGCGCCAGTCGGACTGTACGGGTTGCGGCTTCGGTTGATCAAGCTGGCGGACGGCGTGGCCGAGCGCGCCGCGCGCATCCGCGTGTGGCTGCCGACGGCTTGCCCCGACGCCAGTTTGGCGCGATGGTGTAGTTCCTTTCGCCATGGAAGTCATGGCGAGCGATGTTGATGGCCGCCTTCTCGCTTGACCAGGGGAATTCATGGATGGCGAAGGTAATAATCCAAATTCCCTGTTACAATGAGGAGGAAGCGCTTCCCATTACGCTCAGGGCATTGCCGCGCTCTCTGCCAGGCATCGACAAGGTTGAGTGGCTAGTGATAAACGATGGCAGCACTGATCGCACCGCAGCGGTCGCGAGCGCGTGCGGCGTCGACCACATCGTGAACCTGCCTCGGAACCAAGGCCTTGCCGCCGCCTTCAGGTCGGGGCTCGATGCCTGCATTTCCGCACATGCGGACATCATCGTCAATACGGACGCTGACAATCAGTATGATGCGGCTGACATTCCGAAGCTGATCGCGCCCATCCTTGCCGGCAAAGCGGACATTGTCGTCGGCGCGCGCCCGATTGGACACATCGCGCATTTCTCGCCCACCAAGCGCCTGTTGCAAAGGCTTGGGAGCTGGGTCGTCCGTGTCGCCAGCAAGACCGATATCCAGGACGCGCCGAGCGGCTTTCGCGCGATAAGCTGCGATGCGGCAATGCGACTGAATGTCTATCACTCCTATTCCTATACCCTGGAGACTATCCTCCAGGCAGGCCACAAGGACATGGCGATTGTTTCTGTCCCAATCGCTGTAAACAGTGGTGAATTGCGGCCATCGCGACTGCAGAGCAGTGCTCACGCCTATATTTATTGTTCGCTGATTACCATCATCCGCATTTTTGTAACCTATAGTCCGATGTGGTCATTCATGGTGGTGGGTGCCATTCCATTTTTCATCGGGCTGTTGCTCGACGCACGCTGGATCGCGCTTTATCTCTCCGAGCAGGACATGGTGCGGACGCACGTTCCCAGCCTCATCCTTGCTGCGGTGCTGACCATTGTCGGCGTGCAGATCTGGCTCTTTGCCTTCATCGCAGACATGATTGCCGTCAACCGCAAGGTCCTTGAGGAAATTCAATACCGGCTGCGTCGCAACCAGCGCCACGTCATTCACGATCGCGTAGATGCAAAGGAGCGCTCGGCCGAGTGAGCGATCTCAGTAAGTTCGTGCCGATCGGGCGGTTCTTCGCGCGCCTTTCTGCTGCGCGAAGCCCTCACCGACATCCCGAAAATCCTGACGCTGCTTGATCGCAATCCGCATAGCGCCACGTACGGCTGCGCCGACCGGAATTTTTGGCACTACCGAATCATCGATTTCCCTTCAGGAATGGCGCAAACCTGCGCGGCACCCCTTGCGTTGGCGTGGCGTCTTCATCTGCCGGAAAACCCGTACTACCGGAGCGCCACGATCGCGGACTGGGCGCATGCGGCGATCCGTTTCGCCGCGCACACCCGACACGCCGATGGATCATGCGACGATTACTTCCCGTTCGAGCGTGCCGCGGGCGCCCGCGCATTCTCGCTGCTTGCGTTTCTGCGCGCATATAGCCTGCTCGAGCTTGACGCTAGGGATCTTTTCCCGTTCTTTGCTGACTGCGCGGAGTGGCTGGCGACACACGAAGAGAGCGGGCGGCTGGCCAACCACCAAGCGCTGGTCGTCCTTTGCCTTGAACTTGCCGGCCGACTTCTCGGCACTGAACGGTGGGACTTGGCAAAACGCCAACGCCTCGACCGTGTTCTCTCCTGGCAGCACGCTGAAGGCTGGTTCCACGAGTACGAGGGTTGCGATCTCGGCTATCAGACGGTGACCATCGCGCTTCTGGCGGAACTTCATGAGTTGCGGCCGAGCGAACAACTGCGGACCGCCCTGGAGCGGGCCGTCGCGTTCACGGCAAGATTTGTGCATCCCGACGGTAGCTATGGCGGGGAATACACCAGCCGGAATACTTACAATTTCTTTCCTCACGGCATGGAACTCGTCGGCAAATGGTTCCCCCTTGCGCTCGATATCAACGACAGGGTCCTCGCCGGTTTCGCCGCGGGACACGGCCCATCGATCCGGGACGATCACGTTATCTTTCATCACGCGACCAGTTATCTGCTTGCCGCGATGAACTACCAACCGGTGCGGCCCGAGCCTATCCCTCAGCCGCCCGGACGGACGATTTACCCCGCTGCCGGACTGCTGATCGATCGCCGAGGTGAGGATGTGCTCTATCTCGCCTTGAACAAGGGGGGCGCGTTCAAGCTGTTCCGGGCGGACAGCCTCCTTTGTTCGGACACCCAGGTCTCGCTGCAGGTCGGGCGGGCCGGTCGCAATGCCGTCGCGCACCTCGCGGACGATTATGAGGTCGAAATCACGAAGGATTCCGTCACGGTCAGCGGCAGCTTTGGATGGGCAAAGCGGACAATGATGACGTCATGGCGGCTGCTGCTGCTAAGACTTGTCATGTTTTCGATCGGCCGCTTTTTTGCCGATCGCATCCGCCGCATTCTTCAGCGAGTCCTGATCGTCGGTAAGGCGACCGCGCCATTTCGGTTCAGCCGGCGCATCACGTGGCAGAATGGAAAATGGCGCATCGACGACCGTGTCGATGCCGCGACCTGGGCAAATGTCCAATCCGCCGGCATCGGTCCGAGCCAGACATCGATCTACGTGGTGATGAGCCAACAGTTCCAATGCGACCAGTTGCTGCCTTGGCTCGATCTCACCGATCGCGTCAAGGCCCTGCACGATGGTGACCCGCTCATCCTTACGAGAGAGTTTTGATGCTATCTTGAAAGAACGCTCAATTCGGGGACAGGAGAGAAGTATCTTGAAGCGTCTGCTCTCGCTCGGTATCAGTCTTGTGACTCTCGCGGTGCTCTATGCCAGCATCGATGTCCGGCGGGTTGGCGCCGTCTTTGCTTCGACCGATGTGGTTTGGCTGATCGTCGCCGCGTTGTTCCTCGTGCCGTTGACCCTCCTTTCGGCCTGGCGCCTGCAACTCTTTCTGCCAAGCGGGGCACGCCTCGGTCTCGGCAAATCGACGCGGCTGATCCTTGCCGCCTCCTCGATGAATGCGGTGCTTCCGTCGAAAATGGGCGACATCGCCAAAGCCTATTTCATGCGCCGTCAAGGCCATCTCACGCGATCAGCCGCATTGTGCATCGTCGTCTTCGAAAAAATGTGCGACATGCTCGCGCTCCTGTGCTGGTGCGTCGTGGGCTTCGCCCTTCGGCCGCCGTCGGGAGCCGTGTCATGGCTTTTGGCAATCGTCGTGATGGCGATGCTCGCGATCGGCACCGCGATCGTGGCGTCATCGCGACTCGCAGGATTTGTCTTCCTGCTGGCGCGGCGCATCGGCCCGAAGCGCGTTATCTCGGCACTGGCCATACTCGAAAGCGACTGGTACACAACGCAGCTCTTATTCTGGCAGCGCCGAGGCCGTCTGGCGACGATCATCCTCGTGTCATTGCTGCTGTGGTACCTGCACTTACTTCAAATCTGGACGCTGATTCTGGCGCTTTCCAGCTTCGTGCCCTCGCTCGCAAACCTATCACTTGCACCCCTCGCCATCCTCGGCGGACTGGTTCCACTCACGTTCGCCGGAATCGGCACGCGCGATGCAGCGATCGTCTATCTCTATCGCGATTATCTCGACCCGGCGACCGCCGCGGCGCTGGGTCTCCTTTGCACGATGCGCTACTTCCTGCCTGCAATCGCTGGGTTGCCATTTCTCGGAAACTACATTGCCAACGCCGAAGGCACGTCGTGACACCGTCCCTGCGGGCGGCGATCGGCGAGTGGTTCGAACCCGCAATTTTCCTGGTCGGGTTGGCGGCGATCGTTAGCCTGATCTGCTCGTTCCGCTATTTCCCGAGCCAGGACGGCCCGAATCACATGGCGATCGCGCGCGTGATCGCGGATTATCATAATCATGCCTATTCTGTATTTAGCGATTATTTTGAATTTAACTTTTCATCGTTCACAAATATAGGTTATTATATTCTCCTCGTTGGACTCAATTCGCTCCTTCCCGAACAGGTATCCGAAAAGGTCTTACTGGTTTCGTACGTCCTGACTTTTGCGTTCTCGTTCCGCTATTTGATGAAATCTCTGGCACCCGGTGCGGTCTCATTAGCGCCGCTGATTCTGCCGTTCATTCTGAATCTCCTGGTCTATGTCGGCTATTTCAATATGGTGTTCAGTCTGGCGCTGGTGCCGCTGGTCTTCGGCTATTGGTGGCGTCATCAAGCACGCCGGGATGCCGGCTTTCTGTGCGGATTGACGGCCCTTTCCGCGCTTCAGGTGATTTTCCATCCGCTTCCGGCGGTCATGACCATCGGATTCGCCGCCTTTGCTGCATTCTGGCTTGGCGCCGGAGCATGGTTTAACGCCGCTCGTACAAAAGGCGTCGGCGGCCTAGCAGTTGAAATTGGCAATCGTTGGTATCCGATCATCGTGATGAGCGTGCCGACAATCGCCGGTTTGGCGCTAATGTTGGATAACAAGCACGGCCAAGCCCTGCAGCCGCTGACATTCTTCGTCGTGCGCATGAGGCTCGCAAACGATATCCGGGCTCTCCTTCAGATGAGCGTGCTCCAACCCTTCAACGAAATGGACGTGACCGTCGCTCGGACGCTTAGCCTGCTCCTGGCCGCCGGCAGTTCATGGCTCCTATGGACAAAGACGGTCGAACGGCGCCTCGGCCGGGATGAGCTCTTCCTCGTCCTGGCGGGCACTTGCAGCGCAATGGTTCTCCTGTCGCCTCGACAATACAGCATGCCGATACGGTTGCAGATATATTCGTATCTTGCGCTGCTCTGCTGGTTGATTGTTAGCCGTCCGCCGCGATGGCTTGTTGTCGGTCTGCAATGCGGCTCGTTTGCCGTATGCATGGGGCAGATTGCCGCACTGGAACCAATTCACGCTCGCGCGAACGCACAGCTTGCCGCGCTCGCCTCCGCTGCGGATTCGATGGCGCCGAACTCGACGTTGCTCGGATACAACGGTAGACGCTTGACTGAATTGCCCAGTCCGCTCGTGCATGCGGAAAACTATCTCGCGGCCGAGCGTCACCTCGCGTCGCTGACCCTGTCGCAGGCGGAGGATCCCTTTTTCCCGATCCGCTATCGGGCAGATCGGGATCCGGCGCACTTCCTCGGAATAGGCCGTGCTTTTCCATGGAAGATCCAAGACCGACCAAACCCTCAACAATACGCTGCGGTGACCGGTGGAACAGTCGACTACGTATTAATTTCAGACCCACCCGCGGCAGATGCGGTACCGCCGGCGCTGCATTCACTTTTTGCCGCGCTTACGACGGATTACGATCTCATCTTTCGCTGTGAAGACCCGGAGCCGGCATTGCTTTATCGCAGACGGACGTTCATCACTCCTGACGCGCATCCGTCGCTGATCGAGTGTACCCGTAACCGCTGAAGGTATCGACGACGGTCAAAATCTGATTCGGCGCTATCGCCTGTGAGCGGTCTGCACGCAACTGAGCCTTGACCCGACGCTTAGGCGATTTGTTGCGTAATTGGAGGCCTTGCTCGCGACAGAGCCGGCTTTCCGCACATCATGCTCGTGCCGCTCACGATGGCGAGGCTGGTTGGCAATCACCATCGAGCGGTGCGAATGCGAGCCGCCGTTGTCGCTCATCCGATCGGTGTCCGAGGCGGTCGAAAATCGGCTCCGAAGTGACCCATTCGAACGGCGAATCGGGCCCGCGGCACGTTGGGCCTTGACACGGGCCGTTAAGAAATCTACCTCTTGAAACATATATATCGTCTGATAGATATTGGCAGCAATAAAGGTCTGCGCATGCCAAACGCCAAAGCCGTTCCCCGCCGCCCACCGAAGCAAAGGCGCCCACCCAAAGGCGGCTACGCGCGCGGGGATGAGACGCGCGCAAAAATCATTGCGGCCGCTCTCGAGGTCTTCGGCGCCCATGGTTTCGACGGCGCATCGACGCGGATGCTCGCGGACAAGGCGGGCGTCAACCTTCCCGCCCTCCAGTATTACTTTGACGGCAAGGAAGGTGTTTACCTCGCCTGTGCCGAACACATCGCCGAACAGATCGAGGGGCATCTCGGGCCGGCGACGAACCACATCGTGCAAACACTCGCCAGCGAGGAGCCGTCGCGCGCGCGCCTCCTTCGCATGCTCGACGCGTTGCTCGACAATTTGGTGGACCTCATGGTCGGCGGGCACGAGCTCGAAAAATGGGTGCTGTTCATGATTTCGCGAGCAGGCGCACCCGACCAAGGCTTTCGACATCATCTTCGCGCGCGTCATGCGCCGGGTCGTGAGCGCCTCTGCGGCGCTCGTTGGCGAACTGCTGAAGCGTCCGGCCAACGATCCGGTAGTCCTTGTCCGCGCCCTTGCGCTCATTGGTCAGGTCTTGTTCTTCCGGACGGCGCGGGAATCGGCGCTGCGCGTGCTGGAGTGGCCGGATTTCAACGGGAATCACCTGCCATTCGTGAAAGGGGCCATCCGCGCCCAGACCAGGGCCGCCCTCGGCGGCATCGCCGACTCCAAGCGAAGGAGGAATGCATGACTCGCCGCATCGCGCCCATCGTCGTGGCGCTCCTCCTTCTCGGAAGCGGAGGCGGCATTGCTTATTGGTCCACCCATCGCGCGAGCGAAGCTGGCGCGTTCGCGATCTACGGCAACGTCGATTTGCGCCAGGTCGACCTGCCGTTCAACGACAGCGAACGCATCGCGACCGTGCTGGTTCAGGAGGGCGATCGCGTGAGCAAGGGGCAAGTCCTGGCGCGGCTGGACACGCGACGCCTCGACCCGCAGGTCGCCGAAGCGCAAGCGCAAGTGGCGGCACAGCAGGCGGTCGTCGACAAGCTTCACAATGGCAGCCGCCCGCAAGAGATCGCCGAGGCCGGCGCAACCTACGATTCCGCCAAGGCGGATGCGGCAAACGCGCTTCGGCAATACGTGCGGCTGCGAAACCTTGCGAGTGTCTCTAGCGGGCGGGCCGCGAGCCAGCAGGATCTCGATAACGCCAAGGCCGCGCTTGACGTTGCCAATGCCAGGGCCGAGGCCGATGAGAAGGCCCATGATCTCGTGATCGCCGGTCCCCGCAAGGAAGATATCGCACAGGCCGAAGCCCAACTCCGCGGCAGTGAGGCGCGCCTGGCCCTGCTGCGGCAGCAACTGGCGGATGCGGAGTTGGTCGCTCCGATCGACGCGGTGGTGCGCTCGCGCTTGATGGAGCCGGGCGAGATGGCCTCTTCGCAAAAACCGGTGCTGACGCTCGCGGTCATGGACCCAAAATGGGTCCGCGCCTATGTTCCGGAATCTGACCTGGGCAAAATCCGTCCGGGTGAAGCCGCGTCCATCGCCGTCGACAGCGATCCGAACCGGCACTTCGATGGATGGATCGGCTTCATTTCCCCGGTCGCGGAATTCACGCCCAAGACGGTCGAGACCGAGGAGCTGCGGACGAGTTTCGTCTACGAGGTCCGCGCCTTCGTCAAGGACCCCTCCGACGATTTGCGCCTCGGCATGCCGGCGACAGTATCTTTCCCGACCGCCGAGGACAGTCGGCGATGATCGTCGCACCGCGGAGCGATCCGGCCGTGTCCGGGCACAACCTGCGCAAGGTCTTTCGGCGCGAAACGGGCGAGCGCGTCAGGGCGCTCGACGACGTCTCACTTGAGGTCCCTCGCGGTGCGCTGACGGCTCTCGTCGGACCCGACGGGGCCGGCAAGACTACGCTCATCCGCCTCATCGCCGGCCTGATGCCGTTTGATGCTGGCGAGCTCGAGGTTATGGGCATCGACGTGACCGCCGAGCCGCAGGAGGTCCAGGACCGCATCGCCTACATGCCGCAGCGGTTCGGCCTCTACGAGGACCTGAGCGTTCAGGAGAATCTCGATCTTTATGCCGATCTGCACGGCGTCACTGCCGCGGAACGGGCGCAGCGCTATCCGCAGCTTCTCGAGATGACGGGACTGGCGCCATTCACGCATCGGCTGGCCGGCCGGCTGTCGGGCGGCATGAAGCAGAAGCTTGGGCTTGCCTGCACGCTGGTCCGCTCGCCGGCGCTTTTGCTGCTCGACGAGCCGACCGTAGGCGTCGACCCGCTGTCGCGCCGGGAGCTGTGGGAGATCATCGTGCGGCTCGTCCAGAACGAGGATCTCACCGTTTTGGTGAGCACCTCCTATCTCGACGAGGCGGAACGCTGCGATCAGGTGTTTGTGCTGCGCGAAGGCAAGGTGCTGGCGAGCGGCCGGCCAAGCGACGTTACCGCGCTGGCCGCCGGGCGAACATTCGAGGCCGAACCCGCCGGGGGTGAACCCGCGAGGAGCCTGCAATCGCGGCTGCTGGGCGATCCCGATATCATCGACGCCGTCCCCGACGCCGGCCGCGTGCATCTGGTTCGCGCCGAGCCCAGCCGCGGACGTGAGCCGATTGCCGGCATTCCAATCGTCCCGGCGCGGGCGCGCTTCGAAGACGGGTTCATGGTGTTGTTGCGCCAGCAGGCCGGAGCGAACCCGCAAAAATCCGCCGCGATACCGCTCGAACGCCGCGACGCAGGGCACGCTGCCGACCAGATCATCGAAGTGCGCAACCTCGTCCGCAAGTTCGGCATCTTTACCGCGGTGGACCGTATCAGCTTCACCGTCCATCGCGGCGAGATTTTCGGCCTGCTCGGTCCCAACGGCGCCGGCAAGACGACGACGTTTCGCATGCTGTGCGGGCTGCTCTCCGCCACCGCGGGAACGCTGCGGGTTGCCGGTCTCGATCTGCGCAAGGCACGCGCCTCGGCACGGCAGCATATCGGCTACGTCGCCCAAAAATTCTCGCTCTACGGCCAGCTCTCGGTCACCGAGAACCTGGATTTCTTCGCCAGTGCCTATGGGCTGCGCGGCAAACGCAAGCGCGAGCGCATCAACCGGACGATCGAGCAATTCGAGCTGAAGCAGCTCATGCGTCTGCCGAGCGGGCAATTGCCCGGCGGCTACAAGCAGCGATTGGCGATGGCTGCGGCCTTGCTGCACGAGCCGGACATCCTTTTCCTCGACGAGCCTACGAGCGGCGCCGATCCGTTGGCGCGCCGCGAGTTCTGGCAGCGGATCACCATCCTTGCCGAGCACGGGGTCACCGTTGTCGTCACGACGCATTTCATGGAAGAGGCGGAATACTGCGACCGCATCGCCATTCTCGATGCCGGCCGGGTGCTGGCAGACGGGACGCCGGCGACGGTTCGCGGCCACGCGCCGCCCAAGGACGCGGGCGAGCCGACCATGGACGATGCCTTCATCGCGATCGTCGAGAAGGCGCGCGAACGCAACGCGGCGCAGACGCATGCGCGAGGCGCTGCTTGAGCCCGGCGCGCGCATACGCTCGCGGCCCGGCCAAGCTGCGCCGCGTAGGCGCGCTTGTCCGCAAGGAGACGTACCAGCTTTTCCGCGACCCTAGCAGCATCGCGATTGGCGTCGTGATGCCACTGCTGCTGATTTTCCTCTTCGGGTTCGCGCTGTCGCTCGATGTAAGGAACGTGCCGGTGGCGGTGGTTCTGGAGGATGCCTCGCCGGCAACGACGGAGCTCGCCGCGAGCTTCGCGCTTTCGCCCTATTTCGACGCGCGGCTCCTGACCTCGATGCCGCGCGCGCAGCAGCTCATGCAGGAGCGAAAGATCGACGGCATCGTCCGCATCCGCCCCGATTTCGCGCGGCAGGTCAGCCTCGGTGACGCGGAAGCGCAGGTTCTCGTCTACGGAACCGATGCCAACCAGGCGCGCATCATCGAAGGCTACGCACAGGGTGCCATCGGCACATGGTCGGTCCGGCGCGCCGCCGAAGGATTTGCGCCCGCCGCCGTCGGTTCGGTGCAGGTGCGAAGCCGGCTCTGGTTCAACGAAGCCGACGACAGCAGCTATTTCCTGGTACCCGGTCTCATCGTCCTGATCATGACCCTGATCGGCGCCCTGCTGACCGCACTGGTGATGGCGCGAGAGTGGGAGCGCGGCACGTTCGAGGCGCTCTTCGTCACGCCGGTCCGCGCCGGGGAAATATTGCTGGCCAAGATGATCCCCTATTTCGCGCTCGGGATGGCGGGGCTCGGCCTCTGCGTGCTCGCCGCCAGGTTCCTGTTCCACGTTCCGATCCGCGGCTCGATCTCGATTTTGGTCGGCGTGTCGATGCTTTATCTGCTGGTGGCGCTGGCGACCGGGCTGCTGATCTCGTCGCTTGCCAAGAACCAGTTCGTCTCCAGCATGGCGACATTGCTGGTCACGTTTCTTCCCGCGCTGTTTCTCTCCGGCTTCCTGTTCGACCTGCGCAGTACGCCGGCCGCGATCCGCGTCATCAGCTACGCGCTTCCCGCCCGCTTTTACGTCGCACTCCTTCAGACCGTGTTCCTCGCGGGCGACGTCTGGGCGGTCATCGTGCCGAATGCCGCGGTTTTGGCCCTCATGGCGGCGGCGCTCCTCGCAATGACGCGGGCGGCGGCAAAGAAGAGACTGCGTGAGGTCGGCGATGGTCGAATCGATCCTGCGAATCCTCGCTCTCATCCACAAGGAGCTGCTCGCCATTCTCAAGGATCCGCGCAGCCGGGTCAGCCTTTTCGCGCCTCCCATCTTGCAGTGTCTCATCTTCGGTTACGCCGCGAGCTACGATCTCAGCAGCGTGCCCTATGCCGTGCTCGATCAGGATCGAAGCGCGGCCTCGCACGAGCTCGTGACGTCGCTCGACGGATCGGGCGTATTCGAGCGCATCGCCACGCTCGATCGTGCCGCCGATATCAAACCCATGATCGACGATCGGCGCGTGCTGCTCGTCATTCAAATCGGGCAGGATTTCGAACGCCGCCTCATGGTCCGTCGCGCGGCTGACATTCAGGTGATCGCCGACGGCCGCAATTCCAACACGGCCGGAACGGCGCTGAACTATGTCGGAGCCATCGTCGATGGCTTCAACGCCAACTGGGCGGCGGACCACGGCGCGAGTGGGCCGCCGCTGCGCGTCACGACGCGCGCCTGGTACAACGCCAATCTCGAAACCCGCTGGTACATGGTCCCCGCGTTGATCGGCACGCTGACCCTGCTGCAGACGCTGCTTCTGACGGCGCTCTCGGTCGCCCGCGAGCGGGAGCAAGGCACACTCGACCAGCTGCTCGTGACCCCATTCCGACCGGCGGAGATCATCGTTGGAAAGGCGCTGCCATCGATTTTGATCGGGCTCATTCAGGCGACCTTGGTTCTTCTGGTGGCGCAGCTCTGGTTCCGCATCCCGTTTGCCGGGTCCTATGTGACGCTCTATGCCGGCCTCGTGCTGTTCCTGTTGGCGGCCGTTGGCATCGGCCTCATGTTGTCGGCGCTCGTGGCCACCATGCAGCAAGCGGTCCTCTACACCTTCGTCGTCATGATGCCGCTCGCTCTGCTGTCGGGATTGACGACGCCGATCAGCAATATGCCGAAAATTCTCCAAGAGCTGACAGTCGTGAACCCGCTGGTCTATGCGATCGACATCGCCCATCGCGTCTATCTCGAGGGCGCAAGCTTCGAGCATTTGATGCCCGATTTATGGCCGATGATCATCATCGCCACGATCACGCTTTCCGGAACCGGGTGGCTCTTCCGCCGCGGGTTCGAGTGAGGTGCTCATGCCAGCCCACCTTCGCGTGAATTCGCGGCCGCTGCTCGCGGCGGTCGTGGCACTCCTCCTGCAAGGCTGCACCGTCGGCCCCGACTTCGTGCCGCCCAAAGCGGACACGCCAGCAGGCTGGACCGACGCGGCGCTCACGCCTGTGCCGGCGCGCGCGGAGACCAGCGCCGCTCAGGCAACGCCGGTGACGACGGCCGAGTGGTGGACGAGCTTCGATGATCCCACCCTGACGTCATTGATCGACCGCGCCACCGCATCGAATCTCGATCTGCGCCAAGCGGTGCTTCGGATTGCCGAGGCACGGGCGCAGCGCGGCATCGCCGGCGCCGCAGAGTGGCCGACCGTGTCCGGCAACGGCTCGTACACGCGAGAGCGCATCAGCGAGAAGACTGCGATGACTTCGCTCCTCGCCGGTTTCAGCGGCGGCGCGCATGGCGCCCCGGGCGGCGTGAGCGGGGCGCTGCCGGGCCTCCAGAACCCCTTCGACCAATACCAATACGGGTTTAATTCGTCGTGGGAAATCGACCTGTTCGGCCGCGTCCGGCGTTCCGTCGAGGCCGCCGATGCCGACACTGACACGTCGGTCGAGGACAGCAGGGATGTGCTGGTCTCCGTCCTCGGCGACGTCGCCCGCACCTACATCGACCTTCGCGGCGCTCAGCTCCGCATTTCCATTCTGGAAGAGAACCTGAAGACCCAGCGCGACACGCTCGATCTCGCGCGCGACCGCCGCCGCGCCGGGGTGGGCAATGACCTCGACGTGGCGAATGCGGCCGCCCAAGCCACCAGCACGGAGGCCGAGCTCCCCACCGTGAACGCCCGCATAACCCAGGACATCAACCAGCTCTGCTTTCTGCTTGGTCTCGATCCCGGTGCGCTGCGTGACGAACTCGCCACCGTGGCACCGGTCCCGCCGGTTCCGCCACAGGTGCCGGTCGGACTTCCCGCCGATATCGTTCGCCGTCGTCCGGACATCCGCGCCGCCGAGGCCCAGCTTCACGCGGCGACGGCTCGTGTCGGGGTTGCCGTGGCGGACCTCTTCCCCCGTATGACACTCAATGCCGATATCGGCCTTCAGGCGCAGCGTCTCACCGACCTGAGCAATTGGGCGAGCCGCTTCTTTTCGATCGGTCCTAATCTGGAGCTGCCGATCTACAATGGCGGCGAGCGGCGAGCCACTGTCCAGCTTCAGAATTTGAAGACGAAGGAAGCTGCCGTCGCCTATGCCAGAACGGTGTTGGCGGCGATTCATGACGTGGAGAACGCGCTGGCGGCCTACGGAATCGAGCAGAGCCGTCGCGTGTCCCTTGAGGCGACGGTGACTCAGAATCGGGACGCGCTGACGCTGGCACGGCAGCGATATGGCGGCGGCGTCACGAGCTTTCTTGATGTGCTCAATGCCGAACGAAGTCTGCAGCAGACCGAACTCTCTCTGACGGACAGCACGACCGCTGTCTCAATCGACCTCGTGGCGCTTTACAAAGCGCTCGGCGGAGGCTGGGAACCGCAAGCCAGCGCCGCAGCTTCAGCGACGACTGCCGCCAGGTGATTTCGCCGCGGGCTGATTTTCAGGCAAATGCGACCTGCTGCCGCGAGACGGAAGGGACACTCCCAGCGGACTGCGGAGGTCGGGGCGACGGCGGCTGCTACCACTCGATGTCCGAAGCTGACATCACCTGTTCCATAGCAACACGCCTCCACCGATCTGGATCCAAGTCCGCTATTTGACACCTGGATAGAATTGTGGTGCTTCTCTTCGCTCGAACATGCCGTAGTCTCGAATGATGCGCACCTGTCTATGGCGCACGGGTACCGCCGCTTCCCCTTCGGTCGGAATCCAGGACGTGGCCGCCTCCACGCTCCGCCAAGACGACAAGAGTACGAACTTGCGCCGATTGTAGATGCTCTCGAACACATCGATGAGACCGTCGCTCTCAGGAGCAAGACCGAGGAAAAATGGCGGGAGTTCTGGCTTCGCGGCCGGATTGTTGGATTCGGCCGCCACCATCTCGGTGATGGTGACGACTTTGGCCTCGCCCACCTCGGTCTCGTCGACACGTTCTTGCTTGACCGAAAGATCTGTCGACGGATCGGTGTCGCGCGTAACCTGCCCTACACGCAGACGATAGCCTTGAACACCTCGAAACGTCCTTTTTCCTGTACGCGGTGATGCTCGCCACGCGTCCTCCAGCGCACGAGAGCCTTTTCGTCGCGCCAGGTCGACAGGGACAAGACGCGCCGCTCGTCGCGCTTGCTCTTGAAGCGTTCGTTGCCGATGAACCCGATCGATCGCCTCGAGCTTCGGCTTGAGCTGTTTGGCGAGCGAGAGATAGTCATCCCAGCATTCTTTCTTGGGCTGGACCTCGAAGATGACAGCATATATGGCTTGCCCTATCGCTGCTCGATAGTGCGGTGACTGGCAGCGCCGTCTACGGCGCGGGCGCCGCGTCGCCACCCTTCAGGAAGGCGATGCTTTCCCGATAGAGCGCGAAGCGCATCATCTCCAAGTGCGTCAGATGCGTACCGTGGCTGATCTTGACGTCGCGCTTGATCGGCAACGCCGTGAATGCATCGAATAGCCAGCGTGCATCCTCGTCGGTGCAATAAGCATCCCATTCACCGCGAATGATCGCGACCGGCGCGCGCACCAGACGAGGATCATAGGCAAGCTCCCCTGCCCACGCATCAAAAATATCTTGAAAGGCGCCGCTTGGAACTTTGACCGACGCAGTTGAGCGGGCTCGGCTATCTCCGGGTGACAGCGAACGATATCGAAATGATGTGGCGCACATGCCGCCGAGAATGCCCATTGACGAGTTGCCGGCAACGCAAATTGCACCCACGCTGAAGTAACCGAGGGGTTGCAACTTGGGGTTCAGGGGAGTGAAAGTTTGCCGCCCTGCGCGTCTATCGACGGTCGGAAGCGGAGGGCAGGAGGCCGGAGATCACGCACCACGAAGCCTATGAGGCCTATGAGGCCGCGATGGGCGAATACATGAGCAGTTTCAGCAGGACAAGCCGGTGCGCCTCGTGGCCTCAAAGCGGGTTAGCGAGATGATCGCAGCTGCGTTAAATGTGGACCCGCAATGGTTCTGCCTCGGTGGACTTGGCACAGGCGTCGTTCATCGAATGTCATGCAAGTTTCCCGAAAGTGCTCCTGACGTGACGAGTTAGGCTCACTTGCTTACCCGGACGACTTGCCCAACGCGCGGTCCGCATTCACCTTTCACGGTGATTTCGCCGCTGTCGCCATTGAGCTTGCCGCTGACATTGTAACGCTCCCCTGCGCATTGACGGTGCCGTCGGCCTGCACGGTGCCTGTGACCGGGCCGGAATCCGTGCCCTTGCCCGCTTCGACAATCATAACTCCGTCGCGCGAGGGAACGCGGGTGAGGGTGCCGGTCACTTGGCTGTCTTTGATCTGCACAGGGAAGCGCAATGCCGGGCAAACCGAATCGCTAGTCTGGCTGATGGGATCCGCGGCCTGAACGTCGACAACCCACGTGCCATCGAAATTCGGAGCGGCAAAAGCGTGCGGGGAAAGCGACACAAGCGTTGCGATGGCTAGAGCCGAGAATGTCATGCGCGTTACAGATTTCACGAACATAGGGACCTCCATTTGCGACGGGGCCAAGCGAAGTGCGATGGGAGTTACTTAAGCCGTATCGCACACAGAAACGAGTCAAGCTGTATAAAGCGCGGTTAATTGGCGTGAAGCTCCATTCATCGACACTGGCGGGCTTCGTCACCCCGCGGTTTCCTTCGTCAGACGTAGGATGCGCTGGAGCCTCGTGGGCTTCGGAGTAACGAGCAACCCGACCGCCGAGTGAATGGCGCCTGCGATCCGGGCGGTCATGATGGCGGCCAGCCCAATGGCGCCGGCGCCGAAGACCGCGATGCCAGAGCCCGCGCGCACCCGAAGCGCTTTCAGCACAGCGCCAGCGCTAGTCTGGAGCACCCAAGCGGCGCGAGGAGATCGAGCAGCAGATCGCTGGGCACCTTGACGACGTTGCTTGCATTCGCAAGTGCATAGGCCGCGAAGGGTGATACGAACCGTCCAGCGCATCTTCTCCAATGCGCGTCCCTCCATCTGGCGCACACGCTCGGGCGAGAGCGCGTCGCGGTCGCTGAGCTCGACTAACGTCGTGGGCTTGTCCTTAAAGTTTCGCTCCAAGATGATGTCGTACTCTCGAGGACTGAGGTGCTTCAGAGCTCCACGTACGAGCTCGCAACGCTGTCGCCGCTCGGCGCATTCGGAAGCCACCGTTTCCTCGTCGGGCGCATCGTCGGCCAGCATGGTGAGCCATTCGCCGGCGCCCTCCGAGCCTTCAGCGGGGGCGTTGAGCGAATAATCTCGGCCGGCGAGCCGTTGATTCATGGCGACAACATCGGCCTCGGATACGTCGAGCTCGGCGGCGATTTGTTGATCGTCTCCGGCGTGAGGTCGCCATCATCTATCGCCTGCAGCCGACCTTTGTTGTCGCTGGACAAAAATGACATTTTTTGGTAAGTAACTCATGCTGAACGGCGGAGATGATGCGCCTGCTCGAAGCGGCGCTACTTGGGCTTCTTCGTGTTCAGGCACCGGCCGGCTACCGCAGTACAACGTTTTCCCCAGACGAGGACCGCAATAAGGTCCGATTTCCGTCGTTGCGTGGCGGAGCGCCTGGCGTGAGATCGTCGCATCGATTTAGGGAGTACTTCGATCGTGGCAACGCGGATCGAACCCACGGGAAGTATTCGACGGCCACCGTCGCTGATCGAAGCAGGGCAAGGATTCCGATCCGGACGCATCTCGAAAGCAGAGCTGCTTTCGCATTACAATTTCGCCGTTCAAGATGCCATTGCGCGAATTGAAACTACCGCTCCAAGCTCGTTAGGGTGGCGAACAGGCGAAGGAAAGCTTCGCATTTATCCCATTCACGGTCTAACGAACATTGCCGCGGACGGAATTCCGATTGCATTCGCAGATGGCAGGCACGCGTTGTGTCTCCTCGCATCATTGGCGGTAAATTCAGCAACGATTTCAAGTTGAAGAGGGAGATGACCCCGATGGCAACCGAGACGCGGAAGACGGGAATCGACGTCGTTGGCGACATGCCCTTTGGTACCCACTTTTGTCTCTTCTACGACACGAAAGAGGATCTCCTCGACATGTTGATCTCATACTGCAAGTCTGGATTGGAAAGCGAGGAGTTCTGCCTGTGGGTTGTTGCCGAGCCCTTGACGATTGAGGAAGCCACAGTGCGCTGAGAGACGCGATGCCTGACATTGATCGGTATCTGGCAAACTCCAGTATAGAAATTGTGTCAGCCTGCGACTGGATGTCTCGTCGGAGAGTGAAGGGTCACTTGCGCATGTGCTCGTTGCTGTCGATGTCCGGCTCAGCCTGACGATCATATTCCAGCTTCTCGATCGCCTCCTTCAAAGCCCAGACATCCGCGCCGGAGGCGGTACGGCCGGACTTTCTATCCTCCCAAATCCGAGTGCGGGCTGCCTCGACGGCAGCCTCGTCGCTTTGCAGAGCGGCACTAATCTCCCCGCCGCACGAGACGAGCAAAAAAAAGGCGGCGCCCGCAAAAACGAGGCGAATTCCCCGCACAGCTCGCCGAGCGGAGTGATCCGCCACGCCAATTCCCAACCACGGCCTTCGCCGCCGATTTGCGCTCGATATCTTCGAACTACGGGAAGAACCTTTGGTCATAGCGGTTCTCGGCGGCATCGAAGACAGACGCTCCTGACGAGACGTTATTGGCAGGCGAGGTCTGCCGTCTGTGCCTCGGTACGGCTGTCCTGGGGTCCAAGCGCGACCAACTGCGGGGCCGTGCCGCTGTCCACCTTGCCGCGGGCGGCGACCTGCGGCGCGGTGCTGTCGTCCGGAGCCGTGCCGCTGTCCACCTTGCCGCGGGCGGCGACCTGCGGCGCGGTGCTGTCGTCCGGAGCCGTGCCGCTGTCCACCTTGCCGCGGGCGGCGATCTGCGGTGCGGTGCCGCTGTCCTGCACGCCACTCACGGTCGATTGCAACTTAGCGGGGCAGTTGGCAAAAGATGCGACTGGCGCCAACCCACAGACTACAACGGACGCCGTCAGCATGAGTGCCGCTCGCGCATTGAGACTTAGATGCTTCATTTCGAAATCTCCTTTTTCGATCGTCCCTGTGGCTAAGCCGAGAGACGGTGAGTTGCGACAGGGCCGAGGGAAGAGCGATGGGAATCACTTAGGCCCCATCACGCACAGAACCGAATGAAGCCAGGTGAATCCCGGTTAATTGTCGACTTGCGCACGCATCCATATCCGCCCTTCCGCCGGGTGATCGGGAAGCGAGCTTTACGCCAATTAACCGGATTTCACCTGGCTTCATTCGGTTCCATGCGCGACATGACCTAGGTAACAAAAAGGCCCTGCCGGAAGGCGAACCGATGCGGATTCGAGCTGCGGTTGTCGAAAGCAAGTCCGGACCATTCGTCTTCCAGGAATCATCCTTCGCGACTGTTCACGCCGAACGACCGGTTTTTACGTGCGCTGGCATTGGGCGATCATTGCAACGGACGTCGAGCCAAGACGTTCAAGCTGAATGTACGCGGGCACGTAAATCGGACCCTGTCGCTTTCGCTGGACGACATCCTCCACGTAATGGATTTTCGCGCGCACGCTATGTTCTCGGCCTGAAAAAAATGCCCTCGATTGAGAAGATGGATGTGGTCGCTGTTGGCGTGCATCAGCCCTCGCACGAACGCTCGCGGGTCTCCGGATTGAAGCGCAGGGTAAGAGCGCCTTGCGTCGCATTGGAGAAAATGCCCGGACGGTTCGTACGACGATGACCCCCGCCTCTGGCCGAGCCGAACTGACCCACGAATCTGGCGTCTTGGAGAGTTGTCGGGCCGCCGCAGGGTGATTATCCTCGGCAAGGCCGTAGTCACTCTGATTGCACGAGCAGCAGTATCCGGGGTGTCGATCGAGAGCCGTCGGGAATTCATGAAAAACTCGCGGTCCATTGTGGCCATCATCGACGATGATCCATCCGTGCGCGAGGCGCTCCAGGGCCTTCTCGAAACGGCCGCATTGGAAGTTGCATCGCACGCGTCGCCGCAAGAATATCTGCAGAGTAAGCGCGCAGATGCGCCAGGCTGTATCATCCTGGATGTCAGAACTCCCTGGATCGAGCGGGCTTGATTTCCAACGAGAGCTTGTTCGCACCGGTGTTCGCACGCCGGTGATCTTCCTCACAGGTCATGCGGACATACGGATGACCGTCCAAGCAATGAAGGCCGGAGCGGTGGAATTCCTCACGAAGCCCTACCGTGATCAGGATTTGCTCGAGGCCGTCCTGCTGGCAATCGACAAGGACCGGGCGAGGCGTGAAAGCGATGTTGCGCTTGCCGAAATGCTGCAAGGGCTAGCATCGCTTACCGCTCGCGAGCGGCAGGTCATGGCTCTGGCCGCGGCTGGTCAGTCGAACAAGCAAATTGCCGGAACAATCGGCATTGGCGACGTCACCGCGAGAGTCCATCGCCGCCAGGTGATGCGCAAGATGCGTGCGAAATCGATCGCGGCGTTGGTCAGGATCGTTGACGTTTTGAGAGACAACGGCGTCGAAGTGAGCGCCCTCTAAACGAATTGATCATGGATCGAGCCTGGCGATATTGGCCCCGATCGTCTTGGCAGGTCTATAAATTAGACGACACTCCCTCTACCGCCTCCGCCCAGCATGATTGAATGAATTGATGACGATTGGCGTGGGTAGCCGCGGCCGTTAATCGTGATGTCGCTGTTGAACCCTTCCGCAACGTGACGATCGCCATTCAATTCCAGGCAGAGTCCTATATTGATCGCGGCCAGAATGGCGTGGTCGATTTGCTCAGGCTGAAGTTCATGGCGCCTGATCGCGGCGACGGCTCGGGTAACGCAGCTCATTTGCATCAACATCCGGCCTCACGCCGCCTCCTGAGCCTGCAAGCGGATGGTCACGACGAATTCATGGTTTTCGATCTCCAGGGCCGCTGCCCAGCGGCCATTGGCCCAACCCTTCGGGAGAAAGAGGAAACCACGCGAGGACAGGTATCGGGACGCCTCGTCGCGTGTATAGTAACGACGTCTCAGCTCGGCATCGCATGTCATGGCGGCCTCCGCATCTACGCTCTAGTTAACATCGCGCAGCACGCCAAGCCGAGTGAAGTCCGGTAAATCCAGGGAAAACGTTGTGAAGAAAACCGTCCGCGACTTTGCGGCCGCGTCCGTAAGTATGATGCGATCTTCTCAACGCCGTTGATTTTGCGACAGTCACCAGCGGGTGGTGACGCTCGCCCGGAAATGTGCCTGCCCGGCGCTCGAGATCAGCAAATTGCCGGTCTGGCGACGCGAGCCGGCTGCCTAATTCCTCTCTTCCGACATCATCGCCATTACGCTGCTTGAAGCTCGCGCCCGATGGCCGCTATGTCAAGGATGCCCAGAACATGCGGAGGGCGCTGCAGTTGGAAGCGCCGGCCAGACCAAACTGGAGCCCAGGCACGGCGCGAGAGTGTCTTTTAGACCATGTCGTTTGCCCGCGATGACAGTTCCTGATGGGCAACGCAAACGGGGAAAGGTAAGGAAATGTCGAAGTCTAAGCCTTTATGGTGGTCCAACCCGTCCGCGATTTCGCGCTATGCGATTGCTGGTCTGTCGGTTGCCATAGCGCTGGTTGCCGCGAGTTTGGTGGTCATTTTCCTGCACACCGAACCGTTCGTATCGTTACTTATTTGCGCGATCATGTTCGGGTCATGGTTTGGCGGCTTCGGCCCGGGATTGTTCGCGATCGTACTCTCCCTTTTGGCCTTCCATTATTATTTGGCGGCCCCAATCAATTCATTCGCCGCGAAGTTTAATTCCTTCGCCGTGCAGATTGACGAGCTACCGCGCATCGCCCTGTTTGCGATCGCAGCCCTCTTTGTGAATTTTCTGAGCGCGGCGCAAAGACGTGCGGCGGAATCGCTCCGACGCTCCCGCAATGACTTGCTAGCGGCAATTGAGAGTCAAAGACGGATTGAAGGCGCACTTCGGCAGAGCGAAAACTATTCAGCCGAAGCGCAGCGATTAAGCCAAACCGGCAGCTTTGGCTGGGATGCGTCCAGTGGAACAATATTCTGCTCGGACCAAGCTTCCAGAATTTTTGGCTACGACAAGACGGTTCCCGCCACCGTCGACATAGTTCTTCAGCGGATCCATCCTGAAGATCTTGCGCTCGTGCAGCGGATAATCGACCGCGCAACCAGCGACGGGAAGGATTTCGATTTTGAATGTCGATTGCTGATGCCGGATCGCCCCGTCAAGCGTGTCCATATTGTCGCTCATGCCTTGAGGAATGAATCCGGCAAGACGGAGGTTGTTGGAGCGGTGATGGACGTGACCGAACGCAAGCAGGCCGACGAAGCGTTGCGTCAAGCGCAGACGGAACTCGCCCGCGTTACACGCCTGACGACGATGGCGGAGCTGACGGCGTCCATTACCCACGAAATCGTCCAGCCGCTGTCTGCAGTCGTTACCAACAGCCATACCTGCCTCCATTGGCTTGACGACAAAACCATTGATCTCGCAAAGGCGCGATCGGCCGCGACACGCGCGGTCAGGGACGCGGAGCGCACGAATGATATAATCGGGCGCATTCGAGCGCTGATGATCAGATCGGAGACCCGAAAAGTCGAAATGGATATCAATGCCACCATCAGAGAGGTTCTCGCGCTGACCAACAACGAGCTGCTGAAGCGTCAGGTCTTGGTGCGCGCCGAACTGGGGGCAACGCTTCTGCCGGTCCTCGGCGACCGAATTCAACCGCAGCAGCTCATGCTGAACCTGATCATGAACGGCGTCGAGGCCATGGCGTCGGTAGCCGGCCGGCCGAAAGAACTTACAATCAACACGCGAATGGAGGGTACGGATCACGTGCTAATCCTGGTGCGCGATTGCGGCGTGGGTCAGATCCGGAAAGCACGGACGAAATCTTCAACCCATTCTTTACAACGAAGCCCGAGGGGACGGGCATGGGACTGGCGATTTGCCGCTCGATCGTCGAAGCACACGACGGGCGCATCTGGGCGTCACCAGCTATCCCGCACGGAGCCCTGTTCCAGTTCACGCTGCCATCGAAAGCGATCTCGATATAGCTAAACGAAACGATCATCGGGGCATCCTACCGATGATAGCAGTGAAGGGTTGGCCATCACATATGCCACATCGGTAATGGATCGCCTAGCGCGCGGGGCATATTTTGATGTCAAATCTCGGATGACCCGCTAGTCTTGGATGACCCCCTTGAGCAACCCAGCCGTAATTTCGATCGTGGATGACGACGAATTTTTCGAACGGCGATGAAAGCCATGGTTGAATTGTTCGGATACGTGGCGGCTGCCTTCGCATCGGGCGTCGAATTCCTGGGATCGGACGACCTGCAGGACAGCACCTGTTTGATCACGGACGTGCGAATGCCCGGTATGAGCGGATTCGAACTGCATCATCGCATGATCGCTGCAGGTCACTCGATCCCTACGATCTTTCTGACCGCTTTCCCCGACGAGAGGGTAACGATCGAGCAATGAAGGCGGGAGCGGTCGCCTACCTCTCGAAGCTGTGTCACAGAGACCATTTGTTTGCGCGCATCCAGGCAGCCTTAAACCGCGGCACCGCCGGCGGGAGGGGATCATGACCAGCTATCGACAGCTCTCGCAGACTGGCCCGAGACGACAGACGCACACGCGCATCGGCACGTCTCTCACGCTTCCTTCAGCGACAGATCGATGGGGAAACGCCGGGCGAGCGAAAGCTTTTCACCGATGGCGGATCGGCGCGCTGCTCGACCGAGCATGTGGTGTCGTTCGGCCCGTTCCGCTTGTTTCCGACGCAACGGCTCCTGCTGGACGGGGAGACACCCCTCCGGCTCGGCAGCCGCGCCTTGGACATTCTGATCGCCTTGGTTGAGCGCCCTGGCGAGCTCGTCTGCAAGAGAGAACTCATGGCCCGCGTCTGGCCGGACACGGTGGTTGAGGAGGGAAATCTCAAGGTCCATATCGCTGCGCTGCGGCGGACGCTGGCGGACGGCCAAGCCGGCCATCGATATCTCGCCACGATTCCCGGACGTGGCTACCGCTTCGTCGCCCCGGTCGTGCGCGCCGAGGAGCCCGAGGTTCCGAGCTTCCCCACCCTTAAACTGGTCGCGGAGCGTGCAGCAGGCTTGCCCGGCGATGGGGATGCGCCGCTCGCTGCCGACGTTGACCGCAAGCTGGACCGCATCGCGCTCGCGATCGAGCTGGCCGGGCCCGCGTCGACGCGCTCATGGGCGCCACGCTCGACTTGACCTAGGCCTGCTGAGCCCACGAGAACAGGCCGTTCTACGGCGGCTCGCGATTTTCGCCGGCGGCTTCACGCTCCGCGCCGCCGTTGCGGTGGTCGCTGATACGAAAAAATCCGAAGGCGACGTGATCGACCAGATGGCGAAGCTGGTGGCAAAGTCGCGGTCACGGCGGCCGGAGGCGGCGCCGAGCCGCGCTACCGCCTGATCGAGACTACCCGCGCCTATGTCATGAAGAAGCTCGCCGAGAGCGCGAAAGCGACCTGATTGAGCAACGCTATGCGGCCTATCACGGCGATGAGCTGAAGGCGGCGATCTAAGACGAGAAGGCGCGCCCGGCGTCCCCGGCATCGGAAGCGACCCCATGATCGCCCCAGGAGACAATCGTGAAGGACTTCTGGAATTGACGGAGCAAGAGCTGCTGGCGCTCGCAATAACGTTGGAGGAAGAGGACAATCGGACCTACAGCGACTTCGCCGAGCCCTGCGCGACTCGTACCCGGGCACGGCAAAGCTGTTCAGCGCGATGGCCGACGAGGAGAACGGGCATCGTCACCGCCTCCTCGATCTCTACCGCGGAGATTTGGCGAACATATCCCGTTGATCCGCCGCCAGGACGTGAGGGGTTTCGTCGAGCGAAAGTCGGTCTGGCTGTTGCGCCCGCTCGGTCTCGACAAGGTGCGCGCGCAAGCCGAGCTGATGCAGGCGGAGAGCAAGCGGTTTTACCTGCGGGCGGCCCGTCTTTCGTCCGATGCCTCGATCCGTCAAGCTGCTGGTTATCTCGCGGCGGAGGAGAGGCGCCACGAAGAGAAGGCCGAACGGCTCGAGTTGCAGTTCGTGACGGCCGAGGTGGACAAGGACGAGCATCAATCGGAACGGCGCCTCTTTCTGCTGCAGATCGTGCAGCCGGGTCTGGCCGGTCTCATGGACGGGTCGGTCTCGACTTTGGCGCCGCTCTTCGCCGCCGCCTTTGCCACCAAGGATAGCGGCAGACATTGCTGGTGGGACTGGCCGCGGCGATTGGCGCGGGCATCTCCATGGCATTGCCGAGGCTCTCTCCGACAACGGCTCGCTCACCGGACGCGGCAGCCCGATACTTCGCGGCATGGTCTGCGGCCTGATGACAGCGCTCGGCGGTCTCGGCCACGCGCTCCCCTATCTCATCCCGGATTTCCGGACGGCAACGGCAATCGCCGTCGTCGTCGTCGCCATCGAGCTCGCCGTCATCGCTTGGACCCGCAACCGTTGGATGGACACGCCGTTGCTCTCGGCAGCGTTCCAGGTGGTGGTTGGGGTCTGCTTGTCTTCGGTACCGGAGTTCCTATCGGCAGTCTTACCTGCCGCGGCGGATCACGCGCACGGGATCGCGCCTTGCGTCGGGTCGCTTAAGCGCGAATCCTTGCCGGGCGCCCGAATCCGCGCAGGCTCGCGCGTTGGCAGCCCCGCCTTGGCGGCGAGAAGACTGCCGACGCAGACCAATCCTTGTCACCGAGTTCCGCGAGCCAGCGCCTCCCCGAAATGATCCCCGGTCAAGCTGGCCAGCGGCAGAGGCACAGCCAGCTCACGGCCGGCATCGAGGGCGAGGTTTACGTCTTTGAGGCCGAGCTTGAGCGCAAAGCCCGCCGGCGCACCTCGCCCTTCGACCATGAGCGCGCCATAGCCGCGGTAGGCGTCGCCCGCGAACATCTGCTTGGTGATCAATCGAGGAACAGCGCGGGGTCAACGCCGCCCTTGCGCAGCAGCGCGAATGCCTCCCCGAGGCTCTCGATCGCGGTCGCCAGCATGAAGTTTCCGGCGATCTTCAAAAGGTTCGCCATTTCCGGCGCGTCGCCGACGAACACGGTTGTCTGGGCGATGACCTCAAAGGCCGGCCGCAGCGCTTCGATATCGGCGGCAGCCACCGCCGGTAACGACGGTGAGCTTGCCGGCGGCGGCAACATCGGGACGGCCGAACACGGGCGATGCGACGTACCTGACGCCGTGCGCGGCGTGCGCCGCCGCGAGCTGCGGGCGAATACGGTTCAGTGAAACCGTGGCGAGATTGGCATGAATAAGACCGGACGACGCCCTCTCCAGAAGCGGGCCAACAAGCCCGACTGAGCGAATGGCCGCGTCGTTGGCCAGCATCGAGAAGGCGGCTTCGCCGCGCAGAGTTTCCGGGGTCCCGGACCATGCGCGCGCCCTTTGCGGCCAATCGCTCGGCCGGCCCCGAAGACCGATTGGACACGGTCAGCCGATGTCCGGCCTTGAGCAGGTTCTCCGCAATGGGCAGCACCCATGCTGCCCAGGCCAATAAATCCCAGCTCCATCGTGTTTTCTCCGGCTTGTCGCGCTTGCGCCAGAGGCGCACGCCCGCCGGCATGGGCCGAGCGCGGGCGAAACGTCTTTTTCGGAAGGTCGTGTGGAAGCCGCTGCAAAGCGATGAGCGCCACCCGTGTGGACGGACAAATCCCGGTGCAATCCGGCCATCGTCCACGTCGGGCTGCGGCGCCGGAGTTGTCGGCTGCTACACCAGAATTACCTGGATTTACTCCACTTCACTAGGTCTCGCGCGCGCCGGAGCCTGAACTTCGGAATGCAAGCGAGCCTATCGGCGGCACGGGTGAGGGAAGCGATGACGGGATCGTGCAACGCGACTGATTGCGTATCGTTCGGATGTAGCGCGCGCCGCGACGTTGTCCCCCGCGCCGCATGGGGCAGGTGGCTCGTGCTCGGCCTCGTTTTCGCCGCCAGCGGATTTTGTCGTTGATGGCGGCCGATGCCAGCGACGAGATCGACACGGGTGATCGCCACGGCGCCGGCCGCCTTTGACGATTACGGACATCTTCCATGGTAGTTGGCGGGCGAACGCGATGGAACTCTGCATTTTGGCTTTTCTCCGCGCGGGTCCCTTCGACCGGGAAACGCAGTGCAACGACGTACTCTGGGCATCCGAACCGCGCTCGGTCGCAGGCCCCCCACCGCTCTCGATCCAAGCGTCGGCGCGGTAGAGGCCGATATGCGGACGGCGCATCGCAAACCGCTCATGGTGGAGGAATTGCGTTGGCATTCCCCGTGCAATCCGGCATCGTCCCCGCATGAGGTCACGGTCCTGTTCGACGACGCCGCATTGACATTCTCGATATCGGCTGACGCCACCTATGTCGACCTCGCGGCGCGGATTGCCAAGATAAGCGCGTTGCAGCGAGGTCGTTTCATCTGTGTCGCTGTAAAATTGAGCCGTGACGCTCTGTAGCCCCACCCGCAGGCCGGGAGCGTCCGGACTGTCACCGTTAACGCCGTTGCGCGCTGCGCCCGCGCATCTTCTCGTCAGCCGCGCTCGCACAGGGCGTCGGCGCCGCCATCGAAGCGATCTGCCATAAGCCTGCCGCAAGAGAGCACGGAGTACCGACCGAATCAAAAGCATCATCGCCTGGTTCCGCCGCGGTGTACACAGCCGTGATGAACGCACGTGTGAACCTTGCGGCAGCCCGCCGGAGTTCGGATCAGGCCGTGTCTTCGCGGCGTCCTCGGAGCGCTCAATGCGAATTGTAATCCTCGCGCCTTCGAACGTTCAGTGGCTGGATCTCGATCGGGCCGATGCAAAGTTCTCCTTGAGGCCGCGAAGCTGTCCGGCCAATCCGGCCTTTATGACGTGCAGGTCTTAGCGACCGCGCCAGGCCCGATCCGCGGACCGTGCGGCCTCAGCGTCGTGCCCGGTCGAACCATCGCCGATCCGGAGGAGCCCATCGATACGTTGCTCGTCGCCGGCGGACCGCAGCGCGAGGTCGATCAGGCTGCCGTGGTTTGGCTCGCTGGTCATGCCGACAACGTGCGCCGCTGCGGTTCGGTCTCTACCGGGACCTTTCTTCTCGCTGCGGCTGGGCTTCTCGACGGTCGCCGCGCCACCACGCATTGGCAGCACGCGGAGCAGCTCGCGGTCCTCTTCCCGAGAGTGGCGGTGGGTCCCGACCCTATCTTCGTGAAGGACGGCAAATTCTATACCTCTGGCTGCGTGACCGCCGGCTTGGATCTCGCGCTGGCGCTGGTCGAAGAGGACGCCGGACGCGACCTCGCGCTTGACGTAACGCGGCGGCTGGTGATGTTCCTGAAGCGCCCCGGCGCTCAATCGCAGGTCAGCATCCACCTCGCCGCGCAACTGTCGTCGCGCTCGCTACGCAGCAAGTCCGTCAATCGGTCCCGGCGACATCCACGACTGCCGAAGCCGTCAGTGGAGACGCTCGCCAAGCAGGCCGGCATGAGCGCACGGAATTTTTCCCGGATATTCCGTCGCGAGGCCGGAGTGACGCCGGCAGAGTTTGTCGAGGCCGCGCGGGTCGACGCGGCGCGCCGTGCGCTGGACGACACCGACATGCCGTTAAAGCGCATTGCCGCGCGCTGCGGCTTCTCGGGCGCAGACGGAAACGCCAGCGGCGCCTTCTACCGTCGCGTCGGACGACCGCCTCTCTCGACGCCGAGCGAGGGTCCGCAACGATTTCGCCGACCCCCGCCACCCGCGACGGCTCCGGCCGGTCGCAACGACGGGCGCCCAGTGAGGAGCACACGGTTTTGCAGCGCCGATCATGCCCGTCTGAAATCTTGCTGAATTCGTCCGTACGGACCGTGAGGCCCTGATTGGCCGAGCGCTCGCGGCCTTCGATATTGAGGTGCGAGTTTTTAACGTCTGGAGGTGATGGTGGTGGCTTACACGATCAACGTCAATGGCGTGGACCGCGCCGTCGATGTCGACGGCGATACGCCGCTCCTCTGGGTGCTGCGCGACGTGGTCGGCATGACCCTACGAAATTCGGCTGCGGCATCGGGCAATGCGGCGCGTGTACGGTCCATTTGAACGGTGCCGCCACGGGGCTCCTGCATCACGACCATCGACAGCGTCGGCACGTCGCCGATCATCACCATCGAGGCCATCGGCGGCACGCCCAGCGGCAAGAAGATCCACAAAAACCTGGGTCGATCTCGATGTCGTCCAGTGCGGTCATTGCCAGTCCGGCCAGATCATGGCCGCCGCCGCGCTGCTGGCGAGCAATCCCAATCCGAGCGACGCCGACATCGATGGCGCGATGGCCGGCAACATCTGTCGCTGCGGCACCGATGGTCGCATCCGCGCCGCAATCAAGCGCGCGGCGCAGTCCGCCGCCGCCTCGGGGGCAGGAGCTGGCAAGAATGCGCCGCGATAGACTCGCCTCGCTCGCGCCGTCGCCCGCTCGTGGCCTCTCGCGGCGCGCATTCTTGCGAGCCGGCGCTGCAGCCGGCGGCGGCCTGCTGCTGAGCTTCAGCCTGCCGGCGCCGATGCGTCCCGCCGAGGCCGCGATGGACACGTTCGCGCTCAACGCCTTCATCCGCGTCGATCGCAACGGCCCGGTGACGCTGATCATGCCGCAGGTCGAGATGGGGCAAGGCACCTACACCTCGATGCCGATGCTGATCGCCGAGGAGCTGGAGGTCGATCTCGGCCAGGCCCGTCTCGAGCCTGCGCCGCCAGACGACAAGCTCTATAGCAATTCGCTCATCGG